>CBDCYN010000023.1:0-618993 GCA_965224205.1 Phycisphaeraceae bacterium
CCCGACCCTGATCAAGACAAGATTACGATCCCCCCGGGTCTGCTATCACCACGCCAGGAACTGGTGCTGCATCTCATGTTCGATCACGACATGGACACGGCCGAGGTGGGCAAGACCCTGGGGATCGATCCTCAAACCGTTCGCAGCACGAAGCACAAAGCTATTCAAAAATTGCGGATTCACTACGGAGTCGACGAACCTGAAAAAATTTAAGCTCGACTGGGGATACATCCCAAGCATGCCACGTATAACGAGGTGACCAACCATGAAAGACGTACCAGGCACGAGTTACGACGACCCCAACCGCCCGCTTTGGGACCGGTACCGCCGCGACAGGGGTCAGGAACCCAAAGGCGAGGATCAAGCCGAGATCGACCTGAACGCCTTGGCCGCGTACCTCGACGGGACCGCCGACCAGGCTACGGTCGACCAGATCGAAACCCGGCTCTTGAGCGATCCCCAGATGCTCGAAACCATCCGCGAGCTGCGGCTGATCCGTGACGACCTTCAGAAGATGCCCCGGACGACCCCGCCGGCGGTGCAACGGGTCATCACGGTGGTGAATGCGGCGCCGTCCCAGGCCTCGGCAGCGACGGATCCGTCGGATCGTAGCGCCAAGGCGGCCCAACCCACGGCGCGGCTGTGGTGGTCCGGTCTGCAATGGGCTGCTGCGGCCGGCTTGATGTTGGCAGTGGGGTTGGCTGGTTACGAGGCGGGAACGGGCAGTTACACGACCGGCCGACCTGCGAACCCGGGTTCCGCGACGGTCGCCGGCGACCTGGGCCAATGGCTCGAAGCCCCAGCCTTGCCGCTGATCGCGTTCGTTAATGGGGGTGGACCATGAAGCCGCCCTGGCTGGGGATCCTGCTCGCCTTGTCGGTGGTTTTCAACGTGTTTTTTATCGTGGGGTATTACCGTGCCAGCACCCAGCCGCAGACCCGGCCGTCGTTCGAGCAGCGGGCTAGGCAGATGGCCCAGCAGTTGGGTCTCGACGCGGGCCAACAAAAGTCGTTCGACGAGCTGCTGGCCCAGACGATCGAGCAGCGCAGCCAGCTCAAGGCCGAGACAAAGCCGTTGCGAGATCGGCTGTTCGAGGAGCTTGTCAAGGACCACCCCGACCAAGCGGTCATCGACGAGTTTTTGGAGGACGACCGATTCAAGCAGCGACGACGGTTCATGATCACGCAGATGCAGAAGCTCATGACGATCTTGACCCCTCAACAGCGACAGAAATTTGTTGAGCTGATGCGTGAACGCTGGGCCAGCCGGTCGAAGAAGGCGAACGAAGAACCGTGATGAAACCTTAGTTGAAAGGAGAGCGAAAATGTTGAGACTCACGAGTAAACACCATGTCTTGGTCGCGACGGTACTGGGTGCTCTGGTCTGGGCGGCGGCGGCCTCCCCCGTTTTAGCCAAAGATGGGCATCTGCGTGGCAAACACGACGGCAAAGGCCGCCACCATGCCAAGCACCACGATGGGCACCGCAAAGGTCACCGTGGGGGTCACGGTCACCGTCAATGGAGTTTCCATCACGATCGGCACCGCGGCCACCACGGCCATCACCGCTGGCACCGCCGCCATCATGGCCGTCACGGCCACCAAGGTCATCATCGCCAGCACCGGTCGGGGTGGTCGTTCGGGTTCCATTTCGGTCACCGCGACCACATCCGGAGTCACCCCCGCCATCACTCGAACCACTACCGCCGGTCGAGCGGGGTTCATGTCCAGCTGGTGTGCAAGGCGGACAGCCCAACGTATGAAGAACGCCGCCGGTGGGTCCCGGGTCATTACCAGACCCGCACCGAAGAGGTGTGCGTGCGGTCCGGGTATCCCGAGGTCCGTACCTATAAAGAATGGGTCCCTGGGTATTGGGAGACGTACAAAGTCGCCATCCCTCACAGCCACAGCCCGAAGTGTTATGTCCGCACGAGTATCGGGTACTAAGGTCGCTGTAAGTCCGAAGGCAGCATTGAAATAACCCCTTGAGCCCCCCGTCCATGGCGGGGGGCTCATCATTGCGCTGCTGGATGAGGGGGGCTACCCATCCACCGCTGCAACCTGGTTGCGGCGTCGCTGGGCGTGGTCCATGTGTTCGCCGGTGGGGCTCGAGCCGGTCGTCATCATGTCGATGAAGCAGTCGAACAGGTACCGGGCGTCGTGGGGCCCGGGGCTGGCTTCGGGGTGGTACTGGACAGCGAAAATTGGGTCGGACCCGTGGCGGAAGCCCTCGAGCGTGCGGTCGTTGAGGTTGATGTGGGTCGGTTCGGCCCCGACCGCTTCAAGGCTGTCGGTATCGACCGCGAAACCATGGTTCTGGCTGGTGATCTCGACCTTCGAGGTGTGTAGATTTTGGACCGGCTGGTTGCCGCCGCGGTGGCCGAACTTGAGTTTATACGTCTTGGCCCCCAGGGACAGGCTAAGCAGTTGGTGCCCGAGGCAGATCCCAAAAATCGGCAGCTTGCCACGGACCTGCTTGAGCATATCAATCGTAGCGGTCACGGCCGAGGGGTCCCCGGGCCCGTTGGAAATGAATAGACCGTCGGGTTTATGACCAAGGATCGTTTCAGCAGGGGTATCGAACGGCACGACCGTCACCTCGCAGCCTGCATCGACGAGGTTCCGCAGGATGTTGTGCTTGGCACCACAATCGACCGCCACGACGCGGAACCGTTTCGGTGGAGCATCGATCACCCCCTGGATCGGCTCCCAGCCCGCTAGATCCGATGACCATACCTCCGATTCACCACGGCTGACGGTCGCTACGAGGTTGCGCCCCACCAGCCCGGGGGCCTCGCGGGCCATCTCTACGAGTTGGGCGTCGGTCTTGGCGTCGAGTGGTTCGGTCGACAATACCCCCTTTAGTGCTCCTTCGATGCGGAGCTTCCGCGTCAATGCCCGGGTGTCGATCCCGGTGACGCCCGTGACCCCGTTGTCAGCGAGCCACTGCTCGAGTTTCTGGGTCGAGCGGTAATTGCTCACCACGTTCGACAGTTCACGCACCACGAACCCGCGGGCGTGGATCTTCTTCGACTCAAGGTCATCCGGGTTCACCCCGTAGTTGCCGATCTGCGTGTAAGTCATGGTCACGATCTGCCCGGCGTAGGACGGGTCGGTGAGGATCTCCTGATACCCCACCAGGGAGGTATTGAAGCACACCTCCCCGTCGATGGTGCGCGGTTCGAGATGCCCAAAGGCGGTGCCGTGGAACACGCTGGAGTCTTCGAGGGCCAGTCGGGCTAGCTGACGGTGTTGTGGCTTTGTCATGGGCGAGATTATAGACGATGAACCGAAGGCTGGCTGTTTGGTCGTCGGATAGAACCCCCGCTGGTATCATCACCGCAATGTTCATCCAGCAGCTCGAGACCGATCCGTTCTTCTTCGGGTCCGTGGTCATCACGGTGGTGGTCAGCATCGTGCTCCACGAATTGGCCCACGGCTGGGCGGCGATCCGGCAGGGTGACGACACCCCGATCCGCCTCGGGCACATGACGCTCAACCCGGTCGTGCACATGGGGTGGTTTTCGCTGATCTTGTTGGCGACGGTGGGGATAGCGTACGGGCAGATGCCGGTTAACCCCTCGCGGTTCCGCAGCCGATACGGAGACGCCCTGGTCGCGGTCGCGGGGCCGGTGACGAATCTTCTGCTAGCGGTCGTCGCCTTAACCGGGCTGGGGCTATGGATGCGGGTCTCGGGGGTGGCCGAGGGACCGGGTTGGACGACGTTCCAGATCAATTTACAGGATTTCTTGTGGTGCTTCGGGTACATCAACGTGGCGCTGGCGGTTTTCAACATGCTGCCAATCCCCCCGCTCGACGGTTCGGCGATCCTGGCCAACTTCGTGCCCGCCTACAAGCAATGGGCCAGCGACCCGCAGTATCAAGGGGCGTTCATGATCGGGTTGCTGTTCCTCTTGTTTGCCATAGACGGGATCGGCCAGGGCCTGTTCGGGTACAGCGCCGATCTAGCAAGGACCTATCTATCTTGGATCCGGGGGGTCGGTTAGCCAAGACACAGCGATCGACCGACCACGGCGCAGATCAAAAAAAGGACCCGGCGTCGGGGGGATCTCCGAGCCGGGCCCTACAGAAAAGGATGTGGTTGGTTAAGGCGGCTGTTGTTTAGAGAGACATGGGCCGCCTGGTGCCTTCGCTATTTTCTAGTCACTTATTTAGTCGTAGAGCACCTCGCCAATTGGCTCATCGGTCAGCCGCATGAAGGTGACCGTGTCTAAGCCGGTGACCCCCATGTCTATATGTGGGGGAACGTTGGCTGCGGTGGCGGTATCGATCTCGGACAGCAGGTTGTTGAAATGCGAATACCCGTAAAGGCCCGCGGCGGCGATGTCCGCGCCCATCACGTTTTGGAATCCCATTGTGCCCACCAGCGTCTCCGTGCCAGAAACCGGGTCGATCGTGTAAAGCTCATCGCCGTCCGTGCCGTAGAAGGTCTGGGCCGATTCGGCTGAAAGGCTGTCGTAGGTGTTGTCGAGCAGGGTCACGAGCTGGGTTGAGCCGGTGGTGGGGTCGACCTTGATCAGCTTGGCTTCGGGCTCGGATTCATCGTTGGTTAGGTCGCCGGGGTCCTGGGCAAAGGTCACGAGCACGACGAGGTCCTGGAAGTCCGCGGCCGGGTCGCTCATATTGGTTGTGCCTAGCTCGAAGAGGTAGACGACCTGGTTGTCGCCCAGCACCATGGTGTCGGTGTTGGGATCGATGTAATCGACGAGGAACTGTTCGAGCGAGGATTGGTCCATGAACCCGGGGATATTGGGCACGGCGTCCCCGTCACGTAGCGTGATCACCTGCTGGCCGCCGGTGGCCGAATCGACGGTCATGGACTCTTCCCAATCCCCGTCGTTGGTGCTCACCACGCCCGTGGATAGGTAGGTCCCGTTGTAGTATGCGTCTGTCATATCCCAAGACCGGGCGACGACACGGACCGTGGTGTTGGCGGCGAAGGTGGTGGGAAAAACGTGCGTGCGGGGGTTGTTGCCGTCGTTGAGGTCGGCGGTGATGGCCTGGGTGAACGTCCCGAACGGCTGCTGCGTCGACCCGCCGATCACGAGCTTGCCGGTCACCGGCATGTCGTACGCCCCGCCGGAGCTGATCGCGGCCCCGAGGACCGAGACTTTCATCGCGTATGCTTCGGTCGGCGTCGCCTCGTTGTTGACGATGTTGAAGTCGACTTGGGGCAGCTCCTGGACCGCGTAGATCTCGTATTGGGTCAGGTCAGCCAGCGGGGTGGGGTCGGCGGCGGCGGGGGCGGCTAGCGGAGTGGGGGGTGCGGCCACGGCGCCGGTGACGGCCCCTTTACCGAGGTCTTGGCCCACGACCGTCCCGGAGGCGGTTTTGGTGTTGACGTAAACGAGCTTGGTTAGCCCGTCGCTGGGGTCGGTCCAGAACGCCATGATGTTGGAGCTGCGCGGGATATAGGCCGAGGCCTCGATCCCGGTCAGCGTGGTGGCCGAGGTGTTTTGAATCGTCCCGACGGTTTCCAGCTGGGAATCGACGAACTTGTAACGCACTAGGCTGCCCGATTGTCCGTTGATCCCGAACAGGTAATAGTCATCGAGAGCTTGTGCAGAGGTCGGCGCCGCCAGGCCCATCAAGACTCCGGCTGCGATCCCCATCGCTGCGGCGTTGGCTCGAAGAACTTTCTTGTGTTTTTTCATCTCTGGTCTCCTTTTCTGTCCTAGAGAGGTGTTTCCTGTCCCGGTAAGAAATGAATACCACGATGTCGAGGCGAGACAAGGTTTTTTCTCTCATGGCGCGTGATTCATGTCGACCTGCGCAGCCTTGTTAAGGCAGGTAACCAGAAGTCGTGGATTTAAAAACGAGGTAAGGTTCAAATCCCGTGGCTGGGATTGGCCAGATGGCGTGTTGTGTATCTCCGTTGATAAATGCGATCCCGGCGAGCATGCCACCGATCCGCTCGTAACCACAGGTCGAGCTCATTTAAAAAGGGATGTTGATTTGAAAGAGGGATGAAGCGGACTGAGCTTCCCCAAGGGAAGTGGACGGTCCTAACTGCTAGGTAGGATGCCTGGCGAAAGGAGTCTACTTGATGGCGAAGTCAACGGGTAATGGCAAGAAGAACGGTCGGTATGATGACCCGTTCAAGGCCGGGGCGGTGTGGATGGTGACCGAAGAGGGGCTGTCCCAGTGCGAGGTCGCGCGGCGGTTGGGGGTCGCGGGCACGACGGTGTGTGGGTGGGTGCGGCAGCTGGTGTCGAACGGTCGGCTGACCGATCAAGAGATGCTCACCAAGCTGCGGGCACTGGAACAAGAGAACCGTCGGCTGAAGATGGAGCGAGAGATCCTAAAAAAAGCCGCCCCCGGAAGTGGACCTTCTTCGCGGGCGAAAGCCGATGAGATACCGCTTCATCGACGAGCCCCGTGACCACTGGCCGGTGTGCGTGATGTGCCGGGTCTTGCGTGTGAGCCCCAGCGGGTTCTACGCCTGGCGTGCGAGGCCTGTGTACGAGCGGGCGAACCGTCGCGGGCAGCTGGCGGAGAAGGCCCACCAGGTTTTTGACGATGGCCGTCGGGTCTACGGCAGCCCACGGGTCCACGAACAACTCCAAGCCGATGGTGAACGCTGTAGCGTGAACACCGTGGCCAAGATCATGCAGGAGGAGGGCTTGCAAGCCAAAGGTTCTAAGCGGTTCAAACCGGTGACCACCGATTCGAAGCACGATCATCCGATCGCCGCGAACTTGTTGCAACGCGACTTCACGGCCATGGGGCCAAACCAGAAGTGGGTGGCCGACATCACGTATCTGCCCACGCGGATGGGGTGGGTGTACCTAGCGGTGATGCTGGATGTGTTTTCTCGGACGGTGGTAGGCTGGTCGCTGTCCGATCACCTGCGGGCGGACCTGGTGTGCGAGGCGTTGCGTCGGGCAGTAGGGAAAAAACATCCTCTGACGGGTATGGTTCACCACAGCGATCGTGGGGTCCAATACGCCAGCGGGCAGTACCAAAAGCTGCTGGGGTTCTACGGGATCACCTGCTCGATGAGCGGCAAGGGCAATTGTTACGACAACGCGATGATGGAGAGCTTCATGGGCACGCTGAAAGTCGAACTGGTCCACGGCTCGGATTGGGGTGATCTCAACGAGGTGGACCCCACGTTGTTTGATTACATCGAGGTGTTTTACAATCGTGTGCGGCTGCACTCGTCTTTGGGGTACAACAGCCCCCTGGTCTACGAGCAGCAGGCCGCCTAACTCACGAAACCGACCGTCCACTTTTCCTGGGGAAGCTCACGGGGGTCAGAAGAAAGCGGGTGAAGGGATTCGAACCCTCAACATCCAGCTTGGGAAACTTTTTTCAGCGATTTCGCAAAGATCGATTAGATATGCGAATGCGACTGTAACCAAGGCAACAGAAACAGCATATGGTGCGTACGGATGCGCAGACTTGTTCCGAACGTATACCATGCATGTAAGCAAACTGCACTACATAGTGCTGTAGATATATATGAGACGCTTTCCAGTTATTGCGATACCGGCCATTTGTCAATACAGGCCCTGTTGAATGATCAACCACGCCCAAAGGACGTGGTATTGTGTGAACGTCGGCCAGAAAATGTAGCGCCCGTCGGGGGGCTGACGGTCGGCCCAAAAATGTAGCGCCTTGCCTAGTCCTGAGACTGGGGCGGCAATGGAACAGTTTTTACTGTTTCACCCCCCCCCAGTAAGGACGCAGACGAGGTGTATACGGATATGTAGTTTTGGACGGATGTGCGGCGTTATGTTCTAACCCAGGGCCACAGCAAGCGTTCGGCGTGTCGGAAGTTTGACATCCATTGGCAGACGCTTGAGAAGATCCTCGAATACCCTGAACCCCCGGGGTATCGACGGGTCAAACAGGTGGGCGAGAAGAAGATCGATCGGTTCCTGCCGATCCTCCACCAGATCCTCGAGGACGACCGGAAAGCTCCGCGCAAGCAACGTCACACGATCCGACGGATCTTCGAGGTGTTGTGTCAACATCACGGGTTCGACGGGAAGCTCACGGTCGTGGGCGACGCGGTTCGGGCGTGGAAACGGGTGCACGCCCAGACGTTTGTGCCGCTGAGTCATCCGTTGGGTGAGGCGCAAGTCGACTTCGGGGAGGCGACGATCTTTCTCAACGGCGAGGCGGTCAAGGTGGCGTTGTTCGTGATGAGCCTGCCGTATTCGGACGCGGTGTTCGTTCGGGCCTATCCCCGCGAGTGCACCGAGTCGTTCCAGGATGGTCATGTCCGAGCGTTTGAGTTCTTCGGAGCTGTGCCCACGCGGATTAGCTACGACAATAGCCGGATCGCGGTCAAGAAGTTCGTGGGATCCAGGAAACGGGAACTCACGGACGGGTTTCTTCGGCTTCAGAGTCATTATCTGTTCGACGAGCACTTCTGCCTAGTTCGCAAGGCTAACGAAAAGGGCCACGTCGAGAACCTGGTGGGATATACCCGCCGTAACTTCCTGGTGCCGATCCCCCAGGTGCGATCATTCGCTGAACTCAATGAACATCTCGAGCGATGTTGCCGTGCTGAGTTGACCCGGTCGTTACGAGGTAAAGAAACGACCAAGGGTCAGCGGTTGGACGAGGAACGCTCGGTCATGCTTCCTCTCAAAGAGGAGGCGTTTGAGGCCCGTCGGGTCATATTGGCTGGAGCCAACTCTCTGAGCCTGGTGCGGTTCGACCGCAACGACTATTCGGTGCCGGTGTCGTGGGCGCATCACCGCCTGACCCTCGTGGGCGACATCGAGACGGTGCGGGTCATGCAGGGGGACCAGGTGATCGCCGAACACCTGCGTGACTGGGGCCGTGAACAGGTCCACTTTGACCCGGTGCATTACCTGGCTCTGTTGGAGCGACGCCCCGGGGCCTTTGATGTGGCCCGTCCCTTGGAGCAATGGGATCTGCCGCCGTGCTTCGGGATCCTGCGTCGCAAACTCGAAGCCGACTGGGGCTCGAAGGGCACGGGCCAGTTCATCCAAGTGTTGCGGCTATTGGAACGGGCGAGCCTGGGTCAACTCAAGCAAGCGGTGCACAAGGCGTTGGAGTTGGGCACGGTCATCCCTGACGCCGTACGAGTGATCCTCGAGGGGCTCAAGGAACCCCCCGTGGCGTTATTCAGCCTCGACGGTCGACCGCATCTGAGCGGTGTCCACGTAGCCAAGCCCGATTTATCCGCCTATGGCTGTCTGCTTCCGCACCCGCTCCAAGAGACGGCGTCCAGCGATATTTGCGGAGGACTTCCGGGGGGTGCGGCATGAGCAAGAGCACCGTCCTACTGGAACACCACCTCAAGGCGTTGAAGCTGCCGACGATGCTACGCGAGTACGCCAAGATCGCCCGCCGCTGTGCCCAGCAGAACGTGGGTCACGTCGGGTTCCTTCTGCAACTGGTCGAGCTGGAGCTGATCGAACGTGAACGCCGCGCCGCAGAGCGTCGGCTCAAAGCCGCCAAGTTCCCATCGCCCAAGACGCTCGAAGGCTTCGACTTCGCCGCCCAACCGTCGATCAACAAAGCCCTGGTTACCGAGCTGATGCGGTGTGTGTATCTCGACCATCGCGAGAACATCCTGCTGGTCGGTAACCCCGGCACGGGCAAGACCCATGTCGCCACCGCCCTGGGCATGGAAGCGTGCCACCGTGGCAAGAAGGTGCGGTTCTACAAGGTCACCGAGCTGATGACCCAGATGATGGAAGCTCGCGAAGAGCAGGTCCTGGGTCGGCTCAAGAACCAATTGGCCAAGCTGGACCTGTTGATCCTCGATGAACTGGGCTACGTCCCAGCCAGCAAGCTGGGAGCCGAGTTGCTGTTCGATGTGATCTCGACCGCCTACGAACGAACCAGCGTGATCGTGACGACCAACCTCCCGTTTGAACGTTGGGTGGAGGTGCTTGGCAGCGAACGCCTCACCGGCGCGGCGCTCGACCGGCTCACCCACCGCTGCCACGTGCTCGAAGCCAACGGTCCTAGCTACCGACTCAAGGACGCCAAGCGGCGACGTAAACCCAAAGACAAATAATCACTCAGGAGATCAACCAAGAGGCTGGACCAACCCTCCAGCCAGAGATACAGTCATCCCCGGCGCCACATTTTTTACTCGACGGGCGCTACATTTTCTGACCGACGTTCACAGGGGGTAGGTCACGTAATATGTACTAGCCACCACTTCATCTGACACGCGAGAGTTATCTGGCAACAGCAAGACTGCCGCTTCGAGTGTCTTTCGTCCGCGCCTCGATCGCGCCTTGGGTGACGCCCAGATCCTCGGCTTGGCTCTCGTTCGCTTCGCTCACCCGAACCCCTTCTAGAGAAGAGCCATCGAGCCGCTTGGCGTGGGCTAACGGGATCGAATCCTTGAACGTCGCCATCGGGGTCTTGCCGTAACAGTAGCGGCCGCTGTGGGGTCGCTGTTCATTGTACGTCACCAGCCACGCATCCAAGTCGGCTTGGAGTTCTTCGAGGCTCGTGTAGATCTTCTTGCGGAACGCGATGCTATAAAACTCGTCCTGCATCGTCTTGTGCAGCCGTTCGCAGATCCCGTTGGTCTGCGGGCTTCGGGCTTTGGTCTTGGTGTGATCGATGTCCTCGATCGCCAGGTACAGCTGATATTCGTGGTGCTCACGATTCCCGCAGTACTCCGTGCCGCGGTCGGTGAGGATGCGTAGCAGGTCCACGTCGTGCTGTTCGTACCACGGGATCACCCGGTCGTTGAGCAGATCCGCGGCCACGAGGGCGTTCTTGCGATCATAGAGCTTTGCGTGCGCCACCCGCGTATACGTATCGATAAACGTCTGCTGATAGATCCGGCCCACGCCCTTGATCGTGCCCACGTAATACGTGTCTTGAGCCCCGAGGTAGCCGGGGTGTTCGGTTTCAATTTCACCGTGGGCCTGCTTGTCTTGCTTGGCTTTTTCCAACGCCACGACCTGGGCTTCGGTCAGCACGGTGTGGTCGGGGTCCTGAGCCATCTTGGCTTCGAGTGCCTTGAGTCGCTTCTTGAACGTCTCAAGATCATGCCGCAGCCACACGCTTCGCACCCCGCCCGGTGAGATGAGCTTGCCTTGCTTCTTGAGTTCGTTCGACACCCGCACCTGCCCGTAAGCGGGCTGCTCGATCGCGAACGCGACCACGGCTTGCTCGATCTCGGGGTCGACGCGGTTGGCCAGGATCGGCTTCTTGCGGCTGATCTCTTGAAGGGCCAACTCCCCGCCCTGGTCGTAGAGCTGCTTGAACCGGTAGAAACTGTCTCGAGAATACCCCATCACCTTGCACGCCTGCGACACGCTGCCCAGCGCCTGGGCCAGCTTGAGCAACCCCACTTTGTTGGCAATGATCTTCTGGTCGGTGGTCATCTGACGGTCTCCTTTCTGTGAGAAACAAAGATTAACGGAAGCGTCAGATGAAGTCTTAACTAATACACGTAATAGCCAATGCGCTCTGTACTGGTGAAACAGAGCTTCGGGATGCGTCGGCGACGGTTTGGTCCGCGTGTGGCGATTGCGTATAATCCTAATATCGGCGTGACCAGAACGCCTGAATTGTAGTCGAGCAATTCGATGAAATGTAGTCGAAATTGCCTCTAGCGGGTGTAACTCAATGGTAGAGTGCCAGCTTCCCAAGCTGGATGTTGAGGGTTCGAATCCCTTCACCCGCTTTGAATTGACAATAGGTTACATCTCTCGATTTTTCTAGCTCGCGACATTAGTGCTGTTGTTAGTGCTGTTACGCAGTTTCTCATCCCACTTTCTCCATCACACTGGCCGCTTCTCTTTCGTCGCGATCGAAAAGTTTGAGATAGATTTCCGTGGTCCTGGCGCTCTTGTGTCCGGCGACGACACGGGCTTGTTCCGTCGCCATAGAATTGGCTATTCGGGTGAGCGCCGCGTGGCGAAGCTGATTCGGTGACCGGTAGTGTGTGTCAAGTTGCGCACATTTGATCAGGCGGTCTCCGGTGGATGTAAGTTTGGTTGGCCCGCAGTGAGGGGCGAACGTAGTGAGCCCGAGCGGAGGGGCAACCAAACTTCGCGCGGGCTACACCGCCACGCTCATCGGTTCTTCCTGTTGTTGTTCCTGTTCGTCGAGCCGTTTCATATCCAAGTACCGCCGCGTGCCCCAACGGGTACCGGCGACGTGTCGCAGCCTCGCTGCCGAGAGCATCAACGCCGATTGCCCGTCCGGGAAGCTGCCCACCACCCGAGTGCGTCGGCGGATCTCACGCATGATCCGCTCCAACGGGTTGTTCGTGCGGATCCGAAGCCAATGCTCACGGGGGAAGCTCATGTAGCTGAGCGTCTGTTCGACCGACGCACGCACCAGCTGGGCCGCCCTGGGCAGTTTCATCGACTCAAGCTTGTTCGCCACATCCTCGGCCTTCTTCAACGCCGCTTCACGATCTTCCTGGGCGTGGATCGCCTTGAGCATCGCCGACACCTCCTGGACCTTGCCCTTGGGGGTGATGCTAAACACGTTGCGGTACCAGTGCACCACGCACCGCTGCCACAACGACTCGGGATAGAGTTCGCCAAGCGACTCGACCAGACCCAGACACGCATCGCTGATCAACAGCTTCACGCCACGCAGGCCCCGCGTCTTGAGGTGACGCAGGAACGCCAGCCAACCCGCCTTGTCTTCCTTGGCCCCCTCGGCGATCCCCAGCACCTCACGATACCCGTCCGTCGCCACGCCGATCGCCACCAGCCACCGACACGTTGCGAACTTCACCACCCCACGAGCGTTTGAGGCTGATCCCGTCGAGATATACATACGGGTGTTCACCTTCGATCGGCTTGTTCCGCCACTGCTCGATCTGTTGATAGACCTTCTGATTCAGCTCGCTGACCGTCGATGGGCTGACCTTCGTGCCCCACAACGCCGCCGTGATGTCCTCGACCCGACGCACGCTCACCCCGGCCAGGTACATCTCGATCAACGCTTCCTCGACGCTGCTCTCGCGACGCTTGTACCGCTCGATGATCTGCGTCTCGAACGGCAAGCTCCGCAGCCGTGGCACCTTCAACGACACCTGACCCGCCTTCGTGTGAAGCTTCCGCTGGTAGTGGCCCGCCCGCGTATCCTTGCGGGCATCGCTGCGCTCATACCGCCCAGCCCCGCACAACACCTCGGCTTCGGCATCCAGCAGCTGGTTCAACGTCTGCTCCACGGACTCACGTACCACCCGGTCCACGTGACCCCGAACCTTCGCCTCGTCGATCCGAAACACCTCTTTCATCCCGCGGTCCGATCCAGTACCCTGATCCATTGCAGTTCTCCTTGAATGGGGTTGTTTAACTCACCAACACCATCCACCTGGAGAACTGCCTTTTCAAATGTGCGCATGATTCAGGACGTTATCCGGTGACCAGTGCCCCCTGTGAACGTCGGTCAGAAAATGTAGCGCCCGTCGAGTAAAAAATGTGGCGCCGGGGATGACTGTATCTCTGGCTGGAGGGTTGGTCCAGCCTCTTTGGTTGATCTCCTGAGTGATTATTTGTCTTTGGGTTTACGTCGCCGCTTGGCGTCCTTGAGTCGGTAGCTAGGACCGTTGGCTTCGAGCACGTGGCAGCGGTGGGTGAGCCGGTCGAGCGCCGCGCCGGTGAGGCGTTCGCTGCCAAGCACCTCCACCCAACGTTCAAACGGGAGGTTGGTCGTCACGATCACGCTGGTTCGTTCGTAGGCGGTCGAGATCACATCGAACAGCAACTCGGCTCCCAGCTTGCTGGCTGGGACGTAGCCCAGTTCATCGAGGATCAACAGGTCCAGCTTGGCCAATTGGTTCTTGAGCCGACCCAGGACCTGCTCTTCGCGAGCTTCCATCATCTGGGTCATCAGCTCGGTGACCTTGTAGAACCGCACCTTCTTGCCACGGTGGCACGCTTCCATGCCCAGGGCGGTGGCGACATGGGTCTTGCCCGTGCCGGGGTTACCGACCAGCAGGATGTTCTCGCGATGGTCGAGATACACACACCGCATCAGCTCGGTAACCAGGGCTTTGTTGATCGACGGTTGGGCGGCGAAGTCGAAGCCTTCGAGCGTCTTGGGCGATGGGAACTTGGCGGCTTTGAGCCGACGCTCTGCGGCGCGGCGTTCACGTTCGATCAGCTCCAGCTCGACCAGTTGCAGAAGGAACCCGACGTGACCCACGTTCTGCTGGGCACAGCGGCGGGCGATCTTGGCGTACTCGCGTAGCATCGTCGGCAGCTTCAACGCCTTGAGGTGGTGTTCCAGTAGGACGGTGCTCTTGCTCATGCCGCACCCCCCGGAAGTCCTCCGCAAATATCGCTGGACGCCGTCTCTTGGAGCGGGTGCGGAAGCAGACAGCCATAGGCGGATAAATCGGGCTTGGCTACGTGGACACCGCTCAGATGCGGTCGACCGTCGAGGCTGAATAACGCCACGGGGGGTTCCTTGAGCCCCTCGAGGATCACTCGTACGGCGTCAGGGGTGACCGTGCCCAACTCCAACGCCTTGTGCACCGCTTGCTTGAGTTGACCCAGGCTCGCCCGTTCCAATAGCCGCAACACTTGGATGAACTGGCCCGTGCCCTTCGAGCCCCAGTCGGCTTCGAGTTTGCGACGCAGGATCCCGAAGCACGGCGGCAGATCCCATTGCTCCAAGGGACGGGCCACATCAAAGGCCCCGGGGCGTCGCTCCAACAGAGCCAGGTAATGCACCGGGTCAAAGTGGACCTGTTCACGGCCCCAGTCACGCAGGTGTTCGGCGATCACCTGGTCCCCCTGCATGACCCGCACCGTCTCGATGTCGCCCACGAGGGTCAGGCGGTGATGCGCCCACGACACCGGCACCGAATAGTCGTTGCGGTCGAACCGCACCAGGCTCAGAGAGTTGGCTCCAGCCAATATGACCCGACGGGCCTCAAACGCCTCCTCTTTGAGAGGAAGCATGACCGAGCGTTCCTCGTCCAACCGCTGACCCTTGGTCGTTTCTTTACCTCGTAACGACCGGGTCAACTCAGCACGGCAACATCGCTCGAGATGTTCATTGAGTTCAGCGAATGATCGCACCTGGGGGATCGGCACCAGGAAGTTACGGCGGGTATATCCCACCAGGTTCTCGACGTGGCCCTTTTCGTTAGCCTTGCGCTCTAGGCAGAAGTGCTCGTCGAACAGATAATGACTCTGAAGCCGAAGAAACCCGTCCGTGAGTTCCCGTTTCCTGGATCCCACGAACTTCTTGACCGCGATCCGGCTATTGTCGTAGCTAATCCGCGTGGGCACAGCTCCGAAGAACTCAAACGCTCGGACATGACCATCCTGGAACGACTCGGTGCACTCGCGGGGATAGGCCCGAACGAACACCGCGTCCGAATACGGCAGGCTCATCACGAACAACGCCACCTTGACCGTCTCGCCGTTGAGAAAGATCGTCGCCTCCCCGAAGTCGACTTGCGCCTCACCCAACGGATGACTCAGCGGCACAAACGTCTGGGCGTGCACCCGTTTCCACGCCCGAACCGCGTCGCCCACGACCGTGAGCTTCCCGTCGAACCCGTGATGTTGACACAACACCTCGAAGATCCGTCGGATCGTGTGACGTTGCTTGCGCGGAGCTTTCCGGTCGTCCTCGAGGATCTGGTGGAGGATCGGCAGGAACCGATCGATCTTCTTCTCGCCCACCTGTTTGACCCGTCGATACCCCGGGGGTTCAGGGTATTCGAGGATCTTCTCAAGCGTCTGCCAATGGATGTCAAACTTCCGACACGCCGAACGCTTGCTGTGGCCCTGGGTTAGAACATAACGCCGCACATCCGTCCAAAACTACATATCCGTATACACCTCGTCTGCGTCCTTACTGGGGGGGGGTGAAACAGTAAAAACTGTTCCATTGCCGCCCCAGTCTCAGGACTAGGCAAGGCGCTACATTTTTGGGCCGACCGTCAGCCCCCCGACGGGCGCTACATTTTCTGGCCGACGTTCACACCCCCCGTGGCGTTATTCAGCCTCGACGGTCGACCGCATCTGAGCGGTGTCCACGTAGCCAAGCCCGATTTATCCGCCTATGGCTGTCTGCTTCCGCACCCGCTCCAAGAGACGGCGTCCAGCGATATTTGCGGAGGACTTCCGGGGGGTGCGGCATGAGCAAGAGCACCGTCCTACTGGAACACCACCTCAAGGCGTTGAAGCTGCCGACGATGCTACGCGAGTACGCCAAGATCGCCCGCCGCTGTGCCCAGCAGAACGTGGGTCACGTCGGGTTCCTTCTGCAACTGGTCGAGCTGGAGCTGATCGAACGTGAACGCCGCGCCGCAGAGCGTCGGCTCAAAGCCGCCAAGTTCCCATCGCCCAAGACGCTCGAAGGCTTCGACTTCGCCGCCCAACCGTCGATCAACAAAGCCCTGGTTACCGAGCTGATGCGGTGTGTGTATCTCGACCATCGCGAGAACATCCTGCTGGTCGGTAACCCCGGCACGGGCAAGACCCATGTCGCCACCGCCCTGGGCATGGAAGCGTGCCACCGTGGCAAGAAGGTGCGGTTCTACAAGGTCACCGAGCTGATGACCCAGATGATGGAAGCTCGCGAAGAGCAGGTCCTGGGTCGGCTCAAGAACCAATTGGCCAAGCTGGACCTGTTGATCCTCGATGAACTGGGCTACGTCCCAGCCAGCAAGCTGGGAGCCGAGTTGCTGTTCGATGTGATCTCGACCGCCTACGAACGAACCAGCGTGATCGTGACGACCAACCTCCCGTTTGAACGTTGGGTGGAGGTGCTTGGCAGCGAACGCCTCACCGGCGCGGCGCTCGACCGGCTCACCCACCGCTGCCACGTGCTCGAAGCCAACGGTCCTAGCTACCGACTCAAGGACGCCAAGCGGCGACGTAAACCCAAAGACAAATAATCACTCAGGAGATCAACCAAGAGGCTGGACCAACCCTCCAGCCAGAGATACAGTCATCCCCGGCGCCACATTTTTTACTCGACGGGCGCTACATTTTCTGACCGACGTTCACATTGACGGCATCAATGCATCCCGGATGTATGATCTGGACCCCGTAGCCATAGAGCAATTCTTGTCACAATTGCGGATCAAGGGGCGGAAGCTATACCTCACGCGGCTAAGATTGTCCGATTGTTGAAGTGTTGGAAGTTGCGGGTGATGAGGGTTTGGACGTTGGGTTTGTCGTCGGTGGCCAGCTTGGCGATGCCGTCGTGGATGGCTTGCTGAAATCGATCGAACGTTTCGTAGTACCGGCCGTTGAGGCAGCGTTTCTTGAGCAGGCCCCAGATCCGTTCGATCAGGTTCAGGTGCGGCGAGTAGGACGGCAGGAACATCAACTCGATGCCCAACCCCACGGCCCGATCTTGGACCAACCGGCAGCGTTGATACCGCGCGTTGTCCAGCACCAGGGTGATCGCTTGGCCGGGGTAACGCCCCGCGAGCGTCTCGAGTAATTCGCAGACCGTTTGGGCCGTGATGTACGTCGTGTTCGTGACGGTCACCAACTCTCGGGTCACGAAATCCAACGCCCCCAACACGTTCAGCCGGCGGCGGCCGGTGGGCGTGCGGATGAACAGCCTCACCACGCACCACACGTAGCACAGAAACGCGCCATGGACGAAGTGGCAGGCGTCTACAAAAAAACCCTGCGATCACCCCGTTCGGCTTCGTCCAAAGCCGGATCGAGGGTCTGTTCAAGGAATTCACGCTGCTGTTGATGCTTGGCCTGATCAAGCTTGCCCGGCACACCCCCGAGCTTGCGACGACGCAGACCCAGCCGTTTCAAAAAAGCTCGCACTTGCGTCGGGCCGCGACGCAGACCGGTGAGTTGCGTGATCTGATGGCTCGCCTCGTGGATCGTCGACGGCGGGTGTTGTTCCAAAGACGCCTTGACCTTCGGGCCGTGCGCGTTCAATTGACTGGGCTGACCCCGGTAGCCGTTTTGCCTCAACGCCTCGATCCCACCGTCGAGGTACGTATTCAAATAACGCTGCACCGTCCGGCTGCTGACCCCTGCCAAGGCCGCGATCTGCCGATGTGCCAACCCATGGCTCTTGAGCCAAACCACCTGCAACTTCCGCCGCACCCGCGGATCTGGATCGCTAAAACGCCCCCGATCCAACGCCGCCACCGCATCGTCCGTCAATGTGATCTGAAGCATCCATGCCTCCTGTGTCCAGTGACTTCGTAGTAAAATCAAACCGCTAACGTCAGCCTATTCTACCGATCAGACAAACTCACCCGAGGAAGGTATATCCGGGGTGACTCGGAATGAATACATCGGCAGCATCAGAATGTTTACCAAGTGGGCGGTCGAAGCTCGGAGAATCGATGCCGATCCGCTGGTGAGTCTCAAGCGGGTAGAGCGGAGGGCGATCAAGCGAACCCATCCCCGGCGTGCGATGTCTGTCGATGAAGTCTCACGGCTACTTGACGCCGCCGAGCGTCGGCCCGAAGCGGAACTGCTAACGGTCCGACACGGGCCGGAAAAAGGGACACTATCAGCCAACGTTCGCCCCGAGGTGCTGGAGCGTGCTCGTAGACTTGGTAGAGAAAGGCGACTTGCCTATCTAATCGCCCTTTGGGCTGGTCTTCGCCGATCGGAAATCAAAGCCTTGGTCTGGGGTGACGTTTGGCTTGACAGGGCTGTCCCGATCATCCGACTACGGGCAGAAACCACCAAGAGCCAAAGAGCGGACACCCAAGTCATCCACGGCCAATTAGCCAACGAGCTACGGGCATTCCGAACTGAGGATCATCTGGATAGCGATCCGGTGGTATCCACAGTCCCCAGCATGAAGGTCTTGCGGGCAGATCTTCGGTTTGCCGGTATAGACCCCGGAACTCAAGCCACGGGCTACGTTGACTTCCACGCCATTAGAAAGACCCTCAGCACGATGATGGCGGCTTCTGGGATGAGCCAACGGGCCAGACAAGCCCACATGCGGCACACCGACCCCCGGCTGACCGAGAATACGTACATGGATGAGGCTTTGCTGCCTATCGCAAGTGAGTTGGCGAAGCTGCCAGCGATCCCGGACGCGAGTGACCCTGTTGAGAATGCCATCCAGCTACAGGCTACTGGTACCGATCACTGGGACCCTCAGAATCTCTCAGCAAATACTCAGCAAATGTGCGGCTCTAATACGTATCCAGCTTAATTTTGAGTCGTTATCCATGATGTGTGGCAGATGGAGCATAGGTCGTCCTGGGTGAATCTATTCCACGCTTGTCGACATGCATCGAACAGGTCGTCGTAGTCATGGAACACGCGGTTGGATAGATAGTGGCTCTTGAGATAGGCCCACACCCGTTCGATGGGATTGAGCTCAGGTGAGTACGGCGGCAGGTGCAATAGCGTGATGTTGTCGGGTACCACCAACGCTTTGGCCATGTGCCACCCGGCTTGATCCAACACCAACACCACGTGCTTACCGGGGCCGGCTTCCTGGGAGATGAACCGCAGGTGTTCGTTCATGTAGTCGGTGTTCACCGTCGGGGCCAACAGAGCCGAGGATCGACCGGTGCCCGGATTGACCGCCGCGAACAGGTAGACCCATTCATACTCGGTCTGCTTCACGGCGGTGGGACGCGATCCCTTGGGGGCCCAGACTTTCGTGAGCGTGCCTTGCTGGCCGAAACGGGCTTCGTCCTGGAACCACACCTCGACCCGCTGATCGGGATGTTCGTCTTGAATCTCTTGGATCAAAGGGGGGTGTCTTGCCGCCACGTCGCCATCGCTTCGGGATCGTTCTTGCGATGCTTCGGCCGCGGCGTCAGGCATGAATACCCCAACCGGTGCAGCAGGTCGTAGGCGCCTTGGAGACTGTAGGGCACGCCGAATTCTTGATCGAGGATCCGCACGACATCTTTGCCTCGCAAGGTGCACACGCCCTGGTCGGCGTCGGTGGGCCCGGTGTCGAGTCGTTGTATGAACGCGTCTTCTTGATCTCGACCTAGCTTGGTGGGGCGGCCTGGCTGGGGCCTGATGACGAGCGCGTCGATCCCGCCGTCGCGGTACGCGTAGGCCCAACGCTGCACGGAAGCCCGGCCGCGATCGAGCGTGTCGGCGATCCAGTAAGAACTCTTACCTTCCAACGCCCACCTCACCGCCCGATATCGATCACGCTGCTTGGCGTTGCGTTCACGGCCGATCCGCCGCTTGAGTTCATCAAGGTCTTCGGGGTGTCGTAAAGAGATCTTCATCGTCGGCCTCCATGCCATCATCGCTCGATCACTCAAGCCCGACCGTCCCTAGTCAGGCCATCTGCCGCATCTTACTAAATCGACTCAGAATTATTCTGGAAGCGTATAAGGGGCGTTTTGAGTCATCGTCTGTCATAACCAGTGGTCAGGACCGACACCGAAAAGGTGACGAAGCCGAAAATCGTAAAGCCCTAGAAAACAAGGGGAATAGCACTCAAAGGCACGGTGTGTCACGGCATGACAAGAAGGGGAAAAGAAAAGCGGGTGATGGGATTCGAACCCACGACATTCACGTTGGCAACGTGAGCGACCACACCATCCAAGTCAAGAATCAACAGCAGGTTACAGAGTCGAGAAGCACTTCTCTCAGCAAATATGCAGCAAATGTGCGGCACTTAGCTGGTTCAGACCCTGATTTGATGAAATTGATCGAGGCTTGGCCCCTTCTGCCACAGGCTGTCCGTGCGGGCATTCTGGCGATGGTGGCGGCATCATTGGAGGAGGATTAAATCATGAGCCATATTGACTGGTTTGAAAGACCACGCCTCACCCGTGAAGAGGCTTGCGTGTTGTCCGCTCTGGAAGAGTACACGGATTACCCATCGGACGGGGTGACCGCTGCCGATTGGGTCCCCACGGCCACCCTGTTTCGGATCTATCTGCACTATTACGGGGTGAATTACTGGCGATCAGGCTACGATCATCCCAAGCGGCTGGGTATTCGCGAATTCGGGCGGGCGGTCAACCGGGTATTCGCCAATGCCAAGCGGTGCAAACGATCGTACTGCGGCAAGCAGATGTACGGCTACAGCCACCTACGCGGTCCGGATTCCTACCGCTCCGTTCGTCTAGCTGAAAACTAACCCCCCCGGTGTAACCCTTCGATTCTGGGTCCCATCTTAGTGGGGACCCTTTACTATTGGCCTAAGAGCCCGTCAGAGAATCAACTTTGACAGAATTGGAAGGGATAGCATAAACAACCATTTATCCATCATTTAGAAAACGGGATAACAAAATAAAATAGGTCAGCACGGACTCCCAGATAACAAGTTCCAGGCCGTGCCCAGTGATTCTACGGTCCACTTCATCCTCATCAGCTATTGACTGAACTTTGTGTGCCTCAATTGCGTATTTTCAGCCTACAATAACACAATGTCACCTAAATAATCACATTACTTTAGGGTGTATGTTTCTGCATTGAGTCAGAATTAAGTGCCAATATGACCATAAGCAAGAAAAAGATTAAGTTCGAAGACTTACTCGTTGACATACATACTTCTGTGCCAGATGATGTCAAGATTTATCTCAAACAAAAGCTAGACAATAAGAAGCATGCTGCAGTATCCCCACCGGTAGGCACACCTAACGGACCAAGCCATGCTTCTATTTTGTATATTGATTCCGAGAGTAAGAAGCCCAATTCACGAAAGTGGATTCAAGAACATAGCTGCGAGTTCGCTGTTGTCCTTACTGACGCTTCCATTCCCATCACAGAGTTTAGTGGTCTGCATTCTAAGAAGTGTGTCTGTATAGTCGACACTGCAGCATCTAGGTGGCAAGAAGAAGTCACGAAGGCGCTTTCTGATGCTCAGTATCTACATCGTTTACTTTGGGAGACAAACAACACTTCAGCCTTCCTAGACGTATTCATCAGATCACCCCAAATTGCCGTAAAAATAGTAAACCGTTCCTTCTTTCCCATTTATATTAATGAAACCTACAGGGCTCTGTTTGGCTCACGTGCGGACGCGTGGAGATCAAAATGCAAAGAATTATCACGAATTCAGGGAATTAAGGAAAATAGTTACTATTGCCCAAGCGCAGAATTGTTCACTCGCGGCATTGTGCCGCCCTCGCAAGTAGCAGTAAAGCGCACTGTTGATGGGACTATGGCAGTAACCAAGTCGCAGGTGTATCCGATTAGTGATCCTACTAACGTAGATAGAATTATTGGATCAATACAACTCGAAACCATTCTTGATCAGGACAATACACCGACGTCTAAGGAACTACTAGATGCTATCCTCAAGCACATAGTTCAAACTACATCCTTTACACGAGCGAGAGTATTTCGATACAACGATAAGACCAAGCTATTACGGGGTCTCAAGGAGGAATCTTTAGATGAAAGGGGAAGAATAGACATTTTTCTTCCAGCAACCATCCTACCTCCAGGGATGTACAGCGACGAGTGTCTCGTAAAGAACAAGCCTATAGTGCGGCAATTCTCAAGCGGCATATACGAAGAAATCATTTTCAAGGATCTTTTTAACAAAGCAAATGCTCCGACTTGGGTTGAATACCCTCTAATTATTAAAGGTAGGTGGCTTGGTAAATTGATTGTGGACAGGTTTACAGCTGATATCTTACCTCCCAGTGACCATAAGCCCTCTGATGAGGAGATTAGAGAAGTTAATCCATGTGCCAAGCTGCTATCAGAAATATTTGCAAAATTCCCCTCCGCAGACGAAGTGATCGATACTTTTGATGTTCAATCAACCGTATCGTTTCTAGAAAAAAACATTCAACGCAGATTATTTGAGTCAAGAGAATCGGATGACGTCTTGCAGAAACTCGTAGAGTTTCTTGTTCAAGAACTTAGCGAACATGTGCTTTCAGCTTTTGTCCGATTCCCCAACCCTATTACCAAGACTCTTGATCGATCTTCGATCGGAGCCGGTGCACATTGGAACAAATTCAGCAGAGAAAAGATCAAGATTGATGACAACAGATACGTGTCATCAATCGCAGCGAAGCTTCGTATGCAATACGCAGGACCGATTGGTAGAGATCTTCGAGACGTTCCTCGTGAACAGGGTAATGATGGGAAGCTGTCCATCGATGAACAGAAATATCTTGATTCGTATGAGACTCTGTGTGCGCTTCCTCTTATGAAAGAGGACAACTTATTTGCATTGTTGGTAATCCAAGGGAAGAAAAGCTTACTAAGCCCACCATTGCTCGATTTTATTTGGCATCTTGCCAGCACTACTAGCGAAATACTGCACCACATATCGTCTCTTGAAAAGGTGCTAACCTACGAGACATTAATATTGCGTAATTTGAAACATGAGGCGACTTCTCCACTTATCGTATTTCGCGATATTTACTATCCTGAAATTCAGAGGTTACTCAGTAACGTGAAGGACGATCCGTCTTGCGACCAAATTCTTGAGGATGTTGGTCAGGCATTAGATGTCTTGCTATGGACATTCGAAGATTATGCGTTTCTAGGGGGTGCGAAGTTAGTAAGAAAAGATCAGGACGTTGATCTGATGCGAATCGTCAGGATGGTTAAAAATTTACTCTTATGGGAAACGCATCCGATTGAGATAATCAGAGAGTATTACCAACCCAATTCATCCCGGATGCACTGCACGATCGACAGTCATAAAGTATTTACAATTCTTCATAATCTATTGCGGAATGCGTTTGTAGCGACAGAGGAGAAATCGGATCCAGCGATTAGTCTAGGAATATTCTTAACTAACAAGCTGCTGACTATAATCGTTGAAGATAACGGACGAGGTATTCATCCGCGCGATGGCACTGACATTTTTCACAAGGGGAAAAGCGGCTGGAATTCAACAGGCTTAGGTCTTTATGTCGTACGTCAGTTCGCTTTATCGATGGGAGGTGAAGAGCCACGTGTCTTCTCGAACGTAGATAAGGGAACTAGATTCGTAATAGAGTTGCCGTTAACTTGAACTCGCTTAGGAAGCAGACATATGAGAATACTGCTTTGTGATGATCTAATTACGATCCATGGTAACATCAATACAAACCTTAAAAAGCTATTGGAAGAAGATGGCCATGAGGTCAGAATATTTGATGGGCGAAAAGATGGCATGCCTCTGCGCAGGGTACATGATTGTGCCGAAGAACTACAACGCGTACTCAAATATTTTGGCCCAAATCGCATCGTGTTTGACCTTCACTGGTTCAACGATTTCCAGTTCGGCTTGAATATGCTAAGAAAACTTAAATCCAATGGGCTTATATCCTACGAAGATAAAAAACTTATTATTTATTCGAGATTTACGCAAGAAGTAAGAGATGATTTGGTTAAAGAGTTTGGCGTATCGGACGCAAACATTTACGACAGGTCTACTAATCACAACAGAATCATTAGAGACCTTTTTGCTGGTTTATGAGCGGCATTTTAATAGATAGGTTCACTTATTTACATCGGATTAAATTATCTTGCTCCAAGGCAATCAGCTAAACTAACGATCGATCCAAGCTAATACCGACGACATCTGACAAGGCTCTTAGGAAGCTAGGGGTGGTTAAATCGGGTTATGACGAAGAAGTTTGAGCATGACTTGGTAGAGGTTATCACCACGGTGGTTGAAGCGGAACTCGGATTCTTTCAGGTGCAGATAGAACGTGTGGCTGGCGATGCCGTTGAAGCGGGCCAGGCGACGCTTGGCGTAGCTCCAGAACGATTCGATCCCATTGATATGAGATCGGCTATTGGCGAATTCGTTGGCGCCGTGGTTGACCCGCAGGTGTTTCTTGTAGCCGACGTCGACCAGCCCGTCGTAACCCCGCCAGCCATCGGAATGGATGATGGCGTCAAGGCCCACGCGGCCCCGGATGGCTTTTTACAAGGTCTTTTTGCGGCAGTCGGGCACGATCTCGGTGTAGACGCGCCCGTCGCGCTGGAAGATGCCAAACACGATGGTCTTGCCGCCGGCGCCGCGTCCGCGCTTGCCACGGACCCGCTTGGGCCCGAAGTAAGATTCGTCGATTTCGACTTCCCCCCGGAAGGGGCTTTGGGCCTCGCTGTGTTCGGCGATGCGTCGGCGGATCTTGAGATAAATGGTGTTCGTCGATCGTACGCTCACGCCGGTGGTCCGGGCGGCATCGGTGGCGGTGAGGTCCATCGCAAACGCGAGGAGTATTTTTCGGAAGATCTTCTCCGAGATTCGGGAACGCTTGTAGTACTTGTTTTTGCAGGTTTTCATAGGAGCAAAGCCACATCATACGCGGCTTAGCTTCCTAAGAGCCCTGACAATTCATAATAGGCATCGAATTATCAGTTCATCGCGTGAGCACACGTTATACCTTTAGCAGTTTACGTAAATCCATATATCCAAGTCGCCCCAAGTAATTGATGATCTGCTTAGCCGACTCCTTTACGTCTTGTGTGGTCTTCAACGCCTCAGCCAAGATTCTTTTGGCTGGTTTCTGCCAGTAATGCAACCTCCAGCTATCTGTGCTTCCTCGGATTACTTGATTAAGGATTCGTACCGCTCTTGCCATGTCAACGCTAGCAATCTCCGCCAGCCGTTCTGCGATCGAGTGTTCTGGTTCTGGCGTCGAAATGACCTCCACGAATTTTTCAAGCCGTTCCAATGACCACTGCTCTGGAAACTTGCCGGACGAGAACCAAGTCCCAAATAGCCTGCCATTAGAGCTTTGTTTCGCATCTGACTGACCTCCTTTGGCCCAATATTCATCCCACAACTTCATGAATCGCTCAGTTACTTCTTTTTCCAAATCCTCGTCACCCTTAAGACTCTGCCCAACAAACTCGATGGCGTGCTGTCGGATCTCCGGCAGTGCTTCAAATAGGAATCGCTTCAGTAGGCCATTGTCTTCTTCAAGCCCTAGTTGACCTCGTCCGTAGAGAATCATGAGGTGTTCCCCTAGTCGGCACATCGGCTGCCTACGGGTTCCCTTCAGGTCATCTACCCCGCTGGCCTGATCGACGGCATAGTCGAATTGTTCTTTAAAGAGCCGGTAGAACTCAATATGCGGCCGTACCCAAACCAAGAACGAATTCCAGGCCGACCAGCCGTGTGTCTGGCGGGATTCACGCTCATATTTCTTGAGGTCAAATATCGAGGTAACGTGCTTCGCTAACCAATTCTTGTCAATCCAATAGATCAGACCGATCCGTGATCCTATGACAGACATCACTTCAACGCTGCTGTTTTGAGAGTCAATCTGCCATTCAAGCATGGTTCTGACTTCGGGTATCAGTTCAAAACCGCCCGGAACATACTCCGCATTTCCCTCGAATTTCTTCTTATAGTTTGCAACCCAGCGAGCATACTCCAGTGTGGCTGTGACCGCCTTTCCGCGTGGAGAATTGATCCCTAAATCAAGATATTCATGAATTCTGGGATCTTCCTGATCAGTCTCACGCACCGCATACGATTTGACGCGGTCCCGACACAAGGGTTCGATGAGCGTCCAGATCGCATCACGCAATTCTTCTAACGGGTATCTTGATGCATTGTCCGTTCGAGCTTCACATACAGCTTGAGCAAAAGCAGAGATTTCATCTCGCGTCCATTGCCAATCAGAGTCGATCAAGCCTCCAGGTTCGTCTTCCGGCGTTGTTCGCTTGTCTACGGGTTGCTGGATTACCCAATTACAGAGCTTCGCGATCGAGAGGATATCAATATCCTTCCCCTCCTTAGCTGCTTGGGTCATCTGGCTGATAAAGCCCCGAACATAAATCGCTGGCCGGTTCTCAAGAGCACCTGCCTCCCTAGAAAATGCCTCGGGATCAGTGGCCACCAACTGTCGGAAGGTCGAGGCCAGCTCCTCGATACTTGGCCCTCTGAATTGAGATTTTTCCGTAGATTCCCATGCCACGACCTTCTCGACTGCTTGAGCAAAGGGGATGTCTTGAAGCTCTGAAACTTCCATAGGGCTGTCATGACCGCGTTTCACTTCTCCAGAACGAACGACCAGATCTGCTAACATTGGCTCACCGTGTTTGGCCAACATCCGATCGTAGAATCTTTTCCGATCGCCCTCTAAATGGGTGCGTACCCAGTGGAGCTTTTCGAATTGCCAATACTCAATTCGATTCCGTCGGTCTTCCTCGGTGGCTTCTCGATCAAAACGGCTTCTGATCAAATCATCGTAATCCGACATATCCGGGCCAGCATCGATCCAGCTGAACCAGGTCTCACGCTCTTCCTTCGTCAATACGCTCAGACGACGCCCCATCAGCATCGCATATTCATGCTTGTATTCGTAGTTGTCGAATAGTTCACGGTCCATCATCACCTGCCGAGCCAACTCGGGCTTCTTCTCGGCAAATTCGTTGATTAAGTGCAACCGCAACCGCTTGAAGACCAGGTAGGGGTGTTTGTCAATAATTCCTAGAGCGTCATCCAGCGTCAGTTGCTCGTGCTGTATGGCTTTCTCAAACCCTTCTCGTACAAACCCCACCATTTCACCCGCGAACTGATAAGTCTTGTTCTGCTCATGCTCTTCGATAGCGGGTCGCCAGCTGTAGGAGTAATCCGATCCTGACTCCGGATCGACATGTTGAGTTGAGTCCACCCAGGCAATGAGCCAGCCACATAACTTCGGGACGAAAACCCGACCATGACGACTTGCCACAAGCGGAACGATTTTTCGTAGACCTTCCTTGTACCAATATTCGTCATCTCGGGTACGCTCTTGCTCATCACCTTTATTGCGGGGGGTGAACAAGACATCCGCAAGCTGCATAGCAGCATCTACCTCGCCTTCTAAAGCCAGACGTTCACACAGATCATTCGCGTCATCGAAAGGGAACCAAAGTAACTTTGACTCGAACGCACGGCAGAGCATTGGCACCAATGTTCTTGCAAGATCCACACGCATGGCCAATGCAGCGTGTATTATGTCACTAATCACGGAAGGGTTTTCAGTTTCGATATCTGCAAGAATTTCTGCGACTTCTTTGGGTGAATGTTTAGCCATGCGAGCCAAGTATTTGGACGCGGGCCAATTTGAAGAGCGAACACCCCCTCCAGACAAACGTTCTATAGGGGCAGGATACTTGAAGAACCCCCTCTCCCTTAGAGGGGCAATCCAATACGGGTTGTCTAGTCGGTCAAGAAAATAGCGTTCGTGTTGAGGTGAACTCATCCTCAATACAGCCGCTTCAATCTGATGGTCTGTTGGCTTGCTGAAGGATGTCATCAAGCTCACCTACTCCTGTAAAAAATTGGCCTACCAGCGAGTAAAGGACCCTCTCGAACCTCTCGAAGTGCTCCATTAAGCCGTCTTCTTTAGGAGCCTTGCCAACTTGCAAGACGAGATGGGCTCTATCAACGAACCAACGCCGCTCACTTTCAAAAAGATTGATGAGTCGCTGGGATTCGAAGTTCGTCGGATTAGGAAGCCTATTACGCAACGCACGTTCTAGAATGGCCGAGCTACGAGGCTGTTCTTTAACCTTCTTGTGAGTATCTAACAGTTGGATGATTGCTTGAGTACCCAATGAGGTAAGGCTCAAATTCTGTACTTCGTCTGATATGGCATTATTTGAGCTGTAATCTACGGCTGGTATAGAAACATGTTTCGCCACAGCATCTACGGCTTTCTTGTAATCATTGACTGGGCTCTTGTGTCGATAGTCGCCATCAAGAATTTCGGGCAGTTTCGCGTAGATGTCACGAACCACATGGCAGACAAAATGCACTTTCCCCGGCAAATTATCCATATGAAGTAGGATGACTGCCCCTTCATATGCTGACTTGAGCGAAGGTGCCTCTTGGCTGAACCAATTCAGCAATTCTCGGCGATGAGGAACCCATGGATCTATTGCAGATGGCGGGGATTTCTGAGGCAACGAATCGTGATCGTCGGGATCGTATAACGACACATTTTTTCCCTAATAAAGGCTCTGCGGATTCATGCCACATCCTATTAAGCACTACAATCGAGGGCCGTTATATTCGATTCTAATAAGAGTTGATAGTAGCTTACGAATGCCGGATGCGGTAATAGACTGGACACTTAGGCCGACGCCCTGAAAATGCATAAGGCGTTGATGTGAGCATGGTTACGCCATGGGAGTGTCGTTGGGCGTCTAAGTCTAATTATCAAATCGGGGTTTTTGATGGTCTAAGATCGCCCCTTCCTCCCAATATCAGAGCCAGCGATGTTCAAGGTGGTACGTGAACAAACGTCCCGAACCAGCAGGTGGTAATTCCCGTTACATCTCTGGCGTAATCCATAACCCGTCTACCTAAGGAATCTTGATGCCTAATTGGCAATTAGATTATTTCCGATAACGAGTAAGTCGAGCGGCCAGAGGGGCGGAGGGTGAAACGGATACTCAGTAAGCAAGAACGCAGCCCATCGGGGGAGTTATGGATACGGGGAACGAAGCTCTGAGCGACAAACAGAAAGCTCCAACGGACGAACACAGCCTTCATGAACTTGAGAATGCCTTGGTAGCCCTCCGAGATGCCCTTGAGCAACATTGGATTGCTTTTGCCCGTTGTGTGTTTCCCTATCGAGGCAATCCGGGCTATCGATGTCCTGGATTTAGAGACACCGAGACTATAGACGATCCTAATTGGCCCATTAATCTGACATATGTAGAGGATCACCAAACCGTTCTCCGAGAGGTGCGGTATGCATACACGCGAGCGTATGAAATATTTGGCGATGGGGAAGGCCTTCGAGCGTATCGAACCGTTGGTGATGAGAACGGTAATCCTAGGAATGAAGAAATCCCAGGAGGAACTCTACCGGCTTGGCGGCTGGTGGAATATGGGCCAATGCACCTAGAAGAGACGTCTCAGGCGATTCGAGATGCGGTGAGCAGGGTACGGCGGCTGGATAACGGGAATCGTTTCGGGTGGCTTGCATCCCTTGCCAGTGATGTTGTACTGCCGAAAGGCGAATCGGTTTGGCGTATTCCAAATAGTGCACGAATTAATGAGAATATCCCGTGGGGCTACCCGGCGAAGCTTGAGCAGGTAATGGGTGATGCACGTGCCGCGTGCACCGAGGTATTCCAGCAAAGCGGCCCCAACCGCATCAAAAGGCAAAGAAGACGACTGAAGGGCGGACGGCCTTCTACAGAGGACCGTGATCGACGGTTGCTTGATTTATGGGAATCGGGTACCTGTCGGACGTATAGTGATGTCGCTAGAGAAATGGGCATCACGGGCAAGGACCCCGCAGGTACAGTAGGGAAAGCTCTAAAACGAGCTAGGAGACTAGTCGGAAAAAACTCCGGTAGTTAATTCCGCCTGAGAACTGTCAAGACAAGCTCAAAAAAACCCCCATCTTTTTTGCAATCTGTAAACACCTCTGATTCCACGCCTTGTAGCCACGCCAGAGGCTTGATTACGGCTTGAAAGCCGGATCAATCGATCGTTCTACAACTTCCGGTTTTTCCTGTTTTTTACTTCAAGCAAGGAAACGACGAAACGGTTTCGTCTAAAACTTCTTGCTGAAAGGATCCAATATGGTTTCCCATACAGGAAAGCGGAGCGGTCAGTCTAACGTGAGCGAACGCCTGCACCGCAATCAAATGACAATCGCCCACGGTCGTAATAAATCGAAGCGTAAGGGAGCGAATGTAGATGGTCGGGTTGTCATCCAACAAGATGACCTTCACTCACCCTCCTTGAAACTTCTATCTGTCGATGAGGTGGCAGAACTGTTGGCCGTGCATCCTCGCAGCGTATGGCGAATGTCGTCGGCTGGACAAATCCCCAAACCATTGAAACTTGGAACGCGAGTAACCCGCTGGCGGTTATCCGATCTGCAAGAATTTCTATCTGGTCAGAAGGAGGGACGATAATGACCGCAACCCTGACATCTTTGCTTGACATCTCTCAGAGCAACGTATCAATTGCTCCTGGTATTAATCGAACGTTAGCCGAACACCTTGACGTTGATGAAGACACGTTGACACGGCTAGGCGTGGGTTGGGTTCCGATCGTCGAATTCAAAGACCGTAAAGATTATCGAGGCTGGTGGGCCATTCCTGAGCGAGATGCAAACGGAGAAGTGGTCGGCCTGTCTCTTCGGTCGAGAAACGGTGACAAGGTCATGTACCCCGGTTCTAAGCGTGGTCTTGTTTTCGAGGCCAATCCCGATCACAAGAGCAGTACTGTTACTTACCAACAGGATGAGTACAACTGGGTACGAACGAAGGATGCGGGTATCGAATGCCCGGTATGCGGAAAGCCAGACGGTTGTCTGTTATCCAAGGACGACCCCGAAGACCCGTCCGCTGTTATCTGCATCAGAGAAGAGGATGGTAGCAAGCGTACGATGAAACTCGGTCACCTTCATGTGCTGAAGGAGACGAGAAATCGTCGAGTCAAGGCAAGTGTATTGCCAAACTCTGACTATCCGGTCGTTGTTGTAGAGGGGATGACCGATACCGCCGCAGCAATGGGGCTAGGTTTCGTCGCGGTTGGTCGCCCATCAAACATCGGTGGTCTAGATCAATTGGCGACTCTTGTACGGGGTCGGCAAGTCATCATTGTGGGTGAGAACGATGAAAAACCCGATGGTTTCTGGCCGGGCCGCGAAGGGATGCTAGCGGCTGCTGAAGCAGTGAGCAGAACAGCTACGGACATTGTGACAATGATGCCTCCGTCCGACTGCAAGGATCTGCGTTCTTGGATTACGGCTCATGGATTGAATCAAACCAGCTTCCTTGAGCATGTCGAGAAAGAGGGACGAAGTTATGAGCAGATGTCGAGTGTCAATGATGGCGTTTCGCCCATAGGTCGAAAACTCTGTCCTAAAGCGACACAGTTCATCCCGTTCCCAGTTGATGAATTGCCTCAGCCGTTGTCACGTTTCGTCAAGCAAGGGGCGAAGGCGATCGGCTGTGATCCATCGTACATCGCGTTACCCCTTCTCTCTGCTCTTGCAGCAGCCATCGGCAATTCACGTCGGGTGCGACTCAAGAATAGCTATGTCGAACCATCCATTGTGTGGGCCTTGATCATTGGAGAAAGCGGAACTAAGAAATCACCACCACTCGAATTGGCCTTACGGCCGATTCACGAACGTGAACAGCAAGCTACATACGAACATGAAATCGCTATGGAAGACTATGCACTTAATTTTCTGCAATACGAATCCGACCTTTTGGCATGGAAGCGGAAAAACCAGGGCGATCCGCCGTCGAAGCCCCAAGAGCCGGTCATGGATCGGTTCTGTTGTAAGGACACTACGGTAGAGGCGTTAGCTGTGTTGCTGATGGGCCAGCCGCGAGGGTTGTTGTTAGCCCGAGACGAGTTGAACGGATGGCTCGGTTCATTTGACCGCTATACTTCGGTTAGCGGTGCTGATTCAGCAAACTATCTTGAGATGTTTGGTGGTCGCTCGTTAACCGTGGATCGCAAGGCCGGAAAACCACCGACCATCAATGTGCCGCGTGCTTCAGTGAGTATCACGGGAACAATCCAACCAGCCACATTAATCAGATCTCTGGGGCGTCAAAACTGTGAGAATGGCCTAGCGGCTCGGTTCCTAATGGCCTACCCGCCTCGTATCCGAACTCGGTGGACTGATGACGATGTGTCTGACGAATTACAGCAGGAAATTGCCGACATTTTTGATCGTCTGTATTCCCTGCAACCTGAAACCAAAGGCAAGGGTGGATATGACAAGTTTTGCCCCATCGATATCCCATTTTCTGAAGAAGGTAGGAATGCATACAAAAGATTCTTTAATGAGCATGGTCAAGAGCAAGACCGATTGACGGGCGATCTCGCAGCGGCGTGGTCGAAATTAGCAGGGTATGCCGCTAGGCTGGCACTGATCATACAATTCGTCCGGTGGGCCAATGATGACATGCAGGATATCCCCGAATTGATTGACGCCGATAGCGTCGATGCCGCCGTCGCTCTGGTCAAGTGGTTCGGCAACGAAGCTCGCCGTATTTACGGGGGTTTTGACGGATCTAAATCAGAACGAGAACACCGTGAGTTAATCGAATGGGTTCGTCGCCAAGGTGGGCGGGTTACCACCCGCGACGTGAACAACAGTGGTCCTAGTTGTTACCGTGATTCGTCAGAGATTGCGGAAAAGGCACTTAGCCAGTTGGTTAAAGACGAATACGGATATTGGCAGCCATCTCCAACCAGTGACCGTGGTGGACGGCCAACACGATATTTCATGATGTACGAAGATGGCGACTGCGACACAACCCCTAAAAACACCGGGAATGATGAGGTTTCGTCGCACGAACCAATATCATCGTGCCCATAGAAATCATCGCAAACCATCGGGACGTGTCACGCAGACGCCTTACAAAAAATAATGACGATTGGTCGGGATTAGACGTGATATGCCATCAGCACGAGCAGTGAATGAGTTGTGAATCGTCCTAGAAATCAAATTGGCACAATGCCGAAATGGACGGCATAATTTAGAAAAATAATCGACGGAGATGGAGTGTAAACATGGCAACGATATTTAAGCGTAAAGAAGATCGGCGGAGAAAGAGAGCGAAATGGGTCATTCGTTGGTTCGATGCAGAATCGAGCCTGTGGAGAAATAAGACGGGATATACGGACAAAGAAGCATCTGAGGAACTGGGCCGTCGTCTTGAGCGTGAAGCCGCTCGACGGGCGGAGGGGTGTGAAGATCCCTTGAGCCGCCACAAGCAAAGGCCAATCACAGAACATCTCAATGATTACATAGCCAAGGTTCGGGCGGGAAACCGTGAAGATCGCTATGTGATGCAGCTTGAGAACCGGACCAAGCGGATCATCGACGGCATCAACGCATCCCGACTGCATGACCTGGACCCCGTAGCCATTGAGCGATTCTTGTCACAATTGCGGATCAAGGGGCGGAAGTTATCCGGGGAGACTCGGAATGAATACGTCCGCAGCATTAGAGCGTTTACCAAGTGGACGGTCGAAGCTCGAAGGATCGATACGGACCCGTTAGTGAGCCTCAAGCGGGTTGAGCGAAAAGCGATTAAGCGAACCCATCCCCGGCGTGCTTTGTCTGTTGATGAGATTTCCCGTTTACTTGATGCCGCTGAGCGTCGGCCCGAAGTGGAACTAATGACGGTCCGGCACGGGCCAGATAAGGGGGCATTGACGGCCAATGTTCTCCCGGAAGTACTAAAGCGTTCTCGCAGACTCGGAAGAGAACGGCGGCTTGCCTATCTAATCGCCCTTTGGGTAGGTCTTCGTCGCTCGGAGATCGAAGCCTTGGTCTGGGGTGACATTTGCCTTGATGGGGCTGTCCCTGTCATCCGGTTACGGGCAGAGGCCACTAAGAGCCGGAGAGCAGATACCCAAGTCATCCACGGCCAGTTAGCCGACGAACTGCGAGCATTCCGGCCTGACGATCACCAGGAAGGCGACGCGGTGCTGTCTAAAGTCCCCAGCATGAAGGTTATCCGGGCGGATCTTCGATTTGCCGGTATAGATCCCGGAACACAGGCCACGGGCTACGTTGACTTCCACGCCCTTAGAAAGACTCTCAGCACGATGATGGCTGCGGCAGGAATGAGCCAGCGGGCCAGACAAGCCCACATGCGTCACACCGACCCTCGACTCACTGAGAATACATACATGGATGAGGCGTTGCTGCCGATCGCCAGTGAGTTGGCGAAGCTGCCAGCGATCCCGGACGCGAATGATCCTATCGAGGATGCCATCCCGCTACAGGCCACCGGCACCGACAGCACGAGGCCTCAGGATCATGCAGCAAATATGCAGCAAATGTGCGGCTCTAAGGGGCATTTTGAGTCATCGCCTGTCACAACCGACGGTCACCAGCCACACCGAAAAGGCGACGAAGCCGAAGATCGCAAAGCCCTACAACACAAGGGAAATAGCACTCAGAAGCACGGTGTGTCACGGCATGACAAAAGGGGGGAGAAAAAAGCGGGTGATGGGATTCGAACCCACGACATTCACGTTGGCAACGTGACGCTCTACCACTGAGCTACACCCGCGTTACATGATCCATTAATGAGTTGTATCTTCAATGGGGGTACTTGTCTAGCGTAATCTGTGTGATTCCAGGGCCGTTTAATTCTCTGTTGGTGATCCTCGGATGAGTGCAAGGGCTTCGTGGGGTTGGGCGGCGTAGCGTCGCAAGGCGGCGGCTTTATTCTTCCAGCCGGCGTGGTTGAGAACCGTCACAGCCAAGTTGCGGATCGCCGCGAGGTTCTGCGGAGCCTGGCCGGTCCGCACACGGCAGGCGTCTTCCCCAAACGTCACGTCCCGGACGTAGTGCAAGCGGTTTTCGATCCCCCAGTGGCCGCGGGTGAGTTCAAGCAAGCGGGTGGCATCGGCTCGATCCCGCGAGAGGCTGGTGATCCCGTAGGCCACTTCCGTTGTGGTCTGATTTCGGACCGTGCGGGTGCGTTCGAGTCGAAAGACCTGCTTGACCCCCGGCCAGTCCAGGTAGCCGTTGAGGGCGGTGGTGCTGGTGAGCTTGCGGGCTTCGATCCGGCCGTGGCCCTTGTTGAGGCTTGAAGCGGTCTGCTGTTCTTGGCGGCTCAGCCGCTGCTCACGCTCAGAACTCGGGGCGTCGTCGTGGGGTTTGAACGCGTCGGCGATCGCTTCTTGGAGTTGAGCTTGGTTGGCCTTGACGGCCCAGAGATAATCCCCTTTTTCTTGAGGATTTTCCGCGATAGATCCTTCTGGCAAAACATCGCGTCGCCCGTGACCACCGCCCCTTGCACGTCGATCACATCCAACATCGCCAGGGCGGTCTTGTGCTCGTTGGTGGAAGCCGCCACCGCCATCTGACCGATCGCCGCTTGAGCTTCGTGTGCGTAAGCCGCCAGCAGGTGGATCCCCGGCAGTGGCTCGCCTTGTGTACCGCATAGCCGCTTGCCGTCGACCGCGATCGCCTTCCACCCGGCGATCCGACGACCCCCCAGCCAGCGGCGGATCGCCCGCTCGAACATCGTCGTGTCGAGCACTTTGAACACATTGTGGAACGTGGCTTTGCACGGCGAGCGATCCCGGGTAAACCCCAGCAGCCGCGTGAATGGCTCTCCGCGATCCCGGGCAAACTGGGCGATCGCCTCGAGGCTGCGTGCCCCCCCGAGCATCGCCACCGTGGTCAGCGTCAAGATCGCCGACAACGGGTGACGACGTCCCGACGGATTCCGTGGGTCCGGGATCTCGCTAAACACAACAGATAACGGTTGATCGGACATCGTCAGGTCCTCCATGACCTCAGGGGCTAACGCCAAACTCTACCTTAATCTCATCGGCTATCCCTACGACAGAGAATTAAACGGCCCTGGGCACACCCCCGAGCTTGCGACGACGCAGACCCAGCCGTTTCAAAAAAGCTCGCACTTGCGTCGGGCCGCGACGCAGACCGGTGAGTTGCGTGATCTGATGGCTCGCCTCGTGGATCGTCGACGGCGGGTGTTGTTCCAAAGACGCCTTGACCTTCGGGCCGTGCGCGTTCAATTGACTGGGCTGACCCCGGTAGCCGTTTTGCCTCAACGCCTCGATCCCACCGTCGAGGTACGTATTCAAATAACGCTGCACCGTCCGGCTGCTGACCCCTGCCAAGGCCGCGATCTGCCGATGTGCCAACCCATGGCTCTTGAGCCAAACCACCTGCAACTTCCGCCGCACCCGCGGATCTGGATCGCTAAAACGCCCCCGATCCAACGCCGCCACCGCATCGTCCGTCAATGTGATCTGAAGCATCCATGCCTCCTGTGTCCAGTGACTTCGTAGTAAAATCAAACCGCTAACGTCAGCCTATTCTACCGATCAGACAAACTCACCCGAGGAAGGTATAAGTTTGGTTGGCCCGCAGTGAGGGCGAACGTAGTGAGCCCGAGCGGAGGGGCAACCAAACTTCGCGCGGCTACACCGCCACGCTCATCGGTTCTTCCTGTTGTTGTTCCTGTTCGTCGAGCCGTTTCATATCCAAGTACCGCCGCGTGCCCCAACGGGTACCGGCGACGTGTCGCAGCCTCGCTGCCGAGAGCATCAACGCCGATTGTGTGAACGTCGGCCAGAAAATGTAGCGCCCGTCGGGGGGCTGACGGTCGGCCCAAAAATGTAGCGCCTTGCCTAGTCCTGAGACTGGGGCGGCAATGGAACAGTTTTTACTGTTTCACCCCCCCCCAGTAAGGACGCAGACGAGGTGTATACGGATATGTAGTTTTGGACGGATGTGCGGCGTTATGTTCTAACCCAGGGCCACAGCAAGCGTTCGGCGTGTCGGAAGTTTGACATCCATTGGCAGACGCTTGAGAAGATCCTCGAATACCCTGAACCCCCGGGGTATCGACGGGTCAAACAGGTGGGCGAGAAGAAGATCGATCGGTTCCTGCCGATCCTCCACCAGATCCTCGAGGACGACCGGAAAGCTCCGCGCAAGCAACGTCACACGATCCGACGGATCTTCGAGGTGTTGTGTCAACATCACGGGTTCGACGGGAAGCTCACGGTCGTGGGCGACGCGGTTCGGGCGTGGAAACGGGTGCACGCCCAGACGTTTGTGCCGCTGAGTCATCCGTTGGGTGAGGCGCAAGTCGACTTCGGGGAGGCGACGATCTTTCTCAACGGCGAGGCGGTCAAGGTGGCGTTGTTCGTGATGAGCCTGCCGTATTCGGACGCGGTGTTCGTTCGGGCCTATCCCCGCGAGTGCACCGAGTCGTTCCAGGATGGTCATGTCCGAGCGTTTGAGTTCTTCGGAGCTGTGCCCACGCGGATTAGCTACGACAATAGCCGGATCGCGGTCAAGAAGTTCGTGGGATCCAGGAAACGGGAACTCACGGACGGGTTTCTTCGGCTTCAGAGTCATTATCTGTTCGACGAGCACTTCTGCCTAGTTCGCAAGGCTAACGAAAAGGGCCACGTCGAGAACCTGGTGGGATATACCCGCCGTAACTTCCTGGTGCCGATCCCCCAGGTGCGATCATTCGCTGAACTCAATGAACATCTCGAGCGATGTTGCCGTGCTGAGTTGACCCGGTCGTTACGAGGTAAAGAAACGACCAAGGGTCAGCGGTTGGACGAGGAACGCTCGGTCATGCTTCCTCTCAAAGAGGAGGCGTTTGAGGCCCGTCGGGTCATATTGGCTGGAGCCAACTCTCTGAGCCTGGTGCGGTTCGACCGCAACGACTATTCGGTGCCGGTGTCGTGGGCGCATCACCGCCTGACCCTCGTGGGCGACATCGAGACGGTGCGGGTCATGCAGGGGGACCAGGTGATCGCCGAACACCTGCGTGACTGGGGCCGTGAACAGGTCCACTTTGACCCGGTGCATTACCTGGCTCTGTTGGAGCGACGCCCCGGGGCCTTTGATGTGGCCCGTCCCTTGGAGCAATGGGATCTGCCGCCGTGCTTCGGGATCCTGCGTCGCAAACTCGAAGCCGACTGGGGCTCGAAGGGCACGGGCCAGTTCATCCAAGTGTTGCGGCTATTGGAACGGGCGAGCCTGGGTCAACTCAAGCAAGCGGTGCACAAGGCGTTGGAGTTGGGCACGGTCATCCCTGACGCCGTACGAGTGATCCTCGAGGGGCTCAAGGAACCCCCCGTGGCGTTATTCAGCCTCGACGGCCGACCGCATCTGAGCGGTGTCCACGTAGCCAAGCCCGATTTATCCGCCTATGGCTGTCTGCTTCCGCACCCGCTCCAAGAGACGGCGTCCAGCGATATTTGCGGAGGACTTCCGGGGGGTGCGGCATGAGCAAGAGCACCGTCCTACTGGAACACCACCTCAAGGCGTTGAAGCTGCCGACGATGCTACGCGAGTACGCCAAGATCGCCCGCCGCTGTGCCCAGCAGAACGTGGGTCACGTCGGGTTCCTTCTGCAACTGGTCGAGCTGGAGCTGATCGAACGTGAACGCCGCGCCGCAGAGCGTCGGCTCAAAGCCGCCAAGTTCCCATCGCCCAAGACGCTCGAAGGCTTCGACTTCGCCGCCCAACCGTCGATCAACAAAGCCCTGGTTACCGAGCTGATGCGGTGTGTGTATCTCGACCATCGCGAGAACATCCTGCTGGTCGGTAACCCCGGCACGGGCAAGACCCATGTCGCCACCGCCCTGGGCATGGAAGCGTGCCACCGTGGCAAGAAGGTGCGGTTCTACAAGGTCACCGAGCTGATGACCCAGATGATGGAAGCTCGCGAAGAGCAGGTCCTGGGTCGGCTCAAGAACCAATTGGCCAAGCTGGACCTGTTGATCCTCGATGAACTGGGCTACGTCCCAGCCAGCAAGCTGGGAGCCGAGTTGCTGTTCGATGTGATCTCGACCGCCTACGAACGAACCAGCGTGATCGTGACGACCAACCTCCCGTTTGAACGTTGGGTGGAGGTGCTTGGCAGCGAACGCCTCACCGGCGCGGCGCTCGACCGGCTCACCCACCGCTGCCACGTGCTCGAAGCCAACGGTCCTAGCTACCGACTCAAGGACGCCAAGCGGCGACGTAAACCCAAAGACAAATAATCACTCAGGAGATCAACCAAGAGGCTGGACCAACCCTCCAGCCAGAGATACAGTCATCCCCGGCGCCACATTTTTTACTCGACGGGCGCTACATTTTCTGACCGACGTTCACAGGTCAAGTGGCTACAGGGGATGACAAACACGTAAACCGAGAAACGAGCAGTCATTTACACAAATCGGGCAATGCGGTCGAGAGGAGTCGAACCTCCACGGGGTGTTTAGCCCCACTAGGACCTGAACCTAGCGCGTCTGCCAATTCCGCCACGACCGCCCTTGTTTCACAATGCTTTACGTTCCTTAAGGTCCGTCCAAGTATAGCAGATTTATCCGCCCAATCCACTAACCTCCGCCCATTGGCGGGATTCTTAGCTGCACCAGTATACGGTCCGCCCGAGGTCTAGCGTATCTGATGTGCGGCTATGATTTCACCGTATGCGGACGCCTCACGCAAACGTGTCAGTTGTGTGATTCATAGACATCCTTTCAACTTTCTGACCTGTAGATCGGCCTGATACTGGCGTTGTTGGGTAAGCGTTTCACGAAGCCCGTGTTCCTATTTGTGGGATGATCGACGATTCTGTTGGGATGCGTACATCGGCGTAACGTCGTCGAAGGGTGGTCCACGACGACGGTTGGGCGGGGATCGTTGGCGTGAATTGCTCGAGAGGTATCTGGAAACGATTGACCTTCCCCAGGGAAAGTGGAGACAACGTGATAGAGACAAAAATTTCAAAAAAAACACCACCTCGTGCGCAAGATTGTCCTGTTCCTCGGTAATCCGTTAGTAGAACTTAGTCCATATTTGACACACACCGCGGATGGCCGTTTGGGGCCACAGTGATCGGCCCTGTGACCGATCGGCCCGGCAGGCGGTGCGGGCGGTTTGCACAGCTTTTGACCTCCATCGGTGGGGGCGCGAACCCTTTTTCTGGGGGCAGGTGTCGTGATGAAACAAATAGTGGTACATGACGCAGGGTTGGAGGGACCCAAACAATCCATCTTCGGGAGTATCCGTCGTGAGGATAGGACCCCGGTTCTTCATGCTTTTAAAACCACTCGCCGAGAAATCTACCGATTGGGCGACCAGACGAAAAACGAGTCCGCGACGGTTGTGGCGTCCGCCTTGCAACGAGACCTTCGGTCGTGCCGCAATCTGAAGTGTCGATGGCCTGTGCCGTGTCCGCCTCGAACACCGCCACACCTAAGCTTGGGTGGCCTGTGTCCGGAACATCGGCGATGACGCCACCTGCGGCCGCGACCGCTCGCGATCTTATCCGTTAGGCCGATCTGTTTCTCGTGACTGCTTGAAACCAAGACAAACCCCCAGATAGATCTTCGCAATGCTGAAAGGAACCGACATGTCAACCCCGTACTACTACGGCAACAACCCCTCGAAATATGTTCCGTTCGACCGGCTGTATGCCATCACACATTTTATTATCCCTAATTTTGGGACCATGAATTGGGATTGGCAGACGCGGGACCAGGTCGACGAAAACCTCAAGCGTTTTGAAGACCCGGGGGACCATCTCAACGACAAGATCATGATGTATATCCATGTTCCCTACTGTCGTTCGTTCTGCCATTACTGCAATTTCAACAAGAACCATTACCCGCACCAAGAGACCAGCAGGCTGGAGAAATACACGGATTACCTGATCAAGGAGATCGATTGGTACATGCGTCAGCCCTATGTCCAGGCGCGCGATTTCTCCGGGATCTACATCGGCGGGGGCACCCCCTCGACCCTGCCGTTAAACGCCATGGAGCGGTTGTTTGCCCATCTCCAGGCTGTCGTCCCCAACTACGAAACGATTGAGAAAAGTTTCACCGGAGAACCACGGACCTTAAAAGACCCAGAGAAGCTAACGCTGATCAAGGATTTCGGATTCGATCGTATCACCTTTGGGATCGAAACCTTTAACGAAGTCATCCACAAAAAGATTGGTCGTGCCGACACGCGCGAGGACCTCGACGAACTGTTCGCGAACATGCACAAGGTAGGGTTCAAGGGCGATCGTTGTGCGGACCTGATGTACGACCTGCCGGGCCAGACCCTGATCGACGTGATGTCCGATGTCGAGATCCTGGTCGACCAATACGAGCCCGAAGAAGCAGATCTGTTCGGCACGGTCTATCTCCCGTATCGCCCGATGCACAAGCTGATCCTCCAGGGCCGGCTCGAACAGCCCGGGCCGATGTGGGACCTGCTGGCGATGCGCGAGTACACCTACGACTACATGCTCGCCAACGGGTATCACAACACGATCGCTGAGACCTTTTCGAAACACCCTCATCGCAGCCAGTATCAGACGGCGCACTGCGCCCGCCAAGACATCATCGGGATCGGGTGCGCGGCCCGGGGGAACGTCAAGGACATGGTCTCGATCAATCCGGACAAGGTCGATGAATGGATGCAAAATATCGACACGTACGGGGTTTCATCGACCACCATGCAACCCATCTATCGCTCGGGGGTCTTCGACCGGATTATGGTGATGTTCCCACGCTACAAGGAAATCACCAAATCCTATCTTGATTCATTCCGCGACACCGACCGTTACGAACCAGCCAAAGCCATCCTGGATCACCACGTCCAGGTCGGGTGCGTCGAAGAACATGAAGACCGGTATACCGTCACCAAACTCGGGGTCCTGTGGCACGGCAACCTGCAAACAGATTTCGCCCGCCACGCGATCAACCTCCAGGGCAAGCTGCTGCTGAATTGCATCAGCGACAAGAAGAAGCACTTTGATCGCAAGGTCCGGTTCGGGACCAATGTCGCCACAAAGTTTGTCCTCAAACACCCCGAGCTGTACCCGTTGCTGATGAAATAATCCCTGATGCGGGCCGACGGGCTCGGACTAGATACGAGGCGGCCCGCCTCCGGGTTGGGCCGTCCGACATAAAAGTTTTGCTTGACCCTAAACCGCAAGAAGACCTACACCGCGACCGGTTGCCATGCCGACGGGGCATGACAACGACGGGCAGGGAAGATCGACGTGATGAGTCGAAACAAAGACATCCAAACCTTGGTCGATCTGGCCGAATCCCAAGCCGCTCAACGGCCCGATGACCCGCTGTATCTGATGTTGTCTGAAGAGGGTGAAGTGGCCAGCCGCTGCACCTTTGCCGATCTAGATCGCCAAGCCAAGGCCATCGCCGCTGCCCTCCAAGAACGCCAATTCAGTGGGCGACGCGCGGTCCTGGTCTACCCCCCCGGGTTGGACTTTCTATACGCCTTTTTCGGTTGCCTGTATAGCGGCGTGGTACCGGTCCCGGTCTATCCACCGCGATTGGCCAAATCCTATGCCAAGCCCGATGCGGCGGATGCAGACCTCGCGGCGTTTCGTGGCATCTTCGCCAACGCGGAACCCGCCGCGGTCCTCACCACGCGGTCGATCCGGGCCAAGGCAGATCGATCGATCTGCGAGTCTGATCCGCTACGCCAGATCCTTTGGTTAGACACCGATGGTTTACTACAAGATCCGCAAGACGGATCGTCCTCTTGGTGCCGCCCGGGCATCCAAAGCACTGACCTGGCGTTCCTTCAATACACCTCGGGTTCGACGTCTAGCCCCAAGGGGGTCATGGTCACCCACGCCAACCTGCTGCACAACCAAGAGATGATCCAGCAGACGCTTCAGACCTCGCCGCAAAGCGTCGGGGTAGGTTGGCTGCCCTTGTACCACGACATGGGCCTCATCGGGCACGCGTTGCATGCGCTCTACATGGGCTGTCCGATCTATCTAATGGCCCCCGCCACTTTTATCAAGCGGCCGATACGATGGCTTCAAGCTATCTCCCGATACCGGGCCACGTGCAGCGGTGCCCCGAACTTTGCTTATGAGATGTGCCTCCGCACTGTCACCGAATCGCAACGCGCCGAGCTGGACCTGAGTTGTTGGACCGCGGCGCTAAACGGGGCCGAACCCGTCCGCGCAGATACCCTCGATCGGTTTGCCACCACCTTCGCTGGGTGCGGGTTCCGTCGCGACGCGTTCGTTCCCTGCTACGGGATGGCCGAAGCGACGCTGCTGGTCACCGGTCCCCGCCAGCGAACCACCCCTCGTTGCTGCCCGTTACCCGCTGAACCCCTTGACCAAGACCAACCTCTCGGCTCCACCACGCCCACCGTGGCTGCTCAACGGGTTGTCAGCTGCGGCTATTCACCAAACGGTCAACAAGTGCTCATCGTCGATACTCAGACGCATGAACCGCTCCCCCCCCGGCGTGTGGGAGAGGTCTGGGTGGCGGGCCCGAGTGTTGCCCAAGGGTACTGGAACCGCCCCGACGACACCCGTCACACTTTCCAAGCCACGTTGGCTCACGGAGGCGGCCCCTTTTTGCGCACGGGTGATCTGGGGTTTCTTGCCGACGATGAACTGTTCGTCACCGGGCGGATCAAGGACATGATCATTATCCGGGGCCGCAATCATTATCCCCAAGATATTGAGCAGACCCTGACCGATGTACATCCCGCCCTGAACGGTGAATGCGGCGCGGCCTTCACGTTAGACGTGGACGGCCAAGAAGGCTTGGGCATCGCCTGGCAGGTGCGCCGTGAATACCGAAACCATTTGGATGCGGAACCAATCGTCGCGGCCATCCGGCAGGCGGTGTGGAAGAAGCACGCGCTGGCCGTACGTGCCATCGCGCTGCTCAAGCCCCACAGCCTGCCCAAGACAAGCAGCGGCAAGGTTCAGCGCCACGCCTGCAAAACAGGCTTTGAGCAGGGCACACTCAACACGATCACCATCTGGCGTGAATCCAATAAGGTGAAACCCACCGCCCCAGCCGATGTCTCAGCCCCCACGCCGCGTGTGACCACGACCCATGACGACGGCCACAACCGGCCAACCCATGACCCCGCTTCGAGCCGCGCCACCGCCGACCGGATGATCGATTGGTTGCGGGATTACGCCAAACACCGGATCAACTCACGCCTGATCGATGAACGCCGCTGCATCCCCCCTTACATTGTGCTGGACCTGGGCAACCAAGGATTCCTGGGGATGCAGGTGGAACGCCGCCACGGCGGGATGGACCTTAGTTACCAAGACTCAGCCCGGGTAATCCAACAGCTGGCGGCGATCGATCTGACCCTTGCCTCCTTGGTAGGCGTCCACCACGCACTGGGTACGCGACCGATCCAACGCTTCGGCCGTACCGAGCTGTGCGAATCGCTGCTTCCTAGCCTGGCTGGGGGACGTATGTTGGGGGCCTTTGCGTTGACCGAACCGGACGCCGGGTCCAACCCACGGGCGATTAAGACCACCGCGGCGGCGCAGCCCGCTGGGGGCTGGCGTCTCAACGGAAAGAAATCCTGGATCGGCAATGGTTCCTGGGCTGGCGTGATCAATGTCTTTGCTCGGATGATTGATTCCCGCGGCGTGGATCGGGGAATCGGAGCGTTCGCCGTCCGCCAAGACGCCCCAGGTCTCACGCAAGGCCCCGAAGCGCTGACCATGGGCATGCGGGGCATGGTGCAAAACAGTGTTATCCTTCGGGACGTACAGGTGTCCGAAGCCGACCTGCTCGGATCGCCCGGCCACGGGATGCAGGTCGCGATGGATGCCGTCATGATGGGGCGGCTAGGGATCGCGGCGATGAGTGTTGGGGGCATGATGCGCTGCGCTCAGCTGATGCTTCGTTACGCCCAACGCCGCAATGTGGCAACCGGCCGTCTCCTGGACAACCCGTTGACGCTGGCACGGATCAGCGAACTGACCACCTCGATCACCTCCGTCAACGCCCTGACGACGTGTATAAGCCGACTCCTCGATCGTGGCCGCCAGGTTCCCGAGGAGGTCTACGCCGCGTCCAAGACGTCGGGACCCGAGCTGCTCTGGAAGGCGACCGACCATTTAATGCAGATGCTCGGCGGGCGGGGCTACATCGAGACCAACCTCGCCCCCCAGCTGCTGCGTGACGCACGGCTGCTACGCATCTTCGAAGGGCCAACCGAAGCCCTGTGGATGTTCATCGGCTCAGAGGTGGCTCAACAAGGCCATCGGCTGGATAGGTTTATTCGCCAAGACCTCGGCGCGGGTCAGTTGGCGGATCAACTCCACACCGCCGCGGCGCAGATCCGCCAGCATCATGCCCGAGGTGTCGACACTCCAAACGGTCTGACGACGGCAACACGGCGATCTTTCTTGAGCATCGGGCAGGTCGCAACGTACGCCCTGCTTGCCGCGGCCACCCGCCACGAACTCGAAAGGGCCCAGGCCACAACCCAGGGTGCTTCAAACGAACCGTTGCAACGCGCCTCGCGATGGGCCACCTCGTGCATGCAAGAGGCTATCAACCAGGCTCTGTGTCCTCAGCCCGCGGACGACGCCCTGTGCGACAGCCAAACGTTATCTCACCTGATCGACGGTTACGCGTCGACAATTGGCAATCTCGAGCAGATGGTCTTTGGGGAAGACGATCAACTGGACCCACTGCTGCGACGCGATCCATCCCAGGCCGCCGTCGAAAGCGACGCCCGTCCGTCGACCCAGGCATCAGACCCACCCGTCGTGGCCATCCCCCCGTTCCAGCAAAGCACCCGGCCCGATCCTCGCGCGTTAGACCTCACGGCGTCGCGCGTACCCCGTGCCTCCAAGACGCCTGATTTACACAATTCCATGAGCGAATCTCAGCTCTGTGGATGGATGGCTCAAGCCATGGCCAAACAACTCGATCTCGACGAAGAGCAGATCGACCCTCACTGCCCGTTCGCCGAATTCGGCTTGGATTCGGTCAGCGCCGTTGAATTCGCCATGATGCTCGAGGACCGCACCGGACTGGAGATTGACCCGACCGTCTTCTGGAGCTTCCCAACCATCGCGTCGTTAGCGGCGCACATTTGTGAAAGACTTGCCAGCCCGGAGCCAACCAACCCAGATCTAGCGGATAAAACAACGAACACGGAGGCCTTGGCGTGATTTCCTGCGTATCACCCGCGATTCACGAGCCCGTGGCCATTATCGGGATGGGGTGCCGGTTCCCGGGCGGCGCGGCCCATCCTCGTGGCTTTTGGCGATTACTAGATCAGGGCGTCGACGCGGTGAGCGATATCCCCGACGATCGGTGGGACGCCGAGGCTTACTATGATCCACAACCCCAGACCCCCGGGAAGATGTACACCCGGCGCGGAGCTTTCCTGGATAACGTCTACGATTGGGATCCGCAGGTCTTCAATGTCTCGGTGCGTGAAGCGGTGGCCATGGACCCGCAGCAGCGTTTACTCCTGGAGGTGACCTGGGAGGCGATCGAAGACGCGGGGGTGCCGATCCACACCCTGGCCGGGAGTCGGACCGGTGTCTTCGTGGGAACCAGCTGCGACGATTATGCCCAGCTCATTCTTCGATCGAATTGCCCCACGCATGTGAGCGCCTATACCAGCCTGGGCACGGCGCGCAGTGTGTCGGTCGGGCGGATCGCTTACGTATTTGGGTTGCAAGGGCCTGTCATGCAGATCGACACGGCCTGCTCGTCGTCCCTGGTCGCCGTCCACAAAGCCTGCCAGAGCCTTCGCAACCACGAATCCGACCTCGCCTTCGCGGGTGGGGTCAACCTCATGCTGTCACCCCACACGACGATCGGTTTCTGTCAGCTCAAAGCCCTGTCGCCCGATGGACGCTGCAAGACCTTTGACGCCAATGCCGACGGGTACGGTCGCGGTGAAGGGTGCGGCGTGGTCGTGCTTAAGCGCCTAAGCCAAGCCATCCACGACGGGGATCATGTCGTGGCCATCATCAAGGGCTCGGCGGTGAACCACAACGGCCGCAGCAACGGGCTGGCCGCCCCGAACGGCGCCGCCCAGACCGCGGTGATCCAGGACGCCATCAGCCGTGCGAACGTCGACCCTGCTCAAATCGGTTACGTGGAAACACACGGCACCGGGACGGTCTTGGGCGACCCCATCGAGTTGTTGGCCCTTGATCGAGCCCTGGGGCAGCGGGACCCCAACCAGCGGGTATGCATCGGATCGGTCAAGACCAATATCGGCCACCTTGAGGCTGCGGCGGGGGTCGCCGGAATAATCAAAACCGCCATGGCCCTACGCCACGGCGCGATCCCCGCACACCTGAACATGAATAAGCCCAACCCGCGGATCCCGTGGGACCGGCTGCGCTTCGACGTGCCCCCCCAGACCACGCCTTGGCCGACCCCCGGCCCCACCCGGTTGGCCGGGGTGAGCTGCTTCGGGATGAGCGGAACCAACGTTCATATGATCCTCGCCGCGCCCCACGACCCGGTCTCGCAAACGACCCAATCGCACGCTCGACCCAAGAGGCATCTGCTGATGCTGTCGGCCAAGACTGACCCGGCGCTGCGTGCCCAGGCTCGCCAATACCAATCCTTCCTACAAAACCAACAAGACACGGATCTGGCGAACGTGTGCGCTTCGGCCGCGAACCGCCGTACACACTTCGCGCACCGTCTCGCCATATCAGCCGACAACCTCGATCAAGCCCGGCGTCAACTCGACACATTTGCACAGGGCCGCAATGAAACGGTCGATCTTTCGAACCACGTGTCGTCGTGCCGCAAGCCCCAAGTCGCGTGGCTGTTCACCGGTCAAGGCGCCCAGCACCATGGGATGGCGCACGATCTCTATCACAACTACCCTCTGGCGCGGCAGATCCTCGACCATTGCGACGAGGTCCTGGCCGAGCCGTTGCAACATTCACTCTTGGACTTGATGGATCCTCAATCCAACAACGCCGCGTTGCTGGACCAGACACGGTTTGCCCAACCGGCGATCTTTGTGGTCGAGTACGCATTGGCTCGGCTGTGGCAATCATGGGGCCTTGGCCCGGATGTGATGCTCGGGCACAGCATCGGCCAGTGCACCGCGGCCTGCATCGCGGGCGTCATCGACCTAGACGACGCCTTGCACTGGGTCGCTGAGCGTGGCCGCTTGATGCAATCCCAACCGGGGCACGGCCGGATGGCCGCGGTCTTTGCATCTGAGCCACAAGTCGTCCAAGCCATACAATCCGCCGGTGAGCCGGTCACCATCGCAGCGGTCAACAGCCCGACCCACACAGTCATCTGCGGCGACCATGGCGCCATAGAAAGAACGCTCGAGTCATTGAACCAACAAGGGATGACGTATCGGCTGTTGAACGTCTCACACGCCTTCCACAGCGGCATGATGGCCGATGCCGCCTGTGAGTTCGCGAGTTTTACTCAATCCTTAACACTACGGCCGGCGCAGATCCCCTTGATCTGCAACCTTGACGGACAGCTCGCCGACCGTGAGACGCTTTGCGATCCGGCCTACTGGGGCCGTCATATCCAGGCTCCGGTGCATTTTTGGCAGGGGCTTACGACCCTTACAGAGATGGGGACCCGTCTCTTCCTCGAGATCGGGCCCGACGCGCACCTCACCGCCATCGGAACAAGGGCGAAGCCGAGTCCAAACCAGCACTGGCTGTGCAGCCTCGTACGCGACCGCTTAGCTTCACACACCTTGCTAGAGTGCCTCAAGCAATTTTATCTGCTCGGGGTGCCGCTTGATTGGGACGCGGTGCATCAACATCAAAACAACCGACCGATCAAGCTGCCGTCCTATCCGTTTCAACGACAACGGTACCGTATCTCATTCGAAGATCATCACCCGCCCCAGCAACAGGCGGGGTACACAGACACCGCAACACCCGCCGACCCCGTGGAAGCCGGTCGGGCCGATCACGCCCAACCGGCACCCGGCATGGATAAGGCCGACGAAGCACCGCCTAACCCCGCGGCTGATCCGCAATCCTTGGCGGATCAGGTGGTGGCTCTGATCAGTCGCATCCTGCAATGCCCGGCATCGTATGTGACGCCCGCTAGCCGGCTATGCTCCCAACTCGGGATGGACTCGCTCATGTTCGCGCAGCTGCAAGCCGGCACCGTCTCGCTCGCGCCCGCCACGGGCGGCATATCGATGGAGTACTTTATCCAGGATGCGACGGTGCAAGACGTGATCGATCATTTGAACGATGTCTCCCAAGGTTACTCCCATACGGGCTCCGCTAACGTGGACCTAGATCTGCAATCCGCTTTGGCTGCGATCCACGCATGGGAGCAACACCGCGGCGACACCCCGCACCCCCCGCTGGACCGATCACTGGTCCACAAGGCTGACGCCCAAAACGTTTTGATCTCTAGGGTCCAACCCCTCCCCGGCCACTCGGACGTGTTTCTCGGTGAGATCTATCAACACCTCACCCACCCGTTCTTCTATGAACACCCCAAAGACCACGTCCCCGGGTTGTACCTGATTGAAGCGATCCGACAGTTCGGCACGGCGCTGTCCCACCTGCACTATGATGTGCCCATGGACGACGCCTTCATCCTTGACGACATGCAGGTCAAGTTCCATTCGTTTGCCGAGACCTCCCGACCCCTGTTCGTCATCTGCCTGATCCAAAACAAACGGCACGCCAGGGGGCGATTGGAACAGATGCGCAGCCAAGGTCTTCTGGTTCAAAATCAACAGGTCATCGGGACCGCCAATGGGACATACAAGTTCATGGCGGCCTCTCGATATTCTTCATTACGTCAACCCGTTTCATAGGCAGGACTCACCGTGTACGCAGTAATTGGCGGAGGCATCTCGGGGATCGCGGCGGCTTACTTCCTGCGTCAAGCCGGGATCCAAGCCGAAGTGATCGAGCAGGGCGGTCAACTCGGCGGGCGGATCGCCTCATGCCCCCTGGGCGATCGGGATATCGACATCGGCGGCAAGAACATCGGCCGGCGGTATGAGCTGTTCCGCGCGTTCACACGGGACATGGGCGACAACCCCTACGAGCCGTTCGGGATCAACTCTTCACGGGTCCGTGACGGCAAGCTGCTGACGCTCGACAGCAAGCAGCGGTGGCGCGGGTTCTCGGGGTTTCTGCGGAGTTGCCCACCACGAGACATCGTGCGGATGGCCGGGCTCTGCGCCCGCGTGAAGCTGCGGCGGTCCAATGGCTACTTAGGCTCGTCCTTGTCCGAGTCTTTGAGCAGGCGGTTCGATCACCGCCCGTTAAGCGGCCATTTCAGCGACCACTTTTGTGACTCGGTGGCGCGGCCGATGACGGTACGGATGAACGCCGCGGAGCCCGATGAGGCCTATCTCGGGAATCTCGGCACCAACATCGCCATGGTCCTGGACACCTATGACCAACTCAAGCTCGGGATGAAGCGTGTCCTCGACCAGTTTTCACGCGTCGCCGACCTCCGACTCAACACCCGGGTTGAAGGATTGTTGGTCCGTCAAGGGCGTGTGACGGGCCTGCGTGTGCGGACGCGATCCGGGGCCGACGAGATTACCGAGAACCTGGAGTATGACGGGGTTGTCCTGGCCACCCCGGCGCCCATTTCCGCGACGCTCCTTGAGCCGCATGCGCCGAGCTTGGCCAATCATCTGGGCCGGGTGCGGTATTTCCCTGTGGGTGTCGTGGTGGCTGAATACAACCGGCCGATCTTCAACCCAACGGTACGAGCCATCCATTTTGACGCCGACAGCGTCGTCAGCAATGCGGGCGCCTATGGGGTCAATGACCTTCACGTGATCCGCTACACCTTCAGCGGCCGCACGGCGCGTGCGTACCTAGAGAAAGAAACCGACGACGAGAAACTGGTCGAGCTCGGGGAATCGACACTCAACCGCCATATGCCTGTTCGATCGTCCGACCGCGTTCGGTATACCGTGCGTCGTTTCACGCAAGGGCTGTGCGCCTACAGCCCTCACCACTACCGACTCTTGGAGGCGATCGCCGATCCGTCGGCTGTGCCAGAGGGCCTGAAGCTCACGGGCGATTATGTCTCCGGGGCTTCGATCGAGGCTTGTTTTCGGTCGGCTCAAGATGCGGTACAAACCTTCTTGTCGCGATCTGGCGCCGCCCTACCAGAATATGAAGAACACGTTGGCCGCGTGGCGATACCCGGACATTGACCCCCAATACACCAGACCATGACGGCAGCATCCTCGACACCCCGCAACCCCGCCCAACGCATCTACTCAGGTTCCGTCCAGGCCGATGCGGGTGATGAAGGACGTCGTCTCCAGCGCCTTTTCGACGCTCAACGACGGGCCTTCGCGGATCAGCCCTATCCGAGCCTGCGGCAACGTCTGGCCAACTTGGACCGACTCCGACGTCTATTGGTGGATAACCGGCAAGCATGGACCCAAGCCGTCTGCGAAGATTTCGGGAACCGAGCGGGACAAGAAACGATCGTCGCCGAGCTGCTGGCTGTGATAGAAGGAATCCGATACGTTCGTCGCCGCCTGCGTCGGTGGATGCGGCCTTCAAAACGGCGGGTGGGTTGGTTGTTCCCCGGTGTCCGTGGCCAAGTGGTGTATCAACCCAAAGGGGTGGTCGGCAACATCGCGCCTTGGAACTATCCCATCTTTCTCGCGTTGAGCCCCGCGACGTACGCCCTGGCAGCCGGGAATCGGATGCTCATCAAGGTCTCAGAGCACGCGCCGCGGACCGGCCGACTGATGATGGAATTGCTCGCGGACGAGTTCTCAGAAGATCTATTGGCAGCGGTCGAGGGGCCGGCCGATCTCGCGGCAACGTTTTCAGCCCTGCCCTTTGACCACCTGTTGCTGACCGGTTCACCCGCCGTCGGGCGGTCGGTGATGCGGGCAGCGGCCCAACACCTCACGCCCGTCACGCTGGAGCTAGGGGGCAAGTCGCCGGCGGTCCTCGATCACAGCGTCTCTATAGAGATGGCCGCTCAACGGCTGTGCTTCGCCAAGGCCGTCAACGCGGGCCAGACCTGCGTCGCCCCGGATTATGTGTTCGTTCCGCAGGGGCGAGAACGAACCTTCGTCGAAGCGTTCACCCGTGCCTTTTCCAGCATGTACCCGACGCTCCGTGACAACCCCGATTACACAAGCGTGATCAACGAGTCGCACTACAACCGTTTGAAGGGTTACCTCGACGACGCGAGGGCCGGTGGCGCCGAAGTGGTTAAGGTGAACCCATCGGGCGAACAGATCGACCCGAAAACGCGCAAGCTGCCCATCCATCTCGTGCTGGGGGCTACGGGGTCCATGAAGTTGATGCAGGAAGAAATCTTCGGCCCTCTTTTGCCCGTGTTGCCCTATTCACGGATCGACGAGGTAATGGCGTTTATCAATGCCCGCCCCCGCCCCTTGGCCCTCTATTATTTCGGGAACGATCGCCAGGTCCGTGAACACCTCGTCACGCAGACGCATTCCGGTGCGGTGGGGGTCAACGACGCGGCGTTCCACGTCGTCATCGACGACCTACCCTTTGGCGGGATCGGCAACTCGGGTATGGGAGCCTACCATGGCCGGGAAGGGTTTTTAACGTTCTCGCACGCCAAGAGTATATTGACGCGTTCGGCGTCCTTAAATTCAAGCAGATTCTTGTACCCGCCCTACGGTCGCAGACTCCACTTGCTTCTGATCAAACTGCTGCTGCGTTAGCGTGGCGGGCGCCGACGGGGTTTGGTCTCGATCAAGACAGGGGTTTGACCAACCGCCCCCACGTCAATTGGACAATGAGATGGGGGCGAGTCAGCCTAATACACCATGGATGATCGACCGAAGATCAAGACCAACCCATGGGGCGACAAGACGCCTCAAGCACGCGGTATCGCTGTACCCCGATGGGGCGAGCTAAACAGAGCCATCACCCGGTCTGGAACGACCCAACGGAGAGATCACTTGCTGTGGGGTCTACGATGGCCCGTGGGACGGTTCCTTGGACGGGTATGTGACTCTGGCGTGGTGATCTTTGCACTGATCGCTTCCACAGGAGGGCTCGGGTGTAGCGAGCAGCCCCCGACGAAGCCCCATGCTCCGCACCCGGTCGTCACGATGACCCTGGAGCAGACCACCCCCAAGCGTCCCCTGCGTCTAACAGGCGTGGTTGAACCTTGGTCGCAAGAAGATATTGCGTTTGAGGTGTCCGGGCGGATTAACCACGTGGCGGAGGAGGGGACCTACCTTGAAGGGCACTGGGTCGAGGATGGGCAGGTCATCACCCAAGGCGGGTTGTTGGCGACACTCGATGCCGCCAAGTATGAAGTAGCCTTGCAAGCCGTGAACGCGACAGTGGATCGTGCCCGCATCTTCCTAACCAGCACCCTCCCAGCCAAGCTGGCGGAGTCCGAAGCGAACAAGGCGGCTCAAGACGCCCAGTACGCCAAGGTCGAGAAGCTGTATCACACTCAGTCCGCTACGGAGGTCGAATGGATCGAGCAGCGCTCGGCCCGTGATGCGGCCCAGGCGCAGGTGGATCAGATCGAAGCGGAGTTCGAGGCGGCGAAGGCTTCGCTTGCCCAGGCCCAGGCGGATCTGGCCCAAGCCAGGCTTGATGTTGAACACACGACGCTTCGGGCCCCGTTCAGCGGGGAGATCGCTGAGGTGTATGTGCGGCCGGGCCGGTTCGTCCACGCAGGGGAACCGGTGGCCCACCTTGTCGTGATGGACCCGGTCAAGGTGACCGTTGCGGTTTCATCTCGGACTCACCGCAGCATCCAGGTGGACGATCCGGTCCAGATTTTCGTCCCCGGCCGGTCGCAGCCGTTCAGGGGGGTGGTTTATCAGAAGTCAACCCTCGCCGACCCCGAGACCCGTACGTTTGAGATTACCCTCCTGTGCCGCAACCGGAAGATGCTGCTCAACCCGACCCAAGACCCCGAGGTCTTACAACTGCCCCGTATCGAGAAAGTCATGGCGGCCACACGCGTGGATCTAAATGAAACCGGGCCGTTGTGGGTGGAAGAAAAAAGGGCGCTTCGAAAAGACGACAAGGGTTATTTTGTATGGACGCTCGAGGGGGTCACGATGCGCGAAGGCATCGATGTGTCGAACCCGGTCTTCACGCTCCGCCGGGTACGCGTCGTGCCCGGGCAGGGCCGGATGAACCTGCACGGATCTTACTTTTTACGTGAACTGAGTGATGCGGGCGGGATCCAGTTCCGTCAGGCGATCGCGCTGGGCGTGCCAGAAGGATTGCCCGACGGCAGCCGTGTCGCGTTGCTGCATGAATCGTGGCAGGTGCGACCAGGCCAGCTCGTGGATGTTCAGTTCAACCCACACGCTGCCCGCTTCGGTTACTACGTGCCGGTGCAGGCTGTCCTTCCCACCTCTGAGGACAAGGGCTATATCCTGGTCGTGAACGCTTCGGCCGCCCAGCCCGTCGCACAGAAGATGGACATCGAGTTCGGGGATACCTTCGGATCATGGCTGAGGATCGAAGGCGATGCGCTGACTCAACTGGATGGAGATACCCATGTGATTGTCGAGGGGGTGAACTATGTTAAACCGGGCCAGCCCGTGACCATCCTGCAAACCCGGGCCCCGATGCGATGAGCCTTCCTCGTTTTGCGCTGCGGCATAAGGCCATGGTGATCGCTTTGATCACCGTGGCGATGCTTTACGGGATCGTCAAGCTCGTGTCGATGCCGCGCCGAGCAGCGCCGACCTTTACCGTCCGTGCATGTCAGGTGGTCACAAGGTGGCCGGGTGCTCAGACTCAACAGGTCGAGCAGCGGGTCACCCACTTATTAGAAAAAGAACTTTATACCCTTGAAGAGGTGGATTATATCCGCTCCACGACGACGACGGGTCAATCGGTGATCTACGTCTACCTCGAAGAGGCGCTGCCGTCACGCCTGATTCTCCAGGCTTGGGACCGGGTCCGTGCGAAGATCGATATCGTTCGGCCTAGGTTACCTCGTGGTGTGATGGACCCGATGGTCCACGACGATTTCGGCGACAGCGCCGTGATGCTGCTAGCTGTTTACGAGAAAGCAGTGCTACGCTCGACCGCAAGGGACGTAAACGGTACCGACGGACGCGACGGGAGAATCCGACGCGGTGATCGCTACACCCCCAGGCAGCTTGAGGTCATCGCCGAACGGGTCAGGGATCGGATTGCCCTGCTGCCCGGGGTATCGAAAGCCGATCTCCACGGGGCGCCACAAGAAGCGATCTATATCGAGACACCAAGGAACCGCTGGGCCAATCTCGATCTGACCATCACACAACTAGAAGAGCTGCTGCGTTCAAGAAACATCGACGCCTCCGGGGGTAGCATCGATACCGACCGGTCTCGGCTCAGGATTCATCCCACGGGGGAGTTCGACGCGGTCGAGGAGATACATCGACTGGTCGTGGGTCGTCATGATTCGGGGGCGACTATCCATCTCCAGGACCTCGGGGTGAACGTGCACCGAGGATACGAAGACCCACCGCGCACGCTCACCCGGTTCGGAACGGCCAGCGGAACGGCCCCTTGTGTGATCGTGTCCTTCACCGTCCAAGATGGGCAAAACGTCACCGAGATCGGTCGCGAGGCCAAGCGATTGCTCGAAGAGCTCCAGCTCACGCCACACGTCATCCCCCCTGATATCGCGGTCGAGATCGTTTTCGACGAACCAGCCCACGTCGAGAAAGAGATCTCGCACCTAACCCACAACGTCAGCTACGCCATGGTGATTGTTTCGGGGATTGTCTTGTTGCTGGCTGGGGGACGCGCCGCGGTGGTGATGGCCGCGACGATCCCTTTTGTGATGGTGATCTCGATCGGGTTGTGCGCGTCCATGGGAGTTGAATTGGAACATGTGTCGATCGCCAGCTTGATCATCGTGCTCGGGATGCTTATCGACAACGGCGTGGTGGTGTGTGACAACGTGAGGCGGGTTAGCCGAGAGCACGCCACTTGGGCTCAATCGGTCGCGGTAGGGATAGAACAGGTCATGTACCCCATCTTGATGGGGACCCTGACGACAGTATTTGCCTTTCTGCCCCTGGCTTTTTTCGTAACCGGGGCCAAGAGGGATTACATCTTTTCGCTACCGGTCGTCGTATCCGTCACCCTGATGACCAGCTGGGTCGCGGCTGTGACTATCACGGTGCTGATGGTGTATGGGTGGATGCGGCCCCGACCCGGTGACGATCCAGACCGGGCGCCGGCCGTGTGGATGGTGCAGCGGTTAGGTCACCTCCTGCGTCGGGGCCGATCGGACAAGCCGAAACATACGCTCCTCGGTCTTTATGGATATATCGTCCATCGATGCCTCAATGCGAAACCGCTCGTGATCGGGATGACCGGCGTGTTGCTGATCGGCGTATTGATCTTGCCGGTGGGTTCAGAATTTTTCCCCAACGACAACCGAGACTACCTGTACATCGACGTGTGGCTGCCCCAGGGCTCCTCTTTTGAAGCGACGAACCGGGAGGTGGCCCGGGTCGAGCAGATCCTCCAGGACTTGTCCCCGATCGACACGCAAGGATTCTCTGGCCATCGCCTTAAGCGGTTTTATTCGTCCGTGGGTGGATCGGGCCCCCGCTTTGTCCTTGGGGTCAACCCGCTGCCGCCAGTTTCAAACTATGCCCAGATCCTCGTCCAGACGGCTGATCCCTCGGTCACGGATCGGTATGTGCAAGCCATCCGGACGGCGGCGGAACAATCAATCGCCGGTGCCCGGGTGATCCCGCGCAAGCTGCCTCTCGGCCCACCCATCGACGCCCCGATCAGCATCCGGGTCTACGGCTCGGGTCTCGGCTCGGTCGGTTTTGCCAATGAATGGGAGCTGCGCCGACAAGCCAGACGGGTCAAAGAAGTATTTGAATCAACGGACGGCATGTGGGATATACACGATGTCTGGGGCGATCCGAGCTACCAACTGGATATCCAGATCGATGAAGACAAAGCCAGGCTTTCGGGGACCACCAACGCATCGGTCGCTCGCACACTGAACGCCTATTATTCAGGACACCCCCTGACCACCTTCCGAGAAGGCGACCACCAGATCCCGGTGTATCTGCGTGTGCCTGCCGCGGAACGCACAGCCATGGACGACCCGCGGAGTATTTTCGTTGAGGGGGCAGCGGGAAAGGTGCCGGTCGATACGTTTGCCGATGTCAATCTGAGTTGTCAAACAACCAAGATCGAGCGACGCAAGAGTCGACGCATGATTGAGGTCCGCGCGCGGGTCGAACCGGGTGTCCTGGCGAACGAAAAGCTATCTCAGATCATGCCGGCCTTGCGCCAACTGCAAGCCACCCTGCCGACGGGGTATTGGTATGAGATCGGTGGCACGTTCGAGAAAAGCACCGAGACATCATCGGAGATGCGCACCGCTTTTGGCGTGGCGGTTGTCTTGATTATCCTCTGCCTGATCATCCAGTACAACTGTTTTGTCAAACCCATGGTGATCTTGATGACGGTGCCCATGGGGGCCATCGGCGCGTTCCTGGGCCTGTGGCTGACGGGTTACCCGATGGGTTTCATGCCGATGCTCGGGCTCGTTTCGTTGGCGGGGATGGTGGTCAACGCCGGGATCCTCTACATCGAATTTGCCGAAACGTGTATCAAAGAGAAGCTCACGGCCAAGGGCGGTCTCGCAGGGGAAGGGCAAAAAAGCTGCTGCGGCCTGACGCGGGACGCCTTCCACCGGTGCCTGGTCGAGGCCGGGAAACTGCGGGTCATGCCCATTTTCCTGACGGTCAGCACCACGGTCGGGGGGCTATTCCCGCTCGCCTGGTTCGGCGGCCCACTCTGGGCAGGGATGGCGTATCTGCTTATCTACGGGCTACTCGTCGCGACGCTGCTGACGCTGTTTATCTTGCCAGCGATTTACGCATCGTTTGTGGAATACTTTGGTGTGCGGACCGTTACCCTGGATGAGTCACCGCTTGACTGGCTGCCCCCGATCATCAACGCACCTTGTCGTGACGAGGGGAGATGAAACGGACCCGCTACAGCATTTTCGAAGTTCGTGTAGAGTTCCCCAGCGAGCCGCGACCGTAAGGGAGCGGGTTCCGGCGATCGGTCAGCATTCCAGAAGAACCCGCTCCCTTACGGTCGCGGCTCGCCTTGGTGCTTGGCCCGAAAATGAGGCGTTGAAGAAGCTCTAAACCGGATCGCACCCATGGATCAACACTGGCTGTCTCATGTCACACGGCACGGCTTCAAGCAACTGTTGGCACCGGCGCCAGCCCTCCAAGGAGAGAACGTACACGTCTGGCTGGTACCACTGGATCAACGACCCGGGTGCATCAGGCACCTTTACGAATCTCTACCCATCGACGAGAAAGATCGAGCCCGTCGCTTCCGGCGAAGTAAAGACTTTGATCAGTTTGTGTTGACGCGGTGGATGGCTCGTCAGCTGATCGCTATTTATCTTGACGTGTCAGCTCAGAGCGTGGAGTTCGTTTCTGATGAGTCTGGGAAACCACGTGTCCAATCTCTTCATGAACCGTTCTACTGCAATTGGTCTCATGCCCAACAGCTATCTGCCTTTGTTTTGACAATGACCGGCGAGGTGGGTGTAGATATCGAACAGCTGCGCATCCTCCAATACGTCGACCAACTCGCACAACGACATCTCACCGACGAAGAACGCCAAGGCATCCACGAGGATGCCGAACCGAGCTACTCCCATAGCTTTATCCGTTATTGGTCTCGAAAAGAGGCTTACATCAAAGCCCTGGGCACGGGGCTGTCTCAACCCCCGAGTTCTTTCACCGTCAAACGTGGCGCACACCCTGAACAATGGCTGGTAACCGATCATACGGCCACCCACAGCGACCCGGCGGCGATCATCCAAGACATCTCGTTGCCCGGTTACGCCGGCGCGGCTGCCGTCTGTGCCCACCACGCCCGGTTCACAGTATTCAAAGTGCCTGAGGCCATCTCTAATAATCTGTAATGGAGTTGATTTTTCTGAAATTGTTGGGGGAGGGTGTGGATGGAGGTATTGTCAAAACGCTCGGATACATCGCTGCACCTCCTGGCCCACTAGGCCCGTTAGGATCCGATACCAATACTTGGGCACCCATACCAATTGAGGGGTATGCACAACACGCTCCTCGACGCGGGCTACGACGCCGAGTAGGTCCACGCTTACTGCTGCGATGATTGGGGCGTCGACAGCTGGATCAAGCCAGCGGTGCATCGCCGCGGCGGCCAATCCAATGGAAACACCGATCGAAGATGACCAAGCAGCAGCTGAAGAAAAACGGGTATGGGCGGCGGTGGCACGTCGAGTCATTCATCAGCGGGCTCAAACGCGCGATGGGATCGACCCTCCAAGCCCGCTACGAACCCAGCCTCTTCACCCGAAGTAGCACTCCGAGTCCTAGCCTACGCCATCAGACGGCAGCAAAACAGGATCAGCCAACATGTTGTCAACAGGGCAATCCCGTCTAAAGGGGAGATTACAGTCAGAACGACCCCTCGTATCCGTTCAGCCCGTGGCGACAAGGTTCTTAAGCGTCAATCCCACGACATACGCAATCCCAGCCGCGGCCCCGCCCATGATGAACGTCTCGAGCCCCGCCCGCCACCAACGACCTGCGGCGACCTGGCTTTTGGCCGCACCTACCGCAAAAAACGCCACCCCCGTCACCCCACAACTCCAGGCAAACGGTCGCTGGAGTTGCCCGGCCTGCGGCGCGAGGACCTGATAGATAAAAACCAGCAGGGGCAACGACCCGATCGTGACAAACGCCGCGAACGTCGTCCAGGCCGCTTTGACGGGGTTGGGGCCGGTCAATGAAACGCCCAGTTCGTCGGTGAGCATCGTATCCACCCAGCGATCGACGTCGGACGTGATCACCTCGACGATCCGTTCCAGGTCATCACCTTCAAAACCCTTGGCCAAGAAGAGCTGGCGGATCTCCTCCCGCTCGCCATCGGGGTACGTGGCGATGTGCTCTTCTTCTATTTTGCGAAGTCGCGACCGCCGCTGGTGATCGGCGCGGGTCCCGAGATAGTTGCTCACCGCCATGCTGAACCCGTCGCCCAGCAGGTTGGCCAAACCCAGCACGACGACAACCCCGTCTGAGAGCTGTGCCCCGGCCACGCCCGCGACAATGGCAAATGTTGTCACCGCCCCGTCGATCGCCCCGTAGACATAGTCCCGTATGTAGCTGTGCTGCGGACCTGCCTCCAGTCGACGCCGGATAGCGTGAGGTGAATGATCTTGTTTCAGTTTATGTATGGCTGTCTGGTCGGCTGATTCAGTCATCGTGGGTCCTTGGTATGCGGTGATCTAGGGATAAGGTGGTCAGGCGGCTGGTTCCTGTATCGCCTTAACCGTGATGCGGCTCGTGCAGTCGTGGGCCAACTCGGGAACACCCATTCAACCCGGCGGTGCTTCGAGATACGCTTGGGTCTGTCCCGGCTCAAAGTTTTCACGATCAAGGGAAGTGTGGACTAGAGCCATCGTCTGTCTGCGGACATCTTTGTCGATGTGCGGGTACCAAACCGGGCTGGCCATGACCAAGCCCCGGAAGGCCACAAATGGGCCGGGGATCTCGATTATCACATAATCTCCCGATGAAGCGAGGTACCGGTCCCAGAACCGGTGGCATAGATCAGCGAACACCCCCGTCAACCGCCCGGTGGCCTGAAGAGACTCGAAGACGTAATTGAGGGTGATCGAGATGACGTCGTCTGCCGGGTCGCCCCACTGGCTCCTTGAGCGGTCCAGCACATCGAAACTCGTACTGTCTTCTTCGAACAAAATATTCCACGGATGGAAGTCTCCGTGCACCTGGGCGAGGCGGCGCGTCCTGCTTTTGACCTTCCACCGCCATGCGATCGTCTTTCTCTCGATCGATTCGAGCATGGACGGCGTGATCCATAGGTATCCGTTGGGTAGCTGTCGATCAGGCCTATGATGCATTGGTGATGCCCGATCAGTTCACGTACTCGTCGTACATATAGTCTGGGTTGCGTTGTCTTGACACGGTGGATCTCAACGAGGTAATCGCACAACGCGTCGGCGCGGTGACGGTCGAGGGGGTCATCGATCCCCCCTCACGCAACCGAGCGAGGTCGTGAGCGTACTCGCTGCCGGCCACATAATCGGCGAGCAGAAAAAATTCGCCTATTTTTCCTAAAGAGACTGGCTGGTTACTTGAGAAGAACCCGCCCACATCGAGGCTCCGAACATGGTGGGGTAGGCGGTTAAACGCCTCGTGACACCACCGCAGTTCACCGACGCGATCAGCGCGTTGTTTGTGGTCGAACGGCCCCGGCTTGATCGTGTGCAGCACCGCACGGCGGGTCTGCCCATCAACCTCGAATCGCAGGGATACAAGCTTCCCGTACCCGTATTCTTTCAGGGAATCGGGTTGCAAAGTATCGCCCAGCGTGGCCAGCCCGGTCAGTCGCACTGGCGAACTGAATAGTCGGCTTAATAGTCGGCGTAGATACGTCTCCAGCGATTTTGGGTGCAACTCGTTCATATCGATCTTTGGATTTTACCTTTCACGATGCATACAGGCGTTGATCAATGTCGGGTATCATTTCATATCGGTGAGGCAGGAACTTTCACAACCCGATGCGCCATGGCATAGCCTAAAGCCACAGGACGTCCTGTCACAGCTTAGGGTGACGAAAGAAGGCTTAACGACGCAAGAGGCCCGGTCCCGTCTAGATGACGCCGGGCCCAACGTGTTGCCAAGCGCCCCTCCTCCGCCGTGGTGGCGGATCGGGTTGAGGCAGTTCCGAAGCCCGTTGATCTATATCCTGGGCGTGGCCGCGGTGGTGTCGTTGTTCATTGGAGAGTTTGTTGATGCGGGTTTTATCGTCGGGGTCCTGGTGGTCAACGCGTTGGTCGGGGGGGTCCAGGAATGGCGAGCAGACCGCAGCACGCGCGCGTTGCAGAAGCTGTTGCGGATCCGCGCGTCGGTCCTGCGCGACGCGCAGGTGAGTGAGATCGATGCAGACCAGGTCGTCCCCGGAGACGTGGTGTATCTTGAATCGGGAGGCCGAGTCCCGGCCGATTTACGCCTTGTAAGTGGGCACGGGTTGGAAATCGATGAATCACTGCTGACCGGCGAATCCGTAGCTGTGGTCAAGAACCCGACCTGGCAGGGGCAGGCGACGGCCCCCCTGGCGGAACGGCTCAATATGGCCTACGCGGGGTCTGCGGTGACCCGGGGGCGGGCCAAGGGGGTGGTGGTCGCCACCGGGGCATCGACGCATGTCGGTCATTTGGCATTGGATGTCATGTCAGCCGAGTCAGGCCAACCCCCGCTGATCATGCGGCTGGAGCGATTCACCAAGGTGATCGGCGTCGCGGTGTTGATCGCGGCCCTGGTGATCGTGGTCGGTGGCGTGGTCGTCCAACGTCAAGCTGTGAGCACAATGTTCTTGTTCGGAACCGCACTGGCAGTGTCGGCCATCCCCGAGGGATTGCCCGTTGCGATCACCGTGGCGTTGACCGTGGGGACGATCCGGATGGTCCGCCGGGGGGTCATCGTCCGCAAGCTCAGCGCGGTCGAGGGGTTGGGCAGCTGTACCCTGATCGCCAGCGATAAGACCGGCACGCTCACGTGCAATGAAATGACGGTGAAGCGTGTGTGGCTGGCGGACGGTTCGATGCTCGAGGTGTCCGGAGAGGGGTTTGCCCCGACGGGCGAAGTAACACAAGACGGTCAGCCTGTTGACGCATCACGATCACCGACACTAGAACAATTGGGGCATGCCGCGGCGCTATGTAACGAGGCGGATTTACACCGGTGCGATGGTCAGTGGACGTGGCGGGGTGATCCCACCGAGGTGGCTTTATTGACCCTCGGGGCCAAGCTGGGGTTGAGTCGTGAATCGCTTTTGGATCGACGCCCACAGGTTAACGAGATCCCGTTCGAATCCGAGCATCAGTTTGCGGCTTCGTATCACCGGGTTAACGGATCGACGCAGATTTATGTCAAGGGCTCACCGGAGCGCGTGTTGAGCATGTGTGCGCAGTCGCCCGCTGGACCCAGTCTTGACGACGCAAGATTGGCGGCAAACACCATGGCCGGGGACGGGTATCGTGTGCTGGCATTAGCCAGTGCGTCGCAGACCACCCCGCTTGAGCCCGCCCAAGCCCCGCCCACCCCGTCGCGGCTAACGTTGCTGGGTCTTGTGGGGATGATCGACCCGCTTCGACCGGGCGTGCAAGACGCGATCGCGGCTTGCCATCAGGCCGGGATCCGGGTTTGTATGGTCACCGGAGACCATCCGCAGACCGCCTCGGCGATCGGGCGTAATCTAGGACTCGATCGCGAGAAGGTGATCACGGGTAGCGAGCTAGAAGGCGCGTCCGATTCGGCAATGACCCGGATGGTGACCGAGGCTTCGGTCTTTGCTCGCGTAAGCCCGCACCAGAAGCTGCGGCTCGTCGAGGCCGCCCAGCGGGGCGGGGCGTTCGTCGCGGTCACCGGCGACGGGGTCAACGACGCACCGGCTTTGCACAAGGCCAACATCGGCGTGGCCATGGGACGAGGGGGCACGGACGTGGCCCGAGAAGCGGCTGATATCGTGATCAGTGACGACAACTTCGCTACGATCGTGGCGGGCATCGAGGAGGGACGGGTCGCGTACAGCAACATCCGCAACGTGATCTTTTTACTGGTCTCAACCGGGGCGGCCGAGGTGGTGATGGTCCTGTTGGCCGTGCTGTTTGGGCTGCCGCTGCCGCTGGAGCCGGTCCAGCTATTGTGGCTGAATCTGGTGACGAACGGGATTCAGCATGTGGGCCTGGCGCTGGAGCCGGCTAGCGGGCGTGAACTTCTTAGTCCACCCAGGCACCCGCAGGAGCCGATTTTCAATCGTCTGATGATCGAGCGAACCGTGATCGCGGCGGTCGTCATGGGGGCCGTGGCCTTCGCGGCGTTCTACTGGATGCTTCATCACGGGTGGGAGGAGGCTTCGGCGCGGAACGCGCTGCTGCTGTTGATGGTCCTATTCGAGAACGTGCACATCGGCAACTGCCGGTCGGAAACGCGTTCGGTGTTTTCCCTTTCCCCGCTACGCAGCCCGTTCCTGTTGGCAGGGGCGGCCACAGCGTTCCTGGTCCACGTGGCCGCGATGTATCTGCCGATCACCCAGAACATCCTCGCCGCGGGACCGATTAGTTGGCGTTCGTGGTTCGCTCTCATGGGGCTTTCGCTAAGCGTGCTCGTTGTGGTAGAGGCACACAAATGGCTCAGGTCGGTCTACGCTCGACACCGTTAACGAACCAGCGAGGGCATGCTCGATCGGTAACGGTAGGAGAGGACGACATTCACGAGGGTGCACTAGGTGCTACGGACAATCAAGAGCACCCCGTGAGGCCGGCGGCGAGCCAGACGAATGCGGCGAAGTTGACGGCCTTCTTCTCGTAGCGGGTAGCGACACGACGGCATTGTTTGATACGGCCGAAGAAGCGTTCGATCACGTTGCGGTGTTTGTAGCGGCGGCGGTCGTAACGCTTCTTGCGTTTACGGGTCGGGTGGGGACGGATGCATGCTTTGGCCTTGGCCTCACGGATGCGTTGGCGAAACGCGTCGCTGTCGTAGGCCGCATCGGCGATCACATGCCTGGGTTTCCATCCCGCCAACAACGCCTCGGCCTGCGGGGCGTCGCCACGCTGACCGGCCGTCACCACCAGCCGACGCAGCCGGCCGGCTTGGTCCACCGCCGCGTGGAGCTTGGTCGTCAGCCCACCGCGGGACCGGCCCAGGCATCGGCGGTCGTCGGCGGCGTCTTTTTTTCACCGGCCAACCTTCGGCCGGTGGAAGCCATCGGGTGAGCCTTGACGCTGGTCGAATCCAGTTGCAGCTCTTCGGGCTCGTCATCGTCGTCATCCAACGCCTTGGCGACCCGTGGCCATACCCCTGAAGCACACCAGCGGTCGTATCGCTTCCAGACGCTGTTGGGCTTGCCGAAGCGTTCGGGCAGGTCGTCCCAGGGGATGCCGGTCTTGAGCACATACAGCACCGCGTTGACAAACAGGCGGTTGTCAGCGGCGGTGCGGCCGGGGTCGCCCGCCTTGCCCGGCAGGTGATCGTGGATGCGTTCCCATTGTTCATCCGTCAGTTCGTGGCGTCGTCGCATCGTGGTCCTCCATGACCAGAAATGTCATCATAGCCGAGGATACTGATTGTCCGTAGCACCTAGAACGTCTCGACCGGCCAACCTACAGGGCATCGATCACCGGAGGACGACCCGTATGTAAACGGCGGAGCATCTCTGAAACCCAAAGTCAAGACATACATTCCCCGACCGACAAGGCTCTTGGCTTTGCAGGGCGGTTTGAGCGTTCGTGGTGATCGGGCGGGCTGGGTCCTCGTGGCTAGGGTCTCCTGATCGATCGGGGTCTACGGTCTCGGATCAGATTCAGCGGCTCCTGTGTATGAACGGTGAAGGCGACGGAGCCAGGCATCTCTTCGGGACTGCGTCGTGGGACGGTCCATCTAATCTACGGGCTTAGAAGATCGGCAGGTCTAACCAAAAGTCGGGCCTACCACGGCCATACTCCGCTGGAGACTGCTGCCGATCGCCACCTTCCTTCGAGCCGATTCGATCGTTGGTCAACAGGGCCACGGGACGGGTCCTCCGCGTCGATCACCCTCAGCGGCGGAACTGAGGATCACGCGTCGTCCCGATAAGCTTGTCCTTTCATCCAGATTGCTCGCGTCACGGACAGCATGTTCCGGCACACCTGTCGCCGAGCCGTCTTATAATTCAATCCCGAACGTCGCAGCCGTTCATACTGACGCTTGAATCGGTTGGCTTGCTTCGTCCGTGACACCCCACTGGTGAACTGTTGCATCACCCGCCACTTCAACGGGCGACAGCCTACCTTGCTATGGCGCGTGTCGTAGACACGGTGGTCCGATTCGTGCATCCGGTTGCCCAGGCACGCGTAGGCCCACAGCTTGTTCTTGCGAGAGAATCGATGAGGGGTATCGATTAACGCCATATAACCCGTGGCGATCACCGGACCCACCCCGGGCAACGTTTCGAGCAGTTGGTGCGTCGAGGACCGGCGGGCGTGCCGAACCATCCGGCGGTAGGCTTGCTGCTTGGTTTGGGCCAACGCTTCGAGCAGATCAAAATAGTCGCTGGCCCGGTGCCGCAGCGCCGGGAACCCGTTGAGCTTATCCAACCACACACCACGCGCTTGCGTGTCGTAGATCGCCTGGCCGGGCGTGGTCATCGCCACCTGCCGGAACGTCGCCTTGAGCATGTTCTTGAACCGCACGACCTGACGCGTCAGGTTGTAGTAGTGCAGGAACAACGAACGTAATTCAGCACCCAAGTCATCGGGGTGTCGGATCGCCTTGATGAATCCGCCGTGCAGCAGTTTGGCCAGCTTCTGGGCGCTGCTGCGATCGTCGGCGAACTGGTCGGCGGCAATCCAACGGTTGCGCTTCGGATCACAGACGATCAACTCATCCACGTGGGGATCGAGCACATGTTTGACCCACTGAGCCAAATGCGACTCCTCGACCACCAAACGCTTGGGCCCGGGCACCCGACCCACCACTTCGATCAATTCAGCCGCTGTCGTGGGCCGTTCGTACTGGCGGCACAGCTTCCCCGTGGTGTTTAAGTGTGCCAGGACGAATTTGGCACTGTGCACGTCCAATCCTAAGTGATTCATCGCTGGGCTCCTTGTGTTGGAATATTGATTGATCCCATGATCCACAAGGACCGAGCCATTTTTGTCGGCCTTCCCGTCGGCGGTGCCATGGCCGAAGGCCTAAAATCACCTCCGGCGGGAAGGCCGACCTTCGCGCCCGACGGATTGCACGCCCGGGTTTCAAATTACCAAAAGTGCGGCGGGTGGCGGGGTAAAAATGCAGCGTCCGGTGCGTAATGTCACCCGCTCGGGGCGGGACGTCAAGTTCCTTTCATTGCCGCTTGGATCGGCGTCGTCTTTGCCGTTGCTTGGATTCGCGTAGCCGATAGCTCTCCCCGTTGGCTTTGAGGATGTGCACGCGGTGCGTGAGCCGATCCAAGATGGCCCCGGTGAGGCGTTCGTTGCCGCAGACTGCGGTGGCCCATCAGTGGCGGACTCCGGATGAAGCCGGGAAGATACCCGGCCAAGGAGTCCTGCGATGTCTCAACCTCAATCGCGAATCCCGACCCTTCCCTCGGATCAGCGATCGCTCAAGCCGTGTCGGCGGCGGTTCACCGAGCCGTTCAAGCGTGAGACGGTTCGGTTGGTGACCCACGGGGGCTACACGTTCAAAGCCGCGGCCCAAGCGGTCGGCATTTCCGAAAAAAGCCTTCTTGAATGGCACAAGCAGCTCGTGCCCGCCCCGACGCCTTGTGGACCCGATGCGACCCTTGAGCAGTTGCGGCAGGAGAACCGCCGCCTGCGTGGCCAACTCAAACAAGCCGAATTGGAACGAGCGATTTTTAAAAAAGCGACGGCCTGTTTCGCCAAGGAGTCGTTATGAGATACCCATGGATCCGACAACACCGCGACACGTTCCCTGTCGCGGCCATGTGCCGGGTGCTGGAGGTATCGGATTCGGGCTATTACCCGTGGCTAGGCCGTGATCCCAGCCCACGGGCGGATCGCACCGCCAAGATCCGCGAGGATGTCCGCGAGGTGTTCGAACAAAGCCAAGGCATCTATGGCTCGCGCAAGATCGCCGAGGCCCTTGAGCAACACGAGCAACTCGAATCGGCCTGCCGCCACACGGTGACGAAAGCCATGCGAGAGATGGGGCTACGCAGTCGCGTGGCCAAGACGTTCAAACCCACGACCACCCAGGCCGACCCCGATAAGGCCCCGGCCCCGAACGTGCTGGATTAAGACTTCCAAGCCGACGGCCCTGATCAGAAGTGGGTCACGGACATCACCTACCGGCCCACGTCTGCGGGTTGGGTCTATCTAGCGGTGGTCTTGGACCTGTTTAGCCGCAAGATCGTCGGCTGGGCGATCGACACGTCGTTGGCCACGGATCTGGTCGCCGAGGCGTTGCGACAGACGATCGAGTCGCGTCAGCCCAACTTCCGGGGGGCGGGATTGATCTATACCTCCGATCGTGGTTGCCAATACACCCGCGACCGGTATCCATCGATCCTGCGTGGGCTGGAGGTGACGGTGAGCATGAGCCGCACGGGCTGCTGTTATGACAACGCCGTGTGCGAACGATTTTTCTGGTCACTCAAGCATGAGTGGACCAACCACCAGTCGTACGCTGATCTGACGGATGCCCGTGGAAGTGTGTTTCAATACATCGAGCTGTTCTACAACCCAACCCGTTTACACCAGGCCCTGGGATATGTCTCCCCCGAGGCCTTCGAAGCCGATCACGCCCCGGTATTGAATGTGGCGTATTATACGAACCCCGGAGTCCGTCACTGATGGGCCACCGCACAGCGATGAATGAGGCTGATAATGGAGTCAGAGAAATGGTACGCTCGTCAAGTCCAGATTCCAGACAATGCGATTGCCCTGGGGGTATTGAATGACACCGAAAACCCATTGGCTACCCTTCAAGCGGGAACCTATCCTTCGGTGATGCGTTACCTCGGGATCGATCTTGGCGACAAGCGGACCGGCCTGGCCATCGGGGACGATGAAACCGGGATCGCTACGCCGCTCGTGGTCATCGAAACCAGCGACGGAGATCTGCGGCTGCAACAGATCGCCGAAATGGTCGACCAGCAACGCCCCGACGCCTTGGTCGTGGGGCTGCCGTTGAACATGGACGGCAGCGAAGGCCAGCCAGCGGCCAAGACCCGTTCATGGGTCGCTGAATTGACCGCCCACCTTCACCTGCCCGTGCACCTGGTCGATGAGCGGCTCACTAGCTTCGATGCCGATCAGAAGCTCCGCGGCTCTGGGCTAACCCGCAAGCAGAAAAACAACCGTCACGACGCGCTGGCCGCTGCGGCGATCTTGAACGAGTTCTTGCAAAACTATACCCCTTAAGACAGGTCCGGGGCCATCCACAGCCAACCGCGCGTGTCAGCAAGCGATTATTTTTGGGGCTCTGGGCATCCCCACGACCCCGGCCCCCGGCCCCCGGCCAGGTATCTTGCTACTCAAGCACACGCCCCGCGTATCCCTCTAAGCCGCCACGCGATCGCGGAAGATCTGGCGCAACCGGTGGATCCACTGGGCCAGGTACGGGCGGCGGCGCTCAAGCGTAAACCGTACGTACACCCGCTGCCCAGGGTACGTGATCAAGGGCTCGCTTGTGATGTCTTCTGTCTCTTCCCCAAAAAACCCGGCCATCGCGGTGAGCGGCGACCGCGTGCCGCCCGCCGGTACCCAGTCCGGCAGCGTCAGCCACAGCTCGAAGTGCGGCTGCATCATCATCCGCCCCTGCTCGTCATCGGGTCGGGTCGCGATCTCGCCCCCGCCGGCGTAGCCCAGCGCCGGGTGGGGAAGGTCCATCCGCCCTGAGGGGAACTTCTTGATCAGGCGGCTTTCCACCACGCGGTCGAGCTGCCCGATCGCGCGCAGGTGGATGACCTCTTCAATCTGATTGTCTTCATTGAACAGCGTATCGTTCTGCGATTGATCCACGAGCGTGGTCACCCGAAGCTGGTCCATATCCACCACCCGCCCCACCACCTGACCCCGCGGCAGGTATTGGCCTACAAGCTGATGCATCGGCCCGCTGACCAATACCCCGTCCTGTGGGCTGGTGAGCTTCAGCTTGCCCAACCGGCTGCGGAGATCAGCCAGCTCCTCTTGGACCGCTTTGATCTTGGCCCGCTCGGCCTGGTGATGCACCGGCCCCTCGGCCAGGGCTCCGCGTAACGCCAGCTGCAACTGCCGCAGCATGGCCTGGCGTTCCTCATACAGCGACCGCAGCTGCGGGTCCACGGCGATGAGGATCACCTCGCCCTTTTCCACGTGCTGGCCCTCGTTCACCAGCACCTGGGTCACGACCCCGCTGGTCTGGACCGCGATATCCGCGGTGCGAGCGCTCTCGACCACGCCCACCGCCCGGCGGTGCTCGGGCACCGGGATCCCCCCGAACGCCACGATCAGCAGCACCACGAACGCCACCGTCACCGTCGCTGCCCGCAGCCGGTGCTCGTGCAACGCCGGGCTGGTGACCATCCAGTGGATGAACTTGCCCAACGGCACCAGCAGCCACGCGATCAACGACCACGCCCCCAGCAGCAGCCCGACCGTGAAAAACTTGCCCGAGATAAACAGCAAGATCCCCACCAGGACCAGCACCCGGTAGATCTGGCTAGCGATCCCGTAAGTAAACAAGACCACCCGCTCGAACGCCCGCGTCGTCACCGGTGGCACGTTGCGCATCCCGTAGGCGTACACCTGCACCAGCCGCTTGAGCTGCCGCTGGGAACGCTCGTACAGGTTGGGCACCTCCAGGATATCGCTGAGCATGTAGTACCCGTCGAACCGCAGCAGCGGGTTGCCGTTGAACAGCACCGTCGCCAGCGACGCCATGAACACCACGTTGTACGACAGCTGCCGGTGCAGGGAGCCGGGCTCGGCGTGCAGCCAGATCAACGCCGCCCCCGCCGCGATCGCCAGCTCGAAGATCATCCCCGCGGCGCTGACCAGCAGCCGCTGCCACTTGACCGGGAAGTTCCAGCTGCTCGTGGCGTCCACGTACGGGAACGGGAACAGCACCAGCATCATGATCCCCACCTCGGGCACCACCCCCCCAAACCGCTTACACACCAGCCCGTGGCCCAGTTCATGGATCACCTTGGTCACCACGAACAACACCGCCATCCACCCCCAGTTCGACGGCGCCAGCACGCTGTACGCGTCCGACCAGAACCCCCGGCTATTGGGCAAAAACTGCCACCCGCAGTAAACCAGCCACACCACCCACACCATCAACCCCCATTTGCTAAGCAACGGCCGAAACAGCGGCAGCAGCCAGTCTAGCAGCCGGTTGGGGTTAAACAGCGGGAACCGCAGGAACAGGATGCTCATCGCCTGCCCGCCCCAGTGCTTCCACCGCCGCTTGGTGCGGCGTTTGAGCAGCGGCTCGGCGTCCGGCGGCAGGTCCACGCGCAGCAGGTTCGATTCATTGAGCTGACCCAGCAGCCCGATCACCTCGTTCTGCGTCGGCGCTGAGTCCCCGAACCGGTCGAGCGTCAGCTCCCAAGCCTGGTCGACCGTCCGCTGGCCGTCGAGCAGGCCCACAAAGTGGTACGCCACCGGGTTGAGTCGGAAAAACTGGTTGGCCAGCGGGTCGTGGACCACGTGCCAGGGCTGGCCACGGTACAGCTGGCGGTGGATCTGCGCGTGGTTACGCAGGGTCGGGGTCAACCGGCTAACCCGGCTCCAAGACGAACTAAACGTGGGGCGGTCCATACGTTGGCCTTACGGTTCAAGTCACGGCTAAAAACCGGGGTTTACAGGGTGTCGACCCGACGGGCGAGTCCTATTTCCACGGGACCATCCCCCACAGCCACAGCCGCACCGTATCGATCACCTGGTGGGTGAGGATCCACATAATCGAGCGGTCGCCGATATCGATCTTGGCAAGTCCCTCCATGCCCGGCCGCAACCAGCCAGCCGGCTGATCGATCTTGCACCGCATCTCAAACACGTTCGACCCATCGACCGGGGTCGCCAGGGGCACGATCCGGACCGCTTCGATCTCGAACGTGGCCTCGGGCTGGCTGCGCGTGGCCATGCTCCCGACCGCGGGGGTGGTCGGATCAATCTGGTTAATGTCCGCTTCGCTCACACGCACCAACGCGACCAGGTCGTGCAGCGGCGCGACCTCGAACATATTCTCGCCTTGCTCGACCACACGCCCCACCTTGTCGTGCCAGTAGCCCGACAGGACGATCCCGTCGACCGGGGAGATGATCGTGGTCTGGCTGATCTGGTGCTTGAGCAGTTTAATCCTGGCCTGGATCTGATCGGCCCGGGCCTGGGCCTGGGCGGCTTTGGCCTGGTCGCCCTCGGACATGGCTTGAGACCGCTCTAGGTTCGCTAGCTGAAGCTCCTTCTGGGCCTCGATCCGCTGCAGCTGGAGTTCGGTATCGTCCAGCTGCGCCAAGACCGTTCCGGCTTGGACCTCGTCCCCGGGCTTGACGTGCACCTCTTCGAGCCGGCCCTCATGCACCACCGGGACCACCCGCTTAGAATTGGCCTCGAGCACGAACGGAGCGGTCACCCGGTAGGACCACGTGCCGAAGATCACCCACAGCAGAAGGGCCAAAACCGCCACCGCCCCGAGTTTCCACGCCACGTGCTTGGGGCCGGTGAGGTAAGCGACCGCGTCCCGCGTCGAGTGCCAGGCGTGCACGACCAGGAACCGATCCCCGTGGCGCCGGTCGGCCAGGGCGGGGCCTAAAACGTCGCCGGTGAGCTGGAGCTGACAGATCTCCTCGGCCTCGAACCCGCGTGCATCGACCCCGGAGCGCTCGAGGGTGAGTACTCCCACCCATTCTTCGCCCTGGCGTAGCGGGATCGACAGGACATGATGGTTCGTGGCCGCGTCGGTGATCTTGCGGTGGGCCGCGACCACGGCGTGGGCCAAGAGGGGCTCGGCGTCGGCCGGCACGGGGCAGAGGATCGGCTGTTGCTGATCGAGGCACTCGGCCATGATCGTCTCGAGCGTGCCCACGTGCTCGCTTTGGCGTTTGAGGTGCTCGGTGCCGCTGACGGCCATCACGCGCACCTTCTGACCGAAGATCCACCCGACGCTCACCCGTGAGCAGCCGTATTGCGTAGCCAGTTCATTGACGAGGTTCAGGCACGCCCCGGCGAACCCTCGGCCCTCTTGGCATACCGCCAGCAAAGCCATCGCCCGGTGCACCCGCTGGGCCTGGTCCTGAAACTCCTTGATGTCGCGGCGCGTCTCGAACCCTTCATACAACCCCCCAGCCAGCTCGCGCATCGGGGTCGTGGAGGCGGCGACCTGGTCGTCACGGCAGTCGGCCACGACCGTGCTGATCGCCTCGATCCGCCCGCGGCGACGCAGGGTGGTGACAAAAACGTGCGTGCCGGCGTCTTCGGGGCGGTCTTCTTGGTTGTCGAGCTCGATCTTGAGCACGACGCTGGCTTTCCGCTGCAACGCGCTGCCGGCGGCCTGGGCGAGCATCTTCATCACTGGGGCGTTGGGATCGAGCTGGGCCAGTTCACCGGGGCGGGTCCGCGATAGCTGAGGCCGGCCGTCTTTATCTACGATCCAGATCGCCCCGTACCGACCGGCGACGATCAGGGTCTGAAGCTCGAGCATCGCGTCCAGGAAAGCCGCCGGATCGTCCGTGGTGTTGATCCGGTCTACGACCCGGCTCCAGTCCTGGCGCGGCCGTTCTGCGGGGGGGGCTTGGGTCATCTCAGAATTCCTCCGGAGGGTTTAGAACCGGTGAGTCCTCGGCACGGGCCTGGGCCGGTTGGGCCCCGAACGAAGCGGTCACGTGACACCCAGCCGGCAGCTTCTGGGGGTTGGCCACCTCGAGGCGGACCAGTCGGGTATCGCTGGCGGCGTCGGCGACCTCGGCGATGTGGATCACCTTCCCCTTGACCGGTTTTTCGTACCCGGGCAGGCTGAAAGTAACCCACGCCGAATCCCCGAGGCTTAAACTCAGCGTCCGGTCGGTGGGCACGGCCACGTCGACCCATAGCGGATCGGTCACCACCAGCCGCAAGACGGGCTTGAGGTCGTCGACGATCTCCCCTTCGGAGACCGTGATCAGGTCCACCACCCCGTCCACGGGCGCGACCAGGGTAAATTGATCGTGCCGGGCGCGGGCCTGGGCGAGCTGGTACTTGGTCTCCTGGGCACGCTGACGGGCGGCGGCGACTTCGATCTGGGCTAAGCGGGCACGGACCTCGGCGCGGTCGAGCTCGATCTTGCTGGCGGCGTCTTTGATGAAAGCGTCTTTGATGGCCCGAGCCTCGATCTTGGCCAGCTCCAGCTGCTCCTCAGCCGAACGCAGCTCCAGGTCACTGGCCACCCGCAGCTCGTAGAGGTCCACGAGGGCTTGGCCCTCCTCATCTTCCATGATGATCAGGACCTGGCCCTTGGTCACCCGGTCGCCGGGCTTGACGGGCACGCTTAGGACCTTGCCCCCGACCGTGAAGCCCAGCTGAAGGTCGTGCCTCGCGTTGGCGACCGCGTCGACCTGTGCCCAGCTCACGCCGCTGGTCAGGCTCAAGACCAAGGCGGCCACAACCCACCACACTCGATTCTCTGTATTCATAACGGACTCCAGTAGCCTACATCCCCGTCCAAAACCAGTCGCGTCGAGGGTGACCGGGGCTGGTCTTGATCGGTGTTGGTGTCAACGTTGAACAATAAATCCCCGTTGATCTGTTGCGGAAGACCATACCCGACGCAGCAGCAAGACAGTTTATCCATTCAATCGTAACGGCCTCGACGGGCGGTCACAAGTTTTTTGACCTCCACTCCCTATTATACCCACCCGATTACTATACTTATCTTTCAGGAGGTATGATGATTCAGGTTGATCTGGACGCTGATCGCCCGAGAAACCACAGTCTCTTACAAAACTATACGCTTTTGACCCGTGAACATATCGGGTCGGGGATGAAAAAATAAAGGAAACCCGCTGAATGACCGCCACCCCGGTGCAATCTGACCTAACACTGTGGTACGCCCTGCGTACCCGGCGACGCCACAACGAGTCGCGTCGCGGGCTCGACGCCATGGCCAACCGTTGGCTGGCCCGCCTCAAGCACGCGAAGATCGGGCTCAAATACCTGCGTCAACAAGCCCATGCCGCGGCGGCGATGGAGCAGCAGCTGATGGACCTGTCCGATCGCCTGCTTGATGAGCGGATCAACGACCTGCGGCAGGTCTTCGCCCGTCGTCAGCACAAGGCCGAACACGTGGTCGCGGGGTTAGCGGCGATCCGTGAAACGGCGCGGCGTGAGGTCGGCGAGCTGCCGTACCCGGTCCAGTTGATGGGCGCCCTGGGGCTATTCCACGGCCAGATCGTCGAGATGGTCACCGGTGAGGGCAAGACGCTCACCGCGTCGGTCGCCGCGGCGCTGCTGGGGTGGCTGCGCAAACCCGTGCACGTGATCACGGTCAACGATTACCTGGCCCAACGCGACGCCCAGAGCCGCCAGCCGCTCTACCGCCGCTGCGGGTTGATCGCCAGCGCCGTGCTAAGCGAGACCGAAGGCCTCGAGCGGGCCCAGGCCTACCGCCAGCCGATCGTATACACGACCCAGAAAGAGTTGGTCGCCGATTGGCTGCGCGACAAGCTGCGGCTGGGGCGGATCGCCGACCCGATCTCCACCCGCTGGTCCCTGGCCGAGTCGGGGCGGTCACTGCAAGGCAACCCCGCGGACCGGATCATGGTCCCCGGGCTGCACGTGGCGATCGTGGACGAGGCCGACGCGGTGCTCATCGACGAAGCGGTCACGCCCCTGATCATCGCCCAGCCCCGCGGCGAAGACGCCCAGGCCGCCCTTTACGAGCGGGCCCGGGACCTGGCGGAGAAACTCAACGACGGCGAAGACTTCAAGATCGAGCACGCCAAGCGTCGCGCCCGGCTGACGTCCAACGGCCGGCTGGCCCTCGAATCGCTGTTAAACCCCGAGGAGCACGGCATCTGGCGGGCCAAGCGTCGCCGTGAAGAGCTCGTCGAGCAGGCCCTGGTCGCCGCCCACTGCTACCTGCACGGCCAGCATTACCAGATCGTCGAAGAACGCGTGGTGATCGTCGACGAATACACCGGCCGGTTCATGCACGACCGCAAGTGGCAACACGGCCTGCACCAGGCGGTCGAGGCCAAACACCGGCTGGAGATCACAGCTGATCAGGACACCCTCGCGAGCATGAGCTTCCAGCGTTTCTTTGGTCAGTACCCCCACCTTTGCGGGATGACCGGGACCGCCGCCGACGCCACCGCTGAATTGGAGACCACCTACGGCGTGCCGGTGCGGGTGATCCCCACCAACAAGCCGCTGCAACGCCGACGCCTGCCGGACCTGATCTTCGCCACCGACCAGCGGAAGTGGCAGGCCATCGTTGATGAGATCCAGCAGATGCACGAGCAGCGCCGCCCGGTCCTGGTGGGCACGCGTTCGATCGAAGCCTCCGAGCACCTCAGCGCCCTGCTGACCCGGCAGGGCCTCGAGCACCAGGTGCTTAACGCGGTCCATCACGCGGCCGAGGCCCAGATCGTCGAGGGGGCCGGTCAGCCCGGATGTATCACGGTGGCGACCAACATGGCCGGGCGGGGAACGGACATCAAGCTGGGCCGAGGGGTGGAAAAAGCCGGCGGCCTGCACGTGATCCTCACCGAGCGGCACTCAGCAAGCCGGATCGACCGTCAGCTCTTTGGCCGAGCGGGGCGTCAGGGCGATCCGGGATCGGCGCGGGTGATCTTGAGCTTGGAGGACGAGCTGCCCCTGAAGTACACCCGGGGGATGACCCGTACGCTTCAGAAAACCTTCCGCAACAGGACGACCCCTCTGCCGGATCGCGTGGGGTACGTCTTTAACCTTGCTCAACGCCGCGCCCAGCGGCAGGCGTTCCGCAGCCGGTACTCGGTCATGCGACACGATCAAGACCTCGACCGCACGCTGCCGCAGTAGCCAGTCGTGAGCGTGAGATCGGCTAGGCTGACCATTTATCTCGCGAAGGATACCCCGATCGACTAGGCGGGGGTTTCGATCTCTAAGTCGGGGGTGACCTCGTCAAACCGTCGAGATTCAGACCGAGGATTGACCGGACGCGCTGGGTGGGCCGACCGCACCGATGGAAGACGCTTCCACGATGCATCACCGCGATGGCTTGGCAACGCTTCGGCGAAACGGATCTGCTTGGGCAGTTTGGGTGAAACCAACGTACCGGCAAGCAACAATCCGATATAGGCAGCAACGCTATATACGACCCAGCTTTTCATGTGTGTCTCGTCGTACGGATTTTCTATAACTGCTTAGAACCCAGGCACCCCCAAGGGGGCAGTGGATCACGCTTGCGGTCGGGTGATCCATATTCTAACTAAGCAATATAAGTGTTCTGGCGGCAAGTCCGCGGGCGATAGTTTTTCGATTCGCTGTTTGGTCAAAGGATCGGCCTAATACACGTCCAGATGAATCCGTGCCTACTCTCAACGAGCCGCGACTGTTAGAACGCGGGTTCTTATGATCACGCCGTGCGCTGACAAAAAAGCCCTGTTGCCTCACGGTCACGGTTCGTTGGCAGACCTACCTGAAAAATTAAGGGTATCTGTTTAGCGTCTAGCCAGGCACGGGAGGGCGTTGGATTTTGAAATTCTGATCTGCTGATCGCGGTCTATAATCGGCCATCGATATAAAGGGATAAGATGGCGTTCGAAGGGCTGGGGTGCCCGCTTCACCATCGGTCAGGACGACACGACAGGAACAGCCAGGATGGCTCGACCCACCTACGATCAACTGCTTGAAATCATCGCCGAGAAAGACCGGCAGATCCTGCGACTCGAGAAGCGTGTGGCTCAACTCGAAGCTCGGGCCGGCCAACTCGAACAACGCCTCGAACAAGCCACGCGTTCGACCCAACGCCAAGCCGCGCCGTTCTCCAAGGGATCGCCCAAAACCCAGCCCAAGAAGCCCGGCCGCAAGGCGGGCAAGGCGTACGGCCCCAAAGCCCATCGGCCCCCACCCCCGCAACCCCCCGACGAGGTCATCGACGTGCCGTTGACCCCGCGGTGTCCCGGCTGCGGCGGCGAGGCCCAAGAAGATCACGTGACCCATCAGTTCCAGGTCGAGATCCCCCGCCGGCCGGTGGTGCGACGTTTCGACCTGCACGTGGGTTCATGCACGCGGTGTGGTCGACGCCTTCACCCCCGCCACCCGTTGCAGACCTCAGATGCCACGGGGGCGGCGGCCTCCCAGCTGGGGCCGGACCTTCAAGCCATGATCGTCCTGATGAAGGACAAGTACGGGCTGAGTTATGGCGACATCCAAGGCTTGCTCAAGCAGGTCTTCGGGATCTCGATCACCCGTGGCGGTGCGACGCACGTCGTGCTACGTACGGCCCGACGCGGTCAATCTGTTTACGACGGCCTGCGTGACGTGGTGCGTCACAGCGACACGGTTTACCCCGATGAAACCGGCTGGAAAGTCGGCGGATGGCTGCAGTGGATGTGGGTGTTCGTGACGAAGAAAGTCACGCTGTATGTCATCCGCCCCAGCCGCGGCGGCGAGGTGGTGCGGGACGTGTTGGGCAAGGACTATGCCGGGCGGATGATCCACGACGGCTGGTCGCCTTACGATTCTTTGGAACAGGCCACGCATCAGCAATGCTTGGCGCATCTGCTTCGGCGGACGGGCATGTTGCTGGAGCAAGCCACGCGTGGGGCGGTGCGTTTCCCGCGGAAGGTCAAGGCGTTGTTGCTCGATGCGCTGCGTCTTCGTGATCGACGCGACGCGGGAACGATCAGCGAGCATGGCTTGGCCTGTGCCCGCGGGCGATTGCGTAAGCGGTTGGACCGCTTGCTGGCTTGGCGTCTATCGCATCGTGGCAACCGAACGTTTCGCAATCACCTGGCTCGCCACGCCGATGAGATCCTCACGTTTCTGTATGAACCGGGGATCGAAGCGACCAACTGGCCCGCCGAGCAGGCGATCCGCCCGGCGGTGGTCAACCGCAAGGTCTTCGGCGGCAACCGTACGGCTGCGGGTGCTCGTGCTCAGGAAATTCTGGGCAGCGTCCTGACGACTTGTGATCAACACGCCCACGACGCGTTGGCTTTTCTGTCCCACCTCCTGCGTGCTGCCTCCGATCAGCACCCCGATCACCTGAGACGACTCATCTCAACCGCCCAGATTCAACCGGCTAACCGCTAAACAGATACAATTAAGGCTGACGCGGCACCAACCGTTAGACCGACCGGTCCTCTACCGCTGCGACGTCAGCCCCGCCTGGCACCGGCTGGAGATCCGGCGCGTCGTCGGCTTGAGGGGGGTGGAGGTGGATATCACCCTTGAGCAGGAACACCGCCCCGAACACCGAGAAGAACATCTGGTTGACCCGGAACATGATCAGCATCCCCACGATCTGATTGGCGGTCGCGTAGGGGGGGTCGTAGATCAGGTTCATCGCCACCAGCTCCACCAAACCGATCCCCTGGGGGCTGATCGGCACCGCCCCGACCAGGATCGCCACCGGCAGCACGGTCAACAGAAAGCCCAGAGGGCGATCGATCCCCAACGCGAATCCGGAAATCGCGGTCGACGTCGCCAGGCACAGGTGCACCAACACGCTCATCGCGATCACCACCATCAGCGTCGAGGTATGGTCCCGGTAGGCTACCGCGGCCTGATCGATCTTGGTCAGCAGCCCGCGCATCGGCATCTTGCTAAGCAGCCAGTCCACCCGCAAGGCCGCCCGCAACCGGCGAGAGAAATACACCACCGACCCGACGATGAAAACCGCCGACCCCAGCCAGATATTGATCGTGACCTTCCGGGCGGTATCGTTCGAGAGCATGAAAAGCCCCGCGATCCCCGCCAGCACCACCAGCCCCAGCAGCCCCGCGACCCGGTCGACGATCACGGTCATCACCGCGTCGGCGCGGCGTTCGCTGCGTTTGGCCGCGTAGTAGGCCTTGATCAGGTCCCCCCCGGTGGTCCCGGGCATGCAGAAGTTGAAGAAATTCCCCACCATGGTCAGACGGAACGCCTTCCACAACGGCACCGCCAAGCCCCGGCCACGCAGCAGCAGCCACCACCGCAGCATCAGGATCAGGTAGATCGGGGCCAAGACGACCAACGCCAACGCCAGCAGCCGGAAATCCGCCCCCTTGAGCATCGTGAGGATCCCTGGCACGAACCGGGGCTGGTCTTCTTCTGCTTTTAGGTCAGCGGATCGTACGGTGTGGGTCGACCGGCTCGTGGCGTCTTCGACGACGAGCTGGCCCTGGGGGTCGTTGGGGTCGTGCCGGCCCGAGACGACCTTATACACGGTCGTCTCGCTGGCGGTCGTCCCATCGGGCAGGGAAGTGTGGGGTGGGTATTTGACCTGATCCACCCAGTCGACCGCCCAGGCGATGTACCCGATCCCCGCCAGCGCCAACAAGACCCGCAACGCTAACAGCAGGTGCTTTTTCATAAATCCTGATTGATCCACAGGCACCCTGGTCGGCTCCTAGGCCCTATGCCATAGATACCGGCCACACACGGCAATGACTTTACACCGATCCGCCAAAAACTTCTTGATTAGAGCACCGCCCCGGCTCTGGATCGATTGCTCGCCGAGGCACGGCCCGTGGGCATCGCCAGCCCCCGGTCGATCGCCAGATGCTCGTCAAGCACCGTGACGGCCGATCACCGGCAGACGGTCGCCGACGATTGAACCGATCGTCGTGGCGTCCTTACCGGTCCCAGATCATAGAGGAAGGTGGCCATGCAGGGGTTAGGATAGGGGTCAACCTGTGTTGATCGTCGCCCCCCAACGGTGGGCATCGCTGCTAAACTGAAGCCCGGTCCAGGCCCACGGCGGATCGCGCGTGATGGATCGAGTATTGGATCCGTGGATGGTGGCCCGCGTCGCCCACGGGTGATTAAGAGCTTGGCGATGGGTAATCGGTAAAAGATGGATGACCAGCACCTAGATGACCAGCACCTAGACGACGAGATCGTGGGCCTTAACCGGTCCGCTTCACGGTGGATCTGGGCGATCGGGGCGGTGGAGCTGCTGCTGTCGGGCTGCGTGATCACGACCCTCGCCGCCGCAGCTACGACCCCCAGGCAGGACCTGTTCGAGCGGTTTCGAGAAGTCTACTCGCCGTCGGAGATCAGGATGTTTGAACAGATCTACCCCCTGCTGCCGGCGCTCGCGGTGACCCTGCTGGTGTGCGGGGCGATCCCGGGTGTGGCGTACCTGATCCTGGGGTTCGGGGTCCGGGCCGGGCACCCGACGAGCATGGCCACGGCCCTGGTTCTGGCGGTGACCCAGGCGATCGTCTTGGGGGTATTGCTGGCGGCGCAGCTACTTGGGTCGATTGTTGCCGCCGACCCAGCCGCGTTCACCAGCGGGGTCTTGGTGCTGGGCACGCCCGTGGCGCTGCTGGGCGCGGGGATCTACCGGCTGATCCTTGCCCAACGCAAGCGCCGCGAGGCAGACGAGCTTGGGACCGATCCGTGGAACGAACCGGCTTTATCAACCCCCGACCCCCTGCGTCCATGAACGATACCCCCGCCCCGTCGACGCCGCCGCCCACCGCCCCGCCCGCGCGGGCTTTCGCGCAGGGCACCGGGGTGGTTTTGCAGATCGTGGGGGTGGTCATGTTCTTGTTGTCCGGGTGCGTGTGCGCCACCAGCGGGCTGTGGGACCCGGTCCCGTCACGGGGGCAGGTCTACGAACAGTTGGACCAGGGCCAGACGTTCAACTCCCAGGTCACGGACCTGATCGATCGGCCCGCGGCGGCGGGGGCGATGATCACGGTCATGTTCGCCACCGTCGGCGGGTTGGCCCTGGCGGGGTTTGGGCTGGGGCTACAATCCGATCAGCCACGCGCCGCGTGGGGGGCGATGATCACCGCCGGTGTGCTGCTGGGGGCGCTGGTGCTGGCGGGAGCGGGATTGTGGATCGGCCACGCGTCGTGGGCGGCGCGGCTGTGGCACGGGGGGCTGACGCTGTGCGTCACGGTGGTGGTGATTTTTGTGGCCCTGGCGTTGCAGCAGGTGCGGGCCGACCCACCCCCGCCCGGGCCCGAGCCGTATATCCCGAGCCAGGATGAAAATACGCTGTGACTCATTGAAGCGGCAGAGAGATTTTCGATACCTGGCGCGTGCGCGACGCGGGGTCATGAGGCACCTGGCACAGGCCCGAGTCAAGGCTACCTAAGGATTTACCGATCATTAACTGGAGGGCGGCGAGGTCGATCCCCACAGCGATGGCTCGAATCACAGGCGGGGGTGTTTCCATATGATGACCAGTTCGGCGCGGTGGGCGTGTGTGCTGACGGGGGCTTGGCTGTGGCTGGCGCAGTCGGCAGCCGTCGAGGCGATCGACAAAGGCGACTTCAAGGACCTTACCGAGTCGCAAGCGCGGGCGGTGATCGACGCGTTCCAGGTCCCGGTGTACTACCCCAAGGGCCAGCAAGACGGCGGGGCCCTGACGATGCGGTTCCACGAGCAACACCCGAAGTGCTCGGCGCCGATCCGCCATGCCCAGCTGGTCCTTTTCGACCCCAAAGCCGCCCAGCAACTGGCCCAGTCCGTCCGCACCGGTCACACCTATCGGATCCAAGCCGTCGCAGCCGGACCGCTGCTCGAGCATATGTATCAGACCCGACACGACCCGGTCGCCGGGCCCCACGACGACCCCGATGTGATCCTCTTTCAGGACCTGCGCCAGTTGTGGATGGCCCCCGAGTACCTCGCCCACCCCAAGACCCATGAGCCGATGTGGGTCGAGGCCAAGGGGCAGCGGTTCGTGCCGATGTTCCTAGACCGCCAGGCCGCGATCGAGGTTCAGAAACAGATCGCCAAGCAGGACGGGTTCGAACCTGTGCGCATCGGGATCAGCCCGACGCACCAGATCTTCGGCTTCATCGTCCGTCAACACGACAAGGGGGTGCCGGTCCGCGTCGTGGGATACCCCCTCGCCTCGGACACGCAGCCCTAGCAGCCCTAATCGACCCCGAGAGTCCCAGCGAACAGACCGCAGCTACAGCGGTTTGGGAGTTGGTGTAGAGCCTCACAGTGAGCTGAGACCATCGGGCAGCGGTTTCTTCTCAGGTCCGTATCACAGATGATTTTTTCTGTTTCCGTATAAGAAAACGCTGTAGAGCATCTCGACGGCGAGATTCCCTCCCGGCCTTTGCCTCTACCTCGACAGCACAACCCAAGCACTGGGACATCACCAATCTCTATCGATGGATGACTCGGCCTTGACTTTCAAGGATCGTTTCCAGGCAGCTTATTAGAGCGTTTCCCGATTTCGTGTACGACTTAAGAGAAACCCGCTGCCTCACGGTCGCGGCTCGCTGGGGGCGTCGTACACCATTTCGGGATACGCTCTAGTAGAGTCCGGTGGCGTGGGTGGTAGAGGTGGTGTGGCATTGGCTGCTACAAAGGGGATTCCGTGGCCCGGTGCAGGCGCTGGACTGGCCTGGGCCCAGTTTATTTTTTATAATATATATAATCACATCAGGCCGAGTATTTTCTGCATATTAAGCACGAGCATTAATTAATACAAATTATTCATTTTAATGATATTGAAGAGCCGTTTCACTTCAACCGATACGTGGTAAAATATCTGTCTTTGTGCAATTCTTTTATACAAGGAACAAAGAGGAGGAAGCTTTGTCCCTGCATGTCCTGTTTCATCATCGGCCTGGATCGTATCTGCCCTTTTTGATGGTCGCGTTGCTGTTTCTTGGTTCTGCTACGGCCTTGCACGCCGGCGGGTTGGTGGCGAACGAGCGGAACCGGCGATCGGCTCGTGGTCCAGCATCAGCCCCGACGCCGCAATCCGCCCAGGCCCAACCCGCAGCCCCCCCCGCCGACCAACGGCAACGCGGGCCCGCTCACGCTTACGCCTGGCAACGGGTGACCCGATCATGCGTCAACATCACGCCGATGATCTGGGTCAATGAGTACATCGACCCTCAGTACGTCGCATACCAAAGCCGCAACCGCCCCGAAGGCCGCGCAGCCCTGATCCCCAACCAGCTGATCCGACACACCTTTGATCATCCCGATGATACGGCCATCGCCCCCGACGGCTCGTTGACCGGTTACCAAACCCCCTGGCCCACCCATGGGAGCGCAGAAACCAAGAAGAAAATAAACGATTTCTTCACCGCCTTCTCCCAGAGCCGCGGCCGCGCCGATTGGCTCGTGATCGACTACGAAGACTACATGTCCAGCTGGGCGCTGACCCCCGCCCACGCCCAGGCCCTGCAGCTTGATCCCCGCAGCGACACCCTCAAGCAGCAGCTGGGGTTCGACGACTTTAGCGTGATCTTCAGCACCTGGAAGAACCCCGCGTACCTCGACTGGAACGCTCACATGCACAAGCTCGTCACCGAAGCCCTCCACGAAGCCGTGTTCGAGCCGGTGCGCCAGCTCTTCCCCGACGTCAAGGGCGCCAACTACGGCGGCTATGTCATCACCCAAGAAGAAATCGTCCCCAACAGGAACGGGCACCTTCAGCACTACTACGCCCACTTCGGCACACACAATAACCCTTGGCTCTACGGGCGCTACGGGTTCGTGGCCAACCAGAAACTCGCCGGCAACAAGCCGTACGGCGACGCCCCGTTTGCCGTTTTCCGGTGGCTGCTCAACCGCGCTCGGTCGATCCGCCGCTCAAGCGATGCGCCCCTGACCCCCTGGGTGTCGCACAAGAAATGGGACAACAGTTTCCTCAAGGACACCCCTTATTACGAAGAACTCATCTACCACCTGGTCTTAACCGGCGTCAATGAGTTCCTCTTCTGGAACCCGAAACTCAAGGCATCCAACTACAACACGAAATTCACCACCTTCGGTGACGACGCCCAGGACCAGATCCTCGATAACTGCCTAGCGGAGGTCAACGAGCGCCTCGGCGATGAAGAGAGGTGGTCGACGACGCTGGATCTGATCGCCTGGGACAGCCCTTTCGTAGCCACCGGGATGCGGATCAGCGAAGACTGGGTGCTGTGGCGGATCACCGCCCCGCCGCAGGTCGCGAAGATGCGGTTCCACCAGTCCGGTGAAACGGTCGACCTCACCTCAACCGTCGGGTTTTGGTACCGATCCAAACCCGGGGAGCAGCTTCAGTTCGACCTGATCATGAAGCCGCAAGCCACCCCAGCCGCCGGGCCGCCCGGCGTCGAAGCCGTCACCCATCCGCCCGGGTCAACCCCTCAGCCGTAAGCCGTAACCCGCCACAACGCACCACGGGTCGTCCTCAGGCATCATGCGCTCGTACTGCATCGGCCTCGATTTTTTAGGTAGGCCTCCTAGCCAGCCGCGACCGTGAGACAGCGGGATCTTATGATCACACCGCAGACAGACAAAAAAGCCATTCCATGACGGTCGCGGCTGGCTAGAGCGTTTCCCGATTGCGTGTACGACGTCAAGTGGTCGGGGTATTCCGAGAAACCCGCTGCCTCACGGTCGCGGATCGCTGTGATTACGCATAGATTTATCTGTACGCAACCGGGATGACCTCATCATCCTTATCTCTACAGGATCCCCCCCGCCCAGCCGTAGGGTCCGCGATCGGCGGACCATTCCCGGATTCATCCCTTTGGTTCACCCGCAGCCCGTGACACCGCGGACACTGCTGGCACGGCGTCGGTCTTGATTTTCAGGTAGCCCGCTCCGCGACGGTTCCTGAAGTTATTTTTTCCTGGCGCAGGATTCCGTCGTGCGGGGGTTATCTCTTAATGAGCCGGCAGCAAAGAGAGTCGCCACACGACACCTTAAAAAAAATAGTGGGTATCCAAACCGTGGGTTTGGGTAGAGGACCGACATCAACGCCTTATCCAAGGAGCACGCCATGAGAAAGTCATTTTTAAATCAGATCACCAGCAAGCAGTGGAGAAACATCCGCCGTCTAGGCAGAAAAATCACCGCCAGGCGAGGCCGTCAACCGGTGGGGCAGCTTTTTGAGCCTCTCGAAGGCCGTGTCCTGTATTCAGCGAGTGTGCTGGGCGTGACGTCCACCGCAACGGCCGGGCCGATCATTGTCGCCACCGGCGCGATTAATGACGTCTCGGAAGCCCACGACCATTTCGGGAAAGAGGTCGTCGCCGGCGACTTCAACGGCGACGGCCGCGACGACCTGGCGGTGGGCGTGCCCGACGAGGACGTCAACGGCCACGCCGACGCCGGGGCGATCAACGTGATCTACGGTTCAGCCAGCGGTCTAAGCTACGCCAACGATCAGTTCATCCACCAGAACTCCGGCACCCTCACCAGCTCCGCCGAGGCGGGCGACCACTTCGGCCGCGCCCTGGCGGTGGGCGACTTTAACAACGACGGGTACGACGACCTGGCCGTGGGCGTGCCCGGTGAAGACTTCAACAAGACCAACGAAGCCGACGGCGGGGTGGTCCACATCTTGTTCGGGACCTCCAGCGGGTTGAGCACAACCAAGCACCAGTTCTGGCACCAGGACAAGGCCGGGATCATCAGCTCCGCGGAGGCGGGCGATAAGTTCGGCCGGGCTTTGGCCGCGGGCGATTTCGACGGCGACGGGATCGACGACCTGGCGATCGGGGTCCACGGCGAGGATCACAACAGCAAGGGCCTCGTCGACGCCGGGGCGGTCAACGTGCTCTACGGCGTGCAGAACAAGGGCCTGTCTGCCGCTGGCAACCAGATGTGGCATCAGAATACCGCGGGGATATACGGGGTGGCCGAAACGGGCGACCGGTTTGGATACACCCTGGCCGCGGGTGATTTCGATAACGATGGAGTCGATGATCTGGCCGTCGGATCGCCCTGGGAGAGCGTCGGTTCCGCCGCTGGCGCCGGGGCGGTCAACGTGATCTACGGGACCTTCAACACGGGCCTGACGGCGACGGACAATCAGATCTGGTACCAGGGCCGGTACGGGGAGATCGCGGAAACCGCCGAAGCCAACGACAACTTCGGCCTGGCCTTGGCGGCCGGTGACTTCGACGGCGACAACCGCGACGACCTGGCGATCGGCGTGCCCGGAGAGACCCTCAGTGACGGGGTGTACGGGCAGGACACCCAGGCCGGCGGCGTGCACGTGCTCTACGGCTCAGCCGAAAAAGGCCTGTGGTTCTGGGGTAACCAGTTCCGCACCCAGAGAACCTCTGGGATCGACGAGGACTCCGATAGCTACGACCGGTTCGGGTCGGCCCTGGCTACCGGGGACATGAACGGCGACGGGTACGACGAGCTGGCGATCGGGGTAGCGGGCGAGGACTTCTCCGGGCTCTCGAACGCGGGCGTGGTGCACGTGATCCGCGGGTCGAACCACATCGACTCATACTCGTCCTGGGCCGACAGCGAGATGTGGCACCAGAACACGACCGGGGTCTACGACATCGCCGAATCCGGTGACAGCTTCGCGGCCGCTTTAGCGATGGGCGACTTCAACGGCGACGGGGAAGACGACCTGGCCGTCGGGGTGCCCAATGAGAACGTGGGCTCGGCCACGAACGCCGGTGCCGTGAACGTGCTCAAAGGCGTCGACTCGTACGAGCTAGAATTCACCAGTGGCGGGTTCTGGAACCAGAATAGTGCTTCGAACGTCCTGGTCCCGCTATAAGCGATACGGGTTTTAGGAAGAAGTGGGAAGAAGTTTGAGAACTCCTTAAACGGGGCCGGTGCAGAATCGCCGGCCCTGTTTGTTTGGTGTATCGGGCACGGGGTGACGACTCAAAGAGATAGACACACCTGGATAGGAAGGCGCCGGGGCGTCACGCATCGCGCCGATCGGTGCTCTCGAAGATCTTGTCGGCGCTGCCGGCGACAAACCCCTCGAACCGCTGACCGCCGGGCATCGTGTAGCGCCACGCGAATTCGTAGTAGCACGACGGGATCATGTGCTGGCCGTCGGTGAAGGGTGCGCGAGCCTCAGCGGCGAGCGTCGAGGACTGCTCGAGGTAAACCTCCGGGCCGCCCTTGACCTTCCCGCCGCTGGCGTTGAGCTCGAACCCCTGTTCTTCTAGGTAGTCGTTGAACACGGCGAGGTTTTCGAACCCGCCTAACCGGCCCACGTCGACGGTGAAATGATTAGCCCGCAACCCCCACGCCGCCAACCACGCCCCGTATTCGCTCTGGGCACGAAGGGTTTCATAGTCTCGGTAAGAGACGTCCCACAACCGGCCCACCACCGGCAAGTCGTCCCGCTGCGGCAGACCGTCAGGCAGCTGATCGAGTAAACCCGCGACGATCCGGCCAAACGGGGCGGAGAATTCACCGACTTTCAACTGGCTGATAAAGATCTTCGGGTTCGTGGGGTCGCGGTGCTCGTAGTGCTTGGCGACGAGTTTCTTTTGAGGGAATTCATACGCTGCCCGGGCTTCATAGCCGTGCTTAACAAACGGGCCAGCCAACGCGTCGATACCGATCCGAGGGTCGTCGAAGGTCCTAAACGCGATGTGGTCGTTGACGATGCGTTGATGGCTATCGGCGCCCGTCGTGGCGTCGCCGGCTTGATGGGTCGTCAACAAATCTTGGATCACCCGTGCCTGGGGGTTGAGCGCGGCGTAGTCGTCCCACAGCCGCGATAACAGTTGGTGGAGAGTCATCCGTTGGGTCCGTTATCGAGAGGTTTACAAAATGGTCGTGCCCCGTCACCCTGACGAACTGTGCCAGTCTCCGAACAGTGGGGCGAGAAAACCAGGTTGTCAAGCCGGCTTGTCAAGCCAGACCCCCGACCGGACGTGGGAAATACACCCTTTTTTTGATTTCAACCTCGGCGCTAGTGGCGTGCGTCCATCAGATCTGGTAAAATAGGCAAATCGAGTTTGAGAGCCTCAATCCAAATTAGTCGTATGAACGATCGATGACTTGGCTGCTCAAACTCCGGTGGGTTTGAGACGTCCAATCCGTAACGTGGCGTTGGTATGACCAAGCTGAATGTTTCGGTTCCCATGGCGGGTGGGGAGCGGGCTATAGCGGTATGCGCGGGTTGTGTCGTGCCCATCGCGACCTTAGACAACATGATGACAAGACCTGCCGGGCAGGTCACCCACGAAGCTTCAGATGCAGCAACGCAAGCGAGTCAGGTCAACGACCCGGTTCGACCCCACGAGCCCAACAACACAACGGTTCGGCAGGTCGGGGCGGTGGCCGTGTGACCCGATACGCAGTTGCGCCGACTCGATGTTTCTATGAAGTATTTCAATGAGGAGTTCCGTCAGCAAGACAAGAAAGGAGGAAACCCAGATGCAGCCGCGAAACCCGAACTGCCCAAATAAAGGCAGCCCTCTTGATGCCTAAAGGATGAACGGACCCGGGCAAGGATCGTATCCATCGCCAACATCAAGAAAGGCTGCAAAGTTATTGTATCAACATCCCTCGGATCGCGCTGGGTCTGTGTGACGGCCTGGGGTAATCTTGTGCCCTCCTCGCTGGGCCGCCACAGGCTACAGGCCGTTTAGAGCTGTAGGACCGGCGGGCCTGCTGCAACGGGTTGGCGATCCGTGACTTCAACTTCGTTACTAGTGCACGGTGATTATCCGTCCCGTGAGCAGCGTCCGGTTGCGGCGCTGCCCACGGGGCTTTAATCCCTCCATAGGAACTAAAATCATGAAAAACAAGCATATAACAAGATCTACCGCCCTAATGGGGCTGGTCGTGGGGCTGTCTCTAACGACGGCTTGGGCACAGGAACAAGGCCAATCGTTTCAGGTCATGGAGGTCAAGAATTTCTTAGTCCAAGCCGAAGGCGGCGAGGTCGACTTCGACGGTCAAACCCGCGAGACCGGGGCGATCGCGTTCGAACAGATCGGCGTGGGACACGCCGCGATCGAGCTCGACCGCGAACCCACCGGCCAACTGCCCCAAGGCCGGCTGCGGATCAACCTCGAGGGTGAACTCAAATCCCCTCTGCTCGAAGAGCTTGAAGAAGGGGCGTTTACCGGCACGATGCAGCTCGACATCCCCTGGCAGCAAACCGATAACGGGCAGATCATCGCAGGCGGCAGCGACATCAACGTATCGTTCTGGGACATCGCCCATACCCACCACATCTGGTGGCACTTCTGGCACTTCTGGATCATCGACCCGTGGGTATGGGTTGACTTTGCAGAAGCCGGGATCGGGATGGAATTTGAGTGGAACGTGTTGACCGACGACACCGCCACACCCCAGGTCGAGGTCATCGATCTCAATTGGGAAGACCTCGGCGGCGGGGTCAGCAAGCACGTAGGCGGCCAGGGGCAGATGCTCATGGACGTGGTCGAGCCGGTCCTGGGCGACCTGAGCATCGACGGGCAGCTCAACAACGGCGACATCCAGGGCTTCATCGACGCGGCGTTGCAGGGCGACGAGGCCTCACCGCTCGAAATCGCCCTGGCCGACTTCGACGCCGACGGGCGGATCTCCAACCAGGACATCGCCCCGTTCGTCGACGCGCTGCTCGGAGCCGGGGTCTCAGCCGAAGAGCTTCAAGCCTTGGCGGCGATCCCCGAACCGGCCAGCGCGGTGATCCTCACGATCGGGTCCCTGCTCCTTGGGCGGCGGCGTAATCCGTAACCCCATGGGCGAGTTTCTGTCAATGTGTGGACCCGTTTCTCGTACCCATCGCCCCCGGGGCTCCGCCGTGGCGGGGTTTGCCCGGGGACTAAATCACTGAATTAAGGAATCATTCTCCATGGATATAAAAAAATTCATCCGCTACAGCGTCAGCGGCCTGATCCCCCTGTGCTTGATCGCCGCGATCACCGACCCCGCCGGTGCCGCCCGGCTTTGGTTTAGTGACACCCCTACCCCCGCGGCCGTAACCAACCCGACCTTGACCATCCCGGTCGGCGGCAGTGGTTCGTTGTACCTCTACGCCGAGGTCACCGCCGGCGAGGTGATAACCGGCCTCGGGCTCGATATCGATGCGACGACCCCCGGGATCGCCTCGGGCACGATCGGCAGCTGGGCCAACCCCAACTTCTCGGGTCAAGACCGGTGGAATACCTCGTCCGGGGGTCAGGACCATGTCTTCACCGCCGGTGAATTGGTGTCCGGCCTCAACGCCGTGGCGGTCTCGGGGGTGTGGGGCCTCAACGGCAATGTCGCCGCGGCCCTCGACCCGCTCTACGACGCGACGACCTTGAGCGTGCTGGTGGGCCGGATCGACGTGACCGGCGACAGCGTTGGGTCCACCGATGTGTTCCTGGCGATCGGCCCGGCGACGATCGCGGGCGTGGCGAACATCGAGTTCGGGGCCGCCGACGCGGCGATGGTCCCCACCGGGGCGGTCGGGACTGCTAGCAACGTGGCCGACGCGAGGATCGTCGTCACCCCCGAGCCGGCGACGTTCGCGGTCCTAGCGGTAGCGTTCGCCGGGTTCATCCAGCGAAGCCGAAGCTGACCTGCGGGGGTCGCGTTGATCGTCGGTTGGTGCCACGAAAGATGCGACCGAGAACAACAACGATGTAACCGACGCGGCATCCAAAGAATCGCGTCCAAATACGCGTCGTACGGCTTCACAGTCGACCGATACGACGCGCAGCAGCCGCTGTCATTGCATGACAGCGGCTTTTTTTACCCCGTCGAAGGCGAGGGCCAGCAGGGGGCCTCGTGCTGCCTCACGGTCGCGGCTCGCTAGCAGGCCTACTTGCTCACGATGATGTCGGCTCGGCGCCGGGTTTCTTGTAGGGGAAATACCGTTTGAGGTTGTTAATCGGTTTCTCGAACAGATGCCAAGATACCGCCGCCACCAGCACCGAGGCGCTGACCAGCAAAACAAACCGAAGACCGGGCGACCCGTGCGTCGGGTACGGCCATTGGAGAGCGGTGAACACCCGTTGGAGGATCTCGGGCATGAAGTTGTGGAGCACATAGATCCCGTAACTGATCTTCCCGACGCTCGTGAGCACCGGCTGCCTCAGCAGCCACCCCGCCGGGCCGCCGAACCCGTGGGCCGCCGACCCGATCAACCACACGAAGAACAGCCCCAACACCGACCGCTGAAAGACGGTGTCCACCCCGTGGGGAAAGGCCCGGGTGTAATGCATGAACATGAAGGCGATAAACAACGGCCCTCCGACACGGAGCCCCGCTTGCAGCAGGCGGCGGTAGCGTTCCGGGCGTTGGTCCCCCTCGACCATCCACAGCGCCAGCAACGCCCCGAACCCCAGCGTGTCGAGATTCGCGATCAGAAGCACCTTCCGCATCATGTAGTCGGTGCCCATCAGCCCGGTCACAGCCCGGAACGCCGGCCCGGCAAGGATCGTCGCGAGGATCACCGGCCCCAGGGATCGGCGTGGCGTCAACAAGATCACGAACGGCCACACTAGGTAGAACTGTTCCTCCACCGCCAGGGTCCAGAAATGGGTCACCGAGCCGTGCCCCTTGCCGATCAACATGAAATAAATATTCGAGGTATAGGTCACGTGCCACCCGATCGTCTCGGCGACCGGCCCCACCCCGGCCAGGCCCAGCACGATCAAAGCCGCGTAGAACAGCGGGAAGATCCGAAGCGACCGACGCAGGTAGAACTGCCGGGCGGTATACCACGGCGACTGGGCCCCCGATTCAGAAAGCGTTTTGCCGTGCAGCAGGATGCGGGTAATCAAGAATCCGCTTAGGACAAAAAACAGCTGCACCCCCAGCTCGTCCCAAGGCAGGCAACGGCTCACCGCGGTGTTGTGGAGGAAGTGGGTGATCAGCACCGCCATGACGGCTAGGGTCCGCAGGGCGTCGAGCTGGATCATGTGCCCGGTGGGCTCGAGGCCACGGGCAGACCGACCGGTGGCGATAGGCCGGCCGGGCGGGTGGGGTCGTGCTTGCGGAGCGGTCGCCATGGTCTAGTACGCTCGTCGGCTTAGCCCGATCGCCTTGCTTATGCCCGGGGTGAAAAAATCTCTCCAAACCGGTTCGGTGCCGCGACGGTGAAAACCACGGTCCGATATGCCCCCGGCCGTCCACGCGATTACGCCAAGACAAGGGACCCCTCTTCGGTGACCGGCTCGGCGACCTCCTCGAGCTCGAGCACCTCGAGCGTCTCGAGCGCAAAGCCCGTCTCCGACACCCGGTTGACGTATGTCACCGTGCACAGACCCAGCACCGCCACGATGTACCCGACCTCCACCGCTTCCATCCCGATGAACATGCTGCAGATCATAAACCCCGCGATCGAGATGCTGACCATCTGCCCGAAGTAGCGGGGCCAATGCAGCCGCTTGGCGGTGTGCGTCGTGGTCATCAGGTAAGACGACCACGCGGCCCCGAAGTAAAAGAAAAACAACCCGAACATCCCCAGAAACCCGTAATCCGCGCCCGTCTGGAGGAACAGGTTGTGCACGCTCTTGTTATTCGATAGCCCATACGTGCTGCTGAGAAGATTAAAATTCCTCGGCCCCACGCCCAGCGGGTTATCCAACATACAATTCCACGCCGCGCGCCATGTATAGAACCGGCTATTGGCCGACGCGTCGCGGCGTTCAGGATCCGCGAAGATCGACCAGAACTCTTCCCGCACCTGCCCCCCGGCCAGCACCAGCGAAACGACCACGAATCCGACCGCGATCCCGATCGTCAGGATCTTATTGGGCAGGTGGAACAGCGCCACGATAAACGTCGCCATCCCCACCACGCACACCCCCAGCATCCCCCCGCGCGAGAAGCTAAAGAACACCACGTGGATCAGCAGCACCGCCGCCCCGAAGCACAACCCCTTGACCCACAGCCGGCGATCGTAGATCCCCATGAAGAACGCCAGCGGCACCCCGAGGACCATGATCATCGCCGCCCCGTTGTTGTCCACCGAACCGAACCCGTGCATCAAGATCCGGTTCCACCGGTCGAAGTAGTACTGGCTGTTGAACATCCACGCCAGGTAACCCAGCGTCCCGGTGGTTACCCACGCGAAGATCTTGATCTGTTGCTCCTCACGCACGATCGTCACGGTCAGCAGGATGATCAACAGGATCTTGAACTGGAGCGTCCAATTGGCCCACGCGTACGCCGGGTGAACCGCCAGGAACTGGGCCCCAAAGGCCCCCGACGCCAGATAAACCACAATCCCGATCAGCGAGGCCTTGACCCAGAACCCTTTGATCCCCGACCAATCCCCGAACCCACTAAACACCCACCCCGCCAGCAGCGTCATCCCCAAGTAATAGCTGTACCGCCGGGTCGGGTAGCTAACCCAGAACCACAGGAACGTCGGGCGCAGGATCGAGAACGCGTAAAACGCCATCAGCCCGATAAAAGGCGACAAGACCCCCCCCACCGCACCGTAAACAAACAGCAAGTTGGTAAACAACCAACCAAACTGCAACGACATGACGCTTTACTCCATCAGCTTCACGTAAGGGGATCGGGGCCCCGTTCTATCGTCTCTTCGACCAGACGCCCGGTCTGCTGTACGACGTTTGACCAATCGTGTTGCCGGGCGTGCCCACGCCCGGCCTCGCCCAACCGCCGCCGCAACGCCTCATCCGATAACAACCGTTCGACCGCCGACGTGACCGCGGCCTGGTCCGTCCCGTCGACGATCAACCCGGTTTGGCCATCCACGACCGCATCCGCTTGGCCCCCCACCCGCCCGGCCACGGTAGGCTTCCCACACGCCGCCGCTTCCATAAAAACCATGCCGAACCCTTCGACGTCCGTGCCGTCCTGGATCGCGGGCATCACGAACAGATCGCAAGCCCCGTACAAGCCCAGCATCGAACCCGGGTCCACCGTCCCGGTAAAAACCACGCGGTCCAAGACCTCTAAACGCCTAGCCTGGGCCTCAAGGGCGTCTTTCTGCCGGCCCTGCCCCACTATGATATAGGTTAGCGCCTCGAACGTCGGGGCCAGCTGGGCGATTGCTTCGAGCACCGCCGCGTGGTTCTTGCGGGGATCGAGCCTGCCGACCGTGAGCACGATAAGTTTCCCATCAAGCCCGTGCTGAGCGCGCCACCGTCGACCGGCCTCATGAGCGTCTTGGTACTGATCCATCTCCACGCCCGGGTGGATGACGTGCACCTTCGATGGGTTAATATGTTGCGACGCCAGCGAAGCGGTGTAATGGCTATTGACGATCATCACATCCACGATCGCGTTGGCGCGGGCCATCAGGAACTGCAGCTGCCGGCTGGATCGGCACGCGGTGATCTCCTCCCCGTGCGCGTAGCAGAGGATCTTTAGCCGACGGCCGTATCGCCACCGCAGCGGGATCAGGCTCACGACCTCTGGCACCGCGTGGGTGGTGTGGACCCGCACCGCCCCACGATGCTCACGCAGCCGCTGGGCCACCGCACGGGTCATCCGCGCGTAGCGGACCAGGCGGCGTGGGCTTTCCATCCCCCAGTCGTTCATGAAAATATCACGCCGGTCGAGCTTGAGGTTCGGGTCGGTGACGTGGTCGATCCCGTTCGGGGGTTGAGGCACCTGCGGGAATTCCGGGGTGTTGGGCGGGTAGCGGTAATAGTCGTGGGTGATCACCTCAACCGGCTGGGGCCAGCGGCGGTACACCTCGTACATCCACCGGATCGACCCGCCCGCTTCGGGCACGAAGCGTTGGCTTAGCAAGACATCGATCACAGGCGATGGACCGGTCAAGATCGGTGTAACCTTTTGATCTCCGCTTACGGGTCGCTTCCCTACTCTAGAGCATCTTCCATTCGTTCGCAGCGTCTGCTCAGCGAGCCGCGCGCGTCAGCAAGCGGGTTCTTCGTCGGTTGGCGGTGAACACATCAAAACCCGCTATCTGATGCGCGCGGCTCGCTGAGCGGCCTCCCTGAATAATCAAGACGGGGTGGACTCGCGACCCATGAGTTCTTCATAAACGGTCATCAAGGCGGCCTGGTACCTCTCAGGGCTGTGGTGCTCAAGGGTCCTTTCATACGCCCCCTGGCCTAGCTCATCGAGTTCATCGCGGCTGCCGAGCTGGGCCAACCCCGCTTTCCAGCCCTCGACCGTGGGGTCGACGAGGTGACCGGTCTGCCCATTGAGGATCGTTTCGGCTAACCCGCCGACCCGGCTGGCGATCGCCGGCCGACGGTACCGGGCGGCCTCTAGCGGCACCAGCCCCAGCGGCTCGACCCGAGACGGGCAGACCACCGCGTCGACCTGGCGGTACAGCCACGACACGTCCTCCACGAACCCCAGCCAGGTCACCGATTCTTGTACGCCACACCGCTGGGCGAGTTCTTCGAGCTGCCGCCGATACCCGCCACCGGTTTGAGTATCTTCACCAGCGATAAGCAGGCGGGGCCGCATCGCCTGCGGCAGCTGACCGATCGCTTCGATCACCAGGTCCAGGCCCTTGGATTCGATCAGCTGGCCGGCATAACCCAGGGTCAGCGCCGGCGATCGCACCTGGGCGGTGTCTTCGTCGGTTTCGGTTTCTTGGGGCTGCCCGTTTTTTCGCGAGGCGGGCCAATCGACCGCGTCGGGCAGGACGGTGATCTGAGTGTCTTCGATCGGGGTGTCCACCCTTCTGCCCAGTTGACCCTCAATCCACCGGCTGATGCAAAGGATCCGCTCCGCGCCACGGCACGCCCACCAGCCCATGTCCCGGGCCGTGATCCCCCAGCGGATGTGGACCACCCGCGGGATCCCCAGCCGACCCGCGACCACGCTCATCGCCTGGCAGCTGGGCACGTCATTAGCGTGCACGATATGAGGGCGGGTGTCTTGGATGAGCTTGTTGAGCCGCCGCACCGACCGCCACCAGCCCAGCGGGTTGCGGCGGCTACGCTTAGGCAGCTCGATGATCGTGACCGGGATGTCTAGGGATCGGGCGGTATCAACCAACCCCGACTCGTTGCCTAACACCAGTGACGGTTCGACGCGCCTCCGGTCGAGGTGACGCAGCAGGGACGTTAGCGCCCGCTCGGCCCCGCTGATGAACGGCGCGCGGGCAATGTATAAAACACGCCTCGTCTGTGATATGGATTCGTCACTTCCGGTCAGCGGTCACCTCCTGCCGACCAATCGGTCGAATAGATCTTTGATGCCGTACACCCACGGCGGCTGTGACGCCTTCCGTTTGAGCTGGGCGAACCGATCGTCATATAACCCTAGTTCTTCAGCGACGCCGCACAGCTGGGACGCGGTCTCGAGCTGCCGCTTCCAGAACGCGGACTCCGCCCGGCCGTACAGAAACTTCCCCGCCCGTTGCCTCGCGTCCTCTTCGGTGATGCCCAGCTCTTGGCCGTGCCGCTTGGCGAAGTCGATCTGTACCCGGCAGTGGAACCCGAACACCCGACCAAGGTTGCCCATCGCCCCGTGCCCGCCGTGCAGCCGGTACATCGTCAACGGCTGTGGGATGTACTCGAAACGCCCTAAACGAGCGGCTCGTAGCAGCAGGTCGTAATCCTGCCCGTTGGTCCAACGCGGATCGAACGGCTGGCCATGCCGCTCATCAGCGGCGGCTTGATCTATGATCGAACGCCGCATCAATACACTCGAAAAGATCACGAGGTCTTCGTCCAATAACGCCTCGACGCACCGGCCCTTGCACGGGTTGTCGAGCCTCTGTGGGCCGTCGTCCTTGAACTGCCCGTGATCATCCACGTAACGGAACGAGGTGTGCACGACCGCGATCTCGGGGTCGCTTTCGATGACCTTGAGCTGCTGAGTAAGTTTTTCGGGTGCCCAGAAGTCGTCACTATCGAGAAACGCCACCAGTGGGGCGTGCGTCATCTTCAGCCCGGTGTTGCGGGCTTCGACCACCCCCAGCTTCGGCAGCTTGGTGTACCGGATGCACACCTTCGAGGCGGTGTGCCCGTACTGCTGGAGATACGGCCGCAGGGTGCGGACCGTATCGTCGGTCGAGCCGTCATCGACGACGATCACCTCCAGCGATTTACCCGCGGTCTGAGCGATCACCGAGTCCAACGCCACCGGCAGCAGCGGCGCGCGGTTATAGGACGGGATGATCACCGCCACGTCGGAATCGATCGGGATATCCATCACGCTGACCAGATCCGATACATCACACCGTCTTAGCCCTCGTCATTGAAGGCGGGGTTAACGTCCCTTCATCAAATAAGCCGATCTCAACGATCGAAACGTTCACGGGACACGTCAGCACCAATCACGCTAAGCCCATCTTAAGTCTTGTCGGCACTCGTCACCGCCCCCTGCACAAAGCGTGTCGCAGCTTCGAGAGGTTAAAGATCGCGACAAACTGCCCGGTGAACCGTTCCGCGGCGTTGAGCCGGATCAACCCAATAACCCACCGCAGGCACCCTTTGGCAACCTGTTCGATACTCACCCGGTAGAACCAACGCGGCACCGTGCCCCGCTTAGCCTGCGGATTCGAGGATGAGCCCCTTTGATCGCGTTCGCGGTCCGATGCCGGATCGATGGGCCGGCGCGTGACCTGTTCAACACTCATCCACCCCTGCCGCCACGCGAACCGCCTCGCGTACGCCTTTGTCAGCCGGTCCTCGGCCACCGGGTGGTGCACCACCGCGTCGGCCGCGTACCAGCCCCGCCCGCCCATCGCGTGGATCGTTTGGACCATCAGGCTATCTTCCATCCCCATGCGCACCCCGCCACGGTGGCCTACCGTCGTGTCGAAGTAACCCGCTTGGGTTACTCGCTCCACCCGCAGCGCCAGGTTCGCGGTATAGAACGGCGGGTCGTGGTCGCTGTCCCAACGCCGTGGCTGGTCGCCCTGCTGATACCGTACCACGCAGTCGCCCAACATCGCGCACCGGTCGATATCGAACCATAGCGGCGGTTGTACCGACCACACCGGCTCGACCCGACCGCCCCAGAAGTCGCAATCCCCGTGTTCATGGATCGCCGCTGCCATGTGTGATAACCAGCCTGGATCAAAGGTCACATCATCGTCAGTGAACAGAATGACCGGGCTGCGGGCTTCACGCACCGCGCGGTTGCGGGCGTGGCTGGTGCCGAGGGTCGACTCGCCGATGTACCGTAGGGGCAGCCGGTCGGCGAACGTGCCCACGAGCGTTTCGACCCGCGGGTCGCAGCCGTTGTCGATGATCAGCAGCTCCCAATCTTGATTGATCGGATCGCATTGACATAAAGACGCCAGTGTCTCACGAAACGGCTCGATCCGCTGATAAGTGCAGATAGCGACGGTCAGGTCCATCACCCACCGCCCCCGGAACCCTCGCCATGGGTACCCTCAGCGGCGGCGACAGGATCTTTCGCATCGCCGGTGATCCGGTCTTTGAGCCCGATCAACCAGTTGGGCCAACGGGCGCGGGCGCGCCACTTTGGGATTGACCCACGGTCGAGACCGTTTTGAGCAGCGTAATCCAGTAGCCGCCGGAAGTCGTCGAGGTTGCGTCGCCACCACAGGCTTTCGAGCTTGACCGCGACGTGTTCGCACAACGCTAAGAGGATCTTCTCGTGGCCGATCTGCTCTGCCATGTCGGGGCGGGATTCAAAAAACTCTCGGACCGCCCGGTGGTGGAACGGGATCTGGTCGATCTGGCTCGAGCTCATCTGCTTCTCATGCTTGCGGTAGTGCAGCAGCCGTTTGGGCACGAACGCGAACGTCCCCACCACGCTAAGGCGGAAGTACAGGTCGATATCACAAGACTGGCGGAACGATTCGTCATACCCGTCGATCTTCTCCAACGCGTCACGGCGGATCATGATCGACGGGTGCCCGATGCTCGTGGGTTCCAACAAGGCCTCGGTGCACCAGCCGGTGCGTCGGGCGGGTTTCTCTAAGTCTCCCTCGACCACCGAGCCATCGGGCAGGTGGACCTTCCCGCCGGTGTGCACCAAGACGCAATCCGGTCCTGCTTCTTGCGCGGCAGCGACTTGTAGCTGAAGCTTATCGGGCTCCCACCAGTCGTCGGTATCGAGCATGGCCACCCACGCGCTGGTGGCGGCGCGAATCCCTGTGTTGCGAGCGGCCGGTTCGCCGGCGTTGGCTTGCTGGATCAACTCGATGCGGTGATCCGGATATTTTTTGGAAAAGTCTCGCACGACGGAGGGGCTTTCATCGGTCGACCCGTCGTCGACCACAATGATCGCCTCGGGCCGGTGCGTCTGGGCCACCGCACTATCCAACGCCTGGGGCAGGTACGGCATCCCGTTGTAGCAGGGGATGACCACGGTCACGGTTGTGTCGATCATGTCACTCATAGATGCCCGTCGGGGGTCGTGTCCGTTAAGCGGGATTATAGGGCCCCGTTCCGGTTTGGTGAGTCATCGATCCGTTACGGCGTTGGCTTGAAAAACGAATCGCCTCGTGACAGTTATGGGGGTCCTACGGGCTAGGGGGTTAACTCATCGGCAGGTATGACCGATCCCCACAAAGAGAAGCTGTGGGTACGCCCCAGATGCGGGTTGCGTTCTACCTGCGTGATGGAATAGGGATCGCCCCAACGGAAGGGGGAGGGATCCAGGCCTGGGTGGAGTGTTTCACGCAATTAGGGATACGGGCCAGGCCATGCAGATCCAGGAGGTTCAACAAAACGGGGCCATGATCCTCTCCCCGGTCGGGGCGATGAGCGGTGACGACGCGGACACGGTCAAGGACCGGGTCGCCTCGCTGTTGGGGGGTCCCCAGCCGCCGTCGGGGTGGGTGCTCAACGTGGCGCGGGTGTCTGGGATCGATAGCCGGGGCTTAGAGGTGCTCGAGGAAATCAGCGGGCTGCTGTCGAAAGTCGGCCACAGCCTCAAGCTCTGCGGGGCCAACAAGACCCTGCGCGAGGTGCTGGCGTTGACCGATCTGACCTCACTATTCGAGCACTTCGAGGACGTGACCGCAGCAGTAGGGGGATCACGGTGACCGTATCGACAGCCAAGAAAGTCCAGATCGGCGACGCCTTGGTAGAAGAGGGGCTGATCTCCCAGGACCAGCTCCACCACGCCCTCGACGCCCAACGCTCCTCCGGGAAGATGCTCGGCGAGGTGCTCGTCGACGAGGGAGTGGTCAGCCCCGCGGCCCTGGTGCAGACCCTGTCCAACCGGTTGGGGGTGCGGGGTTGCGTGCTGCGTGAAGGGCTGTTCGACCCGGCGCTGATCAAAGAGATCGGGGCTGAGGAGTGCGAGCGGCTCAAAGCCCTGCCGATGTTCCGGGTCCACAAGCGGCTCACGGTCGCGATGGCCGAACCGCAATCCCTACCCACGATCGACCGGCTTCGCCAGATGACCGGCTGCCGGATCAAGCCGGTGTTGGCGTTGGAGGCGAACATCATCCAATTCATCCACCGCGCCGCCGACGGCGGGGTCGATGTTGACGAGTTATTCGCGTCGATGGCCGATACGGCAGCCGGCGGACAGGCAGCGGTCGGGGCCTCGAACGAAAACGTCATCAACCTCGACCAACCCGAAGAGGCCAACGCGGTGGTGCGGCTGGTGAATCTGGCCCTGCTGACCGCGATCCGCAACCGGGCCAGCGACGTGCACATCGAGCCCAGCAACCAGGGCACCCGGGTCCGCTACCGCGTCGACGGCGTCCTACGCGACCTGATGAACCCACCGGCGGGGATGCACCCGGCGATCGCTTCCCGCGTGAAGGTGATGGGCCAGATGGACATCGCCGAGAAGCGCCTGCCGCAGGAGGGCCGTATCCAGCTGATCGCCGAGGGCCGCCCGATCGACCTGCGGGTATCGAGCATGCCGATGCTGCTGGGCGAGAAGCTGGTGCTGCGCGTGCTCGATAAATCCAACCTCAAGGTCCAGCTTGAGGACCTGGGTTTCCGAACCGAGGCGCTAGAAACCTTCATGCGGGCGTTGAGGCGGCCATACGGCTTGGTTTTGGTCACCGGGCCCACGGGCAGCGGCAAGACGACCACACTCTACTCCGCTCTAGACAAGCTCCGAGACGCCGACCGCAACATCATCACGGTCGAGGACCCGGTGGAGTATCAGCTGGATCTGGTCAACCAGGTCCAGGTCCACGAGGCGATCGGGATGACGTTCGCGCGGGCGTTGCGGAGCATCCTGCGTCAGGACCCCGACATCATCATGGTCGGGGAAATCCGCGACGAAGAGACCGCGCGCGTGTCGGTCCAGGCGGCGCTGACCGGGCACCTAGTGTTGGCGACGCTTCATACAAACGATGCACCCGGGGCGGTGTCGCGTCTGTTGGACATGAATATCGAGCCGTACCTGCTATCGGGGGCTTTAAACGGGGTGGTCGCCCAACGGTTAGCCCGAACGGTGTGTTCTGGGTGTGCGACGACCTATCAACCTCAAGAGCACGTACTCGTCGACGCGGGGCTCGATGCGGACCAAGCCGCGGGGGCGTCGTTCCGTAAAGGCGTGGGCTGTCAAGAATGCCACGACAGCGGGTTCCAGGGGCGGATCGGGATCTACGAGGTGATGGAGGTAACCCCGGGGTTGCGCAAGCTCATCCACCAGGCGGCGGCCTCGCACCAGCTGCGCGACGAGATCGAGAAACACGGGGGGTTGACCCTCCGCGATGAGGGCCGGCTGCTGGCGATGGCGGGCAAGACGAGCCTCGAAGAGGTCCTGCGGGTGACCCATGACGAGGCGGTGGACGGATAGGGCGGCCAGGGGGCTGCTTATCGAGACATGCGATGAAACTGAACTATCACGCCTACAACCCGTCGGGGCAGCTGGTCGAAGGGGTGATCGAAGCCTCAGACATCGTCCAGGCTAGGGAGAACCTGCGGCGAAACGGGCTGTTCGTGACCGACATATCACCCTCAGCCGGTGGTGGGGCCAAGACACAAGAGGGCGTGATCAAGCGGCCGTGGTGGAGCGGGCGCGGGCGGGGGATGAAAGACCTCTCGTTCTTCACCCGGCAGCTGTCGGTGTTGGTCTCGACCGGGACCCCCTTATCGCAAGCCTTGGGGGCGTTGGAACAGCAGGCCAATAGCCCGTTCTGGAAGCAGGTCATGGCTGACCTCCAGTCCAGGGTCAAGCAGGGCGAATCATTGTCACAAGCGATGGCGGCGCACCCGAGGGTGTTCGACCAGGTCTACCGCAGCCTGATCGCCATGGGCGAGACCAGCGGCTACTTCACCGAGGTGCTCGAGCGTCTGGCGGAACTCAAACGCAAGCAGTATCAGCTGCGCAGCAGCGTGATGGGGGCGATGATCTACCCAGCGCTTCTGCTGATCGTCTCGGCGACCGTGCTGGGGGTGCTGCTGACGGTGGCGCTGCCGCGGTTTGTCGATCTTTTCGAGACCATGGATGTGCCGCTACCGCCGACGACGATGCTGCTGGTGACCGTCAGTGAAGGGATGATCGGGTACTGGTGGGTCTTTTTGCTTGGGGCGGTGGCGGCGCCGTTCGCGGTGGGGGGATTGATCCGCTCGCCCAGCGGCCGGCGCGCGTGGGATACGACCGTTCTTCGGCTGCCGATCTTAGGCAAGATCGCCCGCGGGCTGATCACCGCGAGGCTGGTGCGGCTGCTGGGGGTGTTGATGCAGAGCCACGTGCCGCTGCTTGAGACCCTGAAGATGTGTCAGCAGGCGGCGGGGAACCTGCCTTATCGGAAGCTGATGTCCGACGCCGAGGCGGCGGTGATCCGTGGCCAGCCGATCTCCACGGCGTTGGCCGGGACGCCGCTGATCAGCCCCACGGTGTACGAGACGATCCGCAGCGGCGAGCACAGCGGGCAGATCGGGCCGCTGCTACTGGACGTCGCGGATTTCTTAGACGATGAAAACGACGTCGTGCTGCGCTCGCTCACGAGCATCATCGAGCCGATCATCCTGATCGGGCTGGGGGTGTTTGTGGGCTTTGTCGCTGTGAGTTTGTTTATGCCGTTATTCGATCTGACAGCCATGGCCGGTTCGGGGGCTAGTCCGGGGGCGGGGTCATGATGGGTTGGAAAGGGAGTTCTCGGACCCCGATCGGCCTGGAGGTGGGGGCCAAGACGGTCAAGGCGGTTCAGCTTAGCGGCGCGCCGGGGCGGTGGCGCGTCGAGGCGGTGTACCAAACCGACCGGAACGACCCGGGCCAGAAGCTGGACGTCGCCGAAGCGGCGCAGATCTGTGAGGTGTTGGCGAAGCATGGTTTTATGGGTCGGCGTCTGGTGATCGCCACTGGGCAGGATCAGCAGCTGATCAGCCACCTTGAATTGCCGCCGCGTACGTCGCAGGCGCCGCTAGAACACATCGCCCATCACGAGCTATCGCGGATGAACAGGGTCGAGCCGCAGGCGATCGAATCAGCCTGCTGGGACCTGCCCCCCCCGGCGCGGGCGGGGGCGGCGACGCATGTGATGGCCGTGGCTTGTTCCCATGAGTCGGCCGACGCGGTCTTGGATTTATTCGAGGGCCAGGGGTACACCGTCGAGGCGTTGGACGTCCAGGCGTGCGCGTTGGCGCGGGCTTGCGGGCCGTGGATCCCCGAGGTCGGGGCGCTTGGTCTGATCCTAGACATCGGTTGGAAGGCGGCGCGGTTGATCGTGGTGCACGAGGGCGTGGTCGCGTACTACCGCGTGCTTGGCGACGGTGGGATCAAGCCGCTGGCTGAGAAGATCGAGGCCCAACTCGATATGGACATCGCCGCGGCTGTCGAGCGGGTCGAGGCGGAAGGGCTGGGCCACCACCCCCCGAGTCGTGCCGACCTAGCGGGGCAGGATACCGGCACCGTCCGGGCGGTGGTGGCGGATCATTTCGACGCGGTTGCGGAGGAGTTGCGGATCTCGTTCGCGTACATGCTGCACCGGTACCCCAGCGTGGCGGTGAACCAGCTGCTGCTGGTAGGCGGGGCGGCAAGGATGACCGGCCTGGCTGACTTCTTGACCGAAGTTTTGGAGATCAAGGTCCTCGAACCCCAGTGGGACGGGATGGCCGGGGTATCGGCCTCGTTCGGCTGGCCTTGGAGCGGTCTGGCCTCAGCGGTCGGTTTGGCTCAGCACCCAGATGGGTAGCCCATGAAGAGCGTGAATCTCATCCCGGCTTATCGGCTCGAAGCGCGGCGGCAGCGGCGTAGGGTCCGTCGCTGGGTGGGGCTATGCGCGGTGTATACGCTTTTGTGTGTGGGGTGCGGTGTCTACGTGCATATGGCGTGGATGCCGCAGGGCACGTGGGCGAGGCGGCTCGACGAGGCGACGCAGCAGATCCGGGGCATCGACCGCGACCTGGTGGAGCTTAGCGGGCAGCTCCAAGCGGCGCGCAATCAGCTGGCGATCAACCAGGCCATTACGGTGCACCCGGATTGGAGCGGGGTCTTGGCGGTGATCTCGAATTGCCTCAACGACCGGGTGGTCCTTAGTCGGTGCGCGCTGCGCGGCGTGACGGGGGTTGATCGTGAGACACCCGCTGGGCTGGAGGGGGATCAGCCGCTGGCGGGTTTACGGAAGCCGAAGTCTTGGGAGCTTTACCTGTCTGGGTTGGGTCGGTCGCTTAAGGACGTCTCGCGTTTCGTACTGGAATTGGAGCAGACCGGGTTGTTTGATCGGGTCAAGCTCGTGGACACGCGGCGGCGCCCGTTCTTGGATGAGCAGGCTAGCACGTTCAACCTAGTCTGTTACCTCGGGGAGGCGCGGTGACCGGGTTACGATCTTATCGAGGCAGCCGTTGGTTGACCTACGCGGGCGCCGCGGCGTGGTGCGTGGTGGTGACCGGCGGTCTGTACGCCTTCGGGGTGCGGCCGGTGCTCTCGGCGCGTGGGCAGTATCAGCAGCACGAACAAGAGTTGGCTAAGAAACAGCAGGTGATCGACGAACGCAGCGGGGTCGTGGACCTGCTTCGCCGCCGATCGCTCGACGCTCAGGCCGCCCTGGCGTCCACGTCGCTGAACCTCCAAAGCGTGCGCGGGCTCAACCACCGGCTCGATGAATTGGCTGCTTTGGCGACCGAGTGCGGCCTGGCGGTCCACAGCGCCGTGCCCGGGGAAGTCACCGAAGCGTTGATGTGCCAGCGGGTGGCGATCCGGTTGACCGGGCACGGGGCGTACCCGGCGGCTGCGGACCTGCTGCACCGGATCCACGACACCTATCCGGACACCAGCGTCAACGCGTTCGAGCTTAACGGACGGTCGGAGAACCCCGACGGTTCGGTCCGGTTCGAGATCGATCTCACGTGGCACGCTGCAGGGGAACAAGACCGGGACGGGCCCGGGGGGACTCTGGTGCAAGAGATCCCGTAAGCAGCACGATCTAGGGTCTGTCGGAAAACTTTTGATCCGGTGTCACTGGCTGCTCGTCAGCCAGTGCGAATGCCTGAGTTTTCTAGCCTCTGCACTGGCGGGCCAGCCGCCAGTGGCACACCCATGGACCTCCAAAACGAGGTTCCCGACCGGGCCTAGTAGCGCTCAGCTACGACCAGATTTTCGGGTTGGCCGTTTATCCGTGGTGCACGTGAATCTCCGTCGCACTGAATACTACCGTTGTGTTTCACAATAAAAACGCATTGACCCTCTTAAATATGCACATGCTGCGGTCGACCAATGCGATGAATATACCGATCCCGGATGAGAATACGGCATGGCTTGTGTACGCGGCAAGACAATTGTCGGTGTCCAGCACATCGCCGACGCGGTGTTTTCATACGCGATGCGTATATCGCACTTTTATCGATACATCATGACCAGCTGGATATGCCACCTGGGCCAAGCGCGACCGTAGCCCCTAAAGGTGCCCGCTGGCGTGACCGATGCGTAGGTTATGATCAACCGCCACCACTCCTCGTTGCCGATCGATCCCGCTTCGGACGACAAGCGCAAGAAGGGCCGCCTGCGTTGTGAGTTGTTGGTGTGCGAGTTAGGGCAGGTGGTGAATATGTCCGCTTCCGGCCTGCGGGTGCGTTGCGACGAGCCGCCAGACCTAAGCGTCGGGCAGGAAACCGAGCTGACCCTGCGGATCCAGAACGAGACCCTGCCCGTGAAGGTCAAGGTCGAGTGGATCAAGGAGGTGGATCGTCACCACGAGGTCGGGTTCGAGTTCATGGAGGTCACCCCGGAATTGGCCTTTAACCTGATGAACCTCGCCCGCACTTCCATGGCCCGGTTGATGTCCTAACGCCCCGCCGCCCCTCTCGTCGCGGCCTCAGCGGCTCACGGCTCCGGGGTCAACCCAAAAAACCTCGCCGCGTTGTCGTCCACCGCCTTCACGAATTCCGCGCCGCCTATCTCTAATTCTCGGGCGATGAACCCCGCCACGTCGGCTACGTAACACGGCTGGTTGGGGCGTTGTTTGCGGTGCGGCTCGGGGGTGAGGTACGGGGCGTCGGTCTCGATCATCATCCGCTCCAGCGGCACGGCGTGTAAACAATCGGCCAGCGCCCGGCTGTTCCTGAACGTCACCACCCCGGTAAAACTCACCATCGCCCCGATCGCCAGGATCACGTCGAGCTCGGCGGCGGTGCCGGTAAAACAATGAAACACGAACCTGCGGCCGGGGATACCGCTTGCCCGGATCATCGCCAGGACCTCGTGCGTTGCCTCCCGGTTGTGGATGACGATCGGCTGGGTTGATTCTTGGGCCAGGCCCAGCTGCCACTCGAACAGCCGCTTCTGGGCGTCGATCGAGGGTTCGGGGTAATGGCGGTCGAGGCCCATCTCCCCGATCGCGACGACCTTGGGTTGTTCGAGCAGCTGGCGCAGTGTCTGGGCCGCCTGCCGTTCATCTGCCACCCGGTCCGCGTAGTGAGGGTGGATCCCGGCCGTGGCGTAAACGGGCCTGTAACGATCCGCGATGCCCGCTGCCCGTTGCGAGTCTTCGACGGTCGTGCCGACGGTGATCATCCGGTCGACCCCGGCGTCCGCGGCGCGGGCCAAAACCGGGTCGAGCTGGTCGAAGAGTTGAGGGAAGGTCAGATGGCAGTGGGTGTCGATCATGGGGCGTTACTTGGATCGTCTCGTGTTAACGATCTCCACCGGCAGCTGGATCTGCTTGGGTTCGAGGCAGCTGTTGTCGGTGCACACCTGGTAGCGTAGCCACAGCGTGGGAGCGCCGCCGCGGGGGTCGTCCACCGCTGCGTCGGTGGTGGACAGGGTCGCGATGAGCTCGACCTTGCCCTCGTAGACCCGGATCGGCTGATCGGCGAACGGGTAGCTGCGTTCGTGGCCCGGGGGGTAGCGGGTGTGCAGGCTCACGCCGGGGCTGTCACGCAGCTCTAGCGATGTGGGGATCACGCCCGCGGCGCCGGGGTTGTGGGTGTTGAGGTGATAGCCGGGGCCGATGTCTAGGGTAACGATCACCCGGGCCTGGCCGTGGGATAGGTCGATCTGCTCGGGTCGCACGTGCACTGAGACGACCGGGCGACGACCGGGCTCGGCGTCGTCTGGCTTGGGGGGCTGCGCCGAGGCGACGAACCGGTCGGGGGCGATCTCCATCGCCCGGAGCAACGCGTGGTGCATGTGGGACATCCCCTGCCCGAATCGCCGCAGCGCCGCGGCAAACGCGTGCAGGTCCGCCACGGCTTGGTCTAAGTACGCTTCGTTCTGAGTCAGCTCGTAGAGGTCGATCAGGTTGTGGACCATCTGGCTGTTGCCGCTGGGGACCGCTCCGTCGTACACCGAGACCGTGCGCACGAATAGGTCCGCTTGGTCGGCGAGGGTGTCGTAGTACCCCCCGCTCCGGTCGTCACGGGCCGAGAAATTTTCGGTGGCGTGTTGGGTGAGTTCGATCGCTGCCCCTAGCCAGCGGCGCTGGTGCGTCGACCGGTGAAGCTCGAGCAGGCCGTGCACGAAGAACGCGTAGTCTTCGAGGAACGCGGGGATCTTGGCCCGGCCGCGGCGCATGGTGCGGTAGAGGCCGCCGTCGTCGCGGGACATGTGCGTGAGGATCGTGTTGGCGGCGCGCTGGGCGGCTTGGGTGTAACGCGGTTCATCGAGCACCCGGCCGGCCTGGGCTAACGCCGCGATCATCATCCCGTTCCAGCACACGAGGGTCTTATCATCGGTGATCGGCTGTTTCCGTTTCGATCGGGCTTCGAGCAGCTTCCGGTTGATCTCTTTCCTGGCGCGGGTGATCTGTTCGAGGCTCTGACCCCGGTCGCGGGCCAGCTCGTCGAGTCGTTGAGGAAGATAGAGCACGTTGGCGCGTGGGTCTTCGGGGTGGTGGGGGTCCTGGAAGTTCGTGCCCCGGTCCAGGCCGTACATCACGGTCGCTAACTGGGTGAGCTCTTCGTCGTCGATGGCCCCTGCGACTTGCTGGGCTGTCCAGAGGTAGTTCAACCCTTCACGGGCGTTGACCTCGGCGTCCTGAGCGGAGTAAAACGTGCCCGTGGGGTGGTCTGTACCGTCTTGGTCACGCGTTTCGCTGGCGTGGGCGGGGCTGGGGTCGGTCATCTCGCGAAGGACGTAGTCACACGTCTCACGCACGACCCGGGACAAGAGCATCGGGTCCCCCGGGTCCGCAGGGTCACGTTGCGAGCGTTGGACCTGATGAGCGGCGAGGTACGCCTCGACGAGCTGGGCGTTGTCGTAGAGCATCTTCTCAAAGTGGGGCACCAGCCACTGGCCATCGGTCGAGTACCGGTGGAACCCGCCGCCGACCTGGTCGTACATCCCCCCGCGGGCCATCTGTTCTAGGGTGTGCCTCAACGCACGCCACACTTCCTGGTTCGGGTTGTTCTCGTGGATCTTTAACAGGAACAAGAGGTACGTCGGCTGAGGGAACTTCGGCGGGCCCCCGAATCCGCCGTGCTGGGGGTCATACGTTCGCAGGATCTGGTTGGCGGCGGCTTGAACGAGCGTGGCGGTGGGAGGATCGGGGTCACCGGCTTGTTTCTGGGCTAGGTGGTCGGCGACGACACGGGCGACATGATCGGCCTGCGCGATGACCTTCTGGCGTTCATTCTTCCATGCGTCGGTGAGGGCTTCGATCACCTGGGGCATGCCGGGCATGCCGTGGCGGGGCTGGGGTGGGATGTACGTGCCGGCCCAGAACGGCTTGAGGCCGGGGTCGTCTTGCCCTGCGGCGCCGGGGGGGGTGAGGAACACGCTCATCGGCCACCCGCCGTGCTGGGTCATCATCTGCACGGCGGTCATGTAGATGTCGTCGACGTCGGGGCGCTCCTCACGGTCGACCTTGACGTTGATGAAGTGCTCGTTGAGCATCGCCGCCAGCTGCGGGTTCTCGAAGACCTGTCGCTCCATGACGTGGCACCAGTAGCAGGTCGAGTACCCGACGCTTAGGAAGATCGGCTTGCCCGATTCGCGGGCCAGCTCGAACGCCGCTTTGCCCCAGGGGTGCCAATCCACGGGGTTGTGGGCGTGCTGGAGCAGGTAGGGGCTGGTCTGGTCGACCAGCGCGTTGGTGTGCTTCCACGAGCCATCGGGGTTTTTAAGGTCTTGATCGTGGTTTTGATCCGCCGCGACGGTCGGGTGAGTAGACATGGCGATAAAGACTCCCAGGACAACGGCGATAGCGGCGAAGCATGATCGCGATTCTTTTCTGATCCCAACACGGTTCATTTCACCCGCATCGTAGAGGCTCAACACCCGATCAGCCAGTAGCCCGTGCCTTTTGACACCCGTTGTGTAGATCTTGGTTGGGCGATGGGGCGACCCTCCGCGACGCACGGGGTTTGGCCGTGGCGCCTGTCGCCTCAAAATAATAATAATCAGCGTTTTTGATTGACAAGCAGCCCGGTTTGCATAAAGTTAAGTTAGTTCGTCGGACGGTCGGGTTGATGCGTGGCAGGCGTTGCCGCGTGCGTCCGTGCGGCGATCGAGAGCGGGCCGGCCGGATCGGGGGGGAAGGCCCGAGGAGAGAATTGTTCCTCATTATTTCTAAGGAGATGAGAATGCAGATCCAACCGTGTTTGGCAGCGGCCGCGTGCGCCGCGGGGTTAGCGGTGGCCGGTAGCGCCGAGGCGATCGTGATCGATACCTTTAATTCTGGCCCGGGCTTGGTGCGGTCGATCGGGGACCTGGGACCCACAAACTACGCCTCGACCGATGCGATCGGCGGGTCGCGGACCTTGGCGATCCTCGGGTTCCCCACCGATGGGGACGCGACGTCTGAAGGGGCCCAGCTGCAGGTGGCGGTGCCGCCAGGGGCGATCGGGCACTCCCAAGACGCGTTCGCTCCGGGCGGGCGGTCGAAAGTCACCTGGGACGCCAACGGCGCGGGCCTGGGCGGGCTGGACCTAACTGACGGGGGCAAGTCCGACGCGATCGTCATGGAGCTGGTCTTCGTTGACGACGGCAACGTCGAGGTAACGTTCACCGTGATGGACTCCGCCGGGGCGACGTCTGAGATGGTGGTCGACTCGATGGCCATTGGCCAGAACGTCTTGCCCTACACCGGCTTCACCGGCGGCGCGGCCCTGACCGACGTGCACTCGGTCATGATGACGTTCGACGTGGGTCAATCGGGCGACGTGATCATCGACCTGCTCGAGACCAACCTGGTGCCCGAACCCACCGCGGCGATGCTGCTGAGCACCGTGGGGCTGGGCGTGATCTGGCGTCGCAAGCGGGGCAACGCGTAAAGAGCCTGGGTGACGGACGCGACCGCGTGATTTTTAATTAAAATCCCCGGTTGATGCCCATCCCGGATGAAGTCCCGGCGTGACTCTTGTACGCGGCGCGACCATTCCCGGGGTCAAATGGGTGTGCGACGTGGTATTTTGATTCGCGATGCGTCTATCTTCGGGTCCATAAAATCGTTTTGACACGCAGCTTGACATAGGCGAAATGAACCCCCTCCGCCAGCTGGTTTGGAGGGGATTTTTATTTGGCCAGGGCCATCGCATTCTCTGAAAATCCCATCTCGCACGACAAAATCACCCCCTCTTAAAGGCGAAAAACGAGGGTGAGGTCTGTCAGTTGGATGCCAAAACCCGCCTCGAACACTACTGTCGGGGAGAATGCGATGGCCCTGTTTACTTGGCCCGTCCATAGACGACGAGCTTCGTGGCCCCGGGGAAGAAGTGGACCTCGAACGGGCCGCTTCCGACGGTCTTGGGCCCGGTGGGGGCGAGCTTGTCGTAGGTGTGGATGATCAGCGGCACACCGGTGGCGATGTACCGCTTCTTGGTCATCTCGTCGATGTCGGCGGGCTTGACGTGCACGCAGCCGTGGGACTCGGTCAGGATCACCGTCTCGCCGCGGGCAGTGGCGGCTTCAGTCTTGGGCGTGGTGTGGATGAACTCGCCGCTGATCTTCTCACCCGCCTTCTTATCGAGCCGGCGGTTCTTGTTCTTATCCTTAAAGAAGTAGCAGGTTTTGTGGCCAAAGTCGTTGAAGACCCACTTGTCGGGGACTTTCTTCGTTTTGTAGAGTTCCTGGTGCTTTTCTTCGATCTCCTGGCGAGTCACCGGGGTGACGGTCTTAAGCGCACGCATTTTTCCTTTGTGCTGGACCCACAGCTCACCGCCGCGGTCTTCGAGCTTGCTGCCCCAGCGGACCCTCGACCAGTACGCGTACCGAGAGCTCGAATGCTTCCCGCAGTAGGCGACCACGTACCGGCCCTGGTCGGTGGGCCCGGCCCGAAACCCATCGGCGCCCATCGTCGCGTTCTTGGGCCCCCCGACCGCGTCGTAGATCTGGATAATGACCTTTTTAGCCATGATTGCTAACCTACAGCATAGCTAGAAAAACGCCCGTTTCTACCCCCCTCCTCTGGGGCCCGGGCATTTAGCGGATCGTGACCCAGGCGAAGGGTGTCTTACAACCCAAGCCGCGTCCGCGACGACACGATTTTGCCGAAGATTATGGAAATCTGGCGTCAGGTGGTTATACTAAATCAGTCTGAATATCTCGACGGCGTGGCTGGGGTAAAAATCGAAACGAGGGAGGTAGGGAGGTAAAGTTCTAATTTTATTTTTGAAGCGGAGTGAAGCTTTTCAGGGATCGCGGGCCTTTGGTCGCAACGCGTCACCCGCGATTTGATCCGTCTCAACAGGCCAATCAGGAGAAACACGATGCGAAGAAGAATTTTAAATCTTACGTTAGCGGCGGTGGTCTTACCGGCAGGCGTAGAGGCCTGGGCCGATCCGGTCTACCTCAACAACACCAACATCACCGTCGAGGTGGGGCCGGGCACCTCCCCGGGCAGCTTCAACAATACCTTCTCGGGCGGCAATACCATCGAGAAAGTCATCGACGCCCCTTCCGCCGACGCCGAGGAGTTCCACAACCAGGGGACGCATATCTGGTTCACCGCGAGTCAGGTGGGCGGGGGCCTGGAGCTGCTGTTCGACTTCGGCCAGGAGTTTGACATCTCGACGCTGCACTTCTGGAACTTTACGAGTGAGAGCTTCGACGTCGACAACGTCGACTTCACGTTCTTTAATAGCGCCAACGACCAGGTCGGGGCGTTGTCGATCGTGCCGGCGCTGGGCTCGAGCCCCGGGATTCGCGCCGAGGACATCCCCCTGGCCGCCCCATTGAACGTTCAGTTCGTGACGGCTTTCCTGTCTGGCAGTAACCGTGAGGTCGATTTCCAGAACATCGGGTTCACCGCGGAGGTCTCCGAGCCGATCCCCGAGCCATCAAGCGTCGCGCTGCTGGGCGCCGTGGCCGTGGGCGTCGCCTGGCGCCGCCGCCGGTAGCGGCTCAAGGCTTCCGCAACTGTAGATCGTCGTGTCTTGGCCTGTTTGTTTTTCAGGTGGACGGTTATCCCGCATCGATAAGGATCGGGGTTTGCCGCAGGCTTCAGCTGCGCGCTGCCAGCCCGTGGTCTGGGGTTTGGATGGCCACACACCCGTCTGATCCTCCCATCTACAAACCTCCTTGGTTTTTTCGTTCTCTTGAGTCGTTCGTCCGGGGCGCCAGCGGTCAATTGCCAAGCCAAAGCCGCGGGGTGATCGCAGGTAGCGTGGCAGGTCGTGACGGGCCCGCCGCCTTCGATACGGGGGGGTTCCAATGTATCGGGTGTGATGGAATCTCCTCGAGTTGCGATCCTACAATAGCACGGAGAGATTCGTGGGATATGCGAATTATCATTTTATGGGACAGCCCTTGGCGCCAGCGGGTCAAGGCCACAAGGAGTATCTGCGATGAGCAAACGGTCATTCTTTCTGGGCGGCGCGGTGGTTGTGACGGGGTTGGCGGGCGGGCCGGTGTGTCCGTTGTACGGGGCGAACGCGAATCTGTTCATCTCAGCGGAGCGGTCTAATTCCGATAAGAGCTTCGGTGGGCCGGCGGTGGTGGAGGTGATGATCCAGGACCTAGACATCGAAGAGACTGATGAAGCCGAAGGCGAGCCGGATGTCACGGTCAACGGGCAGATCTTGCGCATGGCCCAGGCCACGAACGGTAGCTGGTACGGGTACTTCGCGGTCTCAGACGCGGCCCACGCCGCCGACCAAACCGTTGGGCTGCCGGGCACGGGCCTGGATTTCGGCGTGATCGTCGATTCAGCTACCGCCGAGGTCGCGGCCGGGGTGGTATTCAGCGATCCGTTCGAGGTGGCCCTGCCCAAGGCGATCGTCCCCGGCGGTGGGCCGTTGCTCAATCACGTGGTGAGGAACCCCCCCGCGCTCAACACCGACCCGCAGGTGCTCTCGGGGCAGATCGGGATCGACCCGGTTCAGTGGCCGGTGGTTCAGGTGATCGACCTGCCGGCGCCGGGTGAGGTGGTCACGAAGCTTGTCAACGGGCAGGTGGTGGTCGAGGTCCTCGAGGACTGGGCGCCGGTGATCGTGCAATACAACAAAGGCGGCGGCGTGCAGACCACGACCTTGAGCTACAACGACCTGCCCGACGTCGCGATCGGCACCGACAAGGCCCAATACCTGCCCGGTGAGGACGTGCTGCTGGCCATCTTCGACCCCCAGCTGAACATCGACCCCACGGACAACGACTCGTGGACGTTCGACGTGTCGGGCGAAGGCAAGACGTTTTACCAGGCGTTCAACGCCGACGGCGTAGGCGACGCCAACGGCACGGCCGGCCTCGTGGACCTGGGCCCGGACCTTGATGACCTGTTCTTCGATGGCCGCGGGGTGCTGACCATGACGCTCACGTCCGGGCTGGAGCTGGGCAGCAACGATCACCAGCCGGACATGAGCGTCAATGACAACGTCACCTCGTTTTCCTCGATTGTTACGCTGGTCGAGACCGACGCTGATTCGGGGATCTTCACCGTGTTCGACGATAGCGGCCGGTCGATCATCAGGATCGCCGACGACGCCCAGCCGGGGGTGGTGGGTGAGCTGATGTACCACGGTCAGACGATCCCGATCGTGGTGGTGCCGGAGGTGTCGAGCCTGTCGATGCTCGTGATCGGCGGGCTTGCCGCGGCGAACCGTCGCCGTCACCGGTAAGGGCAGGGGGTGTCCGGTCCGACGTAGCGGGCGGGCCCGCTCCCAGCTAGAGATGAACAAAAAACACCGCGCCCCGGATGAAGGGCGCGGTGTTTTTTAATTCGAATGGCTGTGCCTGGTTTTAACGTCGACGGCGGGTGACGGTAAGCCCCAATGAGGCCAGACCCATCACGCCCAGCGCCGCTGAGATCGGCTCGGGGATCCCGGGGTCCGCGGGGTCGTCTGGCACCGTAGCGCCCAGCTGGGAGATATACGCGGTCGAATCCAGAACCGTATCGCCCGAGTCGGCGATAATAAACGTCAGGGTGTTGTCTGTAGCACCATCGCCTACGAAGGAACTGAACGTGTGGACGAAGGGTCCGGGGCTCCCGTCGGCATTGGTTAAGATCCCGTCGAGTTCCGTTCCGGCTACGAAGTCCATGTCCGGGTGATCCACATTGACGGGGTCGCCGTCGACGTCGGCGATGTTGGTCCCATTGACGTAGAGCCCGAACGCGTCGATAAACGTTGTGCCGACAAACTCGTCGAACTCGTCACTTCCCCAGACCACGTTGAAGAACACCGTGTCAAAACCGGGCAAAAGATCGAAGTTGACATCGATCTGGGTCACGTCAGCGTGGTCAAAAGACCCGCCCGTGATCGGGTCGAGCAACACCTCCTGGCCTGGGGTCGCCGCGACGCCGAAGCTCGTCGTATTGCTGTCACTGATGTTGGGCCCGTCGCCGTAGTCGGCCACGTCTCCGGAGCTGATCACAATCCCCGGGCCGATGCCGTAGGTGCCGGAGGCGTTCGTGTACGTCCCGGCAGACATCGCCACGCCGTCGTCGTGGCCGGAGACGGTGAAGGTGTTGACCACCAAACCGCTGCCGGCGTTGATCAGCGACGTCTCGAGCGTCGTAGCGTCCAGCGTCGGGGAGACCGTGATCGCGTGAGCGTTGGTGGCGATCCCCACCGCTGCAATCGCCGCGATACCACATGACAAGCATACCTTGTGTCTCATAGCTTTCTTTTCCTTTCTTTGCTGTTTACCTTCCTTAAACCTGATTAGAGATGGTGGTGCTTTCTCGGTCAACGATGTGGCCCCGGCAACTCCATCAATACGTCAATATATGCAAGATAGGCATTCTATATAAGAATGTGAACGGAGTCAACCTTTATTTGCTGAGAATTTGGCGAGGGCAGGGCAATTGCATTCTCACTGAAATGCCGTTGATCCCAGGTAATGGGACCTCACGCGTCAGGGGTAGACCCTCGATTGTGACTCGTGAGGCGGGGTCCGTCGTCCTGCCAACTCGGTTCACCGGGAGAATGTGATCGCCCTGGTGGCGGGGATTCTATGCGCAAAAACTGATCCCACACCAACAATGCGTAGAAAAAAGCAACATCAACCGGTCATGCCCCCATGAAATGTGCGATCTTGATGGGGCGCCAGGCGAAAATCACACTAGCTGCAAACGCGCCGCTTGCTACCAACGATCTACTGAGGCTGAAGACATGGCGTGGTCGCAGATAGCAGGGCGATCTTATTTACAAGCTGTTTCAAAATCTGTATCCCGTTGGTTTCCGCACGGGCTGACAAGCAGCCAGTGGCACCCGTCCATGGTTTTTGAAACAGCTTCTTAATTTTTTTGACCCCTCGTGGCGACTCAGAATCGAGGGTGGCACTCGTGAAACCAGCCGTTGAATGGGAATCACCCGTCCTGACATACCAGAAACAAGGGTTAAATTCCCAATCAGGCCGCCCTGGTGGTTCGCGGCTAACCTCATGGATGACGGCCTCACCTCTAAACCGCGGCGACCTCGATGAACCGGCTGACGCTTTTCAAGTCGCGTAAGACGTCCACGGTGGCGCGGATCTTTCCGGCTTGGCCGGGTTTGGCTTGGACAGGGTGCAGCTTGACCATCTGTCCGCCATACATCCGCCCCCCGCGCGGTCGGGGTTGATATTGGCTAGCACGGACCTTCCGCAAGTGGTGGTTGAGCGCCTGGTTATGGGCGTCTTTGTAGAGCAAGCGCACCAACGTCTTGGCCGCAGCTTCGTTCGTCGGGTTTTTAACGACGGTCACTTGGACCGTCGTCCCGGGTTGGATGTCATCAAGCATCATCTGAATTGCTCCGTATCGAGATGCGGTCCATGATTCTTGTTCTTCATGACCACGCCTCACATGGCGGGTGAACCCGGTTCATTTTGCGACCCCAATGACAACTGCCGTGGCCTGCGAACGGGCTAGCCCACCGCGATCGTCCGCACGAGGGTCACCATGCCTCCAACCGCTTGCCGACCCGTCAAGCCCGTCGGCGGGCTAAACACGCATGGTGGGTCCAACCCGGCAACCCGCTGCGGGCCCCGATCCCCGACACGGGGGGGTTACTTGAGCTCGACCTCGGCGCCTTCGTCTTTGAGCTTCTTGGCGATCTCCTCGGCTTCTTCCTTTGGGGCGGCCTCTTTGACCGTCGCGGGGCAGCCCTCGACAAGCTCCTTGGCTTCCTTTAGGCCCATGCCGGTGATGGCGCGGACGACCTTGATGACGTTGATCTTCTTATCGCCGTGGGACTTGAGCACGACGTCGAAATCGGTCTTCTCCTCGGCCTCTTCAGCGGCCCCGCCACCGGCCGGGCCGGCGACCATCACCGCCCCGCCCGCAGCCGGCTCGATGCCGTAGGCGTCCTTGAGATAGTTGCCCAGCTCGACCGCCTGCTTGAGGGTCAACTCAACGAGCTGGTCTCCGAGTGATTTAATCTCTTGCGGTACTTCGACTGCCGCGGTGGTTTCTTCAGACATCTTTGTTACCTCTTGATACAAAAAGCGGATAGCTCAATAGGTCGCCAGCCGTTCTGGCGATTTAACCCCGAAGGGCCAGTTGAACCGTGGTTGTCTTCGTTCGATTCCTCTCCATCCATAGGACACCTGAACACTCATCCCTAGATAATCTACGCCGCTTGGATCGCCTCCCCTTTTTCGAGTTTGTCTTGGATCGTCTTGACGATCGACGCGATCTTGGCACCGGGTCCGGTGATCTGGCCCGCGAGGTTGCGCCCGGGGCTGAGGAAGATCTGCACGGCCTGGGCCTGGGCCTCTTCGCGCGTGGGATACTCGCTAAGCTCCTTGATCTGCTCGGGGCCGAAGGCCTGGCCCTCCATCAGGGCGCCCTTGAACTCCAGGTTCTCGACCTGCTTGGCCAGGTCGATCAGTTGGCGGGCGACATCGACCACGCTGGCCCCGCCATACACGAGGGTGCTGGGCCCGGTGAGCATCTGCCCTAGGCCTTCCAGGCTCGAGCCCTCGAACGCCTGCCTGGCGAGGGTGTTTTTAACGACCGTGACCTTGATCTCTTTTTCCGCCAGCTTGCTGCGCAGATCGTTGAGAGGGTTGGCCTCGACGTTGCAGATGTCGATCACGACCGCTCCGTCGTATTCGGCGAACCGCTGGCGGTACGATTCCGTGATCAACTTTTTAATAGGCTTGCTCATCGAAGATTCCTCAAGGCCCCATGGTCGTGGCGAACGCCAGGGCGTGTGCCTGTCATATCACTTGAGCTGGGGTTTTTGATTGTTCCTATCTATATCTGCACCTGCACGCCCGGGGTCATGGTCGCCGAAAGGGTGACTTTCTTGATGTATTGGCCCTTGACCGGGGGGGGCTTCATCTTCGAGATCGTTTCGATAAAGGCGGTGGCGTTCTCGACCAGCTGATCCGGTTTGAAGCTCTGCTTGCCGATGACCGCATGGACGTTGCCGCCCGCGTCGTTGCGGAACTCGATCTTGCCCGCGGCGTATTCCTTGACCGCTTGGGGGATGTTCGGGGTCACGGTCCCGCTCTTGGGTGACGGCATCAGCCCTTTGGGCCCCAGGGTCCGGCCCAGCTTGCTGACGATCCGCATCATGTCGGGGCTGGCGACGGCGACGTCGAACTCGAACCAGCCGTCTTCGATCTTCTTGACCAGCTCCTGGCCGCCGGCCTCGATCGCCCCGGCCTCCTTAGCGTCGCCCGTGACGTCTTCGGCACAGAACGCGATCACACGCTTGGACTTGCCGATCCCGTGCGGCAGCGACGTAGCGCCACGCACCATCTGGTCGGCCTGCTTGGGGTCGATCCCCAGGTGCATGCAGATCTCCACCGTCTGATCGAATTTCACCTTTTTAAAGGCTTTGACCTTCTCGACCGCAGCGTCCAGGGGCAAGATTTCGTCCTTCTCGACCTGCTTTGAGTCCGCTTGATAACGTTTGCTGTGTTTGGGCATGATGCATCTCGATCTTGTACACCGCTTGTCTTTAATTAACCGCGGCTTAGGATCTCCCACGATCAGGCCCGTGGTCAGCCTCACCCGAAGCCCTCCGGAACCCCCGGAAGCTTATCTCGGGTTTCAAAAGCCTCTTTTTTACGTCCAGGCGAACAGAGGTCCCGTATCGTAGCGGTCGGGGTCCGCGGGTCAAGCCCGGACACCCCTGTCTTCCCGCTTAGATCTAGCCCTCGACGGTCACCCCCATAGACCGGGCGGTCCCGGCGATGGTTTTTTTTACCGCTTCGAGGCTGTGCCCGGTCATCTCCTTTTGTTTTTCTTTGGCGATGGTTTCGAGCTGATCGTTGGTGATCGTGCCCACCTTGTTCTTATTGGGCACGCCCGAGCCCTTGTCGATCCCCGCGGCGTCTTTGATCAGCACCGCAGCGGGGGGGCTAGTGACCACGAAGTCGAACGATCGATCTTTATAAACCGTGATCACGCAGCCGACGACCTTGCCGTTAAGCTGCTTGGTGCGGTCGTTGAACTGCTGGATGAATTGACCGGGGTTTACCCCGTTTTGGCCCAGGGCCGGGCCGATCGGCGGCGCGGGCGTGGCCTGGCCGCCGGGGGCTTGGATCTTGAACACGGTTTCGATCGGTTTCTTGGCCATAGTCGGGTCACCTGCTTAATCAGTCACCGCGTCGTCTCCACGCGTGGATGAAAATTCTTACCTTCGGGGTTATACGCATCGTGTGTCTAAGGGCTACGTCACAGGCTCGTTTGGCCCCAGCGATGGTCGCGGCGCGTACACGGTCACGCTGCGATGCCATCCGCGACGGGTTGACCCGGCCATGCTCGGGTGAACTTTTACTCTAAGAGGATCTCAGACACCACCTTGTCATGGCCTGGCGATGCACGTCCACAAGTCCTTTAATATAATCAAGTCAATATCGAACGACAAATGAGGTGGTCGACATTTCAGGGTCTTTCCAGGCCAACGCGTATCGCACGGCATGGGCCCGGATCGCGTGTCTGCGACGAACCTCGCTGACCCTCACCGCGAGGAAAAGAAAGAACAAAAGATAACTCAATCCTGTCGCACGCCTTGAGATCGGCGATACGCGTTGGCCCTGGGGGTCGTTCAGTTTTTCCCAGGCGATCCTCGAATGAGAGCCAGGGCTTCGTTGAGCTTCCCCAGGGAAAGTAGACGGTCCCACAGCTAGAGCGTTTTCTGGGTGAGTGTATCACGCGTGATGCGCCCACCACTGGGGAAGAAACAGGGTCTATCACAGGAATATTGAGATCGTGCCATGATACACCCATTGAGAAAACGCTCTAGAACTATACGCAATCGCTACACGCGGGCCAAACCGTCGCCGCCGCATCCCGAAACTCTGTTTCACCAACACCGAGCGCCTCGGCTATGAGGTGCCTACCGTGGGTATCCCCGATGCGGTTCAAGTGGCCGATCGCTGGCACCTGCGGGATAACCTCTACGAAGCGTTGGTGGGTGGGCCGAGACTCAAAGCAGATCCATGAGGCCGCCCAAGCGGTATCGATTCAGCAACCGAAAGTCCAAGACACCTCCGACCTACCCACGCCCATGGTAAGCGAAGGGCCCAGGCCGCCGCCTGTGCCCAGGAAGACCACCTACCGCCAGGGTTCACTAGCGCGTATCCCGGTTTCATGTACGACATAAGGACGTCGGGTTATTCGCAAGAACCCGCTCCCTTACGGTCGCGGCTCGCTGGGAACGTCATATCCCATTTCGGGGAACGCTCTAATTCCCCCCAAACGGCCAGATCAGTGGTGTCAGCCCCAGCACCACGACCATCACCAGCAGGTTCAGCGGCAGCCCGATGCGGATGTAGTCGGTAAAGCGGTACCCACCCGCCCCGTAGACCATCAGGTTCGTCTGGTACGCGACCGAGGCGTAGCTGCCTGATGACGCAGCCATGATCACGATCGCGAACGGCATGAAGTCCACCCCCATCCCGTCCGCGGCGGCCTTGGCGATCGGGAAGATCAGCGCCGCCGCCCCAGCGGCTCCGATCACGGTGTTGAACAGCGTCGCGAACAGGTAGATCGCTGTTAACACCCCCCATGGCCCCATCGAAGATTGCAGTGACCCCACCAATGCTTCGCCCACCGCCCCAGCCGCCCCGGTGGATTCGAGGTTCATCCCCACCGCCAACGCGGCCCCGATCGCCAATAGCACCCGCAGGTTCACGCTGTTACGCGCCTCGGTCGGGGAGCAGCACCCGGTCACAACCATCAGCCCCCCCGCCAACAATGCCGCGTTGAGCAGCTGCATCAACCCCAGCGACACCACGGTGACCATCACCCCCATCACCGCCAACGCGAACCACGCCCGGTCGTGGCGGATCGGCTGCGAGTCTGCAACTGCCGAGACCAGGAAAAAGTCCCGCCGGTTGCGGTGCTCTTGGATAAAGTGGGGGTGGGTCTCGATCAGCAGGGTATCCCCAGCCTTGAGCACGATGTCACCGATCTTCTGGACCAGCTGGGCGCCGTTGCGGTATACGGCGATCACCACCGCGTTATAGACCGTGCGGAACCGGCCCTCACGCACGCTCTTGCCGACCAGCGGGCATGAGTCGCTGACCACCGCTTCGACCAAACACCGGTCCGGGCGCGGCGACGAGAGCTTGAACACCTGGTCCGTCGCCGGGGCCAAGCCGCGGATCTTCTGGAGGTCACGCACCGACTCGACGATGCCCACGAAGATCAACCGGTCGCCGCCGCGGAGGATCTGCTCGGGTCCGACCGCCACGAGCCGGTCGTCGCCGCGCTCGATCTCAGCCAGGAACACGCCGGGGAGGCTACGCAGCCCAGCCTGCTCGATCGACTTGCCGTCAATGGCGCTGCCGGGCTCGACGAGCATCTCCACGGTGTACTGCCGCGCGTCAGCCAGCTCGACGCGTGGCGGTGAACGATCGGGCAAAAGTTTATGCGAGAAGGCCAGGATGTAGAGGATCCCGATCAGCGCCGCGGGGGCCGCGACCGCGGTGATCGTGAACATCCCCATCCGGGAGCGCATCGATTCATCGAGCATCCCGAAAACGACCAGGTTCGTCGCCGTCCCGATCAACGTGCACGACCCGCCCATGATCGCCGCGTAGCTGAGCGGGATCAGCAGCTTCGAGGAGCTGATCCCGATCTTCTTAGCCCAGTCCTGTACCACCGGGATGAACATCGCCACGATCGGGGTGTTGTTGAGGAACGCGCTAAGGACCGTCACCGGCAGCATCAGCCGCGCCTGCGCCACCGAGGTCGATTTGGGTCGGCCTAGCAGGTTCCCGGCGATCATGCCCATCGCCCCGGTCTGGGTTAGCCCCTCAGCTACCACGAACAAGACCGCGATCGTGCCCAGCCCCGCGTTGCCGAAGTGAGCGATCGACGCGGCCGGGCCTAGGAACCGATCCGAGATCACGCTTAGGCTCATCAGCACGGTCATGCCCCCGACCAGAACCGTATCCGGTCCGGCGAGGTTGCGGACCAGAGCAAACCCCATCAAAACGATGGTGCCCAGCACCGCCCATGCTTCCCAAACCATAAGCTCTTTACCTATATGACATTTATACGAATTACAGGCCATAGACCCCACCGCGGCTCGATCTCGTTCGACGTTAGCGCCGTGGCGGGGTCACCGCGGTATCCTATGGCCTTCCCATTCGGGTTTTCTTCGTGGAGATCTTCAAGATCATCGATCATGCCTCAAAATGGAATATCGGGCAAATTCACGCTGATCTGCGACGCAACCAGGCCTCGCCACGATAGGTTTAAGCGAACCGATGGTTGAGTCGATGTTCCAATAGGCAGGCGTGCGTCCCGAGACCTTAACCGTCGTGATAGGCGCCTAAGGGCAGGCTGCACCGTCTGATGTGATCGAAATGAAACGGCAGCGATTTTGTCCCGTAAGTACCTCGAGTACTTGTAAAGGTTGATCGGTCGGTGCCCAACCCCGACCACCTGATCTTGGCTAACCGATAGCCCGGAGCTGCAATGGATGCCTCCTGAATTCGTCCGTTTTATGTGCCCGAAGCTACGCTGCCGCGCGATCCTCACCGCCCCGGTCTCTGCCCGCGGCCGGGACGTCCGCTGCCCTCACTGTTCGACCCGCATCAAGATCCCCTCCCAAAAGAAGAACGGTCCCCAGCAAGACAACCAGGAAACGTTCGTCGAACCGATCTGATCGCCCGTCCCCGAAGCATGCGCCCCGGCCACGCTGCTTCATCTCGTCGCTCCAGCTGCGGGCGGGCTTGCCCCAGCGAAGGGTTTCGGTGGGCCAGGTTCTTCTTACAAGATCTTTACCCTCTCAAGGACGACCCACGACGGATTACGTGCCCCGGTCCAGCAACCGGTACTGGATCGCTTCGGCCACGTGATGGGCGGCGATCTCGGTTCGGGCTTCAAGGTCGGCGATCGTCCGGGCTAATCGTCGGATCTTGTCATAAGCCCTGGCGCTGAGCCCTAATTCCGTCATCGCTTGTTGGAGCAGGTCCCTGCCTTGAACGTCAAGAGGCGCCAAGCGATCGAGCTGCTTGCCGGTGAGGGTGCTGTTGGGCTCAAGCGGCCCGCCGTTACGCCGCGCTTGGGCGTCACGGGCGGCAAGGACCCGCTGACGCATCGAACGGGTATCGGTCCCATTGGCCCCCCCGGATACCCCGGCCACCCCGACCAGCTGCTTGAACGGGACGGTGGGGACCTCGATGTGGATATCGATCCGGTCGATCAACGGCCCGCTGATGCGCGAAAGGTACTGATCCATCTGGCGGTGGGACAAAGCGTCGGTGGGCATCGCCCCTTTGGGCGTGGGGTTCATCGCCGCTACGAGCATGAACCGAGCGGGGAAGCGCAGGGTGCTGTGCGCCCGGGCGATGGTGACGGCTCCGTCTTCGAGCGGCTGACGCAGCGTCTCGAGGACCAACCGGGGGAACTCGGGCAGCTCGTCGAGAAAGAGAACCCCCCGATGGGCCAGGCTCACCTCCCCGGGCCGGGGGACGGTCCCGCCGCCGATCATCGCGGCGCTCGAGGCGGTGTGATGCGGGGTACGGACCGGGCGGTGGGTCATCAGCGGCTGGCCGCGGGGGACCTGCCCGATGGTCGAGTAGACCCTCGTGATCTCCAAAGCTTCTTCGCGTGACAACGGCGGCAGGACCCCGGCCAGGGCCCGGGCCATGGACGTCTTGCCCGTCCCGGCCGGGCCGATCATCAGCACGTTGTGGGCCCCGGCGGCGGCGATGGTCAGGGCCCGTTTGGCCGCTTCTTGACCCTTGATCTCCGAAAAATCGATCGCCGGTTGTTGACGGGCCAACACCGACTCCGCGTCGATCTGGGGGTGAGGTTCGATCCCGTGCTCGCCGTTAAGAAAAGCCACGACGCCCGCTAAGGAACCCGCGGGGAAGACCTCGATCCCCCCCACCGCCGCAGCCTCCGCGGCGTTTTCGATCGGCACGCACACGCCCCGCGACCCCATCGACCGGGCCAGGATCGCCAGGTTGACCACGCCGTTGACCGGCCTTAACCGCCCGTCTAGCGCCAGCTCCCCGGCGAACAACAGCTGCCGGTGCGTCTGGCTCTGGATGACCTGCTGGGCTAACAGAAGCCCCACCGCGATCGGCAGATCGAAAATCGGCCCCTCTTTGCGGACATCCGCCGGCGCCAAGCTCACGAGCAGCCGCGACAGCGGGTACGCGTAGCCGCTATTCACGATCGCCGAACGCACCCGCTCGATCGATTCCTTGACCGCGGCGTCGGGCAGGCCGACGATCGTCGTCTTCGCTAGACCCCGGTCGCCCACATCGACTTCCACCTCACAAGGCACCGGTTCAATCCCTTGCAAGACGAAGCTATCGACCTGAGCTAGCATGAAATAATTTTAGCAAACAATCCGCTTGGGACTCGACGGCTGGGCCGCGGAATCGCAGCAGGCAGATCCCGCCCAGCGCTAGAAGTGACCAAACGTTCGGTTCAGGGACAGCGGTCAAGACCACGTCGTTGCCGTCGCCGCCGGTGTAGCTGATCCGCAGATCCACCCCGAAGAATTTCGCGACCGAGCTCCCGTCGGCAAGGTCGTTAAACTGCCCGATCAGGTCACCGGTGACGTCTAGGATCATGAACTCGTCCCCGAGATCGGGCACGAAGCCGTCGAGCAGCTCGATGAGCAACGACCCGCCCAAGACGGCGTCGCCTTCGACGTCGAGCTGATCGTAGAGATCGGGGCTGGTCCCGGCGAGTTGAAGCATCAGGACGTGGTCTTGCGTGAACTCGACCCTGCCCTCGAATGAGATGACGTCTGGGCTGTTGCCGGGGCTGAGGCTGCCGCTTAGGATCACATGGCCATCGCCTGTAAACCGGCCCGGACCGCTGACGTCGCCGGTGATCGTGATGGCGTCGCCATCCAGAACGTGGACGCTAGCCCCGGGTTGCAGGGTGATGTCTGCGTGGACCACGCCGCTGCCGGAAAGACGCCCTCTTTCCTCGAGGGTGATGCCTTGGGTGACCGTTAGTTCGTGTCCCCGCAGGTTTAGGTCTGCGGTCCCGCTGGACTTGGCTCCGATCGTCATCCAGTACACGGTCTGGTCGGTGGATGGCCCGGTGACGGTCGCCCCGTCCCGAGGCTGGATGAGGATGTCGTCTAGTTCGAGGGGGGTGTTTGTAGAGGGGCGGTCTTCCCAATTTTTATGGTGCTCGAAGATGCCCCAATGCTCTGAGGAATCCCAATCACCGTCGGCGCTGTCGGTCCAGTGCAGCTGCACGAGACGCTGGTAGTCGATGAAATCATGGATGGCCAGGCCGGCGAAAGTGTTGGGGGTGTTGGCTTGGAAGTATGCTCGGGCTGCGGCCAACTCCCGTTGCATATCTACGGCTCCTTCTTCAATAAAAGTGGTTTCGGGATGTTTTTCACTTGGGGTGGTATTGACCGCGATGTAGAACGGTTTGTCCGTGGATTCGGCGTAAAAGGCCTCGGCCCTGCCATGGGCGATGATCCCATTTCCGTTGTCTTTCTCTGCGGAATCCCCATCGGGGTTTTTTACCCGTCCGTTTGCGGTATCACGGTAATCGAGGATCGTGGCGTAATCGTGTAGGTCTTGGAGGTGTTCGTTGAGCGGTTTGGTAACCCCGTTCCACTCGAACGCCGGTACGCCCTCGATCTCGGTAACATCGTCTTTCACCGTTACGGTGTGGGAATCCCGATCGGTCCAGAACGCCTGCGAGATCCCCACCGGGATATCGGCTCCGGCGTCGCCACGATCGCGGGCGTCGTTGCGGCGGGCGATGATCTGAGCCTGGGTATCGAGCCACAAACGGGCCTGGTCCACGATACTGTCCAGAGGGCTGGTTAGGGTCCAGTCAGCGTTTTCCACATAGGGCTCAAGATCTGTATTGATACCATCGAACCGCAGCTGCGCAGACCTCGCCGCGGCGTTGTACGCGAGGATGTTGTCCACGGCGGTTAATGCTTGGCCGCGGAACTCGGGTCGGTGCCATTGCTTTGAATCAAGAAAGCCCGAGCCTATGAGGGCGTGGACCTTCATGCCCCGGTCGTGGATGTCGGCGATCAAGCTGCGGTATTTATCCGGTTCGTCGATGAGGATGTTGCGATTCGGGGGGCAGGGCCCGGATTTTTCGTCGCAGTGGCGGTAATCCTGGACGTCGTTTTGGTGGTACTGATCGGCGTAGAGGTAGAACGTCGTGAATCCATGTCTTTGAGCAAAGTCAAGGGACTGTCGCCGGTAGTCCGTATCGTCGAGCATCCGATAGGTTTCGGGTTCCCAGACCCACGTGGCGATATCGATGTCAGCGGCAGCCGCCGAGGCGACGGTCGCGGTGATGGCGATGCCTGTGACGGAAGAGCAGATGTTCATTTAGCAAGCCCCTTGCTCTAGGTGGTGTTGGATGACCCCTGGATTCAATGACCCCAGGACATTGGTGGAAGCTCCTCTGCGTTGCCGATGGTTTGGGTTTCTCTTTCGTCAGCGGCCGGTTTGGTCGAAGCAGCGACGGATGCCGTGAGGCGCTGTCGAGGACCGGTACGGTGGTGTCCCGACTCGCGGGCGGCAGGCTCTTATAAGCAACTCCGCGTCGAGTCAGAAGTTTTGTGGGGTGCGCGGCTTTCGCGTCGTTGCGGGTTCAACCGTGATGTTTGTCCCCAAGAGCGGTTCGCTACTGGCTCCCACCTCTATATACGCTAAGCGTTACGTTATTTTAACAAGCTTTCCATTTATTTTTGTGATCGATGACGTAACAGGGGCGGGGGTTGGGCGTATTATCGGTAGGGGGCATCCACTAGGGCAGTTTCTTCTATCTCCGTAGGGCGAGAAGCATCGGGTCGGACGGTTGAGTTGTATCCAGGAGCAGATCAAGATGACGCCCACAGATCTCCGAGAGGCGACGGAGCAGCAGCTAGTCCTCCTGCTAAAGGAAACGAATGATGACAAACATTTAGAGCGGGTTTGGGGCGAGATCGTTCGACGCCACGTGCCCAACGTTGAACGGATCACGAATCGCCATGTCGAAAAGCTATGGCACGTCTCGGTCAGCGAGGTCGATGACATCGTCGCTGAGGCCTTGCTGAAGTTATATCTCCATCGAGACAGGCTTGATCCTTCTCAAGGGGTCTTCGGGTACTTCGCGACGATCGCGTACAACGTCGCTAGGGATTTAGAGCGCAAGAGGCGGCGCAGGCCGCATTTCCTCTCAGATGAGCTGATCGACTTCCTCAAGGTCACGCTTGGGACATACAACGAACCCAGGGACCGGCAGATCTGCAGGGAGCTGAGGCATATCCTCAGGCAGTGCACCCGCAGGCTTAACCGAATCGAGCGGCAGATCCTCGTGGCGTGGATGCGGGGGGGGCGCGGCTGGGCTAAGGAGCTGTCGATCAAGATTGATATGAAAGCGGGCACGGTCCGTCGCCGGATCCAGCTGATCCTAAAGAAACTAGCTCGTTACGTAGAAGAAGATTTTGGTCCGATTGAACTCTGTGAATAAGGTCTTACGCGATGTCAGATCCATGCGCCAATCCATATGACGATGAACCGGGCCCTGTGCGACCCCGTGGCGGTACCGCTGGCTTTTGCGGCGAGTTTTCTGGGTCTGTTGAGGATACCAGCCATCCCCTGCCGACCCAGCCTCATGACGATCGTGATGCCGCCGATCCGGCCCCGGTCAGTGACGAGCGTGCCCAGCGGATTGTCGCCAAGGCGATGGAGCTCAAACGGCGGCGGATTCAAGTCAAACAGGACCTGTGTATCTACGAATCGGACACGGGCGGCGGCGTTAAGTCGCTCGTCCTCAAGGCGTCGGGCGGGATGTCGATGACGGTCGGCAAGGGCGCTTGGTCTGCGGAACGCAACGAGTGTCGCCCCTGTCCGCAGCCGCTTTGTCGCCCCTCAATGGGTAGTCAGATCTTTAGGTTCAGCCATTGGTTGGGAAGAAACCGGTCTGTCTTGGCCGCGACGGTAGCCCTCGCGGGGGTTCTTGGGGTCGGATATGTAGCCTATTTTAAACAGTCGCCGGATCCAAGGGTTAAGTATCCCTCGCCCTACGAACCGTTAAGTTTTGCTAGTCAGCCCCCTCAACAAGATGCGGCAAGCACACTGTTGCTAGTCCTCGATACCGGGGACGTCGTCCTGGGAACACCTGAATCGACCAACAACCCCGTGATGACATGGGCTGACCGTGATGCGGATGAAGACAAAGACGAAACCCGTCTGACGCTCTCACCTCAATCGCTAGAGGGGGCGGTGACTGTATCTGGTTACGAGGGCGCAAGAGACGGCAACATTGATCTTGGCCTCTTGCCCGATGAGCACAGCCAAACGCAACACCTGACGGACGAGTCGTCAGGATCCGTTGTGGTTGCCGTTGCCGGTCAGCAATCCCTACTACCAACATTTGTGGGCGCAGATCCTCAGGACCCGCTAGACGAACCCAGCCAACACCCCGCCAAGCAAAACCCCACAAAGAAAGACCCACCCCCCTCACCCGACGATGCTACGGTCGCAGACGCAAACCCCTCTGAATCAGCTAACGCAAAGGTGAGCCCGGTTCAACCGCGTCCACGCCTGCCCTTGTTAGTCGAGCAAGCCGAATGGCAGTTGATGGAAGAATACTGGCCCGATTGGGGGGCCGTGGGGGTTCGGCTCGGCAAATACGCTGATTCCTATCGTTTCCACGGGCAGCACGATCTCGCCGGGCCGCTCTTCGAGCGAGCCTTATACATCATCGGGCAAACCCACGGAACCAGGAGCCTGCCATACGCGGAACTGTTGCACGATCTGGGGCAATGCCTTCACGAACTGGGGGACTATGACCGCGCCCTGGAGGCCTATCACGAAGCTCTTGCCATCCGTGAAGCCGCCCCCGACACCGAACATAAATTCTTAGCATGGAACGAATATAAAATCGCGGAAATATATTGTGACCAAGGTGAATACCAACAGGCCGTGGCTTGGTTTAAACGGTCTCGAGAGACCTCGATCAACGTCTCGGGGTTCTACTCCCCCGACACCGCCAACGCGCTGATTGGGATCGCCCGCGTCAACCAAGCCCGAGGGAAGTTTATCCCCGCGCTAGAGCAGTACCACAACGCGTTGACGATCAGGCAAGAGGTCTTAAGGCCCAACGATCAAAGGATCGCGGACGTCAACAGCCGTATCGGGCGGTTGTATCAAGATTGGGGAAAACTCAAACAGGCCCGTTCATACTTCGAAGATGCACTCAAACTCACGAAAAAGAACTATGACCCCCAACACCCCGCCGTGGCGGTCTACCGGCTGAAACTCGCCGGGGTGTATGAGGCGCAAGGTGATTCAGCCCGGGCTTCCAGGGAGCTGCGAGAGTCCACCAAGGCTCTTGAGCGATCGATCAAGACCGTTAGGGCCACGAGGTCACCCCTCCAGCAGCTTCCCATCGCACGGGTCGCCCGTCAGTATCTAGATCACCGACTATCCAAGAAGTCGACGCGCTACGACGAGGTGCTACGTTTCAAAGGCATTATCACCCGGGCTGCAGGAATCGAAAAATTCGCCGCACGCCGTCGGGCCGATGCCCCGGCCACGGATGACCCAGCTACGGATAACCCGAAGCGCTCTCAGGGCCCGGCGTATCAACGTCAAGTGAACACCACGGTCGCTGCCGCTCCTGAAGAAGGCGGCCAGAGTATCTCCTCAACGACCAGAAAATCGATCGGGGCCCCGCCCCAACGACGGGTCACCCCTCAGCCGTACCGACCCGCAAGCCAACGCCTTGAAATCACCCTCACCGACGTTCAGGCCAAGCTGCGATCCGCAGAACGCCTCGTCGACTTTATCCGGTACACCGATACCGACCGGCGGACCGATCTATACGCGGCTTGGGTCGTCGCGTCCCAGGGTGAGCCGATCCGCGTGGAACTGGGCCCGACGGCGCCGATCGACCAGTCGATCGGGGAGTTCCGTCGATCGATCGTCGGTTCGGATACGTCTAGCGGCGCCGCATCAAGCACCGATCCCGCCTTTAAAAAAACGGGCATGCAGCTGTACGAAAAAATCTGGAAGCCGCTGGCCAAACACCTGGATCAGGAGGACGTGACGACCATCTACCTCGCTCCCGACGGCGCACTGGCGACGGTCCCCTTCGCGGCGCTGCCCCGCAGCGGGTATGGCCGCGAGTTCCTGATCGATCGTTATACGATCGCGTACCTCACCTTCGCTCAGGACCTCGTGCCGTGGGCAGCCTCGCCGCGATCCGGACGGGGCATCTTAACGATCGGGGGGGTCGACTACGACCATACCCCAACGGGATCACCGAACAATCTAGAGAATCGGCCAGCACCCGCGCCCCCCCTGTTGCGGACCAAGCACAGCTCGGCAGCTCAAGGGATCGACCGCCTGGTCATGTGGGGCCTACAGTTCTCGCCGCTGCCCCGCACCCGCCGTGAAGCTCGCCGCATCTATCGTCAGTTCTCTAAGATGACCCCGCAAGAGCCGCGGACCTTCCTGCGCGGCGACGACGCGACCGAAGACCGTTTACGCCAGCTCGCCCCGGGCAAACGTTTCTTGCATCTAGCCACCCACGGATACGCCGTGGACGATCCCGCTGCGGTGTCGACCAGCATGTGGCACAAAGAAGGCACCAACAGGACGGTCATCCCGGACACGATGCAGCGGTCCTATCTCGCCTTGGCGGGGATCAACCGCGACCCCAACCAGCGGCACGGCCACGACGGCGCCCTGACCGCCCTCGAAGTGTCTTGCCTCGACCTAGAAGGGGTAGAACTAGCGGTGCTATCGGCATGCGGCGGCGAAGCGGGCCAAGATCATGGCGGCGTGCGGGACTTGGTCCAAGGATTCAAGCAGGCCGGTGTCGGCGCCGTGGTCGCCAACCTTTGGCCGGTCGAGGATCAGAAAAAGCAGGTACTGCTCGAGCAGCTGTATGCCACGATCTTACGCGATCCATCAACCCGCTCACCCGCCCAAGCGTTGAGAGCAGCGGTCCTGACCTTAAGAAAAGGTCATCAGGAAACAGCGACCAACGACAAGGCAGAAAAATGGCGTGACCCACACGCCAAGACCCCCGGTCACGCTGTCGACGCCCCCAAACACTGGGCCGCCTTCGTCGCCTACGGGCCTCTGCGTTGACCCACGACCCGACGGCACGCTCAACTGAGCTTCTCCAAGGAATACGATCGCGGCTCGGCAGAGGATGACGCCGCTAGACGGTCACGACCTCCCGGCCGCGGGTTGCGATTTCGCGTTGGGCTTGATCGAGAAACGCCTCCAACGGCAGGGCTCCTAGGTCGCCGCGGGTGCGGTCGCGGACGCTGACCGTGCCCCCCTGCTCGTCACGCGGGCCGACCACGAGCATGTAGTTGACCTTCTGCTCCTGGGCGACCTTGATCTTCGCTTGGACCCGGTCATTCGATTGATCGAACACGACCCGCAGCCCCGCCCCGTGCAGCGCGTCGTACACCTTCTGTCCATAACCGAGGGATTTATCGCTCACCGGCAGCACCCGCACCTGCTGCGGCGATAACCATAAGGGGAACGCCCCGGCGTAGTGCTCGATGAGGATCGCCATGAACCGCTCCATCGACCCGAACGGGGCGCGGTGGATCATCACCGGCTGGTGGGCCTGGTTGTCGGGGCCGATGTACGTGATCCCGAACCGCTGGGGCAGGTTGTAGTCGAGCTGGACCGTGCCCAGCTGCCACGACCGGCCGATCACGTCGCGCACCACGAAGTCGACCTTCGGGCCGTAGAACGCCGCTTCGCCCGGCTCCTCGGTGAACGGGATCTCCATGTCTCGGAGCACCCGCCGCAGCTCGGTCTCGGCCTGGTCCCAAAGGGCGGGGTCGCCGGCGTATTTATCGCTACCCGGGTCGCGCAGGCTTAGACGGATCGATACGTCGTCGAACCCGAACGTCGCGAACACGAACTGGACCAGCTCGACGGTCGAGCGGAACTCGTCTTTGACCTGGTCCCGGGTGCAGAAGATGTGGGCGTCGTCCTGGGTGAACCCACGCACCCGGGTCATGCCGGTCAGCTCGCCCGACTGCTCGAACCGGTAGACCGTCCCGAACTCCGCCAGCCGCACCGGCAGGTCCCGGTAGCTGTGCGGTTCCGAGGCGTAGATCTTGATGTGGTGCGGACAGTTCATCGGCTTAAGCAGGTACTCGGTCACCGCGCCTTCACCGGGTGGATCACAGCAAGATGAGTCCGCAGCGGCGTTAGGGTTTGAAGTTAAACCCCCGGAACCCACGGAACCCCCGGCCCCGGAACCCCCGGCTCCTTCAGACCCCCCATGAACCTTCGCCCCCTCTCTCTCGATGTTCGTCGCCCCGCCGGTGCGCTCGCGCATCCGGATCGGCGGGAATTGGCTGTCGGAATAGTACGGGTAGTGCCCGCTGGTCTTGTAGAGGTCGATCTTCCCGATATGCGGGGTGTACACCACGTCGTACCCGCGTCGTAATAGTTCTTCTTGAAGGAAGTCCTGAAGGATCGTCCTCACCATCGCCCCGCGCGGCTTCCAGAGGATCAGCCCCTGGCCCACTTGCTCGTCGATCGTAAACAGCCCCAGCTTCTGGCCGATGACGCGGTGGTCGCGCTGCCGGGCTTCTTCGAGCTGCTCGAGGTGGCGGTCGAGGTCGCCCTGGGTGAAGAACGCGGTGCCGTAGACGCGCTGGAACCGGTCGGACTCCACGTCCCCGTGCCAGTGCGATGAGGCGATGCTCATGACCTTAAACGCCCCGATCCGCCCCGTCGACGGCAGGTGCGGGCCCATGCAAAGGTCTTCCCACCCCCCCCCGGATGCCCCGGATCCCCCGAAAGTATCATCGATAGTTCCTTGACAAGACTGGCTTCGCGTTCCGGTCACGTACCACGACAGCGTCGCGGCCCCGCCGTCGAGCGCGCGGCGGGCGTTGTCGATCTTGTATTTATTGCCTTCATCTTCGAGCTTGTGCAACCCCGCTTCCGGGACCAACTCGTAACGCGTGAACGGGCGGTCCTCTTCGACAATCTTCTTCATCTCCGCTTCGATGCGCGGGAAGTCGTCGCTGCTGATCGGGGTCTCTAGGGAGATGTCGTAGTAGAACCCGTTGTCGAGCGGCGGGCCATACGCAAGCAGCGCCTCGGGCCAAAGCCGCTGGATCGCCTCGGCCATGACGTGGGCGCACGAGTGGCGAAGCAGGTACAGGGCGTCGGGGTCGGGCGTGCCCTTGCTCAACCCTTTCTTGTCGGTGCGGGGTTGGGTGATAATCGATAGGTCCGCGTCCGACTCAATCGGTCGGTTAAGGTCCACCAGCGCCCCGCCGACCTTCGCCCCGATCGCGGACTTGGCCAGCCCCGGGCCGATATCCCCGGCGACCCGAGCAGCGGTCACGGCGTGGTCGTATTCCTTGACACTGCCATCGGGCAGGGTGACGCGGACCGAGCCTCTCTGAGTTTCAACCATAAGAACGGACAATATACACCACGAGACGACGAATACACAAAGCCGATCTGCCGGCGCACGGGACGCATGAAATTGCAGCGTGCGCCGGGCGATCGCTCTGTGATCCACCGCTTCAGACGGGGCTGAGGTTTTATCGATTCTTGGATTGAGTGTATGGGAAGCCGTCGGGTTTGGCTGTCCATGACCTGTGAACAGGCGCTTCCATGGATCTGTCTTAGCCCGCCCGCTGGGGTGATCACGGGGCACCCACCACAGGGGGAAACGACGGCCACACAGCGGCACAATCACGGCTCGGGGGGGCGGTGGGGGATGTTCCGCGGCTTAAACGGCCCGGTTACGGCTGATCCAGCGAAAGCGTCGTCGTCACCGCGTCGTACCTAAACACCGCCGCCTGATCCCCGATCGACACCAATTCAAACCCGTCGATCCGCCCGCCCACCGCCAGCATGCGACGGCCGTCGATCACCGCGTAGTCCACGCCGTCGATCGTCATCACCGCGTGGAGCTGGTGGGTATCACGGAACCGGCTGGCCAGGGCGTGGAGGTCCACCGCCTCGGGGGCCGGGGCTTGGCCTTTCCAGGATGGCGCGGGGACAAACGCGTCACGGACTTCGGTGATGTCCCCACCGGATTTACCGGTCACGGCTCGCACGCGGTCGACAATCGGATCGCCCGCTAGCTCTAATGGCTCAAGAAGCAATTCGAGGTCAACGTCAGCCGTCGGGTCGGAGTCGCCTTGAACCCCGATCGCTCCCGCCGCCGCCGATGCCGATACGGGGTCCGTCAGGTCCGAACCGATCAAAACACGGTCGACCCCCAGGGCCAGCAATGCCAGCACCCCGATCCCAACATAGATCTGTCGCTCTCTGGATAGTTTCATCACTCGCACCCCTCTGAGTTGGCGCCCGTCCGCTATCCAAAGCTAAAGATTGACGCGTCGATCCGTCAAGAAAAATATGAGACAACAGGTCACATCCCCGCGACGATGACCGTGCCAAGCGTGCTAACCGTTAGAGACGGCCTTATCCCGATCCCGGATGAAATCGCTGCATGATTCGTGTTCGTGGCGGGAAAATCCCCGAGGTCCACAGCGTCACCGATGCGGTCTATTGATACGCGATGCGGATCGTACGTATCGAAAAACATCCCAACCCCCTGCCCCGCGGTCACGGGTTGCTGCCAACACCCACGCGATCTCGATGAGCTTACCCCGCCGGTTCCGGATCGCCTTCCACCACACCGCGGTGATACGCGATCTCACTTCCCACCGGCATCAGGTCTGGGAAGAACGTCTTGCGCGGCTGGCGGTCACGGCTAAGGTACGCCCACGCCACGTAACCGGTCGCGACCACGAGAAACGCCACCCCCCCCGCGGTCAGCACCACTTGGGTAATGACCTGGAAGAGCGGCCGGTCTTTGGTCAGCAACTCCACATGAGTCACCGGCCCGCCCGCCATCACCACCGCCCACACCCATACCGCCGTGCCGAAAAACGTCACCAGGCTCATCGGCAACAGCACCTTCACGCAGGCGTACAGCACCTGGTCGATCCGGATGCGCGGCAGCGTCCACCGCAGCCACATCTCCACGAACACCAGCCCCATCGCCTTGACGATAAACCACGTCGCCCCGTACAGGTTCAACACCCCTAACCCCACCGCGGATAACCCCATCGCCTCGGCCTTGCCCGGCCACGTCGTCGCCGCGGTCACCGCCCCGTCAAAGAACGCCTGCCCCGCCGCCACCGGGTCGTACCCGATCATCGCGTACACCGGGTCGACAATCCCCAGCGGGCTGTTCCACCCGCCCAGGAACAGCGTCGCCTGGATCCCCCCCACCACGAACATCGACGCGTACTCCGCGAAGAAAAAGAAGCTAAACCGCAGCCCGCTGTACTCGGTGTGAAACCCCGCCACCAGCTCGCTCTCCGACTCGGGCAGGTCGAACGGGGCCCGTTTATTCTCCGCCAAACTGGCCACAAAGTAGATGAAAAACGCGAAAAATATGAACGGGTTGTGGAAAATAAACCAGTCCCAGACCCCCCCACCCTGCAGGTAACCCAGCGCCACCACGTCCAAGGTCCCCGCGACGATCACCCCGCACAAAATCGAGATCCCCAGCGGGATCTCATAACTGACCAGCTGACACGCCTCACGCATCGCCCCGTAAAGCGACCACTTGCTGTTCGAGCCCCACCCCGCCAAGATCACCGCCATCACCTCGATCGCCAGCACCGCCAGGATATACAGCAACCCGATGCTCAACCCCGCTTCAAAGATAAACTGCGGCCCAAACGGCAACGCCAAAAACGCCGCGAACACCGGCGCAAACGCCAGGTACGGCGCCAGCCGGAACATAAACCCGTCCGCCCCACGGGGCATGAGGTCTTCTTTAAGGATCAGCTTGATCCCGTCGGCGATCGACTGCGACCACCCGTGCCAGCCCCCGGTGTGCATCGGCCCCACCCGGCACTGGATGTGCCCCGCGACCTTCCGCTCCCACCAGATGCTAAACATCGCCAACAAGCTGATCATCGGCAAGAACACCGACGCGACGATCCCCACCTTGATCGCCACGTACAACCAGATGTCGCCGCCCGCTAGTTCTGAGATCATAAAAAGCCTCAAAGGTCTCGCTTATCGAACCGCGATCGAAAGCCCGATGCATGCAATGCTTAGACTCTATCGCCATATCGGCCGGCCCCCGACCCCCACCCCAAAACGTATCGCCAGATCGGCTAGGATTGTATCACCCAACACGTGCGACGAAAAAACCCAGCTGCGACGCCGCTCACTCCTTACCCAGAACAAAATATGGCCCTAACCCCCGAATGGTCCAAGCTCGGCTCCCTGCTGTTCGTCGCCAAGCAGCTCGCTCATGGGCTCTACCCCGGCATGCACCCCTCATCCCGCCGCGGGGCCGGCCTAGAGTTCCACGACTACCGCCCCTACAGCCCCGGCGACGACCCCGCCGGCATCGATTGGAAACTCTTCGGCCGCACCGACCGGCTGTACCTGCGTCGCTACCGCCAGTGGACCGATCTAAACGTTTACCTCATGATCGACCACACCGCGTCGATGGATTTCCCTCTCGCCAAGAGCACCACGACCACCGGCGACCCCGACACCCCCACCAAGCTCGGTTACGCCCGCCTCCTCGCCGCGACCATCGCTTACCTGGCCATCCGGCAAGGCGACCGCGTGGCCCTGGGTTTCATGACCGACCGATTAACCCGCTACCTACCCCCCGCCGGGGGCTCGGCCGCCCTGGAAAACCTCTGCTGGGCCCTGGAACGGCTCGAACCAGCACACGGGAAAGGCAACCTCGCCGCCGCCATCGCCCACGCCCAAGCCGTCACCCAAAGGCGGGGGCTGTTCGTGATCCTCTCGGACCTGCTCGACGAGCCCGCCCCGTTCTTCGACGCCCTCAACCGCTTGCGACACCACCGACACGATACCGCCGTCTTCCAGGTCCTGTCCCCTCAGGAGCTAGACCCCGCGAAACTACCCACCGCCGCGATCCGCCTGCGCGACCCCGAAACCCAGCGAACCGTCACCACGGACATCCCCGAGATCCACAGCCGGTACGCGAAACTGCTGTCCGACCACCTACAGACCATCCGTCACGGCTGCCTCGCCCGCGGGGCCGACCACCACCGGGTCACCACCGACCAGCCGATCGTCGCCGCGTTGCGCGACCACCTCACCCGCCGCGCCCAGCCGGGGCGGTCGGTTGCCGGTTCCCTGCCGCGGTGACCGATCGTCGCGGTCGTTGCGGTCTATACTGACCCCCCATGAAAGCAACACGACAACCACCCCGCCGGTCCGCGATCCGTTTGAGTCTCCAACTATTCTTGATGCTGTTCGTCAGCGGTCTGCCCGCCTGCGATCAACCGGCCAAGCCGGTGCACGTCTCGGTGCCCGTTCCTGCCACCCGGTACGCGGTGACCGAGCCCGACGCGTTGCCTGCTCGCCGCGACTACCCCCTGCACCGGTACGGGACGTACCTCCAGGTCGATGTCGATCTCAACGGTCAGCCCGCGGGTCGGTTCCTGCTCGATACCGGAAGCGCCTACAACGTGGTCACCCCGCTGGTCGCCGACCAACGGCGCCTGCCCCGCGGCCGGCGCGGCGCCGCCACCGGGATCGCGGGGGTCGAGGCGTTCACCTTCCGCCGCGCCGCGAGCCTGTCGATCCGGGACCTGTCGCTAGACGCCCTAGACCTCGCCGAGCTGGATTTATACCGCTTCACCGCCCCGCTGGGTCGCCCGATGAGCGGGATCCTCGGGTTCTGCGCGTTCGGGTCGGTGCCGTTTACCCTCGACTACGCCGGCCCGGGATTGACCCTCCACCGCCCCGCTAGTTTCGAGCCCCGCGACGGCGACCAACCCCACCGTTATGAACTGCGCCGCGGGGTGCCGGTGGTCGAGGCGACGGTCGGGGCGGGACACACGGTGTGGCTGATCGTCGACACCGGCGCGGATGTCGAGATCACCCTGCCACGGGCCTGTGCCGAGAACTGGCCCGACATCGTCGCGGTGCCGCTGACCGGGCGGGGCCGGTCGCGCGGGATCGGCGGCACGGTCGCCAGCAGCCACACCTGGCTGACCACCCTGCGGCTATTCGCCACCGACCTCAAGCACGTGCCGGTGAGCTTCGAGCAACCCCTCGAGCCCACCCGGGGCGGGGCCTTACCGTTGGGTCGCGTGGGCGGGAAGCTGCTCCAACACTTCCAGCTCACCTTCGAGCCCGCCCGAAAGACCCTCTGGACCCGCTGGCGACCGCTCGATTCTTGAATACAGTGGTATCGAATTTGGTGTAGACCGTCACAGCGAGCCGCGACCGTGAGGGAGCGGGTTCTTTCGGTCTATCGTCATCCAACAAAAATGCTGTCGCCGCCCAGCGTCACAACCCATTCGTCATGCCGGATGCCTCATGCTCCACGTCCAACCTCCCACGCCTTACCACGGCCCCGGCCCCAGCGTCTTCCTCGCCGGGTCGGCGGGCGGACGATCTGCCTGGCGACGGGCGATGGTCGACCTGTTGCGGGATACCGACCTTGCGGTGCTCGACCCGTTCGTGGCTGATTTCCCCAAAAACGACCCCGCGACGCTTCAGCAACGCACCCGGTGGGAGTTCGACCACCTGCGGCGGGCGACGGTCCGCGCGTTCTGGTTCCCCGCCGACGCCGCGGGGATGATCTCGCTCTACGAGCTGGGCGTGTGCTCGGTGCTGGAATCACCTCTGGTCGTAGGGATTGATCCCGGATACCCAAAATCCGGTGAAATACGGGCTCAAATGAGGTTCATCCGCCCCAAGGTGCGGGTGGTTGACGATCTCGAGGACCTCGTCCAGCAGATCGTCACGCACCCCGCGATGGCCTGCTAGTGCTCTGTCATGGTTGATTTTTCAGGCGAGCCGCTTAGCGAGCCGCGACCGTAAGGGAGCGGGTTCTCTCTCAGCTCATGATACGGACGTAGGAACCCGCTTGCTGACGCGCGCGGCTCGCTGAGTCGCCAACCCGAAAACTTGAGCGTGACGAAGCATGAGGTGCTCGTGATGAGCCATCATTCTTGCCCTTGCTGTTGATCTGGCGAGGCCGGGGCAAGGGGCGCCTTGAGTCGTTCGAGGGTTTGGGCATCGAGGGTGAACCATTGGCCGTTCAGGGTCGCGGTCTGCTCATACCCCTGAAGCGTGGACAGGACGAGGCGGTGCGACCGACCGTCGCGCGTCGCGACCTCGTAAGTGATCATCGCGTCAGACGGCAGGTGGATCGGCTCAACGAACCGTTTGGCACGCAGGCCCGCCAGCGTGTCAAAGAGTGGACCCGCGGTGGCTTCATCGACGCGGCGCCCCGACGCTTCTTGGGTGGTGAAGGTGCCGTCGCCGCTGCGGCGGATCGTCACGGTCGACCCACTGCTGTGGACCATGACCGTTTCGATCGCGTCTTGCTTAACCGGCAGGACCGTGCGGTACCGGTACTCGGCCTCGAGGCGTTGGAGTAGGTCGTCGCTGACCTCGAACCACTCGGATCGGCCCGCGAGGCGCCCTTTGCGAGAGTCGGGGTCGATCTCGACCGTGTGGCTGGTCCCGTCGGTCGTGGTCAACGTCACCTGGAACGTATGGCCTTCATGGGCCCGACCGGCTTGATCCTGATGCGGGTTTTCGTCTATCAGCCAGCTGCGGGCGTGGAGCGGCAACAGCAGCTGCCTAAGCTTATGGAAATCTGCCTGTTCAAAACGGTCGTGCCCTTCAAGCCGCCAGGTTTGAGCCGGTTGCGTCGATGGGGCCGTGGCCGTACCCGAAGCGTCATCCCCCGACGACTCGCCGTTGCGCTCGAATACGTATTCTGTCCCGTCGGGCCGTTGGAGGGTGATCTGATCGACGCGGTCCTGGGGCGGGTTCAGCACGGTGCGCTCGCGGAGCAGGATCGGGGGCACCAGCACGTTGTGGATCAGGTCCGCAGCCACCGCGTACCCGACGGCCTCGTCGTTGCGGACCACCAGCAGGTGGGCTTCGTCCTTGCCGCGGTAGACGGTTAAAACCTCGGGCTGGGGCTGACCGACCACGGCCAGGCGGATCGTCGCCACCGCCGCACCCGCGGGGGTATAGCCGGGCACGAACGAATCGGCTTGCGAACCGGTGATCGCGTCGACAAGGTCCGACACCGCCCCGTCGTCGGCTTCGTAACCCGGGGACGGGTCGCCAAACGACCAACCCTCGGGGCCACGCAGCAGGGTCAGCGCCGGCCGGTTGGCCCCTTCAAGGGTCAGCTCCTTGACGTCACCGGCGTGGGCGACGGTCACACGGCGGTCGCGCAGGTCGTCGACCGTGCGGGTGAATTTCTCGGCTGCGTCTTTGGGGATCGTGAACACGACCTGGACCGGCTGGTCGGTGGGCGTCCACGTCGCGTAATAGGAGCTGGCGTCGCGGTCGACGCGGTGGCCGATCTTGAGGGTCAAACCGGTGGGTCGGTCGGCGTCGGCGGTGGGGTCGTTGCCGGTTGCGTCGTCGGTTTTCTCGTCGTCGGTTTTGTCATCACGGGTTTGCGGCACCCGCACGGTCAGGGCTGTCGTGGGCTGATCGAGGCCATAGAGCGATAGATCGGCTGGCTGGTCGGCGACGAAGTCCTCGATGAAAACCCCGTCGACCGCGTTGAGCAGGTCGTCGACTGCCTTCGGATCGGCCCGGCCGCGGTGGGGCTGGCCCAGTATCCAGCGGCCGTCTTGCTTCAGTAGCTCGATGCGTAGCCCCGGCTGCGTAAGCGTCACCCGGTCGGCTTGGCCTGGGGTGGGGTGTTCGATGGTTTTGATTCGCCAGGCGTTGGGCACGTCCTCAAACACGTGGTCGTGGAGCGAGGCTTCGACCACGAGCAGTTCGTCGCTGCCGTCGACCGCCGCGTACGCCCGGCCGCCGACCGCCCGGCGCCCCAGGGCGATCGTGCGTTGCTTCGACCCGCCTTGCCCCCACCGCAGCGTGACCTTGGCTTGGGGCGGCGATAGCTGGGCGGCTTCGAGGCTGGGCGCCCCTTGCTTCGACGGGGTCAGCCGCTGACCGGCACGCAGGCCCACCGCCGACTCGATCACCTGATCCACCGACCACTGCGTGACCGGGAACCGGACCGGCTGGGTCTGGGTCCAGTCGTCGCCGTGTTTGATGAGAACGATCGCCGGTCGGCTGTCACGCTCGATCACGATCTCGCGGACCGATTCGGCGGTCACCGGCTGGCCGTCGTCGACGAAGACGCGGTCGCTGTCGTCTTGGGCCGCGGCGCTGGGTTGGTGGTATTCGGAGGCGGTCTCGATCCCCATCTCGACGAACACGTAATAGGCCCCGAAGACCAGCAGCAGGATCAGTAACACCGCGGTCGTCTGATAGTTCATAGCAAACAGGTCCGTGTGTGGTGTTGCGTCATGTCCACAATTTCAGGTTGTCCTTTCCACGAGCCGCGACCGTGAGGCAGCGGGTTCTTCAATCATTCCCGGTGCTCGATCAAGAACCCGCTCCCTTACGGTCGCGGCTCGTGGGGGGCGTCGATCCGGGATTCAGGCATGGACGCCGCCCGTCGGTTCACCCGGTCCCCGTCGATACGCTAGCCCCGCTGACGCAGCGACCACACCATCAGCCCCGACAACGCGGCGCACAGGGGCATCCCCAGCATTAGGCCCCACTTGATCCCGGTCGGGTTCAGGTCGTGGTCGATGCGGCGGATGTCCTGCGTGCGGGCGCTTGAGGCGATCAGCTCGTCGAGGCCCGCTAGCCAGATCACGCTGTTGATGAACAGCTCCGAATTCGCGGGGTACGCGGCGCCCAGCAACCCAGCCAACCCGGGCATCTGCAAGAACTCATCGGCGTTGGTGGTCACCTCGTCGGAGACCCACGACGGGTCGGCGACGACGACCAGGCGGTGGTCATCTTTTTGCGAAGCGGCGGCGATCACGAACGGCCCACCGGCGTTGGCGGGGTCGAGCTGGGGCGGGGGGTTGGAGTCGAACTCCCGCTCGGTCCACACCTCTTCGCCGCTGACCTGAGCCAGGGCCCACAGCTTCACGCCCTTGGTCTGCTCGTCGCCCAGGACCAGGGGGCTAGCCCACACGAACACACCGGGCATCCGCCCCATGGTCGCGGTGATCGGCGTATCTTTCGGCCAGCTGGTCATGGGCAGCAGCCGCATCGGGATCTTGCGGTGGTCGGGCAGGGTGATCTGCCTCAAGATCAACCGATCGAGTTGAGGGCTGATCCCCCAGGGCTGCAACAGATCGATCACCGAGTGGGTCGCGTCCCCGAACGAGCCGAAACGCGAGACGCTAAGCAAGACCAACGCCCCGTCACCGGCGTTGAGCCGTTCTTCGAGGGTCTCGACCACCTGGGCATACCCGGCGCCGGCTAGGGGGTTCATCGGGTTGGGCGGCAGCCCGGGCAGGGCGATCCACACCGCCTTCTGCCCCGGTTTGGGCTGCGGCGGCGGGCCCGGGGGCAGGGTCTGGCCCATCGGCCCGGGCTGGCCGGTGGGGCTCCACTGCTCGACCTGGAAGTCCAGGTTCTCTAGCCGCTGGCCGACATGGTTCATCAACCCACGCGGGCCCAACGCCTGGACCTGACCGTCGCCGAGGAACACGACCATCGGGCGGTGTTCGAGGTTGAGGCTCAATAGCGTGCCGGTGATCTTTTCTTCGCCCTGGAACAGGGGCTGGGGCGCGGGGCCTTGCGGCGGGGCGGAGGTGTCGGGGCGGCGGAACAACTCGCCGAGCGTCAACACCTGCACCCGCTGGGGGCCAGCGATGACCAGGGTCTGGGGCCGGGCGAGCTGGGTGAGCATCTTGTCGTAATCCTCGACCGCCTGGGCCTGGTCGAGGTGTGAGACCACCCCAGCCAAGGGCGGGGCGGCGCGGCGGAGGTGATCGATCGCTTCGAGGATCTTCTCCTGGACCGGCCCGGCGACCGCGGGCAACGACGCGACCTGATCGAGCTCAAGGATCGCTTCGTTATAAATCTTGTGGCACTGCTTGAGGGTCTCTTGGACCATAGCCAGCATCCCCGAATAGTCGGGCAGCGGCTGGGCGAGGACAGCTTCGATCTCCGGACCGAGTTTCTCTAGGTGCGCATCGCAGCGGGTGATGCCACCGCGGACCCGCTGGAGGGTCTGACGCAGCTGGGCATCGCTTAGGCCCGGGTTCTCCAAGGCCCCGACCAGGATCGGCTGGATCTGATTCACCGCCTGCCGGGCGTCGTCGAGGATTTCTTTGCCGTGGGCCAGGGCCTGCTCAAGCGACAACAGCCGGTCTTGGTAACGGTCGCGTAGACCCGCTAGGAACCCTTCGAGGCGGGCGATCTCGAGTGCGGGGTCGATGTGCTCGACGGTCAGCTGGTCGCTTTGATGCCCGTATTCGTCGACCAGGTCGCGGGCCCGCTGCACGAACTCGCCGCTGCCGCTAAGCAGGGTCACGATCCGGTGCGGTTCGGACAGGCTCTCGAGCACGCGGTGGGTCTGGTCCGAGAGGCTGTAGCTGCGCGTGGCGGTCAGGTCGTAGCGGATCCAGGATTTCCACGGCCCGCCCTGGCGCAGCTTGCGCTCAGCGATCGTGTTGATCAGGACGACCACCAGCGTCGCGGCGAACATCGCCACGGCTACGTTCAGGCCGTACCTGACGCGGCGCTGGGCCTGGGTCTGGGTCTGGGTCTGGGGTTGTGGCGTGGTTTCACTCATGCGGTCATGATCCGTCTGGTTCTATGATCATCGCCACCTTCGGCTCTCGAGGACCTTGACCGCGAAGAACAGGAACAACGCGATCCCGCTAGCGAAGAAGATCAGGTTGCTGATGTCGATCAGCCCCTTGGAGAAGTCTTCGTACTGGAGGTCCACGTTCACATAGAACATCACCTGCCGCAGGTCGATGCCCCATTTGTTCGTGACCGCGGCCCAGGTATCCAAGAAAGCCGCTTGGGGCAGGAAGTACATCACCAGGGTAAACACGCAGATGATAAACACCGTCAGCAGGAACGCGATGATCTGGTTCTGGGTGATCGCCGACGCGAAGATCCCGATCGCCAGGTAAAACCCGCCCACTAGGGCCAGCCCCAGGAACCCGGTGAAGATCGGCCCGTAGTCGGGGCTGGCGGTGGCTTCGAGCACCGCGGTGAGCACGACCAAGGGCGAAAGCAGCACCGCGAAGAACCCCATCGCCCCCAGCCACTTGCCGACGATGACCTGGGCATCGGTCACCGGGCTGGTCATCAGCGGCTCGATCGATCCCGAGCGGAACTCTTCGCTGATTAGCCGCATGCTGATCGCGGGCACGAGGAAGATCATCACCCAGATCACCGCTTTGAACGTCGGCCGCAGCGTCGCGGCCTCACCGGGGCCGAAATCTTTGAGGAAGATCAGGGCCGTGCCCCCAGCGAAGATGCCCAACACGACATAAGCGATCGGCAGGAAGAACAAGCTGGTCAGCTCGCGTTTGGCGATGGTGAGGGTTTGGTTCATCGGGTGTGGCCTAGCCGTGGGTCGTCGTGCATCTCTCGATAAAAAACCAGCTGGGGGATCCGCCCGGTCACGACCCCGCCGGTAGACTCGGCTCCTGCTGCGGTTCGTCGGTCGCTGCCCGCGGCGCTTCGGTGGGGCGCTGGCGGGCGTACGGGTCGGTGGTGATCTGAGCGAAATACTGCTCGAGCGTGGCGCCTTCTTGACGCATCTCCCGGACCGGCCAGGACCGGTCGACGAGGGCCTGGCCGATCGCTTCGCGCACGTCGCGGCCTTCTTTGGGCTCGACGACCGCGCGGCACCAGCCGTTGTGGGACGAGGCGTCGACCTTCGCGACGTGGTCGAGGCCGCCCAGGAGCTTCGCGGCTTGATCGGCGGGGGCTTTGACCTCCACCACCACGCGCGACCCCGACGAGACCCCGCGGCGCAGGTCCCGCGGCGAGCCCTGGGCTACGATCTTGCCGGCGGCGATGATCAACACGTGGTCGGCGGCCCGTTCGACCTCCGAGAGGATGTGCGTCGATAGCAGGATCGTGTGCTTGTCGCGCAGCTCACTGATCAGCTGCCGGAACTGGGTGACCTGGTTGGGGTCTAAGCCGGCGGTGGGCTCGTCGAGGATCAATAGCGGCGGGTCGTGGAGCATCGCCTGGGCTAGCCCCACCCGCTGGCGGTTGCCCTTGGATAGCTGGCCGATCACCCGCCGCCGCGCCGCGGTCAGCCCGCAGCGGGCGCAGACCTCGTCGATGCGCTTGGCCCGGTTGGCTCGGGCCATCTTCTGGAGCTTGCCGCGGTAGTGGAGGTACTCCTCGACGCGCATCTCGGGGTACAGGGGGTTGTTCTCGGGTAGGTAGCCGATCTTGGCCCGCACCTGCTTGGGCTGGGTTAACGCATCGTGACCGGCGATCTTGGCCACGCCCGAGGTGGGGGGCATGTACCCGGTGAGGATGCGCAGGGTCGTGGTCTTGCCGGCGCCGTTGGGGCCTAGGAACCCGACGACCTGCCCCTTGGGGATGGCGAACGTGAGGTGATCGACCGCCAAGGTCGGGCCGTACCACTTGACCAGGTTCTGGACGTCAATCATCAAGGCTGTTCGCGTCGCGGTTCTCGTTGTATTGCTTCTAGCCCCAGCCCCCGGATCGATCTCGATCCTCCTCCCCGTCGACCCTCCCCGGGTTGGCGGATCCTTCACCCCCGCAGGCCATGAGCCTGTCCGGCACCCGCTGCCCGGTTCCAGGGTAAATGATCTACCTTACGGGCCGGGATTGGTCAAGGTTCGTCGGCTGTGGGTGGTCGTTCAGCGGGGCGCAAGTTGTGGGTGATGTCCTTGTTTTTTCTAGAAAAGAGCGCTATAATGCCGTGATTATTCGGTCATTTTTTCTTTAGCGCCGAACGGCATTGATCCTCTATGCCGAGACCCCCTACACCGACGCACGCTTCATTAACGGACCAAAGAAAGATCGACGTGGCCCGCTGATCAATCCGTCGGTTACGCCGGGAGGGGTCCGGGGGAAAATACGGGGGAATATCCGGGGAATCCGGGAAAATCCGGGGGTGTGCGGGATTGAGCGGATCGGCGTTCAAATCCCCTGGGCATTGCTTTCACGGGTCAGCTGGCCCTTGATCTCCAGCCACCGATCGATCTCCTCGCGTAGGTAAGGGTACTTGACGGTGTGGAGGATCACCCAACCCGCGGCCACGAGCAGGGACATGTACCCCGCGACGGTCACGAGCCGCAACGCGACCGCTTCGAACCCGCTAGCCGGCAGCTGGCTGATGATGAAACGGACCGCCGCTTCCAACGCCCCCACCAACGGCACCAGCGCCACGCCGATCGCCCACCGGCGCCAGTCCCGCACCGCCTCGCCCAGCGGCACCGTCCGCCGCCGCCACCACCGCAGCACAATCTTGCGTTCAACCCCCGGCAACAGAGCCAGCTCCGGGACCGTTTCTTCCAACCGACCAAACCGCCGCATGAGATCCGCTCCTTGTTAGGTAGCCCCCAGCCCGGGGCCGTGACCTTCGCGTCTACGTTTCAAACCACAGTTCAAACAACATCAGCTTCGAGTACACCCACGTCCCCACCGCCATGACCACCCACAACAGGCAGCAAACCGTGAACACCCAAGCCACCGGCCACACCACCACCAGAACCCCCGCCGCCCAGCCCTGCGCCGCGTGGCCCATCACGGGCAGCGACCCGTGCCGGTAGAGGTGCGCCCCCAGCCACGCCACGCCCACCGGCACCAGCGGGATGCCCAGGCCCGCGACCAGCAAACGGAACAGGCTCCCGCCGCTGATCTGTTTGATGTATGCCACTTTCTCGGTCATGACCGGCCTGCTCCACGGCGGCCGGAGTTTTCAACCCCCGCGCCAGCCTATTGTTGATCGAGTCCATAAGAGGTACGCCAACCAGCCCGAAATCTTGCAACGTTTTGTCGTAACAGCCCCATCGGACTTCCACCCCCCCCCTTTCTCTGTCCCCCAACCGCTATGACGACCCCCTTAGTGAACATCCCGCTCGACCGCCTCGTGCCCCACCCCGCGAACTCCAACGTGATGGGCCGCGACCTTCTGCGAAAACTCAAGACCCACATCGCCACCACCGGCCGGTACCCGCCGATCATCGTCCGCCCCTGCACCCCCGCCGCGCCGCCCCCGCCCAACGGCGACCCGCCCCGCCCAGCGGTGGATGCGGCGTACCAGATCCTCGACGGTCACCACCGCGTCGCGGCGTTGGCGCAGCTGGGCCGGCCCACCGCCCGGTGCGTGGTGTGGCCCGTTGACGACGACGAGGCGCTGGTGCTGCTGGCGACGCTCAACCGTTTGCAGGGCGACGACGACCCGCGCAAGCGAGCGGCGCTCGTGGCCAAGCTCCACACCAAAATGGGCGCAAGCCAGCTGGCGAAACTGCTGCCCGAGTCCGCCGACCGGTTGAAGTCCTTGCTCGCTCTGCACCGCCCGCCGCCGCCGCTGCGTGCGGCCCAAGCGTTGAAGGACATGCCCGTGGCGGTCCACTTCTTCTTGCTGCCCGAAGACAGGTCGCGCCTCGAGAAGCGGCTGCGTGAGCTGGGCGGCCCGCGCGAACAGGCCCTTATGACGCTGATCGACGCTCACCCCTCGTGAAAGCCCCCGCGCCGCGGGCTCTCAAGCCTCAATCCTTGTTCATTGACGACCCCTATGGAGCCCCCCATGCCCCGGAAACGCCCCCCCGCCCGCAGACCCATCAGCCCGATCAGCCCCATCGGCCCCACGCGCAGCAAACGGCTGATCCGCGACCTGGTCGCCGCTGAGCACGACCTGATCGAGCTGGGCCAGCTGCACCGGCTAACCCCCGACGATCTGGCTCGGTGGATCGCCGACCCCACGAACCAACAGACCCTCGCGGGGCTGTGCCGGTTGGCTGACCTCCAGACCCAGATCCTCCTATCGAGATACCGCCTGCTAGCCGCCAGCCGGCTGATACGGCTGGCCACGGGCGATGAAGGCGACGGCGAAGAAAAGTCCGGGGGGAGTTCCGGGGGGAGTTGTGGACGTGGCAGCGACGTGGCGAGGCGCGCGTGCGTCGATCTGTTGAAGCTCGATCTCAAGCGAGCGGACTTAACCGGTGCTAGCGTGCCCCGCGCGTCGACCCGCGACGGGGACGAGTCGCCGCTGGGTGTCGATCCGATGGACCCCCACGGTCCTGATGTCCAGTCCCTACGCCAATGGTTCTATGGCACCCAACCGGGCAACCCCGCCCAAGACGAGCCGGGATCGCCCGCGGATCGGCCCCCCCCGACGCCGCCAGCTCGTAGCTGAGGGTTGGACTCGCACCGCGTGCCTCCGCGTAAATGCCACGGTTGGTACGCGTGGGATGCTGAAAGTTTCGCCCCAATGTGTCGGTAAAAAAACCCTCGGGCTGAGTAAACCCAGTCCGAGGGGCGGAGGGGAGAGAAGGGGTATCGAGTTAATGAAAGCCCGTCGCCGGCATGAACCCTCGTTGACCTTCCTGGGACCTTGCTTTGCAGCGACGCTCTTATATTGCCTATTTTAACATTTGGCCGGGTGGTTGCCAAATCGTTGCCAACGGCCAGCCTCCATCGACCCACCGCGGGGGGGGTCACCTGCTCAGGAGCGGGGGTGAGATGAGCCGATGAGCGTTGGATAAACAAGCGTAGGATTGAAGAAATTCCCAGCTGGGATGCGTATCTATGGAAACGTCTAGTAGTAGAAAGACATCCATGCAGACGCCCAGCCCATCGCCCGTGAGTGATCACGATCCCGTCGAACCCACGACCGGCTCGGACGGTGGGTCACCCCTGGTCGACGCGGCGGGACGGCTTGACCGCAACGTGGCTTGTGCCGGCTGCGGGTACAACCTGCGGGGCCAACAGCCTAACGGGGCCTGCCCGGAGTGCGGGTTTGAGGTGGGACGATCACTGCGTGGGTATCGATTGATCTACGCCGACCCGTTGTGGGTACGACGTTTAGCCCGGGGGGCGTTCTGGGTGGGCTGTAGCCTGCTTGTGTGGCCGGTGGTGTTTGGGTTGGGCTGGATGCTGGCGGGTTGGACGATCGGATCGGCGTTGGGGGCGCTGGGGTATTGGATGCTGACCACGCCGCGCGAGGGGGGGCCCCCGAGTCGGGGTTTGGACCGACGACGGGTGGCCCGGTGGGGGTTGGTGGGGGCTAAGGCGGGGTTCTTTGTGGTGCTGCTGTGCGCGGCGGTCGCGACAGCGACCGCGGGTTACGAAGTCTTGGGAATTGAGCTGTGGCTGGTCCTGTTAGCCGGGTGCGGGTTGTCGTGGGTCGCGGGGTCGGTGGCGATGCTGCTTTATGCCGGTCAGCTAACCCGACAAATCCCCCACGACGCTCTTTCGCGGTGGTTCAGGTATATGCTGGTATTGGATATATGCTTCCTGGTGGGCGGGCCGGTGGTGATGAGCGTGGGGTTGCTGTTGGAGATCTCGAGGGCGATCAGCCCGCATCACGGTAAGTTGATGATGGGCAGCCTCGGGGGCGTCGTCGTGGTGACGGGGATATTCCGTTACGCGATCGAGCTGGTGCTGATGTTCTGGTTTAGCCGGGCGCTGTACGGGGTCAGCAAGCAAGGATTGAAACGACCCCAGGAACAAGCCGACGCGCCCCAGGCGTAAAAACACCGAGGGGGCAGCGCTACGACGGTGGAGGGGGCATCTGCAGCGGGCTGGCAGCCCGCTGCTAGGGTTTTGTCAGCGTTGAACTTCGAGTAACCCGCTCAGCGACCCTCCCTAAACAAATAAAACCCTCGAGCTGAGCAGGAGCTCAGTCCGAGGGCGGAGGAGAAAGAGACAAGTTAAGTTATGAAAAAAACACCTGTATGACCCTCCTCATAATATACTCACTAATATAACAAACGTCCCTCACTTTTGGAATAGGCCAAAGGTACTATTTTTCCCATTTTCTCAATATTTTTATCATTTTTTATCTGGATTCTTCACCGCTACGTTTCATCGCCGGCTGCGTCGCCGTGATCACGTCGTGTTCTTGCACCAAGTGCGTTAGGCCTGCTAGCAAGCCGAGATCCACCCCGCCGTTGCATCCGCGATGCGTCGATCACGCCGCCTCGCTGCGATAAACCCGAGCCTTTCCGTACGGCCTTGGCCTGATCCGTAGGCCTGGCCTTGTCGCCCTTAGCCCCTGTCCAAGGAAAGGATAGGTCCTTCCTGCATCTTCGGTAGAACACGCTATGAAAGATCGAAAAATATTCTATGTCGACCGTTCGCGCCTCACCGCTCAACGACGCTGGGTCGAGGCGCTTCGCCCCACGGACCCGGATCAGCTGCACCGGTTCGTCGAGAAACTCATCGGTGTGCGGGTGCCCACCCAGCCGCTTGTCGACGCGCACGACGCTCCTTTCGAGTATCTGTCCCACGGGTACTTTGAATCTCCCCCCCCACAGATCCCCTTAGAAACACCCCAGCGGGACCGCCCCACCACCCCTGGTCACGCCCCCGGCGCCGCAGAGAGCTGCGAGGCTGGCGACGTTTCCGGGCACTCCGAACACTCCAAGCACTCCGGGGGTTCCAAGGGTTCTGGGGACCTGATTGTGTGGGCCAACCGCGGCGGGGGCAAGACATACCTGGGGGCGATCGCGACCCTGCTGGACCTGCTGTTCAAACCGGGGATCCAGGTGCGGATCCTCGGCGGCAGTTTCGAGCAGTCGAGTAAGATGTACCGATACCTTATCGGGCTTTTTAGGAAGCCGTGGTTCAATCCGTTGGTCGAGCGTCAGCCGACCCAGCGACGCATCGAATTGACCAACGGCTCAGCGGTCGAGGTCCTAGCTCAATCCGAACGATCCGTCCGCGGGGTCCACGTGCACAAGCTCCGCTGCGACGAGGTCGAGCTATTCAAGCCCGAGGTCTGGGAAGCAGCCCAGATGGTGGTGCGATCTAGCCGGTGCGGGCCGGTGGGGGTCAGCGGCAGGATCGAAGCGATCTCGACGATGCATCGGCCGTTTGGGCTCATGGCCCGCATCGTCGACCGGGCCCAGCACGACCAGCCCGGCACTCGGCTGCTGCGGTGGTGCGCGTTGGACGTGGTCGAGCGCTGCGCCGCTGACCGCGACTGCGACCCGTGCCCGCTGTGGGACGACTGCCGCGGCAGGGCCAAGCACGCCGATGGGTTCCTGCGGATCGACGACCTGATCGCCACCAAGCAGCGGGTCTCGACCGAAACCTGGGCTAGCGAGATCATGTGCCAGCGTCCCCGCCGCAGTGACAGCGTCTACCCCCAGTTCCAGCCCACACCCAGCGCCCCTGCCGAGCTGGCCGCCGTTGACGCGGTTGACGCCCTAGACACCCAAACGCCAGCGACGGCAACGGCAACGACGGCCATGACGACGGCCATGACGATGACGAAGCCGGCACCGCGTCGTGGGCACGTGATGGACGCGGACCTGGCAGCCAGCCCGTTCACGGGCGACGACGGGGTATGGATCGGCGGGATGGACTTCGGCCTGCGCAGCCCCTTGGTGATGCTCTGGGCACGGGTCCAACCCGGTCCCCAAGACCCGTTCGAGATGGGGCTCGACGTCCTCGACGAGTACGTTCAAACCGGGCGCACCGTCGACCAGCACCTCCACGCGATCGCGTCGCGCCCGTGGCCGCGCCCGGCGTGGCTGGGGGTCGACCCCGCCGGCGCCCAGCGCAACGCCCACAGCGGGCTAAGCGACATCCAGGTGCTGCGACAGGCGGGTTACCGCGTGCGCGCCCGGCGGTTATCGGTCCGCGAGGGGATCGACGCGGTCCGCCGCCGACTGGATCATGACGCGATTCGGATCCACCCCCGGTGCACCCAGCTGATCCGCGCCCTGGTCCAGTACCACTTCGACCCCGACCGGCCCCACGACGACCACCCGGTCAAAGACGGCCCCGACCACCTCTGCGACGCGCTGCGGTACATGGTGGTCAACCTCGACGGCAGCGGGGTGGGCCCGGTGGCGGTGCGCAGCTACCTGTGAAACGCCCCGCTCAAACGCCCCGGCGGCCCGTCAGCATCGCGGTTGGGGCGTACCCCAGAAACGCGGGTGATCACCCCGGCTGGTCCATACACAGCACCCGCGTGATCAGGACACAGCAAGAATAACCCTGCCTCGGCCGTGAACCACGCGACAGAGGCATCGCGTATCTAAAACCTACGTCGCGACCGCACCGGCCCGCGAAGAAGCGACCGGCTGCGCCCACGAATCTTGCCGCTCTTTGATCAGGGTGGGGCGTATCTTCATCCGGGGTCGGCATAACCCACACCCTGAGAGGCTGATCGATCACTCATTAAAATTTTTCGATCTGGGACACTTGCATTCATCAACCAGATTAGATAAGATACCGTACCCTTCTTTAGTAGAAGGAGATACAGAGAGAAAATTGGAAAAATAGTTAATTTGTTTAAGTGAGAATGGGGTGGTGTTGAGAAAATAATTTCAACTTTCAGCCGCATTTTCAGTGAATCGTGGAGAATAGAATAAACCCGTATTTAGTATTAGTTCAATCCGTGTGAAGGATAAGGAGAGCCCATCCATGAATCTGAAAACCCTCTGTTTCTCAATCCCAGCAGCGACCGCCCTTTTCGTGGGCACCGCCACGGCGGAGTTGGCAGACATCCAACTGGACATCAACGGTCGTGGCGAAGGGACTTTTGATGTTTTTATCAGCGTCAGCCCCGACGATAATAGGGGCCTGTTGGCGTACAGCATCCCGTTGACCGGTGCCATCACTTCGATCACCCACGTTTCGCCGGCGGGAACGCTCGTGGACAATTCGGGGGCGTTGGCGGTCCTGGCGCCTTTGGCGTTTAACGCTCCGTTCCCTTCTAGGAGCCCTGATGGGGATCCCACGCTCCAGGCTACCCAAGAGCTGATCGACGAACCGTCCTTCTTTATTTTCGGGTTTGGGCAAGAAGACGGGAACCTCGAAGACCTCGACACAGGGGCCTTTACGCCGTTCGGTGGGCTCGTTCAGCCCGAATACGAAGCCCGGCTGCATATCGCCAGCGGGACCTGGGACGCCGCGTTTGGACCGGGCGTTGCACCTGAGGTCGATACGGTAGCCACTGAGTTTGGCTTATCTCTTTTTAGACCCGATGCGACGACGTCTGAGCCGATCCCGAATCCAGGGGACGGCACTGCCGGGTCCATTGTTTTGACGGTGGACGACCTGGGCGACGATCTTATGGTCACCCGCAGCATCCTTATCCCCGAGCCGTCTGCTGTGGCGATCTTCTCTTTGCTGACCCTCAGCACAGGGATCCTCACCTCAACCCGACGACGCGCTTAATCGTGAATCAAATTTGTGGGTAACCTTGCCCGCAATAGCACAAATAAGGCGGTGCTTCCGCCGCCCGTGATCAAAAAACCCCCTAGCTGCCGGCTACTCGCTCGCAGCTAGGGGGTTTTTGCAGACAAGGACTGCTTTATCGATGACTTCCTCATCCGGGATCCTTGATGACCCGGGACTCGGAATCATTAGAGCGTATCCCGAAATGTGTACGACGCCCCCAGCGAACCGCGACCTTGAGGCAGCGGGTTTCTCGGAATACCCCGACCACTTGACGTCGTACACGAAATCGGAAAGCGCTCTAAAGCCTGCCACAGACGTTCCGATTAGGGCGTTTTCTGATTACCTGTATCGCTTCATGACGAGCCGCGCGTGTCAAGCAAGCGGGTTCAGGGCAATACCATACGGATCTGGATTAATCCGTGCGTGATCGCAGCGAGCCGCGCCCGTCAGGAAGCGGGCTCTTCTCTTCCATATACCCCGTATGAATTAATCCTGATCCGTATCATTTGGATTTTGCCTCCCGTTTGAGGCCCGTCAGGGCGGGTCATAAACGCTCGGTAGTCCTGAAGAGGAAAGGATGCGTGAGAAGCGGCTGGCCCACCATGTCCTCACCCAGACAATTTAGATGCGATGGCCCGGACCGGTTGGCCCATCTCAACCCCGAGGTCTTCGTGATGGCGCACGGTCCTCACCCCATCTATACCCATCCCGGATGAAATGACGGCATCTCTCGTGTACGCGGCGGGGAAATTCTCGGCGTCCTGCGCTTGCCCGACGCGGTACTTTGATACGCGATGCGTATATAAAGAAAGCCAGCGGGAGTTATCCACACTGGCCTTCTTCCTGGGGGCAATGTTATGGGTGTTGCAAATACAAATCATGAGCTGAGACTACATTACGTCATACGTATCGATGTCTCGCGTCAAAGGTGTCGTTTATTCTCGCAAGTTTTCCTAGCCGCGTATGAGGGCCCAGACGTATATTCATCCGGGTGGGGTATGTACATAGTATCGACACTCTTTTCGAAAATCGCCATAGTCAAAAAGGCTTATTTTGCCTTTAATGGAGGTAAAATCAGGTTTAAATTTAGGTTATGAGACAACCCTTAGCTAATTTAGGCTGATCGGACGCCCTTCCTGGGGATCTTTATTTTGGTGATAACGGGCCCCTAGAGCGTATCCCGATTGCATGTACGAGATAAGGACATCGGGTTATCCGTAAGAACCCGCTTCCTCACGGGCGCGGCTCGCTACGAACATCGACAGCCATCCAAAAAATGCTCTAGCGACCGCTGCCCGCTCTGGGGAAAAACTTGCCCGCAATGCGCAAACACCGTGGGGCAAGGGACTGGCATCGGGTTGGGGCGCAGCATCAGGTCACGGTCGCGGCGGGGTGTTCGCTGGGTCGCTGGCATCATCGCTGCCGTCTCCGGGTGGTGGGTGGGTTTTCCACCCCGCCAGGCCATCCGAGAACACGTAGACCTCGCTATACCCCAACGAAAGCAGGCGTTTGGCGGACGCGACCCCGAGGTAATCGCCCGCCCCTGAGCTGTAAACCACGATGCCGTTGCCCGACACGAGGCGGCGGTCGGTGCCCGTTAGATCCGGCAGCTGGATGTTGATCGCCCCGGGGATGTGCTCTTGAGCAAAACCGATCGGGGCTGCGGACATCGACCAGGACCACGGATTGATCCTGCGAAGCGTCGAGCATCGCCCTGAGCTGGTCGTAATCGATCTGCCGCACGTCTTTGTCGCTGGTCGCTTTCGGGCCGGTGCAGCTGATCGTCACGAGGGTCATCACCAGCCCCAGCACGACCTGGATCGCCACAGCCCCGGCAGCAGCCCGACGCCTGGCCGCTAACGAACCGCTGCTGTTCCTGATCTGTGAGAAAATCAACATATACGAAGAGTATACCCGATCCCCGGCCAGTTCGCTGTACCCCCCAGGGTAGTGCCCCGCCACGCTCAAATTTCCGGGGCATGCGTCCTAAGGAGTTATCTGGATTGCTGTAGTTGTTTCGTAGCGAGCCGCGCCCGTGAGGAAGCGGGTTCTTCGTGACGCCTGGCTCCGCCGCGGGATCTACACCAACCCTGAAAATGGTATAGCCAGTCGCGCCTGTGAGGCAGCGGGGTCTTGAGCCATGGCCGGTGTTCGATCAGGAAACCCGCTTGCTGACACGCGCGGCTCGCGGAGCTGGTTGCCTGAAATTTCAAACGTGACCCGTCGCTAGGCGGTACGTTTCTGGCGGGTGGTGACCGACGGTTTTCGAGTAGGCCGGGTCCGCTGCGTCTCTGCTTCTGAGGGGTGCGGCGTTTACGGGACGATCGGCTGGGGTCGGGGTGTTCACCGGTCAGGGGCTTGTCGCTGTTGAGCCGGTGGTTGAGTTTGCGCAGGGCTTCGATCTCGATCTGGCGGACCCGTTCGCGGGTAAGGCCCACGTGGGTGCCGATCTCCTTGAGGGTCAGCGGCTCTTGGCCGTCGAGCCCGAACCGCAGGCGCAGGATCGTCGCTTCCCGCTGGTCGATCACGTCCAGCAGCTGCTGGATGGTCTTGAGGTCGTCCATCTCCAGGACCTGCTCGTCGGGGCTGGGCGTGCGCGAGTCGCTGAGCATCTCCGAGAGCATCGGGCCGTCCTGCTCCGAGCCGCCGGCCTGGGTGGGGCGGTTGATCGCGCGGACCGCTTTGCGGGATGATCCGCACCTTGCGGGCGGGGATCTCCATCTCCTCAGCCAGCTCCTGGACCGACGGCGCCCGCCCGAACCGTTCTTCGAGCAGCTGGTAGGTCTTCTTCCACTTGGCGATCAGCTCGACCATGTACGCGGGGATGTGGATGGGCTGGACCGCGTTGATCAGCGCCCGCTTGATCGCCTGCTTGATCCACCACGCGGCGTAGGTGCTAAACCGTGCGCCCTGATCGGGGTCGAACGCCTCGACCGCGCGCAACAGCCCGAGGTTGCCCTCCTCGATCAGGTCGCTAAGCGGCAGCCCACGGTTGCTGTACCGCTTGGCGACGCTGACCACCAGCCGCAGGTTCGAGCGGATCATCTGGTCCCGCGCCCGGGGGCAGTTCTCGTGGATGATCTCCCAGCACAGCTGCTTTTCTTGGTCCGGGGTCAGCAGTGGCGCCTCGTCGATCTGCCGCAGGTACAACTCTAACCCGTTTTTAAATCTTTTTCTTGCCATCGCCCCTGCGCTTCTCTTGCTATCGCGGTTGAGTTCACCTGAAGATCAAATCACTTAAGCCCGGAATCCTTTGCTCGGAACCATCCGCCACGCTCCGGAAGATGCCCCGCACTCACCGAGGCACGGCCCCGCGATGGCGCCGCTTTCTTTTTCTTACGGCTACCCCTTGTCGTCGGCGGTTTCTAAGAGGTGCTTAAGGCCCCCGGCCGGGGGTTGACCCGACGCGATACCGTCTGAGCGGGTTTATCCGGAAGGATCAATTCGCACGCCGGTCCCCGCGCGCGCATCGAAGCCCCGCGTCGGGCACGCGCAGGACACCGAGCATGGCCCTGCCGCGTACACGAGTGGTGGTGCCAGTTCATCCGCGATGGGTATATTTCGCCGCCGCCGCCGCCCCGATCAGGCCCGCGTCGTTGCTGAACCTCGAGCCCACGATCTCCCACCCGGGCCTTGGCCATGGACCAATCATGGTCGGTAAACGCCGCCCGGATACGGTCGAGCAGGAAGTCACCGGCCTGGGCCATGCCCCCGCCGAAAACGATCATCTGCGGATCAAACAGCCGGCACAGGTTCACGCAGGCGATCCCCAGGTACCGTGCCCGTGTCGCCGACGATCTTTTCACTAAGCGGGTCGCCCCCGATCGCCGCCTCGAAGACGTCCCGGGCGGTGATCGCGGGTCCGCTTTTTTCGAGGATCATGCTCAATGAAGAGGCCCCGCCGGCGTCGATCGCCTCCCTGGGCGCGCAGGGCGGTGTGGGTCGCGGAGGCGTAGGTCTCGAGGCACCCCCGCTGCCCGCAGCCGCACCGCCGCCCGTCGGGGACGATGATCATGTGCCCGCACTCCCCGCCGAGGTTATGGGCGCCGTTGTAACAGCGACCCATTGATGATCACCCCCGAGCCGATGCCCGTGCCCAGGGTCAGCATCACCACATCGCGGATGGCCTCGTCGCGGGCCCACGCCGAACCAGTACTCGGCGAATAGCGCGGCGTTTGGCGTCGTTTTCGATCACGACGGGCCGGCCGGTCGCGGCGGCGATCCGGTCCCGCAGCGGCACCCCGTTGAGCTGCTGAAGGTTCGGCGCCGCTTCGACGACCCCCGTTTCCCGATCGATCGGCCCCGGCGACCCGATCCCGATGCCCGCGACCGCATCCAGCGCAACCCCCCCACGCGTGGCGAATCGTTTCAATCGCTTCAACCATCGCCCCGATGATCGCCCCCGCGTCGCCGTCGCGGGCGGTGGAGACCGAGTCCTTGGCCACGACCCGCCCGTTTTCATCTACCAAGCCGGTCTTGATCGTGGTCCCGCCAAGATCCAGACCCACGTAATACCCCATCATGTGCTCCCATAGGCGGTTTGACTCGACCCCGTGACCACCGCGGGGCCAACAGGCGGCGTCGGGGGATCGCGTCAACATGGTGGTCGCTGTTGAACCGGTGTATAGTGTGTTGGCGTAAGGAGTGTCGTGTCAACCCATCACAACCGCTCAAGCGGACAGGACAAGATGAAGATCATTCTAGCCAACCCGCGGGGTTTCTGTGCCGGGGTCAACATGGCCAATCGAGTGCGTGGAAGAGGCGTTGCAGATCGTCGGCTCGCCGCTGTACGTCTACCACGAGATCGTCCACAACAAGTACGTGGTCGAGAGCTTCGTGAAGCGGGGCGTGGTTTTTGTCGACTCGATCGACGAGGTGCCCGCCAACCAGACCGTGATCTTCAGCGCTCACGGGGTCAGCCCCGCGGTGCGCAAAGCCGCGGTCCAGCCGCGGGTGCACCATGATCGACGCGACCTGCCCCCTGGTGACCAAGGTCCACATGGAAGCGGTCCGCTACGCCAAGCAGGGGTACAAGATCCTGCTCATCGGCCACGCCGGGCACGACGAGGTCGTGGGCACCTTCGGCGAAGCCCCAGACGTGATCACCATCGTCGAGTCGCCCCAAGATGTCGAAAACCTCAAGTTCCCCCCCACCGAGAAGCTGGCCTACCTCACCCAGACCACGCCTCAGCCGCGACGACGCGAACGTGATCATCGAGGCGATCAAAACGCAAATACCCCAACGTTAAAGCCCCGCCAAGCGACGACATCTGCTACGCCACCACCAACCGGCAGCTGGCGGTCAAGCACCTGGCCGCCGACGCGGACCTGGTCCTGGTCGTGGGGTCTAAGAACAGCTCCAACTCGGTACGCCTCACTGAGATCTCCCAGCACGTGGGCACGACCGCGTACCTGGTCGACGACAAGACCGAGATCGGACCACGCCTGGTTCGAGGGCGTGCAGACCGTGCTGGTCACCGCCGGCGCGTCCGCCCGGAGTACCTGGTCGAGGAGATCGTCCAGGACCTCACCGACCGCTACGGCGGCGAGTCCCGCTCCTGCCACGTCATCGGACGAGGACATGCACTTCGAGCTGCCGGTGGAGCCTGCGGGTGCTGCGCGATGGCCGATCGCCAGCGGCGACGGCGTCGATCCTCACGAGCTGAAATAAATAATAGGTGTTTGACAAGGGCTATGCAGAGCTGTGCCTCACCCTGCCCTCCGCTGCAGGTGGTGAGGCGGTCAAACATCCCAAACATCCTCCTCCGTCCTTACCCCGAGACGACCCCGTTCGACGGCCCATTGACCCGTTCACCGCTGATCCAGGTCACGACGCGTTTGGGCTTGAGCACCGCGGTGAGGTAGCGGAGGTCGAAGACTTTTTTCTTGATCCGCTGGCCCTCTTTCCCGTCGGTGGTGCCCGAAAGGAACAGCGTGGCGCTGCCGTCTTTGTCGACCAGCGAGATCTCCACGCGCGTGGCGACCCGCGGGAACGCCCGGGGGAAACGCGGTCGAGCCGCATCGGCTCCCACTGCGACAGCTTCGCGATCAGCCGGCTGTGGCCCGACGGGTCGAGCAGGTCGATCCTCACCGGGCGGGCGGTCTGGGGTCGAGCAGCAGCCGGGTCCGCATCCCGGGCGGCTCGATGAGGTATTGACCTTCGTACCACTCCACCGCCGGGGACGGGGGCGCGCGGTCGGGGTCGATCGGGGTGATCCCCAGCAGCCGCGGCAGGTCCTGGGGGCGGATCGGCACCGGGACCCGGTGGGGGTCTAAGCGGTCGGCCAGGGCGTGGCGGCCGGTATATAACGTTTCTTGGTCTTGGAGGTCAAAGAACCAGTACCGCTGGTCGTCGCCGCCGATCCACATCACGGTGTGCCCAGCTTGCCGATCGACATCGCCACGTGGGAGGGCATCACCACGATCAGGTTGCCCTCGCCCTGCTCGAAGTGGCGGCCGTCGCGGTCTTTCCACCGCAGCTCGATCACCGCTCGCGACCAGAGGCGGTTGACCCGACGAGGTTCTGGTTGTAGCGATTAGCCAATGATCGGTACGTGGGCAGGGGCCGGTGGGCGGGCGACCGCCGCGGGGCGGGGCGGGCCGGTCGCGGCGCACCCGGCAAAGGCCGCCAGGCACAGGCACTTGATGACAAAAGCGACCCTCGCCCAAGATCGCCACCGATCACCGAAGCAGCGGGTCATCATTAAAGCTGGGCCTCCAGGATCTCGCCCAGCTGCTCGGTCACTTGGTGGATCTGCTGCTCGTCGAGGCGGGGGTTGAGGACCTCAAACGTCTGGCGGTCACTGGAAACGGCTTGGTCTGCGGTGGGTTGGGCTGCCTCACCGCTGACCAGGGACGCCTTGGCGGACATGATCCACCACTCTTGCTGACCGGCCTCGGCGGGTTTGGGGTCGTTGGGGCGGTTGTGGGTTGATTCGTATCGCAGCAGCTTCTTGCGCATCAAGACCAGGCCAAGACGAATCGGAACGCCAGGCGCTGGGGCTCTTGGGTGTGGGCCAAACGCAGGAAGAGGTTGACCAGCACCTCGTCGTCGACGAAGAGTTTTTCTTCTCCGTGGGCTGGGGGGACGCGGGTCTTCCAGAAGCTAAAGAGGTTGTCGGGGCGGTGCCTTCATCCCAGGCTTTGAGGCTCACGTCGACTCGCCGCAGCTGGATGTCGCCCAGCTGAGAGACACGCGTCGGTTGCGGCGATTCACCGGCGTGGGGTTTTCAGGTGGGTCTTGGGGGGGATCGTCGGCCAGCGGGGAGGGGGCGACGAGATCGACCAGGGTGGCGACGTACTCCTCCCCGGGTTCGAGGGCTTTGCCGGTCAGGGCACAGGGCCCGGGTGGGGCGTTCAATATCGCAAGCGGGTGTGCTGCAAAGACTCATACGGTTCTACAAGTTACTCAAGGGACAGGCCCAGCTGCCGGGCGGCGGCGATTGAGGTCTGATCGATCAGGGTGGCGATGGTCATCGGGCCCACGCCCCGGGCACGGGCGTGATCATCGACGCGTTGGCAGCGGCTGGCTCGAAGTCGACGTCGCCGACGTTGCGGGGTTGTACCCGGCATCAACCACAACCGCCCCGGGCTTGACCCAGTGGCCCTGCACAAACCGGGGCCGGCCCACCGCCGCCACGAGGATGTCGGCCTGTTGGGCGATGCGCGGCAGGTCCTGCGTGCGCGAGTGGCAGATCGTCACGGTCGCGTGGGCGGCTAGGAGCATCATCGCCATGGGCTTGCCGAGGATCGGGCTCCGCCCGATTACTACCGCGTGCTTGGCCGGGGAGCTCGGCACGTCGTACGCGTCAAGCAGCCGCATGATCCCCGCGGGGGTGCACGACCCGAAGCCGGGCAGCCCGAAGGCCGTGGCACCGAAGCTGTGGATCGTTACCCCGTCCACGTCTTTCTCCGGGGCGATGGCTTCAAACGCCGCGCGTTCATCGATCTTGCCAGGGCACCGGGTGCTGGAGCAAGATCCCGTTGACCGCCGGGTCGTTGATTCAGTTGAACTGGATTTTATCTAACAATTGGTCGGTGGTGGTGGCACGCGGGCAGCTCCACGCGTCAACGACCGCATCCCCACGGCTTCACACCGCTTGCGTTTCATCCGCACGTAGGTGACCGAAGCCGGGTCCTCCCCGACCAGAACGGTTGCCAAGACAGGGTGTCTCGCCGGTCGATTCGAAGATTTTTTTCGACCCGCTCGGCGCACCGGTCGAGCACCCGGGCGGGCTACGGCTTTCCCGTCGAGGATCGTCGCGGTCATCGCTCATGCCGGCCATTATACGGTATCGCGTATCAAAAGACGCGCGATCGGCGATGTGCTGGACACCGTGAATTGTCTCGCCGGGTACACAAGGCATGCCGTATTTTCATCCGGGATCGGTATAAGGGAAACGTGTTCCGGATAGCGCCCGCCGCGAACCGCGTACGTAATCGCAGCGGGTTGGACGCTAAGGGAAACCGCTTGCTGACACGCACGGCTCGTCATGAACGATACAGCTGGGCACGTCATCGTAAAATGACCGCATGGCGGTGACCCGGTTCATGGCGAAGCTCAACGTGGTCAGCCCTAGCGTTGCGGGGATGGTGTCTCTGCTGGGTGATCTTGTGGCCTCGACCCGCAGCATCAGTGTTTCCACCGCTAGCGTCAGACGGGATCGTCTCGGTGACGATCCGTAGCCGGTTCCCGTGACGTTGTGCGCGGTCAAGCGACGAGCTAGGAGTCCACGGTGGGACAAGTCGTGGAACAGCGGCTTGGGAACGGCTGGTTTTTAGCCGCGACGGAGGATCAGACTTTGTCAGGAAGCTCTTGGTAAACCTGCTAAGCACGATCGTGGGTTGACCGCTCACCACAGCCGAGAGCTGCACCGGTGGGCTAGATGGCGAAGATGATGACCGACGTGCCCGGGAGTTAGTGGCGTGTACCCCGGCGGCTGGATCGACCTACTCCAATCGCGGTGAAAATGGAGCAGCTGGGTGTAGCCGTCCGATCTGATCCGCTGAGCAGGGTGCCGTGAGCCGAGCCGGTGGCTGAGCGCGATGGCGATCGGGGCGGTTCGTCGCACAGTGGTGCGGATCTTAGCCGTTGCGGTCACCGGGCATCGCCGGTCCTGGCAGGGGGGTACCGTCGAGAAGCCGGTAGGAACGGTTTGGCTAGCCGTGGCCAGGAGGGCATCGCGTGCCGTGAGCCGACATCGGAAGTGAACGCGGAGGCGAGGTTCGAACGCTTGCCCGTGACGACGAACGTCTGTGTTGCTACAGATCGGGTCTCCGCGACGCGAGGGTGTGCGGGATCTTGCGCCGCTAAATACAGCGCTACAGGCCTTGCGTTTGACGGTGCTTGATCAGCCTTTGGATGCGCTGGTGACTGGACCGCTCGATCGTCGGCCCGGCTTGAAGATGAGTTGAAGCCCACCGCTAACAGCCGATAAGACTAGAACATCCAGCCGTAACCTAAGCCGTACCTACACGATGCAGACGGCGACAGGGGCTGGATTTACCCCCCCTGCGGGGACGGATTGGATTGACGGACGCCATCATGAGCAGGCTTATTCACCATTAGAACGAAATCCGATATCCCTCCCGGTAGGATCGACATTCATAGCCATCTCCTGCCTGGCGATGGATGACGGGTGTCATGGATCTTGAAGAGTCGATTGCAAGTCGGTCCGTCGGCTGATCAAGGCCGCGGGGTATCAACGGCTCGATCTGTACCCCGCATGTGTACCCTCATCAGAACCAACGTGTCCGACGGCCAGAGCACATTCAAGGGCTGGACGTTTCACAGCTTGGTCGAGAACTTGAGCTGGCTGATGCGTATCACGTATCACCGCATTTGGCCCGGGGCGAGAGTTGAGGCTGTACGACGGGGTGGTGGAGTGGATGAGGCGGCACGGCCCGCCGACGCTGGCGGGGTCGCGGTGTGTCTTGGTCGATTTCTGGGTTGATCGCTGGCCGGGGTGGGCCACGCGGGCGTTCGAGTGGCTGTTGGACCAGGGCTACCAGCCGATCCTCGCCCACCCCCGAGCGGTTGCGCTGCATCCATGAACTCGATGCCCGGCTCGATGAGATCACTGAACTGGGCGTGTGGCTCCAAGGTAATTTCCGGTCGATGACGGGTCTTGAGGGGGTCGAACCCAGCCGATGGGTGCGCAGGCTAATTGAAGAAGGGCGGTACCGGTTCATGGCCCTGGACATGCACCGGCCGCCACCTGGCCAGCCGTCTAGAGGGCATCGAGCTTGTGGGACGCGAATTCGGGTCCGCAGGTCGTCGACCGGTACACGGTTCAAGCGCCGCGGGAAGATCTATTCTCTGAACGTGTGTGACCGGACCTACAAGACTATGTTCCTTACCCCAGGGGCGAGCCGCCATCTGGGACGATTTATGAGCGGTGTGGTCGGTGGGTTGGCGGTACTGCTTGAGATCGATCCCCCGGAAGTATTCGACGGTTTTGGCTAGGCCTTCTTGGAGGGGAATTTTGGCTGCCAGCCGAGGTATTCTTGAGCGGCGGTGATGTTGGGCTTGCGTTGGGTGGGGTCGTCAGCGGGTAAAGGGCAGGTAGGTGATCGAGCTTTTGGAGCCGGTCATCTCGATCACAAGCTCGGCTAATTCCTTGATCGTGAACTCGCCGGGGTTGCCGAGGTTGACCGGGCCGATGAATTCATCAGGGCCGTTCATCATCGCGATGATCCCGTCGACGAGGTCATCCACGTAACAGAACGACCGGGTCTGGGAGCCGTCGCCGTAGATGGTGATGTCCTGGTCGTTGAGGGCTTGGAGGATGAAGTTGCTGACCACGCGCCCGTCGTAGGGGTGCATGCGGGGACCGTAGGTATTGAAGATGCGGATGACGCGGATGTTGACCCTGTTGGAGCGGTGGTAGTCGAAGAAAAGGGTCTCGGCGCAGCGCTTGCCCTCGTCGTAGCAGGCGCGGATGCCGATCGGGTTGACGTTGCCGCGGTAGCTCTCGTGCTGGGGGTGGACCTCGGGGTCGCCGTAGACTTCGCTCGTGGACGCCTGGAGGATCTTGGCCTTGGTGCGCTTAGCCAACCCGAGCATATTGATCGACCCGGTGACCGAGGTCTTGATCGTCTTGATCGGGTTGTACTGGTAATGCACCGGGGACGCGGGGCAGGCCATGTTGTAGATCTCGTCGACCTCCAGCGTCAGCGGGTGGGTGATGTCGTGGCGGATCAGCTCGAAGTTCGGCTTGCCCAGCAGGTGGGTGATGTTGAGCTTCTGGCTGGTGAAGAAGTTGTCGACGCAGATCACGTCGTGGCCCTGATCAACGAGCCGGTCGCAGATGTGCGAGCCGAGGAACCCGGCCCCGCCGGTGACGAGGATGCGTTTGAGTGAATCTGTCATGCTCTTCCTGTGGTGTTGGGTTGCCTTGGGGTTGTCTTGTTATGGCTGGTGCCCCACCGTTTTCTTCATTTTTATAGAGTTTATTGGATAACGATAGACCCAGAAAACCCGCTACCTGACGGTCGCCGCTGTCGGTGAGACTCTACACCAACTTCGAAACCGCTGTAGCGACAACGCTGCGGGGGTGACTACAACCCCCCCGTGGGTTCGAAGACCGCTCCCGCTTCGACGTCGAACCCGACCAGCGACCCGATCGCGAACGCGGCGGCCTTCTGCGAACCGGTCAGCCGGCACACGAACGGGCAGCGGCTGCGGACCGTGATCATGTTGAGGTTCGGGTCGGTGGCGACGACCGTGCCCTGGAGCCGACGCGGCCGGCCGTAGACCGGTTCGATGAACCGGCCCCCGTGGCCCACGACGTCGACCCGCTTGGCCACCGCCCGATCACCCCGGCCACCTGGCCGTTGGCCCCGGGCTTTAGCGGTGCACCCACGAGCAGGTGCAGCTGATAGTCCGTGCCCGGCAAGCCGATGACGGCCTTGCCCGGTTCCTGGTCCAGTAGAATGCCACGCCACCTGGGCGGGTCGGCTTGAACGGTCTGGGTCATGGGATAAAGCTCCATATCGTGATCGGGCACGGCTGCCTCGGATAAGATAATCGGCAACCGTCGAGTTCGACAGTAGGGCCCGAGATCCTCCGCGTCGTATTTGAACGTTTCTCGGCTCGAGTTATCGGCTCCAAAACCGTGGGCGACACCACCATGGGCAATCAACGCCAGATCAACCGACGCTACTGCACCGACAAGATCACGGCGACCTACGCGCACGTGGGGCTGTTCGACGTCGACGACCAGAAGCTTTGGATCGCCAAGAAGCGGGGGTGGGGCCAGACGTCGACGATCCAGATCAGCCACGCCCGGCTGCTGACCCGTGGCACCGGCGAGACCTCCACCGCGGATAAAGACCGCTTCGTGTGCACCTGGTTCCACCCGCCCGATTCCGGGCAGGGGTACGTCCACGGCCACCCGATCGAGTGGTCGGAGGGCCACCTGCTGATACGGCTCGACCCCAACTGGAACTACCTCACCCGAAGCTTCGTGGCCTCGACCGATACCGCCAAGGTCGAGCACGTCACCGAGCAGCAGTTCGAGTGGGGCAAGAAGATCCTCGACGCGTACCTCGCCTTGAAACCCCCGTTCCCGCTCAGCTGGCACATGATCGGCCCCCGGCCCACGGACTCGATGTTCTACATCCAGAGATTCGAGGCGGCCCAAGAGGGGTAGCGCCCGAAACCCCGCGGCTCGGCCACGACCCAATTTTCAGGTTGGCCCCGCAGCCAGCCGCGACCGTAAGACAGCGCGTTCCTATGGCTCGGCGAGCCGCGCGTGTGAGCAAGCGGGTTTGTGATCAAACACCGGCCATGGCTCAAGAACCCGCGCCCTTACGGTCGCGGGCTCGCTGGGGAACGTCCATACGCCATTTCGGGAAACGCTCTAGGAGTCATGCCGTGCGTTCATCCCGGATCGGTATACTATACGCATCGCGTATGAAAACACCGCGTCGGTGTGTGTCGGACACCGTAAATTTCCTTGTCGCGTACACGAGGCATGCCGTATTCCCATCCGGGACCGGTCTAGATGAGCCTTGGCCGCTTCGAGCCTCCACGGTTGGACACGCCGATCTCGCGGTTGATCAACGGAACCAAGAAAGGACCCAAGTAAAGGAGCACTCTCATGAGAACGATTCATCACAAGATAAGCACGATCGGTTGCCTGTGGCTCGTCATCGCGGTCTGCCGCTGTTGGCTGACGAACCCTCGGCATGCCGGAGGAGATGCCCCCCCATATGGCCGAGATGATGCAGAAGTGGGGCAAATTCGCGACCCCCGGCAAGCCGCACGAGCACCTGGCTTTGAGAGCGGGGCATTGGGACCACCATGTCAAGTCCTGGTGCGATCCCGATCCCAACGCCCCACCGATGGAATCAACCGGGACCACGAAAACCAAGATGATCCTCGGCGGCCGGTTCCTGCTCGACCATTCCAACGGCGAATTCAACGGCGAGAAGTTCGAGGGCATGGGCATCACTGGGTACGACAACCTCAAGAAGAAGTACGTCACCATCTGGATCGATTCGATGGGCACCGGGATGATGGTCGCCGAGGGGGAAGCTGACTCGGAAGGGAAAGTCTTCACCTACAAAGGGACCTACTCTGACCCGATGGCGGGCAAGGTAAAGACCAGCCGTATGGTCGAGACCATCGTCGACGACGAGACCTGGAAGATGGAGATGTTCGAACCCGGGCCCGGACGGTCAAGAAAAGAAGACGTTCGAGATCGTTTACACCCGCCAGTCGTCTTGAGGACCACGGGTGGCGGCGTTTGGGCCTCACGGCTGCGGCTTGGCTGGGTCCTTAACCGGAGTCTCGGTATACGATGCGGTTCAACGTGGTGATCGCGACGCACGGCCGCAGCGACCTGTTGGCCCGGACGCTGCGCAGCCTCGCCCAATGCCCCCGGCCCGAGGGCTTCGAGCACGTGCTGGTGGTGGAAAACGGCACGCCCCACGGGGCACAAGAGACCTGCCAAGAGCTGGCCGATCGATTGCCGGTCCAGTACCACCACGTTAAGCCTGCGGGAAAAAACCGTGCCATACAACACGCCTTGGAGGGTCTCCAAGACGGGTTTGTCCTGTTCCTCGATGACGACATCCGCGTGTGCGACGAACTCCTAGAGCGCTACGCTCAAGCGGTCGCCCAGCACGGGGCCAACGCGGTGTACGGCGGGCCGGATCCGACCCGAATACGAGTCCCCCCCCCCGCCGTGGCTGGTCGACCACCTGCCCCCGTCGGCCCGTGGTTACGAGCCCAAGGACCCTCAAAACATCCTCTCCGAGGGTTGGTTTATCGGCATCAACTTCGGGGCGTTTGTTGAGAAGATCCTCGCCGTGGGTGGGATGGACCTTCTCTTAGGGCCCGGGGCGTTCGTCGCCGGCAGCGAGGGCAGCCCACTCGGAGATGAGATGGACCTTCAACGCCGGCTGTATCAAGACGGCTGCCAGGCGGTGTACGTGCCCCAAGCCGAGGTCTGGCACCACGTGCCCAGCGACCGGTGCACCCCGGGTTGGGTCTTGCACCGCCACTACCGCACCGCGATGACCAATGTGATGCAAGAAACCCCCCCCGGGCACGACCCCACAGCCAATGGGGCGACCCCGCGGTGGGCTGTGGCGGAAGATCGTCTTGTCGGCGATGAAAGCGGGGCTGGCGACGCTGCTGCCCTCAGCGAGGCTGCGCTTTACGAACCGGCTAGACTATTACCGCTGGCTCGGCTACCGCAAAGGGCTTCAGCTGCGCGGGGCGTTTCAAGACAAGCTCGCTGACCAGGCCCGGTGATCATTCTTTCACGGTTGACCGGGCATAAACCGCCCTTGACAGCCTTTGGTGCCCATAGGTTTGAGCAAGACAACGCCTTCGACCAACCCACGAGAGGAAAACCGCCATGCCCGCGAAACTGCAACCCGGCCACCAAGCCCCGGATTTCGACCTGCCCTCGGTCCAGGGCCCCAACGTACGCCTCGCCGATGAACTGGGGCGAAACCCCGTCACCGTTGTGCTGTTCCTCTGCAACCATTGTCCTTACGTCGTGGCGTATATCCCCCGGCTGATCGAGCTCCAAGAAGAATTCCAACCCGCCAGCGGGGACGCGTCGGCGCGGTTCCTGGGGATCTGCTCCCAACGATGAGGTCACCTACCCCGACGACAGCTTCGAGAACATGAAGGTCAAAGCCAAGCAGTGGGGGCTGAACTTCCCTTACCTGCGCGACGAGGACCAGTCGATCGCCCGCGCCTACGGCGCCGAACGCACCCCGGAGGTGTTCCTGCTCGATGCCCAGGGCGTCTGCCGGTACGAAGGCGCCATCGACGACAATTATCAAGACCCCACCCAGGTCACCGACCGGCCGCTGCGCGACGCGATCCTGGCCGTGGCACGCGGCCAACCGGTCGCCAACCCGCAGACCCACGCGATCGGGTGCACGGTGAAGTGGAAGGCGTCTTGACCTTGCCCCCCCCGCCGCGGGCGCCGCGAGCCATCGACAAACCCATGGTCATGCGCATCGAGCAGCTACGTTTCAGCTACGGGCCGGGCCCATCGACGATCCATGATCTATCGGTAGATCTACAGCCCGGTCGGGTCTGCGCCCTGGTGGGGCCCAACGCGGCGGGCAAGTCGACGCTGCTGCGCCTGATGCTCGGCCAGCTGCAACCTTCAAGCGGATCGGTGACGATCGAGGGCCGGGAGGTGAGCCGTTTACCCGCTGGGCCCCGGGCGGTGTGGGTCAGCTACGTCCCCCAGCGTTCGCACGCGGCGTTCGCGTTCACGGCCCACCAGGTCGTGGCGATGGGGCGCTACGCCCTGCCCGCGAACCCCGCGGCGATCGAACGAGCGATCGAGCAAAACGATCTAGCGACCCTGCGCAGCCGCGTGTACATCCAGCTGTCGGCGGGCCAGCAGCAGCGGGTGCTGATCGCCCGGGCGATGGCTCAAGCGGCGGGCCAGGGGAAGGTGATGCTGCTCGACGAACCCACCAGTGCCCTGGACCTCAAGCACGTCCACCAGACGATGAGGACGCTGGCAGCCCTGGCGGGTTCGGGGCTGGCGGTCCTGGTGGTGGTCCACGACCTGAACCTGGCCGGCCAGTACGCCGATGAGGTGTGGCTGATCCATCGCGGCCGATTGCGGGCTACCGGCTGCCCGTCGGCGGTGCTCACCCCCGAGGTGCTCGAACCCATCTACGAGACCCCGTTCGACATGATCGCAGTGCCCGGGCGATCGAACCCGATGATCATCGCCAAAAACGACTCCCCCCCCGGATAAACCTACGGCGGGGTTCGCGCGCGGCCGGAACGTTTTCGGGGTCTATGACATCCACCCTTGCACCGGTTTTGACAGCGGTATCGAAGTTGGTATCACGCCCGCCGCGAGCCGCGACCGTAAGGGAGCGGGTTCGTGAGTCATGGCCGGTGTTCAATCAAGAACCCGCTTGCTCACACGCGCGGCTCGCTATGAAACGATACAGGCAATCAAGGCGTTTCACGAAATGGCGTATCGCGCCCGCCGCGAGCCGCGACCGTAAGGCAGCGGGTTCGTGAGCCATGGCCGGTGTTCGACCAAGAACCCGCTTGCTCACACGCGCGGCTCGCTATGAAACGATACAGGTAATCAGGGCTCAGCCCCGACCCCGTAATACACCTGCGCCGGGATCGCAGGCAGCCTCGCACGGAAGCGGGCGACCAACCGGTCGAGGTGCTCGGGGGTCAAAGCAGACACGAACGGCTCGGCGGTCTGGCGGGCGGTGGTATAAAGCTGCACCAGCTTGATCCGGCACCCGCTGGTCACGAGCGCCTCGACCCGATCGAGATACGCTTCGTACTCCTGGTCCGGCACCGGCTGCCCGCCGACCGCCATGAACAGAGATTGGATCACGATCGGCCGCCGCTGCCCGCAGCGAAGGATGTTCCCCAGCACCTTCTCCAACGGGAACCGTGTGCGGTCGACGACCTGGTAATACTCCTCCGTGCCCGCGTCGAGCTTGGCCCAGACCTCTGCCCCGTGCGGATCCAGCAGCCTAAACGCACGCTCGACGCCAGAACGATCGAACAGCGTCGCGTTGGTGATCACCACGATCTTGACCTCATCAAGGCCGAATGCGGCTTTCTGCTCGACCACGACCCGACAAGCCTGCTCGAACTGAGGATACGCCGTCGGTTCGCCGTCCCCGGAAAACGCGATATCGTTGACCCGGCGCAGCCCCACCGGCACCGAAGCGAACCGCGGCTGGTCCCAGATCTGCCCCGAGGTCGCCAGCCGCAGCATCCGCCCCAGCTCGTCGCGGACCTGGTCGAGATCGACATCCCGCCGCAGCGGCGCTACCGAGCGGTCGACGCAGCAATAGATACAGTCGAAATTGCACGCCTTGTCGATGTTGAGGTTGATCCCGATCGACAACCCCCCGCTGCGCCGGCTCACGACCGGGTAGACGTAATGAAAATCCTGCCACCGACGCGCGTGGTCGACATACACCCCACGCGTCGCGGGGTCCAGGACCGGCAAAGCCCCACGATGATCAGCGGCGCCGCGATCTTTGTCTTGAGAAGGTGTCACCGAGACCCATTATAGCGCAGCTTGTGACAGCCCGGTTCGTCCAACGACCGCCACCGGCACCGCGATGCCCAGGATCCCCATAGAGACCACCCCCGAGGCCCCGGGACGGCTTGGCTATTGAATCCGCCGATTTTTTTCTCAAGGCACCACTTGACAAAGACCGAACATTTAATACCCTACCATAATACAAACATTGACTGCTGAAAGGAGCTTAGCTATGGTGGCCACCACAACCCTAACCGACCCGGCGTCGTCTAAAAACCGCAACGGCAGGGCCAAACCCTCCAAGGATCAAAAACACACGGACATGGCACAAAGCAAGACAGCAACGAAACCTTCGCCCCAAGTCGTGTTGCGTCAAGAAGCCCTCCAACGCGCGTTGGGCCAGATCGAGCGATCGTTCGGCAAGGGCTCGATCATGCGGCTCGATAGCGACCCCTCGGCGGTCATCCCGGGGATCTCGACCGGGGCGATCAGCCTCGACCTAGCCCTGGGCGGCCGAGGCATCCCGCGGGGCCGGATTGTTGAGGTATTCGGGCCCGAATCCTCGGGCAAGACGACCCTGGCCCTGCACGTGGTCGCCAACGCCCAGAGCGAGGGCGGGGTCGCCGCGTTTATCGACGCCGAGCACGCCCTAGACCCCACCTGGGCGCGGCGGCTGGGGGTCAACGTCAACGAGCTGCTGGTCAGCCAGCCCGATACCGGCGAGCAGGCCTTGGAGATCTGCGAGCTGCTGGTGCGGTCCAACGCCGTGGACGTGATCGTGGTCGATTCGGTCGCGGCGCTGATCCCGCGGGCCGAGATCGAGGGCGAAATGGGCGACACCCACGTGGGACTCCAGGCCAGGCTGATGAGCCAGGCGATGCGCAAGCTCACCGGGGCGATCCACCGCAGCCAGTGCGTGGTGATCTTCATCAACCAGATCCGCGAAAAAATCGGGGTCATGTTCGGCAGCCCCGAGACCACTCCGGGCGGGCGGGCGCTGAAGTTTTACTCCTCGGTGCGGCTGGATATCCGCCGGATCGCCGCGATCAAGGACGGCCAAGAGGCGGTCGGCAACCGGGTGCGGGCCAAGGTCGTCAAGAACAAGGTCGCCCCCCCGTTCCGCAACGCCGAGTTCGACATCATGTTCAACGAGGGCATCAGCGTCACCGGAGACCTGCTGGACCTGGGGGTGGACTGCGGCGTGGTGGCCAAATCAGGAGCGTGGTTCAACTACGGAGACGTCCGCCTCGGGCAGGGGCGCGAGAACGTCAAGCAGTTCCTCAAGGACAACCCCGACCTGTGTCGCGAGATCAAGGCCAACATCCTGGCGGTCAAGCTGCCCCAACCCGCAGCCGCAGAAGCCGGGGCATCCGAGAGCTCCGGGGGCGACGAAGACCCGGGCGATGGCGTCCCGCCGACCTGACCGATCGAGCGGAGGGTGGGTGCCTTCCCTCTTTACTTTAGGACAACCCCAGCGACGTTACGGGTGTTGACGCACGACGACGGCGACGATCATCGTGATCGGGCGACCGGATCGCGACGCGGTAAGCAGGGCACGGCCGAAATGATCCGGCAAAGCGACCGGTTCGGGCCCCGGGCCCGGCGCGACGGGGTCTTCAGCCCCGCTTTCACCCGCGGACGGGGCCGAGGAACCCCCAGGGGCATCGGGGGCGGGGGCGATCGGGGGCGTTGAATTCTCTTGGCCTGCCGACGACCCGGGCACCGCGGCACGCGGGGGGGCCTGCGGGTCGCTGGGGTGAGGCGGGGGAGGGTTCGGCGGCGATTGGTGCGACCCCGGCGGGGCTTGAGGGGGGGTTACGTCGTTGCGCCCACCGGGTGGTGATGGGTCTTCAAGATCACCCCAAGGCGGCAACTGCGTGGCGATCAGCAACGCCGCGCCGGGGGGGATCGTAACCCTTCTGGCCAGATCGTTGAAGACCCGGCCGTCGAGCTGCTTATCAGCGGCAGCCCGCGGCTCGAGCCGGTACCGGGGCAGGCCGTGGTGGGGCACACACTCGATCACCGTGGCCGCGGCGTGCGGGTCGAGCACACGGATCAGAAGCTGGCAGCGGCCGCCTTCCAAGATCGAGCATTCCGTGGCGGCGGCCCCTGCGAGGTGTCGGACGGTCACCGGGTCGGCCAGGGGCGGGGAAGTCAATAGCGGCGCGAGCTGGTCGCCGGCCAGGAAGCGTTCGCGACGGGTGCGGATCACCCTCGGCATCGACTCGATAAACCGCTTGCGGTGCTCGGGTCGTAGCAGCCCTACCCTCAGCCCGTTAGCCCGCCACGCGTCGGCGAGGCGGCGGTCGCCGCTGGGCGGTTCGACGACGGCCCACGCCGGATCGATCGAGCTGTGCAGCGGCACGTCGAAACGTGTGATCTCGACCCAGGAGGTCGCGTGAGCGGGTTGGGTTGACGAACCGGTGCCCGCGGCGGCCCGGCGATCGGTCGATGGGTCGAGCCTCGATCGGACGGCCGACAGGGGGGGTAGTTTTCCCGGTTCCCGTTGCCCCGGGCGGGGGTGGGGCTGGCACGCGACCAGCAAGGCGGCCGCGAGCACCGCACCGGCGACGACGCGAAGCCCCCGTGCGGTTGGTCGGGTCGGGCGGGTCACGGCGCCCCTAACGCTTGGCCGATCACGTCCAGCCCGCGGTCGAGCTGGTCACGCGTGATCGTCAGCGGCGGGGCGATCCGCATCGCTCCGCTCTTCGTGGCGTGCAGGATCACCCCCAGCTGCTGGCAGCGGTCGACGACCTGCTTGGGCTGGTCGAACCATGTGTCGCAGGCGTTGGGGTCGAGCTGTATGCCGATGAACAGCCCCTTGCCGCGGACGTTGGTCACGCACGCGTGACCCTGCTCCATGTCGCGTAATCGCTTAAGGGCGTGATCGCCCAACTCCGCGGCTGCGTCGACCAGCCCGTCGCGCTCGAGCACGTCGAAGATGGTCGCGGCGACTTTCATCGACAGGCAATTGCCCCCCAGCGTCGAGGCGTGCCGCACCCCGTGCTGGGCTGACCACGCGAATAGCTCCGCGACTTTGGGTTGAGCGCACGTCACCGCCACGGGCAGCCCACCGCCGACCCCTTTGGCCAGGGTCATGATGTCGGGCTCGATCCCCCAGTGCTGGTACGCGAAGTACCGCCCGGTGCGTCCGCAGCCGGTCCAGACCTCGTCGCAGATCAGCAGCAGGTCGTGCTCGTCGCACAGTTCCCGTAGACCCGGCAGGTAGCCGTCATCGGGGACGTGCATCCCCCCCTCGCCCTGGATCGGCTCGATCATGATGGCGACGGTTTGATCATCAATCGCCTGTTTCATGGCGTCTAGATCGTTGTACGCTACGTGCTCGAACCCCTCGAGCAGCGGCTCGAAACCGGCGCTAGCCGCGGGCTGGCCTGTCGCCTCCATCGCCCCGAACAGCCGGCCGTGGAAGCTGTGGTTGGTGGTGATGATCTTGAACCGTTTCTTATCAGATTGACCGCCGTAGAGCCGGGCGAGCTTGATCGCCGCGACGTTGGCGTCGGCCCCGCTGTGGCAGAAGAATGATTGACCCCCGAACCCGTGCTTGGAGATCGCCTCGGCCAGCAGGCCCTGGGGCTGGGTGTGCATCAGGTTGCCGGGGTGCCACAGCAGGTTCGCCTGTTCGGTGACCGCTTGGACCAGGTCCGGGTGGCAGTGGCCCAGCAGGCCCGCCCCGAACCCGGCGAACAGGTCGAGGTACTGCCGCCCCTTGGCGTCGTAGAGGTAACAACCCTCACCGCGTTGCATGACGATCGGGTAACGCGGGTAGTTGTGCATCATGTATTGATCACGCCGCTCGATGACCTGCTCGGTGACGTCGTGGGTGTGCTGGGCTTGGCTCACGGGAGATCTCCGTCGGTTGGGTCTTGGTTTGGAGTACCATCGCGTCAAATGTTTCGATTCCCGCACTGAGCGAGCCGCGGCCGTGAGGCAACGGGTTACGACGATCGGTCCGCGTTCCATAAGAACCCGCTGCCTTACGGTCGCGGCTCGCTCAGTGGCCCCGCGGATCTTCGGGCACGTCTTGTGCCTAGAGATTATCACGGTTCGTAGCGTGCAGAAACCCGCTGTGGCGATGATTGCCGGATCCGGGCGTTGGTCCTACGATCCGCGTCGGCAGCGGAGCGTTGACCCGTGATTCGCGAACGCAGGTTTGAACCGTGACCCAAACCTATGTGATCCTTGACGGCTTGCAGGACCACGACACGAGCCGGGCGTTGTCGGCGCGGTGGGCGGGGGCGGGCTACGCCAACGCGGTCGACCCAGCGGGCCAGTGTGCGCGGATCGGGATCAAAGAGCAGGCCGGGCCCACCGACGCAGCTGACGTATCCTTCGACGAGCGTGACCTCGACCGGATCGCCGCGATCGCGCGGTCGTTGGGTTTAGCGGTGCGCGACCGGGTCGGCAGCGGTTTTGAGCCGGGGGTCGGGCTAGAGCCGCTTCGGGCGAACATGGAAAAGGAGTACCGGGGGCGGCTGGCGGTGGCGTTGATGTTCGGGCTGCCGGGGATCGTGCTGCATTACATCGGGCCGACGCTGGCGGGGGGTGTGGTCGGGGCGCGGTCGCTGGCGTATCCGTGGCTGATCGAGGGCCTGTTAGTCACCTGGGGGTGCATCGCGGGGGGCTGGCCGATCCTCTGGCAAGGGTTGCTGAGCCTGGCGCGGCGGCGGACGAGCGGGGACGCGTTGACGACTCTGATCGTGCTGGGGGCGTGGGGGCCATCGGTGATCGGGGTCGCTTCGCTCGCGTTCACGCCGGACCCGTGGTTCGTTGGGATACGAGGTGGTGGCGGTTGGCTGGGGTACGTTGGCGGGCCGGCGTTCCATGCGGCGATGGTGGCGATGACCCTTGCGGTGATGCAGAGATGGCTCGTCTACCGGTTCGGGGCTGGGCTGGGGGGGCGTGGGACGCTGATGATCCCGCGGTGGCACGGGTTGGTGGGGGTTTGGTTTTTGCTGTCCCTGGCCATCCTGTTGATATGCGGCTGGCACTGGGGGCTGGCGGTGGCGATGTTGCTGCCGCCGATGGCTGGGCTGGGGGCGGTCAACCCGTGGTCGCCGGGGTGGTCGGGGGTGCTGCCGGTGTTCGGGTTTGCGGGGTTGCTGCTTCTGGGGCCGGGGGTCGTGGGCCTGCCGGTCGGGGATGTGGCGATCGAGATCGCGGCGGGGTTTGGTTTGATGATGACCGCGGTCTTCGCGATGGGGTGGCGGGCGTGGGGGCGACACGGATCGTGAAGGGGATAACCAGATGACACCACCGCTACAAAAAAACGCGAGGGAGCTGGGCTTCGGTATGCCCGCGGAGTGGGAGCCGCAGGCGTGCGTGTGGGTGACGCCGCCGCACAACGCCGAGACCTGGCCGGGGTGCCTGGACCGGGCGCAAACACAGTTCGCGAAGCTTATCACGGCGATGGAGCCGTTTGTCGAGGTGCGCACGACGCAGGGCGTGGGGATCGCGACCGACGATTCGTGGATCCGTGACTACGGGCCGTTGTTCGTGGTCGACCGCCGGGGGCAGCTGGCGTGCCATGATTTCATCTTCAACTGCTGGGGCAACAAGTACGACGCGTTCGAGCATGACGACGTGGTGCCGCGACGGATCGCGCGGCAGCTGGGTGTGCCCGTGTGGGTGCATGACATGGTCCTCGAAGGCGGGGCGATCGACGTCAACGGCCACGGCACGGTCATGACCACGCGTCAGTGTTTGCTTAACCCCAACCGCAACCCCACGATGACCCAACCGCAGATCGAGCAGGCCCTGCACGACGCGCTGGGGACGCGGCACGTGATCTGGCTGCCGGGCGGGATCGCCGGCGACGACACCGACGGGCACATCGACGACGTAGCCCGGTTCATCGCCCCCGAAAGGGTTGCCGCCGTCTGCCCTTCATTCAACGCCGTGGAAGACGAAGATCACCACATCCTCAGCCGTAATTACGACGCCCTAAAACAGGCCCGCGATCAAGACGGGCGCCGGCTTGAACTCGTTGATCTGCCAACCCCCCAGCCGCTGTATTACGACTACCCGCCCGACCCGTACACCAGCGGCGGTCGGCGGCGTCTGCCCGCTAGCTACGCGAATTTTCTGATCGCCAACGGAGCGGTGTTCGTGCCGACGTTCGGGCAGGCTAGCGACGAGATCGCCCTGCGCACCCTGGAACAGGCGATGCCGCGTTACACGATCGTCGGCGTGCGTTGTGAGCACCTTATCGTTGGATTGGGCGCGATCCACTGCATGACGATGCAGCAGCCGGGGCTCTAACGAGCCGCGCCCGTGAGGGAGCGGGCTGCGGGGTGAGGTCGTAGGAAACCGCTTCACGGGCGCGGCTCGTTAGGCGGGTCGGTCCGGTCCTACCTAACTTCATCCGTTCGCGGTGTGAAAAAAAGAACCCGCTCCCTTACGGTCGCGGCTCGTTGGGCGGCTGACGTGAATCATCCATACGGTCACGGGCCTACGTGCACACGAGACGGGCAGACGGATAGGTCCGAGCCTACTCAAGGATCGTGGTGTGAAAAGAAGAACCCGCTCCCTCACGGTCGCGGCTTGTTGGGCGGCTGACGTGAATCATCCATACGGTCACGGGCCTACGTGCACACGAGACGGGCAGACGGATAGGTCCGGGCCTACTCAAGGATCGTGGTGTGAAAAGAAGAACCCGCTCCCTCACGGTCGCGGCTCGCTGGGCGCCTGACGTGAATCATCCATACGGTCACGGGCCTACGTGCGGGCCAGCACCTGTTGGGCGGTCTTGCGGACGAGCGGCGGCTGGTTGGGGTCTTGGGCCAGTTCTTCGATGCGCTGCCGCAGCGCCGGGTGGTCGTTGTGTGCCAGGTCATTGCCCGCGGCGATCAGGGCGTTGCGCTTGAACATATCGAGGTTGATTCTTTTGAGCGCGGACCCGGTTAGGGCTTGGCGGCGTGCGTCGGCGTCCCAATCCAGGACGTCAAGCAACGCTACCTCAGCCCCGACCCGGGGGGTCGTGTACCGGTCGTGGACCGGCTGGGAATCTTTCGCGGCGTCAAGGCGATCGTCCTGGTTGTACGGGCAGACCTCTTGGCAGACGTCGCAGCCGGCGATCCAGTCGCCCATGGCGGTGTGCATGTCGACGGGGATCTCGTCGCGGTATTCGATCGTGAGGTAGCTGATGCACCGCTGAGCGTCGAGCTCGTAGGGCTTGATGCAGCTGGTGGGGCAGGCGTCGATGCAGCGGGTGCAGGTGCCGCAGTGGTCGGTGGCTGGCTCGTCGGGCTCGATCTCGAGCGTGGTGACGATCGTGCCCAGCAGCATCCACGACCCGAGCTGGGGGTGGATCAGCAGGGTGTGCTTACCGGTCCAGCCCAGGCCGGCGAGCTGGGCGTATTCACGCTCGAGGATCGGGGCGGTGTCGACCGTGGTCTTGTATTCGTGGCCCGGGTACCGCTCGCGAAGCGCGTCAGCGAGTTGGAACAGCCGTTTCTTGATCACCTTGTGGTAGTCGTCGCCCCACGCGTAACGGGCGACGCGGCCGGTGGGACTCGGTTTTTGATCCGCCAGGGGCGGTTGCGAGGGCACTTCCGGGGACACTTCCGGGGGCGGGGGTAATTCCGGGGGTGGGGGTGGCTTCGACGGGTGTCGGTCGGCGACGCAGATGATCGACTTCGCACCCGGCAGGAGTTTGCGGGGGTCGAGTCTTTTGTCTAGGTGGTCGGCGAGGTAGCCCATCTGCCCGTGGTGGCCTTCGCCTAGCCAGCGGCGCACAAAATCGCCGTGGCGCGACGGTTCGGCCGCCGCTACACCCACGAGGGTAAAGCCCAGATCCCCGGTTAGCGGGCGGATGGTATCACCGGTGATCAGCGTCTCGGCTCCGCACAGGTCGTGGCCTTGCCTATCCTTAAAAGTCATCGCTAAGCCCACCGCGTGACGATGAGTGGCGAAAGGCCGGCGTCTTTTTACAATCATGGCATGTCACAGGGAACCCTAGGCTGATGCCGTACGATCTTCAACCATTTGACGTCGATTGCGAGACGACCCCGTACGTGGGCGATGATGTTACGCATGGCGACCGGTGGACGCTCAACTTCGGCCCCCAGCACCCGGCCACGCACACGACGCTGCGCATCGTGCTCGAGCTCGACGGCGAACGCATCGCCCGGGCGGTGCCCCATATCGGGTACCTGCACTCGGGGTTCGAGAAGCTCGCTGAGCACCTCGATTACAACCAGTACGTGACGATCGTGAGTCGGATGAACTATGTGTCCCCGATCGCCAACGATATCGCCTGGCACCACGCGGTCGAGACGGTGTTCGGGATCGATATCACCCCGCGGTGCAAAGCGGTGCGCACGATCCTCGCGGAGCTGGCGAGGATCCAGGACCACCTGCTTTCGGTCGGGGCGGCGGCGTTGGACCTGGGGGCGTTTACCGCGTTCCTGTACGGGTTCAACGAGCGGGAGAAGATCTACGACATCATGGACTACATCTCGGGCCAGCGGTTCCACCCGGACTGGTCGCGCGTGGGCGGGGCGATGGCGGACCTGCCGGATGAAGAGACGTTTAAGAAGATGGTCAAGGCGTTTATACACGACCAGCTACCGCCGGCGATCGCGGATATCGAGGGGCTGCTCAACACCAACCGGATCTTCCGCGACCGCACGGAGGGGATCGGGGTGATCAGCCGAGACGAGGCGATCGCGTGGTCGCTGTCGGGGCCGGTGGCACGGGCTAGCGGGGTGAAGCGCGACCTGCGCAAGGACGAGCCGTATCTGTGCTACGAGGACAACTGGGACCTGCACGGGGCGCAGGCGGTGTCGTTCAAGGTCCCGATCGCCACGGGCGGGGACGTGCTAAGCCGGTACCTGGTGCGCCTCGAGGAGATCAAACAGTCGATCCACATCATCGAGCAACTGATCGACCGTATCCCGGCGGGGCCGATGAACGTGGGGGACGAGGGCAAGATCAACCTGCCCGACAAGGCGTCGGTGTATGGCTCGATCGAGGGGCTGATCCAGCACTTTGAGCTGATCATGAACAACCGCGGGTGGGAGGCCCCGATCGCCGAGGCCTACGGCGCCAACGAGACGGCCAACGGGGAATTAGGTTTTTACATCGTCAGCGACGGCGGGCCGCGGCCGTGGCGGGCCAAGTGCCGGCCGCCGAGCTTTATTAATTACCAAGTATTCGCCAAGCTCACCGAGGGGCACCTGCTGTCGGACGTGGTGGCGGTGCTGGGCAGCTTAAACGTCATCGCCGCGGAGCTGGACCGCTAACCTCCCCCGGAACCCGAACCCCCGGAAGTTAAACGTCCGGCTTCCAGGCGTGCTGCTCATATACTACGGTTTCGATCTTCTGGATAAACTCACCATGGCATGGATCGTTAAAAACTCCGCGGGCGCAACGGTCGAACGGCGCGACGAGCCGTACCTCGACGACGAGCTGAAGGCCAAGCTTGAGCTGGAGGTGCTGCTGCGGTACCCGACGCGGCAGGCCGCGACGCTGCCGGTGCTCCACGAGATCCAGCACAAGTACAACTGGATCCCGCACCAGGCGATCGAGGAGGTGGCCACGTTCTTGGGGCTGGCTGCTTCTGAAGTGCTCGACACCGCTTCGTTTTATGAAGACTTCTGGCTCAAGCCCAAGGGCAAGTACCTGATCGGGGTCTGCCAATCCATCAGCTGCGAGCTGCTGGGGCACGAGGCGTTGCTCGACAAGATCTCCGCGAAGCTGGGGATCGGGATCGGGCAGACGACCGAGGACGGGCGGTTTACGCTGATCACGATGGAGTGCCTCGGATCGTGCGGGACGGCGCCGTGTGCATTGGTCAACGAAACATTGCACGAGAACCTCACAGCGGAGAATTTCGAGCGGGTCTTGGACGCGTTGGAGTAAGTGACATCAAGATGTATAAGCCGAGCCGCCCAACCAGACGACGCCCACGACGAGCCGCGACCGTCAGGGAGCGGGTTCTGCTATCGCAAGGCGCTGGGAACCCGCTCCCTGACGGTCGCGGCTCGCAGCGGGGGCTCACCCGAGATTTCAAACTTAACCGATCCCATCGACGTGCGTGAATGGTTCTAACCGGATCGGGGTCGAAGCAGAAACAGAAAGCCGATGGGCTGGTTTACCAAGCTGTGCCGAAACACCGGGCTGATGATCCACCACGCGACCCAGCCGCTGAGGAAGGATAAAAAAGACAGCCGGGTGCAGATCAGCGGATCGGTCGAGGAAGAGCAGGTCAGCCCGGGCGTGACCCTGCGGCGGACGACAATCGAAGAGATTGAATTTAAAGAGGGTCAAGAGGATCGGTCATGAAAAGCGGGGGGCCTGTTCGCCAAGAAGCAAAGAAAACACCGCGTTGAGAGTTAAACGATGCCACTAGCCCAACCCGTGCTCACCAAACGGATCCCCACCGCCCCTTGGGGCGACCCGCGCGACCGCAAGCTCGTGACGCTCCAGCAGTACCTCGACACCGGCGGGTACGAAGCGGTCAAGAAGGCCCTGGCGATGGACCCCAAGGACGTGGTCGAGACGGTCAAAGCCGCGGAGCTGCGCGGCCGGGGCGGGGCGGGGTTCCCCGCGGGGATGAAGTGGAGCTTCCTGCCGCCACCCGACGGCAAGCGGCGGTACCTGGCGGTCAACTGCGACGAAGCCGAGCCGGGCACGTTCAAGGACCGGCTGCTGATCGACTTCGACCCCCACGTGCTGCTCGAGGGCATCGCCATCTGCATGCACGCCTGCCGCCTCGACACCGCGTACATCTACATCCGCGGCGAGTACCACGCCCAGGCCAAGACGCTCCAGAACGCGGTCTACGAAGCGTACCGGCACAAGATCTTCGGCCAGGGCTCGATCCTGGGCCAGATCAACGACCGCCACCCAGCTTGTTACGTCCACCGCGGCGCCGGGGCGTACATCTGCGGCGAAGAGACCGCCCTGCTCGAATCGCTCGAGGGTCGCAGGGGTTGGCCACGCAATAAGCCGCCGTTCCCCGCGATCGAGGGCGCGTTCGCCCGGCCCACGATTATCAACAACGTCGAGACCCTGGCGATGGTGGGGCCGATCATTGATCAAGGCGTCGACTGGTTCAAGTCGATGGGCACACCCCGGCCCCAGGGCGCCCCCCCGACCGTGCCCGCCAGCTACGGCCCGAAGCTTTACGGCATCTCCGGCCACGTCAATACCCCCGGGGTGTACGAAGAAGAACTGGGGATCAAGCTCTCGACCCTGATCGAGACCCACGCCGGCGGGATGCGCAGCGGAAAAAAATTCAAAGCCGCGGTCCCGGGCGGGATCTCCATGGGGGTCCTGGGCCCCGATCAATACGACGCCGAGTTGGATTTTGATATCGGCAAGAAATACGGGGTGCTGGGCCTGGGCACCGCTGGGGTGATCGTGATGGACGAGGACACCGACATGGTCGCGGTGGCGCGCAACATCGCCCGGTTCTTCTCTCATGAATCGTGCGGGCAGTGCACCCCGTGCCGGGAGGGCTCGGCGTGGATCTACAAGGTCTTGTGCCGCATCGAAGCCGGGGACGGGACGACCAAGGACCTGGACCTGCTTTTGGAACTGGCCGGGTCGATGGGGGCGATGCCGGGCACGACGATCTGCGGCCTGGCCGACGGCACGAGCTGGGCGGTGAAGACGATCGTCAACAAGTTCCGGGACGACTTCGAGAAACGCGTGCGTAAAGAGCGGTACGTGCCGCTATCGGTGGTGGCGGCGGGTTAAAGAATGCTTGGTGGAGTAGTAGGCTCTGTCATATTGAATTTTCGGATGTGCTTCTCAGCGAGCCGCGACCGTCAGGCAGCGGGTTCTTCGTCGGCTCTCGGTATGAAAATAGGAGCCCGCTCCCTGACGGTCGCGGCTCGCTAGGCGGCCGGCCTGAAAAATCAAGATGGACAGAGCCTGGCCCCGCGTGAATTACGTGGGGCGAAGCTACGGGGTTGTGCCGGGCCGCGGCGTTTGGTCGAAAAACCGCCGAGCGGCGAAGACGTACGCGTTCACGTCTGAAGCCTCGGCCTCGTCGAGCCGGGACTCTTCGATCATGTCGGGCATGATCTCTTGCCACTCGTCGAGTGTGTACCGATCGATCGGCTCGGGGCTGTGGCAGGCCACGCACTGGTTGAGGTAGATCTGCCGGCCACGGGTTAAGGCAGCCGTGTCCACCGGCGGCGGGGCCGGGGCGTGGGGGACGACGGCTTGAACCGGCGGGGCGATCTGATCGAGCGAGACGCAGCAGGTCAGCCACAACGCAGCGGCGACCAGGCCACCGACGAGAACCGCTCGATCCCACGCCCAAGGCGGCCCAAACATGCTGGATCCTCTCTGGATGGGCTGCTTACCGGTTATGTCACGGCTCATGGATCGGCCTCATTAGAACTCGATCTCGAAGATCATCCGGGTCATGAAATCGGCTTCGGCGTCGACGTCCGTGACCTGGAAACCCGGGGTGACCGCCACCCCCCACGTCGTGCCGCGGTAAGAGAAATTCGGCCCGAGGTAGACGACGTCATCGCCTGTTTCGTTCCAGTCCTCGAACTCGATCTCATGGACCAACTCAGCCCCGACCCGCAAACCGGGCACCACCCGGTAGCTGGCCCCGAACGTCTGCTCGAGCACCCCGTGATCCTCTTCGTAATCACTGCCCTCCCACTCGGCCTCGAGCGTCAGGTTGTACACCAGGATCCACGGCCCCAGATCCTTCTCAGCGATCAGCTTGCCCTCTAAAACGAACAGCTCGTCGCCGATCTTGGTCTCCCCCAACAACGCCAGGCCCAGCGGATCGGTCTTCGGGTTCATCACGGTGTAGATCAGCTCGGCGCCCAACGCTAGGAACTCGACGCCGTCGTCGTCCACCGATCGGCCGTCTTGGTATCGCCACAGCGCGGGGATGATCCCCAGGTGCCACTGCTCGCTGAGGGTGACCTTGACCTCGTGCTTAAAGTCAAGCTGGTCGAACGTCGAGTCCTCGCCCTTGCTAGCCCGCCACGTCACCCACTGTTCGTACACCCAGTGCCCGGGCGCGGACTTCGGCACCTGGTGACTAAACGCGAACCGCCGGCCGTGGGCCCAGCACACCCCGGGCGGGATCGCCCCGATGACGGCCCCGAGAACAATGGCCAACACCCGATACCGCTGGGTCCGTCTCATAAGTGTTCCTGAGTGTTCCTGAGTGTTCCTGATCATCACCCGGCCCTCAGCCGATCGCCAGCTGAGGGACAGATCTTACTTGTTTTTCTAAAGCGTTTCCTGGAATGGTGGACCCCACCGCTCGCCCGCGGCGACCGCGACGCAGCGGGTACTTATTTTGGTCGTCCTAAAGAGGTAAGGATGACCTGGGACCAACCCCCGGGCGTCTGTTGGGGGATCGTTAGCTGCGGGCGGGCCCGCCCGCAGCGGAGGGTTTTCGGTGGGCCAGCGGCGCGTGGGGGGTTACGGCTTATCGTCGAGGGACCGGACGATGCGCAGCGCCACGCGTTCGCCCAGGGCCGCGGCGGCGTTCTGGATCGCGGACTTGGCGGCGATCTGCTCGGAGATGTCAGCGACGACCTCGCTGTGGCGGTCGATGGCGATGATCCTGCCCGTGGCGCGCTCGATGGCTTTGACCTCGACGCGGGCTTTGCACGACACCAAGTTGCCGCGGCGCATCGCGAACTCGCTGAACGCTTCGCCGCGGATCTCGATCTGGGGCGCCACGGTGGTGGTGGAGGCGTCGACGAGGTCGAACCCCAGTTTCTGCAACAGGAGGCTGATCTCGGTCTCGGCCGCGGGGTCGAGGGCGGGCTGGCCCACGTGCTGCTCGGCGATGACCACGCTCACCGCGGGCAGGTCCTTGCCGTCGACCATGAGCATCAGGTGCTCGAGCAGGCCGCCGCCTTCGGGGGCTTGGGTGGCGAAGAAGAAATCGTCGCCCTTAGCGGTGATCGCCGTGGCGATCTTGGCGGCCAGCTGCTGACAGGCGGTGTCGTGAGAGCCTTTAAATGGGAACGCCACGAACTGCCCGAACGACCGGCCGGTCTCGACCCCGATCACCTTCGCGACCACGTACAGCTCGTTCTGGACCGCGAACACCCGGCCGGTGACCAGGATCCCCGCCCCGGTGAGGTGACCGATCTTCGCGGCGGTGTCGGCTGAGACGGTGCCCGACCCGCCCAGCTCGATCTCGCCCAGCACCGGGTCGAGGGCGACGCGTTCGACCATGGCCAGCGGCTCGTGCGTGGACAGGTGGAGGTTGACCAAGTCGGTGACCTGCGGGGCGAGGTCCTCGAGCTGCTTGGCGCCCGCGGCGAAGGGCAACACCGCGACGGTGCGTGGGCCAAGCGGCGGAGCGTCAGCCGCGGTCGGGGCGGCGGCTGAGGAGTTGGCCACGGTTTGGGCGGTGGGTGCGGGGTCGGGGGTGGGGTCGGGGTCCGTAGCCCACCCGGGGTTGGGGCTTAGCACGATCACCCCCGCTACGGCGCCGATCGGAACCAGCCGGCGGAACCAGCGGGGTTGACAGCGAGATCGCGGTTGAGGTTCACGCCGTTGGATCAGTCGCTGGAACAATGATTGGAATAATGATTGGATCCGTCGTTGGGTCATGGGGTAACTCCTGGCTGGCGGGGTAGGGCTAGTTGAATGATTTCCATAAAGACGGTTTGGGCTCTGGGGTCGGTGGGCAGGTCTGCGAGGACGACGAGATCGACCTCGACGAGCCAGCCGCCGCGGACCGGGGTCTTGACCACCTTGGGCAGGGTCCCGACCGCTTCGTTGAAAACGACCATGGTCTGGCCGGGGGTGATCGGTAGGTCACGGGGGTCAACCCGACCGGCGGGAGGGTCGGGGTTGACCCACAGGGTCACGACGGGTTGGTGGGGACTGAGCACCGCGGCGCGGGGGTCGGTCACGGCGACGTTGAGGGCTTCGAGCACCGCGGTGAGCTGCTGGGGGTCGTCGTTGACCTGCAACGCGACGCGTTGGCTGATCGCTTCAAGGGGTTGGAGGATCCCGTCGGGGTAGACCCGGATCGCGGTGCGCCCCGCATCGACCCAGGGCGATGTGTGGGCGTCGGTGTGGGGGTCAGACTCGGGATCGGTATGGGGATCGTGCCCCTGGTCAGACTGAGCGTCGGGTTGTGGGGGCCGGGGGGTCCGGGGGGACGGGGTGTTGATTTGATAGATCAGCTCGAAGTCGGTCACGTCGCGGACGGGGGGCGGGGTTAGGGTCAAGGTTGTGTGGATCGGTTGGCCTTGCTCGAGTCGGGGCGCCGAGAGGACGTCGAATTGGGGCTCGAAAGCCGCGGCTAGCAGGCGGGCACGCTGGACCAGACGGGCACGAAGGTCGAACGGCCCGTCGTGGTGGCCGTGGATGACGATCGGTAGTTCGATCGCAAGACCGCTGATGACGTGGTAAGGGTCGGGGGTTTGTGGGGGATCGGTCGAGGGCGTCACCGTCACCGCCGCTGCAGCTGCGTGCACGGACACGCCGCTCGCATCGGCCCCAGCTGCTGCCACGGGACCGTGCAGGACCCCCAGCAGGCTGCTGGCAACGACCCATGCCCAAACGAGGCAGTGCTTCATGACCAACCTCTGAGACGCACCGCGCCTGTTTTTAACTATCAAGATCTCCTTGCCACGTCCGTGAGTCATGCCGCGTTTTCACCCGGGATCGGTCGATCTCTTTGGGTTATCGTCGTATTGAAGCGTGCGGATGAACGGCGGTTACTGCGGTCGGGCCCGCCCGCAGCTGAGGGCGCGGAGCGTTTTCTTGATCCGTGTAGAGCCTGTCTGGATGACGATCGGCCCAAAGAGCCCGCTTCCTCACGGGCGCGGCTGGCTGTGAAGCTCTACACGAACTACGAAACCGCTCTTGGGATGGGGCGAAGCGGGGTGTTTTTTTTGCGTCGGTGTCATACAGGCCCAAAGAGCCCGCTTCCTCACGGGCGCGGCTCGCTGTGAAGCTCTACACGAACTACGAAACCGCTCTTGGGGTGGGGCGAGGCGGGGTGTTTTTTTGCGTCGGTGTCATACAGGTGACAATAGAGCGGTTGGCGGGCCCTGATGAAACCCTAACCTTATTTATAGACGCGTCGCGTCTGAAAATATACCGGTCCCGGATGGGTATCAACACAGGCACCGGTCTCCTGGGCACCGGTCTCCTGGGGCCGGTCTCTGGGGGGGCCGGTCTCCGGGGGGCCGTGGGTTATTGGCCGGCCATGGCGTAGAGGCTTTGGAGTTGTTGGCGGACGTGGTGCAGGGACATGCCGGTGACCGTGGCGATGCGGCGCATGCTCTGGCCGCGGCAGATGGCGAGCTCCGCGATGCGGCGGGTCTCGTCGGGCAGGTGGTAGCGGTTGCGGACCACGTAAAGGAAGATGGGCGAGTCGAGGCGGCGGATCAGCTTGACCATCCGTCGCTGGAGCTTGCGCGGGGAGGTGCGCGTTAGCCTCGCTAAGGCGGTGATGGACATGCCGCGGGCGTAGACCTGCTCGATCACCAAGCGGTCGGATTCGTGAAGGTGCTCTGCCCGCTGCAAGATCCGCTCGGTGTGGTTGCGGCGGTGGTTGCGGAATTGCACAGACGCTGTCGTGGCGGTCGAAATGGCTTGAGACATGGCAGAAATGAGTATATAGAGACAATGGGTTATGTGAACAGTATATCGTAACGTAGTCGAGGCTTAGGGTCCAGGGTTCTGGAGAAAATGTCGAACGATTCTTGAAAGATGGCTGATCGTGGCCTGTGGTTGGGGGCCGGGGGTTGGGGGCCGGCTAAGGCGGTGGCAGCAGGCTTTGCGCGGCGACAGGCTGGGGGGAGGGAACGTTGGGTTTTTTGGAGAAAGGAGCATGTGCGTGCCTCGGGTCGGGGGCCAGTTGTTTTCCTCTAACGTTTTTTTAGTGATCGTGACCACTTGGCGAAGACCGCTGCGGGCTTGACGATCGGGCCGTGGGGGTAGCGGCTGGCGCGGAGCTGACGGGCTTTGTCGATGAGCATGGCAGCGGTGGCGGCGCGGTGTTGACGGGGTCCGACCAGGCCGCGGGCGACTTGGTCGACGAGCTTGTTGTAGAACCGGATCGACTTTTGATCCTCGAGCAGGGTCGCTAGCTGCCAGGCCAAGCCGCGCCGCGACGGGGCGGTGGAAAGGTCCTCACCGGGGGGTTCGGGGCTTAGGGCTGACGGGGGTGATGGGGCTGATAGAGCTAACGGGTTATCGGGGCTATGGACGGTGGGCGGGGTGCGATCGATCGGCTGGTACATGGTGGGGAGCGTTGGGGCTGGGTTAGCGTTGGGCGGTGACGAAACGCGGGCGTTGGGCAGCTCGACGAACAGGCGGTCGGGGTCGCGGTGGTGCGGCGCTGGCGGTGACGCGGCAAGCAAAGCGTGCTTGAGGCGATCGGGGGGCGGTGCGGCGCGGTGATGAGCGGTGGGTTTCGTGGGGTGGGGCCGGGTTTTTAGAGCGGGGGTGGTTGCGGGGGCAGTGTGTTTGGGTGGTGCTTGGTTTTTGGATGGTGTTGGGGAAACCGCTCCCTGACGGTCGCGGCTCGCTGCGGGTGGCGACGGGTGGAGCGGAACCGATGGGGTAACACCGGAGATTGATCCGGGGACGGTTGCGGGGGGACTTCCGGAGGGGGTTCCGGGGGCGCGGCGGCGGAGCATGGTCAGCCAGCGTTGGGCGACCTGTTGGCTGTCGGGAGACAAGTCACCCAAGTCACCGGGGGCGGGGGTCGACGCGGGCGCAGCTGACGGGCTGGGTGCTTGACCGTTGGGACCGCTAAGGGTCACGGCGGTGTCCCCGTTGGCGTTGGGCGTCGTGGCCGCAGCTACGGGGCTGGTGTTTGATTCACATGCGGACACGGCAGCCTTGGCCGCGTCGGTCTGTTTCGAACCCATGACGGGTGACCCTCAGTGAGCCTGGACCCCCACAGAAGATCACGATCGTTTCAGCCGTATCTTCCCCCCGGAAATCCCCGAAAACCCCCGAAAATCCCCGGAAGTTTCCCGATCAAACCCCGGATCAAACCTCGAACTCCCCCGGAAGCCCGGAACCCCGGAAGCCCGGAAGCCCATGCATCTGGGCATGGGCCGCTGGCGATGGGTCCTTGGGTGGTCGGACCCGACATGCGTCGGCCGTGGCAGCGGCGCCAACGTTATTAACGTTTTTAATTTAAAAAACGTTGAAGACGTTGAACGTTGTCAACGTTGGCCTCTACCCTCGGCTCGTTGGTCACGTTTGTGCGCGAAGGCGGGGTGAAAACGGGTCGGCCAAACGGGCTAACTCCTTGAGTCACCAGCGGCAAAAATTTTTTTAAGTTCTCCGCGGATTTCCAGGGTCGCCCGGTCATTTTGTGCGCGCGTCGCCAGGTTATCGGCCGTTGTTGTCGGACACACCCGCAGCCCGCGTGACGATCCCCTAGCTGCGCCGTCCCGACCATGCAGCGGATCGCAAAACTTGACAAGCGCTGCCGACCGCTCAAAGGTTACATATCAGGTCAAACGGTGACCCGTCAGGGCAGACAGGGCATGAAGCAGGCGTGGCAGGAGCTGTGGCAGTGGCTGTACGATGAACATCATCGCGAGGCGGTGATGGTCATCCTGGCTGTTATCGGCGCGTTGGGTGGCGGCGTGGGGTGGTTATACCGCAATCGGCGTAAGCCTGATCCGCCCCCGCCTCCTTCGGCTGCCCCGACACCTCCGACTCCACCGGCTCCCCTGACCGACCAGACTCTCCAGATGATCCTCTCGCAACACGCTGACCGCGTCGCTGAGCTCAAAGCCCAGCTTGATGAGAAGGACCGCACCATCGAAACCCTGCGATCGGCGGTCAAGCGCGTCGCCGTCCAAGCCCAACGCGGTGATCGCGTCTCTCAAGCGGCGATCGAACAAGCCAACCAGACCGGCGATCCTAAGAAGATCCAAGAAGTCTTGGAGGTTTTGATCACCGAAGGCGAGAAAGTGTCCTTCGGTATCATGGGGCGGACCTCCGAAAGCGTTCGTGAGTCTGCTAAGGCTGAGTATGTCGAGCTGTGCCGCGAGATCGCTGCGGTCGCGTATCTACGCGGTGATATCCCCACCGCTGAGAAATGGTTAAATCATATCATTAGGAATGACTCCAACGACCGCGACGCTATCAACCGGATGGGTCACATACACCTCCTCCGCGGGAACCTCGACGAGGCGATCGAAGCGTACGAACGCGTCGAGGCCTTGTCGCAAGAGGGCACTCAAGCAAAGGCCGCCGCCTACGGCAACCTGGGGGTGATCTACCAAACGCGTGGCGACCTGGATCGAGCCGAGGAGTACCACCTCAAATCTTTGGAGATCGACAAGCAGCTGGGCCGGCTCGAGGGGCAAGCCGGTGACTACGGCAACCTGGGGTTGATCTACCGTACGCGCGGGGACCTGGATCGGGCCGAGGAGTACCACCTCAAGTCATTGAAGATCGAAAAGCAGCTGGGCCGGCTCGAGGGCCAGGCCAATCAATACGGCAACCTGGGGGTGATCTACCAAACGCGTGGGGACCTGGATCGGGCCGAGGAGTACCACCTCAAGTCATTGAAGATCGATAAGCAGCTGGGCCGGCTCGAGGGCCAGGCCAATCAATACGCCAACCTGGGGGTGATCTACCTAATGCGTGGAGACCTGGATCGGGCAGAAGAATACCACCTCAACGCGTTAGAGATCAACCAGCAGCTGGGCCGGCTCGAGGGCCAGGCCAATCAATACGCCAACCTGGGGTTGGTCTACCATATGCGTGGGGACCTGGATCGGGCAGACGAATTCCTCCTCAAGTCGTTGGAGATCAATAAGCAGCTGGGCCGGCTCGAGGGCCAGGCCAATCAATACGCCAACCTGGGTACCGTCTTCAAACAAAGAGGCGACTTCGATCAAGCCCGCGCGTATTGGACCCAAGCCCGTGATTTATTCGAGAAGATCGGGATGGAGCACATGGTTGAGAAAACTCAGAGCTTGCTCGACGCTCTACCCACCGAGCCGTCGCGGTGAGGGGTGGGGGTCGGTTGGGGTGGCGTAGCGGCGCTGCGGGCCGGTGTTCCGTTGACGATGCGAATCGACCGATCCCGGATCGATCACCCCCGATCATCACGACCCGTCGAACCGTGCAGCGGCGTGGGCGCGACGCGATCTGAGAACTATTTCGGACCCCGAGGTTAGCCGATGGGAGGAGGATGAGCCCTCGGACACGGGCTAAAAGGAAACGCCCCCGGCGGCGGGCCCGCGGGTAAGGCCATCGCTTGGAGCCATCGTTCGTGCACACACCGACTCACCCTAACCCCGTGCCCCCCGATCGGACCCGTCATGCGTTGCAGCCCAAGTCGAGGCACCAACCCCCCGCCCAGCCCCCACGCCCCGCGGTCTAGACCGTTCGCCGCCGCTGCCCTGCTGGTCGCCATGTTCGGGTTGGTCACCGCCCACCAACCCCCCACCACCTACGCCCAAGCACCCGACCAGATACCCGACCATGCACCGGCCCAGGCACCCAACCACGACAAGCCGACCACGGTCGCCGTCCTCGGGGTCGACCTCCACGGGGTCGACCTCCACGGGGTCGACCTCCACGGGGTATCGGGTTTCCCAGCCGGCACCGATCAGCTGCTAGCGGATCTGCTGTCGATCGAGCTGTCGAGGTTCGACACGGTCCACGTCGTCGACCGCGACCAGCTCGATGACGTGTTCGACGAGCACGCCCGCCGCCTATCGGGGCGCCTCGACCGCCCACGCCGCCCAGGCCCCGCCCACCGCCACGCGCTGACCGGCGCAGCGTTCCTCGTCCACGGCAGGGCGTGGTCGTACCAAGATCAGCTAACCGTCTCGATCCGCGTCACCGAGACCGCCACCGGCCTAGCCCGGGTGGTCATCCACGAAGGGTCGGTCCACGACCGGCTGGCACAGATCGCCCCTCAACTGGCGTTGCAGATCCGCGACGCCCTGCACGAGCAGATCCAACACCCCCCCGCCCCCGCCACCACCGCCGCCCCGGCCCAACCCCCATCAGGTCTGCCTGCCGATCGCCACCCGCCGCGTCGCATCGACGCCCAAACCCCGCTGCCGCGGGTGTGCATCCTCATCGACGTCACCAACCCCGCCGACCCGTTGCACCTGCTCGAGGTCGGCCGCGCGTTGAGCTCGATGTTGTCGATGCGCGGGTTCGGGGTCGAGGTCGACGTATTGGTCGACGACGACCCCGCCAGCGGCGACCCGCTGCCCCCCCCACCGCCCGCTGACCCAGCCGACCCCATCCGCCGCCCAGACGACCTCCCACGCTTCGACATGATCGTCATCGCCCGCGCATCAGCCCAGACCGGGTTACGCACCGCCGCCCTGATCACCGCCCAGGCCCGCGTGACCCTAACCCTCTACGACGCCCCCACCAGCCAACCCCTCGCCACCCTAGAAGCCACCCGCCCCGGCCTGGCCGCGGCAGCCCCAGCCGCCACCCGCCAGGCGCTGCGCCGCGCGGCGCGGGCTGTGCTTGAACCCCTGCTGGCCGAACTGCTGGAGGCCAAACCGTGACGCGAACGACGCGAAGAACGCGAGGGACACAAACAAGCCGCGGGTCGGTCATGGCAGTGATCCACGCCATCCAAGCCATCCACGTCCGCACCGGGGTGATCCCTTTCCTGTGCGTCGTGGCCGTGGCCGGCGTGGCGTGGGCCGGTGACGCGCCGCCGCGGCCCAAGATCGCGGTCGTGAATTTCTCACCGCCAAGCGATCCACCCGCCAACCCCACACCCACGACGCTGACGGTGATGTCCCCGGAAGGCGGGTCGTCGCACCAGCGTTGGCTTAGCAAGGCGATCGCGGACCTGCTGATCCAGAGCCTGTCACGGGTGGGGTCGCTAGCGATCCTTGAGCGTGAAAAGATGCAGACCTTCGTCGACGAGATGCAGCTGGGCCAGTCGGCCTTGTTTGGCCAAGAACACGCGGTGCGCCTGGGCCGGGTGGCGCGGGTCGAGCAGGTGATCTTCGGCCGGTACGACCTGAACGGCGATCAGATCACGCTGCGGGTGCACCTGATGGACCTATCGACTCAGAAGATCGTGCGCACCCAAACCGCCACCGCCCCGCTTACCGACCTGCGACGCCTGGTGGGCGGGTTGGTGGTCGACCTGCTTTCGCAGCAGGCGGTAAACCTGACCGATCAGCAGAAGCACGACGTGCGGTTCGAGCGGTCGGGTTCGATCGCCGCCACCGAGCACTTCTACCGCGCGATCGACCGCTACGACCGCGGCGACTACCCCGGGGCGCTAAGCGGGTTCGCGATGGCCCACAGCCGCGACCGCGGCTACCTCGAAGCGGCGCTGTGGCTGGGGCGGATGTTCGAGCACCTGGGCCACGACCGCCACGCCGCCCAAGCGTACCGCCAGCTCGCCGACCGCGCCCCGCAGAGCGTCGAGGGCCTCGACGCACGGTACTTCGCCGCCCAGTTGTATCAGACCCGTCTAGCCGACCCCGCCCAAGCGATCGAGGCGTACACCCGGATCATCGCCCTGGCCCCGCACACCCCCCACGCCTTAGCGGCGCTCGACCGGCTGGGCGACCTGCACGCGACAGCCGGCCGCCACGCCCAAGCGTACCAGGCGTACCGACAGATCGACGCGTTTCAACAGCGGACCGCCCACCGCCCTGACGCGTTGACCCGCGGTCGCCCGTCACGGTTCGTCACGCGGCGCCACGCGTCGAGGCTAAGCCGCGAAGCGATCGTGAAGATGATCGACTTGTACGTCGCGATGCTCCATGATCACGATCACCATCAAGACCAAAATCAAGATCAAAATCAAGACGACCCCATGGCAGGGAAGCTCCCGCCCCCGCCGCGGGGGTTGATCGTCCTAGACCCGGATCACCCCACGGTCGGGGCGAATCGCCTCGACGAGCAGCCGGCGGTGTTCGCCTCCACCCACGAAGCGGTCGGGTGGCGGCAGCGGCTCTACGCGGTGGTGGTGCCCAAGGGGTACATCGCCACCGGGGTCGACCTGAGCGTCTCGGGCCAGCTGCTGGAGATGCGCCCGTACTACGCGTACGCGATGCGGGTGCTGGCGTGGCCGCTGCCGAGGGATCCAGACCGCCACTGGCTGGGGGCGATCTTCGGGCAGACGCCGCGGCCCAGCACCCTCCACAAGTCGGTCTCGTTCCACGGCGACCACCAGCGGGTCTTGTCGATCCAGCTGCGGGAATCCAGCGCCCGGATCGACGATTGGCAGATCACGGTGCGCCTGCGGCCGGTCTCAGTGGTGACGCCCAACCCCGGCGCGTCGATCGCCGCTGCGCCAGCCGCGCAGCCGGCAACGGGGTTCTGGGAAGGTCAACCCGCCGGGCAGGTGGCCCTGCCGGTTTCGCACGATACCGGGTCTGCCCGCCGCAGCGCCGAGGCGTACTACCGGCCCAAGAAAGAGATCGACGTGGTGCACCGCCCCGGATACGGGTACCTGGCGGTGGCGACGGTGGGCGGGCTCGACGGCCAGCGGACCGATCTGTACGCCACGGCCAGCGCCGACGGGCGGTCGTGGTCAGCGATGACCCGGCTGCCGGTCAGCGGTGCTAGCGACGACTTGAACCCAAGGCTGATCCGCTGCGAACGCGGCGAGGTGTGGCTGGCGTGGGTGTCGACCCGCCGCGGCGAGGGCTGGGACCTGTGGCTAGCGCGGTGGCGCGGCCAAAACGCGTGGGACCCGCCGCGGCGCGTCCCGTTCGAGAAATTCTTCGGCGATGAGGGGAACGAAGGTCATCAGGGCGATGACGGGGGTGACGGCCACGAACCGAACACCCCCCAGGGCGACCGGTCGCGGGGTTTGGCTAGCCCGCTGGAATACGACGTGTTTCAGGACCGCCAAGGCCGGTGGATCGCGGTGGGTTACGCGGCGGCGACCCGGCGGATCGTTTTTCTCACGTCGCGCGACCTCGACGGCTGGCGGTTGCTAGCAGGGGTGGGGGTGGCGTCGCCGGCGTTTGGGTTGTCGCTGACGCAGGACAGCGCCGGGGCGTATCGGCTGGGGTACCTCGGCGGGCACGGGAAGATCCACCTGTGGCGGTCGAACGACGCGCGGCAATGGACGACCCAGCAGTTCTCGGTGCGGTTCTGGAACCAGTCGTTTTTCCCGACGCCCGGGACGCACCGGATGCGGCTATTGCCCTTGGATAACAGCCAGCTGCTGATGCTCGTTTCGGACAACCTTTACGGGCTTCAGTACGCCAAGTTCCACCCCGATACCCAGGCGCCGCGGTTGGACCTGGTCAGCCGCGCCGGGCTCGAAGCTTACGGGGTGACCCAAGCCCCGCTCAGAGGACCGGCGGGGAATGATGCATCGGATACGGATGATCCGTCGGATACGGATACGGATGCGGATACGGAAAACGTCATGCGTGATACCCCATCTCGAAGAACCCGCTCCCTGACGGTCGCGGCTCGTGACGACCCGCGCGATCGGGAATACCTGGTGGCGTTGAAGCACGGCGATCGGGTCGGGTTCCGTCGGTATCGGCGGTTCAACGTCAACGGCCAGGCGATCGACAAGGACACGCGCCACTGGCCGATCTACCGGGAGGTCGAAGCCGACGCACACGGCCACACGTGGCACCGCATCTTCGCGCAGGTGCGGCGGATCATCCCGGACGTCACGTCGCTGGGGATCGACCCCGACGGGCGGGTGTGGTGGGGGATCGAAAGCGGAGTGATGTACAAGCAGGGCGATCGGTTCCTAGCGACCGACGTGTCGCAGGGTTTTTTCCACCACCTGGTGACCGAGATCACCAGCTCGCCCAACGGGCGGGTGTGGTTTTCCTCCAAACACCTCCGCGAGCCGAAGCTGGGGACGATCCACCGGCCGCGGCCCATCGACCAGACCCTGCGCACCGGGGCGCCGCCGCGGTTTGAGACGGTGCGGGTGCCCGGGGTCGACGGGGCGATCACCGACGCCGCGGCGGGCCTGGACGGGTCGCAAGTGTACCTGGGCACGTCGCGGGGCCGGGTCGTGGGGTTCGACGGGGACCGGTTGTTTTTCGATCAAAGTTTCGGGTCCCCGGTCACGGCGGTCGCGTTCGATCGGGTCAGGCGAACCCTGTGGGTGGGCACCGAGCGGAGCGGGGTTTGTCGTGTTAAGGCGAACCAGGTGACGCGTTACGGCCGCGGCGGTGACGACGGGCTGGCTGGCGGGGCGGTGCTGGACCTGGCCATCGATGCGCGGGGGGTCGTGTGGGCCGCGGTCAGCGGGCAGGGGTTGTTTAGCGCGGTGCCTTGCGGACAAGAGGCGGGGGCCGGTCCGGGGGCGGGGCCGGGTCCGGGGGCGGAGCGGTGGCGCAACCACTCGCCGGGCAACTCGGATGTGTTGTATTGGAACGTGGGGCGGATCGCCGCAGACCCGCAAGCGGGGGTGTGGTACCTGCCCCACGACGAAGAGCGGTCGGTGGGGTTGGGGTACTTCGACGGCGAACGCGGGGCGAGGTATAACCCGCCGCACCGGATTCTGGACCGGCCCAGCTCCTTGGTCGTCGACCCGCAAGGCAGCGTGTGGGTGGGCACGTGGTTCGACGGGCTCTACAAGCTCGAACGGAAGGCGGTGACGCCGTGAAACGGAAGATGCGTGCGGGGGTTGCTTTCGTCGCTGTCGCGATCGTGCTGGGGGTGGGCTCGGCGTTGCTCTACGGCCAGGATCAAAGACAGGGTCAAAATCAGGGCCACAAACAAGGCCAAGGCCAAGATCAAGACCAAGATCAAGACCACAGCCGAGACGATCAGCCGGTGACGGTCTTGATCCTCGGGTTCGACAATGCGACCGGTCGCGCCTCGCTCGAAGCGGTTTCCCAAGCGGTGCCCGACCTGTTAGCGGCGTACCTGTCGGGGGGGGCGGGCCCGGTGCGCGTGGTCGATCGCCGGGCGCTGGAGGCGGTTTATCAAGAAAAAGCCTTGACGTGGCAGGGCCTGGTCGAGGGTCGATCGGAATCACACCCCGGCGTGTTAGCCCAAGCCCGATATATCGTCCGCGGCAGCTTAAGCCGTCCCACCACCCCCGGACACCCCGGACACCCCAACGGCGGCCCGGACGGGGTCGAGCTTAAAGCGTTTATCCATGAAACCGCTACGACGCGCCTGTTGAAGGTGGTCGAAGCCCGCGGCGGTGCGGGTGAGATCCCCCGCCTGTGCCGGCAAGCCGCTTCGGGCATCGCGGCCCACTTCCAGGCCAAGCTGCCGCCGATCGAGGACCTGCCACTCGACGCCGACCCGGACAAGAGCTTGTGGATGATCCACGGCCTCAACGCGTATCACCACGGCCAGCCGCACCGGGCGCTGGCGGCGTTCTTGAAGATCCTCGACGACCACCCCGACGACGAACCGGCTCGGTATTGGCTTACGAAATGTTTCCTAGCTGCGGGCATGGAACCCCACGCGCGGATCGAGGCCCAGGAATATTTGAATCACCACGCCCACAGCCCCCGCGCCTCGCAGGTCCGGGACCTGTTGCGATCCCTGGACTCATTACCTAAGGAAAGCGACTCGCCCTGACCGGCGGGGATCGACCCCAAGAACCTCTCGCGATCGAAACCCCTACCGCGTTTTCTAAGGACCTGTAGAGCTCCATGGCGAGCCGCGACCGTGAGGAAGCGGGTTCTTTCTCGGCTCATGATACGGACGGAGGAACCCGCTTGCTCATACGCGCGGCTCGCCATGAAACGATGCCGGCTATTATTGATCTTTGAATTGTTGACTTAATTCCGAGGCTTGCCAGCAGATGGGTTTTTCAGGACCGAGCTAACTCCAGAGCAGTTAAGTCAACAATTCAAAGATCAATAGTAAACGCACCCGGGGTTTCTACGGTCTTACGGCATCTGGTCGACCATGTTGATGAACCGCATCGCGGTGGCGCGCTCCTGGGCGGTGGGGTTGCTGCTTAGGGCACGCTGGGCGTAGTGGCGGACCTTCTGGGCGTCGCGGTGGATGCTGGCCTGGATCCAGCACATGCTCAGGCAGGCGCTGGCGCTGTTGGGGGCCAAGGCCAAGCCCTGGATCAGCCGCTGCTCGCTGAGGCCGTGCTCGTTGCGGTGGTGGTGCTCGTTGGCCATTTCAAAGTGGATGCCGGCTCGTCGCCCGTGGAAGTAATCGATCGACGACCAGATGGTGTTGCGGGCCCAGCGGTTGCCGATCTTCTCGAACTGCTCCAACGCGGTGTCGATCTGGTAGTTCTTATCCGCAAAATAAGCGTAATAGAACCGCATCCGGGGGTTTTCCGGGTAACGCGCCAGGATCGCGCGGTACACGCGGTTGACCCGCGGCCAGAACTGCTCGTCGACCTGGCGCACGTCCTGGCCGCTGCGCTTGGCGATCCGTCGAAGCTCGTCGTAGGCCGAGACGAACGGCGTAGCCAACATCGGGTGGTGTTTCGACGCTTCGTGGCACTCGAACCCAAAGGCCATCATCTGCTCGACGCTCCCTCCCCACTTGGGCGTGAGGTACATGAGCTTGCGGTGCCGGGCGGAGTTGTGATGGGGACAGGCGGTGATCGCCTGTTGGTAGAGCCTCTCGATCGTGTCTGGATCGGCGCCTTGACCCATGGCCACGCTCAGTTGCAGGGACGGGGCGTTGGGGTCGCGCCGGTTGAGCTGGTACGCGTGCTCGAGGTCTTGCTTGGCTAGGCGCAGGTGCTCCTCAAACTTCGGCCACGCGTCGGCTTTGACGTTCGCGGCCCAGTCGCTGCCGCGGTAAGCCCACGCCCACTTAATGTGCAGCGACCCGCGGACGACGTACGGCACGTGCGATCGAGGGTGTTTGTTTATCCATTCCTCGAGGACCGCCGCGTGCTTGCGGAACTGGGCGGGGGTCTGAGCCTCGCCCAGCCAGTCATACATCTGCGAGAGGTGGATCGATTCGAGCTCATCGCTCTGGTCCTTGAGGTGCTGGGCCACCCACCGCTCGACGCGGTCGAAGTCTTTTTGCTCGAACACCACCGGGCGCCACGCCGTGGCATCGGCTAGGACCTCGTACCGGGTGTTGCCCACCCACTCGTAAGCCGGCTGGTCGGGCGTCGGGGTACCCAGATCGCGGTTGGAGCGCGCTTGAGCGGTCGCCGCCGCCACCGCCACCGCCACAAACACGAACGCCCGGATACCCTTCCCGACCACACCCCCCCCTGCCGACACCAAGCACGCAGCCATGATCTCCCCCTTCTAGAAATTCTAAGAAGCTGTTTCAAAAACCATGGACGGGTGCCACGGGCTGCTTGTCAGCCAGTGCGGAAACCAACGGGATACAGATTTTGAAACAGCTTGTAAATGAAATTTAGATCGTCTTTCACCCGATCACGACGGGCCGTCCCCCAAGACGCGCTCGAGCACCACCCACCAGCCCCTCAACGCGGGGCCCACAAGACCCTCTTCGGCACAAACCCGATCGAACATAAACAGCCCACGCGCCACCCCTCCGCCGGGTCGATCAGCCCCCCCCGCGCGCCGCGACCAAACAGCCACCGACCGGAGTCGAACCGGTAACCTCAGGTTTACAAAACCAGTGCTCTGCCAATTGAGCTACGGTGGCAGGTGACAGGAAAACAGTATTTTACGCGCTGCCGTTCATGTGGGCCAGTAGGAAGTCGGCCACGCGCTGAACACAACTTCGCAGGTGGTCGGTGCTGACCAGCTGGTACCCCTCGGTGACGTCCACGGGGTTGAGCGGCAGGCGGTGGTTCATCAGCAGCTTGGTTTCAAGGTGGCCGACACCCGCCTCACGGCAGGCCGAGGCAAAGGTGTCGCGCAGACGGTGCGGGCTGGGGAACTTTCGGATGTTGTGGTAGCTGCCGTCGTCCAGCTTGATATACCTCTGCTCCTTGGGCTCCTGAACGTGGGTGACCTGCCCGCGCCGGTTAACGGTCGGGAAGGCCCAGCCGCCGTCACCCTCGCGCTCGGTGAACAGCACCGGATTCTCCTCGCGCCGTCGCCCCAGGACGTCTATCGCGGGTTCGGCCAGCGGGACGGTGAAGCCCCGGCTGACTCCGCCCTTGGGCATCGGCCTGTGGATGCAACCGAGTGGTACCTCCACGCGCTTCTCGCGCTGGCCGTTGGGGACGACCACCGTCTTAGTCTTATCGCCCAGGTTGACGTGCTCCCAACGAACGGTGCGGGCGTCCATGGACCGCAGGCCCGTGAACAGGATGAACCGGTGCAGGTCACGACGAACTGGCATTAACTCGTCTTCCACGGCCTGGGCCCAGGTGGAGAGACGGTCCCAAGGGATAGGCTCACGGCGGCGGGTAACCGGATTGAACTTGACCCCGACCACCGGGTTCGGGGGAAGGTCGTCGTGGACCGACGCGGCGGTGTTGTACGCGGCGCGGAAGATGGCGAACGTCTGGTTCGCTGCGTAGGGACCCGAGTTCTTGGTGATTTGATTGTGGCGTGCACGACACTCGGCGCGGGTGATCTCCCGCAGTGGTCGGCTCAGCCAATCAGCGAGGTGACGAGTGGGCTTGTCGCGGAAGTCCTGCATGGACCGTTCGGCTCGCTTGTATTTGCGCATATCGGCAAGGTGCATCTCCACCGCCTGGGCCAGTGTGACACCCCGCGCCGCTGCCTGACGCATCCGCCGGTTCGGGTTCTCGCCCCGGTCCATCTCAGCGAGGACCTGGATGGCTTCTTTACGAGCCCGCTCGGCGGTCCAGACCCGACCATACCGGCCGATGGTGACGCGGACCGTACGGCCGGCTACATCTTTCTGAGCGACAAACGACCGGGCCGTCCGCCCAACCACCAACCCGAACCCGGGGATCTCTGAGTCCCAGTAGATGGCCCGCTTCGCTGGCGGCTGCACCAGAGGGCAGCGGGCTTCGATGTTTTTATTGGTGAGTTTGAACTTCTTACCGGACACAGCGACCTCCACACATGCGGCGCGCAGCGACAGCACCCCACAGAGATGACATCGGCTCGCCTAGGTTCGCACTTTTCTGCCCGAGCACGGTCGCCGTCCTGGCAACGCGCCGAGCAAGGCCGGAGCAACGGGGGTATGGCCGTCCATGGCGGTCCATAGCAGGCTGCCCGACTCAGAGAATCATGTGCCGCGAGTCCATTGCAGGCAACCACGGTCCACGAAGGTCTTGCGACGCGAGTTTTGTAAACCTGAGGTTACCGGTTCGACTCCGGTCGGTGGCTGTTTTCGTGTGGATTTGCAGCCCCACACTTCCGGGTATCGCTCAAGGTGTTGAGCAAGCGTCAGGCAAGGCAAACGACCATAGCCGAGTCCATTTTCTTGAACGATCAGATGGACTTTCGAGCATGGTGCGATGTCGCGAATGTTGAATGGTTGGCAAGCTTTGGTTGTCGTTTTGGTTGTTCAGTGATTGCAAATCCGTTGGCTTACGCCATCGTGGGTTCGAATCCCACCGCGGCCTTTTGGTTGGAACCCCTGTCTCCGGTGGGAGATAGGGGGTTTGGTTTATCCAGTTGGCAAGTCTGATGCGGTTGAGGGTGTTGGGCCTAGGCTACGAGGAGGCTACGTTTGGGGGACTGGTGTGACGTTGCTCGCGAGCCCTCCGGCGCTGTCGAGACCCTTTGGGCCAAGCGTGATCGTCGGCGATGACAGTGCGGTCCGCCGATACACCCAGTAGGTTCTTGTTGGCTAGCTCACTCATCGTTGATGAACCCCCACATGACAGCTTCTTCTTTGGTGGTCTGGACCACATTCAGTGTGGGTTGATGGAATTCTGGTGTTGTCCCCTGCCTTACCATTGATCACTGGTTTCTGTGGATTGCAGATGAGGCGTCCCGGTGACGTGAACGAGGACGAGCTGTGGATGCAGAAGGATGCTTCCTACAACACCGGGCTGGAGGCAAGGAAGAAGTTGGTGGACGAATTAACTTGATTGGGATTATCCAAATAAGTGTACAATTCCCGATGATATGACGAATCATCATGAAGATACAGCGGTTAGATCGGTGCAGGCTTTGGTGGGACGGGAAACGGAGATCCGTTTCTTTGTGGACGAGGTGCTGGGTAGCCGATTGGCGCAAGTGGTCTTGGTGGCCGACCAGGCCGGGATGGGAAAGACGGCGCTGCTAGACAAGTTTGCAGAACTTGCCGCAGTGCGACCGGTGACAGGCTGCGTCCGGTACGAGGTGGCTCCGAGCGACCCGGTGGACTCAATCCTTGCGTTGATGATTGATCACGCCTACGACGCCGCGGGAAGTGAACCCGGCTCGCTAGACCGGACTGATCAGCGTCTCCGGCAGTGGCATGCATTGCTCAATCTACTGCCACAAAAAGCTAAGCAACTGCACGATCTGATGGCGTCTCTCAAGCGTGATCCAACTAAATCGACGCGGACTCAATTCACTGAGCGTATCAAGCTGATCTCTTCGCGTCTTCCGGATGACGGACGCGCCGTATTCCTGATTGACCCAGAGAAATACCTGGACGAGAAGAGCGTGGACGCCTGGCGGTTAGTGGCAGAGTGTCTACCAGAAAAGGTAAAGCTGGTGTTTGCTCAACGGCCGGACGATTCACTGGTATGTAATAACGATTTCCTTGCAATCCGGAGGAAATATAGGTGTATTAGTTAAGACTTCATCTGACGCTTCCGTTAATCTTTGTTTCTCACAGAAGGAGACCGTCAGATGACCACCGACCAGAAGATCATTGCCAACAAAGTGGGGTTGCTCAAGCTGGCCCAGGCGCTGGGCAGCGTGTCGCAGGCGTGCAAGGTGATGGGGTATTCTCGAGACAGTTTCTACCGGTTCAAGCAGCTCTACGACCAGGGCGGGGAGTTGGCCCTTCAAGAGATCAGCCGCAAGAAGCCGATCCTGGCCAACCGCGTCGACCCCGAGATCGAGCAAGCCGTGGTCGCGTTCGCGATCGAGCAGCCCGCTTACGGGCAGGTGCGGGTGTCGAACGAACTCAAGAAGCAAGGCAAGCTCATCTCACCGGGCGGGGTGCGAAGCGTGTGGCTGCGGCATGATCTTGAGACGTTCAAGAAGCGACTCAAGGCACTCGAAGCCAAGATGGCTCAGGACCCCGACCACACCGTGCTGACCGAAGCCCAGGTCGTGGCGTTGGAAAAAGCCAAGCAAGACAAGCAGGCCCACGGTGAAATTGAAACCGAACACCCCGGCTACCTCGGGGCTCAAGACACGTATTACGTGGGCACGATCAAGGGCGTGGGCCGGATCTATCAGCAGACGTTTATCGATACGTATACGCGGGTGGCGCACGCAAAGCTCTATGATCGCAAGAACGCCCTCGTGGCCGCGGATCTGCTCAACGACCGGGTGATCCCGTGGTACGAACAGCACGACGTGGACCTGCTACGCATCCTCACCGACCGCGGCACGGAGTACTGCGGGAATCGTGAGCACCACGAATATCAGCTGTACCTGGCGATCGAGGACATCGATCACACCAAGACCAAAGCCCGAAGCCCGCAGACCAACGGGATCTGCGAACGGCTGCACAAGACGATGCAGGACGAGTTTTATAGCATCGCGTTCCGCAAGAAGATCTACACGAGCCTCGAAGAACTCCAAGCCGACTTGGATGCGTGGCTGGTGACGTACAATGAACAGCGACCCCACAGCGGCCGCTACTGTTACGGCAAGACCCCGATGGCGACGTTCAAGGATTCGATCCCGTTAGCCCACGCCAAGCGGCTCGATGGCTCTTCTCTAGAAGGGGTTCGGGTGAGCGAAGCGAACGAGAGCCGAGCCGAGGATCTGGGCGTCACCCAAGGCGCGATCGAGGCGCGGACGAAAGACACTCGAAGCGGCAGTCTTGCTGTTGCCAGATAACTCTCGCGTGTCAGATGAAGTGGTGGCTAGTACATATAAGGACCGATTGGTGGTCATACATCTAGATAAGCTGAAGGAAGAGGATGTGGATGAGCTGCTGCATCTACACGCGAAGGCCCTTCCCGTGACAGTGTTGAGTAGCGGATACAAGGAGTTACGTCGGGCGATAGAGAGGTATGACGGACATCCCTATGCAGTGAAAGCTGCGATAGATCTGGTCGCCGACGGGTGGCCGGTGGATAAGTTGCCCGCCGACCCGACCTGGGAAAAGATTGCAAACGCGCAGTGGAAGAAAGTGTGCCGTGATCACGGCCCCATGGCGATTAAGTTATTCCAGGCGTGGGCGATCTTAGAGGTGGCAGTTCCGCTTGAAGTGGTTCAGGCGGTTAGTCAGTGCGAACCCGAGGATCAGATGGCGCTGATGGCCCACCCATACATAGATGGGTTAGTCCGTGAAGAGGCTGACGGTTATCGGATTTACCATGCATTGCTGGCAGACTATATCCGGGGCCATTGGGGGCGCATGGGTGAAAAGGAGCGACGGGCCTACCACAAACGAGCGATGGCTGTGTACCGGGATCGCCTGAATGCAAAGAATGTTCCAGACAAGTTGGCGGCACAGCGGCTGCCGCTTCACGTGCTCGCGGCTACAGGTGACACAGAGGCGTTTGTCGATTGCTTACTAGGTGAATGTGCTCGATCAATGATGATGCTTGGATTGCTCGATAGCCTTATCGTATTGTGTCAAACTGCACTTGAGCGGGTGGATCAGAATTCTTCTATGTGGGCGGGAATCATAAGCTGTCTAGGCGAGACCTATCGACGACGCGGAGATTTGGACAATGCCGAAGAGATGATTCACAAAGCGGTTGAGTTCTATGAGAAGCTGCCTGGCGGTCGTGAAGCGTTGTCAGCGCAATACGGGAACCTAGGCTTGATCTACGCGACCCGTGGCGACTTGGGGCGTGCTGAAGCGTTCCACCAAAAGGCGGCTGAGATACATGAACATTTGAGGAGTCCCGAAAGGGACGCCGACCTCATCAATCTGGGGCGAACCTATGAGGTTCGCGGTGAGCTTACAATTGCCGCGTCAATGTACTTATTGATCTTTGAATAATTCACTTAATGGTTCGCAAGGTTAGCGTGGCGTGTTTGAAGAACGAACGGAGCAGGGTTTGCTGGCTGCGGGTCTGACGCAGCGAGTCGGCCAGGGCGTGGCCCAGGTGGTCGACGTCGTCGGGGATGAAGTTGGCCAGGTCGGTGTACTTGGTGCGGTTCCAGACCTGTTCGGCGGGGTTGAGTTCGGGGGCGTAAGCCGGCAGCCATTCGACCCGCACCCGCTTGCGGTAGCGGGCCAGCAGCCGTCGCGCGGCGCTGCGGTGCACCGAGTAACGGTCCAGGACCAGGGTGATCCCACCCCTCGATGCCCGCAGGCGACGCAGCAGCCTCTCAACGAACACCTCGAAGTCATCGGTCTTGACGTTGTGGTCGAGGATATCGAAGTAGAGCCCCAACCGGCGACGCTTCGGCGAGACGGTCAGGGCCGAGATCGCCGACAGGCGGTCGCGTCGATCGTAGCTCTTGAGGATCGGGGTCTGGCCTTGGGGCGCCCAGGTGCGTCGGACGGTGGGCTGGAGCATGAACCCGGATTCATCGGCGAAAACTATACTCCGCCCGCCGCGTCTAGCGTTTTTTTATCCGCGGCCAGTCTTTCTTTCGCCACGCCGCGATCGCTTGCTCGTCGCGTTCGCGGGCACGGCGTTCGGGCTTCTGGGCCGACCAGCCCATGCGACGCAGCACGTGCCAGACGCCCGATGGGTCGTAGGTCACGCCGAAGTGTTTCTCGATCACCTCGGCCACGCGTGAGAGGGTCCACAACTCGGTGGCGTAACCATGCTTGGTGGGGCCCCGCCGCAAGTACTTTTCGAGTCGGGCGAGCTGTCGGGCCGTCAGCTTGGGCGGTCGGCCGTTGTGTGGCTTGGATTCCAAGGCCGGGTCGCCCCGCTGGCGCCGCGTCTTGGCCCACTGACACACCGCCGAGGGCGTCACGCCCAGTTCGCGTGCCACTTGGGCCTGGGATCGTCCCTGATCCAACATCGCCATCGCTCGTATCCGGCGACTTTGAGCATCCTTGCGGCAACCGGTGTAAGGCATACCCCATAGGATCGGCCAACCCGTCGGGGTTAAGTGAATTATTCAAAGATCAATAAGAGCACTGAAGGTTGCTGAGCAGTTGGGCCACCGTGAGCGAATGGCCATGTGCTATGGGAATCTCGCGAACGTCTACTATAATCTTAGGGATGTCGATAGTGCTGAGGAAATGTATCGAAAGGCTCTTCAGATTGATGAAGAGCTCGGTAATGTCGAGGGCATGGCTATCGATTACAATGGCTTGGGCATTATGAGTCGGATTCGCGGAGACCTAGATCGCGCTGAAGAGTTTCTCCGAAAAGCGTTAATGCTCGATGAAGAAATGGGTAGTATCGAGGGTAAAGCGTTTCGGTGTTGCCACCTAGCTGGGATCTACATGGACCGTAAGGAGCTAGATCGTGCCGAAGAGATGTGTCACGAGGGTTTGAAGCTTGGTGAAGAAATGAAAAGTGTTGAAGTCAGAGCCACTGCTTACTTGTACTAGCCACCACTTCATCTGACACGCGAGAGTTATCTGGCAACAGCAAGACTGCCGCTTCGAGTGTCTTTCGTCCGCGCCTCGATCGCGCCTTGGGTGACGCCCAGATCCTCGGCTCGGCTCTCGTTCGCTTCGCTCACCCGAACCCCTTCTAGAGAAGAGCCATCGAGCCGCTTGGCGTGGGCTAACGGGATCGAATCCTTGAACGTCGCCATCGGGGTCTTGCCGTAACAGTAGCGGCCGCTGTGGGGTCGCTGTTCATTGTACGTCACCAGCCACGCATCCAAGTCGGCTTGGAGTTCTTCGAGGCTCGTGTAGATCTTCTTGCGGAACGCGATGCTATAAAACTCGTCCTGCATCGTCTTGTGCAGCCGTTCGCAGATCCCGTTGGTCTGCGGGCTTCGGGCTTTGGTCTTGGTGTGATCGATGTCCTCGATCGCCAGGTACAGCTGATATTCGTGGTGCTCACGATTCCCGCAGTACTCCGTGCCGCGGTCGGTGAGGATGCGTAGCAGGTCCACGTCGTGCTGTTCGTACCACGGGATCACCCGGTCGTTGAGCAGATCCGCGGCCACGAGGGCGTTCTTGCGATCATAGAGCTTTGCGTGCGCCACCCGCGTATACGTATCGATAAACGTCTGCTGATAGATCCGGCCCACGCCCTTGATCGTGCCCACGTAATACGTGTCTTGAGCCCCGAGGTAGCCGGGGTGTTCGGTTTCAATTTCACCGTGGGCCTGCTTGTCTTGCTTGGCTTTTTCCAACGCCACGACCTGGGCTTCGGTCAGCACGGTGTGGTCGGGGTCCTGAGCCATCTTGGCTTCGAGTGCCTTGAGTCGCTTCTTGAACGTCTCAAGATCATGCCGCAGCCACACGCTTCGCACCCCGCCCGGTGAGATGAGCTTGCCTTGCTTCTTGAGTTCGTTCGACACCCGCACCTGCCCGTAAGCGGGCTGCTCGATCGCGAACGCGACCACGGCTTGCTCGATCTCGGGGTCGACGCGGTTGGCCAGGATCGGCTTCTTGCGGCTGATCTCTTGAAGGGCCAACTCCCCGCCCTGGTCGTAGAGCTGCTTGAACCGGTAGAAGCTATCCCGGGAATACCCCATCACCTTGCACGCCTGCGACACGCTGCCCAGCGCCTGGGCCAGCTTGAGCAACCCCACTTTGTTGGCAATGATCTTCTGGTCGGTGGTCATCTGACGGTCTCCTTCTGTGAGAAACAAAGATTAACGGAAGCGTCAGATGAAGTCTTAACTAATACATCTAAAACTACTGTTGCCACTAGGGATCATTTTTCGCAGGTGACCCAACTCGAACAGAAAAGCTTCTTTGTTCATGGGCGTAACTGTGCCGTTATCTTCTTCGCGATAAAATGTAAGTTTTGATCCCTCGAGCACTGCGCAGTAGTTGCGGTTGATCTGGACGACTGGATCATCGCTGATCGCGTCATGCGCCTGTTTAATCTGCCTTCTGGCGTATCGCTCGGCGTTCTGGTTCTTGTCCAGAATACTGGCGCTGATTCCAAAGTCTTGATCGGTGATAATTCCAAGAATAATGTCGTCGCTGACGCCAGCCTTGGCCAACGCACAGCACACTGCGAACAATGCTTCAGACCGGCTCGGATACTTGTCGGGATCTTCCGAGTCGTGCCCTCGCACGATTAGTCCCCTTATTCGATCGGACACTGCATCGGGAAGTTGGTCAATGGATTCAAGACGGGGTAGGCCCTCTAGACCAACTGCTTCCCTGGTCACCGATGCGACAGTCGTTTTTGGCGGAGCCTTGGGGAATTCATCGGGAACGTATACATGATCCGGCTCGTGCAGCACCAGCTTCGCAAGTGCTGGCTCGCGCCCGACCTCAGCCTTCTTCTTATTCGGGTGGTTTACACTCCCCACGAGGCGAAGTACGCGGTCCACGTTGTGGCACGAATCAGCACCAAAGGCTAATTCAAGCCCACGAGTCAGTCGCTCCACCTCTTCTGCAGCGGCGATTTTCTCGGCATCAGTCGCTTCATCGGGGGCCAGCGAGATCGGTTCACGTAGTCGCCAGATTGCCTGGTACCCGCCGCCGCTGTCAATGATGAAGGTCGGCTTCGGTATACCGTCGGGTAGATTGGTAGTCAGCAAGCATAAAATGCGGTCACGTTCCTGATCCAGTGGTTCACCGGTGCGTGGATCGATATCAATATGAAGAGAATCAACGAAGGCGACATCAATCTTCTTGGCCTTGCTTCCCACAATGCCTCTTAGCGTGTTCAGGTGGTAGTACACACCCTGCGCCGCTTCGTGAGCAGCATTCAGAAGGGAACCGAGCGCAGTGGAATTGTCAGGATCTAAACGTTCGGACTGTGCCGACGGAAACCGGATCAGGTCCCAGGGACCATGAGGTTTGATAGCGTGAAGGAACATTTCAGCCTCGTGTGGGTCAGGAGCTAGACTTGTCGCAGAATGATTGCTTGGCAATGATTCTTTAGCACTCGAATCCTGCCCTGGAACGCTCCCCGGCGCCAGGGCTTTTTTGTTGGTGTCGCCCATCACTCACCCCCCGCTTCGATGACCAGTGACTCAAGCCAAGCGTCAAGATCCTTTTTGTTGTATCTGACAGTTTTGTAAGACGGTTTGCTGAAGCGAGGAGGTTCCTTGGAGCGGCGGCGTCTCTCAAGGTAGTCAACACTAACGCCTACGTACTCGGCGGCCTGCTGTGGCGTCAGCCAGACATCGAAATCGGGGTGGGTTGTCTTGTGGGAATCGTTGATTCGATTTGCCATCTGCGGGGTCCTCTGTGGGGGACGCCGCGAGGCGAGCTAAATGCAAAAAGCGAACCTCGCGACATCCCCAATAATGGGGTTGTCACTAGGTTCGCTCCTACTTTACCTGCCGTGGGGGTTCTATGTTTCAGAACGAACGATCTAAATTTTTACACCCTACGGCACGGCACCGCGTAGGGCTTGTTACCTCTGGCAACATTTCAACAATAGTCCACGCCATGACGAAAAACAAGCGCGAACGGCTGCGAATTGCCGCTATTCCCTATTTTTCCAAGAGAGCGCCAAATTCGCACCTTGCTATCGCCTTGCTCGACACGGCGGCCGCTAGAGCTAGATCGGTAAGCGTTTCAAATAGAAGTGCTTGCCGCGTACCCACGCGGCCCTACCCACGGTTTACAAAACCAGTGCTCTGCCAATTGAGCTACGGTGGCAGCCAAGCCATACTTTACGCCCCCCGGCCCACACCGGCCAACGGGCCATGCCCACGCCGCCGCCGCCGCGACCCGCGCCCCAGCCTACGGCGCCACCGAGCACAACGCGCACATCAAGCAGCAATTCCAGTCGCCCTGATATTCGCAGCAATCGCACAGCAGGTCGCAGAGGTTGATGTCCGCCAGCTGATCGTCGCTATGCTTCGACGTCAACCGGCTGCCCGCCACCCGCCGGCGGCAAGCACCGCCCCAGCCCACGCGGCGGGTCCCCTTTGATAGATTCGGTAGATTCATAATAGATCCTCGTGATGGATACGCATCGCGTATAAACCCGATATCGGGCACAACGTCTCACACACGGTCTCACTTTTCACAGCCCAGCCATGACCGACGCGGCATGGGGATACGCGATGCGTACGCGATGCATATAGGTTCATCGGCCGTTTCTTACCCCCTTCATCACACGATGCATAATCGCCCCCCCACCCCCTGTCAACCCCGCCGACCGACCGGGCCACAGCTAGGCTCCCCAGGATTCACCCCCGCGCCTCCGCGTCGCGCCGCTCCTGGGCGCGCAGGGCCGCCAGCAGCTTCGCGAAAGCGCTCTCGAAATTGTCGTGATCTTTCCAGTTCGAAAAATCGGGCACGAAGTATTCACGCACCTCACCGCCCAGGTCCTGACCCGACCGCGGGTCGAGGCACCGCCAGGTCTCGATCGCCTCGAAACCGCAAAGCCGGATCGGGAACAGGATCTGCCGGCCCTCGCGTCGCTCCCGGTCCCGAGCTGCGGAGATCTCCTGTCGCACCCAGTCGCTATCCATCGAGTTCGGGGATAGCACCACCAGCAGCCGGTCGTGGACCTGGATCGCGTCCATGATCTGCGGGTGCAGCTTCTTGCCGCCCTCAAGGTCCTCGGGCGCAAACCACACCCGCAGCTTCTCGTCCCGCAGCCGCGAGTGCAGCCGCTTGCAGAACGCTTCGTCCGCCGTCGCGTAGCTGATGAACACCGAGTAGTACTGGATCGCGTCTTGAGCCCCGATCAGGCTCGGCAGGTAATCAATCAGATCCGCAGGCACCCCGCAGCCTTCGAGGAACACCCGCGGGATCTTCCCCCCTGACTTGTAGAGGGTGTCGACGTCGACGGAGCTGGGGCCGAAATGTGTGATTTTGGCAAGCCCTTCAACATCGGACAGATCCACATTCACGAAGATGGTCGACCAGCACGTAGCGCTTGTGACATTCGCTTGACTTAGAGACGTGCGGACGAAGTTCGTAAAGCTTAGATTTGCACCAGTGAGACTTGCAAACCTGAGATCAGTCAACCTCAGCCGTGCATTGCTGAGACCGGCACCACCGAGGTCGGCGTTGACAAAGCTTGCACCATTAAGATTTGTAGAATTGAGTTGTGCATAGCTGAGCTTCGCGTGTTGGACCTGTGCATTTCCGAGATTTGCTCGGTCAAAGCTCGTACCGACGAGATCCATCCCCGTAAGAACTGCCTCCCGTAGCTTCGTGCCACTGAGATCTGCATCGGCGAGGCTATAGCCATTGGCGTAAATAATCTTCTTTGACCGATAAGTGTGATTTCTGGCATGGAGGCCAAGGTCATGACCTATTCGATGGACTTGCGGCAGCGGGTGGTCGTGGCGGCGGGGTCGGGTGAACCGATCGCTTCGGTGGCAAAGCGGTTTTCCGTGGCGCGGCCGACGGTGCGCGACTGGCTGGGTCGACATCGACGAGGGGAGTTGTCGCCGGGCGTGCCGGGGCCCAAGGGGCCGGTGAAGCTCACGGCGGCTGATGAGCAGATCTTGCGTGAGAGGGTCGCGGCCCAGCCGGGGATCACGGCCAAGCAGCTGATGCCTCTGCTGAGCGTGCGGGTGGTCGAATCGACGGTGTGCCGGGCGTTGAAGCGTCTGGGGCTATCCTTAAAAAGAAGTCGCTGATCGCCGCCGAACAAGAACGTCCGGACGTGGCTCGACGTCGGCGAAGCTTCATGATCGCCCGGCGGTTCGTGGACCCGGGTTCGTTTGTTTTCCTCGATGAATCCGGGGCCAAGACCAACATGACCCGGCTGTACGGCCGGTCGCCGATCGGCGAGCGCTGCGTGGATCACACCCCGGACGGCCACTGGAAAACCATGACGATGCTCAGTGCCATCCGGCTCGACGGCGTGAGCCAAGGCGCGACGGTGGTGGTCGACGGTCCGATGGACGCGGCAACGTTCCTGGCTTATACACAGCAGTTCTTGGCCCCGTCGCTGCGGCCCGGGGATGTCGTGGTGATGGACAATCTCTCGTCGCACAAAGGCGCGGGGATCCGTGAGGCGATCGAAGCGGCCGGCGCGGACCTTTGGTACTTGCCGCCTTACTCGCCCGACCTCAACCCGATCGAAAAGCTGTGGAGCAAAGTCAAAGCGTGGCTACGTCGGGTCAGCGCCAAGACGTTCGACGCCTTGAACGACGCCATCGCCGATGCCCTGCGAGCCGTTCACCCCACAGAATGCCCCAACTACTTTCAAGCCTGTGGCTATGGAGAACATTGATGCCAGATGCTCTAGGTAGTTCTGCTAGGGCCGGCTCTTCCTCCTCCCGCCACCGATTCCACGCCTCCACCCCCTCCCGCCCGCTCTTAAGCAGCTCGATCGCGCGTTTTCGGGTCATCTCAGACATGGCCACAATGTAACCCCGTCACGCCCGCTGTGCCCCGCGACGCAGCGGTTTTTCTTGTGCGTCGCGTGTGACCACCGGACCCCGCAGCTGTTAGTAGCGCGACTCGTAAGATCCACAATCCCCCATCTGCGCGCACAAAACCGCCGCGCCACCCCCACCATTTTCACGTCTGCTCAAAATAATTTTTGACCCTTGTCCCCGTTGGATTTGAGCGCCCCCGACGACCCCGCGCCCGTCACGTTTGTGCGCACAAACGCGACCAACCGCCCCAGGGTAAGAGCACTGAAAAAAACGACCCAGCCCCGAAACCTTCACCCCGAGACCAGCCCATGAGTTTCGACTCCCACGATCTAACCGGCACCCCCCTAACCGCCGACCTGCTCGACCACCTCATCGAAGAGCACGAAACCGCCGCGGCCCCCCGGTTCGACCGCCTCTGGGATTACTACCGCAACGACATGGTCGACAACGAGCTGCCCGGCCGGGTCGCACGCGTCTATCGCCTGGCTCAGGAACAGGGCCTGCCCGCCCGACTGAGACGAACCAGCGACCCCGGCGGCTCGTTGACCCTCCACGCCCCCACCGCCCGCGAGATCGTGATCGAAAACGACATCGCCTGGCGTGTCCACAGCCTCGTCGACTTCATGTTCGCCAAGCCCGTGACCATCACCAGCTGCGCCCCCGACCCCGACCGCGCCGCCCTCATCGAGTCCTTCCTGCGACGCGTCATCGACCGCAACGGCGCCGTCGCGTTCTACCAAGACCTCGCCCTCCTGGGCACCGTCCACGGCCACGTCGACATCCTCCTACGCGTCAACCCCGCCGCCGCCCCCCCACCGGCCGGCCCCCCCGAAGCGAACGACGCCCCCCCTAGCCCCGACCCCCACGCCGTCCTCGACGCCGCCGAGCACTTCATCCTCGAAACCGTCGAAGCCCCCCGCGCCATCCCCGTGCTCAGCCCCGACGACTTCCGCGTCCTCGACGCCTACGTCCTGCACTTCCGCCAAACCCTCAACGAACTGGCCGACACCCCCGGCTTCCTGGCCCGCGCCCGCGCCACCGTCCTGGGCGGGGCCGCGCCCCTATCCAACCGCGCCACCGTCGAGTGCACCCAGGTCTTCACCGACCGCCACGAGCTTACCTTCAAAGGCTCCCCCGCCCAGCGCCACCTCGTCGACCAGCAGATCAACCGCCTGGGCCGCATCCCCGTGGTCCACATCCAGAACCTGCCCCAGCCCTTCTTCTACGAAGGCCTAAGCGAGGTCGAGCCGCTGATCCCCCTCCAAGACGAGCTCAACACCCGCCTCTCCGACCGCGCCAACCGCGTCACCTTCCAGTCGTTCAAGATGTACCTCGGCAAGGGCATCGAGAAATTCACCGAACGCTGCGTCGGCCCAGGCCAGATGTGGGCCACCGACAACCCCGAAGCCGAGATCAAAGAGTTCGGCGGCGACTCCGCCAACCCCTCCGAAGACACCCACATCGCCCAGATCCGTGAAGCCATGGACAAAACCTCCGCCGTCACCCCCCTGGCCGCCGGCCTGCTCTCGGGCCGCGTGGGCAACCTCACCAGCGAAAACGCCCTGCGCATCACCCTCATGGGCCTGCTATCACGCACCGAAAAGAAACGCGTCACCTACGGCGCCGGCATCGCCAAGCTCTGCGAGCTCATCCTCCACGCCGCCGACGTCTACGGCACCCTCCCCAACAAGCCCCACGAACGCACCGTCCGCCTCGACTGGCCCAGCCCACTGCCCGAAAACCAGGGCCAACGCCTCCGCGAAGCCAAGATGAAAATCGACCTCGGCGTCCCCCAAGACCGCGTCCTGACCGAACTCGGCTACGGCGACTGCCTCCCCGAACTAACCGCTTAACCCCCACCCCGCCAACACCAACCCAAACGGGAACCCCCATGACCACTCAACCCAAAACCCAGCAAACCCCCGAAACCTCGACCGACCCCAACGCCCCCACACCCCCCGCAGCGGCGGGCCACCCCGACCCCAGCAATCCCCACACCACCCCCAACAGCCATCCCCGCCCCGATACCCCCCCACGACCCACCGACCCCAACGCCCACACAGCCCCCCAACGCCTCGTGCCCGTCACCGAAGCCATCCGCTACCGCAAACGCGCCCAAGCCGCTGAGAACGAACTCGACGCGATCAAGGGCCAACTCCAAGACACCTCCGTCGAGCTCGAGCAAGCCCGCCAAACCGTCTCGGCCCTCGACCGCCGACAGAAGATCGACCGACTCCTGGCCGATTCCGACGCCGTCGACCTCGAGGTCGCCCGCATGCTCACCGAAGCCGCCGTCGAGATGATGGACGAACCCGACGTCAAGATCGCCATCGAAGACCTCAAACGCCACAAGCCCTACCTCTTCCGCAACAAGCCCCAGCCCCTGTCGCCCGCCTCCCCCATGGCCCCCCGCACCCGCGACCCCCTCAACCGCACCACCACCCACGCGGCCCAGGTGGCCGCCACCACCGGCGACCGCCGCGACCTGCTGCGGTACCTACGCCTCCGAAGAGGCAAGTAACCCCACCCCACGAGCTGCGGGCCGGCTCGCCCCCAGCCAGACCGCCCCGACCCCGCTGAGATGAACCCCTAACCAACCCCCCTCACCCCGAGGAGACCCACCATGCCCTTTACCGGAAAAGCCACCTTCTCCGCCGGCCCCGCCCTCCCGGAGATCGCCGAAGACGTCTCCGACATCATCGGCCTCGTGAGCCCCTTCGAGACCCCACTGCTCGACCACCTCGGCGACCCCCACCGCGCCGCCACCGCCACCGTCCACCAGTGGCTCGAAGACACCCTCCTGCCCAACGCCGACACCATCGACGACCAGTCCATCACCAACCCCACCTCCGAAACCGCCTTCACCGTCGAAAACGCCGCACGCTTCCAGACCGGCGACCAGATCAAAGTCGACGGCTCCCAAGAAGTCATGCTCGTCGAGTCCGTCAACACCGGCTCCAACGAGCTGACCGTCACCCGCGGATACGGCGGCACCACCCCCGAAGCCCTCGCCGACAACCAGATCATCAACATCCTCGGCAACGCCGCCCTCGAAGGCGACGACCGACCCGCCACCCGCTTCACCAACCGAACCCGGATGACCAACTACACCCAGATCTTCACCGCCTCGGTCGAGGTCTCCGGCTCCCAGCTAGCCACCCGCCAGATCGCCCTGGCCGACGAGCTCGACTACCAGAAACAAGAACGCCTCCGCGAGCTGATCCGCGACCTCGAAAACTCCGTGATCAACGGCGTCGCCTCCGACTCCTCGCCCGAAGGCTCGGCCACCGTCCGCCGATCCCTCAAGGGCATCATCCCCTCGATCACCACCAACGCCTTCGTCAACGGCGCCGCCGGATTCCCCTCCGGCTCCGGCGCCGGCAGCGACACCCTCACCGAAGAGCAGATCAACGTCGCCCTGCGCACCATCTGGGAGCAGTCCTCGGGCGCCATCGACACCATCGTCGTCAACGGCTTCCAGAAACGGCAGATCAACTCCTTCATCACCTCCAGCCGTCAGTACGGCCCACGCGACGAAAACTTCCGCGACCTCGTAAGCGTCTACGAAAGCGACTTCGGCGTCTGCCGCGTCGTCATGAGCCGCTGGGTCCCCGCCGATACCGTCCTGCTCGTCGATTCCACCCGCGTCGACGTCCTGCCCCTCGTGGGCCGAAGCTTCCACTTCAAACGCATCGCCCCCGTCGGCGATGCCGAAGTCGGCCAGGTCATCGGCGAGTACACCCTCGAGTTCCGCAACGAAAACGCCCACGGCCTGATCCGCGGCCTGGCCACCACCTAACCCCTCTCGCCCCTCCTTTCCACGGGTCGGCTCCCGACCCCGGTGACCCACGGCCGCGGCACCCAGCCCCACCTCCCGCCTCTCCGCGGCCCACCGCGACCCGCCGGCCCAACCGCCGGCGAGTCGTTTCAACAAAACGAATCGCACGCCACACAGTGAATGAACACAATTGAACGAACGAACGAACGAACGAACGAATGAATGAAACGGAGTAAATACAGAGTTTTCGAAGTTCGTGTAGAGCTCCTCAGCGAGCCGCGACCGTGAGGGAGCGGGTTCTTTCGACAAACCACCATACATACCAGGCTCTACACCAAACGAGAAAACGCCGTAAAAAGGATGGAATGAAATAAAACGGACGGATGGAAACGCACGGATCCCAACCCGTCCGCCCCGTGCACCCCACGACCCCCCGCTGCCCCCCATCGCGCCCCCAAAGGACACCCCCATGAACTTCTCCACCGACCGCGACCTGCTGCTGATCGACCCTCACGTTTTCCGCGACGTGCCGATGATGAGCCAGCAACGGCTCAAAGTCACCGACGCCTCCCTCACCGCCACCACCCTCACCAGCCCCACCGCTGACTTCCAAGCCGCCCAGATCGATACCGGCTGCGTCGTCCTCCTCCAAGACACCGACACCCCCGTCGAAGTCGTCGCCACCACCAACGCCACCACCCTCGAGGTCTCCCTGCCCCGCCAAGACCCCAACGCCGCCGCGATCCCCCCTTCGCTTTCCACCCCCTCCACCGACCTCACCGTCGTCGCCCGCACCTTCGCCCCCCAAGCCGCCGTCGTCCACGCCATGCTCCTGCGCCTCGCCGGCATCGATGAAGACGACAACCCCCAAGAACTCACCGCCGACGCGATCGTCTCCCGGTCCGTCATGGCCCACCTCGAAGCCCTCGGCACCCTCGAGCTCGTCTACGCCGCCGCCGCCACCATCAACGGCGAGAACAAACAGGTCGCCGCCAAAGCCGAGCGCTTCCGCCAGCGGTTCAACCAAGCCGTCCGCGAAGCCGCCATCCTCGTCGACCTCAACGGCGACGGCCTCGCCGACGACCAACGCCGTTTCGGCATCATCAACCTCCAACGCGTCTAACAAGCTGTTTCCAAAACCATCGACGGGTGCCACTGGCCGCTGGTCAGCCAGTGCGGAATCCAACGGGATACAGATTTTGAAATAGCTTGTAAACCACAAACCCCCCACCCCCCAACACCCCAGAACCCGCCATGCCCGAACGCTACCCCGACGACGCCACCCTACTGGCCCTGGCCCAAGACCCCACCACCGGGGTCGAGTACATCCCCACCGGCCGCAGCCCCTACTTCCTCGAGTTCCGCCGCCTCGTCCAGCGAACCCTCCTCGCCGCCCAACGCGCCAACGACCTGCGCGTCTATCAAGACGCCAACCTCACCGTCGGCGTCCGCCCCGGCCGCTGCGTGATCAACAACACCCCCATCGCCTTCGCCGGCGCCTCCTCCCTGCCCGTCGCCGCCAACAACACCTCTTACCTCTGGCTCGACTCCACCGGCGCCGTGCAATCCGCCACCACCGCCCTGCCCGCCGACCGCACCACCTTCGTGCCCCTCGCCTGCGTCACCGCCGCCACCGCCACCATCACCGCCATCACCGACCTGCGCAGTGAAGCGTTCCTCCACGCCCCCAGCCTCTCCGCCCTAGGCGTCACCGCCACCGCGTCAGCGATCAACCAAGCCGTCGTCAACGGCCTCGGGTCCGCGTTCCCCTCATCCACCCACCCAGGCCCCCTGACCGCCTCCGTCACCGGCCAACTCATCGCCGCCGCCCCCCTCAACGCCACCGTCACCGCCGTGTCCCTATCCCTGGGCACGAACACCGTCTCGACCACCCCCACCGACGGCGTCTCGGCCACAGTCAAGGTCAACGGCGCCCCCGTCACCACCACCGACCCCGCCATCACCGCCGCCGCCGGCACCGGCTTCCGCTCCACCGCCCAGGGCCACGGCACCACCGCGGTCATCCAAACCGACGGCACCCAGAACCTCCAACCAGGCGACTTGCTGACCGTCGACCTCACCCCCACCGCCGCTGGCACCGTCTCGACCCAACCCGCCGACATCGTCGTCACCGTCCGCATCGACCTCGACCCCCCCTAACCCCAACACCCAACCCCACCATGAGCGCATTCGATAACCAAAACCTCTTCCGTTCCGGGCCCCACGCCTTCCAGGTCGGCGGCATGTCCCTGCGGCACGTCCTGCACAACACCCCCGGCGGCCAGGGCGTGCGCCTCAGCGACCAGGGCCGCCACGGCCGATCGATCACCCAGTTCGGCGACCTCATCGGCGACGACCCCGCCGCCCTCCAGACCCAGATCGAAGCGATCGAAGCCAAGCTCGACGGCCGCACCCACCTGCTGATCGACGACGTCGACCGCCGCTGGGAACACGTCGTCATGCTCTCCTTCGAGCCCGAATCCATGCGCCGCGTCGGCTCCCGGTGGCGCATGCCCTACCAGGTGACCTACCTCCAGCTCAAACCGTAACCGCCGCCCATTCCCCACCGAGCCTACCGATTCAAATCCGTATGCCCCGGGCTGCGAAACCCGCACACCCCACACCCAACCCCAATACCCATGTCCCCCGCCACCCAAGACGTGTTTGAAAACGTGATCGCCCGACCCGTCGCCACCCGCCACGGCCACCACCCCTGCCTCGTGCACCTGTGGTGGTCCGCCCCCGATCAAGGCCCCCGCCTCGTGCAGGTCTACGTCAACGACCAGCTCACCGACGTGACCACCGACCCCACCCAACGCCAGCTGTGGCTGATGATCGACCGCACCCGCCCCCAGCGCATCGAGCTGCTCGCCGTCCCCGCCCTCGACCCCGACGCCGCCTGGCGACCCCAACCCGAATCCTTAACCCACTGGGACCCCCCCGTCACCGATCACGCCACCCTCACCGTTATCCGTGACGAGCGCCTGCCCGTCGACACCCGGTTACAGGTCCACGTCGACGGCCAACCCACCGACCGCGGCCCCATGTGGCCCGCCTCGCAACACCGCGGCGGGTTCGGCGCCCTGCTGGGCCTCGGCGAGTTCGGCCGTGACGCCGTCACCGGCCCCGGCCTGGGCCTAGGCCAGCTAGGCATGGGCCCCCTGGGCTCCGAAGGCACCGCCTGGCGATGGCGACGCGACGACCTAACACCCGGCTCCCACGACCTGACCGTCACCGCCACCGACCACCGCGGCCGCACCGTCGCCCAACCCCTCACCGCCGCCGACACCGGCATCGACGCCCTGCCCCCCGCCGCCGAAACCTTCACCATCGACACCGCCTTCACCCTCGCCTGGACCGCCTAGGGTCTTGGACACCCCCACACCCGCGAGCCCACCCATGCCCACGCGACCCCTGACCCCCGACGAGATCAACGCCCTGGTCGGCACCCACCACCCCACCGCCGGGTTCGAGTACCCCGTCAACGGGCTGCAGCCCTACTACCACTGGCTGGTCACCTCCCTGCACCTGCTGGGCCAAGCCTCCGCCGGCCACCTCCAGGTCTCCCGCGACGACGCCACCGTCACCACCATCCGCGTCGAGCCCGGACGCGCCATGATCAACACCACCATCCTCGACGCACCCGCGACCACGATCGACCTAGCCGCGTTCAACAACGACACCGTCTATATCTGGCTCGCCCCCTCCACCCCCCCAGCCAACCCCGTGATCGGCCACGACTGCCAAGCCAACGGCTGGCCCACCACCCCGCACCTCAAGCTCGCCGAGGTCACCCTAACCGCCGGGCAGATCACCGCGATCCTCGACCGCCGGTTTGAAACCATCCTCCGCCACGGCCTCGACCCCCAAGCCGCCGCCGCCTCCGCCACCTACGCGATGGCGATCACCACCGCCGGCTCGACCGCCTCGCCCACCACCGTCACCGTCACGCTCCAAGACCTCTACGCCAACCCGATCAACACGCCCCACCCCCTGCGGGTACGCGTCTGCGACCAAGACGGATACACCGACGCCACCAACGCCACCCTCGCCCCCACCGCCGGGTCCTCGACCACCACCCTACAGACCATCACCGCGGATAAAGACCTGGTCCTCCAAAGCGACCCCAACGGGGTATTGACCCTCGACGTCACCAACGCCACCGCCCAGACCGTCACCCTCCGCCTCGGCCCCGCCCCGCTGTCGTCCCGCTGCGGCGACTACACCCCAACCCTCAACATCACCCACACCTAGAAGACCACGGATTACACCCCTGGCCCTCGCCCCCCATCCGCAACTCTCGTCCACCAACCCCACGACTCACCCCCGACCCACACGAACACGACCACCCCTTTCCACAGGAGCCTCCCATGGGCGCGACCCTCCCGACCCTCACCCGCACGGTCAACCTCACCGGCCAATCCGGCAACCCCGGCGACCTCGACCCCCTGTTCCTGCCGGTCCAAGGCGCCGCCGCCACCACGCTCACCTACGGCGACCAGGGCGGCCAACCCGGGTTCTCCATCAACGACACCGCCTCAGCCATCTGGCTCATGACCGCCGTCCCCTTAGCCGCGTTCCACAACGACCCCGCCGCCCCCGCCACCGAGGTCACCCTCGAGTGGGAGCAGAACGTCTCCAACGCCACCACCCACGGCGGCGGACCCTTCTTCTACCACCACAGCAATGATCACTACGAAAGCGACGGCGCCGGGTACTTCATCCGCCTGGGCCTAGCCAACTCCGCCGGGCGCCTCTTCCACATCGATTCCGACGCCGGCACCTACACCCAATTCGGCGCCGACTTCTCCCACACCCCCGCCACCTGGGGCCGGTTCCGCGCCACCCTCTCCATGGGCACCACCGGTAACCTCAAAAAAATCCGCCTCGAAGAGCACGTCTCCGGCGCCTGGTCCGACCTCGCCACCTACGACGACATCAACGACGTCGGCGACATGTTCGCCATCGCCTTCCGTTCGACCAGCGACGACACCCTCGCTATCCGCGGCCCCGGCGGCGCCATGGGCCCGATCGTCACCTTCCAAGGCCCGTCGTTCGTCGGCGTCGTCACCGGCCAAAGCGAGTTCTCCGGCCGAGCCCCGGGCCTGCAAGCCAACAGCGACCAAGACCTCTACCACGTCACCCGCCAGGGCACCTTCGTCTCCCCGATGACCGACCCCTGGTCCGGCACCCAGACCGCCCACGCCACCTGGACCGGCATCACCGCCGAGAACACCACCCCCGGCGGCAGCTTCGGCGTCACCCTCGCCACACGCCTCAAAGCAGCCTACCCCACCCAGTGCTGGAACGTCCTGGCCCCCAAGGGCGGCCTGTCCGCCGCCGACTACGCCCCCCCCGCCGCCACCTCCCGATACCTAACCACCAACCGCTGCGGCGCCCGCGACCTGATGACCACCACCCTCGCCGGTGACGGCCGAACCCCAGGCCAGCGCCTCGTCCACTTCTACTGGCAGGGCACCCGCGACGCCAACCTCGCCACCACCCAGTCCGCCTACAAAGCCGACCTCCAAGCCGTCTTCGACCGGGTCAACGCCCTGTTCCCCACCTCCGACATCTTCTTAGCGATCACCGGCGACCGCCTCTACGCCGACCCCGGCATCACCACCGCCGAAAGCCAAGCCATCCGCAACGCCCAGCACGAGCTCATCCTAGCCGGCGCCGCCCAGCCCTGGTTCGACGATGAACAACTCGTGGGCGAAATCGGCACCAACACCGGCTGGAACAACCCCGGCGATACCCTCCACCCCGGCACCAGCGACAACGCCCTGCTAAGCATCCTCGCCGATGAAGCGTTCCTGACCCGCCAACTCGTCGTCGGCTCACTCAGCGGCGTCGTCCTCCACCCCAACCAGTCGTTCGACAACACCGGCCAATCCGCCACCGTCCCCGCGGCCCTGGGCGATGTCGACGGTGTCACCGACCAATCCTTCCGCGAAGCCCTCCTGGCCTACATCGCCGGGCCCTCGACCGTCATCGACAACGGCGACGGCACCAAGACCATCACCTACAAAAAACAAGACGCCACCACCAACAAGCTCACCATCACCTTCAACACCGCCGGCGAGTTCGTCTCCACCACCGTCGCCTAAAGCGTTTTACAAGTTGACGTAGAGCTTCACAGCCAGCCGCGACCGTCAGGCAGCGGGTTCTTTGGGCCGATCGTCATCCAGATAGGCTCTACACGGACCAAGAAAACGCAGTAGCCCCCCTTCCGCCTCGCCCCGCCGGCACCTAAACCCGCCACACACACACCACCCTCGACCCCACCCTCAGCTCCCCGTCAAACATGCCCACCACCCGAAAACACGTCGACTTCGAGGTCCTCGATTGGCGGGAAATCCCCACCGGGCTGCGCGCCGTACGCTTCACGCTAAGACCCACCGCCTTCCGCCCCGTCGTCTACCGCCCCCCACGCCTGCGCCCCGAAGCGGTCAGCGGGCTGACCGCGCTCGACCCCGAACGCCTCCGCCCCCAGACCCTGCGCGCCACCGCGCTGCGCCCCAACAACCTGCGGCCCGAAGGCGGCGCCGACCTGGTCGGCTTAGCCCAATTGGGCCAAGTCAACCAAACCCTCCGCCCCGCGGCCCTACGCGGGACCGATCACCGCCCCGAGTTCTTCCGCCCCCAACCCGGTTCCGGCTCGGTGGCGATGCATCAACGAAGCGAAGCGGCGTTCCCCGACCGACCCGCTGCCTTAAACACGGGACCCGCTGCACCGAGTGTCGCCGCCACCGGCGCGCGGGTCCTTATCTCCGCCGGGCAAGACGGCCGATACCTCGAACACACCCTCCCCGCCCCCGCCCCCGTCCTGCACGCGCGACTCCTGATCCGCCCCGGCACCGCCACCGGCGGGGTCGTGACCGTCTTGCAAGCCCTCGACGACACCGGCCACGAAACCCTGCGCCTCACCTACGACACCACAGCACGACGCGTCACCGCCACGATAGCGACGCACGAGATCACCGGCTCGCTCGCGGCGGCCCTGTCGTGGCACACCGTGGAGGTCAAGCTCGACACCCTCGCCGACCAAGCCCAACTGTGGGTCAACGGCCGGTCGGTCGATACCGCCACCGGCAGCGGCGACTTCACCCCACTGCAGACCCGATCCGTCCGCTTCGGTGCGATCTACAAACAATCCACCCTCACCGGCGCCCTAGCGCTCGACGAGTGGGTCACCGACACCGCCTACGTCGGCCCCGTCCCCGTCGCCCCCACCGCCACCCACGCCGCCGACCCCGCCCGCTGGCTGGTGATCTACAACACCGCCACCGACGATTCGGTCACCTGGGTCGAAGCCTACCGCCAAGCCCGTCGCGTCCCCTTCGCCAACCTCCTGGGCCTGGCCTTACCCACCGATGAAGCGATCGATGAAACCCAGTGGACCGCCCTGCGCGACGCCGTCTTCAGCTACCTGACCCTCAACCACCTCTCGGGGCAGATCGCCGGCCTGCTCGTGGGTTACGGCGTCCCCGGTGTCGCCACCGTGGGCGGCAACCCACGCTCGGTCGCCTCCCTGCTAGCCGACCTCAACACCGACACCACCGACCTGACCAACCCCCGGTTCATCCCCGGCACCCCCACCGCCGCCGATCTGCCCCCCCGCGATTCACTGGCCACCGCCCCCACCGCCGGGCCCTACCTCGTCGCCGACATGAACGCCCCCACCCTCACCGACGCCCTAGCCGCGATCGACAACGCCGCCCAACTCACCACCCTCACCCCCACCGCCCACGCCCTAACCGCCCTCGACGCGTCCCACGACCACCTCGCCGCCGCCGCCGCACCCTCGTCATGGCCCGACCTCGACGCCTGGTTAGGGTCGATCGGCCCCCAGACCGTCAAGCTGCCCCTAGACCCCGCATTCGACGGCTCGGCCCACGGCGCCTCGATCGAGTTCACCGACGCCACCGACGGCCTGTTCACCATCACCGGCCAAACCCGCGCCCTGCTAGCAACCTCGAGCCCCAACACCGCCGACGCGATCCGCACCGCATAACCGCACCGACCCGCAGCTAAACCAACCGTCCACATGAGAAGCCTGATCCACCCCCCACGTTGATCACAAGCCCATCCCCCGAGTCCCCCCCATGCCCGACCCCCCGCCCGTGATGATCAACGGCCGCATCGCCCTGTTCGACCGCGTCGTCGAGTTCGCCAAGTTCGTGGGCCTGCCCGGTGTGCTGCTGATCGGCATCCTCTGGATCGCCTGGCAGGTCGCCGACCGGTACCTCGACCACACCATCGAGATGGAGCGCCTCGAACGCGACCACCGCATGGCCACCGAATCCGCGATGCAGCAGATCCTCGGCCACACGCTCGATGAGTTCCTCGAAGCCCACCAGCAGCAGTCCCGAGCCGTGATGGGCATCCACGAACAACTCAAACAACCCCACCACAACCCCCGGAGCCTCCGCCCATGAACGCGACCAAGTACGCGACCAAGCACGCGACCAAGAAAAAAACCACCCACGACGCCCTCACCTGGCTGGCCCTCGTCGCCGCGTTCATCGTCACCCTGACCGTGCTATTAATGACCGCCTGCACCGCCCAGCAGCTCCAGCGATTCGACGACACCGTCGCCAGCCCCGGCGCCGTGGAGTTCGCCGACACCGTCGAGCCGATCGTCACCGCGGTCCGCCCGCTGCTCCCCGAGCCCATCGGCACCCTCGTCGCCGCCGTCTCCGGGTTGACCGTCGGCCTGATCCGCGCCAGCCACAACCGCCGCACCGCCCGCAACCTCGCCAAGGCGATCGAACGCAACAAAACCGATAGCGGCACCATCAGCTTCGCCAACCCCGTCGTCGCCACCAAGCTCAGCACCGACATGGGCCGCGCCGCCCGCCGCATCGTCGACGAAGCCCAGGGCAAAAAAACCAACACCCCCTTCTAACCCAACCCCCACCCGCTACCGCCCTTCCCACCAAGGACACCCCCCATGGCAGACCTCTACGTCGACGGTGACAACGGCTCAGACGCCAACGACGGCTCGACCGAATCCCTCGCCAAAGCCACGATCTCCGCCGCCGTCTCCGCCGCCGCGGACAACGACCGCGTCCTGATCCAGAACAACGGATCGACCGTCTACAACGAAGCCGTGACCTGGTCGGACAAGGGCCTAACCCTCGAAGGCTACGGCTCGACCGTCGGCGACCAGACCCGCGCCGTCCTCGACGGCTCGAACACCCTCGCCAACGGCATCGACTTCACCAACACCACCAGCACGTACACCCTCCGGTTCCAGAACCTCGAGATCCGCCACTACACCGACGACGGCATCGAGATCAACCGCACCGGCGGCGGCAACAACTCCACCGCCCTGTTCGACAACCTCCACATCCACGACTGCACCGGCGACGGCATCTGGTTCAACACCTTGTTCGCCAATTCCAGGCCCACCACCTTCACCCGCTGCCGCATCGAACGCTGCGCCAACGGCGTCACCCACGACAACGCCAAGTTCTTCATCGCCCTGTGCCAGATCCTCGACAACTCCGCCACCGGGGTCAACATCGACAGCTCCACCGCCCTGGCCGCCATGGCCTACTGCACCGTCGCTAAAAACTCGATCAACCTCAACGGCAACTTCCTGCTCACCAACGTCACCCTCGACGCCGCCGACGGCTCCGACAACCTCATCACCCGAAGCGACAGCTTCTCCGTGGCCGTCTCCACCGGGTTCACCAACGCCGCCGCCTACGGGATCGACCCCGCCAACACCGACCGCTTATCCGTCTTCGGCTGCGGGTTCTTCGCCAACACCACCGCCGCGATCGACGGCACGCCCCTGATCGAAACCGGCTCCGTCACCGGCTCCGACCCCCAGTACGCCGACGCCGCCAACTTCGACTTCACCCCCGCCCCCACCAGCCCATGGAAACAAGCACCCACCCAGATCGGCCGCGTCGGTGCCGCCCAAACCACGTACAGCGACATCGGCGCCGCCCAGCTCCAAGCCCCCCCCGCCGGCGGCCTGCTCATGCCCAACAAAAGAGGTAACAAACAGTGATCATCCAACAAGGCTCCACCAACGTGACCACCTACTTCAAGCTCGTCGACCCCACCACCGGCGCCGCCCAAACCGCCCTGACCATGACCGACCTAGACCTCACCTACGTGCGCGACCGCTCCGCAGCCGTCCAAGCCGACGCCACCGACCTGGGCTCCGTGACCGCCGCCCACAGCGACCACGGCGCCATCGAGGTCGACCCCACCAACTGCCCCGGGCTCTACCGCGTCGACTGGCCCGACGCCGCGTTCGCCTCGGGCGCCGACCGCGTCCAGCTGTGCGTCAACGCCGCCGCCATCGACCCGGCGTACCTCGAAGCCCGCCTCGTCGCGTTCGACCCGCAAAACGCCACCGACCTGGGCCTAACCCACCTCGACGCCGCGGTCTCGACCCGAAGCACCTTCGACCCCACGTCGCAGACCGTCACCCTCGCCGCCTCGCACGATGTGTATCACGCCGATATCCAACTCACCATCGACGGCGCCAACAGCCGCGACGAGTACACCGTCACCTGGTTCAAGAACGGCGTACGCCTGACCACCGCCGTGACCTCGCCCACGATCCAGGTCATCGACCGAGCCGATGCCACCGACCTGATCGCCCCCACCGCGTTGACCGCGATCGGCTCGACCGGCAGCTACAAGCACGACGAACCCACCAACCGCCTGCCCGCCGGGCAAGCGGGCGTCGCCGTCGTTTCGGCCACGATCGACAGCGCCCCGCGGTCGTTCGCCCGGGTCGTGTCGAGGGATTCAACCCCCGGGTAATACGCATCTGGATTGATCCGTGGTTACCCGTGGCGAGCCGCGCGTGTCAGCAAGCGGGTTCTGACAGATTCCCCGTTGACTCCATATCGATCCCCACGCGTATAACCCCCCGTCCCCGACCCGCCACCCCCCTCGAACACCCCCCGATCGATCAAACCCATGAACCCACACCTCACCCCACTACTGCTCACGCACGCCCCCAACCCCCAGCTGACCTTCCCCGCCGCGGCCGAGGATGCGCCCCTGGTCGCCCGGGCTCTGGCAGCCGGTTACGCGTTCGCGTTCGGACACGTGGGCGCCCCGACGGCGGGTCAGCAGCTCAACCCCGCCCCGCTGATCGCGGCCCTGATCGCGGGGTGGACCTGGGCCGAGGCGGTGGCCGTTGCAACCCCGACGATCAACGCCACCTGGCGCCCGATCGGCGACCCGCTGGCCCAACTGCCACTGCCCCAAGCCGGGTGGGAGATCTTCGGGCCCTTGTCCCGCCTCGAGGACCTCGACCCGGCCCAGCCCGCCGCGACGCGACGCGACGACGAACGGTCGGCCACGCTCGACACCACGCTCGAGCCCGCCTCGCCCGACCCCGCCGTGTACCTGATCCGCCACCTCGACAACCTCGGCCGCTGCGAAGCCGGGTCGACCGTGGTCCGCACCGCCAAGGTCAACGGCCGATCGCAGCCCGCGCCGCTGGCCCCGATCTGGCCCGACGCCGACGCCTGGCCCGTGCTCATCGAAGACAACACCGCCAAGGCCCTGATCCTCTGGGACCGCCCCGTGGGTCAAAGCAATGTGCAAACGGTGCAGCTGCTGGGCACCGCCCCCGGCCAACCCCAGCAGGTCCTAGCGACCGTCACCCCCCAGCCGCATCGACACCTGGTCGCGGTCGATACCCCCCTGCCGTCGGTCGCCACCCGCCTGGCGTGGCGGGTTACCAGCCCCGAGGCCGTAACGATCACGACCCCCGAATCGGCGCCGATCCACGCCCCACCCGCCGCCGCGACCCCGCTTCAGTTGCAGTAACGCGGCACGGGCGATCACTCCCCATGAACCCCGATCCCCCATGCACCACCGGTGTCCTGTTGGATCTTCACCCACCGCTTTGTAGGAGTTGACCATGACCGCTGCCGCGACGGTTTCCCCGATGACGGTCCCCGCCCCCCTCGACGACCCCCCACCGGTGGTGCTGATCGACGCGGTCCCCGAGCCGCGGCTGATCGCCCGTCGATACACGGCCACCGGCCCGCTCGACCGGCGAAGCGCCTTGCTGGCCGCGGCCGATGAGCACCTGCTCGCCCCCGACGCGTTGGCGGCTAGTTCCACCGGCAACGACCCCGAACCCGACACGCGCCTCACCGACCGCGTCGACCGGTGGATCGATTCGACCGCGACGCTGGCGATCCCCGCGAGGCTGGTCGACGATCAGATCCGCTGGACCGTCGTCGCCCACGGGCGGCTAACCCGATCACAGACCCGGCTGTCGACCCGCGCCGATGACGCGATGTTAAAGCTAACCGACCGCTGGGACGCGTTGCTCGACCAGACCCTCGCGGCGGTGTGGTGGCAGACCGACGACGGGCTGCTTTTCGATGACACCCGCCCGGCGGTGATGCGGACCGGGTCGGGCGGCAACCGGTCGCACCAGGTGTGGCCGATCGGGGGCCGGCCGTCGGTGCATGTGTTCCAAGAAGACGGGCAGGCGTGGACGGTGGGCGCGGCGTTAGAAGCGATCGACGCCCTGGCGGGTTTGGAGTTAAACCTAGCGATGATTCCTGGTGACGTGCACAACACGCCGCTGCAGCGGGCGATCGACCTGGCGCAGCCGATCGGGGACATCCTCGAACGGCTGATCGAGCCCTGTGGGTTGGTGGTCCAACGCGACCTGCGGCGTGAAGCGGGCGCGGTGGTCGAACACCGCGCGGTGCGGCCGATCGACCGCGGCCGGACGGTGACGCTGGCGTGGGCGCGGGACGATCAGCCGCTGGGGCAGGTGCTCGAGATCGACGCCGACCGCCCGTCGCCGGCGGCGCGGCGGTGGGTGGCGGAGGCGGACGGGTGGGTGGTCGAGTCGACGTTTGTGTTGATCGGGGGGTGGGACCCGTCGCTGGAAGGCGAACCGGACAGTTCGTACAGCAAGCTGAATAACCCCGGGTTTGGACCGTTTGAGAACGTGTTCCGGTTGTGGGCGCTCAACGAGGACGGGCGGTTCAGCGCCGCACCGTTCCATCGCGGCGACCCGTTCGATCTGACGACGTTTTTTAGTGAAGGGTTGGACCCGGACCAGGCCCCTGGACCGGTGCGGCCGCGGCCGCTGCGGTTCGAGCCGGGGTTGACGCTCGATGACACGGGAGCCCGGCGGTCGGCGGTGGTCGAGTTTTCTTTGGATAGCGGGCAGACGTGGTCGCTGTACACCGGGCCGGTCGTGGTCCGCACGGATCGGGCGGGTGTATATCTTGATGACGTGACGCTCGACGCGGCGTACCTGGCGGCCGCGAAGGCGGGCGGGGCGCGGGTCCGCGTGACCGCGAGCTTGCGCAGCCCGGTGCCGGTCACCGCCCAGCGGTGGAGCGGCAACCCGTTTGCCGGGACCGTACCCAAGCGGCGGTTCGACGTGGGCGGGGCGTTCGGTTTCCGCCGGGTGATGGCGCCGCAGGCCGGGGCAGAACCGGGGGCGGGGGCGGGACCGGGGGCGCCGTTGACCATGGCGGCGGCGAGTATCGGCAGTATCCATTTCAACGACATCATCAACGGCGACCTTGAAGCGGATGAGGTCGATCAGACCGCGGCGTTGGCGAGCTGGTTGATCCATATGGTGGACCGGTCGGGGCGCGTGCCGGGTCAAGACGGGGGGCGGGCGCGCTTGGATCTGTCGGGGGCGTGGCCGGTGCTGCGCGTGGGGGACCGGCTGGTGAATACGGCTGGGGGGGGCACGGACGCGGCCGGCCGAGCCGAGGCGATCGCGGCCCAGGGGGCGATCGCCTCGTCGTTGACCGTGCGTTGGGGTCCAGCAGGGGCTGGGGGACCGGGGGCGGGGGCGCGCCCCGGCCTGCCCAGCACCTTGGTGGACCTGGTTTTCTAACCGCGGGCGGATTCACCCGCGGGCGTGCTTCGCGAGGGTTAGCCGCCCCGGCCGAACCCGCCCAGCGACCCCAGCGGCGGGGCTTGGGTCACATCACCGGTGGACACGGACTCGACGTCGTACCCCGCGCCCAGGGCGCCGAGGACGGCCCAGATCGGCGTGCCGTCAGCGTATAGGTACGTGGGGGTTTTGTGATGAGGGGTCATGCCGTAGACCCAGCCGCCGTTGATGGTGACTGCCTCTTGGGTGTTCAGTGACTGGAGCGAACTGTTGTGTTGACGTTTCATAGCGTTCCCTTTCTGAATAGGGGTGTTTAAAGTTTCAGCGACCCACCGTCGCCTTCCGACAGTTAATACCCCGTGGGTCGGGAAACCTTTCATGCGGATTAGAGGTTTCTTGGGATGCACGGCGGACGGGGCTCGATGAGGGCGGGATCTACAGCATTTTCAGGGTTGGGGGAGATCCCGCGGCACAGCCAGGCGTCATGAAGAACCCACTTCCTCACGGGCGCGGCTCGCTATGAACATCTACCGCCATCTAGAAAAACCCTAGACAGAGCTCGGCCGGACAACGGCCCGTCGGACGTGGTGACGATTTCACGGTGGGGAAAGTGAAAAACCAACACAGGGACCGGGGGCTAACCCCGGTCCCTGTGTTATTGGTGGAACCGCTTTTCTAACCACGGGTGAATGGGCCCGTGGGTTCCCCTTCGCCCCGCCTAGCAGCGAGGGCCGTCGAGGTTCTCGACCTCGTAGCCGACGTCCTGGGCCGCGGCAATCGCCCAGCTGGGGGTGCCGTCGACGTACAGCCACGTGGGGGTTTTGAACTGGATGGGCCCGATGCCGATGCCGCCGTTGATCTTGGCAGCCTGTTGGGGGGTCAGTGACTGTAGCGAGCTGTTGCGTTTACGATCCATGGTGTTCCCTTTCTATTAAGGGGGTTTAGTCATACGGCGACCCGCGGCCGCCTTCCGACAGTTAATACCCCGCGACTCGGGAAACCTTTCACGCAATTGGGATTCATTCGTCAGTGAGAGCGTGGCAGCTCGTTGAGAGGGTTGGATTCGCGCACGGGTATAGCTGCGGACGGGTCCGCCCGCAGCTAGGGATTCTTTTGGCGAAGAACGATCCGGTCGCGGTTAGCGGGCGATCACGCGATCGTGACGGTCTCGTCGAGGTACACGTCCTGGATGAGGTGGATGAGCTTGACGCCGTCGTCCATCGGCCGCTGGAACGCCTTGCGCCCGCAGATCAGGCCCATCCCCCCGGCCCGCTTGTTGATCACCGCGGTGCGCACGGCGTCGGCGAAGTCGCTGTCCCCGCCCGAGGCCCCGCCGGAGCTGATCAGCGGTGAGCGGCCCATGAAGCAGTTGGCCAGCTGGTAGCGGGCCAGCTCGATCGGGTGGTCGCCGGGGGTCAGGTCGGAGTAGACCCGGTCGTGGGTCTTGCCGAACTTGACCGCGTTGTACCCGCCGTTGTTGTCGGCGAGCTTCTGCTTGATGATGTCGGCCTGGATGGTCGTGCCTAGGTGGTTGGCCTGGCCGGTCAGGTCGGCGGCGGTGTGGTAGTCGGTTCCGTTCTGTTTGAAGTCGCTGTTGCGCAGGTAGCACCACAGGACGGTGACCAGGCCCAGCTCGTGGGCGCGGGCGAACGCGGCGGAGACCTCCTGGATCTGCCGGGTCGATTCAGCGGAGCCGAAGTAGATCGTCGCGCCCACGGCGGCGGCGCCCATCTCGAACGCCTGCTCGACCTGGCCGAACATGATCTGATCGAACTGGTTGGGGTAGGTCAAAAGCTCGTTATGGTTGAGCTTGACCAGGAACGGGATCCGGTGGGCGTACTTGCGTGACACGGCGCCCAACACGCCCAGGGTCGAGGCCACCGCGTTGCACCCGGCTTCGATGGCGAGCTTGACGATGTTCTCGGGGTCGAAGTAGATCGGGTTGGGCGCGAAGCTGGCCCCGGCCGAGTGCTCGATGCCCTGGTCGACGGGCAGGATCGAGACGTACCCGGTGCCGCCGAGGCGGCCGTGGTTGAGGATCGCCTGAAAGTTGCGTAGCACCGGCTGGGGGCGGTCGGTGGCGGCGACGACCCGGTCGATGAAGTCCGGGCCGGGCAGGTGCAGGTGGTCTTTGGAGAAGCCGGTGGCTTGGTAGTCGAGCAGGGAGGCATCGGCGGCGAGCAGTTCTTGGATCTGGTTTTGAGCGGTCATCGTCACCATGACTGGGTCCTTGTCCTACCGGTCGACGCGTGGGCCGTCGCCGGCCATGAGGAAAGAGATTCGATGATGAATCTGAAACAGTTTAACGCGACATTCGTATTGATCAGCTTGATCAGCCGTGGCGACGGCCACCCGCCGACGCGGGATGGCGGGGACGTCGGTCGGCCCTCCGTAAGCTGAGCCCCCCATTATATCAGAACTGGGCCGCTGTGCAGAGCGGAGGGGGAGGGGGCGTCGGTGTACACTTCCGCAGCGAGCCGAGACCGTGAGGGAGCGGGTTTCTCACCGATCCGCGTTGATTGGAACAGAACCCGCTCCCTGACGGTCGCGACTCGCCTTGTGGCCCTATCCAAAAATACACCGTCGACGGAACACCAGGGGGTCGTGGTGATCTTTCGGTGGCGGTTCGTTGGCCGCGGCCGGTGTTATACGCGTTGGGATCGATATGGAGTCAACGGGGAATCTGTCAGAACCCGCTTGCTGACACGCGCGGCTCGCCACGGGTGACCACGGATCAATCCCGATGCGTATTACGGGCACGCTAGCGAGGCCGCGGGGCGCTCGGATTCGTCGTAGACCCACGCGTCGGTGGCGCGGTCGTAATCGAGGATCTCGCCGGGGCCAAAGAAGAGTTCCAGTTCCCGCTGGGCGGACTGGGGGCTATCCGAGCCGTGGACGAGGTTGAACGAATTGCTGGCCCCGAAGTCGCCGCGGATGGTGCCCGGGTCGGCCTTGGGCCCGAACGTGGCGCCCATCATCTTGCGGCAGGTCGCGACCGCGTCGTTGCCGCGGACCGCCAGCAGCAGCACGGGCGAACGGGTCATGAACCCCACCAGGGAGTCGTAGAACGGCTTGGCCTGGTGTTCCTGATAATGCTTCGCGGCCAGGTCGGGGCTGATCTGGGTCAGCTTCGCGGCGACGATCGCCAGGCCCTTGTTTTCAAACCGGGTGATGATCTTGCCCATCAAGCCGCGCTGGACGGCGTCGGGCTTGAGGATGATGAGGGTCGTCTCCATTCATGGTCTCCTTGCGTAAGTCGTCTGCCGTGTCTCGGCTCTCGTGTCTCGTGTCTCGTGGGCTACCGGTCTATTCGGCCAGATCGGCCACCGGGTTAGCCGGGCCGTGCTTATCACGAGATATCGGACATTATAGAGTTTTGCACCGCGAAACAACGCGGGGCCCTACTTGGGGACTGGGCGGGTCGGGGCCCGAAGCCGAGTCGCCTTACAAGCATCACGATTCATTCGCGGGCGTTCGCAGTGAGCCGCGACCGTCAGGGAGCGGGTTCTTTGACCTTCAGATGGCCCGCGAATGAATCGTGATGCTTGTAACCGGTCTCTCGATACCACGAACCCTTGATCCATCTGATCCATCGCACCACGGTCGCTGGGCACAGGCCGGGACCGTTGGCTGCGGACGGCGGTCGATGAAACCGACGGGGCAACGACCTCGAACATGTTTTAGGGGTTGGTGGTGGGCTTGGGGCGTCGGGGTTTGAGGGATGCGGGCATGGACATCTGTTGGACTTTCTGGGCCATGTAGCGCTGGAGGTCGGCGTCGTCGAGGACTTCAGCGATGTCGTCGATCCCGGTGGCGATGAACCGGACCAATTCTAGCCCGGCTTGCTTGTCGGGTTCGTGGGTGAGGTAGCTTTGGGCGTTTTTTTGGAGGATCGCAGCCACGTGCTTGAGCCGGTCGGCGTTGACGGGGTGGGTGGCGACGGTCTTGAGGTGCTTTCGCCAGGCCTCTTCGGTGGCAAAGTTGCCGCGGGTAGGCAGGTAATACGCCAGGGCTTGGAAGTACACCAGCGCGCCCATGGGCAGGTTCGCGACGCGGCGAAGGGCTTCGAGGGCGAAGGCGTCGGCTTGGCGCTCATCGTCGCGGATCTGCTGACGGGGGATCGCGTGATCGGCAGGCGGCGGGTGGTCGTGGTAGACGTGACCCACCTCGTGGGCGAGGATGAACGCGTAAGCCGAGTTGCGCAGCCGCAGCGACAGGCCGTCGACGGCTTGGTCGTCTAAGGCGTCGTCGGGGATGTGCAGGGCTTCTAGCGGGGGCAGGAACCGACCCCCGGGCATGTGCCGGGGCAGCTGGTAACGCAGCATCGTGACGTATTCGTCGATGGTCTCGAGCGAGTACCCGTTGCGCCACAGCCAGGCGTAGGCGGTGCACAGGTCCTCTAAAAACAGCAGCGACTGGACGGACAGGGTCACGGTACGGCTGGGGACGTGGCTGTAGAACGTGAACGGGTCGCCCCGGTCGCGGATCGGGAACGCGAGGCGCAGGCCCCGCAGCTTCTTTAGCTCGTGGGGCTCGAAATGATCCTCGAACCCTCGTTCATAGATCTGCTGTACACGGGGCACGAGCCGCTGGGCGGCTTGGTCGAGGGCTTCTGGGCTGTAGAGGTTCATCCCCGGTTGTTCCCGGGCCAAGGCGGGGGTGGTCATCGTCATGAGTGATCCGATCATCGCGGCGCACAGCGATCTGAGCGTGGGGTTCATGGGGGTATCTCCATCCCGTGGTGGTACAGGTCGGCGGGGGTCTGCTGGCTGGGGGGCGGGGGATCGTGACCGCCGCCGCGGGCCCAGTCCTTGAAATCTTTGAAATCGCCCCAATCCGCGGTCCATTTGGCTTCGATCAGGTCGAGCTTGATACGGCGGACGGTTCTTTGAAGATCCCGCTGCTGGGTCGGGTTCAAACTGGGTTTGAGCAGTGACGGGAGGGTGCGGTTGATGAAATCACAGGACGCCTCGAGCTCTTTGAGCTCGACCGGGTCCGGGGCCCGGGACAGGGGCGGGATCGAATAACGGACTTCCTCGCGTTCGCTGTGGTGGGCCAGCGACGAGAGCGACGCGGGAACCGGGGGGACGAGGGGGACCGGGGAGTGCGCCGGGCGCGGGGTGGGAGCATCGGCGACGGTCGCTTGGGGGGTCGCGGCGTTGAGGGTGCTAACCCGCGATTGGTCTTTGGTGTACCGCAGCGAGTGGTACAGCGATAACGACAACACCACCGCACCGAACATCGCGAAGAACACCCCCGGGCCCACCCGGCTGACGTAGATCGATACCCCCCCGGGCAGGACGACCTTACCCTCGCCATCGGGTTGTTGGGGCATGCTCAGGAACAGGTGATACCCCAGAAAGATCGACAGCCCGCCGATCAGCACGACGAGCAAGCGTTCAACCCCACGAAAAGTGATCAGGTCCACGGAAAAAGCCCTTGATGGATTTGATTATAGCCGGTTTATCCGTCCGGTCCCATGGTCCTGGATGAATTCGCGGAACACGATCGATGTATGATGGGGGCATGCGATGTTACACCGTGGACGGAACGGGCCTCGACGCGTTGCGCCTTGAAGATCGTGCGGATCCCGGGCCGCCCGGGGCTGGGCAGGTGTTGGTCGACGTCCACGCGGTGTCGCTCAACTACCGCGACCTGATGGTCGCTGATGGTCGGTACGGCGGCCGGCAAGACCCGCCGATCGTGGCCTGCTCAGACATGGCCGGGCGGGTGGCGGCGGTGGGCGCGGGCGTGAGCGGGTGGCGGCGGGGCGACTGGGTGCTCAACGCCCCGTTTCGGCATTGGCCGGCGGGTCGGTTGCAGCCGCAGTGGGTGCGGACGTTCGTGGGCGGCAACGGCGTCGACGGGGTGGCGGCCCAGCAGATCGTTTACCCCGCCGATGCCCTGGTAGCGGTGCCGGATCATTTAAACGCCGTCCAGGGCTCGACGCTGACGATCGCGGGGCTGACCGCGTGGGCGGCGGTGGTCACGCACGGACAGACCCAACCCGGGCAGTGGGTGGTGGTCCACGGGACCGGGGGGGTGTCGATCTTCGCGGCGCAATTAGCCAAGACGATCGGCGCGAAGGTGATCGTCACCACCTCCAGCGAAGACAAAGCCCAGCTCGTGAAACAAAAGTTGGCGGTGGACCACACCGTCGACTACCAGCAAGACGATTGGCCCGATACGGTGCGGCAGATCACCAGCGGCGGCGCGGACGTGGTGGTCGAGGTGGTCGGGGGATCGTCCCTGGGCCGGTCGGTGCGGGCGTGCACGTATGGCGGGCGGGTAGCGGTGATCGGGGTGCTCGAATCCGCGGACAGCCAGATCAACGTCCGCGATCTTTTAAGCCACCAGGTGACCGTACGCGGGGTGTTTATGGAGTCCACCCAGCAGCTACGCGCCCTGGTCCAAGCGGTGGACGCGGCGAGGATCGAGCCGTGGGTCGACCGGGTCTTTGCTTTCGACCAAGCCCGCGAGGCGTACGAGCACCTCCAATCCCAGCGGCACATCGGCAAGGTCGTCGTGCAGGTGCAACCGCAGCCGAAGCCGGCGCCATCAACCGGTCGCTGCCCCGAGGACCTTCACAAAGGATTTTCAAGCAACCCCTTGTGTTCCATTCCGGCTAAGTTTTGGAATCATCCACCCAGTGACCAAACTTCCCAGTTTAACTAACGACCCCTGTTCAAGGGCGATCACCGGCAAAAAAGACTCATTTTTTTCGATGAAACCGAAAAATCCGGTTGCTTTCACACGAAACCCGGTGTATGATCGGTGCTCGTGTTGGGGATTTCGGGCGAGAAAACAGGAGTTTGGAGCGAAGCACTCATTTTCTCATTTCACTTTTTTTGGGAGGTTCTAATGAACTATAAGTTTGTGCGTAACTGGATGGGGACGGTCTGTGTCGTGGCACTGGCGTTGGTGACGATGCGCACCGAGGCGACCGCGGCGAATGTGACCCTAAATGCTTCCGATGGGTCGCAAAGTGGGTTTTCGTATAGTTGGTTGCACGCAGCGACCAGCGGCATCGGCGGCCCGGACGGCGGCGGGTTTTACATGAACGGTCAAGCCCGGCGTTTCACCCCGTTCACGTTCACCGGTGACTGGGACGGATCGAAGCTCACGATCGACAACACCACGCAGGAGGGCGTCATTCAAGGCGGCAATGTGAATACTGACGTCACCTTGGGCGACAAATTGTACTTCCTCGGCGGGGTGCTCGAGCAGATCGCTGGTGACGTGGTCCGTGGGTTTATTGAATACGAGATCCTCGACGGGGCGACCAACAACATGGTCGACGGCGGGTACTTCTTCGTCTGGGGCTCTTCGGCGTTTGCCGGCCCGGCCAATGGGCTTTCGGCTGTGGGGCCGGTCGACAACGTCAGCCTCACACTTGATGTGTGGGCCAACAACTGGGTCAATGGCTTGTCCAAAGACTGGGGCTTCTTGACCGGGTTGGATTCGAACTTCGTCGTGACCACCTCCGGCGGGAACACCACCAGCGTGACCTACGACGGCACCGCCGCCCGCTTGACGTCAGACGGGTCAGCCCCGGACAAGGGCGTGAACCTCGGCCTGGATCTGCACGCCGGGGGCACCAATACCACGGTGGTCCCCTCGCCCACCGCCGCCGCCGCGGTGCCGATGCTGCTGATCGGGATGGGCGTCATGAAGCTGCGTCGCCGTCGGCTCCTGGCTTAAACGCCGGTGCCCGTCGGTCTGATCTGATCCAAATGTGGATCAGATCCACGACAGTCGTTTCTCTGGTTTAAATCATAAACCCCTCGCCAAACGTGCGAGGGGTTTTTCTTTAGAGCGTTTCACGAAATGGCGTATGACATTCCCAGCGAGCCGCGACCGTGAGGGAGCGGATTCTTCCGAACCTCAGTAGCGCATAAGGGGTAACAAAACTGCGCTTGACGCCTCACGAGGGCCAATCCATGAGATTGACGGGGCTCCAACTGCTTGTTTGGATCGATGGAGGGTTCCTTCTTACACCAAAAATTGCCCCTGGGACACTCCAAACGGAAGTTTCAACGTTTCATTAGGTGCTACTGAGGTTTCGACAAATCACCATGCGTAAACGAAAAAAATGCTGTAGCGATCCACGACCAGCAGGCAGCGGGTTTTTGTGGAACGCGAGCCAATCGCCAAAAACCGCTCCCTTACGGTCGCAGCTCGCTGAGCCGTTGACTCGAAATTTCAATCGTGACAGATCGCCCGTGCCTCTGCGTCAACCCCACAATCGATCCTTACCGCTGCGGGACGACCCGTTCGCCTCGAGCGCGATCTACGCGCGGTGTAGACTGGTGTCCGGTCCCCGCTTGGTCGCCCCCGCGTCACACGCGTTACACCGGTTCTCGGTGCCCCGTTTTGCAGCCGATCTAATCGTAAGACACAATGGACCCCTCTAAAGACCGATCAAGACCGATAACGGGTACAGCTTCATGACTGTCTATGAAACGACCAATTTCGAGCAGATCCGCCAGTGGTGCCAAGCCAACGGGTACTGGCCGGGTTGCCAACCGGGCCAGCCGGACCGCATCCGCATCGGGGGTGGGGCCTTTTCCCCGCCCGAGCAGCTCGACCTCCTGGATTGGGAAGACTGGTTCGCCGCGTTCGAGAAGCGCCAGCTCAAGTTCGTCTACGACCCGATGCAGGCGTGGTTTGATCTCCAAAGCCGCAACGTCCGCCCCGACTAGCGCTGCCGCTGCACCGGCCCGTCCGCCCCGTGCCCGCGCGTGGTCGTTGTACAGGTGACGATGCTCTCGATGAAGCCGACAGCGGTTTCGGAGTTGGTGTCGAGCCTCCCAGCGACCAGCGACCCACCACCATCAGGCCCCAGCCCCGTGCTACTTGAACATCTCCGGAGCGTCCGCGGTCTGGGCGTCGTCATTCTTGGGCTCTGCCGGCGGCAGGGCTAACGGCTGTTGGGCCGCTGGCGACGACGGGAACACGGGCGGCGGCGGGGTATGAGTGGTGGTCGAAGAGGCCGTGCTGCCATAGACGTTGGGCACGAGGTAGATCTCCACCCGCCGGTTCGCCTCAGAGCCCTTGCGGTTGTTGGAGACGATCGGGCGGTGCTCCCCATACCCCGCGACGCCGATCCGCACCGGGTCGACCCCGGCTTTGGTCAGGACGTTCTTGACCGAGATCGCCCGGTGCACCGACAGGTGCCAGTTCGTGGGGTGCTTAGCCCGGGTCGCGGGCCGGTTGACCGGCACGTTGTCGGTGTGGCCGACGATCCTCGCTTCATACCGCCCAGCGACCTGGGTGTTGAGGATCGCCGCGAGTTTCTTGAGGCTGGTGATCGCGTTGGCGTTCACCTGCGTGCTGCCTAGCGCGAACGTCAGGTCGCTTTGGAACTTGACCATCCCCATCTGCGGGTCATAACTGATCAGCTGCGGGTTGGACCGCGCCAGCTCCACCAACGCGGTGTCCAGCTCCGGCTCGAGCACCGGGCTGGTGCCGATCGAGCGCAGCTGGTCCTCGGCCAGCGCCAGCGCCTGGCGCAGCCGTTCACGCTCCGCCTCGGCCTCAGCGAGTTGGTACGATAGCTGCGGGTCCGCCGCCGGGGAGACGTTCCGGCCCTTGATCGCTTCGATCTCCGCGTCCTTGTCTTCGAGCCTCGCCTGGAGCTCGAGGATCTGCTCCTGGTGGCGGCGGTTAACGGTCTCGAGCCGGTCCACGTAACCCTGAGAAACGCAACCCCAGCATGCGAGCGAGATAACGGTAAGCGGCATCCAATTCCAATTCGGGCGAAGCTTCATGATTCCATCCTTGTCTGGTAGAGCTTGTTTGAGGCCGATGCACCTGATCCGAATCACCAAACTACCGTCTGCCGTCGGAAAATCAATCCTGGTTCTAGCGTACCGCGGAGTCGATCGGTGACCCCCCCCGACCCCCCGATCCTTTACCTCGCCGCCGCGATCCGAGACGCCACCACCACCCACGCCCGACCCGGGTCGATCCGCGACGCCGCGGTCCTGGTCCAAAACGGACGCATCGTCGACGCCGGCCCGGCCACGCGGGTCGCCGCCCAGGTAGGCCAACCCGCCCGCGTCGTTGATTTGAAAAACCAGCTGCTCCTGCCCGCGATGGTCAACGCCCACGCCCACCTCGACCTCACCGGCCTCGGGCCCCGCCCCTGCCCCCCGGGCGGGTTCGTCGCCTGGCTGCGGGCCGTCATCGCCCACGCCCCCACCGACGACGACGCGATCACCCAAGCGGTTCAAGACGGCCTGCGCCTCTCGGGCGAATCCGGCGTCGGCTACATCGCCGACATCGCCCGCTCCACCGCTTCAGTCCATGCCAGGCTCAGCGACGCGACCACCCCCGGCGTCAGTTACCTGGAATGTTTCGGGATCGCCACCGGGTTCCAAGACGCAGCGGCGATGCTCGCCCAGAAGCTCGCCGAACTCGAACACCCCTCCCCCGCCCCAGCCGATCGCGATTCCCCCATCGGCATCGGGGTCCAGCCCCACGCCCCCTACTCCGCGGGCCTCGAACTCTACCGAGCCGCCGTCGCCCTGACCCGTCCCCGCACCCAGCCCCCGCACACGGCCTACCCCCTGAGCACCCATCTGGCCGAATCGCTCGAAGAGCTCGAGTTCGTCCAACACGCCCGCGGCCCGCTGGCGGACCTGCTGCGAGACCTCGGCAAATGGGACCCGTCCATCCAACCCACCGCGATGCACCCGGTCGATTACCTCCAGCCGGTCCTCGAAGCCACACCGTGGCTGCTAGCCCACTGTAATTTCCTAGACGACCGCCATATCCATGCCCTCGCCCACGCCGGCGCTTCGGTCGCCTACTGCCCGGTCGCCAGCGATTACTTCCTCCGCGACCCGTCCCCCCCGACGCCCGATCCCCCCTCACCCGCAGCCCCCACCGCCCCCCGCGCGTGGCGCCACCGGTACCGACAGCTCCTCGACGCCGGGGTCAACGTGTGCCTGGGGACCGACTCGATCCTCTGTCAAAACCCCGATGACCCTCAGCCGCTAAGCATCCTAAGCCAGGCACGCTACCTCTACCGCCGCGACCGCGTCGACCCCCAGACCCTGCTGGGCATGGCCACCGTCAACGGGATCCAAGCGATGGGCCTCGACCCCCGCTTGGCCACCCTCCAGCGGGGCGCGCCGGCGAGATTCATGACCGTCGAGATCGACCCCCACCGCCGCGACGACCCGTGGACCCAGGCGCTGACCAACCCCCACCCCGCCCAGCCGCTGACCGCCGACGAAAAATCACCCCCCGGCTGACCGCCCCCCGCAGCGAGAATGTTTCCCGAGATGGCGTACGATGCCCCCGGCCAACCGCGAGAGTCAGGCAGCGGGTTCTTGCGATTAACCCGATGTCCTTATGTCGTACATGAAATCGGGATACGCTCTAGGGCAGATTGCGACAATATTTGCCACGCGTTTCGCAGTGGTTTTATCGCGGGTCGTAGAAAAACAAGCCTTGATTCTGACCGTGAGTATGGATGAGGTGGCAGAAAATCACGCAATCTGCTCTAGGGGCTTCGTCACGTTTGAATTTTCGGGTCTACAGCTGGGCGAGCCGTGCGTGTCAGCAAGCGGGTTCGTGATCAAACACCAGCAGCAATGGCTCAAGAAACCGCTTCCTCACGGGCGCGGCTCGCTAGGGGGCCAACCTGAAAACTTGGTCATGGCCGAGCACTAGTTGTCCGTCATCTCAGCCTGCTCCGGGAATAGGTGACGCAGGATCACCTCCCGGACCGCGACGCAAGGGACGGGACCATCCATGCCCAGCACGTCGCGTCTGGTCATGACCAACGGGGCCACGGACGCCGGCTGGTCCACCCGCCCGTGCGAGCCGCGCACCAACGAAGGGTCAAGAGGGATCACGTCTAACAACGTACGAAACCCCAGCTTCTTTTGTAGCAGCTTCCTAGCGATGTAAGCACGCGGCAGGCGGATCGCCGGGTCGATGAACAGCTCCAACGGGTCGTACCCAGGCTTGCGGTGGATGTCGACCGTGCGTGCGAAATCCGGGGCACGGCGATCGTCGGGCCAATACGCGTAGCTGAACCACCGGCGGGGTGACGCGACCAGCACCAGGTCCCCGCTGCGGGGGTGGTCCAAGCCCTCCTCCGCTTGGGCGGTACGATCCAGCACACGGTCGATGCCCGGAACCGCCTCGCACAGACCTTTGTATCGCGGTATTTCGTGGGGGTTAGCCACATAAACGTGAGCGACCTGATGATCGGCGACCGCGAACGCGTCACTAGCCCCGGGGTCGAGCAGCTCCAGCCCCTGCTCTTGCCGCACGCGAAGAGCCCCCTCTTCCCGCAGGTGCCGGTTGATCATCACCGCGTCGTCGACCGGCTCGATCCCGTATTCACTTACGACGACGACGTCCACCCCTTGAGCGTCGAAGTAGTCGAGCAGTTGGCCGAACACCCGGTCGATCTCGCCGGCATGGTCGAGGATCTCCGCGTGATCCGGGCCGAGTTTTTGCAGGGCGTAGTCGAGGTGGGGCAGGTAGATCAGCGTCAGGGTCGGGCGGTGCTTTTGATGGACGTAAAGGCTAGCGTCAGCGATCCACTGGCTGGACTTAATCGATGAAGCCGGGCCCCAGAAATTGAACAGCGGGAACCGCCCGAACCGATCCTGGAGCTCATCACGCAGGTCGGCGGGGTGCGAGTACACGTCGGGGATCTTCCGCCCGTCGGCTTTGTAGATCGGCCGGGGGGTCACGGAGTAATCCACGCTCGAGTACATATTGAACCACCAAAACATGTTGGCGCACGTCACGGAAGGGTCGCGTCGGCGAGCGGTCTCCCACACCTTCTCACCGGCGACCAAGTGGTTGCTCTGTTTCCAGAACCGCACCTCGGCGTATTCCCGGTCGTACCACCCGTTGCCGACAATCCCGTGCCCCCCCCCGGAAGCCCCGCCCCCGGAAGCCTTACCCGTGGCCATCAACGATTCACTCGGTAGGCCTGTATGAGATTTTCCGGGGGACGTTCCGGGCGATATTCCGGGGACGGGGCTTCCGGGGGGTAGGCCGGTGAGCATGCTCGATTGAACGCTGCACGTGACCGCGGGCAAAACAGGGCGCAGCTGTCGAACGGTCCCCTGATCCGCGAACGCCTTGAGGCGCGGCGTGGCATCGGTCAACAGCGACGGGGTCAGCCCGACGATCAGGATCACCGCGGTGGGTTTGGCGTTCGACACGGTTCACCTCACGTCCCGGATACAGCGCGTTGCGATACCATCGTCAGCACAAAACACACGACCGCCCCCGCCGCCACCATCGGGCGGTCGAGCAGGCACAAAAAATACGCATCGACCAGGCTCATCCCGCTGATCGCACCCATGACGTACGCCTTGACCCGCGGCGGGTCGTGGAACAGGTTCCGACCCGCGCGCCCCAGCCACGCCGCCATGACCAAACCAGCCGCGATCGCCCACGCCTGCCGCGTCGGCTTCAGCGCCAAGATGGCCATCAACGCCAATACCGGTAGCCCCGGCACCGCGATCACCAGCCCGTGGATCCGATCCGCCGATAATTTAGAAACCGGCTGCGCTTCGGCCCGCGCGATCACCGAGAACGCCATGGTGTACGCCGTTAAGATCCCGCCTAACCAAAGCAGTTCGGGCCCGTGTTGGATAAGGGTCTGCCAAGCGCCCGACAACACGACAGCCGTCCCGCCCCCTCCCGTCGCTTGGGCCGTTCGTGACACCGCCACCGCAGCCAGGGCGTATACCCAGCCGCGACAAAGCCCCATCAAGACCACGCTACCCGCCCAGTGCTTATGGAGCACGTTGTAGCCGACGATCAAGGCAAGCAGGACCAAGCCCACCGCCAAAACCGACGCCCCAGCCATCGCCAGCAAGCCCAGCGACAACCCGAACGCCACCGCGGCTACGGTATACGCTTCAACAAGCGTGACCCGGCCCGAGGGGATCGGCCGCTGGGGACGCTCGTGTTGATCCACCCCTGCGTCCACCGCGTCGTTGAGCGCCATCCCGCCCAGGTACAGCAACGCCGTCGCCGACCCAGCCACCGCCACACCCGGCCAATCGATCGCCCCCGCACCAGTCCCGATCGCCCCGCCGACCAGCACGTTCGACACCACCGTCGGCAGGTTCGAAACCCGCGTCAGCTGAGCGTAATCGCGTAATTTAGCCGTTACAGACCACGTCATGAGGTGTATCGTGACCCGGTTTGATCCTCAAGCCAAACCATCTCGCGAGCAATCCCGTCCGCAAGGTCGTCGGGTCGCAACGCCTCCGGCAGCACGCTCCACGCGTAGGTCTCGACCTCGTAGTGGGTCGTCCCCGGGTTCGCAGCGAACCAGTCGAGGCACTCGAGGATTTCACGATTCGTTGTCTCCAACAAGCCGGTCCGGTCCAGGAACAGCGGCACGTGGAAGTGCACGCGCCAAGGCCCGGCACCCTGCGGGATCCGCCCCGTTCGGTATTCATGTAACGCGTCGCCCAGGTCCTCGTAAAACTGGCGTTCCCCGTCGACCCGCACCACGGTCTGGTGCAGGTACCGGTCCTCAGCGAACGCGGCCAACTCCTCGATCGCCTGATCCCGAAAAGCCCGATCGAACCGGTCCATCGGCACGTGCAGCGCCGAGGAGACCTGCACCTTGCCGATCTGGATCCCGGCATTCTTGTACCGCTCCAAGGCTTCGCGCTGATCCTCAAACATTACGGCCGCGTGGCACACGTCGTGGCAGACGCGCAGGAAACGGCGGTTGGTCTGTGCGTCGTGCAACGGGTCGAGGTAATGCTCAAAAAAAGCGACCACGTCGGCGCTCTTCTCTAATACGCACCCGGGCTCGGGCTCGAGGTCGAGATGGATGAGCATCCCGAACTGCCGCTCGACCCATTGAAGATACGTCACCAAGCCGGCGAGGTGCTCCGCAGCCCGTTGCTGGGCGTTCGGGGTGTCCGGGGTGTCTGGGTCGTTCGCCATCGCCGGGCCCCACCCCACGGGCAGTGTGGAAATACCCGCCTCGATCGGCTGCGGCAGCTGGGCACGACGCAACAAAGATACGAGGATCTGCACGAGTTCGAGGGTGTACTGAACGCGCTCGATGTCATCCCACCGCGGCTCGTACACCTTGTGCTTAACCCCCGGTTCGTGGAAATCACCGTAAGGGAACCCGTTGAGGGTGAACGGGATCAGCCCGTGGCGAGCCAGCCATTCAGCCAGATCCCCTACCCCTCCCTGACCCATCATGTCCTTCGCCAGCGCCTTCGGGAACCACAGCCCCACGCCCATCGCCCCGTCAGGGCAAACCCGCTGTTTCACCGGCAAGGTGTACCGCTGGAGGTTTCTCAACAGCTCGTCGCAGCTGCCTGCGGGGTGCACGTTGGTGCAATAGCCGACGATCGAGCCGGGACCCAGCAGATCAAGCATCCCGAATCGCTCCTGGGCCGGCAGGCATGAACTTCGGGCTCTGACTCAGGAACGCCCGTGGATTCTCGTACAGCAGCCGGTGGACCGTCTCTGGGCTGTGCCCACGAGAGGCGAGCTCTCGCCCGGCGTCGGGCACGGTCATCGGGTCGCTGGGGCCCCAATCGCCGGCGGAGTTCATGACCAGCTTCTCTTGGCCATAGGTCTCGATAATGTCGACCGCTCGTTGCGGTGTGCATTTCGAGACCGGGTAGAGCGTCATGCCCGCCCAGTACCCGGCATCGAGTACGAGCTTGACGGTGTGTTCCTCGACATGGTCGACCAGGACCCGGTCCGGGTTGATTTTTCCGTTGCGGCGGATTGCGTCGAGGATCAGCTTCGTGCCCTTGAGTTTGTCCTCTAGGTGAGGGGTGTGCACGAGCACAAGCTGGTCGTGTTCATCGGCCAACGCGATCTGTTCTTCGAGGATGGTTAGCTCGTTCTTGGTGTTCTTATTGAGCCCGATCTCGCCGATGCCCAGCACGTTGCGTCGGTCCAAAAACCCGGGGATGATCCCGATCACCTCGCGGGCTAGCCCGACGTCTTGGGCCTCCTTCGGGTTCATGCACAGCCAGCAGTGGTGGGTGATGCCGTAAGAAGCGGCGCGCTGGGGCTCGAACTCCGTGAGTTGTCGGAAATAATCGTAGAACCCATGGACGCTGGAGCGGTCGTAACCGGCCCAGAACGCCGGCTCGGTCACCGCCACGCAACCGGCCCGGGCCATGGCCTGGTAGTCGTCGGTGGTACGCGACACCATGTGGATGTGCGGGTCGATGTATTTCATGCCGGGTCATCACGGCCTGTTGGATCATGGTACGCCCCGCTGGCGCCCTTGTCCGGAGCCGTGGCGATGGGTTGGTCCGTGGGGTCGGATAGCAGCTCGAGCACGCGCTTGGCCTTGTCCGGCTTCGGGTCACCCAGCACCGCCGTCACGGCCTTAAGGGCGGTGACCCGGTAGTCGACGCTTTCGCCGCCACGAGCCGGGGCGCGGTCGACGCGGTCGAGGAACGCGGCGACCTCGATCAGCTTCGCACGGTGCTCTAAGAAGTAACGGTCGATCACCTGCGATCGGGTCATGGGCTCGTGCGGCATGGTTATTAGGTCTTCTTGATTCTCATTGCGCCTGATAGAGCCAGTGGCACCCGTGGATCATGTTTGATCTGCTTTTGGCGCATTTCTTGGGTTATGACCCTGCTGGGGAGCGGGCCGTACTGACCCGACCGACCCGCCACGCAACGGGCGGTGCGGTGGAAACTTCCGGGGCCGGGGCCGGGGTCCGAAGAACCTGGCGATCCGCGAGGTCGGCGATCGCCTCGGTCATCGTCTTCTGGTCGATCTCGTGCACGTCCACAGGCCGGCCGATCTCTTCGAGCAGGGTCACGGTCAACGCCCCGCCGAGGTGCTGGCGGAACTCTTCCAACCCGTGCATCAGCCCCGTTGTGTCACGCATCGCTTCATGGTAAACGTCAAACCCCAATCGCGACAGCGTGGCAAGGATCATCTCAGCCGGCTCGGCAGCCAGCATCCCCTTGAGCCGGGCATACGTCACGTCCAACGCCAGCCCGATCGCCACCGCCTCACCGTGCCGCAGCTCGAAGCCGGTCATCTGCTCGAGCTTGTGGGCTGCCCAGTGCCCGAAATCTAACGGCCGGGCGGTGGTCAGCTCGAACGGGTCGCCGCCGTCGACGATATGGTGCATATGGAGTTGAGCCGACCGGCGGATGATCGGCATCGACACTTCAAGATCTCGCTGGGCGATGGATTCAGTGGCTGTAGCGATCCGCTCGAACAACCGAGCGTCCTTGATCAGGGCCACCTTCACCGCTTCACTAAACCCGCACCGCCAGTCACGGTCGGATAGCGTTTCCAGGGTTAGCTCGTCATTGATCACCGCCCACGGCACGCTGAATACGCCCAGGTAGTTCTTCTTCCCAAACGCGTTGATGCCATTCTTGACCCCGACCCCGGAGTCTGCCTGAGCGAGCGTCGTGGTGGGCACCCGGATCAGCCGCACCCCGCGGTGGGCGATCGACGCCGCGTACCCGACCGCGTCGAGCACCGCCCCGCCCCCGATCGCGACAATGTAGGACTGTCGGCACAACCCCGCGTCGTGGATCGCGCCGAGCACCCCTTCGACCACCGCCGGGTCGTTCTTGCACGTTTCACCGCCCGGCACGACGGTCACCGGCCCCGCAAGCGTGACGTTTGGTATCCCCCGAAAATAACGGGTAACCCGCGATTCGAGATCGCCCTGTGCAGCGGCAACCCCGCTGTCGATGAAGACCAACACCCCCACCGGTCGCCCGTTGAGCCCAGCGACCGGGGACCCGACCGTTAACAGATCCGCCAACAGCGGGTGATCGGGCGACCACACGCCGCGCGTGAACCGCAGCCGGTGGGTGACGTTCACCGGGATCGTGGCGTCGTGGGAACTGTCGGCTGGGGGCATGGGGTTGGTTCCGTGTGGGTTGTCTTGACCGTGCGTCGCGGGGACGATCGATCCTAGCGGCGGTTCAACTTCCCCGCTATGGTCGGGTAAGAAATAACCATAACCGCAAGCCGACGGCTAGCCCTGGGCGACGCAACCCGACAACCCTCCACGGCTGAGGATCGCGCGATTCGCTAAGATATTCTATCTCGGTTAGGCCACAAGGTCACCGAGCCGTGGACGATTTTTCAATAAGGACGACGTGAGGACGATCATGACACCGCCCAGCACCGATACCGAAACCGAACCGACCGCTGCCACCACGAAATCCATGGACGAGATCGTCGCCCTGTGTCGGCGGCGCGGGTTCATCTGGCAGTCGTCGGAGGTCTACGGCGGCATCAACGGCTTCTGGGACTACGGCCCGCTGGGTGTGGAGCTGAAGCGCAACCTCAAAGAGGCGTGGTGGCACGACGTGGTGCGCTGCCCCCCGGACGGGCCCGATGGCCACCCGCTGGAGATCGTCGGCCTCGATACCACCATCATTATGAACCCGAAGGTGTGGGAGGCCAGTGGGCACGTCGCGGGGTTTAATGATCCGATGGTGGATTGCAGAGAATGTAAAGGTCGATTCCGAGCCGATCACATCCCTGATTTGCAATGTCCCTTGAAACCGTCCATGACCGTGGGGGGCTTTGACAAGTGCCAGCTCACCGAACCCCGCCAGTTCAACCTCATGTTCGAGAGCCACGCCGGGCCGATCAAAGACGATGATAACCGGGTCTATCTCCGCCCCGAGACCGCCCAGGGGATCTTCACGCAGTTCTGGAACGTGGTCGATACGAGTCGGGTCAAGGTCCCGTTCGGGATCGCTCAGATCGGCAAGGCGTTCCGCAACGAGGTGACCCCCCGGAACTTTACGTTCCGGTCACGCGAGTTCGAGCAGATGGAGATCGAGTTCTTCCTGCACCCGTCGCAGGCGAACGAGTGGTATGCCTACTGGCGGGACATGCGGTTCGCGTGGTGGCAGTCGGTCGGATTGGCTGGGGACAACCTCACGCTCCGCGAGCACGACAAGGACGAATTGGCCCACTACGCCAAGGACGGGGCCGGCACCAGCGACGTCGAGTACCGCTTCCCGTTCACCGCCCCGGGGTACGGCGAGCTCGAGGGCGTCGCCCACCGCACCGACTTCGACCTGCGTCAGCACGCCGAACACTGCGGCAAGGGCGACAAACTCCGGTACTTCGACCAGCAGAACAACGAGCGATACTTCCCGCATGTCATCGAGCCCAGTGCCGGGGCCGACCGCGGCACCCTGGCCCTGCTGTGTGAGGCGTACACCCCCGACGAGTCGCGCCCCTCGAAGGTCTACATGAAGTTCACCCCGCGCATGGCTCCGATCAAGGCCGCGATCTTCCCGCTGGTCAACAAGGACGGCATGCCCGAGGTTGCCGAGAAGCTCTACAAAGAATTGCGCACGAAATGGTCGGTCCAGCTCGACGTCAAGCAGAATATCGGCAAGCGGTACGCACGCATGGACGAGGCCGGCACCCCGTACTGCTTCACGATCGATGGTCAAACCCTCGAGGACCAGACCGTGACCGTGCGCCACCGTGATTCCTTACAGCAAGAACGGATCGGGATCGACAAGGTTCGCCCATTCTTAACCGAGAAAATCGGGGAATAGTCCGCGAACGCAGATGCACTATGAATGAGCCAGCGCTTCTAACGAGCCGCGACCGTAAGGGAGCGTGGAATAGCGAAACGTTACTCCCCGGACCGCGGAGACCCCGGACCCCGGACCGCTCTCTGACAGTCGCGGCTCGTTAATCAAATCGGCCGACAAACGCCAAGAGACCTGTTATGACCCAAACCGTCTCGCTGCACCTGGCCTCGACACCCGACCCGTTCGCCCAACGCCTCGCCGCCGACCGGCAGACCCTAGCCCGCCACGAGCTGACGATCCTTCAGCTCAACGTGGGCAAGATGTGCAACCTCGCCTGTCACCACTGCCACGTCGAAGCCGGGCCCAACCGCACCGAGATCATGACGTGGGCCGTGATGGAAAGAATCCTGCGTTGGGTCGACCGGTACCGCGACGAGTTGTCGATCCAGACGGTCGACCTCACCGGCGGCGCCCCGGAGATGAACCCCGACTTCCAGCGATTGATTACGGAGCTGCACCGCCGCGGCCTGCACGTGCTCGACCGCTGCAACCTGACCATCCTGCTCGAACCCGGGTATGAAGACCTGCCGGCTTTTCTAGCCCAACACCAGGTCGAGATCGTCGCCAGCCTGCCGTGTTACCTCGAAGACAACGTGGACCAGCAGCGCGGCCGAGGCGTGTTCCAGGGTTCGATCGAGGCGCTAGAGAAGCTCAACGCCGTCGGTTACGGGCAAGACGGTACCGGCCTGCGGCTGGACCTGGTGTACAACCCCGTGGGTTACGGCCTACCGCCGGGCCAGGCGGGGCTCGAAGCGGATTACAAACGTGAGCTGGCCGACCGGTTCGGGGTCGTGTTCAACCGGCTGTGGGCCATCACGAACATGCCGATCAAGCGGTTCGAGCGCCAGCTGCGGCGTGACGGGCAGTACGACCGGTACATGCACAAGCTCTACGACGCCCACAACCCGGACCATGTGGCCGTGGTCATGTGCCGAGGGCTGGTGAGCGTCGGCTGGGAAGGGGCGGTGTACGACTGCGACTTCAACCAGATGCTGGGGCTGCCGCTATCGCCGATCGCTTTCCCAGTGGGTACCGATGAACAGACGGTCGAGTCAAATGCCCGCAAGCTGTGGGAGTTTACCCCCCACGAGCTGATCGGCAGGACAATACGTACCGGAGCCCACTGCTTCGGGTGCACCGCGGGGGCGGGGTCGAGCTGCACCGGGGCGCTGGGGTAAGAAGATCCGTCCCGATACGCTCTAGGTGTCACTAGAGCGCTTCCTAAGTGGCGTATGACCTTCCCGGCGAGCCGCGACTGTGAGGCAGCGGGTTCTTATGTTTACACCGTGAACCGATAAAAAACCCGCTGCCTCACAGTCGCGGCTTGCTACGAGGCTTGGCCGAAAATTTGAGCGTGACACGACACTAGCTTCTACCCCACCTTATCCATCGCCATCTCGTGGGCTTCGTGGTACATCTTGCCGAGGTTGGACCAGTCGAAGTGGACGCTGTAGCCCTCGACCGCGTTGCGCAGGGCGATGCGTTGGCGCTGGTTGAGCTGGGTGTACTTGAGCATCCGGTCGGCGAGGTCCGAGGCGCAGGCGTCGAACGGGCGGTGGCGGCGGGGCAGGACATACAACCCCTTTTTTTCATGGTCGGGCATCATCTGAGAGACGTACGACCCGAACCCGGCCAGGTCGCTGGTGATCGCCGGCACACCCAGGGCGATCGACTCGAGCGGGGTGTATCCCCACGGCTCGTAGTAGCTGGGGAACACCCCCAGGTGGCAGCCACGCACGAACTGGTCGTAGTCCATCCCGAATAGTGGGTTGGTGGGGGTGATGAAGTCGGGGTGGTAGACGACCTTGACCCGGTCGTGTTCCTGGTTCCACAGCCGGCACGCCCGCAGCTGGTTGAGGATCGCATCGTGGGAATCGTCGACCTGGTCGTGGGTGGTGATCCCGGGGGGCATGTCCCGCTTCCAGGTGTGGATCGTCCGCCGCATGCGCAGCAGCCAGTATTCATCGACGAGGCTGTTGAGGTCGGGGACCTTCCCGGTCGCCGCGGCTTTGAACAACCGCTCGCCGATCTGGTCCTTGATCGCCTCGGCGACGGTGCGTAGCTCCTCAAGCATCGCTTTGGACTGCAACGCCGTAACGTTGATCGACCGCACCGGCCGCTGGGTGATAATGAACGCGACCACGGTCGTCTCACTGCCGGACCGCTGCATGTGGTGGTTGAGCCTCGCCAAGGCCTCGATGGTCAGGTCCATCCCCTTGTTGCACACCTCGTACCGGCCAGACGTATAAAAATACAACGTCTTATCGAGGTCGAACCAGTAGCTGGGGAAGAAGTGGCCCATCACGAACCGGTGGATCTGCCGCTTGTACTGGCGGTGGAGGTTCTGGAATTCGTGGAGGACCGCGAACCTCTGGATGTTTAGCCCGTTGGGCACGACGGCGTCGACCGGGCGCCCCAGCAGGTGCTCGCACTCCGTGGCGGTGACGTCCGAGACCGTGGTGAACACGTGGGCGCCGTGGGCGGCGGCTCGTTCGATGCCATGCTGGGTCTCGATGTTGAAGTTCTTGGCTTCGTCGGCGTGGTTGTAGAACGACAAGTGGTCGTAGAACCGCCCGTCGTTCATCGCCAGAAACCGGCCCAGCTGCGTGGCGTGGGTGGTGAAGACGGTCGATCCCGGCCAGCGGTCTTTACGCAGCATCGGGATGGTGGCCCCGGACATCCATTCGTGGAAATGAGCGATAATCCTGCGGCGCGACGACTCGGTGTGTGAAAGCAGGTGCAGGTAACGCCGGCAGACCTCCGCGAACCCGACCACGTTGTTGACCAGTTCGTGGTCCGGGGGGGTCGAAATCCCGTGGTCGTCCCACAGCCGGTATTTCACCTCGTGGAGGTAGTGGAACGCCCCGAGGTACTCCATCAGGACGACGTAAGGGCGACCGGTGACCAGCCACCGACCGAAGTGGGCGTAGAGCCCCTCGTCACGCAGCAGCTTGACCGCCTGCCCGAACGGCCCAGCCAAGGGGGCGGGCTCGAACTCGACCGAAGCGGTGGCGTGGTTGTAGGGCCCGATCAGGCAGTACCGGCTGCCCCAGCGGTCGACCATGGTCGGGGCCTTGGACCGCAGAACGGTGTAGATCCCCCCCAGTTGATTGCACGCCTCCCAGGCGATCTCCAGCAGCAAGGGGTCGTCCCTGCGTGAGCGGCTGGGGCGGGGCTCGGCCACTCGGTCTGGGACGCGCCTGGGCGGATCGAGGCTGCGTCGTGGTCTGGGCATGGGTCCGAAGTTTCCAGCGTCTCGGCGAGGATTGAACCGACCGAGCTATACCTATCCCGAATGAATGGGCGGCGTAATTTCCCTACGCGGCACGACCATTCCCCGGAGGCCGACGAGTCTGCGACGCGGTATTTTGATACGCGGTGCATATAGATTGTACGATCAGGTCCTCTACTATGCATCGTCTGGGATTTGGAGCGACTGAATCAGAAATTGAACCGCAGCCTCTTTCAATCATTTGAATATCCTTCCGTGGCGAAGCTCACCCGGCAGCTGCTGTACGCCCCGCCCGATAAACGGGTCGAACAGACGCGTCGGGCCGAGCGGTTCCATGACGAGATCGATCCCGATCGCGAATACCCGTTCGACTTCGTGAGCTACAAGATCACCGGCTACCGCACCGAACAGGGCGACGACCGCATGATGCGCGGAGGCCCGCTCACGGGCGACCTGCGGCAGATGATCGACGCGCTGACCCGCACCGCCCCTTTCCCGGTCGACGAGGACGAGCCCGTGGAGCCGGTCAAACAGCTCGCCGACCGGCTGGGGGTGAGCACCAAGACGATCGCCCGCTGGCGCAAGGCCGGGCTGCGGTGGCGGTGGGTGGTACGGCCCCAAGAGAAACGCCGCTTCATCGCGATCACCGCAGAGGCCCTCGATCGGTTCCAGGCCCAGCACCGTGAAAAGGTAGAGCGCGCCTCGCGGTTCTCGCAGATGGACCCTTCCCTCAAGCGGTCGCTGGCTGATCGGGCCCGGGCCATCGTCGCGGCCCAGAACCTGTCGATGCACCAGGTCGCACGGGTTTTGGCTTCGCAGGTGGGCCGATCGGCGCAGGCGGTGCGTGTCGCCCTCGAGCAGCACGACCGCGACCACCCCGAGGACCGGGTCTTCCCCGGGCGCACCGGCCCGCTAACGATCAAGCACAAGCGGGTGATCGCCCGGGCGATCCGGGTGGGGGTGCCGGTCGACCGGATCGCTCACCGGTTTGGACGCAGCGCCTCGAGTATCTACCGGGCGGTCCGCCAGCTACGCGCCGCCGAGCAGCGGTCGATCCCGATCCGGTTCGTGTATTCCCCGTTGTTTGATCGTGACGACGCCGACGAGGTCTTGTTGGGCAGCCCACGAGAGGATCCGGCGCAGCAGCAGCCGTCACGCGACCCGGCGGCGTTAAGGGCCCCGACCGCCTCCTCGGTCGCGGACCTGCCCCAGGCCCTGGATCCGATCTACGCCCAGCCCGCGTTGACCGCCGCGGCACAACGCCACCTGTTCGCCCGGTTTAATTACCTCAAGTTCAAAGCCGCCCGTCTGCGTGACCACCACCACCGGTACGAGCCCCGCGTTCGTGATCTGGATGAGTTCGAAGCCTGCCTCGACCAGGCGTCGCGGATCAAAGACCATCTGGTCGCCGGCAACCTCCGCGCGGTGCTGGCGGTGGTCCGTCAACACCTCATCACCCAACGCGACCGATCAGCCGCGATGCTCGTGGAGATGCTCGAAGCGGGCAACGAGGTGCTCTTTGAAGCGATCGAGACGTTCGATTCAACGGGCAATCGGGCGTTCCCGGTTTACCTCAAGTGGAGATTGATGCAGCGGTATGTCGAGCAGATACCGCCCGCGAAGGATCATTCCAGAGCCCATCGTCAGCTCGAGCCCGCCCAGGCGTTGAACCGGATGATCCAACGGGCCGCCCGCCACGGGGTGCGTTTGCCCGGCGTGAGCCGCGGTGCCCCCGATGCCGATGCCTTCAATACCGATCCCGGATAAAGGTACGGGTTCATGCACGCAACGTAACGCATCCACGGCATTGACCGTGTCACGACGCGGTCCCCGTCCCTGGACACACGATGCGTCTATCGCGTATCAGGCCGAAGAGCTGCCGACCGGCTCGCCTTCGGGCGCGGCTTCGCCTTGGCCGTCATCATCGCCGCCGTCAGCGTCGCGGAGGCGCTCGCCCATGGCCCGGAAGTTCCGCATCGAGTGCAGGTGCAGGTAGATCAGCTCCAGCTCATCGGTCTTGGCCAGGTCGGCGAGCTTGCCAGCGTCGAGGGCTTTGAGTTTCTCGCGGTTGACAGCCAGGAACCCGGCGAGGTTCAACCGCTGACCGCCGGTGATGTTGATCTGGGCCTGCATCGGCTCGAGCACGTCCAGGTCCTGGAGCTTCTTGCAGAACGCCTGGGTGCGTTGGAACTGGGCCTGGTACTGCTTGAGGAACTCCAGGACGTTGTCGAGGTACGAGGTGCGCTTGCCGTCGGCATCGAACAGGCGCTCGCCGCGGCCCTCCTGGTTGCAGCCGTCGTATTCTTCGTCGATGCAGAGGATGAAGTTCTTGCCCTCGTCGCGGCTCGAGAACACGAACGGGTACCGCCGCACGAACGCCGGCACGTACTTGGCCTTCCATGTGCCGTCCTTATCCATGTACAGGTTCTCGTCGTTGCGCACCCCCATGATGACCGCGGGGACCACGTTATCGTCCTTGCCGGTGAACACGATGGCGTACTCCGCAGCGGTGGTGGGGAACTCCACCGCGGTCAGCGGCACCGCATTGACGTTACGGGCAAAGGAGTAGTCCTGCCCCGTCTTCACCGACCAGTCACGGTGACGCTGGCTAGACACGGGGACCGCCTTCTCATAGATCAGCATTTGTTTGGTCATTTTGAGATCTCTTCTCTTGGGGTTTATGATCCGTCTTCCGTCCGCGTCAGTCTTACGTTGATGCTAACCATGACATCATAGCGTCAATCGGTGAATCAGGCCATCAAGCCTTGGCTTATGGCCCTGCTGTTTATGGGCTTTAGGACGATTCTCGAGCCGTGCCCGGGCGGGCCCGCGACCGACGAGCTAGGCTCTGTCACGTTTGAATTTTCGAGTCTATGGCTCGGCGAGCCGCGCGTGTCAGCAAGCGGGTTCGTGATCAAACACCGCCAATGGCTCAAGAACCCGCTTCCTCACGGGCGCGGCTCGCTAGGGGGCCAACCTGAAAACTTGGTCGTGGCCGAGCACTAGCCGTTATCGATCGTCCAATAGCTCGACGCTGGGGAACGCCTTGCCTTCGAGCATCTCCAGGCTCGCTCCCCCGCCGGTCGAAACGTGGGTCACCTGGTCAGCGAGGCCGAACGTGTCGATCGCCGCGGCTGAGTCGCCCCCACCGATGATGCTCACCGCCCCGTTCTCCTGGGTGGCTTGGGCGACCGCTTCGGCGATTTCTTTAGTCCCCACGTCGAACGGCGCGGTCTCAAACGCACCCACCGGGCCGTTCCACACGATGGTTTTCCCCGCCATGATCGCCTGTACGAAAAGCGTCACCGTCTTGGGCCCGATGTCCAGACCCATCCAACCGTCGTCGATATTATCCGTGCACACCTTCGTGGGGCTGATGCTGCTAAGGTGCTGGGCGCACACGTGGTCGACCGGCAGGATCAGCTTCGACTTGCTCTTGGCGACCGCATCGAGGATCTGGTCGGCGTCCTTGACCCGCCCGCCCTCGGTCAGGCTCTTGCCGACCTGCTGACCCTTAGCTTTCATAAAGGTATACGCCATCGCCCCGCCGATGAGGATCGTATCGACCTTGCCCAGCAGGTTGTGGATCGCCCCGATTTTGTCCGAGACCTTCGCCCCGCCCAGGATCGCCACGAACGGGCGGTCGGGCTGGCTGATCGCGTCGGCCAGGTACTTGATCTCCTTTTCCACCAAGAACCCCGCGACCTTCGCCCCGCCCTTGGCCCCGATCGCCGTAGGCACCGCGACCATCGACGCGTCCTGCCGGTGGCAGGTCCCAAACGCGTTGTTGCAGTAAACGTCCGCCAGGTCGGCCAGCTGCCGAGCGAACGTCTCGTCGCCCTTCTTTTCTTGCTTGTGGAAACGCAGGTTCTCGAGCATCACCACCCCGCCGTCTTGAAGGGCTTCGACACGCTCCTTCACCGCCGGCCCGATGCAGGCGTTGACGAAATCGACCGGCTTACCCAGCAGCTGCCCCAGACGATCGGCCGTGGGTTTGAGGCTCAGCCCCGGCTCCGGGCCGTTGCCGTCGGGCCGACCCAGGTGGCTGATGAGGATCAAACGCCCACCGCGATCGGTGACCGACTTGATCGTGTCCAGCGCCATGCGGATCCGCCGGTCATCGGTGATCTGCCCGTCCCTGATCGGGACGTTGAAGTCCACGCGCATCAGCACCCGCTTCGAGGCGACGTCCACATCCGCGATGGTTTTCTTGGCCATGAGCTATCTCGTCCTTATGTCATGTCGTCTTGATTTTTGAACCCCCCTCACCCGGTGTTGAGGTGGAGATCGGCTCGGCACCGCCCTGTTTGCCTTGGAACAAGCTCATCATAACCCGTGGCCATGAAGCCTGCCATAGACCCGAATAGTGTTGCTTTTCACGCCACCGGCACGTTGCGTCGAGGCAACAACCCATACGATCGTCGGCTGGACACGACACCACACCGAACCCGGCCATGCGTCTTTAACTCTTTTAACTGCCAAGAGCAACGCTGACCAAAAGCAATGAAATCCCAGCCTGGTACCCTGATTGCAGCCCGTAATGATAGGGAAAAGAGCACGTGAAGACTTTGCGAATCAAAAACGCGGCCATCGTCTGCACGCTGACGCTACTGTCACTGGCGTCGACGGGCTGTCACCGCCCCAGCGTGTGGCGCGTCGATGCTAGCCTGCCCTACCCACAGGTGCCCCACCGGGCCCGGTCGGTCGTGTTTGATTCACCTACCGTCCGCGGCAGCCACGATCCATGGATCGCCACCCCACGCCCAACCCCTTGGTACGCATCGCGTAACGACTTCGCTTTAAGCACCGTCTCCGGCTACGAAGGCGCCACGCTCGATCAGACGGTCAACATCACGATCGACCGCCAAACCACCAACTCCGGGCGCTCGCGCGACCACTTTTCAAGCACCACCATCCGCCGCCAAGTCACCGAGAACCTCCGCTAGCGCGCACAAAACTGTCCAAATCCACCGACCAATCGTCACGAAAAAAGGCGATTTTCAGCAATAATTTCCAGATTTCGCGGGCAATTTCAGGGTTTATAGCATTTTCTGGATGGCTGTAGATGTTCATAGTGACCTGCCCCGGAGGCGATCGCGTCGTGTACGCCTAGCTCCGCTATGCTCCGCCAGCCATACACGAACATCCGGAACTAACCGGTGGCACAACATCCGGGGGCAGGTCAACTCCGCAGGAGTTCGCGACTCGGCATAGCCCTACGGTTCCGGCTACGCCCCTTCCTCCGACCCACGCCGAGGTATCTTTTTTACCTATATTGACGGTGCTCCAACTGCTTGTCTCGATCGATAGAGGGTTCCTTTCTCGTACCACAAATTGCCCCTGAGGCGCTCCAAACGGCAATTTCAACGTTTCATTAGGCGCTACTTAGGTTACAAGGTCGAAGTAGTTTCAACCCAGATCGGGTGATCTCAATATTTCATGATAATCCGGCGCAATATTTTGTTACGCGAGATGTATTTTAGAGTGGGGACAGACGTTCGCCCGTTGATAGGTATGAAAGACGCTATACTCCCGTCTACGGGAAGGAAGTAAAATGTTGGCTCGGGTCTTATTCATCTGCACTCTGGTCGTTGGCCCGATATTCGGAGGGGGGTGTGCGGCCAACTTGAGTTTCACCTCCCATGTCCGTCCCCCGGTGCATCTTGTTTACGGGGGCTGTGGGCATAACTTGACCTGGTACGATTTTAGCCGTGACCGTGATTACGAGTTTGCTCAAGACCTTGACGCGGACCTGTCGAGCCCGCCGGTGCGGCGGATCGAAAGCTGCGGTCAGCTGAACGTCGCTTTGAATAACGCCCCGTCATCACATAACGACGAACAGCCGTAGCCGTGGGCCCACGCCAAGCGAAGAATTCGCGGGCAGAAGCCTCCTCAGAAAACTCACCGTGTATGCGGCGATGCTTACGCCAACCCCAGCCACTCGCCGGTTATACGGTTATAACCCCACAATGCTAAAGCCACCGTCGACGTGGACCGTCTCGCCGGTCACCCCGCTCGAAAGGTCGCTTAGCAGGTAGACCGCGGTGTTGCCCACCTCCTCACCGGTGATGTTGCGTCGTAGGGACGCTTTGCGTTCCTGGTGCTCGAACATCTCGGAGATCCCCCCCACCGCCGAGGCGGCCAGGGTCCGCAGCGGCCCGCCGGAGATGGTATTGACCCGGATCTTTTTTTCCCCTAATTCCGCAGCCAGGTAACGGGTGGTATGTTCCAGCGCCGCTTTGGCGATGCCCATGACGTTATACCCGGGGATCACGGCTTCGCCGCCGTAGTAGGTCATCGCGATGACGGACCCGCCATCGGGCATCAGCGGCACGGCGCGTTGAGCCATCGCCAAGAGCGTATAAGCACTGATGTCCAACGCCTGGGCCCATGCCTCTCGGGTGGTGGTGTGGAAGTTGCCGACTTGGAGGAACTGACGGTCCGCGAACGCGATCGAATGGACGATAAAGTCGATCTGTCCGAAATCATCCTTAAGCTGGGTAAAGACCGCATCGAGGTCGTCATCTTTTGAGGCGTCGCACGGCATCAACCACGGTTCGGCGACCCCCAATTCGTTGACCGCCGAAGCGCAGCGGCGCCGCATCTTGTCACCCGGTAAATGCGTAAAGGCGCATTGCCCCCCCGCTTCGAGGATCTGTTTCGTAATAAACCATGCGTAGCTGCGGTCGTTGGCGATCCCAAATACGACGCCGCGCTTCCGTTCCATTAATCCCATGTCGTAAGCTCTCCGGGGTCCTTGGTTGTACTTGTCCATTCACGCTTACCAACCCCAAACCGTGCACCACTATACCGGTCCTGGATGAAAATACGGCGTGACTCATGTACGCGGCAGGGAGGTCTTCGGTCTCCAACGCATACTCGACGCGGTACTTTGATACGCGATGCGTATACATGACCCAGGGCCAACGCATATGGCATGCATGGGACCGGCGGATCGCGTGTCTGCGATGAACCTCACTGCCCCTCACCGCGAGGAAAAGAAAAAAGACCAATCAATCCTGCCGTTTGCCGCAACGTCACTGTGTTGTGACTTCTTATACTCGATAGGCGTGCCGTCGAACGCTACTGATGAAGTCACCCCGCCTATCGATAGAATTCGATAATCAGGTTGACGTTCAATTCGAACGGGACTTGTTCGGGTGTGGGCACAGAGACCACACTGGCCGTGAGGGTGGACGGATCGAAGCTTAGCCAGCCCGGGACCTGGTGAGCGGGCAGGGATTCCAAGTTCTCACGCACGAGCTTATGGACCCCCTCCTTGAGCGTGATCTTATCGTTGACCTGCACCGCGTAGCTGGGCCGATCGGTCTTCCTGCCGTTGACCAGGACATGGCCATGGGCCACCAGCTGGCGGGCGGCCCAGATCGTCCGCGCCCAGCCTAACCGGCGGATGACATTATCCAGACGCTGCTCTAAAAGCCGCAGCAGCACCTCGCCGGTGTTGCCCTTGATGTGGCCCGCTTCGGTAAGATACCGCCGGAACTGCTTCTCGAGCACGTTGTAGTGGTATCGCAGCTTCTGCTTCTCGTTGAGGCGGATCCCGTAGTCACGCAGCCGCCGACCGCGGAACCCGTGCATCCCCGGCTTGTTGAGCTGGCGCTTGGTCGTGTGCTTGGGGATATCCTCGATCGGCACCCCGACGCGACGCGACAGTTTCACTTTCGGCCCGATGTAATTAGCCATAGATCGTTGCTCCGGCTGCTCTTTCTTTCGTGTCGAGCCTGGTATCAAACCAGAATTCACGCAACGCGTCAAATACCCAACGCCGCCGCATGGCCAGCTGGCCAGCCGGTCGTAGGCGACGCCTTGGCTGCGGGGCTGCGGTTCAAAGCCCCCCTACCGGTAAGACTTGACACTAGGCGTTTAGTCCATACCTTGAGCACGCGTCGCCGGGAATTCAATACCTGTCCGTGGCGGCCGCATGTTCTTCGTAGGTTAGCGGGAATAAGAGGGCTTACGTCGACACGTTAAGCTTTTCGTTTGGGTTGATATCTGTCAATAGGGAATTCTTTTATGGCTATCAAAGTCGCGATCAACGGGTTCGGCCGCATCGGTCGGCTGGTCTTCCGGGCCGGGATCAAAAACCCTAACCTCCAGTTCGTGGGGATCAATGACCTGGTGCCCCCGGAGAACCTGGCGTACCTATTAAAGTATGACTCCACCCATGGCCGGTATCCCGGCACGGTAGAGCACAACGATCAGGGTCTGATCGTCGACGGCAAGCTGATCAAGTGCGTGTCCGAACGTGACCCCGAGAAGCTGCCGTGGAAGGAGCTGGGCGCGGATTACGTGGTCGAGTCCACCGGGTTCTTTACCGACGCCGACGGGGCGGGCAAGCACCTCAAAGCCGGGGCCAAGCGCGTGGTGATCTCCGCGCCGACCAAGAGCCCCGACGAGGTGCCCACGATCGTGATGGGCGTCAACGATGAAAAGTTCGATAAAGACAAGCACACCGTCGTCTCCAACGCCAGCTGCACCACCAACTGCCTGGCGCCCCTGGCTAAAGTCATTCACGAAAACTTCGGGATCGAAGAAGGGCTCATGACCACGGTCCACGCCGTGACCGCCACGCAGCCCACCCAGGACGGGCCCAGCAAGAAGGACTTCCGCGGCGGCCGCGGCGCCGGGTTCAACGTCATCCCCGCCTCGACCGGCGCTGCCAAGGCGGTGGGACTGGCCATGCCCGAGCTCAAGGGCAAGCTCACCGGCATGGCGTTCCGCATCCCCACCGCTGACGTGTCCGTGGTCGACCTGACCGTGCGTACCAAGAAGGAGACCAGCTACAAGGAGATCTGCGAAACCCTCAAGAAAGCCGCCGAAGGCCCGCTCAAGGACATCCTCGGCTACACCGACGAGCCGGTCGTCTCCAGCGACTTCGTGCACTGCCCGCTAAGCTCGATCTTCGACGCCGAAGCCGGCATCGAGCTCAACTCCAAGTTCTTCAAGCTCGTGAGCTGGTACGACAACGAATGGGGCTACTCCAACCGCGTCGTGGATTTGATGTTGCACATGGGCAAGGCAGACGGGCTGGTGTGAGTTCTGTATGCTGTAGGTCCGGGCCCGCCCGGACACTCGGGGCCACAACGGGTGTTTCATGTCCGGGCGGGCCCGGACCTACGAAACTAACTCACGAAACCGACCGTCCACTTTCCTTGGGGAAGCTCATGGGTATATGAACAGTGAAACCGATATAAAGCCGCCGCGTGCCCCGCGCATGCTCTAAGGAAATTTCGTGGGAGGTCGCCTCGCCCTCCCGAGCGGGGTTTGTGTGTTTTAAGACGGTTAAGACCACCCGCGACGCCAGACGACCGCCCCCCCCAAACCGATAAGAAGCGGGATCGACAAACTCAGCGCTGCCGGCGTAGGGACGACCAGGCTATACGGGGCTGCGATCTGGAACTGGGCATTGTCACCGCCGCTGCCACCGCCGATGGTAAGGGTGACCGCGTCGAACGCCTGCCCATCGGTGCGTCTAAGCAGCACCACCCCCGCGGTCTGGGCCCCGTCGTCGTTGGGATTGACCCGGTCTCCGATCGCCCCTTGGGCCGAGCTGCCGCTGACCCGGAAGTTATTGTTCTTGCCCGCTAAACGGACGAACTCGAACCCAGCTGGGGTCCGTAGTGACCCGTCATTGATGTGGTTGGTAAGCGTGGATCCCGATCCCGTGCCGATGTAGACCAAAAGGTGAGTGAAAGAATCAGAGAAGCTCAGGTCCAATGGGGCGGAACCGGTGATCTCGAAGTTCACTCGGTTCTGCCCGCCATCGATCATCGTCAGGTCTTGTCCATCGAGCCCGTTGCTGTGGAAGCTCTGGTTGTAGTCGGCGCCGTTGCCAAAGCCGTTGTTTGTGCCGGTGATGCTCACCGCCGTGCCCAATCCGACTAACAGCCCCGTGGTATCACTGGTCCAAGTGACCGACTCATATAAGCTCGACTGGTTGCCAGGGCCCGTGAGACTCGGAAACGCGATCGGCCCGATCACCGACGCCGCATGTGCGCTCCCCGCGACAGTCATCACAACCAGCGCGCTTAAGACGACCACATGACGCAGCGATGAATCCATACAATAACTGAATCTGTAGAACATAAATCACCTAAAAAATAAAAAGGATAGAAAAGTATCGTCAGCCCGATCCTTCAAAGGAGATCGATAAAATGAAGGATCATTAATAACCTGAGATTTAGCGTTGATAATAACGATTCACTGTTTGCGGGTCAAGACGTTTGTTAAAACAGATAGACCTTAAGAAATAGGTGAATTCCACGGGCCAAAGGTTACTTGGCCGGGGTGTGTAACGCCTCGGGATCGTCGTGATGGGCCTTGCCGCATGAATCGAAAGCAGCGGCAGGACGTGGCCCGGGGTCGGCGGCTTCGTTAGTTGACGCTGATCGAGCCCGCCAGCTGGATCGATCCAGTCGGTTGGGGCACCCCCCCGGCCGGCTCGTCGGTCACCGCGGCCATCGCGATCGGCCCGATGTCCTGAGGCAGGTTCACGATCAGGGAGCTGCGACCGCCTTCGTCGACATCAAATGTCCCGGCGGGGATCTTTTCCTGTTCAGCAGTGATGATCCACAACTCGTAGGTCTTGCCCTGCTCAGCTGGTTTCAAACCGTCGGTGTAGAAATGCCACACCTGCCGGTCGTGATCCCAGAATAGCCGACCCCAGGCCCCTTCAGGCTGGGTGGGGGTGCCTTCCAACGACGCGACGGTCAGCCGGCGGGCGCCGAGCAGGTTCTTGGTCAAGCTGGCTGTGCGAACTTTACTCTGGAGCTTCTCGACCATCTGGCGGGCATGGGCTGCTTCTCGATTGGCGCGATGAACCTTAGCCTGGAGATCGTCGACCATCTGCCACGCCGACAAGACCTCGTCGCGGGCGATCTGCTGCTCCTGCTTCGCGTGGCGCAGCTCGCTCTCGATCCGGACCGTGGTGCGCTGGATGGACTGCACCTGGTCTTCGAGGTGATCGATCTTCTCCTGGCGCGCTGCCAGGTTGATCCGTAACGCCTGGATCTGCTGCTGCTGACGGGTCATCGGCCGGTTCATCACAGCCCAGGTGACCAGCACCGCGACTGCGGCGGCAGCGGCGGGCAAGAACAGCTTCCAGACCACCCCCGGCGGCTGGTCATCCGGCGGTGCTTCGTCAAAATCAGGCGGGGGGATCCAGGGGGGCGCAGCGGGCTTGGCGGCGGCTTCGATCTGGTCCATAAGCCTGGACTTGACGTGCGCGGGCGGGGCCACCGGGTCCAGCGACAGCGGCAGGTTCGCCAGGGTCGCCTCGGCCTCGGCTAGGTAACCGGCGCACCGGGGGCAGCCCGACTGGAGCCGGTCTCGGACCAGCTGCTGCTGATCGTCATCGAGTTGCCCCAGCAGGTAAAGGGGCATCAGGTCTCGTAGGTCGTCGTCGTTCATGCCTGACCGGTTTCGTCCATAGGAGTATTGAGCGTATCGCGTAAACGGATGATCCCCTGGCGGATCCAGGTCTTGACCGTACCCAGCGGGGACTGGAGCCTCTCGGCGATCTGGCTGTGGGTTAACCCCTCGTAATAGGCCAATTCGATCGCCTGTCGCTGCGACGCGTCCAACCGCGTTAAGGCTTCATGAACCCGCGCTCGCTGCTCCCTCAGCACGGCCGCCTGCTCTGGCAGGGAGGTATCCGACACCCGGCTGGCCATCTGACCTAGCTGATCGGCATCCACGGACACCACGGGCCTCGCGGCGTGTCGACGCAGCTTGTCGATCGCCCGGCTACGCGCGACCGTCATTAGATAAGTACGTGGAGCAGCGCGCGAAGGATGGTAGCGATCCGAACGTTGCCATATTTCCTTGAAGACGTCGATCATGGCTTCTTCGGCGTCTTCAGGTTTTCGCAAGACCCGCATGCATAAAGCATAGACCAACCCGCTGTAACGGTCGTATAAAGCGCTAAATGCGGATCGATCCGATCGGGCAATCCCTTGCATAAGCGTCCAATCGTCTGGCTGGGCCATCGGCGAGTCAGAGACCGGGGTTGAACTGCTGTCGATGGTCATACGTCCCTGCCAGCCGTAGACTTGGTCTGAATACTCGACTCGGGTGTATCCCCCACCGGTGGCGGGTCCGCTCGTGGGGAGTATCCAGGACCTTTGACCCCCGCACCGGCGGGGAAACAGTCCGTGACACGCTACGGAACTCCCAAGCGAGTGTTCAGGCGACGCCTAGGTTGACGCTTATTGTTGTCTGGGCAACAACGCACGTCAATCTTCCCACCTTGGGGCGCCGTGCACGGATTATGATAAATCGTTTCCGAACAGACACGAGTTGCGACTGGAGTTGCAATCTGTGCGGCAAAACCGCTAGCTGCGGGCTGGCCCACCCGCAGCCGAAGTTTTCGATGATCAGGTGCCCCCTTTTGTTCTTCACTCACCTCAACGGGACAAGCTGGGAAAAAGGACCGAGCCCACACAACGATCGGCCGGTTGCCATCCCGCTACGCGGACGATCTTCCGTCGGGGAAGGCGACCCAGAACGTCGCCCCTTCACCGGGTTGTGATTCCACCCACGCCCTGCCGCCGTGGGCTTCGGCGATACGCCTGACAATCGCCAAACCGACCCCGGTGCCGTCTCGGTTGGTGTCGAGCCGCTGGAACAGGTCGAAGATCTTGTCGTGATATTTCGGATGGATCCCCGTGCCATGATCGCGGACAAACAACAAGACTTCGCCCCCGTCGACGTGGCCGCCGGCCTGGATCCGTGATCGCGGCTTGGCGCAACCGTATTTCAGGGCGTTGAGGACCAGGTTCTCGAACAGCTGCCACAACCGGTTGCGATCGGCTGTGACCGTGGGGGGACCGGGCTGGACCTCGAACACGGCTTGCTGGCTCGCGAAACGGTCCGATAGGTTCTCGTGTATCTCGCCCAGCAGTGTCGCGGTGTCGACCCGTTGTGGATCGAACCGCACCCGCCCGATCCGGCTGTAATCAAGGAGGTCCGTGATGCTGCGCTTCATCCGGATCGCCGCTCGGTTCACGCGCAGGAACATGTCCTCGAGCTCGGTCGTGTCCCCGCGCTGCAGCTTCTTCTTGATATGGCCGGTATAACCGAGGATGGTCACCAAAGGGGATTGCAAATCGTGCGAGGCCGCGAAGATGAACTGCTCGAGATCACGGTTCTTGTGCTCAAGCTCGGTGACGGTTTGGGCCAGCTGGACCTGGGTCTGCTTCTTTTCGGTGATGTCCTCGGAGATCCCCAGCAGATACTTCGGGGTCCCATGATCATCGAGGATCGGCACCTTCAGGGTCCGCAACAAGCGTGTGCCCTGATTCCGAGTGTGGATCGTTTCCTCGGGGATCTCAATCAATGCCTTGCCCTGGAGGACCTGCCGGTCCTGGCGGGTGAAAAACTCGGCCTCGTCCAGCGGGAAAAAGTCGAAATCATTCTTGCCGATCAGATCCTCACGGGGATAGCCCACCAGCTGCTCACCGGCGCGATTGAACCGCACAAACCGCAGCTCGTTGACGTCCTTCACGAAGATCATGTGCGGGATCGTCTCGATAAGCGAATCGAGGAACCGGTTGGTCTGGCGGAGGTTCTCCTCCTGCTTCTTACGCTCGGTCACGTCCTGGAAGAAGATCGACAATCCATTAGGCGATGGGTAGATACGGTTGTAAAACCAACGGCCCCACGGGGCGTAGTAGTCTTCAAAGTGGACGACTTCTTGGTCGGCCACCGCTTTTTCGTAGGCTCCACGGAACGGCTGAGCCGCCCCTTCGGGGAACTCGGTCCAGATGTGCTTGCCGATCAGATCTCCCGGTTTCCTATTTATTAATTCGGCGGCTTTTTGGTTTACATAGGTGTACCGCCAGTCCCGATCCAGGGCCACGAACCCGTCGGAGATCCGCTCGATGATGTCGACGATTTTCTGATGAGACGCCTCGGCATCCGCCCGGGCCGACTGCTCCCGCTTCATCATGGCTGCCAGCTGATCGTCCCGCTCTTTCCGATCGGTGATATCTTCCACCACGGCGACGTGGAACCTTCCTTGTGGGGGGTCGATCACCGCGGACGTCACCTTGCCCCATTTCACGGCCCCGTCTTTGTGGATGTACCGCTTCTCCAAGGTGATCGCCCTGGTCTCGCCGCTGGCTAAAGCCCGCATCCTCTCATGACTCACCCCCCAGTCGTCGCGGTGCGTGATATCCCGGACGCTCATACCCTCGAGTTCTGATCCGCTGTATCCGAGGAACCGACATATCTGCGGATTGACCCGAAGAAACCGGTGGTCCTGATCAAGGTGGGCGATCCCGACCCCCGCGTAATCGAACAACGTTTTGTAGCGTTCCTCGCTTTCACGTAGATCTTGCTCGATTTTCTTGCGTTTGGTCACATCCCGGTGCGACCCGGCCATCCGCACCGGCTTGCCAGCCTGGTCACGGACCGCGACCCCACGTGCATGGATCCACCGGTACCGACCGTCTTGGGCCATCATCCGGAACTCGACGTCGTAAGGGGCGTCGTGCTCGAAGTGACGTTGCAGGGCCTCTAAGATCCCCGGTTTGTCCTCGGGGTGCAGCCGCGACTCCCACGCCTCGTACTCGTTGGGCAGCTCGTGGTCTTCGTAACCCAGCTGCTCCTTCCACCGCGGGGAATACCACACCTGCCCACCGGCGATGTCCCAATCCCACAGCCCGTCCTGAGACCCCGCGACCGCCAGATCGAAACGCTCCTGACTGCGACGCAGGGCCTCCTCAGACCGTTTGCGTTCGATCACCCTGCCCAGCATCGTGCCGAGGTATGTGACGGTCTCGAGCAGCTGGGGGTCCGGATCGATCGGGTCCTCGGCAAAGAATTCCAGCACGGCCGCCACGTCGGATCCGATCAACACGGGAAAAGCAAAGCCCGCCCGCACCCCCAGGTCATCGGCGGATCGGGCCCGGGGGAAGTTCATGTCCCGGGTCACGTCGATGATCCACGCCGGTCGGCCGCTGGCCAAAACCCGTCCCGGCAAACCGATCCCAGCCGCGAGCTGGCTGCGCTCAGTAACCCGCCGCAGCGGCTCGAAACGCCGCGGGTCGTCCAGGTGCCAGATCGTCGCCGGCGACAGGCCCGGGCCGGTGTCGTCGCTAAAATAGACGTGGCCGATCGGCCACCCGGTCGACCTGCACACCTCATCGAGCGCCGTCTGCATCGCCTCATCGACGTCCGCCGCTTCGTTGGCCGCGACCGCGATCGACTGCAGCAGCTGCACGTCAGTGTTCTTGCGGTGAAGAGATTCCTCAGCCCGTTTCAGCTCGGTGATGTCGTCGTGAACGATCACCACCCGGACCGGGCCGTCTCCCTGAAAACGGGTCACGCGGGCGATGCACCAACGCTCTTCTCCCGGAGAATGACACGAGTATTCGAGTGAAAACTCCGGCTTCTGGCCGGCGATGACCGACCGGATCCCCGCGGCGATCAGGCCCGCTTCTTTCGAACAGTCGCCGACCGTTTGGTCGCACACCGCCAAGTAACTGGCCCCCTCGCACAGCTGCTGCTGGTTGAGGCACCTCTCGGCCCCGAAGTCTCTCCACGCCTGATTCACCGCCAGGATCGTCCCGTGTTCATCGAGGATCGCCAGGTGTCCACGCAGCGCATCGATCGTCGAACGTGCAAAGCGTTCGGACTCCGCCAGCGCCAACTCCGCCTCTTTACGCTCGGTGATGTCGACCACTGTCCCGATCATCCGTTTGGGCCTGCCCTGGGGGCCACGCATCACGACCCCGTCTTCGTGGACGTAACGCACCTGGCCGTCGGGGCGGACAACCCGGTGATCGATGCTGTAGGCCGAATCGCATTGGACCGCGTCGTCGACCCGTTGCTGAACGAACCGTCGGTCCTCGGGGTGCACGGCTTCGAGAAACGCGTCGTAGGAAGCCCCAAACTGATCGGGATCGACTCCAAAGATGCGATAGATCTCATCGGACCAATACAGGTTGTCCGTGACGATCTCCCAGTCCCAGAAACCCAGCCGAGCCACCCGCTGCGCCTGAAGCAGCCGTTTCTCGTTTTCTTGGAGGGCTTTTTCCGCGACCCGTTGCTGATGGCGGACGTTGGCTTCCTGGATCGCGATCCTCAGGAACTCGGCAACGGCCCGCAGCGTGGTGAACTCGTGGTTGGTCCAGGCGTGGGGCGTGGGGGCGTCGAAACAGATCAACCCGACCAGCTGATCGCTGTGGGTCAAAGGCACGTCCATGACGGCCCTGGCCCCGCTGCTGCGGAGCGTCTCGGCGATCCGCGCGAGCCGGTCATCGTGGTCGACATCTTCGACGACCACGGCTTCGCGTCGGATCAGGGCGTCTAGGTACGCCGGGGCCACCGTCAGGTCCGCCTCGGTCCCGGTGATCGACGGCATCGACGACGGCTGGTACGACCGGGTGATCGACAGCATCCCCTCGGAGCCGATCGTCCCGTAACACACCCGGTAATCGGAGAAATATTCGTGCACCCGTGCGAGGGTTTCATCGAGCAGCTGCGGGATCGGGGTCTGTGCGTTCACCGCCGCTGTCAATAGGTTCATCAGCTCCAGGCGTTGGGTCTTTTCCCGCAGCGCCTGCTGGTCCTGCCTGCGGGTGGTGATGTCTTCGCAGACGATCAAGACCACCGGTCGGCCATCGCCGGTGTCCGAGACCCGTGCGGTCTCCTTGACCCACATCGTGTGCCCGTCGCGGTGGACCTTGCGGAACTCCCACCCCCCCACGATGTGCGGTTTCTTCAGACACGCCCCGATCGCCTCGCGCACCGCGTCGCGGTCGTCTTCGTGAAATACGTCCAGGACGCACCGCCCCGTAAGGTCACGCGGGGAGTAGCCGAGTTGCCCCGCCCCGTATCGGTTGACCGACAGCACCGTCAGCTGCGACGAAACCGTGAAATACATCGACGGGATGGCGTCGTACATCACGCGGAAGCGCTGCTCACTGCACGACAGCTGATCGAGGGTATCGTTGAGGGTCTCGGCGAGGGTTCCGATCTCGTCGCGGCCCAGAACCGGCGCCACGGTGTCGGGATCCCCCTGTCCCCGACGGTTCACGGCCGCCGTGATGGCCGCGGCGGGGCGGATCACCAACCGGCTAATGAACCCATAGGCAACCGCGGTGAACAACAGGATCGTCCCCAGCAAGACCCCGCTGGTCAGCCACGCCAGGTGCGCCGCCTGCTGGCGGATCGGAGCAGCGTCGAGCAGCAGCCCGACGGCGCCACGGGCGAAATGACCCTCAGGGTCGTTCGAAGCCGCCGCCAGCAGTGGGACGGTCAGGTTGAACTCAACCCGGTCGGGGTCTAGCCGCGTGTGCTCTCGTCGCGTCTGACCGGCTTGGGTCAACGCCCCCCCCAGGTCTTCATCGGGAAGCTGATCCACGGGTTGGTCCCGCCAGGCGTGACGCGAACACGCGATCACCCGTGACGGCTGCCCACCGCAGACCACCACCAAAGCCACGTCCGGCTCGGCCCCGAGCGCGGATACGAACCGCTGAAGCTGCGGCAGCTCGACGCCCGAACCAGCGGCGTAATCCACCACGTGCGTCAGCGCCAGTGCGCGGCGTTGAGCCTGCTCAAAGATCCTGCTAGAAAAAAAATGATGGATCAACCAGGTCCCGGTGATCGCCAAGACCAGGCCCAGCAGAGCCAGCGGGACCAGCAACTTCGTCCGCAGCGAACGGTATTTCCCGTCAGGAGATTTCATCACCTGCCCAAGGCGATCGTCACAGGCTCCCGGTCGATGCAACCCGCCGCATCCACCGCTTCCCCGAGCTGGCCTGCCGACCGCATGATCTTGACGGTCCGATGGATCGCTTGTTCGAGGCCGCCGCCGGCTTCCAAAAAGCGCGCCTGCTCTTCGAGTCTCACGACGTGAACGTCTTCTTCGATCACCCGTCTTAGGTCCTCGGGGCGGATCCCCTCCCGAGCGGCCATGATACCGTACGACTCTTCGGGGTGTTCAGCGGCGTAGGCCACCGCTCGGTCGAAGGCGCGGACGATCCCCGCGGCGTCTTGGCCACGGTCGGCAAGCAGTTCCTCGGCCATGCACAGCAGGTCGACGATCTCACCGGGGATCTGCCGGCTGGTGAAAATCACCCCCAAGGTCTTGTCCTTAAGCAGGCTTACCGTAAACGGCGGGTACGAAACCACCGCGTCCGCTTCGGCGCGGTCCATGACCTCTTGGATGCGGTAGGGATCGGTTTCGACGAGCTCGATATCCTCGAACGTCAAGCCGGCGATTTCTAAAGCACGGGCCAGGACATACAGATTGATCGACCCCGGCTCGACCGCCACGCGTTTGCCCCGCAGATCCGCGACCCCCGTGATCGGGGCCTTGGCGACGATTGCATCCCCTCCGTTCGAAAAGTCAAGCACCGAGAAAACCCGGCACGCCGACCCGGGAAGGCGGCGCAGCTCAAGGAACTCGATCAGGGTACAAGTGACGACATCGATCTGCCCCCGCTGATAGGCGCTGGTGATGTCCCCTAAGGCGTTGAGCTCGACCAGCTGCACGTCGACCCCCTCGTCCGCGAAAAATCCCTTCTGTTGAGCGAGGTAGAGGAATTCATAGACCGGCCACGGATTGATCATGACCCGGATCGGCCGTGCGTCGTGGCCGCAGCTGGTCGCTAGGAAAACCGACCCACACACCACCGCCGCAGCTATGACCCTTTTCCCCCACTGTACAGCCGCCACTCCGAGCTGACGCGGTGCCAGCACGCCCATCATGATGCGACGGTATCTCATTGGACGCCTGACCCCCTTTGCTCTGTGTCCGTGCCCCCAAACGATGCACGCACCCATCACGAGCTTTGGCACGGTACCCCAGGGAGCCGTTCTATGGCCCCGGAAAGAGACGCTGCTCATGAGTCGCCATGGACATCCGCTTTACACCCCGCCCTTCACCAGTGACAAGGTTCTGTCATTGGGGTGATCCCCTTCCTAGATGAAGTTACGCCACCGGTCTGGTACGCAGCCACCACCAATCCCGGGGACAACAGGATCACCGACACGGCACTTCGCATACACGAGGCGCTTACCAAAAAATGAAAATAACACAATCCTCACAGCTCGCAAGGCCCTTACGTCGCGGTCCCGGGTTCAGGCTAACGCGGGGCCGGAAGGATCCGGCGCGATCCGGGTGATGATCTTCGCGCCCACCGCGTCGCCCCACACATTGACCGTGGTACGACACATATCCAAAATCCGGTCCACCCCGAGGATGATCCCCACCGACGCCAGCGGCAACCGGCCCGCCCCGGTCAACCCCAGCGAATTGTTGACCGCCTCGACCACGATCACCATGGTCACCAGCCCGGCGCTGGGGATCCCCGCCGCCCCTACCGCCGCCAGCGTCGCGGTGATCACGATGATCGCCAGCTGCGTGGCGCCCAGGTCGATCCCGTAGCACTGGAACAGGAACACCACCGCCACCGCTTCGTAAAGCGCCGTCCCGTCCATATTCACCGTCGCCCCCAGCGGCAACACAAAACCCGCCGCCCGCTTCGAGACCCCCCCAAACTTTTCGGCGCACTCGATCGTCACCGGCAGCGTCGCCGAACTCGAATCCGTCCCAAACGCGGTCATCAGCGCCTGCCGCATCTGGTGCATAAACCGATACGGGTTCGTGCGTCCAAACACCCACAGCACCAGCGGCAGCACGACTAACCCGTGGATCCCCAACGCGACGATCACGGTCACGATGAACTTCCCCAGCGGCCCGATCAGGCTCGCGGTCCCGATGTCCGCCACCGTCCATACCACCAAGCAGAACACCCCCAGCGGCGCCAGCCAGAGGATCCAGTCGACGAGCTTCATCACCGCCGTGAACACCCCGTCGAAAAACGCGATCACCGGCTGGCCCTTGCCCCCGATCATCGTCAGCACAACCCCCAGCAACAGGCTAAACGAGATCACCGGCAACAATCGACCGTTGGCTGCGTCCCCGATCGGGTTGCTGGGGATCAGCTGGGTGGTGATGTTCTTCACCGCCCCCCACAGCCCGCCGGTCGAGGCGTCCTCAACACGCTCCCGCTCGACGTGGTGTGTCTCTTGGAACTCCGCGACTCGCTGGCGGCGCGTCGCCTCGTCAAAGTCTCGCCCGGGCTGGATCGTCGTGACCAGCACGACCCCCAACACCACCGCGACCGCCATCGTCGCGAAGTAATACACCACCGCCCACCCCCCAACGCGCCCCAGCTGCCCCGGGTCCCCGATCGACGATACCCCCACGATCACCGACGACGCCACCAGCGGCACCAGCACCATCTTCAGCAACCCGATGAAGAACGTGTTGCCCACGAAGCTGAACCCCTCGAGCACGCCCGCCGGCACAGCCTTGTCGTAGTGCCAATAGAGACCCTCCCCCACCCCAGCGCCGAGCACCAGCCCGGCCAAGATGCCACCGGTCAGCACAGTGTGTTGGTTGAGTTTCACGACATCTTCCAAAATCTATGAATACCCCGCGGACACCGGGGATCCATACCGTATGAGTCGCCGAGCTGCGGACAGGCCTACCCGCACCTAAACATTCCAAAGGTCGATCCACCGCCCGATCGTCACCCGATTTTATCCGCATACCCAGCCAGCGTCGGCTCGAACGCCGCCAGCTCGAACCGGAAGTGGTCCTGGACCTTCTCGATCGGGCAGATCGTGTCTTCCTGGCTCATCACCACCTGGTCGGCGTTGAACGGCGCAAACGGCATCTTCGCGATCAGCTTCGCGTACCACGCCGGGATCGCCCTGGGCTTGCGGCCTGCCACCGCACCCGGGATGTACTTATGACAAGTGGTGTATAACCCCGGCCACGTGTACCGATCGGGCCCGCCCATCGGATAGGTTTCATTGACCGTGCGAGGATTGGTGAGGCTTTCGACAAAGCAACGGGCGACATCTTCGACCCAGACCGGCTGGAGCTTCCCCGCCCCGCCCTGTCCTAACAACCCCGCTCCGAAGTACGGCATGAACGGGGGGAACACGTTGGTGCAAAACCCCTTGACCATCTGCATGAACTCCCCGTCGGGGCCGTGGATCAGTGACGGGCGGAAAATGGTGTAGTCGATCCCGCTGTCTCGCACCGCCTGCTCCCCGGCCCATTTCGTGAGGTGGTACCGGCTCACAGCGTTCGGCCGCGTCCCCAGCGCAGACATGTGCACCCACCGCTTCACGCGCGTCTTCTTCGCCGCGGCTACGAGGTTCTCGGTCCCCACGCGGTGGACGCGGTCGAACGTCTGCCCCTTGCGCGGGATCTCCATGATGACCCCCACCAGGTGGACCACCGCGTCGGCGCCGTCGACCAGTTCTTCTAACGCCGATCGATCGAACAGATCCCCCCGCACCGCGTGGACCTTCGCATCGCAAACCGACAGCCGCTGAGGGTCACGCACCAGGGCCCGGATACGGATCCCCGACACAAGCAGACGGGCCAGAACATGACGACCGACAAACCCGCTACCACCGGTCAGCGCCACACACACAGGTGATTCACCCATAAGATTTGATTCCGGATCGACCCTGAGACTGGAAGGCCCGCGATTATTGCGTATTCTTGCGGGTAGATAAACCGATCTCGGCTGAATCGGCCTCTGGGCCCGTGTTCAGGACAAGGCCCTGGGGAACATCAACCAACCCGCGATGCGGTAGTTTCTTACCCGGTGAGTATAGTAATCGCCTAGCCCGAGGTTTCAATTGCGACCCAGCCGCCGACCGATCATTATCGCCGCTAGACAAAGCGCCTTGGCCCGTGTGCAAGCCCAGCTGGTGGGCGCGGCGTTGAGGCGGATCCATCCCCACGTGGAAATCGACTACCGGTGGGTAACGTCCGAGGGTGACCAGGCCCAAGACCTGCCGCTGGCCGAGATCGGTGGCAAGGGGCTGTTCACCCGGACGGTCGAGGCGGCTGTCCTCCGTGGCCAGGCCGACCTCGCGGTCCACAGCCTCAAAGACCTGCCCGCCAACGATGCTCACACGGGCATCGCTGAGGGCTTAACGCTCGTGGCGATCCCCCGCCGCGGCGACCCGTATGATTGCCTGATCACTGATCGGACCCATCAGCTCACGGCCCTGCCCCCCGCCGCGACCCTGGGCACGTCCAGCCCGCGTCGCGCCGCCCAGGCGCGTCGGCTGCGACCCGACCTGGTCATCGAGCCCCTGCGGGGCAACGTCGAGACCCGCCTGCGCAAGGTCCTCGAGGACCGGCGTCACGACGCGACCCTGTTAGCGGCCGCGGGCTTGCTGAGATTAAATCTATCGCAACACACCCGGCTGATCGTCGACCCGGATTCGATCTTGCCCGCCGCTGGCCAGGGGGCGCTAGCGGTCCAGTGCCGCGCCGATGACGCGGTCACCCTCAAACGGTGCCTGCCGCTCAATGACCCCGTGACCGCAGCCTTGGTCAACGCCGAACGGCGGGTCGTGGCCGCGATGAACGGGGATTGCTACAGCCCGATCGCGGTGCTGGCCCAACCGGCCGCAGACCACGCCGCGGTCGAGGTGCGGCTGCGCGCCCGGGTGCTCAGTGTCGACGGTCAGCGGTGCGTCGAAGCCGATGAGCAGATGCCGGCGCCTTCCGTGGACAAGCTCGTCCGCCGCGTCACCCAACAGCTTCTCGAAGGCGGCGCGCTGGAGGTGCTTTCCGGATAGAGCCGGCTCTGCTTAGCACGAAGCCCGCATGACGTGGTGTTTGATCCGGGCGATCAGGTCCGCGAGAGAGACCCGTTCTCCGGAGACCGGCAGCGTCCAGAGGTCCTGCTCAGACAACCACTGCTCGACGCGGCGCGTGGCGTTGACCATGGTCGAATGGGTACGCCGCCCCATCGCCGAGGCGATCTCGGGGTAACTCATCGAGGTTAACTGCCGCGCAAGGTAGATCAGCAGCGAACGAGCCAAGACCACATGCCGATGCCGGCCGGGGCCGAGGATCTGAACGCGGCTCACCCCCAACTGCGTCACGACCGTGCCCAACAATTCCTCGAAGGATACCGCTTTGCGAAGCGGGCGAGTCTTGGCATCATCATCGAACAGCCGATGGACCAGGGCGCAGCCGATCGGGGCCGGTGGGTCCGGGTCGTCGCTGGGCGCCGCGGGGCCGGCGGGGTCGCTGCCCACGCGGATGGGCCGCCTCGTGCCCACCAGGTGGGCGAGGGCATAGATCTTGGTCAGCGCCCCTTCGATCTCTCGCACCGAGCCGGCGCAACGGCGGGCCAGCTCCTCGATCGCCGAGTCCAAGACGCAGATGCCCCGTCTCTGGACCAGGGCGCGGATGATCTTCGCCCGTGTTTGCAGGTCGGGTAGCTGCATCTGGACCACCATCCCGCGCAGGAACCGGCTGATGAGGGATTCACTGAACTGCTTGATCAGCTTCGGGTGGCTGTCGCTGGCCAAGACCACGCGGGCGCCGCCCAGCTCGATCGCGTCGAAGCTGTGGAGGAACTCCTGCTGAGTGGCCTGCTTGTTGGCCAAGAAGTGCACGTCGTCGATGGCCAGCAGGTCCAACCGGCGGATCCGCTTGCGGAACGGATCGAGCTTGTTGGAGCGCATCGCGGTTAGGAAGTCATTGGTGAACTGCTCGGCGGTGATGTACAGCACCCGGGCGTTGGGCTGGGTGTGGAGCATCTTGCTACAAATGCCCTGTAGCAGGTGGGTCTTGCCAACCCCGCAGCCGCCGTGGAGGAACAGGGGATTGACGGACGCGTGGTCGTCGCCCATCACGCGCGACGCGGCGGTATAGGCCAGCTCGTTGCTGGGCCCGACCACGAAGCTATCGAGGCTGTGACGCAGCAGCTCACGGGGCGCCGGCCGGGCGTTGTGCCGCGACGAGGCCGGGGGATCGGTCGTGCCCGCACGGCCGCGGCTGATGGTTTGGGGCTGAGCCTGCCCCGCGGACCGACAGGGCGGCGTGCCGGTGGTGTGGGGGCCGCCGGTGCCCGCGGCGACGCCGGGGGCGAAACGGTCGGGGCGGATCCGAAGCTCGAGGCCGATCATGGCGCCCAGCTCGTCACGGGCCGCACGGCGCAGGTCCTCGATAAAGTGCCGGTTGATCCAGTCGGCGACGAATCGATTGGGGACCGTCACGTCTAGACGCTGGTGCTGGTTGAGGTACTCGAGCTTCGCGGACCGGTCGAACCACATCCGGTAGCGTTGAGTCCCCACCACGGAAGCCAGCCTCTGCGCGATGCGCGCACAGACATTGTTCTCGGCGGTAGCCGTCGTCAACGGTCACTCCTTTGTCTTAACCTAAAAACCCGAGAAACAGCGGCCAACGAGACCCCGGAAAAGACTGCACCAGGGCGGCCGTTCATACACTTGCGATCATCAAGGATCCGTCCGGCGAGGTCGATCAGCCCACGACATTCAGAAAGGTCGATCCACCTCCTGGGCCATGGTCGTCCGGGGTTGATCGAGGTGGCAGTCCCTTGCCACGGTTCCAAAGATACTCATTCCCGGACGTTGATCAATAGGGTGAAAAGGTGAGTGTGACGAACGGTTAGCTCAGTATGAGTATCTTCAAGCAGTTGAGGGCCCAAAAAAATTTTCCCGCCGCGGGGATCACGCCAGGAAACCGCCGGCAGAAAAAGTGGAAAACCTGGCGACTAGGCTTGGGTCGCCACCGGCAATTCAAACATGAGAGCCAGCTTACGCGCTTTGGGTTTGAACCACATCGACCGGTATAAGCGGACAGCGGGCGTGTTGGCTTCATCGACGGCTAAAAGGATTTCGTCCACTCCGTGTTCGATCGAGGCCTGTAAGCCATGGGCCAGCAACCGCCTGCCCAATCCCTTGCCGCGCCACGGGGGCGCGATCCCGAGGTATACCAGCTCCACGGCCCTGGTGTGAGGCACGCGGTTGAGCAGCATCACCGCCACCGGTCGGTCGCCTTCGTCGAGCAGGGCCCTCCACAGCTGGGGCAGGAACCGCCCGGTGGCCATGTGGCCGGCGATGATGTCGTCGATGTCCCGCTTGCCCACGAGCCGGGGGCAGTCGAGGGTGTTCTCGTAACTAGACAAGATCGCGCCGGCGAACAACTCGCGGTAGGCAGGCTGCCAGGTGATGAACCTCAGCGGGTGCAACGACGCGTCGAGCGAAAACGGCGACAGGCCGGCGCGATCGAGGCCGCGGCTCATGTACAGCAGATGGGCCAGCTCGGTGAATCCGCCGCGTACGAGGGCGTCGATCTCCAGTTTCTGGCCGGCCTCCATGAGCGCCTGGACCAGGCGGATCTCGTTGGGATTTTGCTGCTCACACGCGACCCGGACCAGCCGGCCGGTGGTCACGACCCGGCCGCGGTCTTGAACGGGGCAGATGAACAGCATCGCGGTCCGCCCGGGGTTGGGCACGACCATGACCGCGGCGACCGGGACTTGATCCTGGTAAGCGGCCCACAACCCGTCCCGTAACAGCTGCTGGGGGTCTTGGACCGTCTCCAGGAATGCTCCGATTGGTGGGATTGGCTCGGTGGCACGCCCGGTCAACAAGACAGACAACGCCTCGTTTCGCCGATCGGGATCCACACAGGTGTAGACCGTGTCCGTCAGCCCGCGGTGCTGATCCGGAACGTCATGGGGTTTGGCCATGCTATCGCGCCGTATGAAGATTGACCCTAACGTCTTTGATCGTACAATCATTATCCAAGATGAAAAGTGGCTTCCACGCAGGCGTGACGATGATCGACCGTGTCTGGGCCCGATGGGTCGCGGTGGGGTTGGCGGTGGCGATCGTCATCGGCTCGACCGCGAGCGTCGGGGCGTACCCCCAACCCTCGCTGGTCCCCGAATCTTGGCAGCTCGATTTTGAGTGCCGCGTGCCTCGGGCCATCGCGGTCCGCACCGACGAAGGCACCACCCGGTGGTACTGGTATCTGGCCTACCAGGCGGAGAATAACTCCGGAGACGACCAGTTGTTCATCCCCGAGGTTACGGTGATCACCGATCAAGGGCAGATCATCGTCACGGACGTGGGCGTGCCGTCGAAGGTTTTCGAGGAGGTCCGCCAGCGGCTTCGCAATCCGCTGTTGGTACGGTCGTCGGAGGTGATCGGGAAGATCCTCCAGGGCCCTGACCACGCCAAAGACGGCGTGGCCATCTGGGCGGTCCCGGATGAAGACGTCGATTCCTTTTCGGTGATCATCTCTGGACTCAGTGGGGAGACCCAGAAGATCCAGCACCCCGTCACTGGTGAGCCGGTCTTACTGCGTAAGACGCTGATGATCGACTACTCGACACCGGGCACCGCTGTTTCGCCTCAGGATCCGACTATTGAGGAGACAGGCCGACGCTGGATCATGCGTTGACTGAATCGCCGCCACTCCACCCACCGCATCCCCGTATCTTTAACCGTATTTCCCGGCTCGGTTGACCTGCACAGGCAGGGCCAATGGCTCTCGAAGGTGATCGATCTGGCTGGGGGCAGCCCGCCAGCAACGGGGGGGGTAACGAAGACGAGATACCTCGTCCTCGTTACCTCATATCCCTCTATCTATAGGACAACCCCCGGCTCGACTGTGTCAGCCATGATCGTATCCACGCCCTCAATGAGGTTGAGGTAGCGGGTTTTCCAGTTCGAAGCGATCACAGACCAATCGAATCGTTCGCGGACGAACGCCTTGGCCTTAGCGGCGGCGGCCAAGCGGGCGTCGTGATCGGACAGCCAATGGGTTAACGCCTCATGAAGCGATCGCGCGTCGGTGGTGGTGACCAGCCCAACACCCGCCGACGCGATCTGGTCATGGATGCCCACACGGTCTGAGACCACGACCGGCGTGCCGGTCGCTAGCGCCTCGATCACGGCGACGCCGAAATTCTCATGATCGCTGGGCAGGCAGAACAGGTCCGAATCGACAAGAGCAGCGGTCAGGTCTTTGTCATGGAGGATCCCCGTGAACTGTACCCGGTCGCCAAGGCCATCACGTGCCACCATCCTCTCCAATTGTTGGCGGTAGCCGCCGCTATCGGGGCCGATCACCGCTAACACCCAATCGGCTTGCGGGTCCAGGGCCATAGCGGGGATTAGGTGTTCAAGGCCTTTACCGGGGTGGACCCGACCGACAAAACTAACCAGTGGCCGGTCGCCGATCCGGGGCCATTTTTGGCGGAATTGTCCCTGGGGTGGCAACGGGGTGTACCGAGATAGATCGATACCGTTGGGCTCGATAATGGCGCAGCCCTGGCCAGCCTGTGAAGCTGCTCGGTCACGCTCCATGGTCGAAACGAAGTGAAACGCCGCGGCTCGTTCGAGTGTACGACGCAGCCGCCAGGTCAGGTACAACTTCTTCTTGAACCGCCTGTGTTTCATGCTCCAGGCGTCGAGCATCCCGCATGGGCGGACGATATAAGGGGTGTTCCGTTGCCACGCCAGCCGCGCGGCTTGGTGCTGGATCTCTTCCCAAAGCGCGTGGATATGGACGATGTCTGTCGCGGCTAGCAGGGACGCGATCTCGGGGCCGACCCTCGGGTGCCAGGCCAGCGGCCCCCAATGCGGACCGATCAATCTCACGTCGATCCCACGGGCGCGCAGCCGGTCCACGAGGCGAAGATCGTCACCCCTGGCCCACATCGCGGCGACCGAGACGTCGACCCCCTCCACCGCGGCGAGGGCTTCAACCAAGCCGACAAACGCGATCGCCGGCCCGCCGAGACGTGGGTCGAGACCGGAAATCACGTGAAGCACGCGCAGCGGTGGTTGATCCATAGGGGGCTGGGCTTGGCGATGATAAAAGGTTCGCGTCAAGGGTCATGCTCAGCAGGTCAATGGATCAGCCGTAGGGTCCGGCGCGTCGCCGTTCTTGGGTCCGTGGTTTGGGGCTTCGATCACCACGGCTTAGGGTATCGGAGGTCTCGACGCCCAGTTCGATCAGCAGGTCGCGGCCCGCGAAGAGGGCAAGGCAACGTTGTGCAGCAATACAGCCCTGAGGCAACACATCCCTGACAAGCTGTTTCAAAATCTATATCCCGTTGGTTTCCGCACTGGCTGACAAGCAGCCAGTGGCAGCCGTCCATGGTTTTTGAAACAGCTTCTAAGATAAATGCTGCAACCGCTCGAGACGCGACGGATCGCTCGGGTCCGTCTGATCTTTTGTTTCGTCTTCATCATAACCGAGCCACCGCAGGGTCGGCTCGATCCACCGCAAGACGGTTTGCCGTTCGTCGGCGGTACACCTCTGCGTCCGCGCGCTGGCTTTCTGGGGATCGTATTTTTTGTAAAAATAGGTCATCACGTCTGGGTCTTCGTCGAGTTCACAGAAACCGAGGATCGACTTGACTAAACCCGGGGACATGTCTTCGAGCCGGCACTCGAAGTAGCGATCCTCGGGCAGCTGACGCCCCCAATGACAAGCCGATTCAACGCACATCCGCCACTGCAGGCAGCAGGCCTCGAGCAAATCTAGGTCACGGACCAGGCCGTCGAGCCCTGGGATCCTCGGTCCCCAGACCGCCGGCCCGGTGACCCCTGACAACAGCTTGGGGGAAACGCGACGGATGATCTCTTTCACATAATATGGAGCCTGTCTCCAGCGGATCTCCCGCAGACGTTGGCGGATCGTTCCCTTCTTCATCTGTCCCCGTGGGCGGACGCCCTTGGAGAAGCCCCGCCAGTGTTCCTGGATCGATAGCGCCGAGTCCATCCCGTGGCGCATGATGTGCACGAACTTGGCATCGGGGAACACCCGATCGACGAAATCCAGGCGCAACGCGTTGCTGGGGGTTTTCTCGACCAAGCGTTGTTTGCCCTCGGCGAGGACCTGCTTGGAAAACGCCGAGCGGATGTGGGTCACGACCTCATCGCGCGCATCGCGGGCGCGGAGCATATCCGATCGATGATCGTTGCCGTACCGCCAGGTCAGCCGCGGCTCGCCGATATAAGCCACGGTGCGGTGGCGTTTGAGTAACTGGCTAAGAAAACTCGTCCCTGACCGCGGCGAACCGATCAAGATGACCGGTTTCTCAAGTACAGATTGATGATCTAGATTCATACACCAAGCACCGATCGATCCCCGGTCGGTGAATGAGGCGCTGTTCTCCAGCGGCAAGCGGTGGCTGCCAACAGACACCCCCCACGTCTTACAAGCTGTTTCAAAATCTGTGTCCCGTTGGTTTCCGCACGGGCTGACAAGCAGCCAGTGGCACCCGTCCATGGTTTTTGAAACAGCTTCTTAATGTCCGATGGCTATCTTTCCCTTAGTCCACATGAGGGCTGCCCTTCGCCTTTGTGCCCCAATGGAGACCCAGCACGGGTTATTCATGGCGATCCGCCACTCCCACAACCCGCCCAAGATCTATGGAGTACAAATTTAAGGCCGCCAGAGCCATTTCTCACGAAGTGTTCAAAATGGACCCTTGTTCAACGACGGTCACGCCTCTTGTCTACTATCCAGAAGTGTAGTGCGGTAAATGCTGGCTGACAAGACAAAAAAATATCGGCGTTGTGCTGTAGGGGTAACGATGATGAGGTCGTCCTGCAGAGGAAAAGATGAGAAGAGTATCTCCTCCTTGATATCCTCAGCTGTGTGCTGGCAGCCCGCAGCTAGAGCCTCTTGGGAAACAATCTGCCCTTACCTGGCACGGGCTACCCCCTATCTTATAAGCGCGGCTCGTCAGACGGGTTTCCAATCACGCCATTAGGATTTGCTCAATTTCATTTTTTGCTGTTGATCGTTCTTGAGTTTGATGATGAAATCGATATGCGGGATCAGCTGCTCGATCTCTTGCAGACGCTGACGCAGGCTCACCCACTCATCGAGGGAAAGCTTGCCCGAATCAAGGATGGCGTTGCGGATCTCGTCAGCGAGCTTGTCGCCGTCTTGTTCAGCGATCAGATCGCTGATGCGTAGCAGGTCGTCAATCTCTTGCTGGCTGACGTGGGTCTTCGCCGCGGCCATGGGGTTCATTCCGTCCGTGTTCCGATCAATCACGCGGCCGAGCGAACGGCGTGGGCACCTGCCGCCCGGCCCCTCATTATTCGACATAATCGCCCGGCAGATTGATTGAAAGTAAGCGGTGCAGGCGGATCGATCGAGATAGGCCGGGCATCGGCTACCGGTCTACGGGCTCTAACGCTTCAAATTGTTCTAAGCCGGTGTCGTTGTCTTGGTCGGCTTGGTCGAGCCGGCGTTGTGTTTTGTCCCGCAGCGATTCCTGGCCATCAGGGGGCACCACGGCCTGTTGGGCGTGGGCGTCATGTTCAACTAGGTCTTGGTTGCGACGCTCGACCAGTGGGTTGTCGATCTTCTGGACCGATCGCAAGCCGACCTCAAACGTGGCGTAATAGATGAACACGATCGTCAGGACCGAGCAGGCGATGAACGACGCGAACGGGAACGATCTGGCCGGGGCAGGGGGTTGCGGGGGATCGGGGGCCGGTGGGCCATCGCTGGTTTTCGGCCTGCGGGCCAGCGATCGCAGGTACGGGACCAGGCCTTTCGTGACCCACACATACCAGACGAAGATCAGCCCCACGAGGACGGCGAGTTTAGTCCCGGCGTGGAACAGCAGCTGTCGAACGCTTGGATCATCGAACATAGGCGGGCCCCCTCACGGTCTGTGGCGTCATGGATGGTTCCAACATGGATCTACGCATCGCGTATCAAAGTGCCGCCTCGTCGACTCGTCTGCCCCCGATCGCGGTCGTGTTGCATACATGGTCCACACCGCGATTTCACCCGGGATGGGTGACGCATCACGGATGGGTCTTCCGCACGATTTTAGCCCCGCGCCCCTGACGCGGGACCAAGCAGACCAAGCCGTGATCGGGTCATGGCTGGCGATCCCCTTGACCCGTGGGTTTCGCCCCGCTGTCGAGCAGGGCCTGGTTGGTAATGCCCATCAACAGGGCGGGGTTGGTCATGGCTTCGCTGGGCAGCAGGAAGACCTTGTTATTGCTGTTGGCCATCGCCTCGAGGACGCGCAGGGCCCGCTGGGTGATGAACGCCTGGGTGACGCCCTCGGCGAGCTTCTTGTTGACCAGGACCTGGGTCTCGGCTTCGGTCAGGTCGACCTGCTGCTGCTTCTTGGCGACCTCGAGGGCAGCCTCGGCCTCGGTGAGTTTCACGAGCTTATCAGCCTCGGCCTGCTGGATCTCGATCTCTCGTTTCTTGGCGGCTTCCTGGGCGTTGATGATGACCATAGGGGGCTGGACCTCAGCGAGTCCGAAGACGGTCACAGTGATGGGAGTATTCTTGAGGTCCTCGCGCACGGATGCAAGCAGCTTGCTGGAGATCGTCTCACGGTTCTCGAGGACCTGCTGGATCGTGTACTCGGCGACGACCTCGCGCGACCGCTTGCGGATGACCTGCTGGGCGTAGGTCTCGTAGACCTGCTGGAACCCGATCCGCCGCACAGTATCGTGGGGCCCTCCCTGCGCGGGGACGAGGCGGTCGAAGATAGCTTCGATCTTGGTATCGTCGGCGGCGATCGCGAAGGTCCCGCGGACATCGAACGATAGGTTGAGCTTGTCCTTGGGCATGAAGACCTTCATCTGCTCTTTGATCCCATGGTCGGACGCCTCGGCGAGGATGAGTTTGGGCGGGTAGAAGAAGTCGTACGGCAAGCGGAACCGAGACGGGGTCTTGAGGCCTTTCTGGAAACCGGCGTTCGTGAGCACTTTCCCCACATGCGCCGGGGGGACCTCCACCAATTCCCCGCAGCTGACCGCCATCAGGCACAGGCCGCATAACCCTAGCAACCCTATTTTTCGCATAGCTGACTCCTTACGCTTCTGCCCCGCCATGTCTTGAGGATCTCTGTTTGGATCTAAAGAATGACACTCGGACCCTATTAGAGAATCCGTGACTTACCGCGGGCGGATCCCGTTTTTACACATTGTCTTGGTCGTCCTGTAGGGGTAACCTTGAAAAAGGTTGCTCCCCGTCGGGATCCTCAGCTGTGGGTTACTACTATGAGCCCGCAGCTGCAGCCGCTTCGGAAACCATCCATATTTACCGGTCCAAGACGATCATTGTTTATTGTATACGATCGGGCCCTGCTTCCATGATGGACAAATCAAGCGGCGATACCACGCGCACCGGTTACATCGGACAGGTTGGCGATGCCCGTGAGACTCATCGGCAGGTTCGGGGCGTCGGCTTCACCGCATCGAGGATTGGACGGCGTCGGCGGGACCATGGATCGCGCGCTGAGCCGCGTCGGTCCAGGCCGCGTAGTCATCGGAGAGTCGGAACCGTTGGTACGCTAGGCCGGGCCCGACCGTGTCGATCGCGGCGCCGACCAGGGTTAAAACCCCCCCGGTGTATGTGCGACCCCGCTTCCCGTCAGCCCTCGACAGCCGGAAAGACGAGGGGGCTAGCTCCTGTAACCGGTCGGACCGTACCAGGTCACGCGGGTGATAGCCGCTGGCATAATGAAACGCCGCGTAGATCGACCCCTTGCCGGCCATCCCCAAGAATCCACGCCAATCGTGCATCATCGCGGCGCTCAAGCTGCGCAGCTTCCGACGAGGCACCTTGACGCCGACGACCGGCACGGAAGCGAAAACGTTCTGCTGCACCTCCCAAGCGACGTGTTGGGTCGACAGCGCGTTGGGGTCTTGCTGGGGGTCGATCATCAGGCACCGCACGTCGAAGATGTTGTGTTGGCCCAGGACCCGAAACGCCCCGACTGGCCCCGCGGGGTTGGACCGTCCCGGGTCGTTGCTGCCGGCTGGCCGGAACATGATCAGGCAACCGCCGGCCACGGTATTGCGCGACAGCTGCAGGGTTCCCGACCCCGACCGATCCACCGCGACCGCCGCGAAACCGGTCTGGACGCAGTTGTGCATCACCAGCCACGGCGAACCGTCTTCCTGCAACCCCGCCGCGTCAGGGCCGGTCGAGCCGCGGTCCCATACCGCGGCCCCGAATTTCAAGTACAGCTCGCAGTTGTTGAGGTGCACCGGTCCCACGCCCTCTCGATCGATGCACGCGGTGGTCACCCTATTCGTGGAGCTGATCACGAAACGGCAGTTGGTCGCCAGCAACGGCCCCGTGGCGCGGATCAGCGGCGGCGACATGACTTCACCGGGAGGGTTGGTCGTGTCCTTGCGTTGAACGGTTTCGTCAACATGTACCGGCGGTGCAAAACCCTCCGGGCTCTGGTGGGCCGTGAGGTCCCGGATCGTCAGGCCCTCGAGGACCAGGGCCGCATCGGTCGTGATCAGTGGGGTGCTAGCATGCGGCGCCACCTCGAACACCGGCTGGGAGCCTGCCGCTGCCCGAAGGATCAGCCGTTTGCCGAGCAGACGGATCGACGGTGTTTGGATCGTGCCGCTGCCGTGGATCTCGATCGTGTCGCCGTCTTGAGCGGTCGTGATAGCCTCGGTTAACGCGTTGAACGAACGCCCCGGCGCACGCGGATCGGACACGAGAACAAACACCGGGGGTTGAGACGGGGTCCGATCAAGCGGGGAAAACGCCTGGTTGAGCGAAACCGACGAGGGTGGCGAAGCCCCTGTCATCGAGGGTAAAGCACTGTTCCCGTTCGGTGCCCCAGCCGGAACACGAGCCTGGGTTGTCGACCGTCGACGCGGCAGCAGCGGTCCGTCGTCACCCACCCCTTCGAGGAAGGGTCGCCCTACAAATAAAAGCCCCACGACGACCGTCGCCAGACCGGCTACCACCACGGTCAAAACGGCCCATCGCTGGGCGGCAGAGGGGATCCCGCGACCCGGCTTCGTGGCTGACATCCCAGGTGGGGACGGTGAGGGTGCGGTGGTTTCCCCCCCGTTGTGCTCCAACAATTCGGTCAGCTCGACCGCGGACTGGACCCGCCGATCCGGGTCCTTGGCCATGAGCCGTTCAATCGTTTGGGCCAGCCCCGACGGGATCCGTGGGTTGACCGACTCGATCGATGGGGGCGTATCGTCACAAACGCTGCGGATCGTGGCGATCGCCGTGGGCCCCGCGAACGCGGATCGGCCGGTGCACATCGCGTACAGGACCACCCCGAAGCTAAAAAGATCCGCCCGATGGTCGACGTGTTGGCCCATGGCCTGCTCCGGGGCCATGTACTGCGGGGTCCCGGCGAGGAACCCCGGGCGGGTGATCGGCCCATCGTCGCCGCACCGGGCCAGGCCGAAGTCCGCGATCAGGGCTTTGCGATTCGTCTCTTCAAGCAAGATGTTGGTGGGTTTAATATCACGGTGGACCAACCCCCGGGCATGGGCGGCGGCGAGGCCCGAAGCGATCTGCCGGCCCCAACGCACCACCTCGTGCGTCGCTAGGGCGCCGTGACGATCCAGCCGGTCCTGTAGCGACCCGCCGCTGATCAAGGGCATGACCAGGTACGGCAACCCGTTAGCTTCGGATACGCTGTGGATCGTGACGATATGGTCGTGGACGACCGTCGCGGCTGACCGGGCTTCGCGAAGGAACCGTTTGCGTGCCTCGTCCAGGGTGGCCAGTTGCGGGTACAGCACCTTCACCGCCACCACCCGGTTGAGGGTGGAATCGTACGCTTTCAAGACGATCCCCATCCCCCCACGACCCAGGACCGAAATCACCTCGAACGGGCCGAATCGCCCCAGATAACCGGGCTTATCTGACACCCCCAGAAAGCTAGGTCGCTGTCGATCCTGCGGGCCCGAGGCATTGGTTCCTGCGTCTGTCGAATCGGAGGCGGTCTTAAGACCCGTCATGACCCGCTCGAGACTTGCAGCCGTCTCCAGCGATTGATTCTGACGATCTGGGATGAGGTGCGAAGCACCGGCTAGCGATTCTAACCGTTGCTGACAGCGGATACACCCGTCAAGGTGGTCCGTAAGCGACTGGGCCTCGGCATCGGAGACATCGTCCTCCAATAAGCCTTGAAGACGGTGGATGTCGGGGCAGTCACGCGGCATGAGGTGTTTCCCGGGTTATCCATGCGGGTCGGGGTGGGGTTAAAGAGCGAGGCTATGGCCAAGCAGCAGGCAATGAATCTTTTGCCCCGGGACGTCGGGTGTCGCGATCCCACCTATATTTTAGCCGGGTCAAAGACTGTCGTGGTCGATGCTTTCATCGCCGAGAATCTCTTGTATCCGCTTCTTAATCTTAGTCAAGACCCTGCTCTTGGCGATATAGACCGCCCCGACAGAGATCCCTAGCGACTCGGCGACCTGCTTGGCCGGGTGCAACTCCACGGCGGTCTGCCAGAACGCGTGCCACGTGGTTTCTTGAAAATCCCGCTGGACTTGGCGCACCGCCCAGTCGAACATCTGCCGCTGATAGTCGAGGTTCCATTGGGTTTCGTCATTGGTGTCGGAACCGGGACGGTTATCGAGCATCTGGTGGATGCGTGTCTCGCCACTGCCCTTTTCTTGCTTGTGGCCACGGGCCAGGTGATCATTGAGCTTGTTGCGGGCCACGGTGTACAAATAGCCACGGAACGTGCCTCGTTGGCGGTTGTATTCGAAGTTGGAGACGTAAGACGCGACGGCCTTGAAGACCTCTTGGGCCACGTCGGCCGCGTCGGCATCTTGGAGCCCTCGTCGGACCGCGTACCGATAAATCAGAGGGGTGTAGATCTCGACGAATTGGGCCCAGGCTTCGGTCTGCTGCGGGTCACGGATCCGCAACAGCAGGCTGGGTCGGGTGGTCGGAGGGTTGTCCATGTGCGATCTTCACCCTTGAAACGTCATTTGTGCCCGCAACTGGCAGGGGTTATGTCGCCAATGATTTATCCCGACGATCATCGCAACAGCTGCCGGGTGCGTAGACCTTCTCGGATGCATGGGCGGGGCCGGTGGTGAACGCGGCTATGAAATCCTCACTGTCCACCGCTTATCCGACGGGGGCCTTGATACGCGAAGCGTATACATCTACATCATCATATCCCTGCTGGACGAGCCCATGAGCGGCGCAACCGCCGTAGGGGCGTGTCGAAGCCGCAGAGCCTTCCCAGCGGAATAGATCGTTCTGTATTTTAGAATATTAAGGTCAATGACAGGTGAATTTCTATTCTCGATATCCGCCTCCTTATTACTCCCCCCCTTTTCTTTCATATAACCACATAACCTAAAATATTTTATGATCCGGCTCCCGTCAGCTGATCCACCGTCGTCCCCGCGGATGAACTACCCCCTATAGACGCGGCAGAGACTAAACCGATTCGTGGATTGCGTCGATGTTCCTGTGGGAACAAGTTCAATCCGTGGATAGGCTTGGCAACACCGGCGCCACGGTGACGGCGTTGATCAAGTTTGATCGAAAAGGAGGCGGTGAAAGCAGCATGGCAATCGGATGGTCGAAGATACGCTACTCACCCATCGGTATCGATTTTGGTGCCGACAGCTTGAAGCTGATGCAGGTGATCGCCAGCGACCCGCCTCAATTGATCGCGGCCGCGGCCACCGATCTGCCGGAAGAAACCCGCAACGACCCGGCGGCGAGGCGGGCTTTTTTCTCGGCGAACCTCAAACAACTATTGGGTACGCAGCCGTTCAAAGGCAAGCGAGCGATCTGCTCCATCCCCGCGTACCAAACCCTCGTCCAGCACCTCCAGATCGCGCGGGTCGAGGGCGAGGATTTCAATTCCCAGGTCGAGGTCAACCTCCGTGAGCGGCTCAACGTCAACCCGTCACGCATGGTAATCCGCAACTTTAAGGTCGGCGAGGTCGCCCGGGACGGGGCCGTTAAACATGAGGTTATCTGCATGGCGGTCAGCCGCGACGCGGCGCTAAGACACATCGAGATCGCCCACCGAGCCAAGCTCGACGTCGTGGGGATGCACTGCGAACCGATCGCGATCCTCAAGGCGTTCGACCACCTGTTCCGTCAGGCCGATGACCTGCAACGGACGGTGTGCTTTATCGATATCGGGGCCGCGACGACAAAGGTGATGGTCGTCCACGGGGGGCAGATGTTCTTCTGCAAGACGATCCACGCGGCCGGCAACCACTTCACACGCCAGTTGGCTCAGCAGCAGCAAATCAGTTTCGACGCCGCCCGAGACGCGAGGATCAAACGATCGACTCGTCAGGGGGCCCCCGATCCGCCCGAGCCGGTCGCCACCGGCCACGTCGCCACCGCTTCCCAGCAGGGCCCCCCGCCCCAGACCCAGGGGCCGGCGCAGCCGGACGCCGCCAGCGAGCCGGGGACAAGCCCTCAGGACCAGATCCCGGCCGTCGCGACCGAAGACGGATCTTTCGCTCACAAGGAGGATCACACCAGCCCGGCGCCGGCGGCCTTGGACTGCCTGATCGATGAGCTGAAGCTGTGCATGCGATACTTCCGCAGCACCTTCCCCGAGCAGAAGATCGAAAAACTCGTGTTCCTCGGAGGTGAATCGCGGAATATCGCCACCTGCCAGGCGATCGCCAAGTCGTTACGGATCGCCGCGCAGCTGGGCGACCCGCTGGCGAGGCTGGTCAAGATCACCCAGGCCGATCCCAGCAACGGCGTGGACCTGGGCCAGCCCCAGCCGGGCTGGGCGGTGCCTCTGGGGCTGTGTTTGTGTGAAGCCAACCTTTAACCACGGGGCGAGGGCCCCGCAGGCGAAGGGTTGCTGGAGCTGAGGACTGGATCAACGAAGCCGCTGACAGACCGTGGGCCGCGAGATCACCGCACCAGCCCCACGACCTACTGAGATTCGGAGCCCGACATGGCTGACATGAGCTTCCTTCCCGAAGATTACCTCGAAAGGAGGAATCAACGCCGCACCAACATTTTCACCTTGTCGCTGTTCGTGGTGGTCATGTCAGGGGTGATCGGGGCGTTCCTGGTGACCGATAAGCAGCGGATCGAGGTCCGCGCCCAGAAGCTACAAATCGACGCCGACTTCGCTGAAGCGGCCAAGCGGCTCGAGCAGCTCGACGAGCTCCAGGAGCGCAAGAAGCAGATGATGCGCAAGGCCAAGGTCACCGCGGTCCTGCTCGAGCGGGTGCCCCGCAGCCTGCTGCTGGCTGAGTTGATCAACAACATGCCCACGACGCTCAGCCTCACCGAGATGGAGCTGGAGACCAGGGCGCTCAAGAACAACCGCTCACACGCCTCGACCGCGATGGACCGCGCCCGGGCCAAGACCGCCGCGGCCGACGCCCCGAACCTTCCTCAGATCCAGGCCACGCAGGTCGACATCGAGCTCACCGGCGTGGCCCCGACCGACGTGCAGGTCGCCCAGTTCATGACCGCGCTGGGCCAGGCCGAGCTGTTCACCGACGTCAACCTCGTCTACAGCGAAGAGATGACCCTCAACGACCGGGCGATGCGTAAATTCAATATCGAGATGAAACTCAATGGCGAGATCAACGTCCACGATATGGAGCCGATCCTCGTGCCACGGGCGCTGAAGCAGAACCCGATGGCCAACACGATCCATATCGATGCCGACGGGAAGCTGATCCTCCCGCCCGAACCGGCGTCTCGGAGCGATCGGCGGGATCCCCACTGCGACTGAACCACAGGCCAACGATAAAGGACGTTCGACATGCGTTTCGGTTTAAGAGAACTCATCTTCATCCTGGTGCTGCTGGCCATGCCGGTGGCGGCGTACTTCTTCGTGTTTGAGCCGCGCAACAAGCAGATCGCCGAGGCGCTCAAGGAGATCCAGGAGAAGGAGGCCAAGCTCAGCCAGCTGGAGCTGGTGACCAAGGACATCGACGACCTGGGCCAGGAGATCGACAAGCTTACCGAGGCCATCGAGATGTTCGAGATGAAGCTGCCCGCCCAACGCGAGGTCGAGGTGATCCTCAAGCAGGTGTGGGAGCTGGCCGCCCAGCACAACCTGATCCCCAAGAAGATCCGCACCGACAAGCCCGTCGCCGCCGCTCAGTACGCCGAGCTGCCGATCCAGATGACCATCATCGGCGATTTCGACGGGTTCTATAGCTTCCTGCTCGATCTCGAGAAACTCCAGCGGATCACCCGGATGCCGAAAATGATACTCGAAAAAAGCGTAAGAAATGATGACGGACAGATGCAAGCGGACGTGGTCCTGAGCATCTTCTTCGATTCACAAAGCCAGTCCGTCCGCAGCTAAGACGAAGCAAGGATCAAGGGTAGCGACCATGCCCAATGACAATCTACCGGTCAACCAACCCGGCTTGACGCCCTCCGACGACAGCGACAAGACGCTATCACTCATGGGCGGCGTAGCCCAGGCCGAGGGGATGGGCGACGAAGACCTCGAGCTGTACTCGATGAAGCCCGGCAGCAAGTTCCTCAGCCCGGGGACGCTGCTGATCCTCCTCGCGTTCCTCATCGCCGGGGGGGTGATCTTCGCGATGCGCGTCAGCCAGGACGACATGACCTCGACGGGCAACACCAAGGAAATCGAGAAACGGATCAACGAGGCCCTGGACCGGATCAAGGACAAAGAGACGATGGACCCCGGCGACCCGCTCAAGACCGAGAACCTCAATAAGCTGTTCAACAACGTCGATGAGGTCGTCGAGACATTTAACTCCAACGTCACCGATCACCAGGTCCCCATCACACTGGTCAAGAAAAACCCGTTCCTCTTGCCGACCTACAAATCCTTGAACCCCGATCCCGAACCCGTCAACCGGCAGCCCGAGGTCGACCCGATGATCGAGGTCTACAAGCAGCTGGACCTGGAGTTCAACAAACTCAGCCTCCAGAGCGTGATGCAGGGCGCCCGGCCCGTGGCGATTATCAACGGTGAGTTCGTCCAGCCCGGGCAGGTCGTGGGCAGCTTTAAGGTCAAAACGATCAGCCGGTTCTCGGTCGTGCTTCAGGCGCACGACAAGACGTACACCCTGGCGATGGAAGAGTAAGACACCCCCCGGACACGCGCCCGCCAACCGCTGGCGTTGATCCGCCTGTCACGGCGTCGTGAGGCAACCGATGGACCGAGACAAGGAATCATCGACGGTGAACCTCGATCCGTCCGCGACGGCGGGGGCCTCGGGCAGTGATGACGCGCTAAGCGACCTTCTTTATTCCCCCACCGAAGACACCGCCCAGGCCCACCAGCCCACCGACCTGGGGCAGATGCTGCTCGAATCCGGCGCGATCGATGAAGCCAAGCTCTCCACCGCCAAGACCATCGCTTCCAGGACCCCGGGCAAGTCCCTGCTGGACATCTTCTATGAGATGGGCGTGGCCGAGGTGGCGATCCAGTCCGCCGTAGCGCTGATGAGCGGCCTGCTTTTCGAGCGGGTCGAACTCAACAACCTCGAGCTCAAGTACCTCAACCAGCTGGGCCACGACTTCTGCAGCGAAAACGGGGTGCTTCCGATCCGCTTTGAATCCGATCGCCTGATCGTCGGCATCGTCCGCCCGGACAACCTGATCATCGTCGAGGAGGTCCGCCACAAGCTGGGCAAATCGATCAAGCCGGTGATCGTCTGCCGTGACGACATCAACAGCATCCTCGAATCGCTCAAGGAAGACTCGCCGCAGACCGACTCGGAATTCAACGTCGACGAGATCATCGGCGACATCGAAGAGGACGACGTCGAGGTCGTCGACTCGAAGCAGGAAGAGCTCGATCTCGAGGCGATGGCCGGGGAATCCCCGGTTATCCGCTACGTCAACTACATCATCTTCACCGCGGTCAAGGAAGGGGCCAGTGACATCCATATCGAGCCCCAGGAGAAGAAGCTCCAGGTGCGGTTCCGCATCGATGGCGTCCTGTTCAAGATGATGGAGCCGCCCGTGCAGATGCAGGCGGCGATCATCTCGCGTCTGAAGATCATGGCCAACCTCGACATCTCCGAACGCCGCCTGCCCCAGGACGGCCGGATCCGCGCCATGGTCCACGGCCGCAAGCTCGACCTGCGTATGTCGACCCTGCCCGCCGGTGGTGGGGAGAAGGTCGTGTTGCGTATCCTCGATACCCGGTCGATCAACGTCTCCCTCGACGACCTGGGCATGGGCGAGGACGCCCTGCTGATCTGGAAACACCAGATCGCCCAGCCCCACGGGATCATCCTCGTCACCGGCCCCACCGGCAGTGGTAAGACCACGACCTTGTATTCGTCTCTGGGCCAGATGGACCGCGAGAAGCTTAACATCTCCACGGTCGAAGACCCGGTCGAATACCACCTGGGCGGGATCACCCAGTGCCAGACCCATGAGAAGATCGGGATGACCTTTTCGGCGGCTCTGCGTGCCTTGCTACGACAGGACCCCGACGTCGTGATGGTCGGCGAGATCCGCGACGCCGAGACCGCGCTGATCGCGATCCAGGCATCCCTGACCGGCCACTTGGTGCTCTCGACCCTCCACACCAACGACGCCCCGAGTTCGATTACCCGGCTGATCAACATCGGGGTCGAGCCGTTCCTGATCGGGGCCGCGGTCAACGCGGTCCTGGCCCAGCGGCTGGTACGCCGGATCTGCAAAGAGTGCAAGCACCAAACCCCTCCGGAAGAACACGTCGCCGAGCACCTGGCCCTGCACGGCATCGCCATGGACGATATCTGGGTCGGTCAGGGCTGCGATAAGTGCCGCAACACCGGGTATTCTGGCCGCGTGGGCCTGTACGAGATCCTGATCCTCGACGATTTCCTCCGCGACAAAACAGCCGGGAACCCCGCCGTGACTGAGTTCCGCCGCATGTGCATCGAGCGCGGCATGGTGACCCTACGCGAAGACGGTTTCCGGAAGGTCCAAACCGGTCTCACGACCGTCGAAGAAGTGTTACGCGTTACCGAAAGCACGATCTGACCAGGGTGTTAGGCGTTGTCCTGGCAACCACACCGACCTCATACGAACCGCGTCCAAGAGAGGAACAGGTTTGGAGGGACTGTTGAATCATTCATTGAAAAGAAGATTTTAAAAGCAAATCCGCTCGTCAATTCTTATTTTTTGTGTTGATTTCACCCGAATTTTAATCCTTCTACAGCCCCTTGAACGGTCTGACCTCGAAACCCGCTGCTTGATGGTCGCGGCTCGCTGAAAGGGCAACCTGAAGATTCAGGCCGGACGGAGCACTAACCTTGTGCATTGTTGGCATGATCGACGGGGTACTGCAGCGTCAGGCCCGCCCCACCGGTGGGAAGGTTCGCCAGTTCTAACGAACCGCCGAGGCTGCGGGCGATGTCGCGGCATAAGACCAGGCCGACCCCTTGCCCGGTCGGCTTGGTGGACCGACCGAAGATGAACCGGCCCGCTTCGTCCGTGACCGATGGGGCCAGGCCCGGGCCGGTATCGCGGATGCTGATCTGGACCTGGTGATCCGCGACGGCGCCTTCGATGCGGACCACCCCGCGCGGGCTCGAAGACGGACCGGGCCATGCGTGATCTGCCGGTCGGGCGTTGATGGCTTCGACGCTATTAAGCAACGCATTGGCGATAACGGGGTAGACCGGGCCGGCGGGCAGACGCCTTAATGCGTCAGAGATATCAAGAGTCATTTCGATGCCCGCAGCGGCAGCGCTGGGGGTCAGCAACTGGCTCGCCAGCTCGATGACCTGGCCCAGGGTGCGGGGCTGGTCGTGCAGCTGGCTGGGGTTGAGTTGGGGTTGATCCCGCGACCGCTCGACGAGCGAGATCATCTGGTTCATCGCCTGCTGGGCGGTCTGTAGCCTCGGGAGCATGCTCTGTTCATCAAGGCTGCGACCGGACGGGGCCTGCGTAGCTTGCTTGAGGTCGGCCATGACCAGGCTGATGTTGCGCAAGCACCCGTCGAGCAGGTTGGCCAGCTCATGGATCAGTTGCGAGGAAGCCGCGTCCTGCGTTTTGGCACCGTGGTCTGGCTCAAAGATATGGGATGGAATCGGATCTTGCACAACAACCTCTACATGCCCAGCTGCTTACTCGGCCCTCGCTTGATCGGCGTGCCCGGTATCGAGAAGACCCGGCATATCCAAGCTTGACCTAATCAATCAATAAACCCTGTCTCTCCCCCATTTTCCGAGACCTGCCTACCGGTTGGAAGACATGCGGTACGCATCGCGTACCCGAGCTCCGCGTCGGTGATCCTGTTGACCCCGGGATTCGTCGTGCCACGTCCCAGATTCGCGTTGCCACTTTCTTCCGGGGTGGATCTCTTTTTGGATCGTCCTGCATAGGTAAAGATCGGTTGTTTCCGAGGGCGATCTCGAGGCTGGCGGGCTACCCGCAGCGGAGGGTTTCAAAAACGAGCCACCCTCTTGATCTTTACTCTATGAGATGACCTCTCTTTTGATTGTACCCTAACCACACAAAAATTTCTATAAAATAATGTTACTAGGTCGGAGCCGACTCCTGTTGAAGCTGAGGTTGGGTGTCCATTTGGGCTTGAGGATCCTCCGACCACCCGACGGTCTCCCAGAACGGCTGGGGTTGATACGCTGGATCAACCTGGATGCGGCACTTATGGACCCCCAGGGCGTTTAGCTTCGCAAGGGCTTTGTCGACAAGCGTTTTGATGATCTCTTGCTTACGGTACGGCTCGAGGATAGCCATATGGTGCAAAAATCCTTCTTGAGGATCGAAACGACACAACACCGCCGCGACCATCTGCCCGTTCTCACGGGCAACAACGCTAAGCACTGAATGGAAAGGGCTTTGACCACATGTCAGCGCCATCATGTCATCTTGAGAAAGCGAACCCGACCCGGCTTCTTGGCATAATTCAGCCACCTGCTCGTAGTCTTCCGGGCGTAACTCGCTGATTTGGATCGACATGGTCGGATCGCCGTCAGAGGCCATAGACAGAAGAAATATCTTCTTTTATCGGCCAATCCGACACACCGGTTGGGTGGGCGCAAACATAAAAAATCAGACCTCATCGAGCCTCGATCGAAAATAATAAAATAAAATAGACAGCCCAAAGGAAATGACCGCGTGAATCGTGTACTCCGCAAGAAAATTTTTGGGGCTCGAAGCCTCACCGACGCGGTGCTTGGGTACGCGACGTGTGTCCGACGCGTGTCCGTGGGTCCATCATCTATCATTAACGCGACTCAACCGATTCATGCTCGCGTTCCCCGACCGGCACGTGGGGGCGGCCGTCATGAATCACGCTTCGGCCAACCCCTCGCGGATCGCAAACCGCGCCAGCTCCACTCTGTCGTGGATATCGAGCTTGTTCATCAGCCGATCGGTGTGGCCTTCGATCGTCTTGATACTCAGGTGCATCGTCTCGGACATCTCTTTTTTAGATAACCCGCGGGTGATGTACCGCAAAACCTCTAGTTCACGCTCGGTCAGGGTCGAGACGCGCGTTTTCTCGGGTCGATCCAGCTGCGGACCAGAAGGCCCCCCGGCGACGATCCGATCCCTGACCTGCGGAGAAAAACACACCCGGCCCCCGGCGACCTGCTTGATCGCCGCCACCACGCGCTGCGGGGGCTCAGATTTGGTGAGATACCCACGGGCCTTGACCTTGATCGCTTGCTCGATGTAGTGGTCGTTAAAATACCCGCTGAGAAAAATAATCCGTGCCGATCGGCACTTTTTCATGATCCGCTTAGCCGCGTTGAAGCAGATCAGCCCCGGCATGCTGATATCCATCAAGACGATATCGGCGGGGCAGCGACCGATCATATCCACCGCCTCCTGGGCGTTCTGCGCCGAGCCGACAACCTTAAACTCAGGCTCGGCTTCGAGGCGCTGGCCGAACGACTCTAGGAACAGCGCGTGGTCGTCCACGAGAAGGATTGAGATCGGGGTGGTCATGGGCAGGTCTCCTTAGTTACGCCCCGGATCATTGTGAGCGTATGCAATACTCCACGGTTTCTTGGAACCGAGACATCTGAAACGGCTTGGCCAGGGTATGGATCGTCCCGTTTGAGCCCGCGCCGGGTGACAGGGCAGCCCCGTTGGTCACCAAGACCGGGGTGCGGGGGTAACCCGTCACCAGCCGCTCAAGCAACGGCGTGTCCGGGCCGGCGGTTTCTTTCTCAGGGTCATTGATCCCCAGGATGATCAGGCCGATCCTCGATTCGTATCGCTGGGCGTACTCGAGCATCTCGCTCGGTTCGGTCGTGGCGATGACTTCGTGCCCGGCCTCTTCGAGTGTGCTGGCCATGATCTCGAGCTCGTACTGCTGGTCCTCGGTGAGCAGGATCAACCTCGGCTGGGCCGACGACGCGCCCGAGGGCAGCGGTTCGGGTAGCTCCACGGGGGCCTGGCAGGTCGGCAGCTGGATGAGAAAACAGGTCCCCCGGCCCGGCTGGGAGACCGCCTCAATGTGCCCTTGGTGGTCGGTCACGACCCCGTGGACCACAGCCAGCCCCAGGCCCGTGCCCTTGTGCCGCTGCTTGGTGGTAAAGAACGGCTCGAAGATCCGTGAGAGGATCTTCTTGGGGATCCCCTGGCCGGTGTCGATTACGGTCATGACCGCTCGGTCTTTCATCGGAAAATCCGGATCCGGCGGTGCCAAGCCCACACTGATCGTCAGCTCCCCCCCCAGAGGCATCGCGTCGCGGGCGTTGTTCGCCAAGTTGATGATCATCTGCTCAAGCTCTGCGCGGTTGCCCATGATCCAGATGGCCTGATGCTCGACGTGCAGCACCGCCTTGATCGAGGCCGGCACCAGCTTGCGGATCAACCGGATCGTGTCCGTAAGCAGTTCGACCAGATTGACCGGGGCCTTGTCGGTGCGTTTCTGCCGCGCGAAGGTTAACAGGGAATCGGTGACCTGCTGGGCCTGGTGCGTGACCCGGTCAATCATCGTCAACGGTTCGAGGGCCGGGTGCCCGTGGTCGAGTTTTTTATAAGCCACCTGCGCGAAGTTCTGGATCGTCCCCAGCCAGTGGTTGAAATCGTGGGCCGCCCCGCTCGAGAGTGTCCCGGCATCTTCGAGCCTTTTCGCTTCGCGCAGGTCCTCTTCGAGTTTCTGGCGCTCCTCTTCGTTCTTCTTGCGCTGGGTAACATCCACAAAAGCCAGGATCGCGCTGCCGGGCTCTTGAGACTCGGGGTCGAGGAAGGGGACGGCGGTGAACACCGACCACCTCAGCTTGCCCTCGGGGGTGAAGATCCCGACCGTCGCCGCCGGCTGCGGCTGGCCCGTTTCAAGGCATTTTGTGATCGGATACTCTTCTACCGGGCAGGGGCTGCCGTCTTCCCACACCGTGTTTCCACGCCAGTCCGACACATACTTCTGAGTGATCTCGTCGTAGGTAAACCCCAAGAGGCGTTGAGCTTCGGCATTGACGTGCAGCACCGCGCCGTCACGGGCGATGTGGGCGATCCCGCACGGCACTGTGTCGATGAGCAGGCGGTTGAAAGCCTCGGTCTTTTGGATCCGTGCCTGGTTTTTTTTTCGTTCTGTGATGTCACGGAAAAAGATTGAGACCCCGTTGACTGACGGGTAGATCCGGTTTTCAAACCACAGATCCCACGGGGGGTAGTATTCCTCGATCTCGACCATCTCTTGCGTGTTGACCGCCTCTTCATATGCGAGGTGGAACGGTTGACCCACTCCCTCGGGGAACTCCTCCCAGATGTTTTTGCCGACCAAATCCTGAGGCCGACGGTTAAAGATCTGCCCGGCCTTCTCGTTGACGTAGGTATACCGCCAATCCTTGTCGAGCGCGACGAACGCGTCGGAGACACGCTCGATAATGTCGCAGATCTGCCGTTGCGATTCCTGGGCCTTGTTGTTGGCCGCCCGTTCCCGCTCGATAAGGTCCTCAAGTTGGTGCTGAGCCTGCTTGCGGTCGGTGATGTCTTCAATGATGGACACAAAGTGGCTGATCGACCCATCGGCGGACAAGATCGAACGGATGGTATGGCCGGCCCACATCAACGTCCCGTCTTTGCGGGTAAATCGTTTCTCCGTACGCAGCACCTGCACCTGACCGGTAATCAGACGGCGTCTGTTCTCCAGGGCGTATTCCATATCCTCCGCGGCGGTGATATCCCGTAGCCTCAAGCGGGTTAGCTCCTGCGCGGGATACCCGAGCATCTGGCACAACGCCGGGTTGACCCGGATAAACCGGCCCTCAAGATCGATATTCGAGATCCCCACCGCGGCATGATCGAAGGTCGAGCGATAAAGCCGTTCACTTTCCCGTAACGCAGACCGCGCTCGGCTGCGTTCCATGACACGCCCCAACAGGGTCCCGACATAGGCCATGATCTCCAAGACGCGCTGATCGGGTGGTGCAGGGGTGGCCGCGAAAAACTCCAGCACCGCGACGACCTCATGACCCACCAGGACCGGGAACCCAAACGCCCCGTGCACCCCGATATCCTCCGCGAGTTTCGCCCGTGGGAAGTTAGGGTCGTGATTCACATCCACGATCCAAGCCGGCTTGCCACTGGCCAACACCCGCCCGGGCAGCCCTTGGCCCTTCTGGAAGTTGGTCGCTTCGGTCACCTCCCGGAACACCTTAAACCGCTGCGGGTCATCCAGGTGCCACAGCTCCGTGGGGATCAGCAGATCGGCATCGTCGCTCGAGGCCAAATAAGCATGTCCCACGGGCCAGCCGGTGCGGGCACAGATTTCATCCAGCGCCACCTGAAGGGCATCGTCGAGCTCGGTGGCTTCATTGGCCGCGGCCGCGACGGCCTGGAGCAGCCGCAGGTATGTGTTGTTCTCTTGGAGTGTTGCATGGGCCCGCTTGAGCGGGGTGATATCCGAAACCGCCACGAGCACGTGGGTTAGGTCCAATCGGCCGTTGACCCGCGGCGCCGCCCAATGAACAATCTTGTGAAACCGACGCCCCCGCAGGGTCAGCCCGTCTGCTTCGTGCTCGATGCGATCGCGTCCCTCCCAGATGGCGACCAGTTCTTCGATCAACGGCCCGCACGAATTCTCCTCGAAAATCTTAGGCAGACCGGCCAACAATTCCTCCTTGTTGGCCGCCTCGAAGACCTCGACCGCCGCGTCGTTGACGTCCCGAACACGGATCATCGCCAGCGCGCAAGCCACATCCCCCGGGTGGTTGGCCAGGTACGTTCTTAGATCCGTGACCCCGTCGTCGCGGAGGCCCTGCAACCATTGCCCCACCGCGGAAAAATCCTCGACCCAGATCGAAACCGGCATGCGCGCAAACAGGTGACGATACGAATCCTCACTGGCTAGAAGCGCCGCCTGGGCCTCGCGGTGGCGGTCGATCTGCTCATTGAGCCGCTGATTAGTCGCCCGCAGCTCGGCCGTGCGCCCACTGACCTGTTCTTCGAGTCGGTCGCGACTCTCTCGGAGCTGGAGGTTGGCCCGTTGTAGCCGTAACCCCAGAAGCGTGGTGATCCATATCGCGAACGTCGCCAACGCCCGGTTCGTGACGATCTTCCACAGCTCCCCGCCCCACGGTGACAGGTAGAACCCCGTCCAGGTGAATAACGTGCAGGTGACCGCAAAAAGAAACGTCCATCGATCGTGACGCAGCCGAAGCGACAACAGGATCACCGCCACGTAAGGCACCCCACCGGCCACCCCCAGCTCGACCTGTGTATCGACCACCAAGATACCCAGGCTCAGAAGCACGCAGGCCACGACCAACCACGCTTCGATTTTTTTTCGATCCGCCATCTTGGGGTCCACAGAGAATCGAAGAACCCGCGGGCCTCACCAAAACAGGCCAACGGCTACCTATGCGATACGCATGAAATCGCTAAAAAACTTCTACCCCAAGGAAAGTTCTATCGACCGCCCTTTTTTACTATAGGCGCCTGCCTCCCCGTTGGCACGTAACCGCGACCGGAGGCTAGGGCAACGCTTCGAGCAGGGCGTCGACCTGGTCGGCGGTGTTATAGAAATGTGGGCTCGCCCGCAGCCGCCCTGCGCGTTCTACGATGATGATGCCCCACTGCTCCAGGGCGTCGACGATCTTGGCGATCGGGGGGGTAGCGCGAACCGCCTCGGGCGGAGGGTCAAAACTGACGATCCCGCTGCGTTCATGAGGTTCCCCGGGGCTAAAGACACGGTAGCCCTTGTCTGCCAGCCCGTCGCGCAGGCGGCCCGTCACCGCGTCGATCCGTGACCAGATACGGTCGATCTCGGTATCCAATAGCAGCTTCAAGCTAGCCCCTAAAGCCAAGATACCCGGGATGTTATAGCTGCCCGGCTCGAACCGCCGGGCGGTCGCCTCAAACTCGAATCGGTAGTGTCCGTAGTCCGAGCTGTCGACCATGTTCATCCACCCCACGACGTTGGGATGTAGCTTGGTCAGCAGCTCCCGTCGGCCGTAAAACAAGCCGCAGCCCTCTGGGGATAGCAACCACTTGTGCCCGTCGGCGGATAGAAAATCAATCCCCAGCTCCTGCACGTCTACCGGGAAAACCCCCAGGCTCTGGATCGCGTCCACGCACAGGTATCCCCCCACCCCGTGCACCGCTTCACTGATCGGCCGCAGATCGATCCGGTACCCCGAAGCGTACTGGACGTGGGAAACCGCCACGACCCGACACCGGCCCGTAACCGCCGCGACGATGTCGCCCGGGTCGATCCGCCCATCGGGCCGCTGGGCGACCTCGATCAACTCGACCCCGTACCGTTTGAGATCCTCCCACGGGTAACGGTTGGCCGGGTACTCGACCTGCGTGATGACCACCTGGTCCCCCGGCTGCCAATCGAGGCCTTTGGCGACTAGGCTCAACCCGGTCGAGGTGTTGGCCACGAACGCGATCTCATCGCTGCTGGCGGCGTTGATCAGCATGGCCGCCAGCTTCTTGACCTGCGCCGCTTGGGCGTACCAACCGGCCCGGTAATATGCGGCGGTCTCGGCTTGCTGGGCGTATTGCCGTATCGCGGTCGCCGCCGGGCCGCTGATCGGCGCCACCCCCGCGTGGTTGAAGAATACCAGCTGTGACAAAATCGGGAACAGCGGTGAGAAATCTTCGTTCATTGGGTCGCTCATTTGGTCGGTCATCGCGACAGATCCTAAAGTATCACTGTATGGGCTTCCAATTCCTTGGCTTGGTCTGCTTGGATCGTGCTCTGATCGCCGATGCTGCCTTATACCCGATCCCTCGGGCGCCAGTGAGGGATTCCCCAGTGCTCCAACAATGTAACCATTACAGACAGTCTCCGCGGCCAGCCGCGACCGTAAGACAGCGGGTGCCTGTTTTCAGATCGATTACCCGGTCACGACCGCTGCGGTGGCACCCTTCCGCAAGCCCGACCAGCAGACCGGACGCATCGCTAACTCGGCCGATGATCTTGGAACGGCGCCCGCTGCGGGTCTTCTGGCCTCTCGTCGTCGTGACGCTGTGCATGGTGCTCCCATGTTATGCCGATATCGCCCCCGGCCAATCTCAGATCAAGCTCGCCCCCGTCGTCGAAAAGCTGCTCGACGACCCGGTCGTCAGCCAGGCCCAGAAGCGCCGGCTAGCCCTGTTCCACGGCCAGTGGGACAACATTGAGCAACCCACCCTCGCTGAGCAGGCTGTGATCGCCCTGGGCCGGTACGACTTATCGAACCCGGTATTGATCAATCCCCAGGCCCCGCCATTGGTGCGTGCTAGGGCCGCCCTCCTGCGTGGCGAGCCTGACCGGGCCTTAGAAATGCTCCAAGACGATGATCGTGTCGAGGCGGTCCTCATCCGAGCCGAGGCTCATCAACTATTAGGGCGTTTCGACCAAACCACCGTGCTTTTGGTGCCGATCCGCGAACGATTACACCAAGAATCGATCACCGACCCAGCTCAGTTGACCGCAGCCACCCAGGCCCTGGTCCTGCTGGCGGGCCTCGAGGGCCGACCCGACGCGGATTATCAGCTGGCGATGTCCCTTTTCGCCAGGGTTCATCAGCAGCTGGACCGGCTCTACTGGCCCGCTCTTGTCCATGAAGCAAACCTGCTGATCACCAAAGACAACCCCACAGAAGCGACGCAGGCGTTATCCCACGCTCTGACCCTCAACCCCCGCTGCGGCGAGGCCTGGTACCAACTCGGCCGATTGGCCGCGCGTGGCTACCAGTTCGATGCCGCCTCCTCGTGCGTGGAAGCCCTGCGTGAGACCCATCCAACTCACCTCCTGGCCGACCAGCTCGAAGCTCATATCTACCTCACTCAAAAAGACCCCGCTTCCGCGTTCGAGGCTGTCGAGCGGGCGTTGGACCGGTACCCACGAGCCCCCGATCTTCTGGCCCTGGGCGCCGCCGCAAAGGCTCTGGCTTATGACCAAGACGGTCTCGATCAAGCGTTGGGGTATTTCATCAAGACCTTCCCGCGTAGCCCTAAAGCTCATTACACCGTCGGGCGGTACCTATCGTTAGCTCGGCAGTACCCGCAGGCCGCGGAGATGCTCCAAGAAGCGATCCGGTTAGACCCGAATTGGCCGGCGCCGCGCATCGAGTTGGGGCTTCTGCTGATGCAGGCGGGGGACGAAGACGCGGCGCTGGTTCAGCTCCAACGTGCCGTTGATCTGGATCCATTTAACCGTCGTGCGGCCAATCAGCTCAAGCTCGCTCAGCAGCTAAGCGGGTATCAGGAACTCCGCTCACCTCACTTCGTGATCAAGTATCGTGCCGGGATCGACGAAGCCCTCGCTGCCGACATGCACGGCCAGCTCGAGGAGATGTACCGACACGTCACGAGCGTTTATGAATACCGCCCGCCCCGTCCCACCGTGATTGAGATCCTGCCCGATGAGAAAACCTTTGGGGTGCGGATCACCGGGATGCCCGACATCTGGACCATCGCCGCCTGTACCGGGGATGTAATCGCCCTGACCCCGCCGCGTGAAGGGGCCAAGCAGCGCGGGCCGTTTGACTGGTGGCGGGTGATCAGCCACGAGTTCGTCCATACCGTCACGCTCAACCTCACACAGTACCGCATCCCCCACTGGTTCACCGAGGCGTGCGCCGTGTGGCTAGAGCCGGGGCAGCGGGATTACAGCCAGTGTGAGCTGCTCGCCTGGGCGGTGAAGACGGACAACCTGTTCGACCTCGACCAGATCAACTGGGCGTTTGTCCGCCCACGCAACGAGCGCGACCGCCCTTTGGCTTACGCGCAGGCCAGCTGGATGGTCGAGTACCTCACCGAACACTTCGGCCACGACGCCGTCCTTGCCCTGCTCCACCAATACCGACAGGCGGTCCCGGACCAAAAAGCGATCCGTGCAGCCACCGGGGTGAACGCCGACCAATTCATGGCGGGTTTCAAAGACTGGGCCCGGCAGCAGGTCCGTGATTGGGGTCTGGGGGCGTTGCCGGACGACCCGAGGATCCGCCGGTTGCTTAAAGAGTATAAATCTTCCGACACATTCGATCCCCAGCTGCTTCGGGATCTACTCGAAGAACACCCCGATCAGCCCGATCTGTTGAAGGTGACGGCGGAGGAGGCGATGACGAGGGGGGATGACGATGATGCCCGTGCCGCCCTGTTGCGGTACCAGTCCGCCCGGCCGGTCGACCCCTGGGTCTATCGCAAGCTGATCTCCCTGGCGGTGGATGCCGGTCACCCGCTAGAAGCGATCGCGGCGTTAGAAAATCTCGACGCTCAGGACGTCGGTAGCGGTCAATGGGCGTTGCAGCTAGCCAAGATCTATCGCGACACCGACCAGCTTGATCTGGCTAGCGGCGCTATCACGCGTGTCCTGCACCGGCACCCGTACGACGCCAACCACCGCGAGCTAGCGGCGACGATCGAGCTCCAACGCGGTGATACGGACGCCGCCCTAAGGCACCTCAAGGCGTTAACCACCCTCGAACCCGACCGGGCGATGCACCATGTGCGATTAGCGGCGCTCTATGCGAAGATGGGGCAGCCTCAAGCGGCTCGTCAAGCCGCTCGAGCGGCGCAAGAACTAGACCCGGACGCGCCCGTGGATCGGTTCCTCCAAGCCCAGCCGTAACGACCGAAACCGGTGTTAGCACGAAGCACCATTCTGATGGGATCAAACCCTCAACACCGGCTCGTAATCGAGTTGGTCCTTGTACCGTTTACGGATCGGCTTGACCACCTCGGCGATGAACCGATCCACCTGTTGGGCGGCCCGCCCGGTGTACCGCAGCGGGTCTAGCGTCTCGGTCAGGTCGATCCCTTCGAAGATCGATTCGTTTTTGAGTCGGTCTAGCAGATCGTTGGGCACACCCTGGACTTTTACCCGTTGGGCCGCGATCTGGCTGTGCTTGCGGATGACCTCGTGGGCTTCCTGGCGATCAGCTCCGTTTTTCACCGCGGCCATGAGCAGATCCTCCGTGGCCATAAAGGGTAGCTCCGCGTTGAGGTGGGCCACGATCGTGTTTTCGTACACGACCATCCCGCGGGCGACGTTGATGACCAGGTCCAACACCCCGTCGATCGCCAGGAACGGCTCGGGCAGCGTCAGCCGGCGGGTGCTCGAGTCGTCGAGGGTTCTCTCGAACCATTGCTCGGCCGCGGTGGTGAACGGCACGGTGGTTAACCCGATCACGAACCGGCTTAGCCCGCAGATCCGCTCGCACCGCATCGGGTTGCGCTTGTACGCCATCGCCGAGGAACCGACCTGGGTGGTCTCGAACGGTTCTTCGATCTCCTTACGATTGGCCAGGAGGCGCACGTCGGTCGCGAACTTCGCGCACCCCGCGGCGACCGCAGCCAGCGACGCGATCACCAGACCATCGACCACACGCGGGTAGGTCTGCCCGGTGACGACGAACCTCTGATCAACGGGCCACCCCATCCTTTGGGTCACGAGCTGATCGAGCTGGTCAATTTTTTTGTGGGCTTCGGGTGTGTCCCCGCCGAACAGCGCCAGGAACGACGCCTGCGTGCCCGTCGTGCCTTTGACCCCACGAAACCGTAGGCTGCCCAGACGGTGCTTGACCTCCTCAAGGCCGATCGCCAAGTCCTGGGCCCAGATCGTCGCCCGCTTGCCGACGGTCGTCGGCTGAGCCGGCTGATAATGCGTGAACCCGAGGGTCGGCAGATCGCGGTACCGATGGGCGAACGTGCCCAGGGCGTCGATCGCGTTGGCCAGTTTCTTAGCCACGAGCTTGAGAGAATGGCGGATCTGGATCAGCTCGGTGTTGCAATTGACATACTGGCTGGTGGCCCCGAGGTGGATGATCGGCCGCGCATCGGGGGCGACGTCCCCCAACGCGTGGACATGGGCCATGACATCGTGCCGCAGCTTCGCTTCGTACACCGCGGCGGCGTTGAAGTCGATATCATCGATGTGGTGGCGCAGCTGGTTGATCTGCTGGTCGGTGATCGGCAACCCCAGCTCTTTTTGACCCTCAGCCAGGGCCAGCCACAGCCGCCGCCACGTGGTGAACTTCCGCTGCGGTGACCAGATCGCCTGCATCGCCGGCGATGCGTTGCGGCTCGATAACGGAGATTGGTAGCGGTCAGACTGAACCATGGTGGTGAACTAACTTTCGTAAAGTACGGGGATACGCATCGCGTCTGTCACGACCGCGTCGGGGATGTCTCGGAGAGCGAAAAATGTCCTAGCCAGGTGCATAAATCATGAATCTCATACGCGATAGGGATGACCCTCTCAAAAAGCTCGCGTTTCATGGACGGGACCAGGAACGCGCCGCCGCAGCAGGACCCAATTTAATGTTTTTTACGCCGATAACGAAGATCGGGCCACAATCTTGGTCCGGATGGGTATATTAGCAAAGAAGAGACTCCAGATAAGGCGGGTTGAGAGGATTGCCACTTAATTTCACCCGCGAGATCGATGAGCGGTCATGGCTGAATCTGAACTACTGCTGGTGCGCCGCGCCGTCCAGGGCGACCGCGCCGCCTTGACGCAGCTGCTTAGCGACCATCAACAGCGGCTGTACCGAGTGGCGCTGCGCATGGTCGGGGACCACGAAGACGCTACCGAATTGGCTCAGGAGGCGATGCTCCGGATCGTCGAGCATATCGGCTCGTTCAACGGGCAGGCCGCGTTCTCGACCTGGGTGACCCGTATCGTGATGAACCTGTCGATCTCACACCTGCGTAAACGGAAGCTGCGGGTCACAGCCAGCCTCGACACCCCCGCCAACCCCGCGCAGGCGAACGGGCAGGCGGCCCCGCTGGTCCAGTTGATCGAAGACCACCGTGAACCCGGGCCCGACCGCCGCGTCCAACAAGAGGAGATGCTCGCCCAGCTGCAAACCGCGATGGACCGGGTCGACGGCGATCTGCGTGCGGTGCTGGTCTTGCGGGATATCCAGCAGATGGATTACGCCCAGATCGCCCAGACCCTGGAGATCCCCGTGGGGACGGTCAAGAGCCGCCTGTTCCGCGCCAGGCTGGCCCTGAGGCGCCAGATGTACAAGCTTGGTCCCCCCGGCGGGGAACACGACCATCAAGATGCGCCCGCCACAACCGACGCACCACTGCCCGAACCCAGCGTCGGGGCCAAGGGCTCGCGACCAGAATTCCCGACAGGTTAGTGACGGGTGACTAGAGACGGGTTAGACCCAATGTCAGAACGATACGACGAACAATTGATCCTTGGCTACGTCGAGGGCGAGCTGACCCCGGACGAACGCACGCGGTTTGAAAAAATGCTCGGCGGCGACGCTCGACTGCGCCAGCTGGTCGTGGGTCTGGCGTCCGACCGCCGCCGCCTGCGTCAGCTGCCCGATGAGCCGGCCCCGGACGACCTCATGGACCGGGTCATGGCGGTGATGGAGCGCGACATGCTCCTGGAGCCGACCCATACCCAACGGTTGGCCATCGATTCGGCCCGGAGCTACCGATATCGCAGACTCATGGCATACGGGGGGTTGGCGGCGATGCTGATGATCAGTGCGATCGTGGTCGTCTATACATTGACCGACGACCAGTTAACCGGTGGGCACCTGGCGATCGAGAACGCGGCCACCCCGGGCGATCCGTCCCTGGCCAAAACCGAATCTGCATCCAAGCCGTACGGTGCCATCGACCAGCTGACGTTGTTAACCGCGGACCCCAAGACAGACCGGCCGATGGGGGATTCGAGACCGAATCGACGAGCCGACCGGCCCCCCTCAGCGATGACCCAGGAACCCTTGGCTTCGCGCGCCCCTTCGCTGCCGTCGGCCGCGCCGGGCGGTTCGAGTGATGGGACCGATACGCCCCGCGCGGCGGAGTCTCGTTTGGCGTTAAGCGAAGAAGCGGGGCTGCAAACCCGCCAAGAAGCCGCGACTGCCGACCCGCGGGCCTTAACAAATCCATCACGCGACGGACTAGCTCAACAGCAGCCATCGAGCCGCCGGGCACGATCACTGACGCGATCCCTTGAACACGCTGATCGATCGGGATCCGATCCGCTGGCGCTGGCCACCCCACCGCCGCAGCCCAGCGCCACGCCGCCTAAGAAGGCCAAGCAGGAACGGAGCACGGGCCAGGAACAGTCCGAAGACCTCGGTGACGAATCCGGGCTCCAAGACCAAACCGCTCCCGGATCGCCCCCCGGATCGCCCCCCGGATTGATCCCTGGATTGATCCCTGGATCGAAAGGCCATGCTTACAAGCGTGACACGCTAACAGCTCAACTCCACGACAAGATCCAACGACCGGCCTCGTCTCAGCCCCCAAATGCTGACCGGGGGATCGAGGCCAAGGAGTACACCCGGCTCGATCAAAACACGTTGGCGAACGCGGGCACAGGTATGAGCGATCAACGACGCGACCACCCACCGATCGCTGGGAGCGTTGGCGGTTCGGCCTTGGTGGGCTCTCGCGCAGGAACGGCAGCGGGGCCACCTCTTGTGCTTACGGTAACCGGCGACGACCCGGTGCGGACCCGGCAAAGACTATCTGCCTGGATCGCCCTTAACGCCGTGGCCCAGCCCGCTCGCCCCGCCCGTGAACGTGAGGATCATCAACCTGATTCACGATCGGCAGATGATTCCTCATCCGTTGATCTAAGCTCTGATCTTGACGCACCGCCGGTCCCAGCGGGACGTATGGTGTTTTTCATCAAGGCCGGTCAGATCCCCCAACTGCTAGCCGACCTTAGCGCGCACGAGGATCAATCGGCCGTATGGGCTGACGTGGCCTCTTCATCGGTTCCCTGGGGGCGGGATACGGTCACGGGGCTGTTCCCCCAAGACGCCGCGCGGACAAACGGTTCTGGGTCGCAGTTTTCGAATCCGGCTACCGGCTTCGCCGCGGCACCCCTGGCCCAGACCCCGTTACAACGCCCCCTCGCCGATGACGCTCAGCGTTGGGGATTGTTATCAAAGAGGACCCAGCCCACCGAGTCGATCCAGGCACAAGCTTGGAAGCAGAGGTCGCTTTGGCCGATCCTCTCGCCCGAGGTGCTGTTGGAAGTGACCGCTCGGGTCGAGCCCCAAAACCGTTGAGCACCGACGCGATCCAACGGTGCATTTGGAAACCTGACTGACGATCCATGCGTGTCAGCAAGTCGACAGGGCCACGTGACCGTCAACGGCTGCCACCCGGCCGCGGCCCTTCTTTTGATTTAGCTTTCAATCACACCTGACGGATATACGCATCACACATCAAAGCACCGCGTCGGGTACGCAAACACCCGTAAAGTGACCTGCCGCGTACGCGAATCTCGCCGGCATTTCATTTGGGCTGAGAATATTGTCTTGTATCCGCTCTTCGTCTGTCACCGCACAGCCCGGTGACGATCGCGACTCAACCGTTGGACCACCGCCGCCGCTAACGCCCACCACGGCGCCAGAGCAGCGACACCGATCGCCAACCACAAGACCGGGTCGAGTTCTAGCCACTCGTGGGGGACCACCCACTCACCCCCCGCAGCGATCCCAAGCCCGATCGCGATGATCGCGACCCCTAACGTCGTCAGCACCGCCATCATCACCACCGCTAGCCAAAACCCCGTGCGTCGGACCTGTCTCAGAACCATGGATATTCTCGTTCCCAATTGATAGAAGGATGATGAAAAGACCGTCGATGAACAGTCGATGAATAGATCCCGGATAGCATGAAGATCACATCCTCGGTGAACGCGGATAGCCGCAATCTCGACATCCCGCACCTCGTCGACACCGCGCTCCGACTCGCGACGAGGGCTCCGGGTATTGAAGGAAAACCAGCGTTCAAACCGCGTAGAATGGCTTGCTACCTGGGCGACCCTCCCCTACTCAACGGCCGCGGTCTGCGGCAAATTCTCGAGTCGCCCGATCAGCGCGCCTGTTGGGGCACGGGTCTCGCGGCAAAACCATCCCTGCCTGGTTTCTCACGGTTGCGGGGCGTCACACTTAACCCAAAAAGCGAGATCGACCAGCCGTGTTCAACCTAACTGGTGACCAGCGTCGGCTGACCCTTCTTCCAGTTGCACGGGCACAGCTCATCGGTCTGTAACGCATCGAGGACGCGCAAGACCTCGTCGACGTTACGCCCCACCTGTAGATCGTTGATGTTAGCCCAACGGACGACGCCGTCGGGGTCGATCAGGAACGTACCGCGAAGCGACACCCCTTTGTCGGGCAGTAGCAACCCGTAGTCCATCGAGATCCGCTTCGTGATGTCAGCAAGCATCGGGTGCTTGAGGTCTTTGAGTTGGGCGGTCGCCTCGACCCAACCTTTGTGAACGAAGTGGCTGTCGGTCGAGCAGGTCAGCAGGTCGCAATCGCGGTCTTGGAAGTCGCCGATCGCCTGGTCGAAGGCCTGGATTTCCGTGGGGCAGACAAACGTGAAGTCCATCGGGTAAAAATACAGGCACAGCCACCGGCCCTTGTAATCCTCTAGTGAGATCTCCTTGAATTCGTCCGACTCGGGGAGATAAGCCTGGGCCTTGAAATTCGGGGCCGGTGAGCCAACTTGCACAGCCATCGGGAACGGTTCCTTTCTTGTTTTTTATTGTCACAAAACCATGGCTTACCACGCGCGGTGACGAGCCAAAGATTCACCTTGCACGGGGATCCGCGCAAACCGATTGCGCTTCTTAAACTTGAAACGGACTGCTATCCGCGAGAAGCATCGTAATCGAACGCCCTAGGGTTGTCTAGCTCTCCACGCTGGGTTATTGCACGGGCAGGGCGATCTCTTTGGGATTTCTCAACCTCTTTGATTTCTCAATCTCTCATGAACGCTCTGGAACGAGGGTGATATCCATCCCGCCCCGAAGATAATTGTTTTTGACCCGCCAGGGCGGGTCAAAAAAGGGGTCAAATCCAAATGAAATCGCCCTGTTGCACGGGGTTACCGGGCAAACTACACTCAAACTTTGTCTATGTTCATTTCAGGATCAGAAAGGAATAAACATTGCGGTTCGAGCTGATCGACCGGGTGATTGAGCAGGACGACAAACGGCTGGTGGCGATCAAAAACGTCACTAGTGCCGAAGAATATCTCGCCGACCATTTTCCTGGTTTCCCGGTCCTGCCAGGGGTGATGATGCTAGAGACCCTGGTTCAGGCCGCGAGGATGCTTCTGGACAGGCAGGCAGCAGGCCCTAACCGCCCCGAGGCCAGCCCGTGGGTGCTGGGCCAAGTCCGCAGCGTTCGTTATGGTAACATGGTTCGACCTGGGCAGGCACTACGCGTGGAAGTGACGCTACGGGACCAGAAACAAGGGCAAGCAGATTTTACCGGCGTGGGCAGCGTTGAAGAGCAAGTGGCGGTTCAAGGCCGGTTCTCCTTAACGCCGCTGGGGCAGCGGCAAGACAAGCAAGCAACCGAACCGTCCCGCGGCGTGTGCTAAGACCCGCTGCGACACGTTGAACGACGTTGAACGTACCGACCATCCCGCTCTCGCTAAAGACACGGAGTCAACATTCATGACCATGACCCAAGATGAGGTGTACGCCAAGGTCCAGGAAGTCCTCGTTGACGCTTTGGGCCTCGACGAAGACGAGGTCACCCCCCAGGCCAAGCTCGTCGCGGACCTGGGCGCCGAGTCGATCGATTTCCTCGATATGGTGTTCCAGCTCGAGAAAGCGTTCGGGATCAAGATCGAGCAGAATGAGCTTTTCCCCGATAACGTCCTCAACGATCCACAGTACGTCGTTGATGGAAAGGTCACCGATACAGGGTTAGAAGAGCTGCGACAGCGGCTGCCACACGCAGACCTCTCGGGATTCGAGGTGAGCCGAAACGTCGATGACTTCTCCGATGTGTTCACGGTTGACGCGATCGTCAAATTCATCCAGGCCAAGCTCGAAGCCGCCGCGGCGTGACGGGGCTGCTTCAAAGGGCACCACGCCCCATGCCTCACAGGGCGGGCCCCGGAAGGCGCCTGGCGTATCCCAAGCCCGCATCGGGGATCCACTTGGCCCCTGCACGGCCGTGCTCGTGGCCAAGACACACGCCGTTAATCCATCCGACCTACGTACCGTACATATGTACATGACTCTTTTCGTTGCAGATGCTGAGGATCGTGTTGGCGGGCCCACCGCTGCGCGGTCACGCCGATCGGGGCTGCACAAACCGATACCATGCGTTGGATCTGGATAGATCGTTTCGTCGAGTTCGAGCCCGGCCAGAGGTGCGTGGCGATCAAGAACGTCACCCTCGCTGAGGATGTCCTCCACGACCATTTCCCTGCCTGTGGTGATCGCCCCGCCGCCGCGGTGATGCCCAATACCCTCGTCATCGAAGGGATGGCCCAGACCGCGGGGATCCTCGTCGGCCACGCCAACGGTTTTGCCGAGAAGGTCATCCTGGCCAAGATCAACAAGGCGGCCTTTCAAGCCCACGCCACCCCAGGATTCACGATCCGCTACACCGCGGTGATCGAGCGAATCGACCGGTCCGGGGCTTCGACCACCGGCTGCGTCGACCTGGTCGACCCCGCGGGCGGCCCCGCCCGTGCGATGGGCACGATCGACCTGATGTTTAGCCACATCGACCACAACCGCACCGGCATCGCCTTCCCGCAGCATAATTTCGTATTCACCGGCCAGTTCATGGACCTGCTTCGCTACAGCGGGATTGACACCCCAGCCGTGTCGCCAGCCCCCGTCCGATAACGGCCCCGCTGTTGCTGATCGCCTGTGGATGGCTATCATTCTCGATTCGTGTTGCGTGCCCCTCGGGGCGCGACGACGCATCGGCACGCCTACTGATGCGACGGGCGGCCTTGCTTTAGAACGGCTTAGGGTAAGTGCCCAATCGCCATCTCATCCGTGTAGGGTACAGCCGGTAGGTCTAATCGAGATACGGAGTACAGCGTGCGAGATCCTCGCGGTTGGTGTTGGCTGATGGCTTTTCTAATGACCCTAGGGGTTGTTCCTGTGTCATTCGCGGCCGATGCGAACTTATCGTTTTGGCAACTCGAAACGGCCGCAGCGCCCGACGAGTTCACCGAACCGGGATATGGTCTGGACCACCGGCCCCAGGTCCCGGTCTTTGAGGCGGGGACCTGGACGTTTCAGACCTACGGGTCGGCCGCGTTCGGGGATGAGAACGGCGAGATCTATACCGGGCGGATCGGCTTCGGGTACTACGTATTCGACGGCGTATCCTTAAGCCTCGAGGCGTTAGGGTTTCATATGAATATCGAGGAGGGCCACGACGATGAAGCCTGGGCCCTGGGCCTAGACCTGATCTTGCGTCACCACATCTTGCAAAGGGAGAACTGGTCCCTGTTCGCGGAGCTGGGTGGAGGGATCCAGCAGAGCAGTGAGCCCGTTCCCAACGGCGGCACGCATTTTAACTTCCGCCCGATGGCCGGCGTGGGCCTGACTTGGCAGCTGACCGACGACGTGCACCTCCTGGCCGGGGCGCGGTGGCTGCATATCTCTAACGCTGGCAAGGACGGTATCGAAAACAACCCGGGGTACGATTCAGCCGAAATCTACGCGGGGATCATGGTCCCGTTTTGATTTCGATAAACAATGTATCAGCCGTTTTGGATTCAACGTTAGCCCCTGGTCAATGACCGGGGGCTAAATGTTACATACGGATCCGGATGAAATGACCGCACGACTCGGCTATCTTCTAAACCTATGAAATACGATTTTGCCGGGATCGAGCAGCGGTGGCAGCAATATTGGGCCCAGCACCACACGTTCCGCGCCCCCAACCCCGGTGACCCGGGATTTGACCCCGATAGGCCGAAATTTTACGTCCTCGATATGTTCCCGTACCCCTCGGGTGTGGGGCTGCATGTGGGACACCCGCTGGGGTACATCGCCACCGACATCATCGCCCGATACAAACGGATGACCGGCCACAACGTGCTGCACCCGATGGGGTACGACGCGTTCGGCCTTCCCGCTGAGCAGTTCGCGGTCGAGCACGGGGTCCACCCGCGGATCACCACCGAAAAGAACATCGAGAACATGACCCGCCAGCTCAAGCGGCTGGGTCTTAGTTACGACTGGGACCGGTGCCTATCCACCACCGACCCGGGGTATTACCGCTGGACCCAGTGGATCTTCCTCCAGCTGTATCACGCGTGGTTCGACCCGGTGCAAAACCAGGCACGGCCGATCGGTGAGCTGGTGCAGCGGTTGGAATCCGAGGCGGCGTACGTAGGGCCCGATGGCGAACTGATCGACGCCGCGGAATCAGAAGGGCTCGACGCGATCACCGGCACCCCGATCGGGGCGCGGAAGTGGCATGAGCTGACCGAAGACGAACGGCGAGATTTCCTCGATGACCGCCGTCTGGCGTATCTCGACGAGGTCCCGGTCAACTGGTGCCCGGCGTTGGGGACGGTGCTGGCCAATGAGGAGGTCACCAACGACGGCCGCAGCGAACGCGGCAACCACCCAGTGTTCAAACGCCCGCTCAAGCAGTGGATGCTGCGCATCACGGAGTTTGCCCTGCGCCTACTCGAAGATCTGGACCTGGTCGACTGGCCCGAACCGATCAAGATCATGCAGCGGAACTGGATCGGCCGCTCCGACGGGGCCCGTGTCGACTTTGCGATCGACCCAGCCGGGAACGACGCGGTCGAGGGCGAGATCATCACGGTCTTCACGACTCGCCCCGATACCCTTTTCGGGGCGACGTACATGGTGCTGGCCCCCGAACACCCCCTGGTCGAGGTCATCACCACCGAAGACCAGCGCGACGCGGTGACCCGTTACCGCCAAGAAGCCCAGGCCAAAGCCGACGTCGACCGCCAAGCCGATGCCAAAGAAAAAACCGGCGTGTTTACCGGGGCTTACGCGGTCAATCCAGTCAATCAGGAAAAGATCCCGATCTGGATCGCGGATTACGTGATGATGGGCTACGGCACCGGGGCGATCATGGCGGTCCCGGCTCACGATGACCGAGATTTCGAGTTCGCTGGGGCCTTTGGTCTGCCGATCCGAGACGTGGTCTATACCCCCCCACTGGCCGCGGTCGGTGCGTTTGGCGAGCGGTTCGAGCTCGATCCCTTCGACGAAGAACTGGCCCACCATCTGTTGGCCGACTTTATCGGCTACTGCGTCAACCGGCCGGGCCTGAACTACGACGAGGCCTGGTCGGTGATCTCATCGAGGCGTCGCGAAGGAAGCGGCGGTTCACCGGGGATCTCCTCACGCGGGACGATCTCGACCATCTGGCGGGACGCGGTCGATGGGTTGATGAAAAACGACCTGCGCAAGATGCTCGAGGCCGCCAAGCACGGCCGATTGATCGAGTTCCTGGGCACAGCGGTGACCGAAGACGGCTCTGGTGTCCATTCGGCGAATGGACAGATTAGCCTCAATGGATTACCCACCCCGGAGGCGAAAAGGGTGATTACCGATTGGTTGGCGGAGCAGGGTGTAGGCAAACACACGGTGCAGTATAAGCTGCGCGACTGGTTGTTTAGCCGCCAGCGGTATTGGGGTGAACCGTTCCCGGTCCTACACGGCCCCGACGGTCGGGTGGTTGCCCTCGATGAATCAGATTTACCCGTCGAGCTGCCGGAGATGGAAGACTTTAAACCCACCGGCAGCGACGACCCCGATGCCCCACCCCAGCCTCCTCTAACGAGGGCGGCCGACGAATGGAAGACCGTTGAACGTGACGGGACGTCCTATCAACGCGAGATGAACACCATGCCCCAGTGGGCTGGGTCTTGCTGGTACTACCTGCGGTTCTGCGACCCGCACAATGACCAACAGATGACCGGGCAGGAAGCGGAGCATTATTGGATGGGTCGGGGGCAAACCGACCCTCAGCCACGAAGCGGCGGGGTAGACCTGTACGTCGGCGGGGCCGAACACGCGGTGCTTCACCTGCTGTACGCGCGGTTCTGGCACAAGGCGCTCTACGACCTGGGCCATGTGGGCACGCCCGAGCCGTTTGCCCGGTTATTTAACCAGGGGTACATCCAGGCCCACGCGTATACCGACGCCCGTGGCGTGTACGTGCCCGCTGACGAGATCGAAGAGAAAGACGGGCAATATTTCTATCAAGGCGAAAAGGTTAACCAAGAGTTTGGGAAGATGGGCAAAAGCCTCAAGAACGCGGTCACGCCAGACGAAATCTGCGAGCAGTACGGCTGCGACACACTACGGCTTTATGAGATGTACCTTGGCCCGCTGGATCAATCCAAGATCTGGCGGACGCGCGATATCGTGGGCGTCCACCGTTTTTTGCAGCGGCTGTGGCGCAACTTCATCGGCGACGACGGCCAACTGCTCGTGACCGATGCCCCCCCGCCCGATGATTTACGCCGTCGCCTACACCGGGTCATCAAGAAAGTCACGGATGATATCGAAAGGCTCAGTATCAACACCGCGATCGCAGCGATGATCGAGTTGAACAATGATCTCGTCGCCCTGCCCGAGGTACCGCGTGAGGCCGCGGAGGTATTGGCGCTGCTGCTATCGCCGATGGCGCCGCACATCAGTGAAGAGCTTTGGCAACGGCTGGGCCATGAGACGTCCCTCGCCCACGAGCCGTGGCCAACATTCAACCCACGGTTACTCGTTGATGAAACGGTCGAGTACCCGATCCAGCTTAATGGCAAGCTCAAGAGCCGGATGACCGTGCCGGCGGACGCCGATCCACAGCAGATTGAACAAGCTGCTCTAGCCGACGATTACATCCAGGCCCTGATTGGGGCTAAGCCTGTAAAAAAAGTTATTGTGATACCAGGAAAAATGGTCAATATTGTAGCTAAGGGGTAGGTCAGTCCATACATCGCATATCCCTGACCTGCCCCCGAAGCGATCGCGTCATGTATGCCTCGCTCCGCTATGCTCCGCCAGCCATACATGACCATCCGGAACTAACCGGTGGCACAACATACGGGGCAGGCCAGCAAGTCATTTTCGGGGACCAGCGCGTACCCGACACGGTACTTTTTTACACAATGCATCTCCATCGTGTCACCAGTGTCTAACCAACACATTCGTTGTGACTTGCTACGTGGTCGGCGAAAATTCGTCTTAGAATAAACCGTTTTTCTAATTGTCTCTGTTTCTAGCGTTTCCGATCCCTGCCCACCGAAAGTTGGAAAATTTTTGTCCCTGCGACATTGCCTTTCCATCACGCAACCCCTATAGTATGACTGGATGAGATGGAGGAGGATGTGGAAAGGAGAAATTCCTTCCTCCAAGCAGGGCTTCTAGAGAAGAAGAAAGTATTCCAGAGAAAGAGATAATGCCCTGATTGTTGGGAGATGTCCTCTCCCGCTACGCTAGCCAGAAAGAGATCAGGCGACATACAAAAAAATTGAAGAGTTCCTGAGGTGTCTTTGTAGGTAGGCCAACGGCTAATCCCTTCAACTGGCAAGATAAAAGCAATCATCAGGTGTTTCCCTGGTAAGCTGATTTTACCAGACACTAAGGAAAGGTAGACATGTGCGGGGGGCGGTTCCCTCCATCCGCAAATAGTGGGTTAGGTCCTAAATGTTTCGGTGCAAGGCTAACCCGCTTCCCGCCGATGAACCCCGTTTAATTTGAAACGTAAAACTGTTTTGACGGGTTTCCATAGAATTAATCTTTGAATGATTGAATGATTTAGACACACCCACCGGTACCCCCCGGTACCCCCTCATACCCCCGGTCCCCTCCGCCGGGGGTTTTTTATTGTCGCGATCAACTCCACCACACTTTCGCAGACTTGGCCGCGGTCGTGAATGCCCCACCGCCTGACCTGATGTTCTGGTGGTTTTACCGCTCGGTATTTTTTTCTAAGTAGGCCTTGAGCGCGACGGCGGAGTTGTGTTGCTCGTCACGTGCAGCGTAAACGAAAGTCACCCGCCTCGCGGCCGCGGCGATCACCTGTCGCAGCTGCGCCACTGAAGCGGAGTTCTGGTCGAGCTCGTCGTGGTAATAACGACGAAACTGATCCCATCGCGCCGTGTCGTGGCGGTACCATTGGCGAAGCCGCGTACTGGGGGCGATCTCCTTGAGCCAGACATCCACCGCCGCAGCGTCTTTAGTCAACCCCCGCGGCCACAACCGCTCGACAAGGATGCGGATGCCGTCCTCCTGAGACGGTGATTCGTACACGCGTTTGAGTCGGATCGTCACGGCCAGCGTCGTCAGGAAGATATGGGAAGTAAGCTCCAGCGGGTCGCCTCAGGGTTGTCGAGGGGGCGTCCCATCCACGAAAGAACACGGTAATGCCTTATGGTTGTGTTATACCTGAGTTCGGGATGAGGCTGACCTGCCTTTCTGCGATCCCAAATACCCAGGTTACGGAATCTGAAAATGGATCGATTCAAGGGGGGGCAGGCCAGAACCCTTGATCCGATGTTTCATTCCCAAATATACAGACCTCAGGTTGCTCACTCCGCTTATCCCGAACTCAGGTTTCTATTTTAATGTCCGTGATATTGACCTCACAAACTTCCTTCAATAGCATATAGGATAAAAGAACAGTCGAGTTATTTTGAGGAATCGACGTTCTGAATGGGGATCACCGAGAAGAGAGTGATTCATATTTTATCAATTGGGGTCTGGCAGGGTGATAAGTGGTGTTTGTGTATCATCATAGGGCGAGAGATATAAGCATACATCTATAAATAGGGCTATCGTCCCTGTCCTCGTGAGGTGTCGGTGCTTGCGCTGCAACGCCAGACAGCGAAAAGGGCTGAGGCGGTGGGGATGTCGTTTTTCATCATTTTTTCCAGGAAAGGAGTTTCATGGTTTTTCCGAAAACGGAGATGGTGCTCGTCGTATTGGGGGGCCTGTCGTTGGCGGCCAGTGGCGTGGAGGCGGCCAGTATCTTGATTGATGACTTCGATACCGGTGAGGGCCGCGTCGAGTTCACCTCCAGCGCCAACAACCCGGGCCCGGATAGCTTTGTGGCGCCCTCAGCCATCGGCGGGTACCGCACGCTCGAGATCATCGGATTCCCCACCGATAGCGACCAGCTTGCTCTGGGAACGGTGCTTGAGGTTAAGATGAGTAATGAAGGCCAGTCGCAGGGCACGTTTTCATCCGGGGGCCGCACCCGTACCACCTGGGATGCTAACGGCGCGGGGCTGGGCGGGATCGACCTCACCGACGGAGGGGTTGAGGACACGTTCAACTTCGACATCGTCTTCATCGATCAAGGGACGTTGACGCTCAAGTTCAATATCGTGTCGGATACGTTCGGGGTCGCCTCGTTCGAGACGTCGTCGATGATCGCGGGCATGTTTGCCGCCCCGTACTCCGACTTTACCGGCGACAGCAGCGTCTTCACCAGTGTCGACGAGATCAATCTGGAGATCACCACGGACCCTCAACAGGATATCCGGATCGACAACATTTTGACCTCAGCCGGGCCGATGATCGTCGTCCCGGTCCCCGCTGCGGCGTGGTCGGGTTTGGCGTTGCTGGGCGCGGTGGGCCTCGCCGCTAAGCTCCGCCAAGCCGGTGGAGAGTAAAATGTTCTGATCAGCGTCTCAGTGACTAACCAAAGAAAACACGGCTTGCGAGCAAGCCGTGTTTTCTTTTTGGATTCACGTCTGGCGTTCGAAGGATTGCGATTAGCCAGCCTCTCCAATTACTTGACCTCAATCAGATGATGGGCATGCAGATGCAATTATTACTCAAACTTTCAAATCACGCGAAAGCATGTATGCATAATGATGCTGTCCTTGTAACTGAATAGGCACACGCCCTCACACCACCCCCGCCGACCCCGTCACGATCGGTTCGCTCACGTATTCCCTCGGGTCAGTGACATGACCGGTTAGGGCGCTGGCCGCGACGGTTAGCGGTGACGCCAGATAAACCCCGGCCTCCTTATGGCCCATGCGGCCGGGGAAGTTGCGGTTGGTGGTGGAGATGCAGTTGATCGGTTCATTGAGGCGGCCGAACGTGTCGGCCGGGCCGCCGAGGCAGGCGGCGCAGCTCGACGGGCCGACGATGCACCCGGCGTCGAGCAAAACCTGCTCGATGTTTCTCTCGCCATCAGCCACGGGTTCGCCGCGCACGTTCAGACGCTTCATGTCCGCATGGACCTCGGTCGATCCCGGAACAACAAAAGTCGGTATTTTGACTTTATTCCCGTCCAGGATCGCCGCTGAGAAGATCATGTCGGTGATCTTCCCGCCGGTGCACGAGCCGATGTAGGCGCGGTCTAGCTTCACGTCGCGGCAGTTGTGGGCGGTGTCTTTGTTGTCGGGGCTGTGCGGCTTGGCGACCAGCGGCTCGAGGGCGCCCAGGTCCCATTCGTATTCGTAACAATATTCCGCACCTGGGTCGTCTTCATAAATGGTCCAGTCCGGGAGATTCGAGCGGTGCCTAACGTACGCGAGGGTCTTCTCGTCCACGTCGCACACGCCGTTTTTCCCGCCGGCTTCGATGGCCATATTCGTCAAGGTCATGCGGTCTTCGAGGGTAAGCGATGCTACGCCGTCGCCGGTGAAGTACATCGTCTTGTAGGTGGCCCCAGAGACGGAGATCTGCCCGATCACGGCCAGGATCAGGTCCTTGGCGGTCAGGTAGGGCGGGATCTGGCCGTGGAAGACGAACTTCATCGTCGGCGGGACCTTGAGCCAGGTCTTGCCGGTGCCCAGGACAAACGCGGCGTCGGTGTTGCCGATGCCGGTGGCGAACTGGCCGAAGGCGCCGGCGGTGCAGGTGTGGCTGTCGGTGCCCAGGAGGATCTCGCCGGGGCGGATGTGCCCCTCCTCGGGCAGGGCCTTGTGACACACGCCTTTGTACTGGGTCTTGGTGGGGTCCTTGTAGGGGTTGGGCATGCCCTGGCCCTGGATGAAGTCAGGGTCGTAGTAGTACTTGAGCCCCTGAGCTTTGACGAAGTCGCGCAGGATCTGCACGTTGCGGTGGCACTTGTCGTCAGCAGTGAAGATGTAATGGTCGGGGATGATCACGACGCGGTCCGGGTCCCAGACCTTGGCGTCGGCGCCGAAGCGTTCCTTGAAGATCCCGATCGTACCCGGCCCGCACACGTCGTGGGTCATGAGGATGTCGACATCGACCCAGATGTTTTCTCCGGGGGTTACAGCGTCGCGCCCGGCGTGGGCGGCGAGTATTTTTTCGGTCATAGCCATCGGTCGGGCCATGCTGGGGCTCCTTGGATTCGATATTAGCTTATCTTGAATCTTTTTTGAATGACACCGCGGCAGGCCGCCCGTAGCCTCTGCAAAATATACGACCCCGTTTGTGATGTGTTCGCAGACAGCCTGATCATCGATGAATCATAGGACTCAAGTCTCTGACCCTGCGCCAAGATCGATCTAAGGGGGACAGGCCGAGCTAACGCGTCGGCGTTCAGCCACCCTACCCTCATCCTCGAAAGCCGCGGCCGCAGCCGATGGTCATGCCGATCACGATCAGTAGAGAGGCCGACGGTTCCGGGACCAATGTCCCGTGGATCCGGAACGTCCCGTTGGGCGGTGGGACGGAGATCGGCTTCCAGCGGCCGCCGTCTATGCGTGTCGCATAGCCCAGGCTGCCCTGCTTGCCCAGGGCGTGTATGTTCCACCTCACCTCCGTGTCGCCCGAGACGTCTACCGCCAGCCAGTAGGCCTCCCCAGCCTTTAGCGTGGGGTTCTGGACCGAAAGGGCTGTGGTCAGCGGCGTCAGTGACAATGTAAAGGCCGGCTCGATGGGCAGGTCGCTCAAGTGAATGGTATCCAGGAGCTTATTAGGTCGGCCGGATTTTTCTGAAAACAGATGGAGTCTTGCTGCATTGGTTCCCCTTATGTTTGCCAGAACAATATCCACCGAATCGACGGTGTAGCTCGCCGACGGGCTTAGCTGAAACCTCGACGCGAGGTCAAGATCGTACGAGACATTCGGGTAGGCTTGATCCCCGCCCACGAAGAGCCCTTGGACAGCGTAGCTGTCGCCAGGGCCGAAGTTGCTGAACACGACGCTGCCGTGCGCTGATTGCCAGGATGAACCAGCGATCAACAGGGCCAAAACCATCGGCAGATGAGCGACCACGCCCTTGGACAGGGCTGTGAACCCTTGCGCGCCTACCGCCCGCACGAGATCACCCGCCCGGCGATTGATCGCCGCGATCGTTGTCGACACGGAGGTTGGCTTGAACCACTTCATCTCGTTTCCTTTTTTTCTTTTCTTTGTCATGTCTCGATCCTGGATGAAAATGGGGGTTGATCGTGTACACAGCAAGGTTATTTTCGGTGTCCTATACGTCGTCGGCGCGGTCCTTTCATACCTGTGGGGAAGATATCCGCTGATCGCGAGGGCACCGGGAGCCGCGGGCGAATCCGATGGTCATGCCGATCACGATCAGTAGAGCGGTCGACGGCTCCGGAATCAACGTCCCGTTGATGCGGAAGGCCCCGTTGGGGGGAGGAGTAAAAATCGGCTCCCAAGGACCCCCGTCTTCGCGCGTCGCAAAGCCTAGCGCCCCCTGGTTATTTTGGTTCCATCTCACCGCTGTGTCCCCCGATACATCCACCGCCAGCCAGTAGGTCCCTCCAGCTTGTAACGTGGGGTTCTGTGCTGAGAGGGCCGTGGTTAGTGGCGGCGAAAAAACCGGATCAGTGGGCAAGTCAGTTAAGTGGATCGTCTCCAGAGGCTGATCCGGCTGGCCGGCCTTGTCTGAAAACAGGTGGAGCCTGGCGATATTGCTTCCACCCACGTTGGCGAAAACAATCTCCACCGAATCGAAGATGTAACTCGTCGACGGGCTAACCTGAAATCTCGATGCGATGTCGAGATCGTGGGGGAAGGTGGCAAAGGCTTGATCCCCATTTAAGACGAATCCCGGGCTGTCGTAGCTGTCGCCTGGGCCTAGATTGCTGAAGACCACGCTGCCGTGTGCCGCCTGCCAGGAGGAACTCACGATAAGCAGGCTCAAGACCATCGTGAGACGAACGACCCCGTGCGCAGAGACGCCCCTTAATCCGGCGCTCACCGCCTGGGCCTGATAGCCCGCCAGACGAGTGATCGCTGCCCTTGTTCTAGGCGCACGAGTTTGTTTTATAAACTTCATATTCTTTTCTCTCCTTTACTCTTTCGCATCGCGAAGATGACGCTTTCTAATCCACCTCTTACCGTAGGTTCGGGCAGCACATGCTGACAATCAACGGGTCCGGCAAGCCCTTCGCCAACGGCGGCACAAACTCATCAATTACCATTCATTGTATAGAGGACAACGTACGTCACCAAGATTTTTTCCGTGAAATGGATAAAGATTCTGATCCATCTGGTCCTTGAATGGGGGCTAAGATTACCTATGTTTGTTGCTTGGCGTCTGCATCGGGTGGTGCCTTTGAGGGCAGTAGCGATGGTATTCGCGGCCACCGTGGCCCTTGGGCCAAACACAGTACGGGCGGAAGACGACACGGTGACCGAGCCGGCCCGGCTCGGCGCCTACCGTGCCACGTTCACGCAACGCTCGCCCCTGAGTTCATTCAAGGGCCTCGCCGACCGCACCGGTCTGCGCCGCCCCGGCTCGCCGGATGAGCACGACATCACCCAAGAGACGTTCGAGGTCTACGTGCCCCCGGACTACAGCCCCGATGAGCCGTACGGCCTGCTGGTATGGATCAACGCGATCGACCACGGCCGGGCGTTTGATCATTACCAGCCCGTGCTCGACCGCCACCGCCTGATCTGGATCGGGGCCAACCGCAGCGGTAACAATCACGATACCCTCCGCCGGATGGCCCTGGCGATGGACGGGGCGTTCAACATCCTCCAGCGGTACTCGATCGACCCCGACCGCGTGTACATCAGCGGGTATTCCGGGGGCGGGCGCGTGGCCAGTTTGCTTGCCCCCACCCACCCCGAAGTCTTCCGGGGTGCCACGTACTTCCTCGGCTGTAATAAACCTAAAGGGAAAGTCACCAAAGACGCCAAGCAGCAGATGCGGTTCGTGCACGTGACCGGCGATGAGGATTTCAACCTCCAAGACACGCGCAACGTCCACGCGTTTTATACCAACGCGAAATTCCGCCACGCCACCCTGATCGAGCTAAAGAACCAGGTCCATGACCTGCCCGGGGCCGAAGGATTCGAGAAAGGGATCACGCCACTCGACCAGCCGCTGTATGACAGCGCCGCCACGTGGTTCAAGCAGGCCAAGCGCAAAGACAAGATCAACAGCCTCGGCGACGCCTGGCAGCTCTACACCAAGGCCGCGCAGTGGGGCCGGCGGCAAGACTTCGTCGCCCAAGCCGAAGCCCGAGCCAGCCAGATCCGTGACCAATATCAGCAGCAGATCCAGGAGGCACGGCGATTGGTCGAAGACAAGAAATACACCCCCGCCATCGCGATGCTCAACCGGATGGAACGCCAGTACAGCCACCTGGCCCGACGAGACATCGAACAACTCCGCTCGCAGTTACGCTCTCAACAACGCACGACAGGGGGCTGGCGGTAAGGGAGTCCTGCGGGGCATCCTTATAAAGCTCGTCTTGCCTGTCACGCCAGGGCATACAGGAGTGGTATGGGCCGATCCAGAGTAGGCCGGCCGGCGGTGTCCCTCGTATCCAGGGTGACCCGTACATGGCGGTAACCTCTAAAAAAGTCAAACGCATCGACAAGCGGTAAGATGCTACCCGATGGATCTGTCCATCAACGGCTACTGAGCCTATTATTTCCACTGGAGGAAAGCCGTGTCTGTACAAGCCCCGAAATCCACAAGAAATAAGGCACGATCGTGGCGGAAGAAGATCCGTTTCGGGGTCCTGTACGTGCTATTCCTTTTCGTGGTCGCAGAGGTCGGCGCCCGGGTGTATTGGCGGATCACGGCGTGGGTGTCGCCGTGGCACCCCAGCGAGTTGGTCACCCAGCGCTTCTACCCTGAACTGGGGTCGCGGCTACACCAGGAGGCTTCTGATCCTCACGACGATGGGTTCGATATCCTCCTGCTGGGCGGGTCGGTGTTGCACGATGACTGGGGGGATATCCACGACCGGCTAGTACGCGGCCTACACGACGCGGGGCTTGACGACGCCCGAGTGTTTAACCTCGCTGTCCCCGCCCACACCAGCCGTGACAGCCTGCTGAAGTATCAGTGGTGTGTTGAACGCAACGAACCGTTCGATCTGGTAGTGGTGTACCACGGGATCAACGAGACGAGGATGAATAACTGCCCGCCGGGGATGTTCCGGGAAGACTACAGCCACGTCTCGTGGTACGCGATGGTCAATGCGTTGCACCCGCAGAGTGTGGCCAATTGGGTCTTGTTCCCGTATACCGTTCGATACGCTTGGGTGAGCCTGCTCGATCAGGCCGGGGCGTATGCGCCGCGGACGCGCCCCAAGCCCGAGTGGATGCCCTATGGAGCGTCGGTGCACACGGAAGCCGCGTTCGAGAAGAATATCCGCCAGATCGTCGAGATGGCTGGCGACCGGGGCGAGGCGGTCGTGCTGGTCACGTTCGCGTACAGGGTGGTCGAGGACCCACCTGAGGAATTCGACCCCCGCCAGATGCCCGGCTACGCGATCCCCGACTTCAAGGGCGCCTGCCCGATCGAGATCTGGGGCCAGCTTAGCCACGTCACCGGGGCGATCGATCTCCACAACGGGGCGCTACGCCGTTTGGCCGATCGTTACGCGCACGTGACCCTCTTTGACCAGGCAGCGTTGATGTCACAAGACCCCCGCTACTTCTGTGATATCTGCCACTTCACCCGCGCCGGGTGTGAGCGATTTGTCGAAAATTTGATACCGGTGATCGTCGATCGGTACCAGGCTCAAAAGAATTGACACACGATCGGCTCCATCCGTAGTGACCCGTTTCGTAGGCCCGGCTACGCCGGACATCGGCCAATGAAACCGACCGAATACGAAAGAACGTCCGGCCTAGCCGGCCCCGCACGTCTTTAGCTACATTGTTTTTCACGGTAAGCTTGATGGGTCGTGAGCCGAGTGTCACGCCAGGACGCGTACGTTATTGCGAGATACCGGGTTCCGTAAAGAAGGGCTGATATGAACCAACGGAAGTCAGCGGCGAATCGTCCTGCCACACCACCGCACTTAATCGCCCGGCTTAAGAAGTTGCGAACCCGCGCCAAAGAGCACGACTGGGGCATCGACGCGCTGCTGATCAACAACCCGCGTGATATCCGTTACCTCACCGGGTTTATCGGCGACGACAGCTGGGCGGTGGTCCCGATCCGGTCATCAGCGGTGACCGTGATCAGCGATTCACGGTTTGATGAGCAAATCCGACGCGACGCGCCCCATGTTACGGTCATGATGCGCAAGGGCTCCGTCTCCGATGAAATCAAGAACTGGATGGAACACCGCGGGATCGAGAAGCTCGGCCTCCAAGAGGGGCATATCACGCTCTCGCAACGGCGGGCCCTGGCCAAGAAGCTGGGGGCTAAACGCCTGGTCGCGATCGACGACGGGCTGATCCAGCAGCGATCGGTCAAAAACGAACATGAAATCAAAGCCATCCGCAGGGCGTTAAAGATCCAGCAAGAGGCCTATCAACGGACCCTGGCATGGATCGAGCCGGGGCAAAGCGAGAATGAGGTCGCCGCGTATCTGGAGTATCAGATGCGGTCGCTGGGGGCCGACGGGCCCAGCTTCCCCACCATCATCGCAGCCGATGCCAACGCCAGCCTCCCCCACGCGGTGCCCGGGTCGAGAAAAGTACGTCCCCGCGGGAGCGTGCTGATCGATTGGGGGGCACGCTGGAACGGGTACTGCTCAGACCTGACGCGCGTTATCGCGATCGGGAAGATGAAGCCGAAGGTCCGGGAGATCTACATCATCGTCCGCGACGCCCAGCAGGCCGCGATAGAGACCATCGCCCCGGGCGTGCCGGCGAAGCAGGTGGACACCGCGGCACGTCAACTTATCGATAAAGCCGGTTATGGCAGCCACTTCGGCCATTCATTGGGGCACGGCCTCGGCTTAGATGTCCATGAACAACCCACGTTATCGAGCCGATCCCATGGCGTCCTTGAACCCGGGCAGGTCGTCACGGTCGAGCCTGGGATATATCTGCCGGGAGTCGGTGGGGTGCGGATCGAAGATGATGTTTTGGTGACGGCGCGTGGCCGACGGGTGCTTAGCCGTTTGCCCAGCGACCTGGAATCCGCGATCATTTAATGATATGAGATTGGAAGTTGAAGAATCGCCGGTAGGGCTAACTTGATCGGGGACGATGCTATCATACCCCTGCCGGAGGAAATTGCGGCACGGTTCGTGTACGCGGCAGATCACCCTTCGGGGTCCAGCGTGTATCCGACGCGGTATTGTTGATACGCGATTCGCCTATTTCGTGTTCGTGGCCGGTTGGGCGGCGTTAATTCAGGGGCCATCTTAATTTTCTTCATCATCGGGGCCTCATCCAAATTTGACCTTAGCCGAGTACGTTCCAGATGATCGATCTACGAAAACTCAAGGAGCTTGTGGAGCTGATGGTCTCGAACGACCTGACCGAGCTCGACGTTCAGGGCAAGGACGATCGGATCACCCTCAAGCGGGCTTCCGGAGCCCAAACCGTTCAATACATCGCCCCGCCACCAGCCGGGGTACCCGCCGCTGGGAGCCCGGCGGTGCCGACTCAGGCATCGACCGCTCCTCAGGACGCGGGAGACACCCTGGAAGGACCCGACGACACGGCCAAGATCACCAGCCCGATGGTCGGGACCTTCTACGCCGCGTCCAGCCCCGACGCACAGCCGTTTGTGTCGGTGGGTGACAAGGTCGAGCCCGATACCGTGGTGTGCATCGTCGAGGCCATGAAGGTTTTCAATGAAATCAAAGCCGAAACCTCCGGGACGATCACCAAGGTCCTGGTCAATACCGGACAGGCTGTAGAGTTTGAGCAGCCCCTTTTTGAAATCAAGCCGGGGTAGACCAACACGGCCAGGGTCCTTTTTTTGAAGCAAGCCTAAAACTATTGACATTAACCGATTCTTAATGATCCCGTTGGCCGGGTAGACACTCGCGACACCCCGCTGGGGTCTAGACCTTAAGACAAGTATGTTTTCACGTATCCTGATCGCTAACCGAGGGGAAGTCGCCGTCCGGATCATCCGCGCCGCGCGGGAGATGGGCATCGAAACCGTCGCGGTCTACTCCACCGCCGATGCCGATTCGGCCCACGTCCACCTCGCCGACCAGGCGATCTGCATCGGCCCGCCTCAGGCCGCGGAGTCTTACCTGAACATCCCTCGGGTCATCAGCGCCGCGGAGGTCGCCAACGTCGATGCGATCCACCCCGGCTACGGGTTCCTGGCCGAGAACGCCCACTTCGCGGAGGTCTGCCGGTCGTGCCGGATCGAGTTCATCGGCCCAAGTGTCGAGTCGATGACCCTGCTGGGCGACAAGGTCGAAGCTAAGCAGCTGGCGGCTAAGTACAAGGTCCCGATCGCCCCCGGATCCAACGGCCCGGTGGATTCCGATGACGAGGCGGTCAAGATTGCCCGTGACATCGGCTACCCCGTGATCGTCAAGGCCGCCGCAGGGGGTGGGGGCCGGGGGATGCGCGTGGCCCACAACGAAATCTCGCTGCGGACCGGCCTTTCCCAGGCGCGAGCCGAAGCCGAGGGCGCCTTCGGCAACGCGACGATCTACATCGAGAAGTTCCTCGAGGTCGCCCGCCACGTCGAGGTCCAGATCGTCGGCGACCAGCACGGCACGGTCGTGCACCTGTTCGAGCGTGACTGCACCATGCAGCGACGACACCAGAAGCTGATCGAAGAGGCCCCCTGCCCGGTGTTGACCAACAGCCAGCGAGAGGAGGTCTGCAAGGCCGCGGTGCGCCTGTGCAAAGCCGCGAAGTACTACTCGGCCGGGACGGTCGAATTCCTCATGGACCCGGTCAAGAAGAAGTTTTACCTCATGGAGGTCAACACCCGTGTGCAGGTCGAGCACCCGGTCACCGAGATGATCACCGGGATCGACATCGTCAAGACGCAGATCCGCGTCGCGGCTGGGGAGAAACTGGGGTTCGGCCAGCGGCAGGTCAAACGCAACGGCCACGCGATCGAGGTCCGTATCAACGCCGAGGACCCGTACCGCGATTTCATGCCCGACCCCGGGGTGATCGACTCGTTCGACCCGCCCGGCGGCCCGGGGGTGCGCGTCGATACCCACTGCTACGGCGGGTACCGCGTGCCGCCCAATTACGACTCGATGATCGCCAAGCTCATCGCGTTCGCCCCCACCCGTGACGAAGCGATCGCGACCATCCGCCGGGCCCTGGTCGAGTTCCGGGTCGAGCCGATCAAGACCACCATCCCCCTGCACGCCGATTTGATGCGCAACGGCAGCTTCATCAAGAGCGACATCGACATCCACTTCGTAGAGCGGCTGTTAGAAAAGAAGCGTTAGTCGAGCCAACCCAAAAACTCGTGACGGACAAGGGCTTTGGGCATGGTCGTTATGCTACCCCTCTTCACCCATAGCAGCGTGTCAGCCCGCCATCGTGATGCATGACAGTCGCGACTCTCGTATCGATGGGATAGCCCAATCTAGGAAACGCTCCCCACCCGACGGCTCATCGTTGAACATATGTGTGATAGCTCGGCCACACCGCAGATCACGGGGCACGCCAGCACACGATATGTACGCGGTTAGACTTGCTCCTTCTCGAAGCTGCCATCGAGGAAACCCGCTAGCTTGCGGCTGCGGACCGGGTGCTGGAGCTTGCGGATCGCTTTGGCTTCGACCTGGCGGACACGCTCACGGGTGACTTTGAAGATCCGCCCGACCTCTTCGAGCGTGTATGTGTACCCGTCGCCGATGCCGTAACGCAGCTTGATGATCTCGCGTTCGCGGTAGGTGAGGGTCTTGAGCACCTGCTCGATCCGGTGACGGAGCATGTCCTGCGTGGCGGTGTCCGAGGGGTTGTCGATCCGCTCGTCCTCGATGAAGTCGCCGAAGTAGGAGTCTTCGGACTCACCGACGGGCCTGTCGAGGCTGATCGGGTGGCGGCTGATCTTCATCACGCGGCGGACCTCGACGATCGGCATGTCGGCGCGGGTGGCGATCTCCTCGAGCGTGGGTTCGCGGCCCAGCTCCTGGAGCAGGTGCTTGGCGATGTTGCGCAGCTTGCTCATGGTCTCGATCATGTGCACGGGCACGCGGATGGTCCGGGCGTGATCGGCGATGGCGCGGGTGATCGCCTGGCGGATCCACCAGGTGGCGTAGGTCGAGAACTTATACCCCCGCTTGTACTCGTACTTGTCGACGGCGCGCATCAGGCCGGTGTTGCCTTCTTGGATGATGTCCAAGAAGCTCAGCCCACGGTTGCGGTACTTCTTGGCAATCGACACGACCAACCGCAGGTTGCCGCCGGAAAGGTCCCGCTTGGCTTTTTCGTATTCGTCGAAGACGACCGTGACGTGATCGATATGCTCACGCAGGGTCTCGGGGCTGCCCAACACGAGCGAACGCAGCCCGCTTAACTCCTCTTGCATGACCATGACGTCTTCGGGATCAAACCGCTCGGGCCGCTGCTCGGCAACGGCGAGCTTATCGCGCAGGCCTTCCATCTTCACGCAGATCGACCGCATCCTCTTGAAAAGAGGCAGGATCTTGCTGGTGCGCAGCGACAGCTCCTCGAGCAGGGTCGATATCTTGCGGCGCCGGCTGCTTAGCCGGTGGCGGATTGCTTCGATCTCGGCCTTGGCTTTGCGGCCCGGTTGATCGAGGGCTTCCCAGTCCTGACGGTTAAGATCCAGCAGCGTGCGTATGGTCTTGAGGTTCTCCGGGATGCGCGCGGCGATCTTCTCCTTGGCGTCTTCTTCGGCGGTGGAGATCTTCATCGTCCGGTCGAACGGCAAGCCACCGGATTGGACCATGGTCAGGATCTCGACCGCGGCGGCGGCGGCGTAATCATTCTCGAGGACCTTGCGGCGGAAGATCATGCGGGTGGTCTCGATCTTCTTGGCCAGGCGGATCTCCTCGTCACGGGTCAGGAGGCTGATCTCGCCCATCTGAGTCAGGTACATGCGGACGGGGTCGTCGATCCGCCGGGTGTTGGCTTCCTGCAAGGCCTCGGCGAGGTCCTGCTTGATGGCGTCCTCATCGAGTTCTTCTTCATCGGCGACGAAGTCGCGGCCCAGGTCGGCAGGAAGGGGGTGCGGCGCGGGGGGTTTGTTCTTGGACCGGGCTGGGATGCTGGGGCCCTGGACGATCTTGACTGAGATCGTATCGAGCTGGACCAGGAGTTCATCGATCCGGTCGGGCTCGACCATTTCATCGGGCAGGAGGCTGATTAACTCATCGTAGGTGATATAACCACGGCCTTTACCGATCTCGATCAGCTCTTCAACGTTTGGGTGTATCTCGGTGATCACGGGTTGACCTTTCCTGTATCTGTGTCTGTCGCTGTGGGCGTGGGGGGCCGATCTTCGCGGTGTCGGAAATTTTCTTGTTTCTTGTCTGTGGACGGCTGAGCGGCGGCCGCGTCGAAGCCGCTGCCCGATTTGCCCTGGTCCACATCGCGGTTGGGTTGGCTGGCCTGGACCTTAGGGCCAGACGTGACCTGGCTTAGGTTCGCGATCCGCAGGGGCGACCCGCTGGCCAGGCGGTGCTCAATGATCTGCCGCCACAGCAGAGAAGAATCCGTCGCTGGTCTGTTCCCATCCTCCGCGGGCTGGGGGGCGACGGCTTGGCGGCGTTGTTGAACATAGTGCTGCTCCTGTTCCTCGGCGATGATCCAGTCGGCGGCGTCTTTGAACATGGCTTCGATTTTTTCGGGCACGCCCGCACAGCCCTGCTCGGCTTCGAGATCGGCTTGGGTCGCCCAGTCCGCGAGTTCTTGGAGGTTGTCTTGAGCGAGTTCGACGAGCAACCCCGATAAGGTCAACGGACGGTTCTCAGACAGTATCGCGTAGATCTTTTCATAAAGCTGCCTGGCGGGGAAAGAAGTAAATTGTGATCCCGTCAAGACCTCGTCTAGAGATTTTCCACACGCCAGCGTTGCATGAAACAACTCGGGCCGTTGTATCAGGCAGCCGATTAGATGACGCTCGGCTGCCTGCTGAGCTTTTATTTTAGGAACGTCCGTGCCCAAAGCAACCTGTAAAGATGATTTATCAACTGGCTTCGTGTCTTTTTGAATGTGGGGCGCTACGCGATTAGGCAAGCTGGGCGGCGCAGTGACTTGCTTAAGCAACGACTCGATGCCTTGGCCGCTGATCCCCAGCAAGTCACCGAGTTTCTGGACCGCTAATGCGCGGCCGGTGATGCTCGTTCGCCGCAACCAATGATCCAATCCCAACTGACGAAGCTGCCCGAGATATTCTTGAGCGATCCGTTCACGACCGGTCACGGTGGTGGTGGATCGAAGCCGCTGTCGCACCTGATCCAGCTTGTATTCCAGGGCGTCCATCGCCCCGTGGATCGCCTGTTGCCACTGCGGTAAGCCATCCGAAGCGGCGAGCAGATCTGCGGGGTCTTGCCCGTTGGGCAGTGTGGCGACGTACACGTCTAAAGCGCCGGTCAGGAAGACCTCGACCGCGCGATCAGCAGCCTTCACGCCCGCTTCGTCGGCGTCAAAGATCAGAACCACCCGGTCGCATAGCCGCGACAAAGCCTCGGCGTGTTTTCTAGTCAACGCGGTCCCGAGGGTAGCGACCACGTTGACGATGCCCGCTTGGTGACAGGCGATGACGTCGGTATACCCCTCGACGATGATGGCTTGGCCGGTGTCGATGATCGCCCGCTTGGCCTGGTGCAAGCCGAACAGTGTCGACGACTTATGGAAGAGCGCCGTTTCAGGGCTATTGAGGTACTTGGGCTGGTCGTCGGGATTGAGCTGGCGGGCTCCGAACGCGATCGGTCGGCCTAACGTATCGCAGATCGGGAAGATCACGCGGTTGCGGAAACGGTCGTAGAACCCGCTGGCCCCGCTCCTTGGGCTGATCAGTCCCGCGATCTCAAGCCCGCGCTGCGACCAGCCCAGCCGACCGGCGGCGGTGACCAGCCCGTCCCACCGGTCGGGGGCGAAGCCGATCTGAAACGATTCGATCATCTCTTGGGTGATCCGTCGGTGTTCGAGATAATCCCTCGCGGGTTTGCCTTGCTGGGGGTGATCTAGACATTGGCGGAAGAACGTCAACGCCGATTGATTGGCCGCTGCTGCGAGCTGGCGATCGGTGGGCTGCTGGGGATCGGTGCGGTCGCCGCCACCGTGGGTGGCGCGTGGGCGCAACTCGACCCCGGCCCGCTGGGCCAGGTGCCGAAGCGCCTCAGGGAAGGTGAGTTTGTGGTAGTTCATCACAAAACTGAATACATCACCACCCGCGCCGCAGCTGAAGCACTTGTAGATCTGCTTCGCGGGCGACACGTACATCGACGGGCTATGATCGTCGTGGAACGGGCACAATCCCAAGAATTCGCGGCCACGGGGCTGCAGCGACAGGTGCTCACTAATCAGGCGAACAATATCCGTGGACTGCTGGACGTGCAGTTTGTCGTCTTGATGTTGCGACACGGTGATCACCACCCGGTGCTCAATCCTCTTCTGTTCTTTACGAGTATAGGCGCGCCTGGAGCCGAAAGATATCCCTGTCCCAGACGAAACGGCGGCATAATGCATGTATGGGGCACGGCCATCTCCGGGGGCACACGGGCAAGCCACGCGGTGCTTTGATTTGATACGCGATGGGGATCGGTCTAAACCTCAGATTAGCCTTTCCAGGTAGCCCTGTAAGGGGCACAGCAAGGGTACCTCGCTATCGAAATCCTCAGCTGCGGGCTGGCAGCTACAGCTAGAGCCGCTTGGGAATCAGTCAATCCTTACGGCGCAGGTCTGTCCTATGTTTTATTTAGGTGGTTTTGGATTCAGCGGAATAGGCATACTTCCGCTTCAGGGGCTTAACAATGAGCCCCATCTTGATCGCCTTGGTCGAGGCCTTAACCCGTCGTACCGACCCGTCCACGATAGCGGTCACGGTCTGGATGTTAGGCCTAAAACGCCGCTTCGTCTTGCCCGTGACCTTCGTGCCCACGCCGCCAAGATACTTAGCTTTGCCGCGGTGTGTGTACGTACGGCCCGACGACGTCTTGCGACCGGTAAATTCACAGACTCTGGGCATCGTGATAAACCTCTAAAAAATGAGAGCCTTCGTGACGATTTTTACACTATACCGAGATCAAACCGCACTGCAAACCCCCCATCTGCCCTGAAAGCGATGTTGTTTAACCTTAGATCACGGCGTCCGACTCGACCCGCGCTCAATGAGTCCGTAGAATCCACCGTACCATGAAAATCAAGGTAAACGGGACACCGAGGGAGTCGAGGCAAGATTGCTCCGTGTCGGACTTGGTCGAGCAACTAGGCTTGACCGGACAGCCCGTGGCAGTTGAAGTCAATCAATGAGGTCATCCCTCGCCCGTGAGCACCCCCAAGCCGTGCTCCGCGACGGAGACGAGGTCGAGATCGTGACCCTGGTTGGCGGGGGTTAATCGTTGATCAACGTCCATCGCGTGAACTCACGCAGCGCCTGGGGTGTGCGTCGGAAAATTTACCAGAGTCGCTCGTCACAGCGTCGCGATAAATAGAATACTTAAGATACCTGCAGGACAAGCTCTCAAGAGCCCAACATGGCCCCAGCAACCACTGTCATAACAACTCAACCGGTCCTCGACCGCCCGCTGACCCTCGGTCGTCGCCAGGTATCGTCTCGCCTGATCGTCGGTACCGGTAAATATCCTGACTACAAGACCATGCAGAAAGCTCTCGACGCCAGTGGCGCCGAGGTGGTCACGGTCGCGGTGCGTCGCGAACGGCTGGTCGATCAACAAGGCCGCTCGCTGCTGGATTTCATTGATACCGACCGCTACACCATCTTGCCTAACACCGCTGGCTGTTTCACGGCTAATGACGCGGTACGTGTCGCTCGTCTTGGCCGTGAAATCCTCGATCAACTGGATAATCCGGGTAAGGACTGGGTCAAACTCGAGGTCCTCGGAGATAAAAAGACCCTGCTGCCCGACCCGGTCGGCACGCTTGAGGCCTGCCAAGTGTTGGTTAAAGAAGGGTTTGATGTACTTTGTTACACCAGTGATGACCCGGTCATGGCTCAGCGGATCCGCGATGCGGGGGCCACGAGCGTCATGCCCGCCGGTTCTCCGATCGGGTCGGGTCAAGGGGTGCTCAACCACAACAATATCCGACTGATTCTCGAGTTACTCAAGGATCCTGCCAACGGCGGAAACGCCCACTATCCCGTCATCATCGACGCCGGGGTGGGCACCGCCAGTGACGTGACCATTGCCATGGAGTTGGGAGCCGACGGAGTCTTGCTCAATACGGGAATCGCCCATGCCCAGGACCCGGTAAGAATGGCTCACGCGATGCGTCACGGCCTCGAATCCGGCCGATTAGCTTACCTGGCGGGCCGGATCCCCCGAAAACTTTACGCGACCGCCTCAAGCCCGTGGTCGGGGGTGATCAGCTACATCCCCGGCGAATGAAAACCAGCCGCGGTTTTCGCTAGAATGGAAGTCCCACCCTGACGTGGCGTCGATGCCGACGAGCCTAAACGCTTATCCTAACGGTTGATCCGTGTCCGTAGCCGGTTATACTCAGAGTTTGTGAAGGGCTTTACCGTCTGCTAAATACCGCCGCCTGCTCGCGAGACCATTTTATTTATTTTTCGGGGCACAAACGAACGATGACTAGCGATAGACGCATCTTATATCGAACAACCGCGTCGAGGATACCCCGGATCACGGAGATTCCCTGGTCACGCACACGAGTCGTGGCACCACTGGCTCCGGGATGGGTCGATCCTTCGCATCAACGTCACCCCGGTTGTGGGTATGCCTACCCATTTACGAATTCTTCATCGTATGATGTCAAGCCTGGAGGCAGATCGAAAGGCGCAGTCTATGTCGGGAGATAACGGTCATACCCCAGCCCCTCGGATCGAAGAGGAAGTCGATCTGTTCCAGATCATTAAGCTCCTTAGGCGGCATTGGTTATTATTTTGCGCGGTCTGGATATTGGTTTCGCTGTGCGTTGTCGTCGTCGCGGTCAATCTACGTCCAAAATTCCGGGCCCACGGCACCTTCTACCTCGAAGACAAGTCGACCGACACCAAGTACGATTCTCTGGCTTCATTGCTGCCATTTGCCGGCAACAACCCGGACGTTGAATCGCAAAAGAAGATTATTCAAAGCGGCAACCTCGCGGTAAGAATCATCAGCCAGGTCGGCTTCAACGGCGGGCTCGATGGCCCCAAAGACTACCTCCCCAGCCGGATGCGGTTTTGGCAGTGGTACCTCGATCCCAACCCGAAGCGTTACGCCCAAGGCTTACGCGTTGCTGAATGTGATACCCACGACGACGTGTACGTGCCGGTCCATTACGAGATCCGGTTTGAAGACGACAGCCGATTCGCCGTTCGCGAAGACGGCCAGCCGATCGCCTCCGGGCAGCTCGGGCAGGTGGTCCACACCCCGCAGGCCTCATTCAAAATCCTCTACAACGGCGATACGCCTCTCCAGAAGGGGCTCAACTTCGAGCTGACGGTCAAGCCATCCCGCGCCGCGCTGGAAAGTTTTGTTAAGGGCCTATCGGTCGCCGGAGGCGGGCGCGGCAGCCAAGAAAACAACCTGATCAGCGTCGCGTTCGTCGCCGATTCGCCCTACACCGCCATGGCGGTGGTCGAGAAGCTGATCCAAGAATACATCGATCTGACCCACTTGTGGGCAACCTCGGTCTCGCGTGCGACGCTCAGCTTCGTGACCTCCCAGCTCGATGAGATCCGCTCGGACATGGACAAGGCCTCGCATCGCCTCTCGGAATACCAGAAGCAGTCGGGGCTGCTGAACCTGGACTCGCAGCTCGAAGCCGAGCTGGGCAGCCTGGTCGGGTTCGAGGTCGAGCTACGCGAGCAGCAGATCAAATTGTTCCAGCTCAACCAGCTCGCCGAGAGCCTGAAGGTCGGTAAGCCGAATTTCTCCCTGTTGGCCTCGGTCGAGGACCCCCTGGCCCAGAAGATGGCTGAAAAGCTGGCGGAGATGAACAGCGAAATCGCCGCGCTCTCCTCGCAGTTCCAGGCCAACTACCCGCCGCTGGTGCAGCTACTCCAGGCCCGCGACGAGCTGATTAACGATTTGTCTGAGGCACTCAAGCGTTACGCTCAAAGGGCTCATGAAAACGAACGGCAGTTGGCCGAGACGGTCGATAAATATCAACAGCGCATGGCTCAGCTGCCCGAGCGCGGCCGGGTCCTGGCGGAGTACCTGCGATCGACCAAGCTCTTTGAAGACCTGTACCTGTTCCTGTTACGTGAAAAGCACCAGGCCAAGATCGCCGAAGCCAGCACCCTTTCTAACATCCGTGTCGTCGACCACCCCCGACTGCCGTTGAAGTCTAGCCGCCCCAAGCCGATGATCACGATCGCGATGGCCAGCGCCCTGGGGCTGTTGGCGGCGGCCGCGTCGATCGTGGTGCTGGCGTTCCGGGTCAACTGGTACACCAGCATCGATGAGGTCAAAGCCGAGCACCCGTACCCGGTCTTCGCGATCGTCCCCCACCGCGACAAGACGGTCAAACGGGCCAGCGCTGAGGTGATCGAGCACGCCTCGCACAGCCCGTACCTCGAGGCGGTCCGCCTGCTGCGGGTGAACCTCTTGCACACCATGGCGGGGCGCAATCAACAGTCCGTCTTGATCACCAGTTCGCTACCCGGCGACGGGGAAAACGTCGATCATCTCCAACCTCGGGTGCAGCATGGTCCAGGCCCAGCGCGTCAAGCGGGTGGTGCTGATCGACGCGGACATGCACCACCCGTCGCTGCACAGCATCTTCGGGATCCCGCAGTCCCCGGGGCTGTCGACCTACCTCAACGGCGAAGCGACGATCGATGAGATTATCCAGACCGTGGAGGTCGCCGCGGGCAAGACCCTGGACCTGATCACCGCCGGCCCGGTGCCGCCCACCCCCGGTGGACCTGCTCGAGACCCAGGCCCTCCAGCAGCTGCTGGCGTTCTGCAAGGAGCAGTACACGTTTACGCTCCTGGACTCGGCCCCGTTCCCGATGGTCACGACCACGTCGATCCTTGCGCCTCATATCGACCGGCTGCTGACCGTGTGCCGGATCGGGCAGACTAACCGCAGCATGTTCCGCCGCCATATCGAAGAGCTCACGAGCCTCGATCGGCCCATCGGCCTGCTGGTCAATGTCGGGGAAAGCCATTCGTATGGTTACGGGTATGGCTATGGGTACGGCTACGGGTATGGTTACGGTTACGGATCCAAAAACGGCAACGGGCACCAGGCCAAGGGCCTGGGACGTCTTAAACATCTCAGCAGGATGTGGCAATCGTCGTGACCGCCGGCCTAGCCTATGGTCGGTGACGGCTGATGATCAAAGGCAGGGACCCCGAATACAGCGATGAGTCAAACGCCACAAACCCGCGAGAGCTGGAATACACGGATCGGGGTGATCCTGGCCGTGGCGGGTAGCGCGGTCGGGCTGGGCAACTTCCTGCGGTTCCCGGGCAAAGCGGCTGAATACGGCGGCGGCGCGTTCATGATCCCGTACGCGGTGGCGTTTATTCTGTTGGGCTTGCCGATCGCGTGGACGGAATGGTCGATGGGCCGTTACGGGGGCGCGCGGGGGTTCAATTCCGCCCCGGGGGTGTTCCGGGTCATCTGGCGCCATCGGGCGGCCCCGTACTTCGGGCTCTTGGGCCCGCTGATCCCGATCATTATTTACATGTATTACGTGTTCATTGAGGCCTGGTGCCTCGGGTACGCGTGGTATTACCTCGTGGGGGGGATGCGGTTTTCGAACCCGCAGGAGGCGGGGGCGTTTTTCGAAACGTTTACGGGCAGCGGGGCCGACGCCAACGGCGTGCTGTTCACCGGTGACGGCATCGCCGCGGTGGTGTTCTTAGCGATCTGCTTCGTGCTCAATTTCTTCTTGATCTACCGCGGCTTGAACAAGGGGATCGAGTGGTTCTGCAAGCTGGCCATGCCGGCGCTGATCGTCTGTGCCCTGATCGTTTTGGTGCGTGTCCTGACGCTGGGCACGCCTGACGCGAACAAGCCCGAGCAAACCGTCATTAACGGGCTGGGCTATATGTGGAACCCGGTCCACCAGGCGGGATACCTCGCGTCGGGAGACGTTCATCTCCAGGCGGCACTCGATCAAGCCGGCGGGTCCGCGGCGCCCCGGGTGGCGGACGGGCGATTCACCACGATCGAGATCAAGAACCCCACCGCTTGGGGAGCGGCGTTGGGATCGGCTGGATGGGAGGCCCATGAGAACCCCTCGGGGCCAGATGTCACCTGGAGGCACCCCAAGAGCCGGCTGCGGCTCGAGGTCGCCGGCGGTCTGGCGGAGGTAAAGGTCCCGGGGTTCGTGGAGACGCTAAGCAATCCGGAGGTGTGGCTCGAAGCGGCGGGGCAGATCTTTTTCTCGCTGTCGGTGGGGTTCGGGATCGTGATCACCTACGCCAGTTACCTGCGCAAAGATGACGACGTGGCGTTGAGCTCATTGACCGCGTGCGCGGGCAACGGGTTTTGCGAGGTCGCGTTGGGCGGGCTGATCACCATCCCCGCGGCGTTTATGTTCCTGGGTGCTAGCGCGGTGGCTAACCCGCCGGGAACGTTCGGGATGGGGTTCGTGTCGCTGCCCAGTGTGTTCCAGCAGATGCCGGCGGGTCGGGTGATCGGGTTCCTGTTCTTCTTCCTGTTGTTCCTGGCAGCGGTGACCAGCTCGCTATCAATGCTCCAGCCGGCGATCGCGTTGCTGGAGGAAGGCCTGGGGTTGGGCCGCAAAGCCTCGGTCGTGATCCTCGGGTTTATCACAGCGGTGGGCAGCGGGTTCGTCGTCTATTTTTCCGCGGGGTTTGTGGCGTTGGATACGCTCGACTTCTGGGTGGGTCAGCTATGCATCTACATCATGGCGACGATCCAGGTGATCCTCTTCGGGTGGGTGATGGGCATCGACCGGGGAATGGAAGAGCTTGATAGCGGCGCGGAGATCCGCCTGCCGCGGTTCATTAAGTACATGATCAAGTACGTGGCGCCGATCTACCTCTTAACAATCTTCGTGATGTGGCTGATCCAAAACGCCCCACAACGGATCGGGGCGATCTGGACGGTCGAAGAAGGTCAGCCGCCGGTGGTGGCCCTGTCGATCGGGTTGATCTTGGCGGTGGGGATTTTTCTAACGCTTCTGATTGCCAGGTCCTCGGCCCGGTGGGATCGAGCGGAAAACGCTCAAACGGGGGTGTCGCCATGACCATCGGTGGATGGGTGATGATGATCACGATTGTCGGCGGGATGACCGGCTTGATGGTCTGGTGCGTTTGCCGGGTGATCCGCGCCCCGGGCGCAGCCCAAAAGCTCCACAGCCAGGCGGACATCGACCCGCGCGACCGTGAGGCTTAAGCCTTTACGTTTCGACGCTGACAGCCACTGAGTGGGTTTCGTTTAAGAGTTTCTCGCCCGTGACATGTGGGCTCAATGAATGACCGGGGTTCACCTTGTGTGCTTCACCCTGGGTGTCTGCGTCTGCCTGCCTCTGAGGGGGGGTAATCCCTAAACACGACAAGGCGTCGCGTTCGACGATGCCGCGCAGCTGCTCGCGTGGGATCGTCGGCAGCAGGGTGCCCTGGGTGAGCGTGTTGATCGAGTAGATCGCCACAATCGCTTCTTCAGGGGTATTGAAGGGGAAGTCGCTGCCGAACAAGATCTTGTCGATCGCCCCGGATTCATGGGCGCGGACCAGGGTGTTGTAGAGTAGCCACGGCTGCCGCGAGAGATGGGAGACGTCGGCGTACATGTGCGGGTGCTTGCCAATTAGCATCAAGGCCTGCTCGAGCCAAGGATAACCGATCTGACCCAGCACCCATCGCAGGTTCGGGAAGGATCGGGCGGGTTCGTCAAACAGGTGCGGTTGGGCGTATTCAAGATTCGTCGCGGCCCCCCAATGCGTGCCGGGGTGGATTAAAATCGGCAAACCCGCTTGTTCACACCGTTCGTAGACCCGCATCGCACGGGTATGGCAGGGGTGAAAATCCTGAGCGGTGGGGCTGATCACGACTCCGACCAGTCCCAAATCGATCGCCCGGTCTAGGTCCTCTAGCGCGTCGTTCGATAACGGGTCGATCCCAGCGAGTCCTAGGTACCGGCTAGGATCGGTCGCGACATAATTGGCGACCTGCTGGGCGTTGATCGATGCGTCGAGGTGCTGGCTCTCGAAACCGAGGATCATCGCGTAGCTAACGGTCTGCATCGCCTCGGAAAAGTGCGTCATGGAGACATCCGCCCGCTGCCACGGCTGTTCCATGCCGTCACGGAGACTCTTGGCCGCCGATGGCCCCAGCTGACTCGTGGATTCCCAGAGGTGGGTGTGGACATCCACGATCGTTGCACGCCTTGCGGACGCGCTCATGAGACTGTGTGATCCGCTGACCGATATTTTGGGGTTTGTGTCCATTCCTTCATTGCCTTCCATGGCCTGGTCAGGTGACGATGTGGGTAAAGCATTGTCGGTTCTCGTATCCATCCTGATTATGTTATCGTCGCCAAGCCGCGCCGCCAACCAATAAATGTGGCGTGAACCATTAATTGCACCGCCAACCGGTTGCTTGTTCTACTACGAACCTCAGTAGCGTATAGGAAGCCTCCTTGCCGATATGTCCGTAGCACCTAGTATCTCACCCAGAGGTATAACAGCGGGAAGAAGGAACATATCGTTCGCCTCACAGACGAGGCACGCAATCGATTGGGGCAGTTGGTGGAGTCCGGCACGCAGCGGTTTGGGTGGTGGGATGGCCCACCTTGATCTACCCCAATAAGCACCCAGTTTTGGGGGAGCACCTCAAAAAGAGAGTCATGCGACAGGGGCGATAGGGCGCAGATGTTCTATCGAGTGTTCAGAAAACCACCAGGGCCGTTTAATTCTCTGTTGGTGATCCTCGGATGAGTGCAAGGGCTTCGTGGGGTTGGGCGGCGTAGCGTCGCAAGGCGGCGGCTTTATTCTTCCAGCCGGCGTGGTTGAGAACCGTCACAGCCAAGTTGCGGATCGCCGCGAGGTTCTGCGGAGCCTGGCCGGTCCGCACACGGCAGGCGTCTTCCCCAAACGTCACGTCCCGGACGTAGTGCAAGCGGTTTTCGATCCCCCAGTGGCCGCGGGTGAGTTCAAGCAAGCGGGTGGCATCGGCTCGATCCCGCGAGAGGCTGGTGATCCCGTAGGCCACTTCCGTTGTGGTCTGATTTCGGACCGTGCGGGTGCGTTCGAGTCGAAAGACCTGCTTGACCCCCGGCCAGTCCAGGTAGCCGTTGAGGGCGGTGGTGCTGGTGAGCTTGCGGGCTTCGATCCGGCCGTGGCCCTTGTTGAGGCTTGAAGCGGTCTGCTGTTCTTGGCGGCTCAGCCGCTGCTCACGCTCAGAACTCGGGGCGTCGTCGTGGGGTTTGAACGCGTCGGCGATCGCTTCTTGGAGTTGAGCTTGGTTGGCCTTGACGGCCCAGAGATAATCCCCTTTTTCTTGAGGATTTTCCGCGATAGATCCTTCTGGCAAAACATCGCGTCGCCCGTGACCACCGCCCCTTGCACGTCGATCACATCCAACATCGCCAGGGCGGTCTTGTGCTCGTTGGTGGAAGCCGCCACCGCCATCTGACCGATCGCCGCTTGAGCTTCGTGTGCGTAAGCCGCCAGCAGGTGGATCCCCGGCAGTGGCTCGCCTTGTGTACCGCATAGCCGCTTGCCGTCGACCGCGATCGCCTTCCACCCGGCGATCCGACGACCCCCCAGCCAGCGGCGGATCGCCCGCTCGAACATCGTCGTGTCGAGCACTTTGAACACATTGTGGAACGTGGCTTTGCACGGCGAGCGATCCCGGGTAAACCCCAGCAGCCGCGTGAATGGCTCTCCGCGATCCCGGGCAAACTGGGCGATCGCCTCGAGGCTGCGTGCCCCCCCGAGCATCGCCACCGTGGTCAGCGTCAAGATCGCCGACAACGGGTGACGACGTCCCGACGGATTCCGTGGGTCCGGGATCTCGCTAAACACAACAGATAACGGTTGATCGGACATCGTCAGGTCCTCCATGACCTCAGGGGCTAACGCCAAACTCTACCTTAATCTCATCGGCTATCCCTACGACAGAGAATTAAACGGCCCTGAGAAAACCACGATTCGCATTGACGCATCTCTCATTTAATGCTAAATTACTGTTAGTGGTATCTCTAGTGTATATCTCTAGATATATCTTGTAGATAAGTGTTCCACGCAGGCAGGGTGATCAAGGATAACCAAGGACAATGGAAGAGAAATCGGTTTCAACCCCGTCCATGCATTTTCTAGTGGATTGACAGACGGGAGTTTCTGATTTTTATCCGCCCCAGGTCGGCTTGGCCGATATCCTGGATCTATCAGCACCCTCATGGACGACCCATAATGGACCTGCCGTGGCTACGTCCGGCCAGGGTGGTCGGGTCTGTTTGTAATGCCCCATGGCCGGTTCACCGAGCATCCTGATTGTCGATGACGACCCGATCGTGGCCGATAGCCTCGCTGAGTTCATGGAACACGAGGGCTACACCGCCCTGACCGCCACCGACGGCCAGGACGCCCTGGGCGTCCTGGGCCAGCACGACGCCAACAACGGGCAGCCGATCGGCCTGGTCGTCACCGACCTAAACATGCCGCGGGTCAACGGCATCGAGCTGCTCAAGGCGATCCGCAAACAATACCCGTCGCTGGTCGTGATCGTGATCACCGGGTTCGGCAAGATCGAGACCGCGGTCGAGGCCGTCAAGCTCGGGGCCTCTGATTACCTCACCAAGCCGCTGATCGACGACGAGCTGCGTATCGCGGTGGGCAAGGCCCTGCGTCAGCACGCCCTGCTGGCCGAGAACCAGACCCTCAAGAACCAGCTCACCGAGCGATTCGGGATGGGCAACATCGTCGGCGCTGACTATCGGATGCAGAAGATCTACGACCTGATCGAAGCCGTCGCTGATTCCAAAACCACGGTCCTGATCGACGGCGACAGCGGCACCGGCAAGTCGATGGTCGCCCGCGCCGTCCACGCACAGAGCCCCCGCCGCACCGGCCCGTTCGTGACGTTCTCTTGCGGGGCGATCCCCGAGACGCTGCTCGAAAGCGAGCTGTTCGGCCACGTCAAGGGCGCCTTCACCGGGGCCGACGCCGATAAACCTGGCAAGTGCCTCGCCGCCGACGGCGGCACGCTGTTCATCGATGAGATCAACAGCGCCACCCCCGCCCTGCAACTCAAGCTGTTGCGCGTCCTTCAAGACAAGCAGTTCGAGCCGGTCGGGGCCACCAAAACCGTCGAGGTCGACGTACGCTTTATCCTGGCCACCAACCGCCCGTTACAGCCGATGGTCGCTGAGGGTTCATTCCGTGAAGACCTCTACTACCGCATCAATGTCGTCAACATCAACCTCCCGCCGCTGCGTGACCGGGCCGGAGACATCCCCCTGCTGGTCGACCGTTTCCTCGAAAAATACCGCAAAGAAACCGGCAAAGACCGTTCCTTTAGTGAAGAGGCCACCGCCGCCCTGGCCCGCTATCATTGGCCCGGGAACGTGCGGGAGCTCGAGAACGCGGTCGAGCGGTCGGTGGTGCTGTCTCGTCAACGGGTGATCGGGGTCGAGGACCTGCCCGACACGATCCGCGCCGCCGCCGAGGGCCGATCGGCCGGGTTCACCGCCACGGCTGGGTCCGCGTCGGGCAACGGCAAGCACGGCTCGATCCACGTCCCCGCGTTAGAAGGCGGCTGGACCCCCACGCCGCTGACCCTGGCCCTCGAAGAGCCCGAGAAGCAGATCATCCTCGCGGCCCTGCGCGCCAACGACTGGAACCGCCAGGACACCGCTCGGCAACTCAACATCAACCGCACCACCCTTTACAAAAAAATCAAGCAACACAACCTCGAAGAGCTGGGGTAAAACGGGCCACGGTGTTCCGTCGGCCGGTCCTAGCGAGCCACGCGCGTCAGCAAGCGGGTTCCTCTTGGCGTGCGACCCGCTCTCTCATGGTCGCTGCTCGCTGTGGACGGCACGAAAATTGGAAGATCCCCGGCGTCGTGCCCACCCAATGACGGTGAACAATAGACCGCACAGCAACCCCGCGCTACCCGGCTCCGGGATCACCGCCCGCCAGACCATCCCATTCCCATCCGGATCATGCGCGTCTCCGATGATCATCAGCCCGTCACCCGACACCCATGATGCCGACAGCAGATCCCACCCAGCCAGATCCAACCCCGACGCCATCAACACCTCTTTCACGCTTCGCAGCCCGTGCCGTTCGTCCCAGACAAACGCGACGCTGCCCGACTCGTCCCACCCACGGCCCACCACCACCGACCCGTCGCCCGAGGCAGCTTCCGCCGTGCTGCTGAACGCCCCACCCGGGAAATCGCCCAATCCGATCATCCCGGCCTCTTGCGTCCAACGGAACGCCTCGTCGCCCGATTCCGAAGTCCCGCGTCCCACCACCGTGGACCCGTCGGCTGAGACGCCGGTCGTTATCACATAAATACGACCACCCGGAAGATCACCGAGGTTGACGATCCCAGTCTCTTGGGTCCACCGGAACGCTTCACGGCGATTATCTAGGGAGGGGTCTGTGAAATCCTCTTGCAAATCACCTACCACCACCGAGCCGTCGGAGGAGACGCCCGTGGCGACGATGCTCAAGGTACCATCGGGAGGCGGTCCCAAATCGGTCAACCCGTCCCCTTGGGACCAACGAACGGCCGGAGAAAAAACCGACCCGTCCACCTTCCCCGAACCGACGAGAACCGACCCGTCTGCCGTCACATCGGTCGCTAACCTGAACACGCCGTCGCCCGGTTGATCACCAAGCCCGACCATCCCCGTGGCCTGTGTCCAACGAAAGGCTTCAGATCCAAAATCTGAATCGCTTACCCCCACGACGACCGAGCCATCATTCGATACGCCCAAGGCCAGGCTCGCGACATCACCGCCCGCCAGCTCGCCCAGACTCGATAGCCCCGTCTGATCGCTCCATCGAACCGCATTGAGCGCGAATGCTAGATTGGGATCAGGATGGACCACCGTTTGAGCCCCCACAATCACCGTCCCGTCAGCCGACGCGTCGGTGACTTGAAAAGAAACACCCAGTGGTGTGAAGCTAGCCGCCGCCGCGAACACGGGTGTGCTTGCGGTCAGAACCACGGCGACAAGCTTCCATCTCCCGGCCAACGACCCATGTGGGAACATCATCGATCTCCTCCGTTGAAGGCCTTCTCGACCCGCCAAAACTTACTCTCAGATGAGTCTATGGCTAGAGAGCGAGAATTGTCGACCGAAGCGAAACGAGGGTTGGAAAACCTCACCGCCCGCCGCTGGTTCGGCCGTCAACGGCCCACGCGGCCGCTGTACTGTCACACCCGCAATGCCTGTTTCAGTGAACGTATGGGCACAGTTCTGGTCAATACCCGTCTGTGCGATCACCATCTTGCTACAACACCTCCACGAAGGCTGTGGCATGTGATCGAAGTGATCTGACGGGTCGACCATAGAAAATGATCACCCCGCTGATCCCCTCGGTTCATCCAAGAGCTTAGTGTCGGGGTCCCACCGGCGGCTAGCCCGTCAGTGCGACGTTCACAGATCGCCGGCCTTCGGTACCGACAAGCAGCCCGCCATCCCCCTCAGCGCACCGACCACGAACGCACCTCACCCGCCATCACCGGGACCACATCGCTGACGTCGACCGTGAATCGGTACACCCGCCTCGCCTGCTCGAGCACCTTCGCCGGGTTGAAGAACGTGGCCACCACGTCCCAACACTCCGAGCCCGGCCGGCAGATTGCGCTGGGCTCAACCTCGATCGTGTCCAGCTGCATCTGCTGCTTCACGGCTTCGAGGCACACCCCCGCGGCTTGAAACGCGTTAGCCGCCGCGTAGTTCAGCGCCCGGTCTTGGGGACGGACCCCGAGGTTCCTTAACGCGAAGTACACCCGTTCGAGGAAACTGGCGACCGCCTCTGGGGCGTGGTCGGCGATCGGCGCGCCTTTCCCAGCCCTGGCCCCAACCCGCCGCTTCGCCGCGCCCGTACCCCTGGCCCCGCCCCCATCGGCCCCGCAGGCCGCCTCGATCAGCGCCGCGGTCGACCAGCTGTACATCCCCCGCAACTCCGGGCGGATCACCGGCACCATCTGGCCCGACAGCAATTGAGCCTGACCCACGATCCACCCCGGCACCGACACCCTTTCGACCCCTTCGGTGATCTGTTCCCGCAGGAACTGCTGGAGCCGCGCATACACGTGAGCCGCGAACGGCCCGGCGCCACGGATCACATAGATCGGCGTCGCATCGAGGTGCAGCGTCCACAGGATCGACGCTGCGTCCCACGGGTTGTTTTGTAAATAAGCCAACAGCTTCGCCGGGTCGCCCCCCGACGGCTCGGCCATGTGCTGAAGGATCGAATCGCGGCGGGCCTGAGTGCCGAAATCAAACCCCAGCTGACCCAACGCGAACACCAGCTGCGGCGCCGACGCCCCGCCCTTGCAACCACACCCGCATGACGATGCTCCCACCGCCCTCTCACTAGCTGCGACCACCGCTTCCACACGCTCGAAGGACGGTTCGCGATAGGCAGGCGGATCAGACGGGCCCGGCGGGTCGATCACCCCGGTCGCAGCTGCGAGCGTTGGGTCATTGCCTTGGACTTGACCAGTGTCGGGCATGGTGAGGTCTCCTTGGGTTGACGATAAGATTTTCTGTACAGCCCCTTGAACATTGAGTCGCCCCGCAAGAAGACGGCAGCCATCTGCTAACGGATCCAGGGACGGATCCTCTCTCATGTCGGCTCCGGAACCGATGGCACTGTCTAAGATGGCGGAACGGATTTGGTCAGCATCGGGTTGGCCTCCGTGGGCGAGCTGAAGGCTCATTATAAGTCCTGCGACCCCAGACACAATCGCGGTCGCAAAGCTCGTGCCGGTGCGCGCCACCGTCCCGCCGCCGGCCTCGGCGGCGACGACATCCTCACCCGGCGCCAGCACACCTTGGCTGCGGTAGACGTCGCCCCAGTTACTAAATCCCAGTGGTGTCCCGTCGCGGTCCATCGCCCCCGCGTCCAGACCCGCAACGCCAAAGCCCATCGCTCCCATCACCGCCGCCGCATCCGCCTGCTACACCACCTGGGCATCGCCCTCAAATCCTGCCGATGCTGCATCCCCCTCAATCAATAACGTGGTCGTACTAGAAGACTCAGTCGGAGTGGCCCGTGAGGGTGTCGCGCGACCTGCTTACCCGAAGGAGGCTTGCTTGATCGTTCCACTAGTGGCTCGCTCATCCGTGGTAGAGTAAGGCGATGTGTATGCCACTGGCTGACCAGCAACCAGTGGCGCGCCCGCGGGTTAGGTAGCTTGTCGTGGCCTGGCCATCAGGGCGGACCCGCCGACGATCAAGACCATCAGCGACGAGGGCTCTGGGACCATCTGGAATGCCACCGGTATCGCGCCGGACGCGACCGCAGCGTCGAACGCCGCTTGGACGGCCTGGAAGTCATTCGTGAAGGTCACCTGGGGGTCGTTGTTGGCGGTCAGATCGAACTGAGGGTTGATGTCCAGGACCCAGTCGAGCTCGAACGGCGGTCTATCTAAAAAGTTTTCGCCGTACGGCACCAGCTCCCCAGCGGTGATCGACTGGTGGGTGGTCACCGTTCGCCCGGCGTCGGGGAAGATCCCGGCCCCGTAACTAAACCCCATCAGGTCGTCGAGCCCCAGGGTGGGCCTCAACGCCAGGTCCCCGTCGAAAGTCGAGGACCCAAACAGGCTGTCGTCTTCGTAGATAAACGGGTCAAAGACATAGGTGTTCCGCGAAGCCGGGTACGTGGCCGTAATGGTGATCCCCACAGGCGTATTAGCGGGCAGCAGGGACGGCTGGGCCGGGATGTTGTGCGTGACCTGGACCGAGATCGGGTTGGGCATATGGGCCTGGATAAAGTCGATGTTCGACTGCTGGACATACCCGGCCGGGCTGCCCGTGTCGCCGCCGCTATTACGGGCCTGCTGGTCGATCCGGGTGGCACGTTCAACGTTGCTCGACACAAAAGTTCCTTGATGGGCGCTCTTGACGAAACTAAACCCTAATGCGTTGAGGAATCCAGGGCCGCCCGAGTCACCCTCTTCGATGCCCGCTTCGAGGAATCCCATGATGTTCCAATCCACGAACTCATTGTCTATCGCGTCTAAGGCCGGAGATGTCACCGGCGCGATGGGCACGTCGTGCGGTGGGCCGCTCCACCGTTTGGGGGGCGTATGATTATCCCCGTAGCCCACGATGATGTGCTCATCACCCACGCGCGGCCCGCGCAAAAGAAGTGGCGCGGGGGTGGCGACGGTCGGTGGGACCGGGGTGCTTAGGCGGATCACGGCTAGATCGCTGTGCGTGCCCGACGGCACGGTGCTCGGGGTCGGCGGGCCACCGACGGTCCAGCGCGGGTGGAGGGTGACCGAAGCCGAGTTAAACCTGTGGGTGTTGTCGACGCCAAAACCCACGGTCGCCTGAGGGGAGGGGCCTTGATCCCAGAAACAATGCGCCGCGGTCACCACAAGGTCCGGGGCGATGAGCGTCCCGGTGCACTCATCGGTACGGGGCGAGACGACCGACCCGCCGTGCCCATCGCGATCGATCCACGCCACGGCGGGGTACGGGTCGATCAACCCGGCTCCGTCTTCGCCCGGATCGATCGCCAAGGCTGCCTCAGGCAGTGAGACCGATAGCGAGGCCAATACTAAGCCTTTGAGAAAACGCCCCCGACCAAAATCGAAATGGCGGGCTCCCCCTCGCTGGGCGCCTCGGACGCGATCCAGTTCCCGGTCGAATCTTCGATGATGGTTCATGCGTGCTTCTTCCTTTCCGTTAAACCCGTGTCGTGGACAACATTATGAGAAAACCCAACAACCGCAACGGGTCGCCGCAGCGACCACGGGCGCGCCCCGTATGAATACAACTTTGATCCGGTGACACCCTCCGCCAGCGGCCACAATCGTCGGTGCCGTTGAATCCCGATGATCGAGAGATCCTGCGCCGAGGCCAAGCCCGAAAGAACAGCTGCCATCGGTTGCTCTTCACTAAATGGTATAGCTATAGTATCTCTTCCCCATTGAAAATAGACCCGCCACCCATGAAACATTCATTGATCCTACCCCTATGGAGCCAATCTCCCCCAAGAGGCAAGATCCTATAATTGTATCTTTTCTTCAGCTACCGGGTATTTCCGACACCCTGCCAGGCGATGGTGGTATCGTTTGAATGCCACGAGTGAGTGTGGGGCTGCGGGCTGGTAGCCCGTAGGTAGGGCCCCCTAAGGGGGGTGTTTAGCGAGGAATCCGTTTGCAGAAATAGGGGGTGTTTGCAGCGGCGGCTAGATCTCACTACGATCCGTACCACTTAGTTAATCATGAACCTTTTTCGGAGCCGAGAGTTATGCCCGCAAACCATTTGATCCAGCCCCATGGTGGGACGCTGGTCAATCGTATCGTCGATCCCAACCAAGCCGCCCAGTTATCTAAACAAGCATCGGATTTACCGGCGATCACGCTAAGCGCCAAGCAGGCTTGTGACCTGGAAATGATTGCTATCGGAGCATTTAGCCCGCTGACCGGGTTCGTCAAGCAAGCGGACTTCAAGCGGATCTGCACCGAGATGCGTCTCTCCGACGGCACGGTCTGGCCGATCCCGATTACCCTGGCGGTCGACGATGCGACCAAGGATAAGCTCAAGTCCGGCGGTCAGGCGGCGTTGTACCACGCCGATGGCACACTCATGGCCGTGATGGATATCGAAGAGATCTACCCACACGACAAAAAGCTGGAGATCCCCAATGTCTTCCGCACCGAAGACGACGCCCACCCCGGGGTCAAAGCGGTGCTCGACGAGGGGGATTGGCTGGTGGGTGGGCCCATCCACGTGATCACGGTCACCCCTGAAAAGGAGCCGGGCGAGCAGTTTACCGAATACCGCCTACCACCCGCCAAAACGCGGGAGTCCTTCAAAGAACGCGGCTGGCACACCGTCGCTGCGTTCCAGACGCGCAACCCGATCCACCGCGCCCATGAGTACCTCACCAAATGTGCCCAGGAGATCTGTGACGGTCTGCTGGTCCACCCCCTGGTGGGCGAGACCAAACCCGGTGATATCCCCGCGGACGTGCGCATGGACTGCTACAAGACGATCATTGAGCACTACTATGTGCCGGACCGGACGATGCTGTCGGTCATGCCCGCGGCGATGCGGTACGCCGGCCCACGCGAGGCGGTGCTGCACGCGGTGGTGCGGCAGAACTACGGCATCAGCCACTTTATCGTTGGCCGTGACCACGCCGGGGTGGGTGATTATTACGGGACATACGATGCCCAGCAGATCTTCGACGAGTTCGAGCACGACGACCTCCAGATCGAACCCCTAAAGTTTGAACACGCGGCTTATAGTAAGAAAGCCCAGGGCATGGTCAGCAGCAAGACGTTCCCGAAAATCGAGGGCGACCAGGTCTTCCTCTCGGGCACCAAGGTCCGCGAGATGCTCAAGAACGGGCAGCGTCCCCCGGCGGAGTTTTCCCGCCCCGAGGTCGCGGATATCCTGATTAAATGGGCTCAGAGCACAGACTGACTCAATGGGTCGGCCGGTACGATAGACACGGGTTACAAGTCTATCAGAGATGAACCATGGCCGTTTAGAGAAGGAAGAGAATATGGGAGCCAGATTAAATGTCCTCACCCGACGATCGCAGGTACCGTGAAACACACGAGTGGCATAAGCTTGAGGATGGGGTTGTGACGGTCGGGATTAGCCGGTTTGCGGTCGACGAGTTGACCGATATTACCTACGTTGAAATCACCAAGACTGCTGGGGACGTCCAAGACGGCGACGTTTTTGGTGAAATCGAGTCTGTCAAAACGACCAGCGATTTGTATGTCGGTGTAGATGGCGAAGTTATCGCGATCAACCAGGAAGTGATCGACAACCCCGCGCTGATCAACCAAGATCCCTACAACCAGGGTTGGCTGATCAAGATCAAAACCAGTGATCCCCAACAGATCGATAACCTGATGAGTGCTTCAGAGTATGATGAGAAATATCCCGCTTAATCGCACTCGTCCCGATCAGGTCAAAACAGGCACATTATTCTGGCTTAATTCTAACAAGCTGTTTCAAAAACCATAGATGGGTGCCCCTGGCTACTTGTCAGCCAGTGCGGAAACCAACGGGGTACAGATTTTGAAACAGCTTGTTAGATCACCATCACGGATGGCCCCGCCCCATCAGTAATACGAAGGCTGGGACATCGCCTTTTGGAACCGGATCGCCGCCAACGCTAGCGCGACCCCAACGGGGATCCCAATCGCGACGACCCTCAACACCCCCACCCGCCAGTCGGGCGACTTCCGCAGCGGCAGCAGCTCCACCAACCACGCCGCCAAAGGGGATACCGCTAACAGCACCGCGTTCGTCGCCGTCACTGACGCGTAGTAGTACCCGTTCAGCCATAACCCCACGAGCAGCGTCAATGCCACCCCCACCGTAGCCGGGGTCACCGCCCCGTTAGGCAGCACCCAAGATACCGCCCACCCCGCCGCCAACACCCCAGCCAGGGACAACCCCATCTGACCCAGGGATTGAGACCCCGACATCAGGATCACCACCCCCGTGCCGCCCGCGACCAGCGACAACGCCGCCACCACCCACCGACCGGGCCGCCATTCCTTAAGAAGATCGGTCATCAGCCACAACACGATCGCGCTTGTGCCCAGATTAGTGATCCACATCGTCGCCTGCCCCCCAGACCAGTCGTACTTTAGATACGACTGAAGCAGTAGCGGGGCCAGAGCCGCCGCTAATAGAAACTGAAACAAACGGATTGAGACGCGCGCAAAAAGCGGCGTGTGAGGGTACGGCCCCAAACAACTAACCAGAACCATAGCAGGCAACGCCACGAGCACCAGCCAGTGCTGCGACTCGGTCGGCGGCAGGGGCGGCCAACCATCGACCGCGTGGTACCCCGCCACGAACCCCGCGCCAACGCCCAGCGCCCAGCCCGGACCAGCGGCGACCCACGGGTGGGACCGGAACAACCAGCCGGTCAAAAACACCACTGCGGCGCAGATCGAAGCCGGCAACACCAGGCCATAAAAAACCCACAAAGGCTCAATCATCCATCGCCCCGATCATCACAGTATAAACCGAGATCTTATCGTTGCGCACAGCTTATCCCTGGGGCAATGTCCCGCGGGGATTATGAAAGCCCTGTTGGTGATGTCAGAACCCTACTGACGGATCCCCTCGAAGCTGACCATCAGAGTCACCTCGTCGCCGACCAACTCCAGCATCTTGTCCATCCCGTAGTCGCTGCGCTTGATCGTAAACTTCGTGGCGTACCCCGCTCGGTGGTTGCCCCACGGGTCGTCAGCCTCGCCCATTTTCTTGAGGTTTACTGTGATCGACCGGGTGACCCCGTGGAGCGTCATATCACCGGTGACGTGCAAAATATCGCCGTCTTTCTTGACGCCGGTGCTCTTGAACGTGATCACCGGGAACTGCTTGGCATTGAAGAAGTCAGGATTGCGTAGGTGCTCGTCCCGCTTGGGGAAATTTGTATTGACACTAGCGGTTTTGACCGTGAACTCGAAGGCGGGATCGTCGCCGGTGGTGAAGCTACCGCTGACCTCGTTGAACCAACCGAACGTGTAGCTCAACCCCAGGTGCGTGATCTTGAACACCACCGCGGCGTGGGAGGGGTCGAGTTTGTAGGCGTCACCGCGTGCCTGGCTGGCAGCCAAGACAAGCACGGCGGACGCAATCATCGGCAACCATCGGTGACGGATCGTTCGGTTGAGCATGGATCTCTCCTTAGGTGGGTTAGTCGATTCATCTAGCGGATCAAATTACTCTACTGCCAGGTGACCTATCTTGCCAGACGTATTCCCGAGTCTTTTCGTGTGGGTGTAGCCCAAGATTAGGGCAATCCTATGGTCTGCGAGCTAAGATCGCCCGCAATCGATGCCACCATACAGGGTCCCAGACAGGTTCTGCCCCAATCTTGAACTACATCCTTTCGTGTCCCGATTGCCTCAATTTTTGATTGAGCGTATATCGCCTCCACCTGACAGACTTTGCTGGCTACGAATGATGCCGCCTATTTGGCCTTCAACCCCATGTAAGTGAGAACCAAGTCCGTCTCACCGGGGTTGGCGACCTCGTGCTCTTCACCAGGTTCGACCACCACGCACATACCTGTGGCCAACCGGTGCGGCTGACCGTTAATGGTGATCTGACCCCGCCCCGACTCAACAAAGAATATTTCATACATATCATGATGGGTGTGAGCCGCCGCGACCTGGCCTGGCCGGAACCGCGCCTGAGCAAATTGCGTCAGGTGCGGCAGCTGCCCGTTGCGGATCATCACCCGCTTGAGGATACGCGGGTTGTGAGACACCGGTTCGTCGGGTAAAGCGTCAATCGATAAGATCTTCATGGGTCTTCCGGTCGTACAAGAAGCAGCCGGGCCCGACGGGCGTGCCTCCGTGGACGGCCTTGGCTACGATGAAAACAGGCTAAACGATCGGCGATCGGTCGTCACCTTCATGCCCCACGGACGATTGGACGATGGTACATACCGGCCGGTACATCATGATCCTGGGAGCGGGCCTGGTCGTTTTCGGTGTAGGGTTATGGGCGTTGGGCAAGGCGGGTTTTCGAGGGCTGCCCGGTGACCTGTGGTACCAGTTGGATCGGGTCACGATCATTGTCCCGATGGCGACGTGCGTGGTGCTTTCGGTGCTCTTGACGACAATGTATTGGCTTTGGGATTGGATGCATCGAGGCTAACCACCCTAGAGTTAACCCTTAGAAGCTGTTTCAAAAACCATGGACGGGTGCCACTGGCTGCTTGTCAGCCAGTGCGGAAACCAACGGGATACAGATTTTGAAACAGCTTGTTACTTCGAATTAGATCATCCTATGCGGATCGCGTTACTAGGGGACATCCACCACTACCGCCTGTTCGTGCCCCCGTGGCGGCTAATGAACAAGCGGCTGCTGGGCCAAACCAACCTATGGGTCAACCGCAGGCGGCGGTTCAACCGCACGTTGCTGATCGTCGCCCTCAAGCGGATCGCCTCGATCCAACCCGACCTGCTGCTATTAAGTGGCGACCTAACCACCACCTCGCTCGAAGCCGAGTTCGCAGACATCGCCGCGTTGCTCGAACCGCTCGCTACCCAGATCCCCACCGTCGCGGTGCCCGGGAATCACGACCGGTACACCTTCGGCTCAGCCCGCGCCCGTCGGATGGAGCAGCTTCTACCCACAATCGTCCCCCAAGAGTTTCCGCACTTCCGCCCGTTGACCGATCGGTGGCACCTGCTGGCTCTCGATGGAGCCAAACCCAACGTCGTTTCGGCCCGCGGCCGCCTCGGCCAAGAGCAGCTTCGTCGCTGCCGCCAGTACACCGCCGACCTCACCGACCGCGACGGCCTGGTGGTGTTATGTCACTACCCGATCAAGTCCCCCCCCTCCGCTTTGCCGATTACCTGGGACCACAAGCTTGCCGATTCACGCCGCCTGCGCCGCCTACTCACACGCTGCCCGGCCCGGCTGCTGTACCTCCATGGCCACATCCACAAACCCTGGTGCTGGCAACCCAAGCGAAGCAAACAGGCCCACTTTACTTACCTCAACGCCGGCGCCCCGTGCATGGTCAGCACCAAGCACCCCTTGGGCCAAGGATTCTGGCAGATCGACCTGCCACGCGACCCGTCGGGCCATATCCGCGCGATCCACCACGTCCCCGTACCGACCAACGGTCGGTCGAGGCAAATCCACCTGCCCACGCAAGACAGCCTCTGGCACGAAAAGACCGTGATGTAGGAACCACCCAAGTCTCGGGCACGGATACCGGTTTGGATCTGGTGGATCGCGGTTGGCAGGGGGTCAAACGGAGCGTGTCCTCAGCGTAGAGTGCACGACCTGAAGACTACGAATGATCAATCACGTTAGCGTTCGATATACCCATCCCGGATGAAATGACGGCGTGACTCTTGTACGCGGCACAACCATTTCCGGGGTCAGATGGGTCTGCGACGCGGTATTTTGATACACGATGCGTATATAATCCGTAAAAGGTAAGCTTAACTGTCGTGTAACCGAGGTCAATCCACGGCGGTTAGCGAAAGGGAGAATGCGACGGAATGTGGTGAGAAAAATCCTTTGAGAAATGTAACGGCATATCCTCTTGGAGTTTTCGTCGATGCCGTGCAATCGCTGACCGGATGGATGATTTCCCTTGCGGTCACCATGGCCGTTGGCGTCTGGTTGGGCAGTATGCTCGGCACGGGAACTACCCTCAGCTTATACAAGGCTATTTGTGTCATTGCTGCGCTACCGTTGGCATGGATGTTCTGTCCGCTGTTCGTTGTGGCGTTCGTTGTAACAGGTGCAGCGGCTTGGCTTTTACTAGTGGTTGAATCAACTTTCTTGAAGCTGGTTACCCTAGCCGTGCACCTCTTGACATGGCTAGGGGTATGTGCGTCGGTCGTCGATCGAGATTTCCTGCTGTGGTTGTAGCAGGATGCGTATCATTTTAAAGTGTAGAAAGTGGCAGGTAGGCCCTGCTATTGATCTTTGAATTGTTGACTTAATTCCGAGGCTTGTCAGCAGATGGGTTTTTCAGGACCGAGCTAACTCCAGAGCAGTTAAGTCAACAATTCAAAGATCAATAGTAGCCTACTTATGACGTACATTCTTAAGCTCAAACGCAGGTTTATCGGGCATGAAATGACCTACCACCACCGACCGATACTAAAACCCAGCCACGCTAGTCCCAGACCCAGGCCGTTATGAGCGATGATGACCACCATCAACCCGCTCCATTGGCCCGACCGCGATAGCTGCATGGACTCAAACGCGTAGGTCGAAAACGTCGTAAACGCCCCCAAGAAACCCGCGAAGACCACGAAGCGTAGCTCATCAGGGACCGGTCCACGTGATTCAGCGATCCGCCAGATCAGCCCGAACAGGAAGCACCCCACCGCGTTGACGCACAGCGTGCCCCACTCGACCCCCGCCCAACCCGCCGCCCGCCGCGGCCATAGGCCGTTGACCACGCTCATCAGCGCCACCCTAGCGACCGTGCCCAGTGAACCCCCAAGGATCAACCAGCCTAACCGTTGCCCTAGATTCATTGAATGGATCCCTAACGGATGGACGTGGCACTTCAAGACACCACGATATCTCCCCCACTGTATACTCCTTTATCGAGCCCCGTCGTTCCAGAAGGACGGATGGGCGCCGGCATGAATGGATAACTCTCAGCGTGATGCCCCTGGCCGATCCATCTTCATGAGTGTCAAGTACCAGAGAGTCAAGCAGGCGGATCTGCTATTGCCCACCCCTTTACGCTGGCTGACCAGGGCGTTTAGCTCGATCACGCTAGCCGTGGTGCTACTTTCGTGTGTCGTCATGTACGGGCTGGTCGGCAGCGTGCCGATCGGGTTCCTGGCTGCGGGCGGGCTGTATGCGCTGTGCGGGCTCGCGGCGGTCCTGCCGGTGATTGGGTTCCTTGTTTATCGATACCGTCGCGTCCCATCACAAGACGCCCCGGGTTGGTCTTTGCTCGATGCCACCTTGCTGGCGTGCCTTCTCGTGCTCGGTGCTTGGCTGGGGTATACCGGCTGGACGGCCACCCGTCTATGGGCTGCCCATCACCCCTGGTTCAAGCTGCACCGGGCGACGGTGATCTACCGCTTACCCGGCCTGGAGATGACCGAGCTGGAGTTCTACTCCTGGTGGCCGTTGAAGCTGATCCTGGGCCTGTTCGTGGTCAACATGATTTGGGCGACGATCCGTCGGATCGAGTTCAAGTTCGTCAATATCGGGGTGCTGTCCGTCCACACCGGGATCGTCTGCATCGCAGTGGGAAGCATAATCTACGGAACGAACAAGATCGAGGGCGACATGCTCCTGTGGCGCAAAGACCTTGGAGGCCAACCGGTCGATCACTTCTACGATCAGACCACCCCCGCGATCTACTTCACCGCCGGGGGCCAACACCTGATGCTGGGGCTCGACGACCTCCCACGGTACAACGACTACTCCCCCGCCCCCCAGACCGCTGACCACGATCCGATCCCGCACGGTTCACAGCCTGTGCCCGCGGAGGCGGCCAGCCGCCGATTGGAGATCCGGCTTCATGAAACCGAGGCATTTCAAGATTTCTTCGCCTCGCTGGGCATCGAGGTGCGAGCCACCATCCCCGGATTCATCAGCTACGGGTCGATACAACCGGCCTGGATCGACACGGGGCGGTCACCCACCGCGGGGACGGGCGACGGGTCTCGGCCAAGCCCCGGCCGAGCTGCCAACCCCGCGTTGCGCCTCGGGTTCGGGCCCGGGGATGGTGACAGCCCGATCGAGGACCTGGAAAAAATCCTTGTCGCCCGTTGGCCAGCAGGGAGGGTGATCGACGAGCCGCAGTGGGCGCTCGAGTACCTAGCGGGGCCAACCCGGCAACGGGTGGATGACCTCATGGCCCGGTTCGACGGTCCCCACGGGTTGATCGTGGAGGTCCCCGACGCCGGGTTTTCCCGCACCCTGCCGATCGCCGCCGGTCAAGAGTACCCGCTAGGCGACACCGGGTATACGCTTAAGATCGAGGCGATCGGACCCTACGAGATGAGCTTCGCGTCACGCGGGTATGAACAGGCCAGCGACACCCGTGTCGTGGTGGCAGTCTATCGCGACAATGAGCTGCTGTTTCGACGGATCGTCATGCACCGCTACCCAGAACGGTCTCAGGATTTCACCCCCGCGCCCAACGACCCGACAGTCGGCCCGATGGGCCGTCGAAGCGACCCCGACCCCCGGCTGCGGATCGTCTACATCGACGCCACCAAACCGCAATATCGGGTCCTCTCCGACCCCAAGCTCTCCGAGATCAAGGTGCTGGCGAGGCTGCCAGACCGGCCCCCGGTGCTCACCGATCTCACCGGCGACCGGCTGCCCGTGACCAACGCGACGGACCGCGTCATGTGGGTGTACCTCAAGCAGAAGCTGCGCCAAGCTACCCGGGTGCCGATGCCCGTCATCACCCCCAAAGCCCAACGCGACCCCAAGGACGAGGGCACGTATCTCCATGCGCTGCTGCCGATGGATCTGGAGATCGCCGTCCCGCCGGGCCAAGGCGAGCGGCCGCGGGCATGGCGCCAGCGCGTGTGGCTGACCCATATGCGATACCCCGACCTGCCCCAAGAAGGTTACCACCCGATCCGGGTGCAGGTCCCGGGTGTAGATCTGCCGGGCGGTCTAACGCTGGCGTTTAGCCGGCTGCGACGACCGTTGCCGTTCCAGGTAGCGCTGGACGGCTTCGAAATGATCCCCGTGCCCGGCACGGACATCCCGCGCGATTTTGTCGCCGACCTGTCCCTGATGCCTGTGGGCGCCACTGCCCGCGAGTCTTCCCCGCCCCAACACGGCCAGGCCAGGCTCAACAACCCCCTGATCCATCACGGGATCAAGCTCAGCCAGACCGGCTGGGACCCCGGCGACCGCCGCGACCCAGACCACCAGGCCAAGGACGCCCAGGGCCGATGGGTCAACCAGCAACGCTACTCGATCCTCGGCGTGGGCAACAACGTCGGGATCCGGGTGATCTTCGCGGGGGCTTGCCTCGTGGTTGCGGGGATCCCCTGGGCGTTCTACATCAAGCCGCTGTTATTGCGTCGGCGTAAACGACAGCTCCAAGCCCGGGTCTCCAACCCGTCACACCGGCATAGCCAACAAGCCGCCTGAGCCCTGCGTGCCGATGACCTGAAAGAACGATCGAGAACGATCGATGCATCGCGGATATGCTGCCACGGCGACTCGTGAATAGCGCCGAGGTGATCCTCGCCATACCGCTTCGCCACGACCGCCACGATTCATCGAGCCCCCCTGGTCGCCGCGTATCAATTATGGCAGACCCCGTTGATCACGCCGTCGGGTTCCAACCGCTCGGCTAACAAAAGGGTACGACGGGTACGATGAAGGAACTCTTCCAACCAAACCGCTCGGGCGACGATATCAGGCTCCGCGAGCATCGCGTACCGCTGTTGCATATCGTTGCAGATCGTGATACTCGCCAGGTCGATCAGGGTCGACATGGGGATCTCCTCGCTAAGCCAATGGTGGATAGCGCAGACGCTGGTCAGCTGCCCGAGTACCGTGTCGGCCAGGAGCCGTTCGATCCGTCGGCGGGTTGGGGCCATCTCCGCCTCAGGCGGTGCGTGACCCTCAGTCGGGTTCACCACGGCTATGCGGTAGGGGCCACCGGCCAATTCACGCACCAGCCGGGCACGGCAGATGCCCTGAAGCAGCAGCTGCTCCGCCCCCCCGTCCAGCGCCTTGTGGCGGGCAGCGTACGCGATACAGACATGGGGACGGACCGGCGGGTAGTCGCGCCAGCGACCGGACCACGCGTCAAGTTCGGGCACCGCCAACGCGATCAGGCCCGCGGCCTGGATCGTATCCCTGGCCATCTTCCGGCAGCGAGGGTCATGGAGGTGTAACTGCACGGTCGCGTGTGGCAGCGGCACACCTTCTGTAACGGGCAGCAGCGGCATCGGCTGGGAAAAGTTAATGGCGAGCTTTCTGAGCATGATCGTCTTCTTTTTATAAAGGACCCCGATATCCTTCGCCCATCAACCCTATCTGGTCACGCGCGTGCGGGGTTGACCGCGCGCGGGGCTTGTTTCTTAAATCAAGGCATCTATCCACCCCGGGTGCAATCATGGCATGATTCGCGGACGCGGGCGGGCTATTTTTCGGTGTCCAGCGTTTGCCCGACGCGGTATGTTGATACGCGACCCGTGTATCCGGCTTTCTATCGACTTACTGAATCAAAGGCTGCGCGTCGATTCGATACCTTGAGAAGCTTCTGACGCACAGATACCTGATCCTCCCTACGCCTGTGAGATTGACAACGAGCACCATGCCGCCGACGGCTGGTACGGGTCCCCATCATCACTGCGCATGAGACACTCTTTTTTCTCATCCTAATCAGAGAACCGCAGGTCGCCGTCAGGCCTTATACCCGTCCGCGACAAAAAGGCCGCGTAAAGTTAGTCATTGATCCAGATTGATTTTTCGAGGAGATTTCATGAGGGTGCGCCATTAACACAATCACGATCAAGTCTCGCCCGAAGTAGCAATCTGGACGAACCACTAGATCTTGCCCTCAGAACGCCTTTGGGCATTCCATGCCTCAGGGGAAGAAAGTCGAAGTACTGGGATGCCCCTAGATAAAGGGCCACCCGTCTTGTATTAGTTGTTCCCTGGATCCAGTGGAACCTAACACCTTTTATCGCTTAATCTCGTTATGGCTCCAACCGGTTTATTAGATCCACGGGTCCGCAACACCACGGATCGGGTTGGCCATAACATGAGGACATACCCTGCTTCTGGGATCCACCGGGGCCATTGCGAAAGCAATGCTTCAGATCACCCCGTCAAACCCACATCGTAACTATATCCGTGCCATCCCCGTTCGGCTATTCTCAAGAGCAGAAATTTTTCCCCCATAAACTTCTACTTTTCTACGTTTCAGATCTTGGGGTCGAAAGGCTCGTGCGGAGGATCGACGCGCGGCGCGGCCGGCACAGAGTCTTTGGCGCGGCCACGTTTCTGGGAGCTGACCTTCAGCTGTGGCGGCTTCATCGTCACCGTGTGGTACGGGGGGACCGACCCCGTGAGGAAAACCGACCCGCCGATCGTCGTGCCCCGACCGATCACCGTGCTACCCCCGAGGATGATCGCCCCGCCATAGATCGTCACGTCGTCCTCGATCGTCGGGTGGCGTTTGCGCCCACGCCAAGCCTGCCCGCCCTTGGTCGACAACGCGCCCAGGGTCACCCCCTGATAAATCTTCACCCGGTCTCCGATGATGGTGGTCTCCCCGATGACCACCCCGGTGCCGTGGTCGAGGAAAAACGACTGCCCGATCGTCGCCCCGGGGTGGATGTCGATCCCCGTCTCGTTGTGCACGTACTCGCTCATGATCCGCGGGATCAGCGGGATCTTCATCTTCCACAACTCATGGGCGATCCGATGGACCATGATCGCGTCGATCCCGGGATAGCAGAAGATGGTTTCGTCCACATTATGGGCCGCCGGGTCGCCCTCAAACGCGGCCCGCACGTCCAGCCCCAGCGCCCGGCGCAATAACGGGACACGCTCTAGAATCGCCATCGTGGTCGCGGCGGCTTGCTGGTCGCACCACGACCCGTCGTGCCGCTGGGCTTCATCCTCGACCCGGTCGTTCTGGTACTGCAACGCTTCACGGACCTGCTCGTAAAGCAGGTGGCGAACCTGGTGCAGCAGCTGATCGGTGTGGTCGTGGATGGTTTGAGACGTCAGCCGATGATCGTCGAAAAAACCCGGGAACATCACCCGGCGAAGCAGCTCGATCAGCTCGACCGTCTTGCTGCGGCTGGGCAGAAACGTTGAGTCGAGGTGGCTGATCACCGGGTCGGCGACGTAGCTATCAACAACCCGTTCCACCAGCTCGGTCAGCGGGCGTGAGGTGACGATCGTGGGTTCCATCAAAAATTCCTAAACGCATCGCGGATCCAAGAACCGTGTCGGTGATCCTGCTTCCCACGGGCCCCCGGGGACGGTCGCCCCGCGTCCGAGGGTCATGACGTCATCGCACCCGTCACTCCACCCGGGATGAGTCTATCCAATAAAAACGGCCCGCCTTCACGCGAGCCGCTTGAGTTTCCGATCACTGACCGCCCGGACGCAGGCCCGGCCGACGGACTTGCTCGAACCCCAGGTCTAGGTGGGTGCGTTGCCGAGTCGTCCCGGCCTTCCACTCGTAGGAGGCTTGGCCTTCGCGCCCAACGCCGCTCCCTTGGGGTCTGCATCGGTTCGAGCAAAACCGGCGTCGACCGAACCCTCGGGCGGTAAGCAATCTTCACTTATCAAGGCCATCTGATGACCTTATTTACATTATATCCGGTTGGGGGGGTTCGACCAATTTTCAAAAATCCCCCCTATAAACCAAGTATCGTCCAACGCCCCGGCCACGCGACCTCAAGTCGTGTCGCTTGGTGGTAAACCGCGAAGGCCCCTTTAACGCGGAAGCAAAAAAAATCGATCATTCCCCGGAAAGATCTCGAGGTTCGGCTCGTACTAATAGTAACGGGTCGGCCCTCACGGCAGGCCGGCCACGTGTCGCGTATCTGTCGCGTATCTAATGACCGCGTCAGGGGGCGTTACGGACCCCACCAGGAACCTTGCCGCGTAAAAAAATCGTGTTGCAATTTGATCCGGGATTGGTGAAAAGGACGAGGGTCATCGCTGGGTGGCTTGTCCCCTGCCCCTAAAGTCCCCGTTAGGGACCCCTTGACCGTGGAATCACAAAGAATGTGGCTGTCCATGAGCGCCCCCAGCGACTGCGGTCCGCATGACACGGTCGCCATGCCCAAGCTCCGCGGGTACGAGGTTCTTGAGAAGCTCGGCGAGGGCGGGATGGGTACCGTCTGGCGCGCGCGGCAGTGGGCGGCTAGGCGGGACGTCGCGCTAAAAGTCATGCACCCCGCAGCGGTGGGGTCGCTCAAGGCCCAGGCGAGGTTCCACCGCGAGATCGAACTGGCCGCTGGCCTGATCCACCCCAACATCGTGCGGGTCTACGACTGCGGCATCGACGACCGCCAGGTCGCCTACTACACCATGGAGCTGATCGAGGGCCAAACGCTAACCTCTTACGCCGAAGAAAAACAGCTCTCCCCCTCCCGTATCGCCCGGCTGATGCGCACGATCTGCGACGCCGTCCAACACGCCCACCACCGCGGGGTCATCCACCGCGACCTCAAACCCGCCAACATCCTCGTAACCCGAGATGAGCGGCCTTATGTCTTGGATTTTGGCCTCGCCAAGGCCCTGTTCCATGAAGCGGACACGGCGATTACCTATACCGGCGACCTGACGGGCACGCCCCGGTACATGTCGCCCGAGCAGGCCGCCGGGGACGGCAAAGCGATCGATACCCGTAGCGACGTCTACGCCCTGGGCGTGATCTTCTACCGCCTGCTGACCGGCCAGTACCCCCACGATATGTCGGGGACCTGCCAGCAGGTCCTCGCAAGGATCGCCCAACACGATGCCCGCCGACCCCGCGACGCTAACCCGCGGATCGACCGCGAGCTCAACACACTCCTGCTCAAAGCCCTGGCCCGGGACCCCCAGCGACGGTACAGCTCAGCGGGCCAGCTCGCTGAGGATATCGACAACTACCTCCACGGCGAACCGCTCATCGCCCGGCCCACCACGGTCGCGTACCTGGTGCGTAAACGCGTCCAGCGCCACCGCATGGCGATCACCGTGGCGGCGGCGATATCCGTCGGGTTGTTGGCCTTGGCGGCGTCGAGCTACTACCGCGAGCGGGCGCTGCGACAGCAAGCCGAGCACGCCCGGAGCCTGGCCAACCGGCAACGTGACCTGGCGCTGCGCATCCTAAACACGGTCGTCGATGGGATCGACGAGCCGCTACGCGACATGAACGCCCGCGACGCCAGAGATGCGGCCCTACTCGAAAAAACCATCGAGGGGTTCGAAAAACTGTTCCCAGCCGGTGACGGCCTCGACGTCCGCGCGGTCCATGGCAAGAGCACCGCGTTGACCCGTAGCGGGGTCTTGGCTCAGGGCCACGGTCGGCTCCATGACGCCCTGGCCCGGTTCGATCAGGCGCGGCGGATCGGCGAAGACCTGGCCGGCGACCCGGACAGCGACTCGAGTGCTGCCCTGGTCTTGCGGGCGCAGCTGGCCCAGGTTTATCGGAAGCTGGGCCAGGCGGCTTTGCTTGTGGGTGATCTCGACCAAGCCACCCACTACGGCGACCAAGCCGCGACGATCGATCTAGCCCGCGTCGAACGCAACCCTCAAGACGTCAAGGCGAGCATCGGGCTGGCGATCTCCAACAACCTGCTGGGCGAGGTATGGCTGGCACGGCAAGACTATCCCCGCGCCAGAGAGCACCTTGAGCGGGCCCGACAACTTCAGGAAGACCCCGCGGTCGCTGCCCACGACCCGGGGGTCGTCCAAGCCAACCTGGCCGTGACGTACGTCAAGCTCGGCGACATCGAGCTGGCCACCGGTCGGCTCGACGCCGCACGCGACGCCTATGGCCACGCCCTGAAGCTACAGACCCAGCTGCCCAAAAACGCTGACCCATTCAACCTCGTGGCGATGTATGTCAAGATCGGGGACCTGAACCTACGGCTGGGCAGGCCGTGGCAGGCCGGTTTCCACTATGACCATGCCCGTCGCCAGGCCCTGAGCCTGCTCGACTCTCGACCCGACCACGCCCAGATCAAAGCTAACCTCGCCCTGATCCGTCTTAAGCTGGGCCGAGTCCACGAGTTGATGGACGCCTGGGAATCCGCGGCTCAGTGGTACGTCCAAGCCCGCGATCTGTGCCAACAGATCCTAGAGGTCTGTCAAGACCACGCGCTGGCTAAGTACACCCTCGACGCCGCGGAGCAACGGTTAAAGGCGATCGCCGCATCGATGGAACCCTCGCCGGGTCCGATCGTCGCCATCGTAGCCGGCGACGTGCGCGACAGCGCGAAAGACACACCCCAGTCGCCGCCGCGCGATGGAAAGGAAACGCACGGGTCAACCGTTCCCGGCCCCATTGCTTTAGTCCCGCCGCCCATCGCGACGTCATTCGGCGAGGCAGACGCCGGTTTTGTCTCTTGGAACGGTTCAAGCAGCGGCCGATCGATCGCTGGATTCGATCACCCGATTCCTGAAGCTCTTTCGGCGTCGCCTGGTTTCAATACGGCACCATCGGCCAGCGCCCGCCCCACCGGCGGCGGCGTCTCCGGGGGTATAACCGGCAGTCAATCCAGGGCCACGACAGCGGACGCAGCGACGGTACCCGAGCCTATTGCGAGAACAGATCCCGCAGCGGCCATCATCGCGGCGATAGGCATGAACCCGCTGGCAACAGAGCAGGCCATAGGAGATCCAGGAGCGACAGGCGATCCACGGATACAAACGGCCCCGAGAGCGACCGAGAACCTGCAGGCCCGTACGAATCGAACCGTGGCAGCGGACCCGACGGTGTGGATACCGACCATGCCACCGCCGTCGCGGACAAGCGTGTTTAGCCCCCTGATCTTTCGCGGTTTGGTGGGTGATGGCGGTGGCAGGCCCACAGGGCGACCCCGTTCAAACCGGGACCTGATGAATCCTGACTTTATGTCCAGGATGACTGCGATACCCGAGCTTGAAATCGGATTATCGGCAACCCAGACAAGGCCGAACGCAACGCCGGTCGTCAGCGGATCCGCAAGTGTCATTGAAGACAACGTGACAACAGGTGGCGACCCCAACCGGCAGCAGAGCCCTGGAGTCCGACCGCCGAAACAGGTTTTGCCCCCAAGAATCTCGGAAGAAGGCCCGATCACGGCACCCACCGAGCCGCCAACCGCCTTTCCAACGTCGGGACAGGGCAGGAATCCGATCGACCTACCAGCTGACCCACCGGCTGGACCGATTATGAAACCAACGGAGCCGACGGCGCAGGCCCTGAGCATCACATTTACCTTCGATTCCGCCAATCCCAGCAGCGTTAGCGTGTTCAGTAATTTTTCATCGGCTGCAGGCGTCGTGTCACTTCGTGATCCACTCGAAGTAGGCCTGACCTCGCGGGCTTCTCAAAACCTGCTTGACCTCAGTGGAGGAGCCGCTTCATTACCCATCTTGCTGCCGGTGGAAGCCGGGTGGGAACCGATTCTATTTCGTGATCAGGCGAGCTTCGATCTTCTGGTCCTGGGAGCGATCGAAAACCTGCAGATCGATGGACCGTTCGATGGAGGGGTCCTCCAACTACCGCCGTTGGGATCGACGTTTGATCTGGGCTTCATCGACGACTTGCCGCCGGTGCCCCCCACCACCGATCCTATCGACGACACCTTGAACTGGGGCACGCCCATCGCCCCCCCGACCGTGGAGCTCAATTTCGAGATGGACTTACCACGGCTGCTCACGCAGCCGGCAATCCCCGAGCCCAGCAGCGCCGCAGCGCTGCTGGCGGGCATCGCGGGTTGGCTGGTATCTAGGCGCAGGCGGTAAAACGAGGACGATGCATCGTGACGTCTTCCCGGTAGGCAGGCCAAATGAACTGCGTGGAACATACTCCTCTTCGAGGAACGCCGGGACCAATAGACCCATCTTGAACGAACTGGCAGCGTGATTCTTGTACGCGGTACGATCATCCCCAGGGTCGATCGTATCCCCCACGTGGTCGTTCGATACGCGATGCGTTAGATAGCGGCTTAACTTAACAATCGAAACGGACACAGTGCTACGGAGCTAAAGAATCCTTCAGTGGGAACCCGCGTGTAAGTTCTGACCAACCGACCCACGAGGTGGGGTCCGCTGCGTTATCGTCAATCAAACCGCTAGGCAGCGAAGCCCGGATCTCCTCACCCAGCGGCCGAGCCTCGACCGCTTCCCGGCCCCGGAGGTAGTTCCACTGGGTGATTTTCGAACCGAGCCGTGACCACCGCAGTGGTATGGACGCGTCATCAACACCGGTCACCAGCTGCCGACCCATCTCCTCTTCAAACCCTAGCCAGCGCGGACCGTTCATGAAATAGTCATCATCCCACCGGCCGGTCACGAAATCCTTGCCCGCGGTCAGCTCCACCCACGCATTGCCCAGGGTATTGACCGTGCGTGCGTCCCGGTCCTGTGCTTGCATCGATCCCAGGTAAAGCATGGCGACGCCTTCGAGGTGGCGGACGACTCGGTCGCGAACCCGACCGCCCGACCGAACTACACCGCACCGCAGCTCCACCACGCGCCAATCCAGATCACCGTCCTTGAAACCCACGATCGCGAACACCGGCATCTGCGGGTCAAACCCGAGCCGAAACAGGTGGACCCGCGGGAATACCTCGAGGAACGTCGCTAGCACGACCTCCAGCTGCTGGCGGCTCATCTGGTACATCGGCAGCATCTGGCAAAACAACCCACCCAGCCGCAAGGATCGCCGCACCGCTTGAAAATGCTCGAGGCTATAGAGCCGCCCCACCCCCGCCCGCCACGGCAGGAACAAATCCCCAGCTACCACATCAAACCGGTCCTCGCACGACGCCAAGTACGTACGACCGTCTTCGACCACCACCTGTGCTCGCGGGTCCGAAAAGAGCCCCTGGGTATACCGTGAAAACCGCAGCTTGCACGCCCGCGCTACGAGCCTCGATAGCTCAATCGCGGTCACCGATCCGACCTCGTCGTGCATCAGTGATGCCCCGGCGGTAATCCCCGTGGCCACCCCGATGAACGCGACGCTCCGAGGTCGCCGGTGCAACACCAACGGCAGGTGAGCTTGCCTCCGCTCCTCGGTCATCCCCGCCGTGGACCCGAGCATATATTGATTGAACATCACGATCCCCCGACCGAATTCGTCGCTTTCCGTCACCGCCACGACCCCCTCGGGCCCAGCAGCGATATCCAGGGTCTTGAACCGGATGTTTTGGGTCGGCGCCGGGTGGATCAACGGTAGCCGCAGCAACCACCCCACCGCGATCACCGCGATGATCATCATCACCCCCACCGGTCGCCACACCGGTCCCAGCAGGCTCTCGCGACGATGGATCGATACCACCACCGCACCCGCCAACACCGCGTAACCCAGCCCGAACACCCCTAGCCCCCCGTGCATCCCGACCACCGGCATCACCAACCGCTGGGCCACCTCGGCGCCCACAATCCCGCCCACCCCGTTCACCGCCAGAAGCCACCCCCACCGCCGCCCCTGTCGGTCAGCCCCCTCGTCTTCGAACCACACAAACACCAGCGGCAAAACCAACCCCGCCAACAGAATTCCCGGCCCGATCGCTCCTAAGACATACCCTGTCATCTTCACGAAGAACCCCAGCAGGCTCGCCCCGGGTGCGATCGTGACCATGTTGTTCGTTAGCCACATAAACAACAATGGGCAGCACGCCGTGGCCAAACCGGTCAGCATCAGCACCGGCACAAGTAGTTCACGCGCCGCACCAAACCGAGGGGTCAACACGGGTGTGAGAAACGCAGACACCGCCAGTAACCCGATGATCGCCGCCAGCACCGCCGCTACCGCGTGGATCGCCGACGGCGCCACCTGCATAAACAGGTGCATGCCCAGCACCTCGACCCCAAGCACCCCCACCCCCGATGCAAACGCCATCCCAACCACTAACGGTGGAATCCTGCTATCACCGGCGGGGACTCCTGTACCTACCCCGTTACCCCCGGCTTCTTGATCGGCTCTAGAGATAGTTGACGCAAAGCGATCCATGAGCCCAGCAATCGCCGCCACCCATAAGTTCAGCCCGGCCACCACCACCATCGCCCCAGACACGCCCACCCACGGCAGCACCACCACCGTGGTCAGCAACAGACCCACCACCCCGCCCAACGTGTTGACCGCATATAGCCATACGCCTTGCCGGCCGAGTGTGCGGTCCCCTCCCAGTACCGCCCTTGCCATCAACGGAAGAATCATGCCCATCAAGAACGCGGGAGGGATCATGATCAGCACCGAGACCCCTAACTTAATCCAAGCCCCGACCGGGCCCACCAGGCGGTCAGGCCCCAGCCACGGCCAGATCCATCCCGTCCAGGCCGGCAGTGTCAGCGCCGGCACGCTCAACACCGCGATCCCCGCTTCGAGACCCGCCACCACGCGCCACGGCCGTTTCACCCGTCGCGCCAAGCCGGTCGAGCATGCCGCGCCCAGTGCTAACCCCAAGAAAAAGCAACCCAGCACCCGCGTGCTCGACTCCGCTGACGCCCCCAGCAGGTCGATCAACCGCCGCGTCCATAACAGTTCATGCGACAACGCCGCGCCCCCACTAACCCCCGCCAACAACAGCGCAACCCAGTATCGCATAGGTTAGGTACCGTTAGGGTTTGGAAAGCCTCGCTAGCCACCGGCGCGCTTCGGGTCGTTGCGGCTGGGCGTCGATAAGACGGTTAAGCAGTGCCCGCACACCAGAAGGATCTGACCCGGTTTGTTTCTCAACAATGGCGATGATGGCCAGGCAGCTGGCATACCCCGTCGTAAAATCCTCGCTCATCGCGTCGCTGCTAAGCAACGCTTCGATCGCTTCTGGATAGTCGTTCCGTGCCGCAGCCACCAAACCGCTGATGTAAAGATCCCGTGCCTTGATAAACGCCGCCAGCCGCCCCGCGAATACCCCGGTCGGGTCGTCGCTACCGGCCTCGATCAGCTGCTGAGGGTTGGACGGGCAACGTTCGATCAGCGCGATGAGCCGACCGTAAGACGTGACGTCTTTCTGGCTAGTAAACCGGGGGGCCTCGAAGGTCACTACCGGGTCATCGTCGGTGTTGATCACAGCGTCACCCGCGTACCGCAGCAGCTGTTCACGGCCTGCAACATATCGGCCCAAGAGGCTCACCCCGTTGGGGATCAGCAAGCCCTGGAGATATCGCCGTAGCGTGTGGTCGCGGACGCGCCGGCCGAACCAATCCGCGGGATAATCCACGGGCCCGATCGTCCCCACCAGCCCCAGCGCGGGGTTGGCGATATTGAAATCAGCCAAGTAAGCCCGCGTATGGGGGAACACCTCCAGGAACGTACGGACGATCACCCGCAGCGTCGGTTCATCCATCTGATACAACGGCAGCCACTGGCAGAACAACCCGCCCTCTGCCAGTCGGTCCCGCACCGCTTGGAAGTGCTCGATCGTGTACAACGACCCAGCCCCGTCGCGCCCGGGGTGGAACAGATCCGCGACGATCACGTCGTACGATCGGTCCGTTGCCCGCACGAACCGCCGCGCGTCGGCGACATAGATCTTCTGCCTCTGCTCATACCCTTCGGGCAGGTTGGCTGGGGTGAAATAGCTGGGCAAGAGTTCGACGATCTCGGGCACCAGCTCGACCCCGTCGGCCTCGAGCCCCGGCTCAAACGCCGCCGCCCGGAACGTGATCGCCGTGCCCAGCCCCAGGAACAACGCCCGTTTAGGCCGTGGGTGAAGCAGCAGAGGGGTCTGAGCCTGTAAGCCTTCAAACACAGCCCCGTCGGTCGAGCCCATCCGGAACCGGTTGTTCACCCGCAACGCCCGGTGCCCCTGGTCACTTTGAAGCACCGCGACCGTCGCGGTGACCCCCTCGCGATAGGCAACGACCTGTTGATTGGGATACTTCGTGATGACCTGCAAGCTCCGAGTCCATACCGCCCATACCAGCATGACCGGCACCAGCACCACCGCGATGGCGGCCACCCCTCGTCGATTGATCCACCTCAAAACGACGGATCTGGGGATCAACACCAGATACCCCAGTGACGCCAAGATGAGCGCCCACTTCACCCCCGTTGCAGGCAGCACCACCACGCCAAACACGCACGGCGCCAGCGCCGCGCCGAGCGTATTGATCGCCGCGGCCCGACCCACGCCCCCGTCGCGGCATTTGGCAGCCTGCACCAGGTGGCTAAACGTCGCGCCCATCAGCAGTGTCGGCAGCGCAAACACCGCTAGCGCCACGATCATCTCGCAGGCCATGACCGCGTACAGGCTGTCCCCGAAGAACGAGTTGCGAGCCCGGGCGTAGATCAACTTGGCGTACGTCAGCATCACGATTCCGCCCAAGCACGCGACCGACATCCCCCAAATCAGGTAACCCAGCGTGGATTCAAACGGCAGCCGCCTGCCGAACCGCTGGTACAACCCCGCGCCAGCCGCGGTGCCCATTAAGTAGATGGAGAGCACCGCCGCGAAGCTGTAAACCGTGTTCTCCAGGACCTGCGCCATGACACGCACGCCTAACACCTCGTACCCGATCCCCAGCAGCCCGGTCACGAAAACCGTCGCCCCCACACGACCCCAGGATCCCTCCGAAGGCTCTCCCTCGTCGCCCGCCGCCACCTCGACGTCCACAGCCTCCGGGTCGATGCGCCGAATCATCACCGCTACCGCCGCGGCACACAGCAGGTTGACGACGGCAAGGGCCCAAACGGTGTAACTCAAACCGACCCGAGGCATGAGCACGAACGCACTGCCCAACGTGCCGATGACCGCACCGGCGGTGTTGGCCGCATACAACCCGCCCACGCACCGGCCACCCGACAACAGCGGGGACACGAACCGCTCCATCGCCGGCAGGGTCGCTCCCATCGCGAACGTCGCCGGCAGCAGTGCGATCAGCGGAACCACAAACGCCACCGCCCAGTGCCGAAACGATGACGGCTCAACCCCGATCAGCGTAAACCCCAGTTCGTTACACCACGGGATCACCGCCACCGACGCGAACCCCCAGACCCCGATCAGGATCTCGAGGCCAACATACCAGGCCCCGGGGTGACGGCTTCGGCTCACCGGCCCGTCGAGGACCCACGCCCCCAGCGCCAACCCCCCGAAGAACGCCGCCACCACCGCCAACACACTAGGCATCTCGTGGCCTAAACCCAGCGTGAACACCCGCGTCCAAACCATCTGGTAGCCCAACCCCGCCACGCCTGAAAAGAAGAAGACACCATAGAGGAACCACAGCCGCGACCGCCGACGCGGGACCAGCCCGTGACTCTCTTTGTCGACGGTGTGGTTCATGCGTTCGTTTCAAAAAAGACGGCGATGCTCAGATCAAGCACCACCGTCCGCTTAAGCATCACCCTCGATCTCCATGCTATTCCCTAGAACCTCGACACCGGGCCCGCCCGATCAGCCCAAACCCGGTCACGATGATGGCCAGCGTCGACCCGGGCTCGGGAACGAAAAAGACATCGCTTTGAAGGTTCGTGAGGCCCGTGTTCCAGCCGATGATGTCGGATAGCTGGACGCTGTCGAGGTCGATGATCGCCGCGACGTCCGGGTTAAGCACACCGCTGGCGTCGTACAGATCCGGGTCGTTCAGGTAGAAGTACCGGTCGCCGTCGCGTAGCCGCTCGAACTGATTGATCATCACGATCGCGGTGGTTACCCCCACGCTCGTGCCGGGGATGAGGTCCTCGGCCAACGCCCCAACGAACAGGTCGAGGTTCTCATACGTCTCTAGATCCCCATCGACCAGCCCGTATAGCTCGGTCAGCGCCTGCTGGATCTGGGGGTCTGACGTGATCTGCTCCACGTTGGCGACCATCGGCAGGCCATACGCCTCACGCGTTTCGTTGTAGCTGGGCAGGCCGTGGTCGCGGCCTCGCTGGATATCCAACGCCATCAGGTCGACCCCGATCTGACCCGTCCCAGGGTTCTCAAACAACTGGTTGCGGATCTCATCGACCATTTTCAGGTCGTTTTCTTCTGCGTACTGATGGGCCAACCCGTTGAGGACCTGATCGATACGGCCGGGGTCGTCACCCAGGAAGTTTGGGTTGAAGAATACGTCGTTGAGGGCCGCGGCCCCCGCCGAAGAACCGTCGTTGTTCACCAGCAGCAGTTCAGGCGTGCTCATGCTGTGCCCGAAGCGGAAGAGCGCGTGGGCAAAGGTCTGGGTGACGTCCGGCTCGATCTGGGAGTACCAGGCGTCTTCGGCTTTCGGGGCTGCGGCGCCCATCACTGCCGGGAGGAATTCGTTGTAGGTGATGATCTGCATCTGAGCCCCGACGATCTTCCGGGCCCACTGAAAGATGTCTTCGTCCGTCGTGGCTAACCCACTGGCCGCGATCTGGTCCGCCAGGCGGTTGTGCTCGCGCGCGAAGACCGTGTGCAACGCGGTCAGGCCCGGCTGCTCGTTGGCGCGGACGTCCCCGGCTAAAAAAAGCTCGCTGTCAGGCACAAGACGGACCGGGTTATCGTTGGCCAGTCCGACGGTGTTGAACCCCAACAGGTTCCCGTTGCTCATGATCAGCTTCCCACCCGATCCGGTGCGTTGGGCCGCGGCCCGTGTCGCGTCGGAGCCGTACACGTTCGACGCGTCGATGAAGCTGGTCACCTCATTCATCTGTTCACGCGGGTTAAGGACGCTGGTGCCCGTGCTGGGGTCGAACTTCGATCGGAAGAACGGGATCATCGTTCCCTGCCCCATTGGGTCGTCTTCTTCGGTGACCATGATGTGCCCGACACCATATTGCGGGCCATGGGTCGTCAGGTCCATGTCGTGGGTGACGAACTGGCCCCACTGCCACACGAAGCTGCTTAACCCACGGGCGTTGCGGGTCGTCTCGGTCTGGGCGGATAGGCGGTTGCTGACCACCCGCGCGTTGGGACGGTCGAGGTAGTCCATGGATGCCCCCGTCCCGTCACCGGGGTAGAACGGGAAGTACCCGAACCGGATCATCTCCGCGTCGGCGCTGCCCGCGTCTGGATCGACGGGGTTGTTCCCCCAGCCGTTGTAGGTACGCGTTTCACTGGGTCCCGCGGCGGACGCGGGCGACGAGGCGATCGCAGCGGCCATTGCGGCGGCCCAGAGCAGGTTCCTTTTGCCTATTCGCCCAGCGTTGGTTCTGTGATTCATGGATCGTGGATTCATGGAACGCTCCTTTCACGAGGGGTTCGTACTTCCTTGGATACGCAACCGATCGCCCGGGTTATTCCGTGGCAACCTCGCCAGCGACGGGGGCCGTTTGACCCTCGCCGCTGGGCGGTCACCGTGTTACTAAACTTGATGGATGGACCGATGCCGACGTCTTAGCCCCATCAATCCCGCGGCCCCTAACGCCGTGACGATCGCCGCGGTCGTCGGTTCCGGCAGGGCCTCGGCGGCCGTCACCGCTGCCTTGTATTGCGTCTCATCGAGCTGGTTGTTGAACACCACAAAGATTGGGTCCGAGTTCGTAAGCACGGGTCCGCCCGTATCGGGGAACTCGCGACCCGAAAGCGTCAGTTCCATCATGTACGCCCCGGGCGCGGGGACCCCGCTATCACCGGGGCGGCTAAGCTCATAGCCCACGTGCGCGTGGATACCGGCTGGCGGCAAACCCGGGATGGCCGACGGCTGGGTCACGTCGAGGTTGATCGTGCCCACCTCGCCCGAGCTGGCGCTGTCAAGAGTCACTTGAAGGTCCGCGTCCCCGGCGCCGGTGTTGTCGAAGTTGGTGAGATCAAAGATCCGCAGCTGCTCACCGCTGGCATCGGTCCATTGCGACGCCCCGGGGGCGAAGTACCGCAGCGTGTTGTGGAAGTTCACACTAATCAAAATATTGGGCGGAGAGCCCCCGCCGCCGATGAAGAAACCCGGGTCGTCGGCCAGCAGCTTGGTCGAGGTCGCGGTGGCAGCATTGAGCGGGCTATCTCCGTCACGCTCAGCGATCCCGCCCAGGATCCCTGTTCCGGCTAGATCGTGCATCAGGATCGTGTTGCCCGCGGCGTTGGTGGTGAACTTATCGGTGCCTTCAAACCCAGCGACTCCTTCGGTAGAGAACAACTTATCGTTGTCGTCGATCTCTACCAGCAACATCCCATGGGGCGGTTGGAACAGCGGCGGATCCGCCGACACATGGGCTGCGGCACCCAGCAGTAACGCCGGGGCTGCAAACAATGTTAAACAGCGTCTCATAGAACACTCCTTTCAAAAAACAAAAATCCACATCCCTTGACCACACCGGGCAGCGCCCGGTGAACAATTCCACTTAGATCCGTACCGACACCCGGTCGGGCAGGTCTCGGCCTCGACGGACGAACCACGGGGCGCCTTTCGACCGCTGCTTGACCCCAGATTGGCGGCGTCTGAACCCCAACAGGCCACCTACCCCGATCGCCGTGACAATGACCGCGGTCGACGGTTCGGGCAGGGCTTGGGCTGCCGATACGGCCTGTCCATAGTCAGCGGTGTTGAGCTGATTGTTGAAGACGACAAAGATCGGGTCTGAGTCGCCGAGAACCGGGCTGCCCGCCGAGGGGTCTTCTGTGGCCGAGATCGTCAATTCGATCATGTACGCGCCCACCGCGGGGACCCCGTCGTCGGGCCGGGACAACTCGTAACCCAGGTGCCCGTGGATCCCGGTGACGTTGATCGGGGCGACCGCGGTTCCGGTCCTGCCGATGTTGACCGTGCCCAACAAGCCGGAGGTTTCTCCGGTCATGACCAGCTCCAGGTCGGCCGGGGGGCCGTTCGTATCGTCGTTATTGGTCAGGTCGAAGATACGCAGCTCTTCACCGTTGACCGGCTGGGTCCACGCGACACCATCGAAGAACCGCAACGCGTTGTGGAAGTTCATACTCACCACATAGTCCGGAGCGGGGAACACACCGCCGTCGGCGAAGATACCGGGGTCGTCGGCGAGCAGTTTCTTGGAGCTGGTCGTTGCGGGATCGGTGGGGCTGTCCCCGTCGCGTTCGGCGATCCCGCCGGGGAAGATCCTCACCGGGCCCGTAAGAAACCCGCCTTTGTTGTGGGCCAATATGGTCTGCCCCGCGGCGTTGACATGGATCATGCTGCTATCGAACTCACCGGTAGCACTGTTCGAAAACAGCTGGTTATTTTCATCAATCTCAACCACCATTAGCCCATGGGGGGGCGCAAACAACGGCGGGTCGGCCAGCGCGGCGCTGCCGGACCACGCCATCACACCGGCGGCTATGCTTAACGTCCAATTGAATAAACGTGACATTGAATTCTCCTTTCGGATGGGGTTGCGTCGACGAAGGTTCCGGGTTGATTGGCCGAAATCGTTGCCTCTTTCACGCAACACCTTCCATCGACGTGAAACTCGGTATCTAAACACCGTCAAATCTTTCTCAAGAAATTGAAAGCGGTGCCCCTGGCTCCAAGGGCACCGCGTCAAAGTGATTTACTTACGCTTTAGTAGCCTTCTTGCTACGACCCACGATCATCGCTAGCCCGCCACCGATCGCGATCATCAGGCCGGCTGCGGGTTCGGGAACAACATTATTCGCCAAGAAGCTAGCCGCACCTTCGAGCTTCGCTAGGTCGGCAGCGAATTCGACGGGGTTGTCATCGAGGTTGAATGCCGATTTGAGCAGCGGGACCAGGACCAGTTCCGAGTCCGTGAACCCGGGCATGCTCACGATATGACCTAGTAGGTAGATGCCGTTGGGGGCCTCGTTGCCCGCGTCGGTGTCGTCCCCGACGACGTCGTAACGCAGGTGGAAGTGACCCGACCGGCCGCCGTTGGCGTTGGAGGTATCTTCAACGAAAGAAACCTGACCCGCCCCGCCGTCGAGGGTGGCCAAGGGAGTCAAAACGCTATTATCTTCGCTGCCGATCGCGATGGTGGTGTTCGCCGGGGCCGGACCGAAATCCGGGGTATCCCCGCTCATATCCCAATAGAGGATATTCCCCGACCCGCTGAAATGATCGTCTGAAAGCACGGGGATCGTCAGCGTTAGATCCGTATTGGCCGCGAGGGTATCGAACCCAGCTGGGATCTCCGGATCCCCTGAATCCTTAAGAAACGCCGACGGCCCGCCCGCTCGCCAGATATTGTTGGCTAGCTCGGTGGAAAATTGATTGTTCACCACGCGGCCGGGTTCACCCTCGACAAAAGTTTCGATCTTCCCGTCTCCCCCGATCGCGGTGGCAGGCAGGTAGCTGTGCTGGGCTTGAACGGATGCGGCAAACGTGAATAAAGTCGCCGCTGAGACGGCCTTAAGAGTTGAAAATTTCATACTTAATTTACTCCAATCCCCTCCCAGGAAGAAGGGCGTCAATTTCATCGTGATCCTTAAATGAACCGCGCGAAGCGGTTAAACACTGATACAATGCATAAAATGAAGTTTCGGGTAGCCTTTGAGGAAGATGACACCAATCGGCGTGGTTGTACCCTTTCGTTCCGTTGCGGTTCGAAAGGGTACGCCCGTCGAATTATCTCCCTAAAGTCACGAACTCGGACCGGGGCTCATTGAGGCGGTGCACGAGCGGTTTGGTCGTTACCTTTCATCTTGAATCCTTGTCATGTTTTGTGTTCCACGGGCTCTCTGGGCCCAGCCAGCCGACTTGCAGCGCTCTAGGAACGGCCAAGAGGGTAAAAAAAGCGTTTCAATCAATTGGGGGCATGCGCCTGGTCGACCTCTAATCCACGAATCCGCATCGCGCGACGGATCGAAGGAATATCTTCGCAAGGCTCCTCGCCGGATAGCCTTGAATCCACCTGGCTATCGCCTGCGGATCATACGGAGACCGCGAATGACTCATATCCATGAGCCGGCTAACACCTTATAAGACACCTGGAACGTAACCGTCACAGGCCATGAAAATGGCCTTAGCCCAGTCTCTGAGCCGTGCATCTATACACGAAACGCGCACAGACGACGCTCCAACCGTGCTCAAGTTCGCTAGCCGTCCAGGCAAAAGTGTTCGCGCAGGCGACCGGGGAGAGAGCCTCTAATTTAAGCGATGAAAGTGGGTGGACCGCGGGCTTCCGCAGTGGAGGGTGTTTGGATGTAAATAAGGAGGGCTTGGTCGAAGGTTACCGACCCGGCTAGGGAAAGCACGAACTGGGTCGGTCCATGCTGGGCACACACCACTTTGGAAAAGACCGTGAACTTCTGGCAGGTGGGACAATCCTCGCTCTTAGGCGTGTTCGACGGGGCTTGGTCATTTTGTCGCTTTGAGCACCCTAACAACGCGTCCGGATTGGGGTCCCGTGTCGGGCAGCAAGACTTATCGCTCATCACCCCCATCACCGGGCAATCTGGCGCCGCATCAAGACCTAGATACGTGAATCTCGTGAGATACGCGAAGTGCAGCGTGAGCAGCCCGACTAGGCAGAACCGGAAGGCAAATGATTGTCTAAGACCTCTCATTTTCTCACCTGATTCTCATTATAGGATAGTTTTTTAATCTGTCAATGAGAATGGCGATGATCAAGAATGATTCTAAATATAACTCGCTTCATGAGGGCGGCTCAGGCCCCGCTTGGGATGTGTCTGTTCGTACGGGGATAGCCGGCACTCTTCCACCCGATCTACTTATTGAACATCGTGTGAAGCACAACGCGGCACTTCATGGGCCAGGAGGGTCATAGATGTACAGAACGGCCCCGGCGGGGGAATTCAAGATCGAATCGATAGGATGCCCACGAATAACAGCTGGGCACGGACGGTGTGTTATGCGTCGAGATGTCGAGATCACCTCAGGGGCTACTCGTCGTATTGGAACGGGATCTTACGCCGTTCGAACTCGACGGGGACCTGCTTCTTTCGTCGGCACGAGCACCTCACCGCGTGGACCAACAAGCAGGCGGTGGTGATGATGAACCCCACGGCCATGACCCCGATGATCGGCTCGGTGATGTCGGCGCTGATCCCGGCCATTTTGAACTCGATCACCTCCCTAGCTACGGCCAGGACCGCGACGATCAGCACGATCCACCCCAGGCCCTTGCGGTGATGGGCCCGCATGAACTGCAACGAGAGGATCATCGAGAACAGGCAGTACACCACCAGCGACCGGCCGATCTGGACCGCGGCCACGTCGTAAGACCGCTTGAACTGCTCGGTGAACGGCAACCAGTTCACCAGCTGGCTGCGCCCCGGCGCCTCGGCCGCGCTGGCGACCACGTACCAATACAAGACCAGGATCACATTCGACGCCACGACCAGGAACATAAACACCGGCTTGCGACGCTGACGGATCAGGAACTCTTTAAGGTGGTACAACACATACGAAAGCTTGCAGTACGCCTTGAATACCGCTTTTTTTGACAGGCTGCACAGCCCGATCGCGAACATCGCTCCGGCCAACCCGCCGATGCAATTGGTGACGATATCGTTGAGCGAGCCGACACGCCCCTCCATCAGCCCCTGGGTACACTCAAGCACCCAGCTCAGCAGAAGGATCGAGCCCAACGCGTACAGCATCTGCCCCGCCCAACGCTTGCCCCGTTTGGCCGCATCTAAACGGAGGAACAACCCCAGCGGGCTGTACAAGACGATATTGATCCAAAGATCGTTGACCCAGTTCGGGGTGCCCAGCGATGAGACGTCGTTGTTATCAAAATGAAACCACTGCGGGGCGGTGAACACGCCGATCAGCCACGACGCCATGTTCCCGGATTGCTTGATCGACTCTTCAAACGAGATGAATTCAAAAGGCACCAGCGTCCCGTAAACGACCAACACCGCCCAGACGCAGCTCATCGCCCGAGCGTTGATCCACCCGGGCAGTACTTGTTTTTTGGTTTTCGCCTCCGTCGTCGGCGTGACCGGGGCGACCGGAATCGCGACCGCGATATTACTCATCGTGCTTTCCTGCCATCAAAACGCCACTGGCCGTACCGGTGAATCTCCACCCCAGACCGATCTCGGGGCGATGGATCGGTCGATCGATCATTCCCACCGCCTAACCGGCACGACCAAGAGCCCTGAAACTGCTCACGACCGTCATTTAAAAATACGATATGACAGGACCAGGAGGCCAGCCCAGTCACCCCAGTGGTTTTATGAACAGCGGTCGCAGGCCGTCAAGATTGGCTAATCGGTATAACCGGGCTGCGGCGGTCGTACCCGAGTGCCGTGGGTTTCGTATCAACCGCCCGTCCAACAAGAGAAACATTATTCCCGCGCTAACGCGTAGAACCCCTTGCCAGCGCGCTTAAGTTTGCCCTGATCGACCAGTTGCTCCCATACCGCCTGGGGGTATTGGTTAGGCGGAACGATCGCCACCACCGCAGAGCGCTTACCGCCCGAAAGTGGTCCCACTCCCAGGCGCGACTCCTCGTCGAGCCGGGTGAGCTTGAGGCGCTTGCGGAACGCTTTCATCGCCCGTTTGAGGACCGCCGGGTCGTTGGGGTCCATCGGTGCCTGCGGCGACGCGGCGGCGGCTGGGGCAGCGACGCGGGGGGGAGCGGACCCTGTGGCGTGGGTCGGCGGGCCCGTTGGGCGTTTGCCGCCTGCAACGAGCTGATTGACCAGCCGCGTCAGCGCCGTGACGTCACGGTCGACCAAGAGTTTTTCAGCGGCTTGAACATCGGCACCGCTGTGCTTCAAGGCCTTGGCCACCCGGTCCCAGAGCCGGGCGGCTTGCTTGGGATCGTCGCAGACGAACAGGTCCGACACCAGCTGCTCGAGGTTCGCAATCGCCAGCGTGTCGCGGTGTTCGTAGTAGCGTTTGACCGCCCCCTGTTGGTAGCGCGACAGATCTTGTCCCTTGGCCATGATTTGCCTCCTGGTCAACACATCCTATAGGGTTATCAAACGAGATGCATGCACCGCTTGGGGATCGGGTATACCCCTTCCGGATGAAACGGTGGCACGATCCGTAGACTCGGCAAGGGTATCATCAGGGACTATGCCATCTGCAACGCGGTGTATCGGGTACGCGATGTATAAACAAGATCTTCGGGTGGTCCTGCATAGCGGGATCGATGCAGGCTCTGGCTGCGGGCTGGCAGCACGCAGCTGGGTGGAGTGGCTTCCTCATCCTCATCTCTAGAGGACCTCAAGCTTCGATCGCCTCATGAAGATCACAACACCACAATGGGAATGGTGCCCTTGGCGAAACTCGCTACCTTAGATACATTCTTATCGGATCAGGTGCTGGGCTTACATATGATCAGGGTTGGTGTGTTGGTGTGAGGACAAACTTCATGAATGAGAAGATCCGATCGCTAGCGGCGATCGTTTCGTTTTTATACTTAGCGCCGCTAGCCTACGGTCAGGGTCAATCCCCGGCGGTGGTGTTTGCGGCGCCAACCGCGACCGTAACCGCTGGCGGCACCGCCCAGCTGTGGCTCAACGCTCTCAACCCCACGGGCCAACCCCTGGCGTGGCGGTTCCCCAGTGCCATCGCTTGTCGGCTGGCTTCGGGCACGACGACCGAGAGCGGGTTACTGGTCCTACAACCCGGCGCCGACGCGGGGCGGGTCGTGATCGTTCCCGGGGGGTTTGCACGCCGTCAGTACACGTTAGCGATCCCGATCTCGATGACCGGGCAGGTCATGGTCGAAGCCAAGGGCCTCGACGCGGGCCACGTGGTGTTAGAAGTCGTCTCCGCGGCTGCGGCGCAAGAGGAACCGCCGCCCCAGAAGCGGCACAGGGACGTCCTAACCCGATTCCTCGATGAAGGCCGGGTGGAGGAGCAAACCCCGTACGCCTACGACCCGATCCAGTTTTTCAAGGACCACCTGTACGGCTACGAGCCGTTCTACTTCCTGGCCGGCCCGAAAGACCCGAAGATCAAGTTCCAGATTAGCTTCAAGTACCAGCTGTTTAACCACGACGGGGCGTTAGCTAACATGTTGCCGGCGCTCAAAGGGGTCCACTTCGCCTACACGCAGACCTCGCTCTGGGACGTGGGCTCGGCATCGGCCCCGTTTTTTGATAGCAGCTACATGCCCGAGCTCCTCTACGAATGGCAGCGAGTCCTCGGCAGCGGTCCCGACGACGTGTTCCGGCTCGACCTCCAGGGCGGGATCCGGCACGAATCCAACGGCAAGGGCGACATCGATTCGCGTTCCCTCAACATCGTTTACGTGCGGCCGACCGTGGTCCTGGGCCCCGACGACGGCTTTCAGTTCACCATCCAGCCCAGGGTCTGGTTCTACGTTGCCAGTGTCGAAGGTAACCCGGACATCGCCGACTTCCGCGGCTACGCCGACCTACGGGCGATCATCGGCTGGAAGCGAGGGTTGCAGCTCTCGGCCCTGGGGCGGATCGGCAACGACGGCGACAACGAAAGCCTCCAGCTGGACCTGACCTACCCCTTAATGAACCTGTTTTCCCACTCCAGCGCGGTGTATGCGCATGTCCAATACTTCACCGGCTTCGGCGAGAGCCTGCTACGGTACAACGAAAGCAGCTCATCCCTCCGTTTCGGGGTATCGATCTTCCGGTAGCGCGATCGTGGATCCTACGGGGCCGGTCCATCATTTTAGATTCGCCGCGGTAAAATTCGGGCCCGGGTCGTGAGCGGTCCATTGGCTGGCGCGCCCGTACCGGGCTTGGTACGCCTGCCATAGCTCGAACCAGTAAGCGAGAAATTGATACGGCGCGTATCGGTCGTAATGGGCTTCGATACGGGCGTGCAGCTTCCGTGGGTTGCCGTCGGGGGTCACGCCGTGGACCTGGCGGAAGTGTCGGTAAGTCTCGGTGTCGATCGCTAGCCGGTCGTACCGCCCCAACAACTGACATAAATTCGCCGCGGCGTACGGGCCGATCCCGTGGATCTTCAGCAGTTCGTCGTAGACCTCTTGGGTCGGCCGGCTCGTATCTTCAAACCAGTTCAGGTCGAGATCGCCACGTATCACCCGCCGTGCAAGGTCGACGATCCGCTGGGCGCGGTAGCCGACCTTGCAGCGTCGTTTAAGCGCGTCGACGCGCACACGGGCGAGCTGTAGAGGTGTCGGGAACGCCCCGTGTCCGATTTGATCGCAGAGAAGCTGGTTCATCCGCATGGTGTTGGGCCAAGTCACATTGCAGCCGGTGATCGTCTTGACCATGTCCTCGAAAAGACTGGGGGAGCGGAACAGGCAGCCAAACTTCGCCCGACGCGATTGAAGGTGGAGGCGATACCAAGGCTCGAAGTCCTCGTCGAGACGAAGCATCCGGGCCATCTGTTGGCGTAACGCGGCGGCTTCGGTTCGGGTGACGCGTAGATCGCAGCGGATGCGTATCGTGGGCTTACCGATGGAGCTTCGATCGATTCTCTTCCGAACCTCAGCTTGGCGTGCGGGTTGATCGGTCACGGTATGGACGACACGACTATCCTCACCACGTAGCGGGCGATGGAGGTGTCGCTTCACCGGGTCCCAGCCATTCGGCGCCAACAAGAAATAACCGTAGCTGCACACCGCCCGTGGGAGGTTAAAACCACGTGGGACAGCAAGGGTAAGGATCGATCCGGTCTGGCTCACCGGTGCGCGACCGCGAACAGGTTCATCTCTAATGCCCGTGAGACACGGTCCCCGAGGCGGCGGTAGTCGTCGTAATACCGATTCGCTTCATTGAGGATCTGATCCGCTGACGACCCCGCCTGGGTCACCATGGGGTCTTGGGCCATGGCTTTGAGGTCGTCAAGATCCCACTCGAAATGGTATTGGAACGCGTAGGTCGTTAGACCCACCCTGAACGCCTGGTGGCGACACGCCGGGGAGCTAGCCAGGGGCGTCGAGCCCGGGGGCAGGTCGGTGACTTCTTGGCCGTGGAGGTGGAACTGGACGGACTGCTGGCCGACGCCGGCGAAGATCGGATCGGTCGTTCCGGGGAACGAGAGGGTCACCGGATGCCAGCCGACTTCGGGCTGGTCCATCGCCGCGACCTGCCCGCCCAACGCCGCGGCGATCAATTGGGCACCCAAGCACACCCCGACGATCGGCACGTCGGCCTCATGAGCGTTGCGGATATACTCGGTTCCGCGTTCGAGCCATGGGTAACGGTCCGCTTGATCCACGTTCATCGGCCCGCCCATGACGATCAGACCGTCGACGTCGTCGAGGTCGGGAGGGATCAGGTCGCCCTCATGTAGAGACACGACCCGTAGTCGGTGGCCGCGCTGCTGGAGGATCGTGCCCAGGCAGGCGGTATCTTCGCCGGCGATGTGCTCAAAAACCAGAATACTCATGCGGCAGCCCTCTGGGGTAATCGGGTCTTGGCCATGGGCGACGCCACGGCACGAAAACAAGGCATGGATTATACGCGACGGGTGTCGCTGTCGGTATACTGTTGGTCATGTCGCAGCCCCTGACGGTGATCCTCTCCAACGGCGGCATCCGCAGCCTGGTCGCGGCCGCGAGTGTGTTGACGGCTTCTCCCCGTCCAGTGGGGGTATTTCTCCAAGTCAGCGACGGGCGGGTGATGGCGAAGTTCCGTTACAACTACGTCCAGAAGCTAGCCAAACACTTTGGGATCGACCAGGTCCTCGAGTGGCACCAGCCAAGGGTCGCCAGCGGGCGGGTTGACCGAACGAAGGGTCAGGGTTCCTCGCAGTCTAAGCACGAACGGGTTCGGCTGCTGTTTGCGGCGGTGTCGCAGGCGAGCGATTTAGGGGCCGACCGGCTGGTATGGCCCGTGCAGGTCGACGCGGACGTGGACGCCGCGAGCCGGATCACCGAACAGGCCGTGCTGCTGTCCCACATGCTTGAGCTGGATCACGCCCCCGCTGCCGATGATTGAAACCCCGCTGCTGGAGCTGACCGATCAACAGGTCGTCGAGCTGGGCGGTCAACTGGACGTACCGTGGAAACTGGCGTGGTCGTGCCAGTTCCACGGGGATAAGCCCTGCCGTGTCTGCGACCCGTGCCGGCGGCGCCAGCGCGCGTTCGACGCCGCGGGCGTGATCGACCCCGTGCTGGCGGTGACCCAGCCATGATCGCGCGTGATCATCAAGCGGTGCCGACACAACGGGCGTGGCTGGGCTACCCTCGCTGCCAGCGGCGTGACAGAGCTGGGGCGCTGCGCAGGTTCAAGGATCCGCGTCGCGTATTAAAACACCACGACGGAAATCACATCGACCCCCGGGGGATTCCCATGCCGCGGCCGTTAGGGTGTAGTTTCTTCTTTTCACACCGCAGGCTGACAACAAAAACCGCTCACGGTCGCGGCTCACGGAGGGGCTCACCAAAATTTGAACCTGACGAAGCCCTACGACCCCTGCAACGACTCCAAAATCAGCTTCAGGGTCATGGGGATCACGATAGCCAGGGCTGATAGAGCCACCGCGATCGCCTTGATCACGTACCCCCGCCGGCACGCAGCCGCACCGGTGACCACGGCCGTGTCTCGGACCACAGCCATCCCCGGGGGCGGGAATCTTTGTGCCGTAATCATCCGCGTGCCGACCCGCCAAAGGTAGACCCCCCCGAGGCACAGGGGCACCGAGAACACCGCCGCGAAAACGTTGATCGTCAGACGCAGTCGGTCGATCGCCCGTTGAGGGTCGCTACCCGACCCCGCGATCAGATCCGCTCGGTAGATCTCCATCATGTAGATCAGCGGAGCGCCGATACCCATCACCACAAGGAACCACAGTATCGCGTTCTTGCGGGCGGCGGGGTCGGCTTGTTGAATCTCGACCATAAACGGGTGCCCCTCACAACGACATGACCGGGCTAGCGACGATCTCAAACGGTCATCGCGAGATCGAGGGCCGTCGGCACGGCCGCCGCCAAACCCTCTTTCCTCATCATTTGGTATATCGGTGTGAATCGCATCGCGTATAACCGGCCAACGGATAACGGAGGGGTCCTGTGCACCCCCGACCCCACGTCACACCGACAAGCCGGCCAAGCCTTCCCAGTGATGAGACCGCAGCGATGCGATGATGCGCTGGGCCGCGTCGACCGCCACGAACCCGGCCTCCGCGTCGACCAGAGGCCGCCCCCCCCGCCGCACCGTGTCTAGGAAGTGTTGGAGCTGGGCAGTGAGCGGGTCCGGGTCGTGGTCGCCGCCCATGGTCAGCTCGTCGATCTGCACCAATTGGGAGTAGTCGACGTCAGCCAGATCCGCCCCATCGGATAGCTGCTGCCGCACCCCGGCTAGGACGTCGGCGTTCTCAGACTTGCGGATCAGGATCCCGCTGCGGCGGGCGTAGTCGAGGCTCACGTAAGCGTCTTCGCTAAACAACCTGAACCGGCGATCGGTCTTCAGCGCCAGCCGGCTAGCCGTGAGATTCGCCACGCACCCAGAGGCGAACTGTAATCGGGCGTTGGCCACGTCTTCGTGTTTGCCCAAGACCGCCACCCCCGCCGCGTCGACTTTCTCTAGCGGTGAACGCGCCAGGGTCAACACGATATCCAGGTCGTGGATCATCATGTCCATCACCACGCCGATATCGAGAGAACGGAAGGTCATCGGGCTCACGCGGTGCACTTCCATGAATCGGGGGGTCAAACTCAGATCCGCGACCGCGCGCACCGCTGGGTTGAACCGTTCGGTGTGCCCGACTTGTAAGGTCGCCCCGTGCTTGGCGGCCAGTGCCGCGATCGTCCGGGCTTCCTGAGTCGTCGGAGCTAGGGGCTTCTCGATCAGGCACGCGATCCCGCGTTGGATGAAAGGCCGGGCCGCTTCCTCGTGGAGCACGGTCGGCACCGCGATGCTAGCCGCGGCCAGATCCGGGTGATCGGCTAGCAGTTGATCGACACTGGCCGTCGACGCGCACCCCAGTTCTTGTGCCAGGGTTTGAGCGCGTTGGACATCTTCATCGACCACCGCGACGAGGTCTGCTTCCGGGATCTGCTGATACACCCTCGCGTGACGCTGGCCCATGCGTCCCACGCCCACGACCGCCACCTTCACCGCGTCACTGACTGGATCCATACCGTTCATGGTACCGGCCCTAGCCCGAGGCATCACGGCGTGGGCCCCGGCTGTTACTATGAAAGTATGCCTGAACCGCGCCGTAACCCGCAGCCAACGACCCGCCGCCCGGTGATCGGGGTGACCATGGGTGACCCCGCGGGATCGGGCCGGAGGTCGTCGTCAAGGCCCTGGCCGACCCGGCGATCCGCCGCCTGGGGCGGTTCGTGATCTACGGGATGAACGAGCTGCTCAGCTACGCCGCGGACCTGGCCGAGATCGAGCCGTACTGGTGGCGACTCCAACACGACTCGAAACGGGCGGCGTATGACCTGGTCCATGATGTGGTTGTGCTCGATTACGACGAGTACTCGATCCTGGGTCAGGCGGTGCACCGACCCACCAAACAGGGCGGGCAGGCGTCGCTGCGGTTCCTCGATCATGCCCTGGCGGCGGTGACCCGGCCGGGAGATCAGCCCGGACACCTCGACGCGATCGTGACCGCCCCGGTCTGCAAAGAGTCTTGGCAGATGGCCGGGTGCCGCTTCCCGGGTCATACCGAGTTTTTCGCCCAGCGCACCAAAGCCAAGCGCGTCGTGATGATGTTCGCGACCCCGAAGCTCAACGTGGCCCTGGCAACGGTGCACCTGCCACTGATGGATATCCGCAACGTGTTGACGATCGGCAGCGTGTTTAACCCGATCGACCTGGGTCACCAGGCGTGTATCCGGCTGGGGATCGACCAGCCGCGGATCGCGGTGTGCGGGCTCAACCCACACGCATCGGAAAACGGGCAGTTCGGGGACGAAGAGAAACGGATCATCACGCCCGCGATCGAGATGGCCCAGCACGCGGGGATCGACGCCCACGGCCCGTTCCCCGCCGACACGATCTACCGCGACGCGGTCGCGGGCCGATACGATCTGGTGGTGGCGATGTACCACGACCAGGGGCTGATCCCGGTGAAGCTGCTGGCGTTTGAGGAGGCGGTGAATGTAACCCTGGGGCTGCCGATTATCCGAACCAGCGTCGATCACGGCACCGCGTTCGACATCGTCGGCCGCAACCGCGCCGACCCGGGCAGCATGAAGGCGGCGATCCGCTTGGCAGCGCGGCTGGCGACCATCGGCAGCAGCGACGGACGGTCCGGGTCGTGATTCCGCCATCCCACGGTCTAATCAACTATACGCATCGTGTATCAAAGTACCGCGTCGGGCACGCGCAGGACACCGAGAATTTCCCCGCCGCGTATGCGAATGATGCCGCAATTTCATCCGGGATGGGTATATTTCACCGCAGTCACCGTTGAAATTCCCGCATCGGGTGACCCGTATCTAGTGGCCATTCATTTTACACACGTTCTAAAGAATGAATTTATCACGCGTTACTGCTCAGACCATCGATTGGTCACGCTGCGGGAAAAAAACTCAACCCGATCGCGACACCGGCAAACCACTGGAGCGTTACCCAAACTAAGACGATTACCTCATCGCTCGGGGTCTGTTTCGTCATGAACAAGCGTTTGGTGTATCCTCTGGGCACCGTGTTCGAAGAGATCGAAAAAGTCGAAGCAGAATCGCGACACGAGCTCGAAAAGATCCGAAACCCAGAAGAGCTCGAAGCGTTCCGGATCAAGTACCTGGGGTCGAAAGGCGCGGTCAAGGGCCTCATGGCCGCGATCAAAGCCGTTCCCCCAGCCGACAAGCCGCGGTACGGGCAAAGGGCCAACCAGACCCGTCAGCAGATCCAAGAGGCGTTCGAGGCTAAGAAAAAAGCGATCGACGCCACGCCGGACGGGCGGGTCGGTCGCGCCGGGCCGTGCGTGGATATCACCGAGCCGGGACCCGAGCCGCGGATGGGCCGCACCCACGTGATCTCCCAGACGATCGACGAGCTGATCGACGTGTTCGGGCGCATGGGGTTCGACGTCGCCACCGGGCCCGAGGTCGAAGACGAGCGGCACAACTTCGTGGCCCTGAACATCCCCGAACAGCACCCCGCCCGCGACCCCTTGGACAATTTCTACTTGAAGGACCCCGAGGCCGAGGCAGGGGATCCCAGCGGCGGAGGGCTGTTGCTGCGCAGCCAGACCAGCACGGTGCAGATCCGCGTCATGGAGAACACCCAGCCGCCGATCCGGGTGGTCTCGCTGGGGCGCGTCTACCGCCCCGATGAGCACGACGCCACGCACTACTCGATGTTCCACCAGATCGAGGGCCTGTATGTGGACAAGAACGTGAGCATGGTCGACCTCAAAACCACGCTCATCCAGTTCGCCCACGCCTACTTCGGCCCCGAAGCCGAGATCCGTCTGCGGCCCAGTTACTTCCCGTTCACCGAGCCGTCGGCCGAGCTGGACATCAAGATGCGCGTCAAGGACAAGTGGGACTGGGTCGAGCTGGGCGGGTGCGGGATGGTCGACCCGGCGGTGTTCGAGGCGGTCGGGTACGACCCCCGAGGTGTGGACGGGCTTCGCATTCGGATTAGGCATCGAGCGGGTGACCATGCGCAAGTACGGCATCGCCGACATCCGGTGGCTGTTCGAGAACGACGTGCGGTTCCTGCGGCGGTTTTGAGGGCGATATTTGAGCGTGGGTAAACAATATCTGCTGGCTTGCCCGCCAGTAGCTCACCCTCGTATGGCCCCTCAAGATCATGGAGTATGAAACATGACCGAGCAACTACAAACGATCACAAAACAGTGTTGCCAAGCGTCGCCCGCTAAATACGACGACCTAAGCGTACTGTTCCTCAACTGCACTCTTAGCCGAAACCCGATCCTCTCCCACACCGAGGGCCTGATCAAGGTGGCCCAGCGGATCTTTGAAACCAACGGCGTGGCGACCAAGATCATTCGCCCCGTCGACTATGACATCGCTGCGGGCTTGGGACTGGACATGGCCAAAACTGATGAGTGGGAGAAAGACGATTGGCCGCAGATCCAGAAAAGAAGTCGACGCCTGCGACATCCTCATCGTCTGCACGTCGGTTTGGCTGGGGGAGAAGAGTTCGGTGTGCAGCCGCACGCTCGAAAGGATGTATGGCTACACCCATCAGTTCAATGACAAGGGTCAGTACCGCGATTATGGCAAGGTCGGGGCCACCTTGATTACCGGCAACGAAGACGGGGTCAAGCACTGCGCCATGAATATCCTCTTCTCACTATCCCACATCGGGTACACTATCCCCCCGCAAGCGGACGCCGGCTGGATGGGCGAGGCGGGGCCCGGTCCCTCTTACCTCGACGAAGGGTCCGGCGGGCCCGAGAACGACTTCACCAACCGAAACACCACGTTCCTGGTCTGGAACTGCCTGCACCTGGCGCGGATGCTCAAAGACAACGGCGGAATCCCCGCCCACGGCAACCAGCCCGATGTATGGGACGCCGGTTGTAAGACAGACTTCCACAGCCCGGAGCACAAGCGGTAATATGGGTCTTTCGCGCTGCCCACGGGCACAGCTATACCGGCTCTGGATGAAATAATCGTGAGACCCGCTAGGTAGGACCACGATTCGGGGACTCCGATTGATTCGTGGATTCGATTTGGAAAAGATCTGCCGACGGCGAATCCGACGTATGAACAACACGGCGACGAGGTAACACCATGACAAAAACTCCAACACACTCAGCCATAATGCGCACCGATCTACCCCTGCCCGGCCGGCGGCAGGGCAAGGTCCGCGACATCTACGAAGCGACCCTCGGTAACGGGACCGCGGCGCTGCTGATCATCGCCAGCGACCGGATCAGCGCGTTCGGACGTGGTCATGCCCAACGGGGTGCCGGGCAAGGGGGTCGTTCTCACGCAGATTAGCCGGTTCTGGTTCGACCGGGTCCAAGAGCGGTTGGGCGACCGGGTGAAGCACCACCTCGTGTCGACCGACCCAGCCGATGTTCCCGGCCTCAGCGACGACGACCGCGAAACGCTCGCCGGGCGCGTGATGGTGTGCCGCAAGACGCGGGTGGTGCCGATCGAGTGCGTGGTGCGGGGGTACCTGGCCGGGTCGGGGTGGAAGGAGTACCTCGACTCCGGGACGGTCTGCGGGATCACCCTAGCCCCGGGACTCCAGCAGTGCCAGAAGCTGCCCGAGCCGATCTTCACCCCCGCCACCAAGGCCGACGAGGGCCACGACGAGAACATCTCGTTTGAACGCGCCTGCGAGCTGGTGGGCACAAAGCTCATGACCAAGCTGCGCGACCTGAGCCTCGAGATCTACCAGATGGGCCACGACTACGCCGCCGAACGCGGGATCATCCTCGCCGACACCAAGTTCGAGTTCGGCCTGCCGATGGACGGCGACGCAACCAGCGAGCCGATCCTGATTGACGAGGTCCTCACCCCCGACAGCTCCCGCTTCTGGCCCGCCGATCAATACCAGCCCGGCCGCGACCAGGCCAGTTTCGACAAGCAATACGTGCGCAATTATCTCCAAGGCCTCGTCGACCAGGGTCAGTGGGACAAAACCCCCCCCGGCCCGGAGCTGCCCCAGGAGGTGATCCACAACACCCTAGCGAAGTACACCGAGGCGTACCGGCGGGCTAACGGGCCAGTGAGTTTGAAACAGAAGATTGAATGAACGATACCCCGCGTCGATACAGGCGATCCTTAAGTCCTTAGGAGGACAACGAACGATACCGGTATCGTGTCTCGAAGAAAACCCGCGTCCGTGACCCTGCCGACCGCGGGGCTGGTCATGTCCCGACCCCGTGATCGCGATACGCCTATTCATCGCCGCTACGGTCGAGGATGAACGACACCGCTTCCTCCGCCGTGGTTTCGTACCAGAAACCCACTGCGTCACCGCATTCGAGCACGCACCCTCCCGGCTCGACCCTCACACGCCTGCTCCCCGGAGCCACCCCCGACGGAACGGTCACCCGCCACAGGGCCCGGTCACGCCCCACCCGCATCCCGGTGGCGATCAGCGAGCTGTCCCACGCGATCGGGTCTAATGTCACGCAGGCGCCGCGGCCCCCGCCCAGCCCCTCGAGCCGGGCGTTGATCTTATCTAGACAGGCGTCGAACAGCAGGTCCTGCTGGGCGTCGGCATACGCGTCGGCAGGCTTGTCCGTATTCTTGCGTGGATAGGGGTTCCAGTACAAGAACACCTCCGCCCCGCTCAACGCCAGGTGGTAGATCAATTCTTCGTAGTACGCGTTGTCGCGTAATTCACTCCGCTCATAGCGCTTGTTCGACACCCACGCCATGAACGGCACCTCGCTCGACCGGCGGATCGCCCGCATCATATTCACCTGCCACCGCACCACCGCGAACGGGTCCCTTCCATACCGGCGCGACCCGTCGAGCTTCACCGCTGCCAGCTGCCCAATGTCGCCGTAGAAAGACCCGCTGCCGTGCGTGCCGCAGTGGGTGAGGTAGTGCTGGCGGTGGCCGTTTCTCTCGGGGACCACGTTCTCACGGGTGAGGGTAAAAGCCCCGTAGTTGCTCGAGATCGCCCGGGGGAAGATCTTCGCTACCGGGTCGAACACCGCCCGGTCGACCGCCTCGCTGATCATCGCGTGCATCGTGGCGTTCCACGTGAGGTAGTGCGGTGACCGGCTAAACTCCAGCACGCGGGTCAGGTCGTCAAAGCCCAGCCGGCGTTTGAGCTCGGCGGCGCGCCCGTCAGCCGCGATCGCGCGAAGGCGGCCCTTCGACATCGACCAGTTGGAGAGGGTTTTTTCATAGTCGAGGATCAGCAGGTCCAACCGGCCCCCGGCGTTGGCAAAGGCGCTGTAAAAATCGACCACCTTGGCTCTGATCGTCTCGACCCCGTGATCAGACCAGGGTGAGGAGTAGGCCGTGAGCTCCCCGTCCGGGGTCCGACACGCGTCGCGAGGGTCGCCGAACAGACCGCGCACACGTGTCTCGAGCACCGCGGCCAGGCCTGGGGGTTTTTGTCGGCTCAGCTGCGCCGCCTCGGCCGGGTGGGTGCGGTCGCGGACCCAGATCATCGACGTGACATGGCGACACTCCTCCGGCACCGGGTGCCACGACACGGCCCGGACCGGACCCGCCAGGCCACCGCCCGCCAGGTCGTTGGCCTGTGCTGAAACGGGCACCGGCCCCAGCCGCGACAACGCCAGCACGGCGACGAACAAAACCAACCGCACAGACCCGCTCATGACCGGCCGTACACTTCCACAGAATCCAGCAAGAACGCCATTACGGATAAACAGATATACATAAACGGCACCCAATAGACCACGATGCCCAGCAGGAATCCTTCAAAGACCGAACCCACAAATATCGAGACCAGCCCCGCCGTGACCATGTCGGCCATAAGGGCGTGCTCCCCCAGGTCGTGGCGGTACCGCTGGAGCTTGAGCACCTGTGCAAACGTGGCGCCCATGAATGTGACCATGATGGTCACCCCGACCATGCCCATGCGCGCCGCGGTCGATAGGTACGTGTTCTCCATGATCCGCGGCTGTTCGCTGATCTGCCCGTACAGCGGCGCCGACTTGAAATCCTTGATCAGGGACATCCACCGGTGGCTTCGGGTGTCTTGCGTCGACGTCAGCCGCTCGAGGTTCCGGGTGCTTTCGGAGAAAAACTGGCTGGCGACGATTACGATGATCCCGCACACGATCGTGACCCCGAGGATCTTCTTGATCCGCGTGCGGAACATCGCCCCCAACCCCACGAGGGTCATCAGCAGACCGGTCCGCGAACCCGTCCAAGCCAGGAACACGACCATCAACCCCACATTGCACGCCAGCGCAATGCGCAGCGGCTTGGGCTCCTCGCGGCGCAGCAGGATGTAAAGCGTCGGGGGCAGGGTCAACGCGATGAACGCCCCGGCGAACTGCGGGTTGGCGGTCGTGCCTAAAAACCGGTGCAGCAGGATCGCCCCCGGGTTCAGGGCCCACTGGTAGCAGACGCCCGCGACGAACACCAACCCCGTGACCGCTAGACTCCGAATCAACGCCTCGACATCCTCGAGGGTCTGAAGCCATCTCGTGACCCCGATCCCCGCCACCAAGAAGAACAGCAGAAACAGAACCGCCCCCACCAGCCCACGCGTCATCAGCCCCCCCATCCCCTGCCTAGCCGCGAACGTCAGCTCGAAGACCAGGTACAGCACCACCGGCAGGGGCACGAGCCGGCGACGCCAACCCCGCGGGGCCATGAGCGTCGGGATCAGCAACGCGATCAGCAACGCGCCCACCACCGCCTGGCTCTGTGAACGGATCTGCTCAAGCGGGAACACCAGCGTGTGCTCGATCATCTCCCCCTCGAACGTCCCCAGCGTGCTCACATAGAGCATCCCAATCAGCGCCCCCCACTTCACCGACTTGCTGACCGTGATCGAGACCAGCAGGCACAAAAACGCCGACATCGCCAGCAGCCCCACGGGGCTGAACAAGAACGCGATCAGGTTTTGGATCTGGCCCTCGGCTCGCATGCGGTGGTCACCCCTGGCCCTGGTCGGGGCGTTGGCCTGTCTCGATCATGTCGCAGAACCGCCTGCAAAGCAATCGCTTGCTGAGCTGATGGTGGATCGTATCCCGGGCGCGTTGGCCCATCTCATCGCGCTGCGGGGCACTGGTGCGGCGGATTTGTCGCAGCGTCTGGATCGCCGCGTCCACATCACCGTGGCTGATGTGCCAACCGATCTGGTGGTGATCGAGCAGGTCGGTGACGTGACACGGGTCGGGACCCAACAGCAAGACCGGCCGGCCCACCGACATCGCCCCGTAGACCTTGCACGGGTGGCAGATCCCCACGATCGACTCGCCCATCGACACCAGGTGCACATCCGCTGCCGAAAGCGAATACTTGATCCGCGACAGCGGCTGGTACGGCAGCGACACGATATTGCGCGGCTGGTGTTCGTGGATCACCTCCTCGACCCGCTTCTTACCCAACCCCCCGCCGATGAACGCGAACAGCAGGTCCTCTTCGTCTTGGAGCCGCAACGCCGCTTCGAGGACCGTATCGACCGGCGACGCGACGCTGAGGTTCCCGCTGAACATCACCACGAATTTGTCTGCCCAGCCCTGTTCGCGGCGGAACTCGTTGTCTGCGTGCCCGATCGGTTCGAGGTGATCATCGTGAGGCCAGGGCGGCATTACCACCAGCTTGTCGCTGATGTCCCGCTTCTTCATCAGCCGCTGGGCCATATACCGGTCCAGCGCCACCACGTGCTTGGCCTTGCTGAGGATCGCCCGGTTTAGCCATTCAAACAACACCACCGGCAGCGACCCCTCACGGACCTTGCCCAGGGACACCGCCTGGTCCGGGTTGAGGTCCATCACCCAATACGTGATCGGGATCCTCCGAAACCAATGGATCACCAGCGCCGCGATCGGGCACAACGGCGGGGTCGTGCTGATCAGCAGATGGGTGGGTTGACGCAGGAACAGGCCACGCACGATCGCCTGGACGAGAAACAGCACCCCCCCCACCAGCCGCATCAGGATTGAACCCTTCCCGTAAGAAGAAAACGGCAGGCGGATCACCTCGACGCCGTCGAGCGTCTCCCGGGCTGGGTATCGGACCGTCGGGTCGTCGTACCCGCGGTTGGCGGTCAGCACGATCACACGCCAGCCACGCCGCGCCATCTCCGTGGCGACGTCAGCCATGTGCTGACCGACGCTAGCGGGGTCCGGGACATAGACCTGGCTCAGGATTAATAACGTCTTGGGAATACCGACCTCAATCCGAGAATATTCTTGCGGCCAACGGCCGCCCCGGAGATTGTAGCGGCCTTTGACGCCCTGGGCCCGATCAGCGTGCCCAGACCCCCACGCCGTCGGCCCTTGCCTGCCGTTCTAAGCCGGTATATCTGTCCATCCATGTATGGCTAAACCGCCGGTCCGCCCGGGCCAACCCGGCTGCCAGCAGCGCCTCGTTAAGCACCCGACCATCGGGCAGCTCCACAAACGCCAGCACACGCCCGTACGTGCCACGGACCCGGTGCGGCTCAAGATACAGCGTCACCCGCCGACCGGCGCACCGCTCGTGAACGAACCGGGTCGCCTCCTGCGCCAGCGGTTCGGCGGGACGCCCCCGGTCGAGTCGGGCCGTCTCCGGAGTGTCGATGCCCCACAGACGCACCCGAGTCGTGGGGAACCTGCCATCACGCACGCGCAGATCTAGCGTATCCCCGTCGATCACATGGGCGACCTCAAACGCCTGGCCGTGGTAGCGACCCCAATCCCCACCGCGATACAGCAACCAACCCGATCGTTCCGCCCAGGACAGGCCCGCGGCGATCATGATCACAGCGACGACCACCGCCCTGGTTCGTAACCAGCCGCTCCCTGGTCTGCCCAGGACGGGCCGACGACGATCCCGAGCCTTCCACCCCACACGTCGTTTCATGCCCCCGCCTCCGGGGCTGCGGGTTTCAGCCGTGTCGCCGTCGCCAGGGATCATTTTCTCAACCGAGCCGGTAATACCGCAGCACCGCCGCCAGGAGGATCACCACCGCCGCCAGGTGGATATTGATCATCCCCGCCGCTTTGGGCTTGATCACCCCCCCCGTCCCCAACCCCGCGACCACGAACATGATCAGAGCTAACAGGACCTTCGTGCCGATCAAGGCATTGCCCTTGGGCCCCATGTCTTTGTAGACCTGCGCCAGGCCTACCCAGTTATACACCCCGCTAACGACCAAGCCGGCGATGCAGATCCACAACAAACGGTGGAACCGCGACCGCACTATTTTCAGCACCGATTCGCCCAAACCGTCGTCGAGCAGACGCACCGCCGGAGCGACACAGATCGGCATGAAGCACAGCCCGCCCACCGCTAAGACAGCTGAGACGACATGCAGATACCTCATGAAGATGTCGAGCACCGGGTTTTCCATGATCTTGGCGGACACCCACCCCGGATGAAATTACGCCGTGACGAGCGACCGGGCGATCAATAACTCCTCGCACCACCGCCGACGCGGCATCCCGAACACAAAGCGTATAGATTAGCCTCCCGGTGCCCCATCGCAACCGAGTCTTGCCACACACTCCCCGGCCGGCCGGGGTCGGGGGCAAAGCGCAGCACAACGCGTCACGGCGTGAGGGGCCTTGTTGAAACGTGGCTGGCTTGGTCGTGGGCGTGGTAGCTTGACCGAACCATGGGCCCGGCTTCGACGTGCCGCAGGCCGATCCGCTCGCCCAGCTGTTTATAGCCGGCAAACTGTTGCGGCGTTACCCACCGCGCCACCGGCAAGTGGCGCCGGGTCGGCTGGAGATACTGACCGATCGTGAGGATATCGCAACACCGGCTGGTTTGAGAATCTCGCTTTGGAGCTGCCGCAACAGCGGGTTCTTCCGTCACGGATCCGCGGCGGCCTTGTGGAGCGGGCTTGGCGGCTGCCCGGTGACTCGGCTCTGCGCCCCCGCCGGTGACAGCGACCACGTCGTGCATCAGCTCGAAAACCTCTTCATCGGTTTCACCGATCCCGACCATGATCCCGGTCTTGGCGATAAAACCCTGCTGCTTGACCCGCCGAAGCAGCTCGAGGGACCGCTCATATTTTGCCTGCGGGCGCACCGCGGGGTACAGCCGTCTGACGGTCTCGATGTTATGGTTGACCACATCCGGCTCCGCGTCGAGCACGAGCTGCAGGGCGTGCCAATCTCCTGCAAAATCCGGGATTAGAACCTCGATCGCGGTCTGGGGGCAAGCATCGCGGACTTTGCGGATCGTCTGGGCCCACACCCCCGCCCCGCCGTCGGGCAGCTCATCGCGGTTGACACTGGTAATCACGAGGTGCTTTAGACCAAGCAGCACCGCGGATTCGGCGACGCGCCGCGGTTCGTCGGTGTCCAGCCCGGTGGGTCGACCCGTCATCACGTGGCAAAACCCGCACGACCGGGTGCACACGTCCCCGAGGATCATAATCGTCGCGGTCCCCTGCGACCAACATTCGCCCATGTTCGGGCACTTCGCCGACTCGCAGACCGTGTGAAGGTTGTGCCCATCGATCACCGCGCGCAGCCGCTCATACCCCGGCCCGCCCGGCAGTTTCGCGCGGATCCACGGCGGCTTGCGCCGGCGGGTGAAATCGAGGTCCGCGTCGTACAAGATCCGGTCACTTAGAGAAATCACGGTTTAGAGTGTAATCCACCCACAGTGGGGATCAATGGGCCACAGGCATCAGACCAAGTCTAGAGGTATGCCGACCCCGGATGTATACCCATCGGGTATCCTTGTACCGCGTCGAAAACGAGTTTGCCCCTGGGATTTTCCCTGCCGCGTACCCGAGTTACCCCGTAACTCGATCGGGATGGGTCTATGACAGGTCATGAAACCCGTCGCTTGTCCCGGGCTAAAACCCCCGACGCCAAGCCGATCAACACCACGGACCCGACGGCCGGGGCCGGTACGACAAACGGCGATACCTCTATCCGCGCCAACTCAACAGACGCCGCGGCGGAGGTGGTATCGTCCCCGAAAAACAGGAAGCTTGACGAGTTATACGGGAAACCGAACGAGGAGTAATCGCGTAGCTGCCCGGCAAGGACCGCCACGCCCTCGGAAAACAACTCGTATTGGTCATTGAGGACACGCAGGTCGTACCGCGTCACGGCCAGGGTCGTGTCCAGATTGTCGGCCCCCTCGGCGTGGGAAAAGACCGGCACGTCGTCTTCGAGCACGAACACCTCATCTTCCCAAAACCCGATCTCCAGACCCAGCAAGTCTTCGGTGATCATGATCACACTAAACCCAGCGCGGTCGTCGCGGTTATGAGTCTCGGTGACGACCCGCAGGTCCCAACGCAGCTCAAACCCTAATGCCCGATCTAGGGTGGGCACATCCGGGTGGAACGTCGAGAAGTACCCGGCTCGGTCGGTGGTGGTCGGCGTGGTATCGAGTTGCGTCAAGCCGTCCGACACGGACCGCACCGCGTCGGCACTGAACAGCGGCGTGGTCGCGTACAGCCAGCCTTGGGCCGTGGGCAGCGTGTTCAGCGACCCGTCGTAAAGAACCTGCCCGTGGCATAACGACACCGCCGACAATACCAGCCCCATCCCCACCGCCTGCTTGTGCAAAGTAATCGTTGTCATCGCTTCGTATCCCATCCTTTTCATGATGAATCTACCTGGATTCGCGGTAAAAATAATACATAACACGTTAAAACGAACGCACAAGGACATCTCCTCGCGAGGTATTATATGCCCGTGTATCCGTGCAGCTATCGAGTTTTGAATCGACTTTGGAATCGCCGACCTGCCGATCCAGGTTCTATCCCGCTGTCCATGACGGGCTTGTGCAGACGGCGTCTTTCTCATGCATGGATCCCCGGCACCGGGAGACGCCCTGATGTTTTGCCCTCGTGTCCCCACGGCGTACACTCAAGGTTCCTATGAGTGAAACGGATGTCGTGATCATTGGCGCCGGGCCGATCGGGCTGGAACTGGCGGTCGCTTTGAAGCGGGCGGGGATCGATTACCTGCATTTCGAGGCCGGTCAGATCGGGCAGACCGTCGTGCGTTACCCGAAGATGACGCGGTTCTTTAGCTCCCCCGAACGGATCGCGATCGCCGGGGTCCCGCTGGGGACCAGCGACCAGTCCAAAGCCACCCGAGAAGAGTACCTGGGGTACCTCCGCGGGGTGGTCTCACAGTTTGATCTCGATATCCAGACCTTCGCCCGGGTCATCAAGATCGAGTTGGTGGGGGATCACAACGGGTTCGTCCTGCAGGTCGACCGCAGCGGGACGGTGACCCAATACCGGGCCAAGCGGATCGTTCTAGCGGTCGGGGACATGGCGATGCCGCGGCTGCTGCACATCCCCGGCGAGGATCTGGGGCACGTGAGCCACTACTTCGACGAGCCGCACCGGTACTTCCGCAAGCGGTTATTCATCGTCGGGGGCAAGAACTCTGCGGTCGAAGCCGCGATCCGCTGTTGCCGGATCGGGGCGAAGGTATCGATGAGCTACCGGGGTGAATGGTTCGACCCCAAACGCGTCAAGTACTGGCTGCTGCCTGAGATCGAGCAGATGATCAAGGCGGGTCAGATCAGATTTTTCCCTCATACCGTGCCCGCAGCCATCTCACCCACGCACGTGACGCTGCGCAGCGTACCGCCGGTGATCGACGATCCCGTCGAGGTCGAAGCGGACTTTGTCCTGCTGCTGACCGGGTACGTGATGGACACGACCCTTTTCAACATGCTCGGGGTAACACTCGAAGGCGAGAACCTCGCCCCGGCCCACGACCCGGCGACCATGGAAACGGACGTGCGCGGTGTCTACGTCGCCGGCACCGCTGCCGCGGGGACACAGGAAAAGTTCAAGCTGTTTATCGAGAACTGCCATATCCACGTACCCCGCATCGTCGCGGCCCTCACCGGCCGATCGGATCTGGCACCGGGTCCACCCACGACCGAGGCCTACCCAAACCCGGAAAGTTGATGGACCGCCCCCGTCTCTTGTTCACCGCGTTTGAACCCAGCGGAGACGCGCTCGCCGCCGCGGTGATCGGTCACCTTAAGCAGCGACGACCTAACTTAGGAATCCACGCGTTGGGTGGGCCCAGGATGCAAGACCAGGGAGCTGAACTGATCGAGCTCACAACCGACCACGCGGCGATGTTCCTCGGGGCGGTATCCCAAGTTCGGGCTCACTACCAACGGCTTGCGAGGCTCAAGACGTGGCTAAACGCCAACCCGATCAACGTGTTGATCCCGGTCGATAGCCCTGCGGCGAACTGGTCGGTGTGCCGGCTGGTGCGTCGGTTACTGCCCGAGGCCAAGATCGCTCACTTAGCGGCACCACAGCTATGGGCCTGGGCCCCGTGGCGGATCCGGAAGCTGCGCCGGCTCACGGACCACGTGCTGTGCCTGCTGCCGTTTGAACCGGCGTGGTTCACCCCACGTGGCGTGCCCACAAGTTTTGTAGGCCATCCGATCTTCGATCCTCCCCCACAGGCGACCACTGGCAGCCAAACCGCCAGTGCCCCGTCGCCACAACCCTCGATGACACTGGCTGTCCTACCCGGGTCGCGATTGTCCGAGATCCACGCCAACGGACCAGCAATGCTCCAAACGGTGGCCGGATTACGTAAGAAACACCGCGAGCTGCATATCTGCGTCGCAGCCGTTGATGATCAAGCCGCTGCGACGGTGCGACAGATCGCAGAACGTGAACTCGGTGGGCAGGGGTGGGCCCAGTGGCTGACCATCGAAGTGGATGACGCCCCGGGGGTGCTGGCCAAGAGCGACTTGGCGCTGGTTGTCTCGGGGACCGCGACCCTTCTAGTCGCCGCTCATCGCAAGCCGATGGTGGTGGTCTACCACGTTAACCCATGGACGTGGCGGCTGGCCGGGCGATGGCTGATGCGCACGCCGTACTTTGCGCTTCCCAATCTGATCACGGACGCGGATGGGCTGGGGCAGGCCGTGCCGGAGTTTGTGCCGCATTTCGGGCAGATCGAACCGCTCGTCGAGGCGCTAGACCAGCTGATCTGCCGCCCTGAACTGCGCCAACGCCAGGCCGAGGCGTTTGACCACATCGCAAGCCGGTTCGAGGGACATAGCTTCCGTGAACTTACCGCCCGTCACGTTATGCGGTGCCTGGAGCAGATTGAATTCAACAGATAGCGGTGGGAACCGAGTGGTTCATACCTTGCCCAGCACGAGGCTGACGTTGTGACCCCCGAAGCCGAAGGAGTTGCTCATCGCGATCTTGACGTCTTTCTCCCGAGCGGTATGGGGGACGTAGTCCAGGTCGCACTCTTCACCGGGTTGGTCGAGGTTGATCGTGGGCGGGATGGTTTTGGTGTGGATCGCCTTAGCGGCGATGATCGCCTCGACCCCGCCCGAAGCGCCCAGCAGGTGCCCGGTCATGCTCTTGGTCGAGCTGGTGGGGATCTTGTAAGCCGCGTCGCCGAATGACTTCTTGAGCGCGCGGGTCTCGGCCAGATCACCCAGGGGGGTGCTGGTGCCGTGGGCGTTGATGTAATCGACTTCGTCGGGGTTTACGCCAGCGTCCTTGAGGGCGGCGTCCATCGCGTAAGCGGCCCCGGCGCCGTGTTCGTCCGGGGCGGTGATGTGGTACCCGTCGGCGGATTGGCCGTAACCCAGGACCTCGGCGATGACATTAGCACCGCGGGCCCTGGCGTGTTCGTATTCTTCGAGGACGATGATCCCGGCCCCTTCGGCCAAGATGAAGCCATCACGGTCCTGATCAAACGGCCGTGAGGCCAGAGTGGGCTCGTGGTTGCGCTTCGATAGCGCCTTGAGTGCAACAAAGCAGGCCAGCCCCAATGGGGTCAACGCGGCCTCGGACCCGCCGGTGATCATGACATCCGCCGCGTTGTGGCGGATCGTGTGGGCCGCTTCCCCGATCGAATGAGCGGCGCTGGCGCAGGCCGTCGCAATCGCGGAGTTGGGGCCGCGGATCCCGAAATAGATCGAAACGTTGCCCGGCGCCGCGTTGCACATCAGCTTGGGGACCATGAACGGGCTGACCCGCTCGGGGCCCTTGGTCGTGAACCGGGTGTGGCCGGTGGAGAACTCCTCGATCCCCCCCACGCCCGAGCCGAGGATCGCCCCGCAACGCCAGCGGTCTTCCTTGTCAAAGTCGATCCCCGCGTGGCGGACCGCGTCGATCGAGGCGTTGAGCGCGAACTGGGCGAACCGATCGAGCCGGTTGGCCTCGCGTTTATCGACGTTCGGGCCGCCGGTCCAGTCCCGGACTTCGCCGCCGAATTTGGTGCTGTACCGCTCGGTATCGAAGCCGACGACGGTGTCGATGCCGCTTTGACCAGCGACCAGTTTCGCCCATACTTCGTCGACCGAAAACCCGAAGCTGGTCACCCATCCCAGGCCCGTGATCACGACGCGGCGTTGGTGGTGAGAAATCATGGTCAAAGATCGTTGCCCAATCCCTCAACCGTACCGTTGTGAGGGATTGGCCGTAAGAGCCCCGTCGGCTGGAATAAGACTGTGGTCGCCCTTAAACGTCTATATCTGCTGGTATAGGTCGGTCTACGCGGTTTTGTTCTCGATATGGGAGGAGATGTAATCGATCGCCTGGCCGACGGTCTGGATCTTCTCGGCCTCTTCGTCGGGGATGGAGGTATCGAACTCGTCTTCGAATTCCATCACCAGCTCGACCGTGTCGAGGCTGTCGGCGTTAAGGTCGTTGACGAAGTTGGTGTCGCGGTTGATCTCGCTCTTTTCAACGGCCATCTGGTCCGCGACGATCGAGATCACCTTTTCCTCGATGTCTTTTGATTCGATGCCTTTTGATTCCATGACAGTTCTCCTAGGATTTGTCGTAGGTGCGACCCGTCTTTGACATAGACGGTGTTTTTATTTCAAAGCCCGATGGTCTATTTTATAACGGATGCGGGCATCACGCGGTTGGGCCTCTCTTATCCAGGGCCGCCGTGACCGCATCCCCAACAACGCCTACTGTAACTCATCGCAACCGTCCTAGTTGATCCCTAAATGGGTGGGAATATAGCTTCAAATCACCGGCCTGCCAAGCCGGTTCGAGATCGTTAGCACATGGTCATCCCACCGTCAACCGCCAACACCTGCCCGGTCACAAAGCCGGCGTCTTCCGAGGCTAGGAACGCCACGGCCGCGGCGATCTCGTGCGGCTGGCCGTAACGGCGTAGCGGCGTGGCCTGGAGCACGAAATCCTTGACCTGCTGGGGCAATACCGCGGTCATGTCGGTCTCGATAAAGCCGGGGGCCACGACGTTGGCGGTGATGTTCTTGGCGGCCATCTCCTTGGCGATGGACTTCGTGAACCCGGTCAGGCCCGCCTTGGCCGCCGCGTAATTCGCCTGGCCGGTGTTGCCCACCACGCCCGCGATCGAGCTGATGTTGATCACCCGACCCCATTTGCCGCGCATCATCGGCCGAAGCGCCGCCCGGCAGGCCACGAACACGCTGCGCAGGTTCGTGAGGATGACCTGGTCGAACTCTTCGTCGGTCATGCGTAGCAGCAGGTTGTCGCGCGTGATCCCGGCGTTGTTGACGAGGATATCCAGCCGCTTGTGCTCGTCGGCGATCTTTTCGATCGTCTCGGCAAAGGCCTGGCCGTCGCTGACGTCGCAGGCGTGGATCGACGCGCCCCCTTGGCCGTTGGCCTGGCCTTCGATCTCGGCTTTGACCGCGGCCAGCTTGCTTTCGTCCCTGGCCAGCAGGGCGACGTGCCGGCCTTGGATGGCCAGCGCCTTGGCGATCTCGGCGCCGATCCCACGCGAGGCCCCGGTGACCACCGCGACACGGGTTGGTTGAGAAGTCTGTGTCATCGTGTATACATCAAAACGTGATTTTTGCTAACCGTTCCTTCGTACATCCCACTGTCGGAACGCGATCAATAAATGATCGAGCACCCCGATCCCCAGCCCAATGATCGCTGCGAGGATCAACCCCCACGCGCCGCCGATCGCAGCACCGGCACCCCATTTCGTCGGCCCGTCTCCTCCGGGCTGTCCCACCGTGGCTTGAGCCCCATAGTGTTCCTGTCTCTGCGCATCACTATGAGCATCCCCTTTCTCAATGTTAAAGAAAACACCCATGGTTTCAGGAATCGCGTACCCGATCAACCCTCCTACTAGAGCCCCAAACAAGCCACCACATGTGGTTACTCCAAACACCACGATCAATAGCCGTAAGAAGTTCACGCCACGGCCTCGGCGTAGCTCACGACCGGTGTCTTGCGGTCGATCCGCCGCATCAGCCCAGACAATACCTTCCCCGGAGCAAGCTCGACGTATTGGCCCTGGAGATGATCCGAAGCCCAGGACATCGACTGTGACCAACGCACCGGGCGGGTGAGCTGTTCGACCAGGCGGGTCTTGATCGATCCGAAATCTTCGTTGTTGTGCGGGGTAGCGGTGACGTTCGATAGCACCGGGATGATCGGCGACTGCCATGCAACCTGTTCCAACGCCTTGGCCAGCCGATCGGCCGCCGGCTGCATCAACGCGGAGTGGAACGCCCCGGCAACCTTCAAGGCGGTAGCACGCAGCCCCATCGTCTCCGCGACGCCGACCGCCTTTTCACAAGCAGTAAGGTGACCGCTGATCACGATCTGGCCCGGGCAGTTAAAGTTCGCGGGGCTTAAGACCTGACCTTCACCCGATCCGGCTATGGCCGCTTCGCAGACCTCGACCGCTTGCTGCTCATCGGCTCCGATCAGGGCGACCATACCACCGACCGTCGCCTCAGCGGCGTCTTGCATCGCCTGGCCCCGCAGATGCACGAGCTTCAGACCGGTCACGAAGTCGAACGCCCCGGCCAGGTGCAGGGCCGTGAACTCACCGAGGCTCAAGCCCGCCGTCGCGACCGGCCGGGTGATCTGGTCTGACTCGATTAACGCCTGGTAGCAGGCGACCGAGGTGACGTAGATCGCCACCTGGGCCATGTCAGTACGGTCCAGCCGGTCGGCGGGCCCGGTGAAGCACAGCCGGGAAAGCTCAAACCCCAGGGCGTCGTCGGCGGCGGCGAAGGTCTGCTTGGCGACCGGGGACCGCTCGAACCAAGACCGGCCCATGCCCATGTGCTGGGCGCCCTGACCCGGGCACAGCACGATACACGGGTCATGACGGGTGGGGGGCATTTTGTTCGTCGTTGCCGTGGAGGTGGTGATCGTTGTCGGTGCCATGGTTAGATCCGTTACCCTTATTCATGACCGCACCCGTATCGCCTATGACACATCCGGCCCCGACCCGCTCGTCGGGACGCACCGCCGCATCGGTCACAGCCGCCACAAACTCGAGGCCCAGGTCAATCCCCCCCCCCAGCGCCACGAACAGCACATGGTCGCCCGGGCCGATCCGCTGGCTTTCCCACAGCTCATGGAGGCAGATCGGCACGCTCGCCGCTGAGGTGTTGCCGTATCGATCGATGTTGGCGTACATCTTTTGAGGCGTCAGGTTCAGTTTATCGCGGACGGATTCTATGATCCGCAGGTTCGACTGATGGGGAATGATCATCGCCAGGTCATCGAGGCTTAGCCCCGACGCCTCCAGCGCCTCGTCGATCGAGGCCCGCAGGGTCGTCACCGCGAACTTGTACACCTCGCGACCGTTCATCTGCAACGTGTTGTATTGGCCGTTGAACCTGTCACGGCTGGGAACGTGGCCCTCAACGCGGGGCATATAGATGTCGTCCCAGCTCCGCCCGTCGCTGGCCATACTCTGGTACCGGCAGCCCTGATCGGGGTCGTCGCTGGCGGTCAGCACCGCGGCCCCCGCCCCATCCCCGAACAGGACGCACGTACGCCGGTCCTGCCAATTGGTGACCTGGCTAAGCACCTCGGCGCCGACCACGGCGGCCGATCGGTAGCCCCCAGCGGTGATCAGGGCCCAGGCCAGGTTCAACCCATAGACGAACCCGCTGCACGCGGCGCTGATATCCATCGCCCCGGCCGGGACGGCGCCGATCTCAGCGACCAAGCGGCAGGCGGTCGACGGGCATGACATCTCGGGGGTCATGGTCGCGCAGATCACCAGGTCCAGCTGGTCGGGGGTGATCTTGGCGTTCTCGATCGCTTGGAGCAGCGCGTCGCGGCCGAGGTGGCGCTCGGTGCGGTCGGGCGGGGAGACGTGCCGCTGCTTGATCCCCGTGCGCTGGGTGATCCACTCGTCGTTGGTCTCGACGATCGTGGCTAACTCGTCGTTGGTCATCACGCGTGGCGGCACCGCCATCCCGGTGCCCGCTAAGCGTACGCCGACCGGCCGATCGACGCCCCGTGTCTGGGTGGTCATACGGCGCCCTCTTGGACCGGCACGAACGTGGCCACGGCCTCCACGATCGCGTCGTTGACCCCCATGTTGGCGTACGTGATCGCGCTCTTTATGGCCGCGGTGATCGTCCGCGCTTCGCTCGACCCGTGGCTAATCATGCAGATCCCGTTGACGCCCAGCAGGGGGGCTCCGCCGTACTCATGGTAATCATGCTTGCGGTAGATGTTCTTGACGATCGGCTCGAACTGCATCGCCAGCTGCGGGTCGATCTGGAAGATCTCCCGGGCGATGGTCTTGAACAGCCCGGCCGCGAGGCTCTCGGCGAGCTTGATCACCACGTTGCCGGTAAAGCCCTCGGTGACCACGACGTCGGCCTTGTTCACGAATAGGTCGCGGCCCTCGGCGTAGCCGACGTAGTCGATGGTCTGGTCCTGACGCATCAGCTTGGCGGCTTCTTTGACCAGGGCGTTGCCCTTGGTTTCCTCATCCCCGATCGACAGCAGGGCCACCCGGGGTTGTTCGATGCCGGAGCCGAGTTTGGCGTAGACGCTGGCCATCTGGGCGTACTGGTGGAGGTGGTGGGGCTTGGGATCGGGGTTGGCGCCCACGTCACAGATGACCAGCCGACCCGAAAACGTTGGGATCGTCACCGCGATACCAGGACGGTTGACCCCGGGCAGGCGGCGCAGTGACATCTGAGCCGCCGCGACGCACGCGCCCGTGTTACCGGCGCTGAGGATCACGTCGCACCGCCGGTCGCCGGCCCGGCTCTTGCCCAGGTTGGCCACGCGGACAATCGAGCTATCGGGCTTGCCCCGCAAGGCGGTCACCGGCGACTCGCCCATTTGAATCACCTCGGTGGTCGGTTCGATCTCGAGCCGCGGGTCCCCATCGAGACCCCGGGTCGAAACAGCGGCACGGATGACCGCCTCGTCGCCGACCAGGACCAGCTGATCTTCGGGTTTCAACAGATCGATCGCGTCCAGACTTCCCGTTAGGATCGCGTCCGGGGCATGGTCTCCCCCCATGACATCGACGGCGATACGCACTATTGATCCTTGGTGAGCACTATTTTCAAGCCGGGGCGGACATAGCCGCAGTCCGTGCACGCCGCGTGGGGATACTTGGCGCTGCCGCAGTTGGGACACCGCACGGCGTGGATCGGCTTCAGCGCAGAATGGGAACGCCGCATCTTACCCTGAGTCCGGGTTTTCCGTTGACAAGGAAGCATAAAACCCTTTTAACGTCTCGATAACACCATGAAAACTCAACAACCTGCCGCCACCCCGCCGGATGCTCCCGATGTTTTTGTCGATTCCCAAAATCGGAAGTCGCGATGGAGTCTTAGGAAAATACTACCTTACCTACGAGTCGTCAAACCAAACCCCTTAGCTTTTGTCTTTCTGCGTGGCATCGCGTATTACAGAGTTATTGGGAAAGATAACCTCTTGACGCCACACGCTGTTGTGTCGATGAAGGTGTAGTCCAAGGTGGGGAGCACGGGCGTGAAGGGGCCCAGGGCGTACGGCGTGGCTGGAGCTAAGCGCGGCGTGCCCCAACCATTTGCCTGTCGCGAAGTTGACCCTACCCGTCTATCCACGGTGGGACCGACCTCAGAACCGTGGGCGGCGCGCGGCCACATCACGGCCAATATCTTGCAAACACGCTGGTGTTGACCAGCCCGGTTTCTTGATAGCATCGTGTTTATGCACGTGGCGTTGATCGCGGATACGGACTGGCTTGACGAAGATCTATCGGTCTTTCGGCACCTGGTCGATGGGCTGATCGATGAACACGTCCAGGTCGCTGAGGTGATGCCCGAGCAGGTCGCGGGCCAGCAGGCGTGCTCCTTAGGACAGATGGTCGCGTGGCGGGATTCCCGCTGGTCGCTAGCGCGGGCGCGCCGGTTGACCCGACTCGCCGACCCGCTCGACCGGCTGGGGGTGGATCTGATCCACGCGGTAAGCGGGCGGGTGTGGATCGGTTCGGTCCGGTTGGCGGCACAGCTCCAAACCCCGGTGGTCCTGGGGTTGTCGTCAGCTTCGGATCTGTCACTGATGAAAAAAATACGGCGAATAGGCGGGGACCGGCCGGTGGCGTTTGCGGCGACATGCGAGCCGCTGGCCGCTAGGGTCAGGCAGAACCTGCCGCCGGCATGGCAGGTCCAAGTGGTCCCGGGAGGCGTTCGCGTGCCCGACACCCCCAACCCCCCGCCGCGGGACCGTCAGGCGTTATGCGCCGTGATCACCGGCACCGGGATGGAAGTGGCCAACGCCGAGGCGCTGCTCGAGGGGATCGGCCAGGTAGTCGCGCTCTACCCGCAGGTTCAGTTTTTTGTCGAAGCCCCTGATGCGGATCAGCACGAGCTTTGGCAAGCAGCGGCCAGATTGGGGTTGCTGTCGAACCTGAGCATGCTGCCAAATCGGCTGGGGCACCGCGAGATGCTCATGCACAGCCACCTATTAATCCACCCCCAAGCCACGGGCTGCTACCGGAGCCTGACCCTCGAGGCGATGGCGTATGGGATCCCGGTGATCGCTCGCGAAGACCCCTGGCTTGACTACCTGATCCATGACCAGACCGCGTGGCTGGCCGGGGAGGCCGACGCCGGTGTTTGGGCTAAACGGATCCGCCGAGTCATCGAGGACCCCACGGGCACCCAGGCATTAACCGACCGCGCCCGGGCGTGGGTGCGTGGTCACCACCAGGTCGACCGTTTCGTAGACACCACGTTAGCACTGTATCAGCGGCTTCAGGGTAAGTCGATCAAGTTTCCCTCACCCCCACAGGGTCGCCCGTGATGTGGACCGCGTCGACGATCGCTGACGCCCGCGACCAGCGGGGGCGGTGCAGGGGGTCGGTGGCGTTGGTGGCGACCATGGGCGCGTTGCACCGCGGCCACGTGTCGTTGATCGAAGCGGCCAGAAAACTTGCGGAGCAGGTGGTCGTGAGCATCTTCGTGAACCCCACGCAGTTTGGGCCCCACGAGGACTTTGACCGATACCCACGCGACTTAGACCAGGACCTCGCGGTCTGCCGGGCCGCGGGGGTCGCGGGGGTGTTCTGCCCGCCCGTTGAGCAGATGTACCCCCCGGGCCAGGCCCAGTGCCGCATCACCCTGCCCCCGCTGACCGATGGGCTCGAGGGCAGGTGCCGGCCGGGCCACCTCGAAGGCGTCTGCTGGGTGGTGGCGAAACTGTTGAACCTCTTGCGACCCGATACCGCGTGTTTCGGGCAGAAAGATTACCAACAGCTGAAAGTCATCGAGGCCCTGGTCGATAGCCTGGCGATGCCGGTCCGCGTCGTGGGCCTGCCCACGGTGCGAGAAGGCGACGGCCTGGCGATGTCGAGCCGCAACGCCTACCTCAACCGTGATCAGCGTCAGCGGGCGCTGGCGGTGCCCCAAGCGTTGCACGAGGCCCGGGTGCTGGTGGAGAACGACGGGCAGACCGACCCGGCGGTGGTTGAAGCGGCGATGCGTCAAAAATTAGAAACATATGACCTGTCGATCGACTACGCAGCGGTGCGACACCCCCAAACCCTGATCAAGCTCGACCGCATCGAACCGCGACTCACCGGTGGCGTGGCCGCTCTGATCGCGGCGTGGGTGGATCAGGTTCGGCTGATCGACAACATGCTGCTGGCCACGCCGCAAACCGGATCACCTGAGCATCGCGGCAAAGGATAAGCTGCAATCTCTTATTCTTCGATCCGAGCCACCCGTGAAAACAGCTCTTGGTGAGTCTTGACGGCGTCTACCGCGTCTACGACCTTTTTCTATAGACGTTTTTTTTATAAGATTTGTGGATCACAATACCGCGTGATCCGGCGTTAGAGATGGGTTGGCTACCAAATTCTTTCTTGCCCCGAAGTACGGGTCATACGGACAAGGAAAAATTCATACGTGATACGTGCCTGAGTATAACACGCTGCCTCACGTTCGCGGCTGGCTGTGAGCACGCACGGATTAATCTGGACGCGTATCATCCCGTCATTTCATCGGGGATCGGCATAACATCATCGACCGATCTGTCTGCTCCCCCACACGCCGCAACTCAGTGGTGGCGTTGCAACGACGTGCGACGGGGTGTGACCCGGGAAACGCAAACGCCGACTCGGCGAGCCACGCCTCTCGATCCCGGGACGACATCGCGGTGTGAATCAGGTATATATACCCTTCCTGAATGAATTGCGGCACGATTCGTGGACGCGGCACGACCATCCCTGGGGGCAAAGATGCGCCCGCGACGCGGTATCGGTCTACACGATGTGTGTACCGAGGAGGTTTTCAAGGACCTATCGACACGATCTTGGATTAATCGTGCCGTACTCCAGGAAGATTCCGTTAGCCTTTCATGACATCACTAAGCGTTTCTGGGAGGTAACGATGCGCAAGAGGAGATGGATTAAAAAACGTACTAGGACGGTTGCGATGGCCCTGCTGGCGGTAATGCCGGTGTCGGCCTCGGCCCAGATCGCCACCGACGGGTCGCTGGGTGCCGGCACGACCGGGGCGCTGCCCCCAGGGCTCGACGCGATGATCACGATCCCCGCGGAGCTAGGCACGACGATCTGCAACGACGCCAACACCTCGTGCAACGTCTTCCACAGCTTTAGTGAGTTCAACATCAACGCCGGCCAGATCGCCGCGTTCACGGGGCCGGCCGGGATCGACCCCGGGGCGGTGAACAACGTCTTGGCCCGGGTGACGGGACCGACCCCGTCCAACATCGACGGCGTGCTGCGTACCTCAGCGATGCCCAACGCGAACTTCTTCCTGATGAACCCCAACGGGGTCGTCTTCGGCCCCGGGGCCCAACTCGACATCGGCGGGTCGTTCGTGGTCACCACGGCTGATGAGCTGCGATCGACCGACGGTGGTCGGTTCTCCGCGACCACAGACCCCGCAGGCCACGTACTGACCACCGCGGCTCCCGATGCATTCGGGTTCCTGTCCACCAGCACGGATGCCCCGAAGACCATCGAAGTCAACGGGGGATCGCTCGAGGTGGGCAACGGCCGGGCTCTGACCATGATTGGTGGCCACGTTCATCTTCGAGACGGCCAGATCCACACGGCGGGCGGCCCGGCGTATATCATCGCAACGGGGTCCGTCGACGAAGTGGGCCTGGACCCGACCGGGGACGCTCTAGGCGATGTCGATCTAGCGTCGCTCGATGGGCTGGGGGACGTGTCGTTAACGCAGTCATCCCGGATCGACCTCGGCGGGCCCGCCTCGGCGGGGGCGGTTATCCGCGCGTCAACCATCCGAGTAGAAAACTCTTCCATCGAAGTCGGCACTGCCCAGGATACCAGCTCGGGACAAGGAGCCCTCGTCGATATCCAAGCCGCAGAGGCTTTACAACTAGCCTCCGGTGGGCAGATCCTCTCACGCGCCGAGGGCAGCGGTGCCGGTGTCGATCTGCGTATCGAGGCCCCAGAGATTTCTATAGTCGGCGACCCCGCGCCCGATGATCAGGCGGTGAAGACGGGGATCTTATCCACGGCCAGCACAGGGACCGGGGCAACGATCTGGGTCGAGGCCCAAACCCTAGACATGAGTCACCACGCGGCCATCGAAGCCACCACCTCCAGCTCGGGCACTGGCGGGGACGTCACGGTCGACGCCGGTTCGATCTCGATGTCGGGTCGGTCCACGATCGCGGCCCGTACCCTCGGCGCCGGGAACGCCGGGGCGGTGACCGTCGTTGCTGACGATATCAGCATCAGCGAAGCATCGACGATCGCCGTTCTTAGCCTTCAAAGCCAGGGCGGGACGACCGGTGACCTGACCGTTGACGCGGGCAGGATCGAGGTATTCGGGCTCGAAGGGTCCAACGAGGTTTTTTCCGTGGACCTGACCGGGTTCCTTTCACGCACCGGGGTTGAAGCGTCACACGGCGGGGACATCTTGATCACCGCCGGCAGCGTAAGGATCGCTGACCGGGGCGTGATCAACGCGTCGACCCGGTCGTCGGGCCCCAGCGGTGAGATCCAGATCAGCGGTCGTGACGGGCCACGGTCTCTGGAACTCATCGTCGAAAACGGGGGGGTGATTTCCTCGAATACCCTCAGCTCCGCCGGCGCGGGGCTAGTGCATATCCAGGCCGATACGGTCCAGATCGTGGGGGTCCACCGGTTACTGCAAAGCACCGGTGAAATCACCGACACCCCGGTGCCGTTCTTTTCGCCGTCGCTGGTGGGGACGATCTCTTTCGAAGGCGGCGGCGACGCGGGCAACGTGACCCTCGAAGCCAATGATCTGACCCTCCTCGACGGCGGCCTGCTCACCGCGTTCACCGAGGGCAACGGGGACGGCGGAGACATCAACGTCACCGCGGGCCGCGTGTTCCTCTCCGGGTTTAACCCCGGCCAACGAGCGCTGTTCCAGGGGCTGGGATTCGATCCGGGCCGCGCCAGTTCCAGCATCACCACTACGACGGGGGGGTTCCTAGGCGGCGCGGAGGCCACCGGGCGTGCCGGAGACATCAACATCACGGCTGCTTTGATCGAACTTTCTAATCACGGCAGGATCGCCAGCGCCTCCACGACGACCGGGGACGCGGGCAAGATCGAGCTCAACGCCGACCGGATATCTATCCACGACGACGGGATCGTATCAGCCGCCAGCACAAGGGGCACGGGCGACGCGGGCAGGATCGAGATGAACACCGCCCACAAGATCGAGCTCGAACACCGCGGGGTGGTCCGCACCTCGTCACAGTTCGCCCACGCGGGCGGGATCGCCCTCACGGTGGCCCCGACCGGAGAAGCGATCATCCTCATCAACAGCACCGTTAGCGCCGAAGCCGCTGGCGATGGCGGCAACATCAAGCTCACCGCCCCAGACCGCGTCCAGCTCGTGGACAGCACCCTCACCGCCCGCGCCGGGGGCGACGGGGGCCGAGATCAACATCGACCCCCAATTCGTGATCCTTCAAAACAGCGTGATCGACGGTCGATCCGGGGGCCAGCCCGTTGAAGTGATCATCGACCCCCACGCGATCTTCTTAAATGCCAACAGCCAGATCCTCACCACCGCCGCGACGCTGCCGCCGGAACTCGACCTCTCGGGCAGTCTCACGACTTTCCCGGCCCTGCTACTCGGCGCTCAAGCACAACTCCAAAAGCTCTGCGCGGTTCAGTTCGAGGGCGATATCAGCTCGTTTACCGTCTCGGGCACCGGCACAGCGTTGACACCGCTGGGCTGGCTGCCCAGCACGGAGCTGGCGACGTTAGAAAGCAGCCCGGATCGCTGGCTGCAGCCAAACACCGCCCCACCCTCTGCCGAATCGGTCTCACGAGGCGAAAGCCGTGGTCGCGCTGGGGAGCGACAATCACCACCGCACCGCCGGCATCCCCGACGTGCGGGGTTGCCGCGATAACCGGGCTGGCGGGCAGGGATCGAGCAACCCGCAATGACAACCAAGTGAACCGCGACGTGTAGAGGTCTGCACCCCCGATCGCGGGTTTCCATATATACCCATCCCGGAGACGAAATTGCGGCACGATCCGTGTACCCGGCAAGTAACTTTTCGGGGTCCGGCGCGAACCCGACGCGGTATTTTGATACACGATGCGTATATGACCTCTATCCTCAACCACACCATCACACCCAAGGACGAAACACCTAGTGCTCAGCCGCCGTTTCGATCTCCACCGCCGGGCCCACACCCTCCGGTTCGCGGATCGACTCGACCATCGCCTGGATCGCCTCGCTCGGGGCTGCGCACAGCGGGGTGAGCATTAGGGTTACCATGAAGTTCAAGACCATCCCCACCGCGCCGATGCCCTGAGGATCGATCCCGAAACACCACGCCGGCACGTCGAAATAGACGTTGCCGATAATGTACGACGCGGTGAACCCGATCCCCGCTACCATCCCGCAGATCGCCGGCACCGTGCCCACCCCTTTCGAGAAAATCCCCAATACGATCACCGGGAAGAAGCTCGACGCCGCCAGCCCGAACGCAAACGCGACCACCTGGCTAACAAACCCCGGCGGGAAGATCCCGAACAACCCGGCCACGACCACGGCCAGACCGATCACCGCCCGCCCCACGACCAGACGCTTCGCCTCTGTGGCTCCCGGGTTGATCACCCGGTAGTACAAATCATGAGCGACGCTCGAAGAGATCACCAGCAGCAACCCGCTAGCCGTCGATAACGCCGCCGCCAACCCCCCCGCCGCCACTAGGGCGATGATCCAGTCCGCCAGCTGCGCCATCTCCGGGGTCGCCAGCACGATGATGTCCCGGTCCGGGCCCGACAGCTTCGCGAGGTTCACCGACGTATCGCCCCGCAGGACGAGCCGGGCATCCGCCCCGTTCGCGCCGTTCGACCCGACCCACGTCGCGTGGTCCGCAAGCAACCGGTCCCACGACAGGTGCTCGGGCAGCGGGCCCTTGTTGTACACCTCATTGTCATACTTCGCGGAATACCGCAAATACCCGTCGCCGTCGTCGAGCCAGAGGATCAGCCCGGTCTGCTGCCAATTATTGAACCAATCTGGCAGCTCGGCCGCAGATTTGCCGTTGATGCTGTTGATCATGTAATACCGGGCAAACGCCGCGGTCGCCGGCGCGGTGAGGTACAGTGTGGCGATAAAGAACAACGCCCAGAACGCGCTCCACCGCGCCGCCTTGACGTTTTTAACCGTATAGAACCGCACAATCACATGCGGCAACCCCGCCGTGCCCACCATCAGCGCCAACGTGACGCAAAAAACATTCAGTACATCCCATTTGCCCACATGGGCGTCGGTATAACTGGCAAAACCCAGGTCGGCATGGATCTCATTAAGCTTCTCTAATAGCGCCACGCCCTGGCCGGTCAGCTCGCTACCCATGCCGATCTGCGGCACCGGTTGGCCCGTGAGCTTAATACTGATCGCGATCGCCGGGATCAGGAACGCCGTGATCAGCACCCAGTACTGAGCCACCTGCGTCCAGGTGATCCCCTTCATCCCCCCCAGGGTCGCGTAGATGAACACGATCGCCATCCCGATCATGACCCCGACGTTGATATCCACCTCCAGGAACCGGCTAAACACGATCCCCACGCCCCGCATCTGCCCCGCCACGTACGTAAAGCTCACGAACACCGCGCACAGCACCGCTACAAGCCGGGCGATGTTCGAATCGTACCGATCCCCCACAAAATCCGGCACCGTAAAATGCCCGAACTTCCGCAGGTAAGGCGCCAATAGCAGCGCCAGCAAGACATACCCCCCCGTCCAGCCCATCAGGTACACCCCCCCGGCGTACCCCATGGTCGAGATCAGCCCCGCCATAGAGATAAACGACGCGGCGCTCATCCAGTCCGCGCCCGTGGCCATCCCATTGGCGAGCGCCGGCACGCCGCGCCCTGCCACGTAGAACCCGCGCGTGTCGCGCACCTTGCACAGCCACGCGATCAGCAGGTACAAGCCGAAGGTCGCCCCCACGAAGCAATAGGTCCAGCCGGTGATCCCCATCGGTTAACCCTCCATCTTCTGACCGGGGTCCCCCTGGCGGCGAGCAAGACCTTCAATCTCTCGATGGTGTTTGCGATCCAGCCGATTCAACGCTGTTGCGTAGACCAGGATCAACAAGACAAACGTGATGATGCTGCCCTGCTGGGCGAACCAGAAGCCCAAGGGGAACCCCCCAAGCCGGAATTGATTGAGCCAATCCGCCGCCAACACCCCGCAGCCCAGCCCCACCACTGCCCAGATCGCAAGTAGCACCGCCATGACCCGCACGTTCGCCTTCCAGTACCGCTCCAGCGCCGCGTGCACACGCGGGTCGCGCAGATCCGGCTGGGCCTCCACGCCAACGGGTTTTTCTGATTCAGACAAACGCAACCCCTTATGGAAAACCGCTCACCACGAGCCGCGACCGTAGGGGAGTGGGTTCTTCTCGCCGACCCATCCGTCACCGATCTGCCGTTAAACGACTCACGGCATCGTCGTAACCGCGTCCCGCTCTCATCCGTGGCGCGCACGTTCTCCTTCCCTCCAACGCGAGCGCATGCTAGCGGACACGCCAGAGACGTGCAATTTCTTGAAGAAATGGACTCTGGCAGAGGCCCGTCGTTTATCTGCCGATGCAATAAGGATCCTTGGTTCTACGGAGGAAACCATGGATCATAGTGTCATGGTGGGATTCCTTCCACCATTCAATTGTCGGCCTGGATCAGGTTCGGGCCGTGGCCCCGTAACCGCACGCGAATGCGTCAGGGCCACGATCCGCCGTGCCTCCAAACTCCGTCCTCGATTTAGAGTCAGAAGATGTCTCTGAAAAACTCAAGGTTGTTCCCAAGATTGGCTCTGACGTCGCTGAGGATGGGGTGTAATCTCCAACTCGGAGGTTTTTCAGAGGCCCCAGAACCCGGTCGAGATCGTGACCTCACCGGTCACAATATTCTTTACGTCATAGCCCGCGGCCAAAGCCATTGCATCCGACCAGGCAGGCACACCGGGGGCAGTCAGCCAATACTTACCCGTAACCCGATGAGCCTCCAACACGGCCATCGACGGCGTCGTGACCTGACCGTGACCGCCTCCGTTGACCCCTGCCGCTTCCTGGCGGGCCATTGGCTCCCATGTCTGGTTGTTGTATCTGAGTGTCATGTGAATCCCTTTCAATGTAGAGATGTTGATGGATGTGAGGTGACCCGGTGTCAGCCTCCAATATATATACACCTAGGGATGGGGATTCTTTCACTCCAAGATGACTATTACTTGATCGGCTCATGTATTCACGGCGTGGCGTGCACACGCTGATCGAGAACGACCCCCTCGTGAGGCATCGGCTGATCCGTCCCCACCAAATCAGCAAGAGTCGATCGACCAGCCGCTTCCCGCTGGGCCTGGAGCAGTTTCTCGATCACCGCCGCGGCCGGCCCTTGCTGGCAGTCGAGGCTCCGTTGGGTGAGAGATCGCCCAAGATCGATCAACTTAGAAATCAAAATGTTCTGCGGCGGCTTCGCCAACGCATACCCCCCGTCGTCGTCATCCGATGACCGCGTCTGATGCAGCAGCCCCGCCTCTTCGAGGACCCCCCCCAGCGCGACCACCGAGCGGATCGGCACCTTGATCCGCGACGCCAGCGCCTCGGCGTCGACCACCCGGCCGGCATCGAACTCTTTAGCCACCTCCGCCATTAGCGGGATCAGCCAGTACGGATTAAGATTGCGACGCGGGTCCGAACGGGCCTCTTCCTTTTCGAATTCACGGCCGTGCATCGCCTGGAGCGTGGACGTAATCTCGAGGCCGAACAAGACGATCAGCCACGTGAGGTACAACCACAACAAAAACAACGGCAGCAGCCCCAGCGATCCGTACAACGCCGAGTAGCTCACCGCCTTGGTCACGTACAGTTTGAACCCCCACTTGCTCAGCTCCCACAACGCAGCAGCGACAAACGCCCCGATCAGCGCCGGTCGCAGCCGCACCTTGGTATTGGGCATCAGGATGTACAGCAAGAAAATAAGCAGCCACGTCGCCCCCAACGCCGTGAACCCGCTGAGGATATCCACCGTCTTCGACCACGGGCTCCACGCGCTAAGCCCCCCCGCCCATTGGACCAGCGTCCCCGCCACGTTAAAACTCAGAAACAGCAACACCGGCCCGAGGGTGATCACCGCCCAGTACAGCGGGATCCGCAGGTGCCACGCCCGCCCGCTGGGGCTTTGATAAATATGATTGAACGTCTGCTCGACCGTAATCACCAGCGACAACGCCGCCCAGATCAAGATCCCCAAACCCACCATCCCGATACTGCCAAAATTCACGTTCGCGGCCTTGTCAGCCAGGTCCGCGATGATCTTGTCGATGCTCTCTTGCAAGACACGCCGCGCCTGGACCTGATCCTCTCCGCCCTGGGCATCCTCACCATCGGCGGGTTGGGTCGTGGCCAGTAGGGGTTTCTCAGAGATGTCCTCGGTCACCGCCTCATCATCGAGGATGGGATCGTCTATTCCTGGATCTTCGTGAGGCTGGGCCGCCAAGGTGATCGACGTGAGCCCCATGTACTCATAGAGCTTGTCTTGCCACTCGTTGCGTGCCTGGTCGAGATTACTAAACGACCGGAACACCAGCAGCATCAGCACGACCGTCGGGATCAAGCTAAAGATCGTACGATAGGTCAGCGCCGCAGCCATCTGCGACGCCTGATCGCGCCGCAGCTGCCGACCGCAATACCGCGCCAGATCCACCGCAAACCGCCCCGCCCGCTGGGCGCGACTCAGCTCACTGGCCGGCCGATTCAACCACCGGCGGCACGATTGCACAAGGCGGGAAATCCAACTCATAAGGGCATTATCGGCTCAAAGGCGACGGGCGTCATGCCGGGTCGTAACCCGATCCGCCCCACGGGCGGCAGCGGCCGATCCGCCGGATCCCCAGCCACCCCCCCCGCCACGGGCCGTGCCGGCGGACCGCGTCGATCATGTACTGGCTGCACGTGGGCTTAAACCGGCAGTGGCCCCGGTACAGCAGACCAAAGGTAGCGCGGTACAGCAGCACCAAGAAGATCAAACCTTGACTGATCCATCTCTGGGGCATTACTGATCCTAGTTCCGTTGCGCCCACCGCACCACGGCCGCCATCATCGCCCGATACCGCTCAAGACCCAGCGGCTCGTGCGCCCGCACCACCACAACGACGTCGAAACCACGATCCCAGTCGTGCTGACCCAGCCGGAACGCCTCTCGGAGCATCCGCTTGATCCGGTTCCGCTTCGTCGCCGCCCCCACCTTCCGTGATACACTAAGACCCAGCCGGGGGTACCCCAGGTCATTGGGCTTGACATAAACCGTGATCGGCCCCAGGTGCTTGCGACGCCGCGCCGCGTACACCCGCCCAAAGGCGCGGCGCCCGTGCAGCCGCCGGCTACGGCTAAAACGGTACCGAACCGGTTGGCTCGATGGATCGGTCATATACCTTCCTCGGGTGAGTTTGTCTGATCGGTAGAATAGGCTGACGTTAGCGGTTTGATTTTACTACGAAGTCACTGGACACAGGAGGCATGGATGCTTCAGATCACATTGACGGACGATGCGGTGGCGGCGTTGGATCGGGGGCGTTTTAGCGATCCAGATCCGCGGGTGCGGCGGAAGTTGCAGGTGGTTTGGCTCAAGAGCCATGGGTTGGCACATCGGCAGATCGCGGCCTTGGCAGGGGTCAGCAGCCGGACGGTGCAGCGTTATTTGAATACGTACCTCGACGGTGGGATCGAGGCGTTGAGGCAAAACGGCTACCGGGGTCAGCCCAGTCAATTGAACGCGCACGGCCCGAAGGTCAAGGCGTCTTTGGAACAACACCCGCCGTCGACGATCCACGAGGCGAGCCATCAGATCACGCAACTCACCGGTCTGCGTCGCGGCCCGACGCAAGTGCGAGCTTTTTTGAAACGGCTGGGTCTGCGTCGTCGCAAGCTCGGGGGTGTGCCGGGCAAGCTTGATCAGGCCAAGCATCAACAGCAGCGTGAATTCCTTGAACAGACCCTCGATCCGGCTTTGGACGAAGCCGAACGGGGTGATCGCAGGGTTTTTTTGTAGACGCCTGCCACTTCGTCCATGGCGCGTTTCTGTGCTACGTGTGGTGCGTGGTGAGGCTGTTCATCCGCACGCCCACCGGCCGCCGCCGGCTGAACGTGTTGGGGGCGTTGGATTTCGTGACCCGAGAGTTGGTGACCGTCACGAACACGACGTACATCACGGCCCAAACGGTCTGCGAATTACTCGAGACGCTCGCGGGGCGTTACCCCGGCCAAGCGATCACCCTGGTGCTGGACAACGCGCGGTATCAACGCTGCCGGTTGGTCCAAGATCGGGCCGTGGGGTTGGGCATCGAGTTGATGTTCCTGCCGTCCTACTCGCCGCACCTGAACCTGATCGAACGGATCTGGGGCCTGCTCAAGAAACGCTGCCTCAACGGCCGGTACTACGAAACGTTCGATCGATTTCAGCAAGCCATCCACGACGGCATCGCCAAGCTGGCCACCGACGACAAACCCAACGTCCAAACCCTCATCACCCGCAACTTCCAACACTTCAACAATCGGACAATCTTAGCCGCGTGAGGTATATTACCACGACGAGCCGCGACCGTGAGGGAGCGGTTTCTTCAAAACCCTCACAAACCGCGTAACGCCCGTGTCGCGGTCCCCCCATCACGCCTGTTCCAACGCCTGATGGTACTGCCGGATCAGCCGCGAACGCGTCACCAAACCTAATACGTCGTTATCGTCGCTGACGACCGTCAAGCTCGCCACATCGTGACGCGCGAACTTATCGAGCACCCGGTCGAGCGTCTCGTCACGCGTCACCGTCGGCAGGTCGGTGCGCATCAGCTCAGCGACGATCATCAGCGGCACCGCCTCCCTCGCCAGCAGCGTGGTGCGGACGTCCTGCCCCACGACCATCCCCTCGTACCGGTTGTTCTCATCCCGCACCACGTAGTCTGACACCGCGTAGTCCTGGGCCAGGTCGATCAGCTTCTGAACCGGATCACCCGACCCCACCAACACCGCCGGGGTCAGCGGTACCTGGTCTACCGTTAGCCGACGCAGCACCGTCATGTCCGACAGCGCCCCGACGCGGATCCCCCGCTCCCGCAACGCCAACACGTAGATGCTGTCACGGATCAGCATCTGCGCGATCACCGTGGCCACGATCGCCACGAGCATCACCGGCAGGATCACCTTGTACTCACGGGTGATCTCGAACACCAGGATGATCGCCGTCAGCGGGCAGTGCACCGCGGCGCTGAGCACCCCCGCCATCCCCGCCAGCGCGTACGCCGCCGGGCTAACGTCCTGATAAAAACCGGTCTGCCCCACCGCCACCCCGAACGCCGCGCCAAACGCCGCACCGATAAACAGCGTCGGTGCAAAGATCCCCCCGCTGCCGCCCGAACCCAGGGTCAGGCTCGTGCCCAGTGTCTTGCAAAGCCCCGCCAACACCAAAAACCCCAGCGTCGCGTTGCCCAACGCCACCGCGCCCGTCGCGGAATACGCGTCCGGGGTCAGCAAGGTCTCAATCACCGGGTACCCGTTGCCGAAAAACGCCGGGGGGTGATACACCGGGATCGCGTCCGGGTACGCCAGCACAAAACCGATCCCCAAGACCCCGATCGATAACCCCCCGAGCATGGGCTTGATCGGGCCCGAGACATTGACCTTCGCCCACGCCCGCTCCAGCCCACCTAGCGTCTTGGCAAATACCCACCCCCCCAGCCCGCAACACACCCCAAGCAGCAGGTACGACGGGATCTCGCTAAACACGAACTGGTACGTGAACTGGTCATGATCCAGCTCAAACAACGCCCCATAGTCCTCCGCCACCGCCTGATTAACCGCCACCCCGAACACCGAGGCGATCACCAGCGGCATAAACGTCTTGAGCGAAAAATCCCTCAGCACCACCTCCAGCACCAAAAGCACCCCCGCGATCGGCGCGTTGAAGATCGCCGCCAGCCCCGCAGCCGCCCCGCACCCGATCAGCGTGTTCATGTGCTCACGGCTCACGCGAAGCAGCCGCCCCGTCACCGACCCCAGCACCGACCCGATATGCACGATCGGCCCTTCCTGCCCCGTCGCCCCCCCCGACCCGATCGTGACCGCCGAGTTCAATGCGGTCAACACCCCGGCTTTGGGCTTCATCCGCCCCTCGTGCCGCGCCATCGCCTCGATCACCTCCGGGATCCCGTGGCTGATCATCGGCAGCCCAAACCACTTCTTGCTCAGACCCACCGCCAGCCCCCCCACCGCCGGCAATAGCAAAAGCAGCCACCACCGCGACGTGCTCAGCTCGTGCCCCGTGGTCTGCCCGTAAGTGATCGCTTCGCTTTGATGGACCAGCTGCCCGTACCCCTGTGCCGCCAACCCCGCCAGCGACCCGATCCCCGCCGCCAGCGGGATCAAGAACCAATCACGGGCAAACCCCGCCTTGATCAGCACCCGATTCAGCTGCATCCGCCAGCGCGTCGCGGCTGAGGCTAGTTCCGTAAAACCCATCGCGGCAGTGTAAGGCAACGGCGACACGGCTGCTTAGCCACGCAATAAACTTGATTCTGGGAAATATCCCCGGTGTGAGAGCTACCTAGATGCACCGCTTGGAGGCAACCTCAAGACTCGTCCGTGACGGTCTCGTTAAAGGTCTGGGCCATCCCCATCCCCAGCGTGCACCCCACCAGCCCCGCCGACGCGTAATGGATCGGCAACGCCAACGCCAACCCCGGCAGCGACTGGTGATACCAGGCCTTAAGAAATGGCTCGGTCTGACCAAACCGGATCAAGATATACCCATAGCAACACACCGCCACCAAGAACGGGCTCGACAATACCCCCAACGGGTTGGCAAAAGGAAACGCGGTCTGAGCAATCAACCCACCCAACAAAAACGCGATGATCAACCCGCAGATCACCTGCCCGGTATCCGCGTTGTGGATCAGGATGTACCCCACGACCGCCGCGATCCCCCCGCACACCAACCCCGAACCCGCCACCTGCACAAACGGGCTGCGCCGCGGCGTATCGACCCCCAAATGGTCCCCAAACGCCAACGCCGGCCAGCGCGTGCGAAGCGGCGACCGCAGCCGTTGGATCACGAACAGCATCAACAGCACCCCCACCTGCCAGATCAGCGTCTCAAAGATCAGCCACTTGTAGTCACCCGTCAACGTAGCCGACTTAAGCCAACCCTCCATCGACCCCCCCACCGCCGCCAGCATCCCCAACGCCGCCGCGACCGTGAAGATCCCCGACATCGCGTGGCCCGTCGCCGAGCTGATCAAGCCTAACCCCATCGCCGGCAACCCCGCCAGCGCGACGATCACGACCGCGACCACCAGCCCCACCCGGGCCGACGTAAGCGTCAAGCCGGTGCTCCCATCCGCAGCCCGCAACGCCGCCGCAACCACCAGCCAACACAACGCCCCGAGCACCACACCGGTCCCGATCATCAGCCGCTGTCGAATCGATGGCAACATCAGGGATCCTTCTATCGTCCAACGGACAACGCCCAAACCGCAGCGTTATCACCCGCCGTTCACGCCTCTTGAGTTAGCGACGAAACAAGCCAACATTTTAGCCACTTTAGCCCCACGTGATTCACGTGGGGCTAAGAACCAACCCTCAGATCCAATCCAGCAACCGATCCGCGAAATACGTCACGACCAGGTCCGCCCCCGCCCGCTTGATCGCGTACGTCGCCTCCAGCGCCGACGCCTGTAGGTCGAGCCAACCCCGGTCCGCCGCCGCGTGGAGCATCGCGTATTCACCGCTGACGTGGTACCCCGCCACCGGCACCCCGCACGCGTCACGCACCCGCCGAACAATATCCAGGTACGTCGCCGCCGGTTTGACCATCACCATATCCGCCCCTTGGGCCAGGTCCGCTTCAAGCTCGGCACGCCACTCCCTGCTGCGACGGTAGTCCATCTGGTAACCCCGTCGATCGCCATACGCCATCCCCCCTTCACCTGCGTCACGGAACGGGCCGTAGAAGTTCGACGCGTACTTGACGCTGTACGATAAGATCGCCACGTGCGCGAACCCTTCGGCATCCAAGGCCTGTCGGATCGCCCCCACCTGCCCGTCGATCATCCCCGACGGCGCCACGACATCAGCCCCGAACCGGGCCTGCGCGACCGCGGTTGTCGCCAATAAATCCAACGTCTGGTCGTTATCGACAATCCCGTGAAGATCGCCCTCGAGAACCGCCCCGCAGTGGCCGTGGTCCGTGTACTCACAGAAACACAAGTCCGCGTAGAGCAGCGCCCCGATGCCGGCGTCACGCGCCATCTGCAAAACCTTATTCACCGGCGCGTCGGTCGAGGCCGCGTAAGTGCCCGTCGCGTCTTTCTTGTTTCCGGGGGTGACCCCAAACAGGATGAACTGGGTCAGCCCACGACCCGCCAGCCGGTTCATCCTCTCAACCGCCTCGCCCACCGGCAGCTGACTCACCCCCGGCATCGACTCGACGGGGACCGCCCGGTCAGCTTCCGTGACAAACAAAGGCAGCACCAAATCTGAGGGGCCCAACGCCACATCCGCCACCGCGTCTCGGATCACCGGGCCACGTCGTAGTCGACGGGGGCGTTGGGAGGGGAAATCGCTTTTTGACATGTGTACCAGCAGGGTGGCAAGCAAAAACAACGGGGATCGGATGAAGACCTAACGGGCTCTGCCTACGCCGGCGCTAACCCCCGGTACAGCTCCTGGATCCGCTGCGAGTGGTGCCGCCGCACCGCGTCGAGCGTGAGCCGAGGGATCTTGTAGCTGGCCTCCTCCTGTGAGACCGACCGGCAGTGCTCCTGGATCACCGAATAGAGAAACTTAAACGCGTCACGAGGCTGGTGCATCTGCTCCAACGCATCGACGATCATCTCCCGCGACACGTCCTCTTCAAACAGGTCCGACAGGTTGATCTGATCCTCTTCGGCGACCGCGGCAACACCGCCACGAGCCGCGACCGTGAGGGAGCGGGTTCCCCCGTCCCCCGGGGCTTCGATAATGCCGTCGATCCCCTGAATCGACGACTCCTTCACACGCCCGCCATCCACACCACCGCTGTCAACCCCGGCCTGACCGTTGTCGCCCGCCAATGACGAACCCAGATCACCCGCGGCCGGCAGGTTCGCCTCCAAACACGCCCGCAACCGGCTCGTGCACAGGTCGAAAAGCGTCGCCCCCGACCACGACAGCCGGTCGATCATGTTCTGCTTGTCCATGCGGGCTTCTTGGAAAAACGACGCCGATTCACGGTGCAATAGGTGGCGCAATTCGATCGGCAATAGCAGTTTTAATCCCACCCGGTCCTGCTGGAGGAATTTGTTCTCAAGCATCGGCCAGATGATCGAGCGCATCCGGTCCGGGTGGCCGCTGACCACCGCCGGCTCGTCCACGCGGTCGACGAGCACGATGATCCCGTTGTAACCCAACGCCTCGAGCACCCCCATCAGCCGCTGGGTGAGCTGGTACCGGCTGTCCTGATTGCCCGTAAGCCGATCCTCGTTGCCCGCTCCCTCTAAAGGGACCGCCCCGGTGGTGGGCCAAGGATGGTTGACCAGATCCGCCTTACGCATCTCCAGAAGCATCTTCCGCAGATCGCCCTGCAACCGCGGGACCGCCAGCAGCTCCCGGCACACCCTGCGGCAAAGCGACCACACCCGCACGTGCTTCAGCGCCCAAGCCCCAAACAGAACCACGGCGATCGCCGCCGCAAACCCCGCCCCCGGGACTAGCCAAGGGTTATCTGAAAAAAACGTGTAATGCCCCGCCAACAGCACCCCCGCGGTGATCGCCGCCACCGCCCCCAGCGTCCGCGCCAGTGGCATCGAAGGCACCCACCCCAGTTTCAATTTCGACCGAAGCTTCTTCCATCGCTCCACCACCGACCCGCTGCGCGGCTGGTCATACAACGCCGCCAAGATCGCCAGATCCACCCGCTGCTGCCGCGGCATCTTCTTAAGGATCTTGACCACCTTGGGCGGTAGCGGCATCGCCTCGTCCGTGCCGATCGTCACCTCCAGAAGCCCGTCGACCAGCTTCGTCACCGCCAACGAAAGGATCGCGTCCTGGTGGTCCTCAAGGCGGAGCTTGTCGAGCAGCTGCTCGACACTCACCCGCGCCGCCCGGTACGACCCCATGCGCTGCCGTTGGCGCCGGATCACCTGATCCAATACAGGGTTCAGGTCGTCGTAACCCACCAGCAGGATCCGGTGATCAGGGTTCTGTTCATTATGTTCGCTGATCTTCTGCCCGATCAGCAGCCGGATCGCGGTCTTGCCGGTGCCTTTTTCCCCGAACACCACCGCCGTGCTGGGACGGTCGATCTGCCCCAGCACCTTCGGGAAATCTGGGTGCGTGGTGTTGGTCTCGATCAGCCGGTTGAAGATCGGGTCGTGACGGGCCTCCTCCGCCTCAAACGGGTTCTCTGCCAAACCGTGATGGGATAAGAAGCTCTCGACCTTCATCGTTTACTCAAAAACCTCATGTCCGCACCCCGGACCGCCACACCTCATTGCCACTGATAGTACACACGCCGGGGTCTGCCCCGGTACAATCTCATCTTGATTGACACCGACCAGCGACCGATGACGAGCCTGAAGTATCTTAGCAGCAGATACGGGCCCCAGCGCATCGCTCGATCATCCTTGCTTTAAGGATTGGAATAGACTAACACCGATGAACGACCAGCCCAACCAAGAAGGTTCCCAGGAGGCCGCCTCCACCACGCTCCACGGCTCGTGCCCCCCCCTGACCAGCCAGCAGGAAAGAATCGCCGCGATGGACGAGGCTTTCGACTACCGCGGGGATGTCACGATCCACACGGTCGACGGCCAAGCGATCCAGGGGTACGTCTTCGACCGCCGCACAGAAGCCGACCAGCCGTATGTGCGGCTCATCCCCACCGGCAGTACGGAGCGTGTGTCCATAGGGTACGCCCAGATCGCCCGGCTCGAGTTCTCCGGCCGAGACACCGCCGCGGGCAAAAGCTGGGAGACCTGGGTCAAGAAGTATCAAGAAAAGAAAGCCCGCGGCGAGGCGGCCAACCTCCACCCCGACTCCCTTGATGAGTAGCGCCGCGTTGTACACGGTTTTATCGTCCGTACGAAGGCAGCTATTACAATAGCAGGCTTCATCGGTACTGCTCATGGCCCATGATTCCCCTGATCTCGACACCTTTCGCCAAAAGGCTGCGGCTCACCCCGCCGCCCTGATCCCGGTCTACCGCCGGATCTTCAGCGACGCGTTGACCCCGGTCCTGGCCTACCGCCGCCTCGTGCGCCCCGACGACCGCATGGCCCCCAGCTTCCTGCTCGAATCCGTCGTCGGCGGCGACCGCGTGGGCCGGTACAGCTACCTCGGCGCCCAACCCGCGGTGCAGGTGATCGCCCATGGGAATCAGGTTAAAGTGATTGACACGATCAACCCCGATCGGTCACGAACCTACACCAGCCAAAACCCTCTCGATGAAATCGCTCACCTGTCGGCCCAGATCCAGGCGCTCGAAACCGACGGGCTGCCCGATTTCTGCGGCGGGTGGGTCGGGTTCGCCGGATACGACACCGTCCGGTACCTCGAGGGTGAGAAGCTCACCGCCCCGCCCCCGGACGACCGGCACCTGCCCGACGTGCACATGGGCCTGTACCGCCGGGTCGTGGCGTTTGATCATGTGCAGAAGACCGTGGTCCTCGTCACGCACATGGTGGCCGATGAACACCCCTTGATTGATGCCGCCTATGAATCAGCCCAGCGAGACCTTGACGAACTCGCCCGTCGGATCACCCAAGATTCGTCGCCTGATCAAGGTGGCACGGAGCTGGCCGTCGGGCAGATCGACCTCAACTCCCCACCCCCGAACCTGCCCACGAGCAACATGGGCGATGGCGGGTACCAACAGGCGGTCATCAAGGCCAAAGAATACATCGCCGCCGGTGACATCTTCCAGGTCGTGCCCAGCCAGCGGTTTGAGTTACGCACCGAAGCCGACCCATTCGACATCTACCGCGCCCTGCGCGTGGTCAACCCGTCGCCGTATATGTTTTACCTCCAGATTGACGGCGGGATGCTCGTGGGCTCTAGCCCGGAGATCCTCTGCCGGGTCCAAGACGGGGTCGTCACCAACCGCCCGCTAGCGGGCACGCGTCAACGTGGCAGCGACGAGCAAGAAGACCAACGCCTCGAAGCTCAGCTCTTGGCCGACCCCAAGGAACGCGCCGAGCACATCATGCTCGTGGACCTGGGCCGCAACGATGTGGGCCGGGTCGCCACACCCGGGTCGATCGCCCTGCCCGCCTTGATGACGATCGAGCGCTACAGCCACGTGATGCACATCAGCTCGACCGTCACCGCCCAGCTCGCCGAGGAGCGCACCTGCTGGGACGCACTTCGCTACACACTGCCGGTGGGCACGGTCAGCGGAGCCCCGAAAGTACGGGCGATGCAGATCATCGACGAGCTCGAGCCCACCCGTCGCGGGCCCTACGCCGGCGCGGTCGGGTATGTCGACCTCGCCGGCAACATGGACATGGCCATCGCCCTGCGCACCATGGTCATCACCCCCGCCCCCGGAAATGCCCTCGGAAGTACCCCCGACCATGTCCAACGCGATGGCATCGCCCTCTCCGAACGAGCCGCGACCGTAAGGGAGCGGTCCGTCGATCTAGGCAGACCATGGACCGTCCACATCCAAGCCGGTGGCGGGATCGTCGCCGATAGCGACCCCGAAGCCGAGCACCAAGAGACCCTCAACAAAGCCGCCGCCATGGCCAAAGCGGTCGACCTGGCTCAACGAGCGTTTTCGCACCCGTCATAGGCCGATCAACCCGCGTTAGCTGTTTGGCCACTGCCCGCGAGCCAGCCCCGGGCGATCCGCACCGTCATCCACTCCGTGACGGCACCAGCTGTACATCTAGTCGACCCATCCGCTACAAACGTCAGGTCGTTGACTCGGCCAACGGACCCTCTCTCCACTGTAACCCCCTGCCGCCGGGCGTTGGGCTATCAACGCGTCTCCGGAACATACCGCCGCGTGGCCTGGATTGCTCAAAATTTCTGAGACCATAGCTTAAGTCCCCCATCAGGTCACCCGATCCAGGCCGATAATCCGCAGCCATCATGTGAAATGCTCGATCCGCCCCGGCTGCGCCGATCTGTGAGGGGTTGGATCAACCGCAACGAACACCGTCAAAAAAAGGAGTTGGACCATGCGCTATCCCATCGCCGTAGCCTGGTTGACGGCCCTTTGCTTAGCCGGTTGCAACGCCCAGCGGGACCCCTTGGTCGTTTATGAACCGGCTTATTCTCATGTGCGCGCCGACACCGCCAGCCACGACGACGTGACTCGAGACGCCACTACCGATCATTATTCTGATGACGAGGAAAGATTAGCCGCATCACGGATCGTCCGGTGATTGACCGAGGCCTCATCGGCCTCGCCCCCGAGCCGGGCTTCGAGCTGGGCGACCCGCTTCTGGAGCTGGCGGAAGTCCTGCACCAGGTCGGGCAAGCGTGTTAGCGTCAGCACGCTCCGCTTCGTCTGGGCCATCGGCATCGCGGGTTGACCGCCGTATTGACCTTTAGCCGGCAAGTCGTCGATCACCCCAGCCTTGGCGGCGATCTGGGCCTGATCTCCGATCTCAAGATGCCCCGCCACCCCCGCCTGCCCCCCGAACGCGACATACTGGCCTGTCTTGACCGAGCCCGCCAACCCGACCTGAGCCACGAGCAGGTTATGGGGGCCCACCTCCGTGCCGTGACCGATCGCCACCAAGTCGCTGAACTTCGTGCCCTTGCCGATCCGCGTCGAGCCGACCGTCGCCCGATCGATCGCGCAGCCCGCGCCCATCTCCACGTCGTCCTCGATCACGACGTTGCCGATCTGCGGGATCTTGTGGTGCTGGCCCTGGTGCGTGGCGTACCCGAACCCGTCTTGGCCGATCACACAACCCGAGTGCAACACCACGCGGTCGCCCAGCACACACCCGTCGTAGACCGTCACGTTCGGGTAGAGGATGCACTGCTTTCCGATCGTCGCCCCGTCGCCGACGTAACAGTGCGGGTAGATGACCGAACCCTCGCCGATGACCGCCCCGGCGGCGATATAGACCAACGGTTGGATGCAGCAGCCCGGCCCGATCTGTGCCGCGGGGTCGACCACCGCCAGATCGCTGACCCCCGGCTCGGGGTGCTGCCGGTAACCGTGCAGCGCCACGACCGCTTCGCGGAACGCAAAATACGGATCGGCCGCGACCAGCAAGGTACACCCCGAGGGGGCTTGCTGGGCGTCGTCGGGCGATAAGATCACCGCACCGGCTTGGGTCTGGGCCAGCCGGCTGGTGTATTTCCGATTGGCTAAAAAACTCACGTCCCGGGGCCCGGCTTCCTCGAGCCCGGCGCAACCGGTCACGGACCGCGACCCGTCGCCACGCACGGCGGCGCCGATCCGTTGGCTCAATTGTTCGATCGTCATGCTCACGGTAAAAAACACATCTCCGCAAGGTTGTCACAGCGTGACGTACTGCATGTCGGGCTGTTCTTGATCTCCCTCTTGAGGATGATGGACCTCGGTCGCAAACGCACCGCCCATCTGGGATCGCACCCGATCCGGGTCGTAACGCTCAAAAGCCGTGGACGCGCTGGTGTACAGCAGGTCTAAAGCGATCTGACCCTCAGCTCGGCCGAACTCGATCGGCGGGATCGCCTGTTGAAAGCTCTGGATCCGCCCGTGGGTGTTCTCGAAGGCGCCGCTTTTCTCGACCCAGGTCACCCCCGGAAGCAATACTGCCGCCTTGGCCGTCAGATCGTTCGGGAGCGTATCGATCAGGACCGTGAATTTCTTCCCGACCGCGGTGGCCAGCGGCTTGGTCACCCACGCGCTGGGGTAGTTGCCGGTCAGCAACAGGCCGGTAAGTTTTGAGCCCTTCTGCCCTAGCTCCTCCAGCAGCTGGTCGTAGGAAAACACGCTGCGGTTCGACGCATTGACCAGCTCCAGAGCCCGCCTCACCCCGCGGCTGTTGGGGCATTTCTCGGCATAGATCGTGTACCCCCCGCCCCCGGAATCACCCCCAGAATCACCCCCGACAAACGTCTTGTCCCGGCCCTGGGTCGGGATGGGGCCCACCGCCAGCGTCGCTTGGGGGTCGAGGCTACGGATAAACCGGCCCAGCAGATACGCCTCCTCACAAGCGAGCATCGGGCTGACCATCACCGCCAAACAGCCCGTGCCGTGGTCACGGACCAGATCGGTGAATCGGCGCGTCACCTCCTCGTACGCCCGCTTCCAGTCACAGCGGACCTGGACCCCTTGCTGGAGCCGCATCGGGTGACGCAGCCTCGCTTCGTCATGGACAAACTTCCAGCTGTAGCGGATCTCGTCGCTGATCCACCATTTGTTGACGTCCATGTTGGTCCGCGGCTTGACCCGATAAATCTGACCCTCGTTGTGCTCGACCCAGATATTGTCGCCCGAAGCGGTCACGGGATCGATGCTGGGGGTCTTGTTCAGGAACCAGACCCGCTGGGTGAACAGAAAATCCTTATCAAGCAACGCCCCCACCGGGCAGATGTCCACGACGTTGCCGGATAGCTCATTATCGAGCGGCTTGCCCGGGAAGATGTCGATCTGTTCGGTGTGGCCGCGGCCGCTGATCATCAGCTCGCTGGTGCCCGAGACCTCGCGCGTGAACCGTACGCAACGCGAGCACATGATGCACCGGTCAGAGTAGAGGTACACGTTCGGGCCGATGTCCTTCTTGGGCTGCTTGGCCTTGTCTTCCTCGAAGCGTGACTCGGCGCGGCCGTACTGGTAGCTGTAGTCCTGGAGGTGGCACTCACCCGCCTGGTCGCAGACCGGGCAGTCCAGGGGGTGATTGATTAGCAGGTACTCCATGACGGCTTTTTGGTTGGCGACGGCCTTGGGGCTTTTGGTATAGACCTGCATCCCGTCCATCGCGGTGGTCTGGCAGGTGGGCACCAGCTTGGGCAGGAACTCGACCTTGTTGTCGTTTCGGGGGTTGGGTGAGGCGACCTCCGCGAGGCAGATCCGGCAGCTGGCCACCACCGACAGCCCGGGGTGGTAGCAGTAGTGCGGGATCTCCACGCCGTTTTCGAGGGCGACGTCTAAAATGAGCTTCTTGCCCTCGAACGTCAATTCCTTGCCGTCGATCGTGAGGGTGGGCATACTGGGTCATCCGTGGATCGTGAACGTGAAAAAAGCCATCCGCAATAGGGAAGCGTACTATACCAAGCTGTGAAGCTAGCCGCTGAACGCGGTCACCCCGCTGTGGCCATAAATCAGCGAGTATAGATCGTTAAGGAACTTGGCCAGGAACAGGTTCGAGACGATGATCGCTAGGAAGCTGGTCACAAACGCGTCGGTGGCCGCCTGGCCCACCCCCGCGGCGCCGCGGCTGCAATAAAACCCTTTGTAGCAGCTGATCAGCCCGATCGCCAGGCCGAAGAAAACGCTCTTGGCCAGCCCGACCATCACGTCGTACACCGCCACGTACCGGCCCGAAAACTCCCAGTAATGCCCGGCGTTGACCCCGTACCCCACGACCGTGATGAGGTACCCCCCGTAGATCCCCATCAGGTCGCTGAACACGGTCATGATCGGGATCATCAACACACACGCCACGACCCGCGGCACCACCAGGTACGCGATCGGGTCAGCCCCCATGACACGCAGCGCATCGAGCTGCTCGGTGACGTTCATCGTCCCCAGCTCGGCGCTGACCGAACCCCCGATCCGCCCCGCGAGCATGATCGCCGCCATCACCGGGCCGATCTGCTTGACCACGGAGATGTTGATCACCCCTCCCAGGCGCATCTCCTGGCCGATCGCCGCGAACTGCTCAAACGCCTCGATCGCCAGCACCATCCCCACGAACCCCCCCACCACCATCACCACCGGGATGCTGCGCGTGCCGACCTGGAACAACAAAGGCATCATCAGCCTCGCCCGCGACCACCGGGGGATCGCCGCCCAGAACCACCGGTGGGTGGTCCCGCAGAACTGCACGAACCGCCCGAAGCCCTCAACCTGCTGGGCGGCCTTGACGCCGAAGTATGCTAATTGGTCCGCGGCCATGAGGTCTATGTCCCCATCTCTTTATACCCACCCCGGATGAGATTGCGGCATGACTCGTGCACGCAGCAAGGAAATATACCGATCCCGGATGAAAATACGGCGTGACTCATGGACGCGGCAAGGAGGTTTTCGGTGTCCAACACATATTCGACGCGTTACTTTGATACGCGATGCGTCTATCAGGTTCAGGTGTATCCCTGTAAAACGGGTTCGATTGGAGTCACTGGAAGATATTTTACACCGCGGACCGGCACGGATGTCCGCGCTGACGATTAATCCTCCAGCAACCGGCCGACCTCGACCTTGAAAGCCTTGGCAAGGGCCTGGATGGTTTTGGCTTGGGGTTTGACACTTTGGGTCTCGATCGCTTGGACGGTGGTGGGGCTTAGCCCCGAGGCCTTGGCCACGTCACGGAGGGTCTTAAGACCCGCGGCTGCCTTGAGCTCGTGATAACGCGCCAGGAAGCTCCGCGACCGCTTCTGGTTCTTTTGCAGCGCGTTGCGACCCTCGGGGGTGCGATTGGCTTCGGCTTCCCAGGCATCAAGATCGGGCGAGGCCGCGTCGTCTTCGATCATGAAGACCTCGGCGATGGCTTTGATCAGGTAACGGGTCTCTTCTTCATCACTGGCGGCTTGGGCCTCGGTGAGGGCTTGGAGGTAGCAGATCAGGTCCTCGCGGCTGTGGGGGTCCATCTGCGCTAACGCCGCCGCGGCGCTGAGGGCGCTGGATCGGCCCTGGGCTTGACGCTGTTCAGCCTCGATCTCGGCTGGTAACCAATTCATGGGATATCTCCGTCCTGGATCTGGCCTTGAAGGTTTCGGATCCTGCGGGCCACCCGCCGCTTGACCGCCTCAGCGATTCGCTGGGACTTCTTCCAATACGCATGGGCCACCCAGATCGTGCGGGACGGGTCGTGCACCCAAAAGAACACCCGCAGGTTCCCGCCGTGGCTTAGTAACTTCCCGCGGATCCGGTATTCATAAAACTCACACCTTTGGCACGTGATCTTATCGATGCTCAGGTCCAGCCCGAACTCATTTTGAGCCTTCCAACTCCCCGGCCAGTGACGCAACAGCTTCAGCTGATCCACCACCCAACACCGCTCTTCGTGACTTTCAAACAATTGCCCCACGCGGGATTCTCGCAATGCTAACGACGTGGGACGCACACGGTACAAATCCGGCAGACCGTCACTTTGGGTCATTTATTCGTACGCTTTCATCGACAGATTATACCATAAAAATACATAAAAACGAACAAAAATATCCAAAAATTCATAGGAATAAACAGAAATTAGCCTAACAAATACCTAATACGAATTGGGGCAACCGCCTTCTCCCGTCAGAACCTAGCGAGCGGTCAGTGATGCAGGCGCCTTCTCCTGAGCCAACGTCTTTAGGTCTTCAAGCACCGCGGCGTTGTCCCAGATGTCGCCTTGATAGTCACGCACGAAGCGTCCATGGCGATCGATCAGCAGCAACTCGATAAAGTGACCGATCGACCCGTCGGGGTTGTAGTGGACCCCGATCTGGAACTCGTGGAGCAGTTCACGGAATTGGTCCGGGTCGGGCCGCAGCATCTTGGCGTTGGTGAAACGCAGCCCGCGGTCTTGGCCGTACCGCTTCAATCGCTGCGGGGTATCGAAGACCGGGTCGTAGCTCAGCAGCGCCAGCCAGACCTGATCCCCAAGCCCTTGCTCCTCCAGGTCGCGTTGGAGCTTGGCCAGCGTCGTGACGATCAGCGGGCACATCTCCGGATTCGGGCAACGGGTAAAGATAAAAGACATCGCGATCGGCTTGCCTTTCAAGGCTTCGAGCGTCATCGACCGGCTGTCCTGATCGGTCATCTTGAAGTCTAAGTCGAACGCTTCACGGCTGGCCGGGTCCAGCCACTGGCCCGCCCGGGCGTGTTGCTCCGATTCATCGCGGTTCGGCGGGTCTCCGGGGGCGGGAGCGGGGGCAGAGACGGAGGTGGACTGGGTAGACGGCTGAGTCGCCGCCGAGGGTTCGATGCTCTTCGTACCCGCAGATGGGAACTGGGGCTTCGATGCCACGGGGTGAACATCAGTGCTCTGATCGCCCAACGGGCAACACGGCAGCGAGTGGCCCTGTTGATCGGCCGCGGCGGTCTGAACCGCGGGCACAGCCGCGCCGGATGACGGACCGTGATCACCCGTCTCCTCGCAGCCAACCAGCCCCCCAACGAACACGCCAACGGACAAACCCGTGATGGCGGCCACGTCATGAGCGTACCGCTTCCATGCCATCGATCAGTACTCCGGATGAACCGCACCAGCTATTGCCGGATCAAGTAGTTGGGTCCGTTTTATCAAAGACATTAGGCCCTTGGTGCCGTTACGCCTCACGGGCGGACACTCGGTCGGGGGTTCATTCTTCGCTGTTTTAAGATAAACCATGGGATTTATACCCATCCCGGACGAAAATACCACATGATTCGTGGACGCGACAAGGGAATTTTCCAGGTACCATCCACACCCGATGCGGCCGCTGGATACCCGAGGCGTATAGCCCTCACACGTCGGGGGTGAAAAAATGTTGATCCTGGATCGGGACCACCACGTCCAGGATCTCACGCAGCACCGCCGCGGGCGACGCGATCGAACCGACCTCCTCGATCATCTCCTTGGGGTAATACCCAAGGACCGGCCGGGTCTGCTGCTCGTAGACCGCCCAGCGGTGACGGATCACCTTCTCGTCGGCATCGTCGAGGCGGTTTTCCTTAAGCGCCCGGCGACGCATCCGCTCGAACATCGCTTCCTGGTTGTTGCACACCAGGTGGATGATCTGGATCACCTCGACGTGCTGCTCGATCAGCTTGGCCTGTTCGAGTGTCCTGGGGATCCCGTCGAGGATCAAGACGTCTGCCTTGGGCTTGTAGTCGCTAAGCACCGTGTGGGCGTGGATCGACTCGGCCCACATCTTCACCGTCACGTCATCGGGTACCAGCTCGCCACGCGAGCTGTATTCATAAAAAATCTTGCCCAACTCGCTGTTGATGTCGATCTGGCGGAATACGTCCCCACAAGCACAATGGTAAAACCCGGGGATCTGCCCCAGGATCCGCCCCTGGGTGCCCTTGCCCGCCCCGGGCGCCCCGAACAGCAAAACCGTCTTATACCGCGACTGGTTCATAGACCGGTCGAGGGTTGAGTCACGTTGAGGTTCTCTCTCTTTAGCCACGGATGATATACCCTTCCTGGAAGAAAATACGGGGTGTTTCCTGGACGCGGCGTTGACGCGACCAGGAAAATTTCTCAGCCCCGTGCGCCCAAGACCCGCGGGTCATGGACGCGCCGCTTGTTCAGCCAGCGCCTCGGGGTCTTGGCGGGCCAGACGGGCCATATCCAGCCCCGCCGTGCCCTTGATGGACGTGTTGACACTACTGCGGACCCAGTCGAGGCTACCGCTGTACCATTCATACGCGTAACCGATCACGATAATCCCCAGGAACGGCAGCCCCAGCACCAACGCCTCGGTCGGCGCCTGGCGGAAAATCACCGACCAGGGGTAGATCAGAGCCACCTCCACGTCAAACACAAGGTAGAACAACGCCACGATATAAAACCGCAGGTCGAACTGCACCCAGCTGGTCCCGATCGTCGGCTCGCCGCACTCATAGATCGCCACCTTCTCCCGGTTGGGCAACGACGGGCGGACAAGCTTGCCCACCGTGAGATTGATCAACACAAACCCCAGACCAAACCCTAAAAAAATGGCGATGGAAAGCAGTTGTTCCACGTGTAGCCTCCGAAGGTCTCGATCACGATGTCCCGATCATCGGCGAATCCGCAACACGATCTGTCAACACCCCCCAAAAAAACTAAGCCCGGGTCGAATCAATGCCACCCCCGGGCACGCCCGCCCCCGACGGGCAAACGGATCGGTATCATAACTTCACTGTTGTCAGCACTCAACAACCGCTCGGACCCTGCCCAACCATGACGCCGTTTCAGTGCACGACGCCTTGACGCCTCCATACGCTATCCCCCGCTATCCCCATGTAGCTGTCGGGCTTTGCCGGCATCCCGGTCGAAAATTAACATGGCCCCATGCGGTGAAGCTCGATCTTATACCCAGCCCGGATGAGACGCGGCGTGACTCTCGTGCCCGACATGACAACCCCTCAAGCTCAAAACGCCGCCTACCCGGCCCATGGATACACGATGCGTATAAAACCAAATAACCGCCTCACGGGCCGCGCGTCCGCTGGCGGCCAACCCCTGCACCCGCATGGGCGGGCAGACCGCCAGCGGTTCCCGAACCGATCCATCGATCGATACACCCGAGCCACAAGCCCGGCCCTAGCCCTGCTGATCTCGCTGCTGCACCTCCTGCCAGCCTGCGCATCTGGCCCCCCTGAAGCAGCACCTGATCCCAAGCACGCTCAACCCGCCACAAACACCGACCCCCCCGCCGACCACCGCGCCGAACCAAACAGCCGCGACAAGCCCAGCAACGCAGCCCCCGCCGCCCGTAACGACCCGACACCGTCGAGCCAAACATTCCCGATCGACGCCATGGTCGGCCAGGTCAACGGCCAGCCGATCTACGCCACGAGGGTATTCGAGCCGATCCAAGAACAGCTGGCTGCATTGGGCAAGCAACGCCCGTCGCGCCAGTTCCGCCTCCAGGCGTATCAGTTAATCCAGGGCCAGCTCAGCCAGATGATCCTCGATGCGCTGATGATCGGAGAAGCCCAGCGCGACCTATCGACCCAGGAACAAGCCGGGCTCGATCAGCTCCTAGCCGCCCGCCGCCAAGAGCTGATCCGCTACTGGGGCCAGGGCTCCATCGCCGTCGCCGAAAGCCGGCTGCTCGAAGAAACAGGCCTCAACCTCAAAGAAACCCTCGCCCAGGAACGCCAGAAACTGCTCGTGCAGCGGTACATGCACCAGAAGCTCTTCCCGAAAATCCACGTCAGCCGCAAAGACATCGAGCGGTACTACCGCGATCACTACGAAGAATACAACCCGCCGCTGCGCCGTGCCCTGCGGCTGATCCGGGTCGACTCCCCCGCTGCAGCCGACCAGATCGACCAGCGGCTAAGCCAGGGACAACCATTCCGTCAAATCGCCTCCAGCCCCCAGAACAAGTATCGCCATGAAGACGGCGGGCTCATGGCCGAAGCGATCGGCAACGAGGTCTTCGGGCAGGCCCCGCTCAACGACGCGATGCGCCGCCTCCAGGCCGGCGAGCATTCTCCGCGGGTGCAGCTCGAGGACGCCTACTGGTGGGTCTATGTTGAATCCATCGACCCAGGAGACGCCAAGCCTCTGTCTCAAGCCCAATTAGAGATCGAGAGCCTGCTTAGGCGTCAACAATTTCAGGTCCTCACCCAGCGCTACCGCCAGGAACTGATCCAAACCGGCAGCTACAACCCCGTCGAAGAAATGAGCGCCGCCCTGCTCGAGATCGCCATCACCCGTTACTACTCCCCCCCGCCTCAACCACCCGACCCGGCCGACCACCAACCGTCCCCATGATCAACCGCTGCGGCCCCGATCCCGACGAAGCACCTTGGCCCCAGCAACGAGCGGCCTTGCCCTCCACCCCTGCCAAGGCCGAACCCGTCGCCTATCGTTCAACACATGGTTCGATCGGTCTTACAACGGCTGCGTCACGGCCTGGGGCATCGGCTGGCCTTGGGCGGGCGAGGCGAGCGGGTCGCTGCGCGTTGCCTCAAACGCGCCGGGTATCGCATCCTCCGTACCAATCTGCGCAACCGGTTCGGTGAGGTCGACCTGCTGGTCGAAGCCCCCGATCGCCGCACGATCGTCCTGGTCGAGGTCAAAACCGCCTCTGTCCAGCAGACCGGCCCCAAAGACGGTGTTGCTGATCACCGATGGCTGCCTGAGATCCACGTCAACCGCCGCAAGCAACGCCAGCTCACCGCCCTAGCCGGTCAACTCGCACGGCGGTTCGGTTTGACCGACCGCCCGATCCGCTTCGATGTTGTCGGCGTGGACCTACCCAAAGAAGCCGCGCCGGTGGTGCGGCACCATATCGGCGCGTTCGAATCGCATGTGTGACGGTTGCGGCCCGCAAGCCGGCGCCGTGCCACCCGACGAGCCGCGACCGTAAGGGAGCGGCGGGGTGAGCGTAGGGCGGACCACTCCCTTACGGTCGCGGCTCGTCGGAAACGACGGGCGCCTCACCCCCAAGGTGCTCAACGACCGCCCGCCGAAAGCGGTCGATCGGTGCCTCGCGATTCGTCCACTGCTTGAACTGCAACGCCGCCTGACGCACGAACATCTCGACGCCCAGAATCGTCGTGCACCCCGCCTGCCGCGCCTCGCGGAGCAAGCGGGTCTCCAGCGGGTTGTAGACCGTATCGAAAACGACAGTTCCAGGCCCCCAGCCTTGCCGGTTCGCCGATTTAGGAGCCGACGGGATCGGCGTCGCGTCTTCGTTGGGGTGCATCCCGATCGGCGTGCAGTTCACATAGATCTCGCAGCACGAGTCGCATAGCTTCTCCAAGCGCGCCGCGACAACCCTGCCCCGGTGCCGCTCAGGACCTTCATCCGCACCCGACAAACCCTCAGCAAGCCGCCTGGCTTTGTCCAAAGTGCGGTTATAGACCACCACCGTCGCCCCGTACTGCGCGAACCCGGCCACGACCGCCCTGGCGGCCCCACCGGCACCGATAACCGCGACGCGTCGGCCGCGCAACCCTTCCCGCTCGATCCCTAGACGATCGCATACCGCGTCCAGGGCGCCAGCGTAATCCGTGTTCGAGGCGTACAACGCCCCGTCGTCTTGTCGGATCAGCGTATTGGCGGCGCCGATCCGCAGAGCCAACGGCTCGATCCGCCCTCCCCGCTCCTGGACGAACCGCAGCAGGTTCTGCTTGTGCGGGATCGTCACCGACGCCCCCCGGAAATCTAGGCCCGCCGCATCCAGCCAGCCCCCGACCACGTCCCCGAATACCTCGTACCCCGGTTCGATCGGCATCGGCAAATACACCCCATCAAACCCGACCGCCTCGAACCCCGCGTTATGGATCGCCGGGCTCAACGAGTGACCCACCGGCCAACCGATCACGCCGTAAACCCGTGTATCGGACCCCAACGCGTCCCAACGGTATCGGTTCTTCAAGTCTCCAATCGTCACCTGTCCCGGCGCGGTGCCCGATCCGTGCTCTAAGCTCGCGAACGTCACCAGGGCCCCGAATTTCTTAGCCAAGACCCTGCTGGGCACGCCCGCTTCCCCCATGCACAGGGCGATCGTGGGCTTGGACCGGCTGCGGAGCACGTCAAACGCCTCGAGATTGTCTTTGAGCGATCGTGCCCGCCACGCGACCTTGACCGCCCCGCACGCCCGCGTCTGCTTCATCGCCTCAATCCTCTGACGCAGGTCCACCGGCTTGGCCTCGAAGTCATGGCTCGACAGGATCAGCCCGGTGGTGGTGGGCCGCACCTGATCGGGGTGATCGACCACCAGCCCGATTTTTTGGCGGATATTCGCTGAACGTTGATACGCCGCCCACTCCACGTCGATGAACACCGGTTGGCGTTCACCCAGCCCCACGTGCTCGAAAAGACTGATCCTCGTCTGCTCGTCCCCGTCGTAGTGGCCCCCTTCCCAAACGGGCCGGCACGTCACGATGCTCGGCAGGGCCGATCGCAGGACCAATCCGGGTAATTGATCGAGGTGATCAGCGAACCCATCGACCCGGAATTCCACCCAATCCGCGCCTTCCTCAGCCGCCTGGTGAGCCGCCGATAGCGCCTGTTCCAACGACCGGACCATAATCGGGACCACCAGCTTGGTCATAGCCGTTGCAGCCTAGCGGACCCTTGGAAAAATGCGAATGCGCAGCAGCGGCCACGAGCGATAAAAAAATGGGGCTTAGAGCCTGTTGGGTCGGGCCACCCGGGGCTTGCTTCCTGGAGACCCCTCGTCGGTCAAACGTCCACGCCCCAGCTACCGATTGATACGATAGGCCCGCAGGGGCACGCGGCCGGGGACGTGCGTCACAGACACGCTGATACCGCTTGGAAGGACCGTAACCAACGATGGCTCTTTTTTGCAGCGGGATGGAGTTCCCGATCGGCAGGCCAATCGCCTACACCGAGCCGCCCCACACCCTCGCCGCTGACCGCATCCAACTGCCACTAAAGAGACCACCTTGCGTGGTCGAAGGCCAACCCCTATCCCCCGGGCAACCGCTGGTCGACGCTCAAGACGGGTTATGGACCCCCACCTGCCCGGTGCGGGGCAGGGTCCAAAAGCTGATCGCCCCAGATCCAATCGCTGGCCCCGGAACCCATAGTACGGTTGTCGTGATCGAACCCAGCGATGAGGAACAGGACACCTCGCTGGCGGTCGACCCGCCTTCGGGTCGGCGGTTCGATCAGTGGCTGACCGCGCTGCGGCAGCTAGGGCCCTGGCCCGGCCATGACGGGCGTGTCGGGTTCGAGGCTCAGCTCGACACCGCCCAGCAACGCCCCCCCGCCACCCTGATCTGTGTCGGGTTAGACGGGTTCTCCCCGTACCCCGACCGAAGCAGTTTGCTGATGAGCTTCCCCAACGACGCGGTGCTGGGCACGCTGATGATCGCGGATCTGATCGGGATCAAGGATGTGTCCATGGTGGCCGCGGATCTCGCGGCGGTGGTGTCGAAGCTGCGGCCGGTCTGCCGCCGATACCGCCTAAGGCTAATCGACACCCACCCCGTGTACCCCGCCTCCGAGCCGACGCTGGTGGCGTGGTCCCACGGCCGGGGCTTGAAACTGCCGGCCGGGCAGAACCCGGTCGAGGCCGGGCTGATGCTGATCAGCCCGTGGACCGCGATCCGGTTCGCCCGCTGGGTGGCGAGGCGGCGGATCGACCTGATCCAGCCCGTGATGATCGCCTGGCCCGAACGCGGCAGCCGCCCCACGGTGACCTATACCTTCGCCGGTTCACCGCTGGCGACGCTCCACCCCAGGCTGCGTGAAATCTTGAGCCACAGCTCGCACCGGGTCCTCCTGGGCCACCCGATGACCGGCCGGCTCATCGCCCCCGCCCCCGATGAGCGACCGACAGCCCAGACGGTGGTCCGGTCCCACGCCACGTTGATCTCGGTCCTCGATCACGCCACCGCGCGCCCCGCCGAGCCGTGCATCAGTTGTGGCTGGTGCGCCGAAACGTGCCCCACCGGGCTCGAGCCGATCCGCCTCATGGATCAATGCCAGGCCAACTCACAAGACGCGAGGGTCCGTCAGCAGCTGTCATGGTGCATCGACTGTGGGCTGTGCTCCTATATCTGCCCCTCGACGATCCCGATCGCTCAGACCCTCCACGACCAAGCGCTGCAACGGGGATTGATCCGTCATACACCGCGCTAGAGCGTATCCCGGTTTCATGTACGACATAAGGACGTCGGGTTATTCGCAAGAACCCGCTGCCTCACGGTCGCGGCTCGCTGGGAACGTCATACGTCATTTCAGGAAACGCTCTAAGAGCGAATAAGCGATGCAGCGACGGCCATGTGGCGGGGGAACAAGTGGGGGTGATCGAATGCAGCGATGAGCTACCGCTGTTCGGGGGAGGTCGGGTCGTCAAACACGATGCGGTTGCGTTCGAGGAGGGTGCCCATCGATTGATAGAAACGGGCGATTGCGACGTTGTAATCGGTCAGGGCCTGGACCTCGTCGATCTCGGAGTCGGCCAGCCGCTGCTGGGTGCCGAGCTTGAGGTCTAGCAGGAACTCCGGGGTCAGCGCTACCCCGGCTTTTTCTTGTTCCTCGATCGCGCGGAGGTTGTCGGCCGCGGCCCGCCGCGCGGCGCGGGCGGCGCCGATCAGGTCGTAGCTGGTCAACAGGTTGCGCAGGGAGCTTTTGACATCGAGCACCACCTGCTGAGCGAGGTTCTGGTAATTAATCACCGCCGCGCGGCGGGCCAGCTGCTGCTCGCGGTAAAACGCCTCGGGCCCGCGGTTGCCGATCGGGACCTCGAACTGGAGGTTCAGCAGGTAATCGATGAAATCGCCCAAGCCCATAAAGTTATACGCGGCATCGATCTCTTGGTCCTCTGTTCTCGTGACCCCGTTGACCCGGATCGTCGCGGCCAGGTCCAGCTGCGGGAGACGCTGGTTGTCGGCCACCCGCTGGCGGATGGTCGCGTCTTGGATCTGCAACAGGGCCTGACGCACCTCGGGCCGGTGCTGCAACGCGGTCGTGACCGCGTCGAGCAGGCTAAACTGGACCGGCCTCTCGAGCGGGATCTCCACGGGGAGGATGAGTTCTTCGCTTGAAAGACCGATCTGGGGCGTATTGACCAGCCGCTTGAGCTGGTCCGACGCGAGGCGCACCTGCTGACGGGCTCGGATGACATCAGACCGGCGGATCTCCACGAAGCTGTTGGCCTCGGTGAGCCGAACGGGGTTGACGTCAAACCCCCCGCGCAGCTTCAGCTGGTCGCGGTCGTCTCGGGTGCGCTCGAGTAGGCGGGTGCGGATCAGCAGCTGCTGACGGGCAAAGACCAGGTCCCAGTACGCCTGCTCAACGTCCGCGGCGGTGACTAAGAGTTGGCGCTGGAGGTCGGCGACCGACTCGCGGCGGGCGTTTTCACTGAGTTGGATCTGTGCCCGGTTGACGTCCGTCCCGAAGTTACGCAGCAGCGGCTGGTTGAGGGTCACGCTGACGTTGGCTTCATAGAACGTCGTGGTTTGAAAGAACGACGGCTCGCGACGCGTACGGGCGATCTCGGTTTGGGCCGAGATCTGTCCCCCGGTGGTCAACGGCTTGCGGATACCCGTGGTCAGGCGTCGGGTATCGGACTGGACGGTCCCGAACTGGCTGAACCCTAGATTGGTCGGGGGCTGGGGTGAGTCGGTCTTCTGAAAGTCGAACGCGGTAAAGAACACCGCGTCGAACTGGGCCTGGGCCTGGGTGAGCCGCGCCTCGTTGATCGCGGGGGTCATGCTCGCCTGGCGGACGTCGAGGTTGTTCTTGATCGCCAGGTGGACCGCTTCCTGGAGGGACATCGCGACGGTGCCGCTGCCGTCGAGACCCAGTAGATCGTTGCCCAGATCTGGGGTTTCGTCCCGGTAGGACCGCGGGCCGCTCATCTGGTCGAGCTCGAACCGCCGGTCTTGGGTGAGCTCCTGCTCGACTTCACTGGGTTGGCGGTGCAGCTCGATTGCGGGGGCTTCCCCGATCGCCTGGGCATACGCCCGGTGAGACGCCAACAGCTGCTCGCGCAACGCCTGCTCTTCCGTCCGCTCCAGGGGGCCATGGCAGCCAACGCTAACCAATAGGCCACCGACCCCGAACCATTTCATCCGATCTAAGATCCTGATAGCTAATCGCATGCCGGGAATATAGAGACCCCGTTGAAAACCGTCAAAAAACAGCGGCGTCAAGAGAGACGGATGTCAACACGTTGGGCTACCGGTTCAGCAGCGATGGATACGTGGAGAGGCGAGGTATTGAATTCCTTTCATGTTTGGATCGCCATGCCCACCGGAGCTTTAACCTGACCCGCATCTACCCCACCTGCATCACGTGGGGATCATGGGTAAACCGGATCAAAAAAACCCGCACCGGGAGGCGCGGGTCGTGGTGATCAGAAGACGAGTCGAGCGAGATTTATTTGTACATGTTCGTCGCCTCGGTCTCCTCGACCGGGCGGTTCAATTGGTCGCTGGTCATGGAGACCTTGAACCGAACATCTCCGGGGCGCACCGCTTTGACCGTGACGCGCCACTCGGCCTTGGCCGCGGGGGAGAGGCTGATGAGCGGCTCGAAGACCACCCGATCGCCGCTGTGGCGGCCGACGGTGGCGCCATCGGTGGAGAGGTACTGCATGTTGTCTTCGAGGGTGCAGACGATGCGGATGTTGGTGCCCGCAGCGCTGCCCTGGTTGGTAGCGGTGATCACGTAGGTCTGGTTGCTGCCGACCTCGGTGGGGTCTTCGAGGTCCACGACCTCAAGCAGGATCGCGGGGATCCCCCGGTACTGGGTCTGGGCTTTGGCCGAGACCGCCGAGGCGCAGGTGGCGCTGGCGACCGCGGTATGGTGCATGGTCCCTTCCCGTGAGCCCTTGAGCGTCAGCGACACGGTCTGTGACTGCCCCGGCGAGAGGGTGCCGAGGTTCCATAGGATCTTGCCGTCCGCCTGCCGCGCACCGCTCGAGAGGCTCACCAGCTGCAGCCCGGTGGGCACGGAGTGCTCGATCGTGGTCTGGTTGGCGGGGCCGTCGCCGGTGTTGCGGACGGTGATCTCGTTGGTGCCGTTGCGGCCGATGAACTGCTGGTTGGGGGCGTTGTAGATCAGCTGCAACTGGGGCTCGCGCACCTGGGTGGCGACCTGGTTCGAGACGGCGGTCAGGCCGCCCTTGCCGATCGCGGTCGCCTTGTACACGAACCGGCCTTTCTTCGAAGCCTTGAGCCGCGCGGTGTGCTGGCGTGACTGGTCGGGGGCTAGGGCCCCGACGTTGAACTCCACGGCGTTCTTGCCGTCGGTCGTCATCAACCCGTCGGGCAGGGCGTCGCTGATCCGGACGTCTTGGACCGTCCCGGTCCCGGTGTTGGTCACCCGGTACTGGTAGACGATGTCGTCGCAGCGCAGCACGTCCGTGGGCCCGCTGATCGCGATCAGCAGCTTGGGCTGGACCACGTCGATGGACGTGCACAGCGATGAGTTATATGAGATCGCCGCACAGCTGCTGACCGCGCCCTCGCCCGAGGCCAACGCGGTGACGCGCACGGTCTTCGACTGACGCGGCTCGAGCCTGCCCAGGGACCAGCTGACCGTGCCGTCTTGGCTGATCTGCCCCCGCGGAGCGGAGCTGCGGATCTGGAGGGTGGAGCTGGGTTTTTCGGTGAGTGTGACGTTCTCGAGCGGCTGATTGGTGAAGTTGGTCGCTTCGAGCTCATAAGTGAACGGATTATTATGGACCACCTCTCGCGGGGCCGTTTTGACGATCCCGATCGCGCTGGTTTTAGGGTCCCCGGTGGGGTACGCCAAGGTGACCTGTTGCATCCCGTCAGCCCGGGACGATCGGGGGCTGGGGCTCTTGATCTCCTTGACCACCGAGGTCGTCTCCCCACGGCTGGGCGCGGCCGCGTGGCTGCCGGGAGAAGGGCTGCTTTTCACGGCCGAAGGGGACCGGGTGGGCTGAGGGCTCGAGCAGCCGTAAAGGGATATCCCCACCACCGCGGCCACCATGTAATGAAGCAAACGACGCGAAGTTGCGTGGCGATACATGCTCACCTCCTTCTTTGCATTGGTTCTGAAGTATCTACTCGTGGCTAACACCAATAATAATGATAACAAGTTTCTTCTGTCATGCGCGGACACGCACCGGTGAAACGGGCGTCCCATCGGTAACGTGCGATGGGCGGTTACCGCGATGAGGCGTGAGCCTCTTTCACCCTTAAGGCATGCCGTCGTTAGGAATCCCGAAACCGGCCGCGCCGGCTGGGCGGGCCGCACACGGCTTCATTCATGCACGCCCCGTCCTTCTCACTCAGGTCATGGATGCTTCGGTGACGCCTTAGTCGAGACCATCATGATCCTGACGGTACCTCGGGGCCTGGCGTTCCTTTTGCATCCCTCTCGAAAATTATCATACCGCCCAATATTCAATTTTTCTAGACGCGCCGTGCATCAACGACCGCGTCGGGGACCCTGGCGATCCCGGGAAGGGTCATGTCGCGTACACAATGCACGCGAGTACGGCGAAGACGGTGGGGGTTGAGGCCCTGGCGACTCGTCATCTTCCGGCTGGCCCAGTTTGGGGATCAACTCTTCTAACCCCATCGCTCGAGAAGCCTTGATCAGCACCACATCGCCCGCCCTCAGCATCGCGGCTACTTTGGACCCAACGACCTCATTCCAATTCCCGTACGTGAAAACGCGCCTCGATGTTGAGCTGCCCCACAGTTGACCCAGCTGCCAAGCGGTGTAAGCCGCCAGGGGACCAATCAGCACGGCAACGTCGATCCCCCCACCGTCTGCCGGGCCGTCACCGCACAAGCCGGGGGCAGCTTCTGCCTGGGGCCGGCCGTTTGGACCCTCTGAACGATGGCGCGCCTCGGTATCGATCTCCGCGATCCGACGCCCCAGTTCTTGGTGAAGCTCCCTGGTGGCGTCGCCCAGCTCGAGCATGTCACCGAGCACCGCGACGCGACGCCCTTGAGGGCTGGATCGGAGGTAACCCGCCAGGACGCGCAGCGCCGCGACCATGGAATCCGGGTTCGCGTTGTAGGCGTCATTTATAACGGTGATGGGGCGGGCGGAACCCCCCACGTGGCGGACGTCCAAACGCATCTCAACCGGCTGCGCCGATGCCAGGGCGGCGGTGATCTGCTGACCGTCGACGCCCAACGCCCGAGCGACCAGGATCGCTGCTAATGCGTTCATCGCGTTGTGCTCACCCAGGAGGGGCAGCTCGAATGACTCGGCCCAAGACCGGGCGGGTAGCAGGGCCTGGCCCGTATCCGGAGGCGAACCGGCCTCTTGACGGTCTTGGGCCCGGAACGTGGCTTCAAAGGTTACCCCGTGCTCGTGACCACGATATTGCCTTAAACACGCCTCGTGGGCCTTGTCGTGACCGAACCGAGCGGTCGTCACCCCAGCCGGTACCTCGATGTGTTGCTCGAGAACGGGCTGATCCCCGTTGAATACCACCAGCCCGCCGCGCTTAACGAACCGCGCCAGAGATGACTTCTCTACGGCCACCCCGCGTAGATCGCCCAGCCCCTGGATGTGGGCCGACCCGATACCGGTGATCACCGCGACGTCCGGCCGCACGATCGCCGCCAGGCACGCGATCTCCCCCGGGTGATTCGTGCCGACCTCGACGACCACGAAATCGTCGCCCTCTTTCGCGCCCAACAGGGTCAAGGGAACCCCGATCTGGTTGTTGAAACTTTTGGGGCTCTGCGTGCCTCGGCCCCTGCCCCAACGGTGGCCCGACGCGGCGCGCTTTCGTTGAGGTGCTTTCCCCCCAGCGGTGGATCCGTCCCCCTGGTCGCCCCCCGATGACAGGAGATGATAAATCAGGTTCCGGGTCGTGGTTTTGCCGTTGGAGCCCGTCACCGCGATGACCACGGTGCCGCATTGGGCTAATCGATCGCGATACCCCTCAGCCAGGCGATGCAAGGCCCCGAGCGTGTCGTCCACCAGCAGAACCGGCGGGACAGGACGCGGCCCAGGGTTCTGAGACGATTGCGTGACGAAACGTTCGGCTTTTTCTGGGTCGCTGACGATCAGCAACGCGGCCCGGGCACGGGCTGCTTGGGCCAGAAAGTCATGCCCGTCGAACCTCTGACCGCGGATCGCCACGTACGCCTGCCCCGGTCGCAGGCTGCGTGTATCGATGCCCAGCCCGTCGAGCGACACGGCGTTCGACTCAGCGGGCTCGACCAGCCACCGGCCGTTGCCATGGGTTTGGAGACAGGGGTAAGACCAAAAACTCATGGGTCACGAGATCGCTCAGATCCACCGGGCTTCACAGGCGACCGCGCCCTGGGCACGGCTAGCATCCTATGGACGCATCGTAGCATGAGCGGCTGAGGATGGGACATATACCGATCCCGGACGAATTGCGGCACGATTCGTGTACGCGGCTGGTAAGTTATCGGAGGCCAGCGGGTACCCGATGCGGTACTTTGATGCGCGGTGCGTATACAGATCACATATCCAAGGGCTGCCTGCCGGGCGGTGGGCACGATGAAGGCGACCCCCAAGTTCCGGCTGCCTCACAAAGAGGAGGATCGATTGTTCCCGCATAATCTCTAGCTGCGGGCAGCCTGCCCGCAGCTGGGGGTTTCAAGACCGAGACGCCCATTTCACCCTGACCTCGATTGGGCCACCAAAATTTCTTCTTCCGATTATGTCGCCAACGACGATTTTCGGTGTTATCTCTATAGTGGGTGTCGCACGTATCCCGAGGTCCGCGGCTGCGGGGCCGGGTCGAGACGCGCGGCGTAGCCCTATCGCTCGGCCGTCTTAGCGGCGGTCGAAGCGAACCGTCATTTCGACGAGACGCAAGCCCAAGAATCAGAGCACGTCAACACAGGAGGGACAGAGAGATGCCGTCTGCATGGACCGTTCGCGCACGCCTGGTGGCGGTGATGGGGTTGGCGATCGTCTTGTGTGGGGGCCCTACCGCCTCCGCCGCGTTGGGGCCACGAACACACACCGCCTTCAACCGCCAGACCGCTCGACAGCGGGTCAACATCCGCGTCAAACGCCGCCCGGCTGCCCGGCCCGGGACGGTCACCGCCCAGCGTGTCCGGGCCCAGCTTCGGAAGGTGCGGTCCAAGGCCCGCGCCTCCGCCTCGGCCCATGCCCGCTTCTCCCGTCGGCCCGCCAAGCGGTGGACGACCACACGCCGGTCGTCGCACGTGCGTGGGTCATTTTCCGCCCAACGCAAGACGAGCCTGTCGAAGGTCAAAACCGCCACGAACCGCCAACGGCCCGTCACCCGGAGGCGATAAAGAGCACGGCTTACACCGGATCAGCAGTAAAAAACGTATCGTTGTCGATCTCGAGCGTCTGGTTGGTGCCCTTGATCTTGGCTTGACCGGCGACGTTGATCGTCCCGGATTCCCCTCCCACGGGCGGGTTGAGGGCCACCTCCTGGCCCTTGGCTTGGATCGATTTGACGTCGCCTTCGATCGTGACGCTGCCATCGAGACGGCCGAATTTTATAGCGCCCACATCGCCCTTCATCACCGCGTCTTGGCCCCAGTTTCCGGCCACGTTTCCGTGGCCCAGCGCTTGCTTGGCTTTCGACTCGGCAGCGGGGCCGCGCAGGGTCAACCCAGCTAGAAAGTCACCCGCGACGGCCGGGTCCTTCTTATCACCTGTGACTTTCAACGACCGGATCGAATCGGCGGCGATCGACCCGCTGTCCCATTGGATCGCGTCGATGGTTCTCACGTCGCTTTGGATATCCACGTTGGCGTTCTGGGCGCGGGTCAGCTTCAAGCCGTCGAGGTGACCGTTGACGTTGAGGGTCCAGTTGCTGGCCTGCCCGCCGACATCGATCTTGCCGCTATCGCCGGTCACGTTCCACGCGACCGTGTCGATCGCGCCGGCGATCTTGGCCTTGCCCAGGGTCTTTTTGACCTTCGGGTTGGCCGACCCCGTCAGGGTCAGGTCCACATCAAAATCCCCGGTGACGAGATCGTTCTTCTTGTCGCCCTTGGTCTTGATCGATTGGACCGCGTCGGCGATGACCGCCCCGTTGTCCCACTGGACCACGTCGATGGATTTGATCACCCCGTCCACAAAAGCGGATCCTTCCTTGACCACGCCCAGCTTCAGCCCGTCGAGGGTATTGGCCTGACCGTCGGCGGCGACGAGGTTGAGGGTCCAGTTGTCGACGTCTCCTTTGATCTGCACCTTCCCGGTATGGCCCGCGATCGTCCAGACCCGGCCATCGACGCCGCCGGCGATCGTCGCCTTGCCCAAAGCTTTTTTCAGTTCCACCTGCTGGGGGTTGAGGTCCAGGGCCGCGTTGAAGTCGCCGTGAATCGCGGGGTCCTTCTTGTCGCCCTTGATCCGGATCGACCCCACGGACACCGCCGTGATCTGGCCGTCATCCCACTGCACCGCGTCGACGGATTTGATCCCCCCTTCGAGGTTGAGGTGGGCGTTCTGGATCACCCCCGCCTTGAGCTTGTCCATGTCGCCGTCGACCTGGAGCTGCCAGTCTTGGACGCCGCCCTTGACGTCGATCTGGCCTACCGCGCCGGCGACATCCCACTGCAAAGCCGACCCGCCGCCGCCCAGATCACCGGCGATCTTGACCCGGCCCAGGGTCTTCTTGGCGCCGTCTGATCCATCGAGGTCCAACCCCGCCTGGAAATGGCCCCCCAGGCCGCGCTTCTTGTTGCCCCGCACGTCGAGCTTGGCGATCGACGGGGCCGTGACCGAGCCCGCGTCGCCGGGGTCGCTTAGCATCTGGCTGACCCGCAAGGACTTGATCGCGCTCAGTGAATCGATCTGCACGCCGCTGGCCCGGTCGAGCTCAACGGTGATGGGTTTGGCGTTGACCGCTGGGCCGATCGTGATGACCGAGGCGTCCACGTCCCCGAGTTTGAGCTGGGCCAACCCGCCGGAAAAATCCGCATCACCCAGCAGATCAACCGTTTTCCCGTCGAATACCATCACCGGGCTATCGGCGGTGATACCGCCGATCAGGAACCGGCCGTCCTGCCCCCCCTTGACCTTGACTTTGACCTTCGTTTTCTCGCTGGTGCCGCTGAGGACCACGCCGAACCGGCCGCTTGCCTCATCGAGCAGCAGCTCCCCGACCCCGTCGCCGTTGAGTTGGAACGTGACGACCTGCCCGAAATCCGGGTCGAGCTCGTCTTCTTGGACGATCACGAATTTCGTGCTGCCGCGACGGTTCTCGACCTCCCCGAACGCCCACCGCACGTCGAGGGTCACGATCCGACCCGACTGGTTATGGTTGATCACGTTGTTGTCTTTCTCGCGGTCGACGCTCTTCGAACCCGGGACGATCTCCACCAGGAGGTTATAAGCCGGGCGTGGCTGATCCGGGTCACCGGTCAACGGGGCCAGCCCCGGATCAAACGGGACCGTGCCTTGGAAGCGGAACGTCTGCTCCTGTTCCGGGATCAAATCGATCGCGACGTCTTCGAATTGGCCAAGCAAGAAATCGTCCCCGCTCACGTCGAGGTCCTCGGACGCCACAAGCCGGAAGGTCGCCAGCCCTTGGGAGGACGTATCCCCGATGTTGGAGATGGTGACGGGGATGTCATACTCGTCACCAACGAGCGTGGGCCCCAGCGGGTTGAACTGGTCGGAGAACTGCCCCACCAGGTCCGCCGCGAACAACACGCGGGGCTCAAGGCCTTCAAGCCCGTGCCACCCTGGCGTTTCCTCAACGCTCATCACCGGCACGGATCTACCCCGGCCACCGGCCTGAACGCGTTGCGCTCGGCTTTTAGTCCACGACATCAAAAGACTCCCCCTGTGGATTTGCAAACACGTGTCGACCCGAGATGAAGCCGCCAATATTCGTTATTATATTTATTCGCATATATACCGGGTTGAAATCGACGGGACGGATCGATCACGGAACGCTAAAGCTTAAGATTCTTCCACCGGGCCCATGAACCACAGCATCTGCTCATCGGCGATTCTTCGGCGATCATCATCGGCTGGGCGTATCCTTCGGTGACAGGTCCTCACCCCCCTCGATCGACGCCCTGACCTGGCCACTTAAACCATGCCCTGAATTACGCAATAATTTAATCATGCATAGACCCAAAAACCCGATCGACCGGCCCTGTTTCACAGACCGAGACGTGACCGAGGCCTTACCGCCCCTATCTCTTGTAGTTCGAGATCTTGGCGCTGCCGGCCTCAGTTGCTATAAATGGAAGCGAATCAAGAGAGAAATGACAATTTCTTCGAGCACGGTCGTCAGTCGTCTTGTTCTAACGCCACCCCCTTCCCCACCGGAGGACCGCCATGACCGCTACCGCCACACCGTTTAAAGCACTCCACCGCCAAGCTTACAGCAGCATCATCGACACGACGTACAACACCCCCCTGGTCAAGCTCAACCGGGTGATCCCCCCCGACCACGCGACGGTGTACGCCAAATGCGAATTCTTCAATCCCCTGTGCAGCGTCAAGGACCGGATCGGGCGGGCGATGATCGAAGCGGCCGAGGCCGCGGGCACCATCAACGCCGACACCCACATCATCGAACCCACCAGCGGCAACACCGGCATCGCCCTGGCGTTCGTCTGTGCCGCCAAAGGGTACAAGCTCACCCTCACCATGCCCGAATCCATGAGCCTTGAGCGGCGGGCCCTGCTCCGCGCGATGGGCGCAAACCTCGTCCTCACCCCAGCCGCCGAGGGCATGAAGGGCGCGATCAGTAAAGCCGCCGAACTGATCGCGACCAGCCAGAACGCGTGGATGCCCCAGCAATTCGAGAACCCCGCCAACCCGCAGGTCCACGAAAAGACCACCGGCGTCGAGATCTGGGAAGACACCAGCGGGCAGGTCGATATCCTCGTCGCCGGCGTCGGCACCGGCGGCACCATCACCGGCGTGGCCCGGCACATCAAACCCAAGAAGCCCAGCTTCCAAGCCATCGCCGTCGAGCCCGAGGCATCGCCCGTTATCGCCGGCGGTCAGCCCGGCCCCCACAAAATCCAGGGGATCGGGGCCGGCTTCATCCCCAAAAACCTCGATATGGACATCGTCGACGGGACCGAAGCGGTTTCCAATGATGACGCGTTCGCCTGGGGCAAACGGTTAGCCAAAGAGGAGGGCCTCTTGTGCGGGATCAGCTCCGGCGCCAACGTCTGCGCCGCCGCCCGCGTCGCCGCCAAGCCGGAGAACAAGGACAAGACGATCGTGGTCATCGTCCCCAGCTTCGGCGAGCGTTACCTGTCGACCCCGTTGTTCGAGGGCCTGACCAGCTAAAGATTTTTTGAGGTGATGATCAATCGGTGACGGGGGGTTTACGTTTTGTCTTCACCCCCTTCAGCCGCGTCGGAGGCCGGGTCAGGTTGATCCTCTTGGCTGTCTTGATCCGTTTGCCCGGCCGACGAAGCGACCGCCTCTGTTTCCGCCCCGCCGGGCTCGACCGCTGACCTCTCGCCCGTCCCAGCGGCCTCCTCCAAGTAAACCTCGTCGAACCCGGTGCCGTCGGCGTTGCAGCGCAGCAGCAGATAGATCCAGGTATGGGCACAGAAGTAGTAGCTCACCGCGTACGCCGCCACGAGCCCGATCGTCAGGTTCCGCCACACGAAGACCAAAACCGCCGCCAGCTGCCCCGGCAGGCTCAGCGGCGAGGACCGGTTCTCATACGTCAGCTGCCCTAGCCGCGGGGCCGGCAGGATCGCGTCGAACCGGCTGGCACCCGACTCCAGTTCACGCACCACCCCCATCCCCACGAACCGGTGCGTCATCCACAGGGTCACGAACACCACCATCCCCACAAACAGATACGTCACCGCCCCGTACAGCAACGCCACCGCGTTATAAAACACCCACCGCCACGGCCGGCTGATCACGTAATTGAACGACCTACTGATCGCGTCGAAGGGGTCGGGCCCCTCTACCGCCATCGCCGGGTAGAACAGGTGGTGCCCCGTCAGGTATAGAACCAGAAGCAGGGTCATCCCCGCCCCAAACACCAACGCGATCACAAACAGCAACCCGCCCAGCGCATCGAGGATAGGCAGATTAAAAAAAACGAACCCGCCACCGATGAGAACAACGCCGATCAAGGCGATGACGATCAGCGGCCCGATCAGCGCCATGACGAACCACGCCCAGTTCGACCTCGCGTATTCATACGCCCCGCCCAGGTCCGCAGGGATGTCCCGGCTGGCTTCCAGGGCCGCCATCCGCGCCAACATCGCCCCGCCCAACGACCATACCCCGATGCCCAACAGGCCGTACATCAACAAGAACCCCCGGTGGGCGTGGAACAGCCAACCCGGCAGCGTCACCGCCAGCTCATAACAAGCGACCACGACGGTCTGCCGGTCTAACGGCTGGGTCCCCGCCAGCTGATGAACCCCGAAGTTTAATCGGGTCGCCGCGATGACCAGCCGCTCGAACACATCGAGCTTCGCCCGCAACGCGGTCTTGAACACCCCTTCAAGCTCCCGCGCCGATCCCCCCCCTTCGCTCAATCGCTGCTGACCCTCTAACCAATGATCGAACCGCTGTGTCGAGGAGCTGTGGACGTACTGATCATATTCCCCGGGGTACACCCCCGGACCCGAGACCAGGTCCAGCAGGTGGCCCCCGCCCCAGATCAGCGTCACCATCATCAACGCCACGAACAGCTTGGCCGGGTGGATCGCCATCCGGAACGACCCCAGCAGGCGCACGAACGGGAACAACGCGGCCCAATCGATCTCTTCAACCCGTGCCGGGCGGTGAGGCTGGCTCATGAAAACTCCTTCGAGCGGCGTCGGGGTCAGGCTGGCTGACACTCACCAACCGACGCGGCCAGGCTACAAGCGTATGAAATACCGAAAATCTGAAGACGCATCGGATATACCCATCCCGGATGAAATTGCGGCATCACTCGTGTACGCGGCAGGGAAATTCTCGGTGTCCTGCGCGTGCCCGACGCGGTACTTGGATACGCGATGCGTATATAAGCGTACCGTGTCGAGAAACGATCACACGGCGGGCTTGCCCCGCCCTTGCGTCCGTGCTACCACCCCCCGATCACCCGGGATCGGCAACCCACTCTTGCTCGACCAGCCGCTGATGAACCCGCTGGCGGATCAGCTCGGCGCACCGCTGGTAGGTCTGCGTGTCGGCCCCGAACGGGTCGTCGATATCCGCCCCGGCCCGGTCCAGCAGCAGCGTCCGGTCCGCTGCCAGGGCAGCCATCGCCACCACGGCTCGGCGGTGTGCCTCGGTCATGCAATAGATCACGTCCGCCTCCTCGATGACCTGCGGCGTCAGCGGCTGGGAACGGTGTTGGGTTAAGTCCACCCCAACCCGGTTCATCACCTCCACCGCTTCGGCGCTGGCGGGCATCCCCGCCGTGGTCGACGCGCCCGCCGACAATACCCGCACCCCCGCGGCCTCCAGGTCGTCGGGGTCGATCCTTCTCGCCTGGGCTAATGCGTGCTTGGCTAATGCCGCGGCCATCGGGGACCGGCACGTGTTGCCGCTGCACACGAACACCACCGTCCACCGCATCAGCTTGCGGATCACCCGCTCGTCGTACACCCCCACCCGCTCGACCCCCAGCTTTGGGTACCCGTTCACCAGGCTCACCCGTACGATCGTCGACGGCTTGGCGTACCGGCTCCTGCCGCCATCGACGACGAGCCGGGCCGCGTCGCCCACGGCCTCAGCGGCCTCGGCTGCCTCGAAAGGCGGCGGCTGCCCACGGCGGTTGGCGCTGCTGGCGATCACCGGGCCGTCGACCGCAGCCAAGATCGTTTGGGCGATCGGCATGTCCGGGCAACGCAGCCCCACGGTGCGGTCGTGGTAAAGCCACCCCCGGGCCCGCGGGTCTAGGCCGGCGTCTTCGAGTTTTTGCTCGATGACCTCCTCGGGGACGTCCACCACCAGGGTCACCGGCCCGGGTAAGAGCTTCTCCACCACCCGGCGGACCTCGGGGTTCGATAGATCGATGTAACGCCCCGCGTCCGACGGGCGGGCGAGGTGGATCGTGAACGGCTGATCGGGCGGACGGTCCTTGAAAGAGCGCAAGGCCTCATAGCCCCGCGGGCTCGCGGCCCACGCGGCGATCCCGTAGACGGTCTCGGTCGGGAAGACCACCAGGCCCCCGTCGCGGAGGATCGCCGCGGCGTGGCTGGCGATCCCCTGAGCCTGCTCCTGATCGGCGTTATGGGTGCTCGTGATCCGCATGGACAATGGGAGCATTATAACGACACCTGAACGATCGTTGATCTTGCCCGCACACCGGCATCTGATCTTATAATCATGGGTCATGCCCCCCGCGTCCGCGAAACTCAAGGAGCTCCTAGAAAAAGCGCGGGGCCTGCCCAAAACCCCCGGCGTGTATCTGATGAAGGACGACCGCGGCCGGGTGCTTTACGTCGGCAAGGCCCTACGCCTGCGCGACCGGGTCAGCAGCTATTTCCAGCCTTCGGCCGAACTGGGTCCCAAGAAGCAGCCGATGCTGGAGATGATCGACGATTTCGACGTGATCGATTGCGAAAGCGAGTGGGAGGCGTTGCTGACCGAGAACCGCCTGATCAAGGACATCCACCCCCGGTTCAACGCCGCGATGGTCGACGACCGCACCTACCCGTACCTCGTGATCACCACGCGCGACGACTTCCCCGGCGTGTACATCACCCGCAAGCCCGGCGACCCCCAATTCCGCGGGGGCAAGGTCCTGGGCCCGTTCACGAGCGTCTACGCCCTGCGCGAGTCGATCCAGCTCTTGCAACGGGTGTTTAAGTTCCGAACCTGTGAGTTGGAGATCCGCGACGGCGATGACAGCCGCCGGTTCTTCCGGCCGTGTCTGCTGTACCCGATCAAACAATGCACCGCGCCGTGCGCCGACAAGATCTCCAAGGAGGACTACGGCCAGGACATCACCCGGTTTACGAGGTTCCTCGAATCCAAGCGATCCACGATGCTGCGCGAGATGCGTCGCGACATGGAACAGGCTTCCAAGGAGCAGGACTACGAGCAAGCCGCGGTGCTGCGCGACCAGATCCGCGCGATTGAGAAGCTCGACGACCGCGGGAAGTGGAACCAGGGCTGGCAACCCGAGACCGAGTCGTTCTATACCGATCCCCGCAAAGGGCTCGAATCCCTGCGGAAGACGTTGGGCCTCGACCAGCCGATCCGGTGCATCGAGTGCATCGACATCGCCCATCTCCAGGGCGGCGAGACCGTCGGGTCGAAGGTCTGTTTCATCGACGGCCGGCCGTTCAAAAATGAGTATCGCCGGTACAAGATTCAGACCGCGGCCAACGACGACTACGCGGCGATCCGTGAGGTCGTGGGCCGCCGGTACCGCGACGCCGGTCAGGGCCAGGAGCTCTACCCGGACGTGATCGTCATCGACGGTGGGCTGGGGCAGCTGCACGCGGCCCAGGAGGTGTTTGACCGGCTCAAAACCCAGCCGCCGATGGTGATCGCCTTGGCCAAAAAAGAAGAACTCCTCTACGTCCAGGCCAAGTCGCAGCCGATCCGCCTGGGCCGCAACAACCCGGGCCTGAAGCTGTGCCAAGCGATCCGCGATGAGGCCCACCGATTCGCCCAGCACTACCACCACATCCTGCGGCGCAAAAAAGTGGTGGGGCAGTGAACCCGGTTCCCCAAACGCAACCGGCGATCAACCCCGGCCAGTGATCTACACCGCTCGCGGGTGCGCCTCTTCGTAACCGGCGCGCAGCCGCATGGTCGATAGGTGGGTATAAATTTGCGTGGTGCTTAGGGATTGGTGGCCCAGCAGCTCTTGGACGCTGCGCAGGTCGGCGCCGTTTTCTAATAGGTGCGTCGCGAAGCTGTGGCGCAGGGTGTGGGGGCTGATCGACGGGTCGAGCCCGGCGGCGATGAGGTACTTATCGAGCTTGCGACGCACCGATCGGCTCGACAGCCGCCCGCCGGTCTTGTTCACGAATAACGGCAGGTTCGGGTCCGACGCGGACGCCTGGCGCAACGCCGCGAACCGGGGGTCGGGCTCGAGCAGGGTCAGGTAGTGGCGGATCGCCGCCGCCGCGTGCGAGCCCAGCGGGACGATGCGTTCCTTCTTGCCCTTGCCGCGGATCAGCAGGGTCTGGTCGGCCATGTTCAGGTCGCTTCGGTTAAGGCCGATCAGCTCGCTGACACGCACGCCGGTGGAGTAGAGCGTTTCGAGGATCGCCCGGTCGCGGGCCCCGAGGGTGTCGCGGTCGTCGGGCATCGAAAGCAGCTTGTCGATCTGTTCGATCGAGATCGCCTTGGGCAGGCGCTTCATCTGCTTGGGAGTGCGGATGAGCACCATCGGGTTGGACTCGACGATCCCGCGGCGGTGCATCCACTTGTAGAAGCTGCGCAGGGTGGCGATCTTGCGGGCGACGGTGGCGGCGCTGTACCCGAACCCGTCGAGGTGGGTGAGGAACCGGCGGATCGTCATCGGCCCCGCCTGGGTGATGCCGTTATCAATCACAGGCCGGTCGCCGGCTTGCGGACCACCGGCTCCAGCGCCATCCATCGGCTGGTCTGCGGCGGTGTCGGGGCTCGGATCACTGGATCGTTCGCCGGCGTTGGCTTGCTCGTTGTGCGTTGGCGGCGAGGCGGGGACGGCGATGTCTTGCGCTGGGACGTCCGCTTGCTGTACCGGGCCGGGGTCCGCGTCGGTGAGGAACTCGACGTACTGGCGCAGGTCCGCCCCGTAGCAGCGGGCGGTGTACGGGCTAAAGTGCCGCTCGTAGCGCAGGTAGTTAACGAACTGCCCGATGAGAGGGTGCTGATCCGTGGATTTCTTCGATCCTTCTTGCATGGCCGGTATCCTTACATTGCGATCCTTCGTCGCGGTCTGTGAATGACGTTTATTTGTTCATGAGCTTGTCGAAGTCCTGCCCCAGCTTCTGGCCCAGTTGATGGCTGAGGACGGCGGCGTCGAAAACCGTCATCGGGCTTTGGGGGTCTTGACCCATGACGCGCAGGTCCTCCATGAGCTTGGCCTCTTCTCCGGCTTCGTAGCGGAAGATGTAGTGGTGCCCGCCCTTGATCAGCTCGATCTGGCGCAACGCCCCCGGCTCTACCCCCGGATTAGCCCCGGGTTCATCTCCGGGAGGATCACCCGCTGGCCCTTGATCTGAGGGATGGGCCGATTCGTCGTAACCGTATCCCCCTCCTTGACCGTCGTGAGCCGATGGGGTGATATGGGGTTGGTCTGAATCAGAGTCGGACATCGGACGCTCCTAGCCACCGTTAGGCGGCCGGCGTCGGACCGTCCGCTATCGGGTGGGCGAATGGGTTGTCGCTAACGGGCTGATGCGTTGGGCTTCAACGCGCAGCAGCCGCCAGCTCATCACATAACTGACAAACTCGCTGTACAGGTCCATGCTGATCCGGTAGGTGTGCCACGACTCGGCCACCCGCGGTTCGCCGCGCTCGTGGGCGTAGTGCTCCAAGCCCATCCGCACCTTGGGCGACGCCCCGTCGAAGAACGCGCTAACGACGCTCACCGGCTGCTTCGTCGCCCCTCCGCCGTCGGGTTGCGTCGATACGGCCGTCGCGCTCCACGCCAGGCGTTGGAGGCTGGCCAACGAATCGGCCGAACCGGGTTCGATCGACTCTGCCGACGGCGACCCGAGTACGGCTGCGTCGGATGCCTCGACCGCGGGGTTGGTGTATAGCTCAATGGCCAACCCCAGCTTCGGCGGGTCGTACGGGTCGTACGCGGTGATCGTGCCCACCACCAACCCATCGGCGCCTAGCGTTTCGAGCAAACGCTTGGCCTGTTGAGGCGAGGCGACCCACCCCAGCTCGATCGCTTCCATCGCCGCCAGTGTCCGGTTGACCGGCAGCACGTCCAGGTTCGAGGCGTTCTCGAGCTGGCGGGCGAGGTGATCGGCTAGGGCCAAGCCATCGGCACTGGAGCTGCCGCTCTCGTTGCGCAGCGGGGCGATCGCCCAGATGTGGCGCGTCGGGTAGGGGCTATCCAGCGGCGGGGCGCCCTTCTGGGTCAACCACGTGTCGACCTTGCTGTTGAGGGACTCACAGCCGCTGATGACCCCCACCAGCACCGCGATCAGCATGACCTGTTTACTTGTCATGGCGTCCTGCCGAGTTTATCCGGAACCAGCCTCCGCTGTCCGTACGTCTCGTCTCGTCTCGTGAGCTACGGTCCTTCTCCCGTCGGGGCCGAAGCGGTCTTGGGCTGGAGCATCGGCTCAATGGTCTGCAGCGCCCGGCCGGGGTGTAGCGACCAAACGTTCTCGACTCGGTTCTCGGCGCGGTCGGAGCGGAACAGGATCGTCCCATCGGGCGACCAGACCGGCTGGAGGTTTGAGTAACGACTGCGCGTGAGGTTGACGCGGCCCGAGCCGTCGGCGTTGGCGATCCAGATATCGGCGCGGGGGGGACGGTCGCCTTGGCTAGCACCGGGGTCGGTGACGGTGCTGTAGGCGATCAGGTTGCCGTCGGGGCTCCAGCACGGGTTGATCGAAGCGGTCTGCGGGGTGACCACGACCTGAGTGGGGCGTACCCCTTCCTCGTTGACCAGCTCGAGGGTCCAGATGCTAAACAAGTTGGCGCCGCGCTGCTGGGCACGCTGGTAGACGATTTGGTCATCGATCGGCGACCATTCCGGGAACTGGCCGGGACCGATGTAACGCTTGGCCTGGGGTGAGTTGAGGTCGATGACCACCAGCTCCCACTGGTTCGATTGGCTGCTTAGGCTGCTGTAGACCAGCTTCGTTCCATCGGGCGAGAAGCTGGGGTGCATGTCTTGGGAGGCGTCGTCGGTGAGCTGCACAGCCGGGCCGCCGTTGACCGCCATCATGTAGATGTCCCAGTTCCCGGAGCGGTCGGACGCGAACGCGACCCGCTGCCCATCAGGGCTAAAGGTGGGCATGACGTCATTGGCCGGGTCGCTGGTGAGCTGGGTGACCGCCGAACCGTTGATGTACTTAATGTAGAGATCCGCGGTCGAGCGGTGCTGGGTCGAAGCGAACACCAACCGGTCGCCGCTGGGGTCTACCGCTGGATCAAAATCCCTGCCCTCCAGGGCGAAAGTGACTTGACGGAGGTTGTCGGAGCTTTCACTGGCTTCGACGATGGCGGGGTCGATCGCGGCAAGGTCGCCGTATAGGCCGGGGCCTTTGGATACGGCCGAAATGGGAACCGACCCGTCGAGCATCGGCGGCGGGGTCGAAGTCGCGGTGTTGTTGGCGGCTATAGGGCTTTGGTGTTGAACGTTAGCTTCGGGGTGATCTTTCGATGCCGTTGCTAACGTCGCGATTTGATCGGATGTCTTCATTACTGATGGGTCAGCGGGCGCGTGATGGGCGATGGGTTGTTCCGTTGCGGCAGATCCCGCCGATAGGGCGGGGTCCGCGACGACGGGCCGGCCGCGTTGGGCACGACGGGCTGATCGGCGTGGCGAGAACCGCGTGGGGGGTTGGGGCGTCTGTCCCGCGGCTAATCGCGCCGACGGCGAGATCTCGACACGGTGGGGCGTGGCAGCGCGGCGGTCCTCGGGCGAGGCCAACCAGGCGCCGTTGTAAGCCAGCTCGCAGCCGACCAGGGTCATCAGCCCCGCGATGGCGAAGCAAGGCCGTGTCATAGATCGTCCCAACATGAGGTGCCTCAAGGACAGATGAGTTCTCGATCAACGCTGGTGCCCTGATCACAACCACTATCGGCGAGTCGGGCGTTCGACCCTCAAGCTTGCAACGGGCTCTTCGTTTATCGGACGAGATACCGGACCGCCTTTAGACGAAACCGGCCACAGGGAAAGACCGTTGGCAATTTACAACGGTTTGGGCGAATATATACCCCTCGTGTATCCTTTTTCTGCGTCAAAGAATGAGTTTGGCGCTGAGACTCCCCTTGCCGCGGATCGGGGTTGCCCCGTGAACCCGGCCGGGATTGGTATATGCCCCACTGTGTCTTCGAGTTGTCGCTCGAGACGTGCCGCAAGCGATCTGGGTGAACCTATCAACGCTGATCGTACCGGGAACCTCTAGCCCATGGAGAATGATTTGGTTTTCTCGACACAACCCCTTTGGGGTGTCATGGATATGCCGACGCTGCGGTGGGCGGTAACGTCGGTCTATTTGTTGGTCTTGCTGCTGATCTCGATCTACGGCCTCCACCGGTACTGGTTGGTGTGGCTTTATTATCGGTACCGCGGGCGAAAACCGCAGCCGGTCGGCCGATTCGATACCCCCCCGGCCGTGACGGTCCAGCTGCCGATGTATAACGAAGCCCAGGTTGCCCAGCGGGTGATTGACGCGGCATGTCGGCTCGACTACCCCCTTGACCGGCTACTGATCCAGGTCCTTGACGACTCGACCGACGAGTCAGCCCGGATCGCTCGCCAGCGGGTTGAGTTCTGGGCTAATCAGGGCGTGGATATCCAGTACCTGCACCGCGACGACCGCCGCGGCTACAAAGCCGGCGCCCTGGCCCACGCCCTGCCGCACGCCAAGGGCGGGTTGATCGCGATCTTCGATGCCGACTTCGTACCCGACCCGGACTTCCTGCGTCGCACGGTCGATTACTTCACGGACCCCAAGGTCGGGATGGTGCAGACCTGCTGGGACCACCTCAACCGCGATGACTCGTTATTGACCCAGAGCCAGGCGATCTTCCTCGACGGGCATTTCATCGTCGAGCACACCGCGCGCAACCGGGCCGACCGGTGGATCAACTTCAACGGCACCGGGGGGGTGTGGCGACGCGAGGCGATCGAGTCGGCCGGGGGTTGGCAGCACGACACACTCACCGAAGACGTCGACCTAAGCTACCGCGCCCAGCTAGCGGGCTGGGGGTTTGTATTTCTCCAGCGCGTCACCTGCCCCGCGGAGCTGCCGCCGGAGATTAACGCGTTCAAGGCCCAGCAGCACCGGTGGACGAAGGGCTCGATCCAGACCGCCAAGAAACTGCTGCCGACGATCCTGCGCTCCGACGCGGCGCTTCGGGTCAAGACCGAAGCATTTTTCCACCTCACCAGCCCGATGGTGTACCTGTTCATCACCCTCATGGCGTTGCTGTTCTACCCGGCGATCTACTTGAACCTGCGTTCGATCGACGATGGAACGATCGGGGGGGTGGTGTTCGGCTTGAGCCTGTTCGCGTTGGGCACCGCCTCGGCCGGGGCGTTTTATACCGTTAGCCAACACGAAGTGGGCCGCGGGGTTTGGGGCACGATCCTGCGGCTGCCGGTGTTGATGAGTATCGGGATCGGGATCGCGCTCAACAACGCCCGGGGCTGCCTCGAAGCGCTGTTCGGGCATGAGTCCGCGTTTGTGCGCACCCCCAAGTACAACACGACCTCTAAGGAAGAACACGCAGGTGGCGACACCACACCGCGACGTAGGGAGAACCGGGGATCCCGGGGCGTCCGGGGCGTCCGGGGTGTCCGGGGCCGGGGCCGGGGGATCTTGGCGACACCCTCAATCAAAGTATGGATGAGCGTGTTGGAGATCGCGATGGGGCTTTACACGCTCGAGTGTGCGCGGCAGTCCCTGCTCGTACACCGCACGATCGTGAGTTTCCCGTTCTTACTGCTGTTCGCGGGGGGATACCTTTACGTCGGGCTGACTAGCCTCCACAACCAATGGCTTGCCCGCCGCCAGCAGCAATCGTGGGTGGCTCAACCCATAGTTTGATTCCACTTTATTCTCAATCTTGGTAATCAAGCCGGGTTTTTCTGGGCTGCCAACATGCCCACACCCGCAGCCGCACCCGTGGCTGTGGAATACCTGTCTGTCCCTGTCTGCATGGATCAAAATAGGCCCGAAAAATCACAAGACGATAAAGCGAGTATAGATCGAAGCTTATTTCCACCATCGAGAAAAAATGCAATATTTGGGGTATTTTAGCCTTGCGGATACCAAATATAGTGGATAAACTCTCTTTGGTATGGTTAGATGGGTATGACTGATACGTTTGGGAATCATCAGCAGAGCCGGGATCTTTGGGCTAAAGTTCCAAGCGATCTTCTGTACTGATCAGTCGCTGACCGGGAGGGTGGTCAAAGCGGGTTGGGCTAACCAGCTGGAGCGAAACATGACTGTTTTGTGCGATACGCAGATCCGTGAACTGATCCCGATCGAGCCGTTTGAAGAGAACGTCAAGCGGCCGGGCCACGTCTCTTACGGGGTGTCGAGCTACGGCTACGACGTGCGGGTCGGACCGGTGTTCAAGATCTTCACCAACGCCTCCCCAGCCGGCGGCCAGGCGATCGTGGACCCGAAAAACTTCACCGACGAATCGTTCGTCACGGTCGATACCCGGGCCACAAAACGGGATTACGTGATCGTCCCGCCCAACAGCTTCGCCCTGGCCGAGACGGTCGAGGTGTTCTCGATCCCGCGTGATGTTTTAGCCATCTGCGTGGGCAAGAGCACGTACGCGCGGTGCGGGATCATCGTCAACGTCACCCCGCTCGAGCCCGAATGGAAGGGCAAGGTCACGATCGAGATCTCCAACACCACCCCCCTACCGGCCAAGATCTACGCCGACGAGGGCATCGCCCAGATGATCTTCTTAAAAGCCGACCGGGTGTGCGCGGTGTCGTACGCGGATAAAGGCGGCAAGTACCAGAACCAGGTGGGCCTGACCCTGCCCATGGTGGATTGAATGAAACGTCCAAAGCGAGCCGCGACCGTGAGGGAGCGGGCCGATAGCTGAAGAGCGGGTATGAACGACACCATGATGGAAGAACATCGTCGCGAATCATGACGTAGCGGGACTTCGCAAGAACCCACTCCCTCACGGTCGCGGCTCGCTTTGATGGCCTTGTGGATGACTCAATGGCAACGCCGAAACCCACCCCCACCAAACGCTCGCCCTGGCTGATCATCGCCGTGATCGCCGCGACGGTGGGTGGGTCGATCTGGTTGTGGGAAGAGGTGCTCGAAGACCGGTTCGTGGCCAAGCGGTTCGGGGTCGTCGAGCCGGACCTCATCTACCGCAGCGGGCAGCTGTCGCAATACGTGGTCGAGCGGGTCTTGGCCGACAACCAGATCCAGGTCGTGGTCGACCTGACCGGCCCAGAGCCGAACGCCCCGCACGAACATGCCGAGGTCTCCGCGGTCGCGAAGCTAGATATCGAGCGGCACGAGCTGCCGCTTAAGGGCGACGGGACCGGGGACATCACCCGCTACGCCGACGCGATCGAGGTCATGCATAGAGCCTACCTAGCCGGTCAACCGGTGCTCGTGCACTGCGCCGCCGGCAGCCAGCGGACCGGCGCCGCGGTGGCGTTCTACCGGGTCCTGGTCCAGGGCCGCGACAAAGCGTCGGTCATCGACGAGTTGAAACAGTACGACTGGTCCCCGAAGAAAGACCGCGTGCTGCTGCGATACATGGACGAGCACATCGCCGAGCTGGCGAAGATGCTCAAAGACCGGGGCGTGATCGACACGGTGCCCGAGGCGCTGCCGACCATGTCGTCATAAATTTAAACACACGTAAGTACTGTCCGTTCGGCATGGAAGCCGACGGGCAGGCCTTAGGGGCCAAATAAGAGTTTCAATATTAAACCTCCAATTTATGGAGATAGATACTATGAGCGGCAAGAATCAACATGTTGTACCGACGGAGAATGGATGGGGGGTGCGAGGCGAAGGCAATTCAAAGCTGACTTCTGAGTACAGTACGCAGAATGAAGCGATCAATACCGCTCGTGAGATCGCGAAGAATCAGCGTTCAGAACTCCTAATCCACGGCCGCGATGGAAAAATCCGGGATCGTAACTCATACGGGAATGATCCGTTCCCTCCTAAAGGCTAAGCATAGAAGACAAACGTGTGTTTGGACCGGTTTTGCAACGCTTGTATGCGCGACGTTCGGCATGGAAGCCGACGGGCAGGCCTGAGAAAATAAGAATGAAATTATTTCCATGCACATACAGTGATTCCTGTCATATCCTTAACGCATCTCTTAATCATCTCTTTTAATAAGGAGGATCTTGTTATGTCGACAAGTATGGATGAATCAAGTTGGAGTATCGGTGACATCTGTTTTTTTATTCCTCGTGGGGACGATGGAGTCACCAAGGTACAACTTTTGAAGGTGAAGCAAGTCCACACAAATCCTGCACCTCCAAATGCAGCATCCATCCAGTCTTTCGTTGAGACAGAACCGGAAGTCTCTAAGGCCGGAGTCAGCCCGAAGTGCCTCTACGGCAAAGTCGCTCCCAACTCTAGCGTACAGGAAGTGGCAATTGCATTTCTCAGATTGCTTAATGAACCTGTGCTTAAAAACGTCTTTGTACACAATCCAAAGGTGATGTTCGCCAGCTTGCTATGTAGTTACTGTCCAGTAGCAATGAGTGAAACGGATCAACCTAAAAAAATTGTGGTGAGGAAACCTTCATCACAGGAAGCAAATTGGTCTGTGGAATTTAATGATGAAGTGATCCGGGACATTAGTCTTAGTGAATTGATGACGGTATTAAAAACGAAGTAGTCAACTAGAATTGATATGCGATGAAGCCGTACTGCTGCAAGGCTAAACATCGACGACGATCGGACATGCAAAACAAGGTAGACAATAGAAAAAAAGGATTTGCCGCCCATGAAGGTCACCCGGAAGTTCACCCAAGCCGACAAGGACGTCTACGAGAGCACCCAGTGGACCACGCGGTCGTGCAAGATCGCCAGCCTCGACGGGTCGACCGTGTTCGAGATGAACGACGTGAAGGTCCCCAAGGACTGGTCGCAGCTGGCCACGGACATCATGGTCAGCAAGTACTTCCGCAAGGCCGGGGTGCCACAGGTCGACGAGCAGGGCCAGCCGGTGCTCGATGAGAACGACCAGCCGGTCACCGGGCCCGAGCAGTCAGCCGGTCAGGTGATCAACCGCCTGGCCGGGTGCTGGCGGCACTGGGGTGAAAAGCACAACTACTTCGATACCCAAGAAGACGCGGCCGCGTTCCAGGACGAGGTCGCCCACATGCTGCTTCACCAGATGGCCGCCCCCAACAGCCCCCAGTGGTTCAATACCGGCCTCAACTGGGCGTACGACATCACCGGCCCCGCCCAGGGCCACTGGTACGTCGACCCACAAACCGGCCAAACGAAGCAATCCGACGACGCCTACTCCCACCCCCAGCCCCACGCCTGCTTCATCCAGTCGATCGAAGACGACCTGGTCAACCCCGGGGGGATCATGGACCTGTGGGTGCGTGAAGCGAGACTCTTCAAGTACGGCTCGGGCACGGGTACGAACTTCTCGAAGCTGCGGGGCGAAAACGAATCGCTTTCGGGCGGGGGTAAGAGCTCGGGGCTGATGAGCTGGCTGCGCATCGGCGACCGGGCCGCGGGGGCGATCAAGTCCGGCGGCACCACACGCCGGGCCGCGAAGATGGTCTGCCTCGACCTCGACCACCCCGACATCGAGCAGTTCATCAACTGGAAGGTGCGCGAGGAGATCAAGGTCGCGGCCATGGTCGAGGGCCTAAAGCAACTCGACAAGGACCACCAGGACACCGCCGAACGCCTGGACTTAAAACTTGATTACGACTTCAACGGCGAGTCGTACGCCACGGTCAGCGGGCAGAACTCCAACAACTCCGTACGGATCTCCAATGAGTTCTTCAAGAAGCTCGACGAGGGCGGCACGTGGGACCTGACGTACCGCATCAGCGGCGATGTCGCCGACACGGTCCCCGCCCGGCAGCTGTGGGGCCAGGTCGCCTACGCGGCGTGGCGCTGCGCCGACCCCGGGGTGCAGTTCGACACGACCATCAACCAGTGGCACACCTGCCCAGCGTCGGGTCGGATCAACGCCTCGAACCCGTGCAGCGAGTACATGTTCCTCGACAACACCGCCTGCAACCTCGCGTCGCTGAACCTGCTCAAGTTCTTCGACGCCAAGACCAAGACGTTCGACATCGAATCGTTCGAGCACGCGATCCGGCTGTGGACGATCGTGCTCGAGATCAGCGTGCTCATGGCCGCGTTCCCCAGCCAAGAGATCGCCCGGCTCAGCTACGAGTACCGCACGCTGGGCCTGGGTTACGCCAATATCGGGGCGATGCTCATGCAGGCGGGGATCCCCTACGATAGCGACCGCGCAAGGGCGATCTGCGGGGCGATCACCGCCATCCTCACCGGGCGCAGCTACGCCACCAGCGCTGAGCTGGCCGGGGAACTAGGGCCGTTCCCGGGGTATTACAAGAACCGCGAAGACATGCTTCGCGTGATCCGCAACCACCGCCGCGCCGCCCACAGCGTGCCGCGCGAAAGCGGACTAGCCAGCGGACAAGAACTGGGCGACTACGAAGCCCTGGATATCCGCCCGGTGCCGATCGAAGCCGACGATCTACCCGGTACGCAGGGGAACGAAACGGACAGCGTCGGGCAGATCGCCAACGCGGCCGACCTGTTATCCAGCGCCCGCGTTTCATGGGACGACGCCCTGAAACTCGGCAAGAAGCACGGCTACCGCAACGCCCAGACCACCGTCATCGCCCCCACCGGCACCATCGGCCTGCTCATGGACTGCGACACCACCGGGGTCGAGCCGGACTTCGCCCTGGTGAAGTTCAAGAAGCTTGCTGGGGGCGGGTACTTCAAGATCGCCAACCAGTCGCTGCGCCCGGCGCTAGAGAACCTCGGCTGCGACCCGGAACAGGTCAAGGACGTGATGCGTTTCGTGCTAGGGACGCTGAGCCTCGACGTGCCGATGCCCGACGACCGCGGCGACATCCCCAAGGAGTCGGCCCAGTTCGTAACGTTCGAGGACTACCTGATCGACAAGGGGCTGATCGCTGAGGACCTGCGTCGCATCACCGACGCCCTGCCGACGGTGTTCGAGCTGGCCCATGCGTTCACCACCTGGACACTCGGCGAGGAAGCCCTCGACCGCTTGGGGCTCACAGAACAAGCCAGCCAGCCCGGGTTTGATTTATTCCGTGCTTTAGACCTCACCGCGGCCCAGGCGAGGACGCTCAACCGCCTGATCTGCGGCACCCAGACCGTCGAGGGCGCCCCGCATCTTAAAGACGAGCACCTGCCGGTGTTCGACTGCGCCAATCAGTGCGGCCCCACCGGCAAGCGGTTCATCGCCGCCCAGGGCCACATCCGCATGATGGCCGCGGCCCAGTCGTTTATCTCCGGGGCGATCAGCAAGACGATCAACCTGCCCCACTCGGCGTCGGTAGAAGATATCCAAGACGCCTACCGCCTTAGCTGGGAGCTGGGGCTCAAGGCCAACGCCCTGTACCGCGACGGGTGCAAGCTCAGTCAGCCGCTCAATACCAAGGTCGACGACGACGAGGCCGACGACGAAGACAACATCGAAGCCGCCAAGCAGGAGGTCGCCCAAGAGGTCGTCGTGGTCGCGGATCACGCCGCCGTGGTGGTGGCCGGGGATGCATCCGATGCCTCGGCCCATGAACGAGTCGTCGAGAAGGTTGTCGAGCGCGTCGTGGAGCGCCCCCTGCGTCGCCGGCTGCCCGATACGCGTCGCAGCATCACTCACAAGTTCAGCGTCGCTGGACACGAGGGGTACCTCACCGTCGGGCTCTACGAGAACGGTGCCCCCGGTGAGCTATTCATCACCATGGCCAAAGAGGGCTCGACGATCGGCGGGATCATGGACTCGCTGGGCACCGCGATCAGCGTGGCGTTGCAGTACGGGGTGCCGATCGAGTCGCTGGTCGATAAATTCACCCACCAGCGGTTCGAGCCGGCGGGCATGACCCACAACCCGGACATCCCGTTCGCCAAGAGCCTGGTCGACTACATCTTCCGCTGGCTGGGGATCGAGTTCGTGCCCGGCTACCGCCAGGCCAACACCCCGCGCCGAGGCCCGGCGGCCACAGCAACTGAAGAAGGATCGTCCGCAACCTGGACCGGCCCCGCAGACCGAACCGAGACCGAACACGAAGGTCAACAGCCCGCGGCGCCTCCCGGCCCGTCACAAGATCAACCAGGCCTCGGGCCTCCGATCGCTAAGCAGTTCGACCCAAGCGGGCCGGGCCGTCTCCATAGCGATCCCCCCCATCAAGGCCAAGACACCGCGTCCGTAAACCCGGACGAGCCCGCCGCACCCAGCGGCAGCTTGATGACCGCGATGAGCCAGCTCCAAAGCGACGCCCCGGCGTGCGACGTGTGTGGGGCGATTACCGTCCGTAGCGGAACGTGCTATAAATGCTTAAACTGTGGCAATTCGATGGGGTGCAGCTAAACGAGGTGTCGATCTAAGATGTTCCGGGTCACCCTTATACCGATCTTGGATGAAAATACAGCGTGCCTCAGGTACGCGGGAAGGAAGTTTTCGGGGTTCAATCCCTACCTGACGCGGTACTTTGGATACGCGATGCGTAGATCAATGGTCGATCGGAATCTAGCTTCAATGGCCGTACACGAAGCGCGTCTGATCACGTGATCCAAAGATACCCCGCGAGCGTAGTTCAGGATATAGTCATAGTTCTTGATTTTTTTGTGTGTCCGTTAAGAATAGGAGAATAAATCACCCGAGATCGGTGACTATATGAGTAAGGAAGCAACAGGTTAAATATCCTACCTACAATATGGGGAGAGCCGATATGACATAAGCCGATACTGGCGTGAATGTCTCTTGTTCACCTAGTGGCGGTTAGTCAATCGTTGCTTCCTTCTCCCTCCTCCCCCCCTTGGGCTCCCACCACCTAAGGGGGGTTTTTTCTTGGCCGTTCGTGACCCGTCTTGATGGAGTTAGAGCTAGAGCGTTTCCTGAAAAGGCGGTGAGGCTTGTCACGCAGCTGTTGGAGGGTGGACCGGAACAGGTCCCCATCGATCGCCTTGTTCAAGGCCACCAGCGGGTCGCGTTTGGAACTCAAGTTAAGCACAGCGTTCTTTGAAGTCGAAAAAAACGGGTTGGGCCATGGCAAGAATCCTGATCTAGAGCGTATCCCGAAATGGTGTACGACGCCCCAAGTCAGCCGCGACCGTGAGGTAGCGGGTTTCTCGAAATACGCCGACCACTTGACGTCGTACACGAAGTCGGGAAACGCTCTAAACGCCAATGAGGACCCCGATTATATTGCAGAGGTGGTCCCCCAATCTCGGACAGCCGGTTAAGGTGGAATCGGCTCGAAGATTTGAAAGGACCCCCGATGGCTAAACGGCGTCAATTCTCAGCGGCATTGAAGGCGAAGGTTGCTTTGGAGGCGTTTCGTGGCGAGTTGCCCCTCGCTGCGATCGCCAAGAAGCATGACGTTCATCCGAACATGATCAGGAATTGGAAGCGTCAGTTGACCCAGGAGGCGGCCAGTCTCTTTGTGCGTGGCAAGCCGGATCGGGACAAGGTCTCCGAGGCGCAGATCAAAGAGTTGCACGCCAAGATCGGCCAGCTGACGATCGAGAAGGATTTTTTAAAAAAAGGCTTGAATCTGTGAGCCACGCCCGGCGTTGCGACATGATCGAACCGGCCCATCCCAAGCTCAGCATTGTTCGCCAGTGCGATCTGGTGAACATCAGCCGGTCCTCGTTCTACTTCGAGGCCAAGGGTGAAAGCCCCTTGAATCTGACACTGATGCGTTTGATCGATGAGCAGTTCCTTCAGACGCCGTTCTACGGCTCACGCCAGATGGCCCGCTGGCTGCGTCGCCAAGGTTACTGTGTCGGGCGCAAACGCGTGCGGCGGTTGATGCGGAAGATGAGCCTGGCGCCGATCTATCAGGCCCCGAGGACCAGCCGCAAGCATCCGCACCACAAGGTGTATCCGTATCTGCTTCGAGACTTGACGATCGACCGGCCCAACCAGGTCTGGTGCGCCGATATCACGTATATCCCGATGCGGGGCGGGTTCTTGTATCTGGTGGCGATCATGGATTGGGCTAGCCGCAAGGTGTTGTCTTGGCGTCTGTCGAACACGATGGAGGCGTCGTTTTGTGTGGAGACGCTCGAAGAAGCCTTCGCCAAACACGGCGTGCCCGAGATCATCAACACCGATCAAGGCAGCCAATTCACCGCCATGGAATGGACCCAAGCCGTCAAGACCGCGGGCGCAAGGATCTCGATGGACGGCAAGGGCCGGTGGATGGACAACGTGTTCATCGAACGCCTATGGCGATCGCTCAAATACGAATGTGTTTATCTGCAAGCCTTCGAAACCGGCTCCGAAGCGCGATCATGCATCAGCCACTGGATGAACTTTTACAACACACAGCGTCCGCATTCGACCCTCGATGGACGCACACCGAGCGAAGCATACAATGGCCTGCCCATGCAGGCCCCGGACACGGCTGCGGCGTAAACTGGAACTCAGGTTCCACCTTAGGCAGCCCCACCGGCTGTCCGAGATTGGGGGACCACCTCTGGTCGTAGTTGGCCGAGACGCCTTCCTAAAACGGCGTGTAGCCGCTTAGCTCGCTGGCTTTCTGCCTGGGTGTCTTGCCGTTCTGTGCTCCGTGGGGGCGTTGCCACTCGGCAAGCCGGTCTGCCAAGGCTGGATCATCAAGATCCATCGCGGCGTAAAACTCAAGTTTGTCGGTCTTCTTAGTTCGCCTTTCGCCCTTATGCGGCCTGCTGATAGACGTGCAGGAGGATTTTGAGGGTTTTTCGATACCCCGGCTGGATAGGCCGATGGATAAAACCTCACGGCGGGCGCTGTAGCTTCGTAGCGTCGCAAGTATGTCGGCGAAGGACGCGTGGGGCTTCTTCGGGTACCACGGGCGATGCGGCGGGCGGTGCAAACGATGACCGGTCTTAGCGAACCACCACACGATCAGGCTGTACAACCGCATCGCCACCGGGGCGGTGCGTTGGGCGGCTTGTCGCGTCCATCCCTGAGGCTGCTCGAAGCCCAGGTGTTGCTTAGCGTCGTGGAAGGTGACTTCGATCACCAGCGTATCGCGTACCACGTCAAGACCTCTTGGGCGGTGGCTTGAGCATACGTCGAATAGAACGCTTGTTTCATCGTGTTGCGGTCGCTGATCGGGTCGGTGGCTACGACCCGCAGCGGTCGATCGGGTGCGGCGTAGACCCGGGCTTGGGCGTGGGCGACGTGTACCGATCGCTTCTTGCCGTAGAGGTTCAGGTTGATGCGTTGCGTGGACTTCTCAAGCATCTGTTTGGGAGTCGGCAGGCGTGGGCCGCGTTTGCGGGGTCGGCCGTGGGTTCCCGCCACCCGTTGGGGCGGGGGGTCGTACAGCCGTGCGTCGAGGACCAATCGGCTGGTCAGGTCGCCGTTCTTAGGCAGGTTCAACAGCACACTCTGGCCTCCGTAGGCCGAGTCGGCGACCGCGTGAAGCTCCCCGCAGCAAGCTGCGGGGTATCTGCGAACCTCAGAACAGACGCAACGGTTTCAAGTCTTCCTTGGGTTGACCTTGACGCTTGACATAACGCTCGACAGCAGACCAGTTGCCCCGTTCCCCTACCATCGCCACGTAATAGCCGTCGACCAGAACTCCCCGCCCCACAGACAGCGTCTCACTTCGAGGCGGCGGCGAAAGATCGCCCGAGCCGTGATGCTCTTGAAGATCTGGGCGATCCGACCCGGTGATAGTTTCGGGTGGGCTCCACACAGCACATGGATGTGATTCCCGTCCATCCCCAGAGCCTCGAACTCGATCGCGTAACGGCCCTGAATCCCCATCGACGTCTGTTCGATGATTCGACTGACCTCGGGATCTAACATCACCTTCCGGTACTTCACTGGAAGCACCATGTGATCATGGATCTGATAGGCACAATGATGGCCCTTGCGAACTTGTCCTTCCGATGACACTCATGAAATATCCACGCCCATTGTCCCTGTAGCAAGCTACAGGGAATGATCATGTTCAAGTCCGAGCGGATATTGGGACTCATACGCACCGATCAAAGCGGGAGGGTGTCACGGGGGGGGATTGGTAGATCGCTGCGGGCACGGGTGTTTACTTTGCCGCCTCGATCATCGCTAGTATGCCCGCTTTGACCACATCAGGTAGCCGTGGCCATGCATGGATAACAGAGGCTAGATTCGGGTCGGCGTGCTCGGTTTTCGCGCCTCTGGTACAAGCAGCGGCACAAGCGTTCGGCGAAGTGCTTGCAAACTCTTTCTGGTTAGAAATTTCCGTACGGTGCTCGCAGCTTGCCAACGTGAATGTCGTGGGTTCAAATCCCATCATCCGCTTTTCTTTTCCTCCTCTTGACATGCCGTGACAGACCGTGTCTTCGAGTGCTATTCCCCTTCTTTTCCAACCTCTTACTATCGTCAGCTAGATCACCGTTTCGGTGAGGTGTGTGACCGTCGGTTGTGACAGGCGATGACTCAAAACGCCCTGGGTTAATTGGCCAGCTCCACCTGCGCGGTGGATTGAGGCGGGACAACCGGATCCGCATCCGTCAGGGTTGCCAGCAACCAGTCGAGCTTGTCGACCATGTGGGGCATACCCATTTTGGCGAATAGATCCCTGCTGATCTGCCAGGCGTGGCGGGCGTCTTCGATCTGACCCTGTTGGCTGTAGACCATGCCGAGGTTGCCGTATTGATTGGCGATCCCCAACGTCCGGCCCAGCTGCCGCTCACTGGCTAACGCTTCGGTGAACAGTCGCTCGGCGTCGTCGAGCTGACCACGGGCCTGGCAGACCAACCCGAGGTTCGCCTTGGCCTTGGCGACGCCCTCGGTCCGCCCCAGCTGCTGGTTCATCTCGACCGCCCGATCGAACGCCCGCTGGGCCTCGTCGAGTTCGTCACGGGCGAGGTAGATCAACCCCAGGTTGCTGGCGACCTGAGCCACACCCTGCCGCTGGTCTAATGCTTCAAACAGGTTCAGGGCCTTTAACTGAAGCTCTTCGGCCCCGTCCAGGTCCCCCTGCATCTGTAAGATCAGGCCCAGGTGGCTGATCTGCGACGCCATACTGTCGCGCAGGCCGTGCGTTTGGCTGATCTGCATGGCTTTACGGATCATCCGCCCTGCCCGGGCTAGGTCGCCGCGGGTGCGGTAGATCAGCCCGAGGTTATCGTAAGCGCTGGCCTTGCCCTCGGGCTGGTCGACTGCTTCGAACACCTCTAGCGCCTGGCGGTACCTCCGCTCGGCGAGGTCCAGCTGGCCCCGTTTTTGATGGATCAGGCCCAGGTTCCCGTAAGCGGTGCCCCGCCAGGTATCGACGTCCAGCTGGTCGGCGATCTCCAGGACCTTGTCGTAAGCCCCCCGAGCCGAATCAAGATCACCGCGCAGAAGATCAAGATGACCGCGGCGGATCAGGGCATCAGGATCGTCAGGCGCCGAGGCCAGGATCCGCTCGATCGCCTCATCGGCTAGATCGAGCTGCCAGTGACCGGTCGCCAGGTGGGCGATCTCTCGGTCACGATGCAAGGCGTCATCCACACGCGAAGCGCGCTGACCCAGTAGGAATTCAAGGAGGGGTTGGGTGTCCCCAGAGGTCCTCAGCTGCTCAAGGGCTCGGCCCGCGGCTCGATCGCCCTGAACCAAAGCTAGCTGGGCGCGGAACACCGCCGATTCGATCAACTCATCTTCTAGCAGGATCGCCGCGGGTTCGATAGAAGACTCCGCCTCCATGGTTTCCGTGACGTCGGACCGGCCCTGTCCGCCCGGATCACCCGCGGCTACGGAGCATATCACGGCTAGCACAACAGGGCCCACGAATCGACCCCATCCACTTTTTATCGCCCGCTGATCTTGGAACAAAGTTATCCTCCCCTCATCACGATCACATGGATGCAACTGATATCGGTTCAGCGATCGAACGGCTAAACCAGCTCGCCCCGTCGCGGGTGGGTACGACAGGATTTTCAGATCCCGCGGACAGAAAGCCTCCACGGACGCAAGCGTTGGAAACGATCATTAAACACTGGTTCTTCCGCACTCTTGGTGAAGGGGGTATCGGCCGCGACGTGGTGGCGGGAGCGGGACATGGGCATTAGCCCGCGTGTAGGAACCGCTGACGCAGTAGGTCGGATTTGGCGCGGCCATACATCTGGCATTTGATGGGCTTGAGCCGGTTGATCTGTAATCGTTTCATGAAGCGTGTCTTTGTTTTGTGTGGGTGATCGGTGAACCTGTTGGGAGGGCTATATCCCCGAGAACAGATAGCCAGACAGCATCGGTCACAAGGCCGGTGAAGAGGAAGCCTCGAGATCGATATGGCGAGGATTGTTGGCTTGAATGGATCGAGGCGCATCGTCGTAGTGGGCAGAGCGTGGCGGCGTTCTGTGCGAAGCGCGGGATTTCGGTGTCGAGTTTCTAGGCGTGGCGTCGTGGGCTTGGATCGGGGTCATCACCGCGTCAGTGTCGTTCGAAAGGCCCTGTGGCATGCCGTTGCATCCCGACCATTCCCAAGCCCGGCCAGCGGCCTTGGCCGGATCATTCGCCGCCGCGTCGATGGGGGACGTGTATGATGGGTTGTTCATGTTTGGCAATCATGGACTTCGAAGGTGATCCAAAGCGACGACACGCCGGTCAATAAGGAAACACCCGGGGCATGTCAGCCGCCTACGCCGCATCGCCCTGAACCGGCTAAAGGCCGCCGACAGCTACACCCCACGCAAGAGCATCCGAGGACGACGCAAGATTGCCGCCTGGGATCACCGGTTCTTCCTGCGCCTGATTACCGCATAAGTCATATGCGCTGATCCTGCCCACATCACAGGACCTACAAACCTTTCTCACGAAGGGGGCGCCGACCAGCCGATAAAAATCCGTATCCGTAGACCTCAGTGGCGAGATGGGATGCTAAACTAACATGTCCCTTTAGGTCCAGGTTGGTCAGGATTCCTGTGTCTAGTGGAACCAGCGGCTGTGAAGGGAAGGGGTAAAGCCGAATGATCACAACGGATTGTCACGGCCGACGACACCCGATCCCTGATCCGCGAATCACGTGATGTAAAAGGACCACTTGGGTAACGACGTATGGCGATATCACGACGGCAGTTTTTTATGGTCGGGCTAGGGGCCCTAGTGACCGGGTGTACCCAAACCGGTCGCGTGGTTCGTGGTCGGCCTCGATCGACCCTTGGGGGTCAGCGGCAGGCCGCGTCGAACTATCCTCTGATGCAGCGCCCTATGCCGTCTAACCTGGACGGGATCGCGCGGCCCGCTCCGATCGCCCTGCCGCCGCCGGTCGCGGCCCCACGCCGCCCGCCGGTGCGTGTCATCACCTCACCCATCCGGGCGATCCCACGCGAAAATTGGGCCAAGGGTTCACCGATTAGCGGTCGGCTCAACCCGATGGGGGCGTACCGACGGATCACGGTCCACCACGAAGGCTGGACGGACGTATGGTTCTCCGATCAGGCCAAGACCGCCAAGCGGCTTGAGTCGATCCGCCGCTCGCATCTCGATCGGCTCCGCGCTGGAGATATCGGCTACCACTTCATCATCGACCGCGCCGGGCGGCTGTGGGAGGGCCGGTCGCTGCGCTACCAGGGCGCCCACGTCCGGGACCACAACGCCAACAACATCGGCGTAATGGTGCTGGGCAATTTCACCCGTCAGCGTCCCACCGACGTTCAGATGAATACACTAGGCAAGACATTAAAATCATTGATGAAGCGGTACCGCGTGCCGGTGGGTCGCGTTTATACTCACCAAGAACTCACCCCCACGTCCTGCCCGGGCAAGAGCCTGCAGCGATCCATGATGGCGTTAAGAAGCGGCCAATACCTTTCATAACGCGGATCGTGCTTATCGCGGCCCAACAGATCGGTAAATTTTTCGTCAAACGCTTTGTATTACAGCATTTTCAGGGTTGGTGTAGATCCCACGGCACAGCCAGGTGTCACGAAGAGCCCGCTTCTTCACGGGCGCGGCTCGCTACGAACATCTATAGCCATCCAGAAAATGCTATAGTCCCAAGGTGTGATGGCGTGGGTTATTAATTCAATGGCCCTGCTTTGGACGACGGATGAAAGAGTAGATACCCTAGCCGCTATGCCCGATCATTCAAACAGTTCCTAAGCCGCCTCTTGATGTAAAGTCTGGGTACCGACCATGAATGACGATGACATCCTCGTCGTAGACCTGCCGCCGCTGGGACCGGCCGCTTCATCATTTCTGCCGGAGGTGTTCAAGGGCTTAGGCACCACGCTCAAGCACATCGCCGGGTCGATCGGCCGCGGGCCACGCAACAAAACCATGTGCTACCCCGAGGAGCGTCGCGAGGATCTGCCGGTCGAGGATGGCGGGCTGTACAAAGGCAACTTCCGGGGCGTACACCGGCTCAACCGTGACGAAGACGGCCGGGTCAAGTGCGTGGCCTGCTTCATGTGCGCCACCGCCTGCCCCGCCCACTGCATCCACATCGAAGGTGCCGAGTCGCCCTGGGACGACCGCGAGAAATACCCCGCCAAGTTTGACCTTGATGAGCTGCGCTGCATCTACTGCGGTATGTGCGAAGAAGCCTGTCCCGTCGACGCCATTGAGCTGACCTACACCTACGACATCGTCGGCCTCACACGCCAAGAAATGGTATTCGACAAAGAGAAACTCCTGGCAGTGTACGACCAGACGATTGACCACAAACCGATGTAGACGCGCCGTTCGTTCGGTCCCAAACACCTAAGCTCTGTCGGAAAACTTTGATCGGGTGCCACCGGCTGCTTGTCAGCCAGTGCGGATACCTGCGTTGTTGGTGTCTGCACTGGCGGGCCAGCACCCACGGACTTCCAAAACGAGTTTTCCGACCGATACCACGAAGACTTCGACGCGTTTCGCAAAGCGATCCGCGAGTGCATTAAAAACCCCACCACGACTCACCAAGCAGAAGTCAAAACGCTCCTGACACTCAACTTTCAGACCTTTGAAAATGCTCAAATCCTGGCCGGATGAGATATAATCTAGAGCGCTTGGCGTAATTAATCGCCGCTGGCCGATAAGAGAGATTTCTGGCAAGGAGGCCAAGGTCATGGCGTATTCGATGGATCTACGTAAGCGGGTGGTATGGGCCGCCGAGTCGGGTCAGACGATCACGGGGGTATCACGACAGTTTCGGGTGGCGAGGTCGACGGTTCGCGACTGGTGTGATCGGCACCGCCGGGGCGTGTTGACGCCGGGGGTGCCGGGGCCCAAGGGGTCGGTCAAGCTTACGGCGGCCGATGAGCAACGGATGCGTGAGGCGGTGGCGGCCAAGCCGGGGATCACGGCCAAGCAGTTGAGGGCGATGCTGAACCTGGGCGTCGTGGAATCGACGGTGTGCCGGGCGTTGAAGCGGCTGGGGCTGTCGCTCAAAAGAAGTCGCTGATCGCCGCCGAGCAAGATCGCCCCGACGTGGCCCAACGCCGCCACAACTTCACGATCGCCCGGCGGTTCGTGGACCCGGCCCATCTGGTTTTCCTCGACGAATCTGGGGCCAAGACGGATATGACCCGGCTGTATGGCTGGTCGCCGATCGGGCAGCGTTGCGTGGACCGCACCCCGCACGGCCGCTGGAAGACGCTCACGATGCTCAGCGCGATCCGGCTCGACGGGGTGATCCAAGGTGCGACGGTCGTGGTCGATGGCCCGATGAACTCGGCGACGTTCCTGGCCTACACCCAGCAGTTCTTGGCCCCGTCGTTGCGCCCGGGTGACGTGGTCGTGATGGACAATCTCTCGAGTCACCAAGCCGCCGCGGTGCGCGAAGCGATCGAGGCCGTCGACGCCGACCTGGGGTACCTGCCCCCGTACAGCCCGGACCTGAACCCGATCGAGAAGCTGTGGAGCAAGGTCAAGGCGTGGCTACGCCGCGTCGCCGCCAAGACCTTCGGCACGCTCCAAGACGCCATCGCCGATGCCCTGACAGACGTCACGCCCACCGAGTGCCAAAACTACTTCACCTCTTGCGGATATGGCGATTATTGACGCAAAACGCTCTAAATGAGATCGCCCTGCCGCCGACCCCCGGCCTATACCCGCGTCATTTACCCCCTAGCGTTTCGGGGCTATTCTTGTCGTGATGAAAAAAATAGACCCCTGCACGGCTGATCGAACCGCCCAGGACCTTGAGACCTTTGACCAGATCCAGGTCACCGCTGCAAAGATTCGTAAACAGCTAGGGCGGGTCATCGTGGGGCAAGAGGGGGTCGTCGATCCCTTGTTGGCAGCGGTTTTCTGTGGGGGCCATCTGCTGATCGTCGGCGTCCCGGGACTAGCTAAGACTCTGCTCGTTAGAACCTTAGCTTCTGCTACCGGACTATCTTTTAAGCGGATCCAGTTTACGCCCGACATGATGCCCAGCGATGTGATCGGCACCGAGCTGATCCAAGAAAACCCCTCGACCGGACAACGCCAGCTCCGATTTATGCCCGGCCCGTTGTTCGCTCAGCTGATCCTCGCTGATGAGATCAACCGCACCCCCCCCAAGACACAAGCGGCGTTGCTCGAGGCGATGGAAGAACGACAGGTCACGATCGCGGGTCAGACCATGCCCTTGCCCGCGCCCTTTCTGGTGGTGGCCACGCAGAACCCGATCGAGCAAGAAGGCACCTACCCGCTGCCCGAGGCTCAGCTGGATCGGTTCCTTTTTGGACTGTGGATGGACTACCCGTCCAAAGACCACGAAATAACCATTGTTGCGGATACCCCCAGGATCCAGGATCAATCGGTGGATTCGGTGCTGGATCAAGCAGCCCTAGCTGGCTTTACCAGGGTGATCAAGCAGATGCCGGTCAGCCGCCACGTCGTTGAATATGCGGTAAGTCTCGCACGGGCGACCCGGCCCCAAGAGCCTCAGGCGCCGCAGATGACGACCCGGTTCGTCGCATGGGGCGCGGGGCCGCGGGCTAGCCAATCGCTGATTCTGGCCGCCAAGGCGGTCGCCGCGATCGAAGGTCAACCCACGCCCAGCTGCCAGCATGTCCGCCAGATCGCGGTGCCGGTTCTCCGCCACCGGGTCATCGTCAACTACACCGCGATCGGCGAGGGCAAAACCTCAGCAGACGTGGTGGAACACGTGCTTCAAGAAATCAATGAACCACAGTACGACGCCCCATGAGAGGTTTTTTCACCTCAAGAGATCTCTGAAGGCGATCCGGCTTATTCCTGCAACACGGCGGTCATACGCCTAATCCCCGAAGCTCGTGCCCACGTCGCGCGCGGCCTGGATCAGCGGGTGATCGGTGCCGACTAGGCGTTGCTTGCCGGCGACTTCTTCGATATCGATATCGGTCACGGTCCGGCCCTTCATCACGATCATCCGGTTGCGTTTGCCGGCCATTAACGCCTGAATCGCGGCGTGGCCAAACTCGGTGGCCAGGACGCGGTCTTCGGGCACCGGGGTGCCGCCGCGTTGGACGTGGCCCAGCACGGTGGTGCGGGTTTCGATCTCGGTTCGGTCTTCGATCTGACGGGCCACGAGCTTGCTGATCCCACCGAGGCGGACTGGATCGGGGCTGGTGGGGTCATAATGATCGACGACCTGCTCGCCGTCGACGGGCCTGGCCCCTTCGGACACGCACAGGAGGCTGAATCGCTTGCCCTCTCGTGACCGATCGGTGACTTTGGCGCAGATCTTATCGAGGTCGAACGGGATCTCAGGCAGAAGGATGATGTCAGCCCCGGAGGCGATGCCCGCGTGCAGGGCGATCCAGCCGGCGTTGCGACCCATGACCTCCACGAGCATGGCGCGGTGGTGGCTGGCGGCGGTGGTGTGGATCCGGTCCAGGGCCATGGTCGCCACGTACCGGGCGGTGGCGAACCCAAAGGTGACGTCGGAGCCCTCGAGGTCGTTGTCGATGGTCTTGGGCACGCCGATGCAGTTGACGCCCAGGCGGGTGAAGTGCGAGGCCACGGCCATGGTCCCGTCGCCACCGATGACGATCAGGGCGTCGATGTGGCGGTGCTCGATGTGCTCCAGGACCCGGTCGGAGACGTCGCGCATCTCGGTCTGCCCGTCGGTCTTGACGGGGTAGCGTTTGGGGTCGCAGCGGTTGTTGGTGCCCAGGATCGTGCCACCGAGGGTGAGGATGTTGCTCACGTCGTGTTCGGTCAGGGGGTGGAGGCGGTTCTGGATCAGGCCCTGGAACCCGTCCTCGATCCCGAAGACTTCCAGGTGGTACCGGAACAGGGCGGTCTTGGTCACGGCCCGGATCACGGCGTTGAGGCCGGGGCAGTCGCCGCCGCCGGTGAGCACGCCGATGCGTCGGATCGGGTGGGTCATGTCTTGGGTCTCTACGTCTCTTGGGTCTCTACGTCGTTGGGGATCAACGGATCACGGACCATCCGGGATCCTGCACCTGTACAACTTACCGGGCGATCGATGGGATACCAACATCTACCCATACTGGATGAAACCGTGCCGCGATCTCTTCCGGGGTCGATATGGGATGAGGAACCTTCCCGCTACCAGCGGCTGTGCCGGTAGTAATGGTTAGATTTGATCCCTGGGCCAACGCCATTGATGCCCTGCTCGATGGGCCAGGGCGGTGCGTTATGACGAGGGTCCTGCGGCACGGTGTTGGTTGATCGCCTCGGGTAATAAGCGGACCAGGTCACTGGCCGTCATCCCGGATGGCCCGTAGCGCCGGGCCCAGAGGTCCGCTGCCAAGCCGTGCAGGTAAACACCCAGGGCCGCGGCGTCGAACCCGCTCATCCCGCCAGCCATGAAAGCCGCGATGGTCCCGGTCAAGACATCGCCACTGCCTGGGGTCGCTAACGCGGGGTTGCCGGTGGTGTTTTCGTATAGGCTTTTGCCGTCACTGACGAGGCTGCGGCGGCCTTTGAGCACCACGACGGCCTGGTAAGCTTTTGCCAAAGCCTCTGCCGCCTGCGGCCTCGAGGCCGGGTCGATCGGGTCGGCGGTGATCCCGAACGGATCCGCTAGCCGCTTGAACTCGCCCGGATGAGGGGTCATCACCACCCCCGAAGTTCTTTGCAGAGGCTCGGTGGGCATGTTTTGCGTCGGGACCACCGGGGTTTTATTGGTTCTCGTGTTGGGCTCGACGCCCCAAAGGCTTTCTTGATGGGCTCGTTGAGCCAGCAAGTTAAGCCCATCCGCGTCGAGCACCAATCCGCGGGGGCTGGGGACCAACCTCGCGACCAGTTGACCCGCCCAAGGGGATTGCCCCAGTCCCGGCCCCATAGCTAGTATTGCTTTTTGTGACGGATCGACTTCTTGAAGGACGCGGTCGTTGTCGTCCATGTCCCGACCAAGAACAATCCCCGTTGCGCACGGTTCGAGGGTCAAGACCGCCTTTAGGATATCCTCTGCGACCGCCACCTTGACCAACCCCGCCCCCGCGCGTAACGACGCCGAGGCGCACAACGCCGGGGCCCCGATCATCGTCTTGCACCCCCCGACCACGATGACCGTGCCGAACGTGCCCTTGTGGGCGTTCAACGGTCGAGACGGACATGGCGGGGGAGCGGTCAAGGTCATGGTGACAGTCCATCGTTTTCGATAGGGTGGATTGTATACCCATCCCAAATGAAAATACGGGATGATTCGTGTACGCGCGTCCGCGATAAGAGAGTTTACCGACGTAGGACTTGGATACACGATGCGGATAGACTGACGATGACCAGACCCAACGATAGAAAACCCTCGTGGCGGTAACCGTGCAACAACTGATTTGGGCTTATCGCCGGGGGGCGTTTCCCATGGCCCGGCACCGGCATGGACCGGTCGAGTGGGTCAGCCCCGACCCGAGGGCGGTCCTGCCGCTCGACGGCTTTCACGCATCCAAAAGCCTCCAACGCAGAACGCGACAAGGAACCTTCCAAGTGACCAGCAATGTCGCGTTTGAGAGTGTCATCCGAAGCTGCGCCCAGGCGCGCGGCCCGGAACGAGATACCTGGATCAGTGACGAGATCATCGTCGCGTATACGCGTCTGCACCGGCTGGGTTTGGCCCACTCGCTCGAGGCATGGACCGGCACGGGCTGCGGCGAGGCGAACGACGGATTATCTCCTCGACCGGCCCACCAGCCGACCCTGGCTGGGGGGCTGTACGGCGTGGCTTTGGGTAAGGCGTTCTTTGGCGAATCGATGTTTAGCCGGGTGACCGATGCGTCGAAGGTGTGCCTGGTCTACCTCGTGGCCCACCTACGCCGCTGTGGGTACCACCTGCTCGACGTTCAGTTCACCAACCCGCATCTCGAACAGTTCGGAGTGGTGGAGATCTCCCGTGATCAATACCTCCAACGCCTCGAAGAAGCGATCGTTGCGCCTGACGCTTGGCAGCCACTCGACGGGTCCGTGGAACCGAATGGTTCGCCGGCGTCATGAAAAGCATCTTTTCAGCTTCTTCGATCCATCATGGCCTGGTCAGCCCCAGACCGCGGTCAAATGTCCTAAGACGCAGGGGCGCATCGATCTGCGATTTCTGGGTTCGACGTGCGGCGGTGGGGCTACCTGTACTTTCAGAAAGCGCCCCCCTTCGCCTACACTAAGGTATACGCATCGCGTATGAAAACACCGCGACGGTGATGTACTGGACCCCGAAAATTGCCTGGCCGCGTACACGAGTCATGCCGTATTTTCATCCGAGATCGGTCTATTGAGCCACGACAAAGAACCCTCTGAGTCTCATCCCAACGATCGCTGCGGCGCGGGATCGCGATCTACCCATTGGTTGAAGCGGCACCGGGTGGCCCTGTTGAGCTGCGGGTTGGGGCTGATGGCACTCGTAATCGGGGGGGTGATCGCGGTGGTCGCCTATTTAGGCGCCAAGGGCACCACCGCGGTCGAGCACTGGGTCGGGGCCCAGCTCACGGACGTGGTCAGCGCCTACCTCAACCCGAAGCTGCGGTTCGACGCGCTCGATTACCAGTACCCGCGTACCGTCGTGCTCTACAACCCAAGGCTCACAGCCACCGACCCCCACCCGCCGCCAGCCTCACACGACCCGCCCGGGCCGGGTCAGCAGGTCGATATCCTCTCGGCCGGGTCCCTGACACTAGAGCTTACCGAGATCCCGGTCGTGGGTGAGCCGATCCGTATTGAACGGCTCGTGATGGACGGTCCGACCCTCCGGCTGATCGCGATCCCCGACCAGCCCCATGCCTTCGTGGGGTTTTCCGACCTGGTCAAGCAAGACGCCGCCCCGAAGGCCCCTGCCACCCAAATCGGGCTCAATGATGTCCTGTTGGTCCAGTTGGTGCAGTTACGAAATGGGCAGGTCATTTACGACCCCCGCACCCCCGAGCCCTCCCCCACCGCTGGCGTCGGCTCTGAGGAAGATACGACCCCACACCGCCGCAAGGTGCTTCACATTGACGCGATCGATACCGGGCTGAACCTGAGGCGCAACACCTCGGGGCTGTTTAATGTCGCGCTGTGGCTTAAGCGACCGCCGGTGTGTGAAGTCAAGTTAAACGGGACCTTCGACCTTGACCAGCTTGTGCTCAACTTAAGCGAGATCTACCTCGAGCTGGCGCTGGGGCGGGACGAGGACCGGTTCCTGCCGCCTCAGCTCCAGGAGATCCTCACAAAGCATGAGGTGACCGGCCGGGCGACGGTAACAGGATCGAGTCGATGCCCGCTGCTGGATTGGCGGTCTAGCGATGTGGCGGTGTGGGTTGAAGCCAGTGATCTAAACGTGTCGGTCGATGAGTACCGGTTGCCGATCGAGAAGCTGTCCGTGGTGCCGCTGGTACGCGACCGGAAGCTGGTCGTCGAGAAGCTCGAAGCGCGGACACTCGATGGCCAGGTGTCCGCTGCCGGGCCACTGGAACTCGACCCGCCTTATCACATGGACTTGAACCTATCCGCCCAGGACCTAAGCATCGCGCAGCTGCTACGCGCCCGTGCCGATAACCCGTCCGGTCCGCCGAAATTCCAGGGGCGCGTCTCGACCTCGATGAACATTTCAGCGCCTGCGCCCGAACTACTCACCCAAGCCGCCGGCCAAGGGACGTTGAGCATCACCAAGGGCCGGGTCATGAACCTGCCGGTTGTAGCCGACGTGGTCCGCGACGCGGCGGACGTCGCCACCGACGGGAAAGTCAAGCTCGACGACGAGAAAGGCGACCATGAAGCCGAGCTGGTATTTACGTTTAAGGGCGACCGGGTGGTGTTCTCTTCGATCAAGGGCAAGCAAACCGGGTACGCATACCGCGGCGACGGGGTGGTGTATTTCGATTCCCGCCTGGACCTGCGATTCAACGCCGGGCCACTGGAGCTGTTGCAAGAAAACCTGGGCGTTATCGGCGATGTGCTCGGTGCCGTGACCGACACCCTGGTCAAGTACACCGTCACCGGGACCCTCGCCGAGCCGAAGCTCGGGGTCGACCTGGCCGGGGGGCTGAAGAAGGGCTCGGCAGAGAAAGCCTCGTCGCCTGATCCTGATCAGCCCGAAGGCTAAAGGGCGCATGGCGGGCCGCGCCACATCTTGACGACACGAACTTGTACCCCCCTCCCGTCCATGACGGGGGTTTAGAGCGTTTCCTGAAATGGCGTATGACGTTCCCGGCCAGCCGTGACCGTGAGGCAGCGGGTTCTTTCGATTAACCAGATCACCTTATGTCGTATATGACATCGGGAAACGCTCTAACGAAACAAACACTGTATTCGTTGAAGGGAGACTTCTGCTGGCGTCGTGATAAGGATGAAGCCTGCATCCTGCCTCACGGGATCGATGGGCCAGCCGCCAGTGATAGGTCCCGTTTCGTAGGCTTCTTCGCCTCAGTAGCGCTGGAACCGCTCGTCGCTGCCAAGGCGCCGATCATCGCCGCGGCCTTGTCGAGGGTCTCGAGGTATTCGCTACTCGGGTCGGAATCCGCCACGATCCCGCTGCCGACCGAAAAATCGATCTGCCCCCTCTCCCCGTCACCGGGGTCGAGCAGCAGGGTGCGGATCGCAACGTTGAGAGACGTCTGCCGACGCGACAGGTACCCGATGCACCCGCAATACGGGCCACGCAGCACCGGTTCGAGGCCCTCGATGATCTGCATCGCCCTCACCTTCGGGGCCCCGGTGATCGACCCGCCGGGCAGCGTCGCCCTTAACAGATCTACGATGTCCTTAGAGGGATGGAGCTGACCCTGGATCGTCGCCACCCCGTGGTGGACCGTGGGGTGCGATTCGATCTGGCGGTGACGGGGCACGCGCACCGACCCGTACGCGCACACCCGACCTAGGTCGTTGCGTAAAACGTCGACGATCATGTTCAGCTCAGCGGCGTCCTTCTCACTGGCCCGCAGCTGGTCCGCGCCCACAGCCGCGGGACGCGTCCCCTTGATCGGGCGGGTCACCACGTCGCGCCCCCGAACCTGCAAGAACAACTCCGGAGAACCCGAGGCGATCGCGCGGGCCGGACGTCCCGCCGGATCGACGGGTTCATCGTGACCCCGCTCCGGGGCCAGCTCCAGGTACGCCCCGTACCACGCGGGCCAGCCCGTCGCCAATGGGTGGTACACGGCTCGGCTCGACCGCCGGCTTGGGTTGGACCAAGAGGCCATCAGTCGGTGGGCGAGGTTAACCTGAAACACGTCCCCGCGCGCGATGTGTTCCTTGACCGTTTGGGCTGCGGATTCGTAGTCAGCCCGGCCCCAGGTTTCGCGTAGCGGGCCGGTAACGACCGGTTCGAAGCGAGGTTCGAGGTCACCAAGGTCAAGCCCCCAAACCGGCAACGCCCCGCACGCCCACCACCGCCGCTCCAACCCGTCATACACCAAGTACCCTGGGCAATAGGCCAACTCGATGACCGGCCAACCCGATCCCCGTATAGCATCGGCGGTGTGGAGCCCCTGCCGATAAGCCGCTGGCTCGGCCCACCGACCTAGGTCATACCCGAGATACCCGATCCATAGCCCGTCACTACGATGAACCAACGCGTGGAGGTCCTGGAATGGGTCGTGGCTAAAACGATCAATCATGCACCGGTCCGCCGGCCCGATCCACCGGCTGCGACCGCTGGGTGTCATGGGAGAAGACAGCCCGCGGGGCGATACGCTCCTACCGTCGAGATCTGCCTCGAACCGATACGTGCCCGCCGGCTGGGCCAGGACTGACCACCGCGCCCACCGTGGGTGCAGCCGGCCCGAATGCAGCAAAACGACGCGTCGATCCGCCGGCCAGCGTCGCAGCGCCTCGAGCGGGTCGAAAGGCCAGTCGAGCGGTCGGCTGTGGGGAGGCAGAATCATAACCTCATCATACCTGGGCGACTACGGGATGAGGGGGGAGCATCATAACCCTGAGGAAACCTCCGACGATTTTATAGACAGTTTTTCCACGGCCTAAATGTCTCGCCTCCGATCAATTGGTGACCGCGCTGCTACCGCCTGTGATGGCGTGTCCACCGCGAAGTGTTGTACGATACTATGACCTGTCGGGTCTGAATCGCTGTGTGGTATCCGCTTGTAAGATGAGAAACACTCTTTGCCGCATCTAGAAATGGAATCGCGGATGTGTCTATCCAAAGCACGACTTCGATGAGCACCCTCCAATCCCCTCGCCGCAAGCTCAAAGACACCGGTCGGTCCCAAGAGGCCGCCCATCAAGACCTCTCCAAGCTCTTCGGGAAAGAGCCGCCCTGCGCGATCGAAAACGAGTGCGCCCTGCTGGGGGCAATGATCCTCGACACCCGTGTGATCGGGGAGGTCGTCCAGCTCATCCAAAGCCCCAGCGATTTTTACCTGCCCAAGCATGGGACGGTGTACCAAGTCCTCGTGGACATGTACGACCGCAACGAGCGGATCGAGATGCCCCAGCTCAAGCAGAAGCTCGCGGACATGAGCCAGCTCGAAGAAGTCGGCGGCGTGGCGTACCTGCTGATGCTCGCCGAGTCGGTGCCGTCTGCGGTCAGCGCCCCGCACTACGCGAAGATCGTCCGTGAAAAAGCCCTGTTGCGTCAGCTCATCGACGCGGCCGGGTGGATCCTCTCGACCGCTTACCATACCGCCCAGCCGGTCGAAGATCTTTTAGATGAAGCTGAGCAGGCGATCTTCCAGCTGGCCGAGTCCCGCGTCGGGGTCGAAGCTACCGAGTTGAAAACCCTGCTCCAAGAGACCTACGAACGCCTCCAAGCCCACGAGGGTCGTACCATCACCGGGCTCGACACCGGGTTTGTCGACCTCAACGAAATGACCAGCGGGATCCAGAACGGGGACATGATCATCATCGCCGCGCGCCCGTCGATGGGCAAAACCGCCCTGGCGTTGAACATCGCCGAGCACGTCGCGGCCAACACCGGCCAGCCCGTGGCGTTCTTCTCTCTGGAGATGAGCAAACAGCAGCTGGCCCAGCGCCTGTTGTGCGCCCGAAGCGGGGTCGACTCCCACCGGCTGCGGCGGAATATGCTCAGCCAAGACGATTTCGAGAAGCTGGCCATGACCGCCGGAGCCCTCAACGAAACCCCGATGTACATCGACGACACCCCCGGCCTCACCCCGCTGATCCTCCGCGCTAAGGCGCGACGCCTCGCCGCCCGTCACGAGATCAAAGCCGTGTTCATTGATTACCTTCAGCTCATGACCCACCCCGGGGTCGAATCCCGCCAGCAGGAGGTGTCGACCATTTCACGCGAGGTCAAAGCTCTGGCCAGGGAGCTCAACGTCCCGGTGGTGTGCCTAAGCCAGCTCAACCGCTCGCCCGAAAGCCGCGAAGGCCACAAGCCGAGGATGAGTGACCTGCGCGAGTCGGGGTCGATCGAACAAGACGCCGATGTGATCATGATGCTCCACCGAGAAGACTATTACCACCACGGGGATGAGGAATATGAAGAAAACCACACCGCCGAGGTGATCATCGTCAAGCAGCGCAACGGCCCCACCGGCTCGGTGAAGCTACAGTTCCACGAGGCGTCCACACGTTTCCACGACCTGGCCCGGGGCGGCGGACCGATCTCGCCGTTCTAAGCCGGACGCCCTGATTTATCCGGTATAGGATCGCGCCACGTGTCTTTCACCGACATGGTCTTTTCGTACCCGTCGCACACGATTTATACACGGCGGGGATAGACTCATCGCGTATCAAAGTACCGCCTCGGGTGTCGTTGACGCCGAATGTTTTCTTGCCTTGGACACGAACCCTGTCGTATGTTCATCCGGGAGGCGTATATCATGGATGAGCGCCCATGCCGACCCGTTTCCAACCCAGCGCCGTGTCCAGCGATCTGCCCCTCGTGATCGCGGCGGGGCTATCAATCGCGGCCCATCTCTGGCTCGTGCCCCAAGGGATAGATTGGTTGACCTCAACCTCTCACCCCAATCGGCCTGAGGATCCGTCCCTGGCTGCGGCGCACCGGCCCCTGTTGGATCCGCCGTTGAAGGCGGGAGCAGACGTGAACGACGTGTCGACCGTGGCGTGGATCTCTCACGACGATTTCCGCAAGCTGATCGCTCCCAAAAGTGAGACCGAGCAACCCGCGGTCCAGCAAGAGGTCGACCCGGTCGTCGAATCGCCTCTGCGACGAGAAGCCAACCCCGCGCCCTCAGCCTCATCCCAAACACCAACGCCTCAACCTCGGCCCACGCCCGTGCCTGCCGTTCACAACGAAGCGGTCAAGGAATCGACGCCTGGCCCCGATGACCCGTCCCCGCCACAGCCTATAGCCAACGTGGAGACGGCCTTAGCCCAGCCGCCCCGTCCAGCAGTCACCCCACCGCTCGACACGGTCACGCCGGTCTCGTCGTCTCCAGCCCGGGCGATCGAACCCGCGACCTCTCCAATTTCAGCGCCGGTTGCACCCGAGAGCGTGGACCATGTTCTTGATTCACCCCCCACGCCCCCCACCCCCGCTGCCGACTCACCCGCTGTCCCCACGCCCTCGACTCAACCGCAGGCGAAGCCGGATCTATCCGCGGCCCCGACGCGATCAGACAAAGACAGCGATCCCGCTCAGCTTTCCGGCGACCCGCTCGACGTGCAGCTGGGATCGGTCATCACCGGCAGGGGGATCGAGATCAAACCCGCCCGACCGGTCTTGAGCGTGGCCACCCAGCTTAGCGCCTTACCGAAGAACGCCTCGGCCAGGATCACATTCGACCCCGACGGAGCGGTGATCGAAGTGGAACTGACCGCCTCGACCGGTTACCCCGATGTTGACGGCCCGCTCGTGGCTAGCATGTACAAATGGAAAGCCTCCGGCCCGCTCTTGGAAGAACTGGGGCGCCCCTTTATCCTACCGGTGCGTATCATCGGGTATGAATAACGGGCATCACCCACACGGCCTTTAGCCTCCCGTGATTCACGGGGGGGCTAAGGGTTCATAACCCATGGGCCTGGAACCCACGATCATGCAGAGAACCGAAGACGGGATGGTCGTCATCAGCTGCGACTTCTGCGGCAGCGACTGGGACGAGGTCAAGCCCATGATCGAGGGCCACCGCGGATCGGTGTTGTGCCTCAACTGCCTCAAGACCGCGTTGGTCGAGATGGCGACGGGGTCGCAGCCGTACGCGTGTACCCTGTGCATCAGGGAAGGCTTGCCCCCGTCTCTGCCTCGGTGGCAAAGCCCGCTTCGGCCCCAGGCGGTGATCTGTGAGGAATGCATCCACCAGGCTGCCGGGGCGTTCAACCGAGACAAGGACACCGACTGGTCGTGGCAGAAGTAATCGTAAGGGTAACGCTCTGCTTCAGATCTCTCGTGGGTGTAAAAAGTGAGTCCCAGGCATGAAGAAGACGACTAACAAAACAACTAAAAAGAAACCCCCTAAGGCCAAGCCAAGCCAAGTCAAAAAATCCGGCAAGGCTTCAGCCGCCACGCCCGCCGCCGATCTCAAGCGGTTCGCCCGTCAGGTCTACAAAAAACTGCTCAAGGAATACCCCGACGCCCGCTGCGCCCTGGATCACCGCAACGCGTACGAGCTATTGGTCGCGACGATCCTCTCGGCCCAGTGCACCGACAAGCGGGTCAATATGGTCACCCCCGACCTATTCAAAGCTTATCCTGATCCGCGATCACTAGCGCAAGCCCCGCTAGAGGAGATTGAAGAAGCGGTGCGCACCACCGGGTTCTACCGCAACAAGGCCAAGGCGATACGCAAGGCCAGTGAGATCATCGCCGAAGAACACGGGGGCCAAGTCCCCGACTCGATGGACGAGCTGACCAACCTGCCCGGCGTTGCCCGCAAGACCGCCAACGTGGTCCTGGGCAACGTATTCGAGAAAAATGAGGGCGTGGTAGTCGATACCCACGTCTCCCGCCTCAGCCAGCGGATCGGGCTCACCCCACACAAAGACCCGAAAAAGATCGAAGCCGATCTCATGGAATTATTCCCTAGAGACACCTGGACCATGCTCGCCCACCTGCTGATCCACCACGGCCGGGCGGTGTGCTCAGCCCGCAAGCCCGATTGCGATAACTGCCCACTGGCCAAGACTTGCCTCCGTGTGGGCGTGGCAACCTAAGAACCGAGAGGTGCGTATGTCCGACTGTATCTTCTGCAAAATCGTCGAAGGGGTGATCCCCTGCCACAAGCTCTACGAAGACGACACGGTCTTGTCGTTCCTCGATATCGGCCCGCTGTCACGCGGGCACTGCCTGGTGATCCCCAAGACGCACTACCCAACGCTAGACGAGGTCCCCCCTGCGGTCGCCGGGGCGTGCGCGTCGGTGTTACCGAGGCTAGGCCGGGCCGTAATCGAAACAACCGGTGCCCCCGGCTGGAACGTCCTACAGAACAACGGGGTCGTCGCCGGGCAAGAGGTCGGCCACGTCCACTTCCACATCATCCCCCGCCAAGACGGCGACGGCCTGGGCTACCGCTGGCTTGCCGACAAGCTCGACACCGCGGTCGCCGCTCAACTCGTCGAGCAGATCACAGCTAAGCTGGGTTGAAGATCACATCGTCCGTATAAAAAAGACGGCGTTTAGCGCCCGTCATGATCGGAAAGCGAAGGGCCCCCAGCTAAGAATCCGTCGTCTTTAATGATTCAACCCACCGCGGCCCCAGTCCACTTGAGAGATCTTGGCATACAGGTATCCTCTCAACATGGTTTGGGGTGATATTAGAAGACGCGAACGCATCAAAAAAATTTCGTATGACTTCATAGACAAATAAGCGGCCACTAGGAGTCGCACCGATGCGTTGGGCGGAGCCTGCCAGCCCAAATTATAAAAAATATTTACTTTAAGGGAGAGGGAATCAATGGCCTCTAGAATCCTCATACGTCCGAAGCTGGTGGCGATCTTGTGGATATGCTCGTTGGTGTGCTTACCGGCATCTACCCTGGCCCAGATCGTGACCGACGGGTCGCTAGGCACGGCCGGACCCACGACCTTGACGGGGCCCGACCTTCAGATCGGTGCCGATCTGGGCCAAACGGTCTGCAACGATGCCAACGCCACCTGCAACGTGTTCCATAGTTTTTCACAATTCAACGTCAACAGCGGCGAAACCGCCACGTTCACAGGCCCCGCCGGGATTGATCCCGCAGCAGTCGCGAACGTGTTCGCCCGTGTTTCAGGCTCCTCGCCATCGAATATCGCCGGGTTGCTGCGGACCTCGGGGATACCCAACGCGGATTTCTACCTGATGAACCCCAACGGTGTCGTATTCGGTCCCGGCGCGACGCTGGATATCGGCGGGTCATTCGTCGTTACAACCGCTAACGAACTGCGTATGGCCGACGGGCAGGTGTTTGTCGCCACCCCAAACCCGGGGACGGACGCCCTGTTGACCACAGCAGCGCCCAGCGCGTTTGGGTTTCTGCCCCCACAGAACCCCCAAGGTGACCCCTCGCCCCCCTCCGCCGTGGTGATCAACGAAAGTGACCTCGGAGTTGGTGTAGGGGAGTCGATCTCCATCGTGAGTGGTGATATTGAGATGAACGATGGGGACCTGACCGCGCCCAGCGGCCGGGTGAACCTGGTGAGCGTCGCGTCGCCAGGTGAAGTGGATTTCGATGCCGACCCGCACGTTCCGAGTATAGACCTTGACGCGTTCGAACAACTCAACAGCGTCGAGGTATTAGACCATTCAGAAATCGTCACCGCTGGTCAGCCGGGTGGGACGGTTTTCGTACGGGCGGGCCACCTGGTCCTGAAGGGTTCTACCAGCACATCCAGGACCGATGGCGACGCCGATCACCCTGGTCTGGGCGTCGATATCCATCTGACCGGTGATCTGACCGTAGATGAGGGTGAAATCGCGTCCTCGTCGAGTCGTCGTGGTGAATCCGGCCTGGGGCGGGCAGGAGGCATCCGGATCATCGCCGAAGGTAGCGTCACGGTGATCAACGGCCCGCTCGATAACTTTATCGACGCGAACATCGGTTCTCGAGCGTTTTCTCTAGGCCCAGCGGGGGATGTTGAAATCATAACCGGGCAGCTCATTTTGGACGATGGCTTTATCCAAAGCGCCAGTCTAGGTGGTGGAAAAGCGGGCAACTTGACGATCCAAGCCGACGACATCGAACTCGTCCAAGGATCGGGGAACGCGTTTATCGGAACCTTTTCAGGCAGTTCCGGTGACCTGCCGGTCAGCCCGGGTGATGCGGGGGATATCGTCATTACCGCTAAGCGTTTTGTGGGACGAGGGGCAGGGGTCTTTAGCCAATCTCAAGGCGCCGGTGCAGCGGGAAATATCACAATGGATGTCGAGACCATCGAGCTGCTGGATGTGGCTCAGATCAATGCCAGTATCAGCGATGGAGCACGGGACGCCGGTGATATTAACGTCACCGCAGACAGAATCTTGATCTCGGATGTGGACGCGGACGGTTTCGGCTCTGGTTTCTTCTCGTCCGTCAGCGGTGAATCCGGCAGCGGCAACGCGGGCACGATCAGCATTACCGCTAACGAACTTACTCTCCAAAGCGGAGGCCGCGTTCAGACCGCTTCGTCCGGGATCGGCAACGGCGGTGACATCATCCTTGACGTCAGCGAACTTTCAATTATCGATCAAGCATTTCTATTTAGCAGCACCTTTGGGTCGGGCTTGGCCGGTAACGTAGACGTCACCGCGGACAGCATCGTGATGGACGGATCGTTCCCGACAGGGGTCTTCGCCCGAGCGTTTGCCGGCGCGGCTCGGGGCGGGGATGTTCGTGTGACCGCACAGAACCTGCTCCAACTAGACAACGGAGCGATGATCGACGCGTCGACTTTTAGCGCCGCCGATGCCGGGAATGTGACGATCTTCGTCGAAACAGGCAACCTCGTGGTCTTGGGCCCTTCCTTTATAGCCGCAAGCGCCTTCTTTAATGGTACCGGAGCACCCGGTGGACAGGGCGGCAGTGCAGGCACCTTAGACGTCACCGCCCCCCATATCGCCATTACGGGCCTGGAAACCATCGGCTCAACCGATGAAATAGGGGGTCTGTTCTCGACCTCGGGGCCAGCCGGCGGATCGGGCGGAGACGTAACCGTAACGGCAGATAGTTTACGGATCCAGAACTTCGGGGTCGCCTCGGCGAGTTCGAACGGATCAGGACAAGGCGGTGACATCACCTTAGATGTCGACGTTCTGGAATTACTTGACGGGGGGTCGATTAGCAGCAACGCGAACGCGTCCGGCGATGGGGGAGATGTGACCGTCACCGCAAAGACGGTCACCGTCGCCGGGTTCAGTCACGGCGAGATTGCCTTTAACACGGGCGGATCGGGTTTGCTCCCATCGCAGATCGCCGCCGAAGCGTTGTCGAGCCAGACAGCGTCGAGCGCCGGGGATTTGCACGTGGAAGCTCAAACTATCCATCTGCTCGACGGGGGCAAGCTCTTGGCGAGGACCTTCGGTAACGGTCAAGCCGGCGACATCGACGTCGTGGCCGAAGATCTTCGGGTGTCGGGGTTTAATATCGATGTACTCAATGCTCCACTGACTCAGGGAATCGACCCTCTCTTTGCCAGCGCCGGGATCGATTCGAGTACCGCCAGCGTGGTCGACGATATGCCGACGCAAGGCACCGCAGGGCAGGTCTATGTGTCAGCTAAAACGCTCGAGATCGCTGACCGGGGGTTTATCTCCAGCAGATCTTTCTCGCAGGGCCCCGGCAATATTGTGCAGGTAACCGCGGAGCAGATCATGATCAGGGACGAGGCAACCGTAACGGCCAGCAGCCAAAACCTGACCGGGCAGGCCGGCAAGGTGACGGTCACCTCCTTAGGCGATATCGTCCTCCGCGATGGAGGATCCGTCACGACCGCTTCAGAAAACTTCACCGGCGGAGACATCGCCGTCACCGCGGGAACCACGATCGACCTCTTCAATGACTCCACCATCAGTGCCGAAGCCGGTGGGAATGGCGGGAACATCAAACTCACCGCTCCCCGTCGTGTCCAGCTCGTCGACAGCACCCTCACCGCCCAGGCCGGTGAGAACGGGGCCAAAATCGAGATCGACCCCCAGTTCGTGATCTTGCGCAACAGCGTCATCAACGGCCTGTCCGAAGGCGAACCAGTCGAGGTGTTCATCGACCCCAACGCGATCTTCTTGAACTCCAATAGCCAGATCCTCACCAGCGCCGCGACGCTACCCCCCGAACTGGACCTGTCCGGGAGTCTGGCCAGCTTCCCGGTCTCGCTGTTGCGAAGTTACATAAAGCTCGACCCGGGTTGCGCCGCGCAATTCGCCCGTGATACGAGCTCGTTTATGCGTCAAGGCCAAGGGGGGATACCGCTGCGCATCGACGGCTGGGTGCCGGTGGTGAACCTCGCCCAGCTCCGTGACCGCTCGGCAGCACGCGATACGGCACACGCCCCGCCACGAACCGGAACCCAGACCGAACGTGACCGCAACGGCCGGGCCAGCGACCAACGACCCCAATCGTCACGCAGCCGACGGCCCGGCCTACCAAGGCGGTGACCGACCACGAGCTATCGTGATAGACGAACCCCGCCTGTCTCCAAGCCCGTCTCCAAACGGATCGTGGGACGCACCCCCCTCAGGTCAGCCCCTCGCCCCAGCTAGATATGCGCTGGTAATCGGGTCGCTGGGGTGGTAGAAGACCTGTTTGGCGGGACCCGCCTCGATCAGCCGCCCACTGCCATCCTTAACCCAGAACACCGCCACGTCATCGGCGATCCGCTTCGCCTGAGCCAGGTTGTGTGTGACGATCACCACTGTTACCCGGCCCCGCAGGCTGTGGATCAGATCCTCGACCACCCCGCTAGAGATCGGGTCCAAGGAACTGCATGGCTCGTCGAATAACACCACCTCCGGCTCCAGCGCCAGCGCCCGGGCGATGCACAACCGCTGCTGCTGACCCCCCGATAGCATCAACGCCGGGCGATCCAGTCGGTCGCGCACCTCCGCCCACAGCCCCACGTCATGCAGGGCTTTCTCAACGATGGTCGCCCGCACCGTTCTGCCCCGTACCCCGTGCTCCTTAAGCGGCAGCTCGAGATTACGGCGGATCGACAGCGGGAATGGGTTGGGCTTCTGGAAGATCATCCCCACCCGCCGCCGCAGCCCGATCACGTCCGCCCCCGCGTCGTGGATGTCCTGTCCGTCGAGCGTCACCCGCCCCGTCACCACACAGCCCGGGATCAGATCCGTCAGACGATTAAGCGTCGATAGGAAACTGCTCTTGCCGCAACCCGAAGGCCCCACCACCGCGGTGATCCGCCCACGGATGGCATCAAACGACACACGGTTTAACGCACACATCCCGCGATAAGCAACGCTCAGTGATTCAGTTTTGATCACTTTCTCCGCCACCAGGCGATCAGCGGCCGGTCCCTGACGGCTCTGACCGTTGTCCCACGGACACTCCACCGCTAACACCTTCACGGGCTTGGCGTCTTGCCGGCGATCGGGTCGAGGTATAGGGATCAATCTCGTCATGCCTGTATAATCCGGCTGCCCATTCGCCCCGCCGTCCACACCGCCGCCGCGTTGATCACCAAGAGAAGCGCCACCAGCACCACCGCGGTCGTGTACGCCTTGGGCTCTCCACCCGGCACGTTCATCGCCAAGTCATAGATATGGACTGATAGTGTCCGGCCCGAGTCCAGCAGGGATTGCGGCATCCGGTCCACGTACCCGCTGGTGAATAGCAATGCCGCGGTCTCCGCTAACGTCCTGCCGATCCCCAGCACCAGCCCGACCGCGACCCCGGGGATTGCCGCCGGCAGCAGGATCGACGCCACCGACCGCGTCCGGCTTAACCCTAACGCCGCCGCTGCCCGCCGGTAATCATCCGGCACGGCTCGTAACCCCGCTTCGGTGGACCGAATCAGGATCGGCAAAACCATGCACGCCAAAGTCAGCCCGCCCGACAAGACCGAGTACCCCAACCCTAACCACACGACAAAAAAAGCGTTACCGAAAAGACCGAATACGATCGACGGCACCGCGGCCAACACGTCTAGGCTTGCGCCGATCACCGCGCCGAACCATCGGCCTCGCCGCGTAAATTCGGCCAGGAACACCGCCGTGGCCACCCCCGCCGGCACCGCCACCCCCAAACACACCCCCAGGACCAAAAAACTCGACACGATCACCGATCCCACCCCCCCACCGCGGCCCGCCCGCTGCGGTGATTCGATCATGAACCCCCAGCTAAGGCCACCAAGACCATGGACCAGTAAATCGATCACAATCCACGAGAAAAACGCGGTGATCACCAACGCGACACCCCACACGGCCCCCGCCACTAATCGGTCGCCGGGGCCGCGCGTCGGAAGGTGCATCGTTAGACAACTCATGGGCATTGATCCTAGGCCTCAGCTGCGGGCAGCCTGTCCGCAGCTAGATAACCCCGGCGTACGGCATCATCCGCGTTTGTACACCGCGGACACTCGCCGGCCCAACTCGACCCCCCCGAACATCACACACACCATCGCCATCAAGATCAGCCCCGAGACGAACAACGCCGATCGATGATCCCCCAGCGCATAACCCATCTCCAACGCGATATTGGCGGTGAGCGTCCGTACCGGGTCGAACAGCCCGGTCGGGGTACGAACGATGTTCCCACAAACCATCAACACCGCCATGGTTTCACCGATCGCCCTGGCCGCGCCCAGGACAACCCCGGTCACCAGCCCATGCGCCGCGGCGGGGATCGCCACCGCCCCCACGATCGTGCCTCGTCCCATCCCCAGCGCCGCGGCGCCTTGCACATATTCAACGGGCACCGCCCCCAATGCCGCGTCTGCCACCAGAGCGATCGTAGGCGTGATCATCAAACCCACCACCAGCACCCCGGTCGCCAAACCCGCCCCCGGGGGCTGGAACTCTGCGATCAGCGGCGCGACCACCACCAGCCCCCAGAACCCGTACACCACCGACGGGATCCCCGCTAAAAGCCCGATCAGCCCCCGGTACCCTGCGGCTAGGCGTCGCCCCGCGTAGAAGCGGCAGAACACCCCAGACGCCACACCCGCCGGAGCCGCCAGCGCACAGGCGCCGACCGTCACCGCCAGCGTCCCCCACACCATCGGCATGATCCCGAAAGCCCCTTGGCTAGCCCGCGGCGCGGGGTGCCACGACGGGTCGCTGACCAACCGCCCAGCGACATCCCTCAGCGCCGTAGCGGATTCGATCACCAACAACCCCACGATGATCACCACCAGTGAAGCCGCCGCCGCCGCGACCGCTCGTAGGCTCCACACCGTGACACGGTCAATCGTCGATGGGGACAAAGTAGAGGTCTCGCACAAGGTCATGTACACGATCCGACCGGGCCAGGGCGATGAATGCTTCGGCCAGCCCCGACGGCGCCTGCTTTGTGATCAGGTTCAGCGGGCGGCGCAGCGGGTACGAGCCGTCGCGCACGCTCGACGTCGCAGCCGGGATTGAACCCAACGGCAGCAGCCTGACCGCCTGCCCCGAAGCCACGGCGTGCTCGGCGGCGCCGATCGAGACATAGCCGATCGCCCCCGGCTGGCCCGCGACGGTTTTCAATGCTTGCTGGTTGTCCCCGATCACGACCGACGCACGCACCTGCCGGCTGTCGATCCCGAAGTGTTGGAGCAGCAGTTCGTGGGTCGAGCGCCCCTGGGCTTTGTGGACCACCACGATCGGGCCGTGGCGCCCGCCGGCCTGGCCCCAGTCGGTGAACCGGCCGGTATAAATCCCGATGACCTGCTGATCGGTCAGCTGTGGCACCGGGTTGTCGCGGTGCACGATCAGGCCGATCCCGTCGAGCGCGATCGTGTACGCCCGCAGATCTGCCTCGTCTTCGTTTAACGCCCGAGAAGCCATCCCGATATCCACCAGCCCGCGCCGCGCATCGCTGATCCCGCGCGACGACCCGCCGGTCTGCACGTCGACCCGCACCCCCGGGTGCCGCTGCTCAAACCGCTTGGCGATCTCCATCGCCAGCGGTGCGACGGTGCTCGAACCCGTCAGCTGCAATCGCCCCGACAGACCGGTCGGGGCATTCGCCTGGGTTTGATCCGAACACGCTACCAGCCCAGGGATGACGAGGGTCACAACCAGGAACCACAGACCCTGTCTCCAAGCCGGCTCTGGACGTCGGGGGCGGTTCCCCCGGCGGCTGGTTCGCCCGCGCCGACCGCGGAAAGCTCGGGCACCAACCCCGGCTGACCAACCGCCGGGGGAACCCGATTGAAACGCTAAGACAAAGCCTATCCCAGTCCGCATAGGAGCGATCATGAAGGTCTTATGGATCAAACGATAACCGGCAACAGCCCAGATCGATCGACTCATCGCTGCATCGGTCGGCCAGGACCGCGTCCGACAGGCGGTACAGTACCGCTTTCCCGTCGCGCCTCGACTCGACCACGCCCGCGTCGCGCAACACCCGCAGGTGGTGTGAAAGCAGGCTCTGGTCGACGTCGATCGTGGCGTTCATCGCGTTCACGTGTTGGGGGCCCTTGAGCAGTTGGCGGACCACCGCCAGGCGAGTGTCGTCGGCGAGTACCTTTAATTTCGCGACACACCCGTCGCGGCGAATCGTCGCATGATCGGTCATAAGCGGCGTCTCCGAATCAGGCCCTATGGCCATAGTGCCTGTTTATATGAAAATTATTTCATGGCACAAGTCGTTGGGCTAACGTTGTGGGCTGACGCCGGGTCAAGGGCCCGGATCGGAGCGACGGGGCTCGGCCACGTCATCGCCCCCATAGCCCGTCGACGACGCTCTTGCTGGTGGAGCCACGCGTCGTGTATCCAAGGACCACGACGATGATCCGGTTGACCCCGTGGATCGACGTGCCACGTACAAGACTTACGCGGTTAGGTCATTTGGGATGGAGATCCCTTGGCCTTGTGGCTCGCAAGATCGGCTGCTCGACGGCGTGGTACGAGACCGTCGCGACCGCGATCGTCAACGCTAAGCTGCTCAACCCGAAGATCAGTGTATAAGTCGGGGCGTCGAATCCGATTTTTTGCATGAACTTGGCGGTGACGTTCTGGCAGGCCAAATGATACACATAGACCCCGTACGAGATCACCCCTAACGCCCGCAGCGGCCACGCGTCTAGCAGCCGTCGAGCCATCGGGGCCAAAGGGGCGAAAAGGATCAGCGAGGTGATCAGCACGGGCACGTACGGGAGGTTGTACCGGCCGTACGGCACTTGGAGTATCCCATCGAGGGGGGTGCTGAGGATGAGAAGCAACATGACGCCCGCTGCCCAACACACGACCTCGGCGCCGATCGGGCTTACCATCAAGTTGCTGGGGTGCTGCCGGGTGCGGATCTCCAGAAAGAACCGACCCGCGACGATTCCCAGCAGAAAATGCGGCAGGTGGGCTAGAACCGAGAGACTCAAAACCGCACCGTGGGGGCGCATCACATTGGGCGGGAACGGCCACGTGGGTGTGCTGTGAGCCCAGGTCATCACACCCCAATGCAGCCCGTACGCGCCGACCGCCAAGAGGCCAAGCCCCAGCACCGGTGTTTTGCTCCAGGGATCGAACCGTCGCATCACGGTAAGCATCATCGGAAACAGAAGATAGAACTGGGCCTGCACCGCCAGCGTCCAGAAGGGCTCGCTGATACTGTAAAACGAGAACTCGGCGTAGTTATGGAGGAATAGGTAGTGTAGAGCGATATCGACCCATTCCTGAGCATCCGACCCATGTCGGTGTAGCAAGACCAAGGCAGTCATACACAAAAAGTAAGCCGGGACGATCCGTCCGATACGGCGAAGAGCGAAAGGCCCTATGCGGAGTTCCTGGAATGAGTTTACGCGACCAGACCAGTAGGGCAGCCCAAGCAAAAACCCGCTTAGAATGAAAAACAACGCTACCCCGGTATTCCCGTTTTTGAGCAACCGATCCAGCTCGATGTACCCATAACGCCCCGATATCCCGGTATGTTGGTGAAAATGCACCCCAAACACCGCCAGACAGGCCAGGCCTCGCAGGCCGTCGAGCGCGGGGATGCGTGAGCGGTCTAGGTCGGTCGAGTCCATAGGTCCAACGATCGCGGCGGGGTGAAAACGGCCAAGTGCGGACGAGTATGGATGGAATTGAACGGTTCAGCGGACTCGCACGGTGATTCGCCCGCCGTCCATGGCGGGCGGTTAAACCAACGCCCTCCTCCTCATATCAACGCAATCCTTTACAATACATAATGTTATCATATTTTTTTAAACACTTGATCCATGAAAACCCCTTTTCGACGCCTGGCCAATCCAAACCGACCGGCACCTTTCCATCTCGCTTCGGGGGTTACACGGTGGTTGCGTGCTCCTAACCCAGGTATAATATCGCTTGTTGAAAGTGAGCTCATTTTTCCTTTGATGTCTAAGTTTGTTCGATCTAGAACAAAGCAGGGCAACACAGATCCATGACAATCATCACCTTGGTCGCTTCACGGCATACACGAGAGCTAGGGGGCCACTATCAGGCACCAGAAAGCTTCGCACGGTTGAATGCAAACTCCGTCGACGATCACGGATGCCGCCCCTAAACCCGAAGTAAAGACTCGAACAAGGCATTCTCTCGTTGGACTGTCTCGTACATGTATCTTCGGAAAATCAAGTGACCCAAGCTCAGACAACCGTTGTGGGAATCGATCCCCGCTTTATCCGAGAAGATGGGAAAGAGATCTTCTCCGGCCCTGAGCTACTGATCAAAGGAGCTCTAGAGACCCAAGGCGGCGTGCAACTCTTGACCGGCTGCTCGCGACCTCCGACGGCGGATTTTTTCGAAACTCTACGATCCATCCGCCCCCTGCTTCACGAAAAAGGCATTATCGACAAATTGACCCACGATGAGGCGTTATCGATCGCTATGGTGAGCGGGGCGCAGATCGCTGGGTGCAGGGCCATGGCCGTGTTTCCATCTGTTGGGTTGCCCTCGGCTAGCGGCGCCTTAGCCCAGGGCATGGAAGCCGGGACGGTCGGTGATGGTGGCGGGTTGATCGTCTGCGGCGACGACCCGTGGACCGATTCAAATCATACGTGGGCGGATCCCCGTTCTTTAGCCGAGCACCTTCGCCTGCCGATCATTGAGCCTTCCACCGCCCAGGAAGTCAAAGACTGGGTCAACCTTGGCTTCCAGCTAAGTCGAGCGGGGCAGATCTACATCGGTTACCTCATGAGGGTCTTCACCATGCACGGCGGGGGAAGCGTCGAGTGTTACCCCAACCATAACCCCCTCTCAACCGCTATTGAGTCGAAACAATTTAGCTTCGATCGTGATTCCCAACTTGACCTCGATCGTCGGGCTCAACGACCGAACGGCGCCGGATGGCATGAACGGACCCTCGACAAACGGTTCGACGCGGTCAAGATCCTCGCCCGTCAGCTGGGGATTAACCGGATCTGGCAAGCCCCCCAGAAAGGCGAGGTCGTACCCCTCGGGTTCATCGCCCCGGGCGCCGCGTACGCGTCTCTAGCCCAGGCCCTATTCGAGATGGGGCTTTACGGCAAGCTGCCGATCCTCAAGCTAGGCATGCCGTATCCGGTTGATGAGCAGATCGTCGCCGACTTCGCCAGCCGTTGCCGATGGATCATCGTCGTCGAGGACGGACGCGGACTGGTCGAGCGCCAGGTCGCTGAAATCTCCCGTTCCCAACGGCCGACCGATCCTCCGCACGCACAGGTATTCGGTAAACGGTTCCCGCACGGGTTGCCGGGGATCCCCACGGCCCGTAACCTGCACCCGTCACGGATCATCGAGCGCCTGGTCCCGCTGATCCGCAAGCACGCCCGGCTGCCCATCGAGCTAACCAATGGCCGGTTAAGCGACGAGCTACAGCGGATTCATCAGACCTCCCAGGGAGACCTGGGCCTGCCCGATCGCACCCCCACCTTCTGCCCCGGCTGCCCTCAACGTGACGCTTCGGGCGTCCTGCTTGACCTGCGGCGGGACCTGCTTGACCCCAGCTATATGCTTTCAAAGCACAAACGCAAACCGATTGATCTGCTCGTCCATGGCGACACCGGCTGCGCCACGTTGTTAGCGTTCGAGCCGTTCAAACCGCTGATAGCCAGCGGCGCCAGCACGGGATGGGCCAGCGGCACGGGTCTAGAGATGAACCACAAGCAGGTCGCTTTCATGGGCGATGAATCGTTTTTCCACGGCGGGCAGGCGACGATCGGTCACTCGATACGCGGCGGCCAGGACATCACGTACGTCATCGTGGATAACAAAACCACCGCGCTAGCTGCCCACCGCCACGGCGCAGACGGCAACGACGCTCTGACCGACCCACCGACCCGCGGCCCCGCACAAGACATCCACAAGATCGTCAAGGCCATGACCCCCAAGGCATCGACGAAAGAGGTGCGGATCCTGCGGGTCAACCCCGCGCAACGCGACCGGTACCGTGCTGCGCTGGAGCAGGCGATCCTCGCCGACGGTGTTAAAGTCGTGATCACCGATAAGGAATGTGGGCTGACCCGCGACGGCCGTGTCCGCGCCGCCCAGCGGCAACAGAGACACGAACACGGCTTTATGCGTCGACAGACCTATATGAACGTCGCCACCGAGGTGTGCGAGATGTGTCTCGAGTGCACCCGTCACACCGCCTGTCCGGGGTTGACGACGGTCGAAACCGACGACGGCCCTAAGATCCAGACCGATCTATCGTGGTGCGTCGACGACGGGGCCTGCCAACGCGTCAACGCCTGCCCAGCCTTCGAGCAGGTCACGGTCATCCGCAAACAGCCACCTCGTCGGGGCGATAACCAGTTCGACGGCCATGACCTGCCCGATCCGCCACGGCCGATCCACGCCGACCAACCGTCTTGGCGTTGCCACGTCGCGGGGGTGGGCGGGACGGGGGTCGATCTGTGCACCGCGATCTTGACCGCCGCTGGACACCAGATGGGATACCACGTCCAGTTCCTTGATCTAAAAGGCTTGGCGGTGCGCAACGGGGGGATTTTTAGCCAGGTGCTCTTTACCCGCACCACGCCCAGAACCCCGGGAAACGCCGCGGCCCAGGGCCCCGTGCACGACCTTGATCGATCCGGCAGCGTTTCGGCCACACCAACAAATGGCTCGAACGGCCACGTCGCGGCTAGCCCCGTGACACCGATGATCCCCTACGGGAAAGCCGATCTGATTTTGGGGACGGATCTCCTAGAAGCCGCCCGTGGGATCGACCCCAAGCACCCACAACGTGTGGCCAGCCGGGACCGAACCGCAGCGGTCATCAACACAACCCGCACACCCACGACCGCGACCATGATGGGCCAAGAGGCGGTTTCAACCCGGGCGTTGGAGGCCGCCCTCCAACACTACCTTCACCCCCAGCGGTATCTCGGGTTCAACGTTGGGGACCTATGTGACCACATGCTGGATTCGAAGCTTGAGGCCCCTATCGTGATGCTGGGGATCGCGTTCCAGAAGGGGTTTCTGCCGCTATCAGCAGGGGCGATCACGTCGGCGATCCAGGAGGTGGTTGGTGATCAGATCGACCAGCCGCTGAAGGCTTTCAATGCCGGCCGGGAGATCGTGATCGACCCCGATCCGTCTTGGACCGAGGCTCAACACGATCGCGAAACCGCCCGCCAAGCAGTGCGCCGCAAGACCCAAGCGATCCGTGCCCGGTACGGAAGCGGCAAGCGGACAGACCGATTGATCGGGCAGTTCCGCGCACTGCTTCAACAAACTCTCCGCGCCACGCGGGGGCAGCGAATCGATGATCCGCTTCGACGTGACGTGGTCCTGCGTGTGTACGGTTGCTTCACGTGGGGCGGGGTGGACTACGCTCGGGCGTACTGCCGCCGTGTCGAGTCCGTTTTCAAGAAAGACCGGTCGGCATACGGTTGGGCCGCGACCCGTGCCGTGGTTGTCAACCTGGCCAAGGTGATGCTGATCAAAGACGAGGTCTACGTCGCGGCGCTGCTGACCGATCCTGAGAAGGCTCAGCGGGACCGCCGCCGATTCAACGCCGACCCCGACAACGACGACCGGATCCTTTACCGTCACTACACTCGCCCGGAATTCGAGATCCTGGGTAAAAAAATCCGTTTCGATTGGGTCAGCCGGGATTGGCAGCTGAGGCTGCTAAGCCGGATGCGGTTCTTACGCCGCTTGATGCCCAAGTGGCACCTGCCCGAGAAGCGTTTCTGCCAGTGGTACGAGACACTCGTGGATACATTTACCTATACCACCCCACGTGACTATCAGCGGTGGCTGGCGATCCTGCGAGTTCCCGAAACTGTCAACGGCTACCGCGGGGTTCGCTACCCGAAGATGGACGCCGCCCGTCGACGTGCTGAGGAATTTCTCAAGACCGATCCGCAGCTCTTCGAGCCTGATGGGGTTCTGCTGACTCAACATCACGCCCAGCACGGCCCCGTCGTTCATCTGCCGGTCGTCAGCGGGATGTAAGCCGCATACACACCATGATTGATCCGCAGCTGCACTGAGCGAAATGCCCCCCATAAAGGTCTGAGATTTGGGATCCTCCGGTCGACCGGGAACGAACCTGGATTCACATCGACTCACATCCGACGATCTCGCTCACTTGTCGTCGCAAAAAATAAACAATTTAAAGTTTTGTTTTGATATACGTGTCGCGGGCCAAAAGCTGTATTTTTATCTAGGATCAGCAAATATAAAACCCCGGCTTGGGATCTTACGAACCCTAACCGGGGCGGAGGGGAGAAAGCCATGTTTGATATACAGATATTATAGCTCAGGTTCTAAGCTAGGCAAGTCAATCTATCCTATTTTGACAAAAATAGACTAATTAACACAATATAGAAAATTGAGATAAATTTTAACGATTTTGTTGCTTCTTCTCGGCAACAGAGAGATCCATGGATGTTTTTCCTGTGTGGGTAGATAGATCAATCTCTCGTGCCCCGTTCGGTGTATACGCATGATGGCGGGTAGGCTTGTCAAACGGCTGGGGCATGATGGCCGGTAACGACAGGGCCATCGCATTCTCGGTGTTGTGGTTGATCGAGTGTCATCCTGGTCCGATCCTTTCGATCTACGCAATGCCTCGCTATCGAAATCAGGCCACGAGTAAAATACCCTATCTCAAGGTATTTATAGAACTTAACCGACAATTGATGCGATCGCGGCAAACCTCTGGCTGAGGATCATTTTGGGGTTGGCATACAAGCCCGGACAAATTCAACAACGTGGCGATCATGGGCAAGCTAGCGATGCCCAACGCCTGAGCAGTGCCTGTATGGGCTGTGGAACCCGATCCAACGCCAGCATAATGGTTCCGCTGACATGGCGTTTCAGCTGCTGACCATTCCTGAACCGACACCGGCGTCTTAGAGAGAGAGAAAGGATAGGTCTGGTCGTGGTCCCGGGTTTCTGGCACACGCTAGAGCGTATCCCGATTTCATGTACGATATAAGGGGGACTGGTTATTCGGAAGAGCCCGCTCCCTCACGGTCGCGGCTGGCCGGGGACATCATACGCCATTGCGGGAAACGCTCTAGGCACCGGTCCTCCAGGCCTTTAGACGGCCCCTGATCGGCGTCCTAATCCTCGTCCTCGCAAGACCGCGGCGATCACCTGTCCCCATGATCCTGGCAGCGTTGGCTGGATGGCAACGGCGGCGGGCATATAAAAAGGCGACGACTCATGAGAATCGTCGCCCGGAGGGAAAAGAGAGACGCCTAGATGAAGTCGCTCATCGACCCGGGCTGGGACCGATAACAACTCGTCCCGCGGGTCGCGAGATCGGTTCGCTGCGATCGGATGCGGTTATTTATCTTGGAGCAGGCCCATGGCTTCTTCCATCGCTGTAGGAAGATCATCGGCGACCTGGTCTAGATGTTGAGGGGTCAAATTCACCGCCTTGAGGATTTCGGGTTTCACCTCAGCGCATTCGACACTGCCGGTAAATCCTAACTCGAGCTTAGCAGCCAGGACGTCCGCGATGTGGACCAGGCTAGTCAGCGACCGGTGCTTGGGGTCGATCTCCAGCGGGCGGTGATGGTAACCCGTCACGTACGCGAAGCTAGCAGGGAACTTCCACAGTTTGCACAACGCGGAACCGAACTCCTCGTGCGAGGCCCCGATGACTTTTTCCTCGGCCTGACGCAGCTTGACCGACGGGTCCTGGCGGACCAGCTCGAACGCCTCGACAAACTGCGGGCGGCGGGCCTGGATCTCGACCATGATCCCGATATCGTGCATCAGCCCGGCCAGGAACGCCTCGTCGGGCATGCCCATGCTCGCCTTGGCGGCCAGCAGGCGGGTAGCGGTGCCGACCGCGATCGAGTGGTGCCACAGGTCGCGGGCGTTGAACGACGGGCAGATCTGCCCGCCCCGAAAGAGCTTGGCTAGGCTGGCCGCGATCGCGATGTTCTTGACCGCGTTAAGCCCCAGCAGGACGATAGCCCGGTTGGTCGACCCGATCTGCCCCGGTAGCCCGTAGAAGGCGCTGTTGACGACCTTGAGAATCCTCGCCCCCAACGCCGGGTCGTTGGCGATGATCTTGTTGAGGTCCTGGGCGGTGGAATCCGGGTCCTCCACGAGCTTGATGATCTTGAGGGTCACCTCCGGGAGGGTCGCGAGGTGGCTGATCTCCCGGATCGCCTTCTGGACGATCTGCTCGTTGCTGTCTTCGGACGGTTCTACGTTAGCCGTGGCCTGCGCGTGGCTCATCCCCTGTCCTTCCATAGGCACTTTGGTCTAGCTGTGTTTACGTGCATTAACGGATATCGGTTGACGTTTGGGAGTACTTAACCTTCCGGGTCAAGGCCAACCTTGTCATCGGCCTAAGACTCGGCTAGGGTTAGGAGACATGTGGCGAACATATGATCTAGGTAACACCGCGGGGGTCAGGACATGGTCCTACCGCGTGCAGACCAGCCCGGGCTGGGTGGTCAAGGCCGCGTTGGCCGCGGCGGCTTTGGTGGTGATCGTGCCGATCGTGCTGCTGGTTTTGGCGGCGGTAGCGGCGGGGGCGATGGTGTTTTTCGTTCTGACGTTCGTTGTCTGGGTCGCGCTGACGTTCAAACGGCTTGTGCACAACCTCGTGGGCGGCGCCCGGGATACTGGGCAACCCCTCTGGGCCGACGATGGCCGGCGCAACGTACGGGTGAGGCGCGTCGGGCCGGGGCAGACCGCCGATGCGAACCACCGTTAGGCCCTCTCAGCCGTGCCAACGATCCCTTTTTTTGATACCGGTTTGATCCTCCGATGATGCCTATACCACGTCTTGTGATCACTCTTCTGATCGCACTGTCCTGCCTGGCCAATCTCTCCAAGGCTGACGACCCCACGGTTCTCCCGCAGGCTTCACCCCCAGCTGCTGCCGCCGATCAAGAAACGCAGGCCCAAGAATCACCGCCATCTGCCCGGAAAGTCGCCCAGGAATTTGCTAGTCCCAGCGCGACCATGTTTACCTTTCTGGACGCGATGACCCAAGCCCAACTAGACACAGGAGCCTGGGAGACCGCTTTAAAATGTTTGGACCTGTCGCAGGTGAACCCGGAGCGGGGCCAGGAGCTGGCGACCAAGCTGCTGGGCGTGCTCAACCGCCTAGGCAAAGCCGATCCCGGGGAGTTTCCATCGACCGACCCCGGCGATTCGTTCACCTATTTTCCCCGGCCGTTCGTCCACAACTGGGTCGAAGCACTGGCCAATCCCAAAGGTGACATCGTGCTCGCCAAGCAAGGATCGGGGCGGTGGGTATTCTCCGCGGACACGGTGGCGGGGCTCGACGAGCTGTACGACAGCCTCAGGCACCTGAAGATCAAACACGGGGTCGATGAACGCAAGCTCAGCCGGTCTTTGTGGCTCGAAGGCCTGATGCCCAAGTCGTTGCAGACCCACCGTCTACTGGGGTTGAAGTACTGGCAGTGGGCGGGGCTGTTCGTGTTGATCTTGCTGGGGATCGTCGTGGACCACACGGTCCGCCTCGTGTTGCGGGTGATATCGAACCGGGTCATCGCTAAACAGAAAGTCTCTGCCAAGACCCAGACGATCGCTAGCACGGTCCGACCGCTGGGGCTGTTGTGCGCAGGGTTGCTGTGGCTAAAGCTGCTTCCGGTTCTGGGCCTGCCCGACGGGCCTTTAACAGTACTGCTGGCGGCGATCCGGGTGTTCTCGGTTTTAGCGGGCACACTGGCGGCTTGGAACCTCACGGACCTGATTTCAGAAGTCCTTGCGGCCAAGGCAGAGGCGACCACCACCAAGTTCGACGATGTGCTGATCCCGCTGATCCGCAAGACGGTCAAGATCTTCGTGGTTGTGTTCGGGCTGATCTACGGGGCGGCGGCGCTGAACATCCCGATCGTGCCGATGCTCACGAGCCTGGGGATCGGCGGGCTGGCGTTCGCGTTTGCCGCCAAGGACACGATCGAGAACTTCTTCGGGTCGGTGGCGGTGATCCTCGACCGCCCGTTCGAGGTCGGCGACTGGGTCGTGATCGGGGACGTGGAAGGCACGGTCGAGGAGGTCGGGTTCCGCTCGACGCGCGTGCGCACGTTCTACAACTCGCAGGTGACCGTACCCAACGCGACGCTGGTACGGGCGACCGTCGACAACTATGGGCGGCGGCGGTACCGGAGGGTCAAGACCCACATCGGAGTCCAGTACGACACGCCCCCGGAGAAGATCCTGGCGTTTACAGAGGGGATCCGCGAGTTGGTCCGCGCTCACCCCTACACCCGTAAGGATTATTTCCAGATCTGGTTCCATCAGTTCGGCCCGTCGAGCCTCGACATCTTGTTGTATGTCTTCCACGAGACCCCCGACTGGTCGACCGAGCTGCGCGAACGCGAACGGCTGTATCTCGACATCATGCGGCTAGCTAAAAGCCTGGGCGTTGAATTCGCGTTCCCAACGCAGACCGTTCACCTTTTTCAGGAAGAACGCCCCGGCGTGGCTTACGAAGCCCCTCCTGCCGGTACGCCAACAGGAGATGACGATCGGCGTGCCATGATCCAGGGGATCCGCTTGGCGAGAGGTCTCGTGAAGAACCAACCCTGGCAAACCCATAAGCCGGGGCCCGTGCAGTTCCAGGGCGAGCCGGTCCGCCTCGATGACGAAGAACAAGACGACCAGATCGAGAACCGCACCGCCGGAGGGTAGAACCTTGGGAGGTATTTAGGCGCTCACACCAGCCGCACCGCTACGCCATGATCGTGGAGGTAGTCCTTTGTTTCGCGGATGGTGTATTGCCCGTAGTGGAAGATACTCGCGGCCAGCACCGCGTCGGCCTCGGTCTTTTGTAGCACGTCGACCATGTGTTGCGGGCCCCCGCACCCGCCTGATGCCACGACCGGAACGCCGACCGCTGCTGAGACCGCCGCGGTGATCTCCAGGTCATATCCATCTTTGGTCCCGTCAGCGTCCATAGAGGTGAGCACGATCTCCCCAGCCCCACGGTCGACCACTTCCCGCGCCCACGCGACCGCTTCGCGCCCGGTGGGTTTGCGCCCGCCGTGGGTGTGGACCTCGAAAACGGTTTTGCCGACTCGCGACACGCGCTTGGGATCGATGTTCACGACGGTCGCACAGGTGCCGAAGCGACGCGCGGTTTGCGAGATCAGCTCCGGGGTCACCACCGCCGCGGTGTTGAGGCTAACCTTCTCAGCCCCGGCGGCGATCAGGGCGGTAACGTCTTCGATCGTGCGGATCCCTCCCCCCACCGTGAACGGCATAAAACACTGCTCAGCGACCTGGCGGACGACGTCGAGCATGATCTGGCGGTCTTCGTGGCTGGCGGTGATATCGAGGAACACCAGCTCGTCGGCCCCGGCTTCGTCGTATTGCTTGGCGATCTCGACCGGGTCCCCAGCGTCGCGGAGGTTGACGAAGTTGACCCCCTTGACGACCCGGCCGGCTTGGACGTCGAGACACGGGATGACACGGGCGGTGAACATGGGGTCAATACGATTGGAGTCGCACGGGTGCGAAACCACCTCCTATGATACACGTCGGGAAAAATATGGAGTCAACGGGGAATCCGTAAGAATCCGCTTGCTGACACGCGCGGCTCGCTGGCGACGACCACGGATGAATCCAGAGCGTATGGATCAATAAGCCTTGACCAGCTGCGTACTGGGGTAAAAGAAGCTGAGGATGCTTTCGACGGAGCTACCGCGGATGGCCATGCCCTGAGCGCCCCACTGGCACATCCCCACGCCGTGGCCCCAGCCGTGGCCGTGGAAGCGCACGGTGTTGCCCACGACCTCGGCCCGCAGGAAGCTGCTTTTGACCTGCTGTTCTTTCGTCAGTTGGGGCAGTTGCGGCACGTCGTAGTTGGACGCGAACCGCAACGACTCGGCCGGCAGGTCGAACGCGGTACCGTTTGAATCGATGATCCGGAACGCGGTGGGCCGGCCCGCGGAGTTCTTGTCCGAGACCTGGATGACCCGTATCCCGTGGATCCCCGCGATCCGGTTGGAATTGGCCATGCCCCACTGGCCCAACCGGCGGGCCAGGGAATCGGCGTCGCGATCGATGGGTCCCCAGCGGTAGTTGGGGCTGCCCGAACCGATCGGCCCCTGCCGCTTGCCCCGAAGCGGCTCGATCGCCGGGGCATCGGGGAACGCGACCCACGCGTCTTGGCCCACCCCCCCGCTGCAACTGGAATAGTACGCCGGCAGGATGTGGTCTTTGTAGGTCAACACCACGCCACGGGTGAGCCGCACTGCCTCGATCGCGAGGGGATTATCAGCGAGGCCCTGGTAGACCTGGCTGGCGACGGTCGATTCTAGGTCAAAGTGCCGGTCACGGTTGCGGGCCATCCGGTCGATCGCGTACGACCGTGCCGCGATGGCCTGGGCTTTGAACGTGGTCGGGTGCCAATGCGGGAACAGCTCGCGTTCCAATACGCCGGGCAGGTAGACCTCGATCGGGGTGCGGTTGATGACGTCAAAACGGTCTTTGACCCCGCCCATCCCCTGGACCGGCTCGAGCACGATTTTATGCGGGTACGGCGCCCCGCCGACGCGCACGACCCCACTGCGCTGCGACTCGATCGCCAGCTGCGGGATGGCCCAACGCACCGGGCGTTGGTCAGCCGATTCGATGACAAACGCGTCGGCCAGCCGGTGGACGGTAACCGGGGTCGCGAAGCTCCGTGACCGGGCGGCTACGTCACTTCCCAGTATCGGCCCGATGTCGACCCTGTCAGAAGCGCTGATCAACACCCGGTCGACCGCCTGGGCGATCCGCACACGGATGGTCGGTTCCCGCCGAATCGAAGAGCTGCGTGCCCCCTCGTACCCAGGTTCGTGTCGGGTAACCTGACACCCCGACCACATGGCCGTGGCCCCCAGGCCAACCAATAAGCATAAGCTCGAAACAATCCATCTTGGCCACCGCCCCCCCTTCACGGGCCTTGATGGGCAACGGATCTGGGATCGATATTGAAACATATTTCTAATCAACATCCCTATCCCTGATGTCACGCGGTTGAGATTGAATTAGATGGTGATCACGTCACGAGAAGTATACCCGTGGCTCGATACATCGAGCAAACGATCGCAACCCGGTATCGTGCCTCGCCATTCAGGGTGCTGATGACCCCGCAACAGTTGACCGTCACGACCACGACAGCCGTACTGATCTTCCCCGAAGAGTTGGGGGAGCGTGAAATCCTTGGGGCTGAACCGGTGGCTGTATCGCGACAACGCCCCTTTGCCGACTTCCAACGCCACCGCAGCCACCTTCCGTGGTGACTTGCTGACGGTGTTCATAGCTCACACGACGAGCCAATCACAGGCTTTTCTACAGGGCAGCTCTAGCTCCATTATCGGGGCAACCCCGCGCGTCGGGATCGTCGGCTGCGCGGTCGTGCTCGATGTTGCCAAGATCGATTGGGGTTTTCGTTTCGGGAGATCGTTTTTTGTGGTTGTTTGACGGCGTGTGGGGGGGACAGTGAACGATGCTGACCATCCTCTAGTGTTGCCGGGTCCAGGCTGGGTAGCCACCCTAGTGGTGTTAAGGCGGTGCCGCCGCCGCCTGAGAGGGTAAACGAACTGGCATCGTCCCCGAACTGGACCGCGCAGCGCTCCTGAAGCTGCGTTTGCGTGTCCAGGAGCAAGACCGGAAAGGTCGTCAGGTCGCCCGAAAGGTCCAGCTGTGGCGGCAGAGACGCGGCGGTGGTGAGGATCTGGCTGTGCGAGTTCAAGAAGATCGCGTGGGGGTCGATCGTGACTTCCACGGGTTCGTCCCCGGCCCGGCCGTCAATAATGCTGTTTTGGAGGATCACGAACTGAGGGTCGATAATGATCTCGCCCCCGTCTTCCACGGCTTGAGCGGTGAGGAGGCTGTCGACCAGTTGAACACGCCGCGGCGCCGTGAGTTTGATGCGACCGCTGTCGGTCCCGGCCTCGGCAGTAATGGTGCTGCTGAACACATCGATCGTTGTGCCCGAGGTGATCGAGATGTCATTAGCGTTCGAGTGATCGGACGAGACCGCGATCGCCGCGTTGTCAAGCAACACCACGCCCCGGGTCGCGGAGATGGAGACGTTTCCGGCGGGGCCCTGGCCGGTGCTGGAACTGGCGACTCGACCGCCGAGGCTAGCCATGAAGTCCTCACCGACGATGATCACGTCTCCCCCGGCGCCGGGCCCTTCGGTCGAGGCCGAAATCGCCGCTCTATTGCTGACCTGAATCGACCCGACGTTCATCACGATATCGCCCCCATCGCCGGGCGTGCTTTCAAATGCGGTTTCGACGACCGCCCCGGGGCCGGCATCCACAAACACCGTGGAACGAACCGAATCCGCGTCCGTGATCGTCTGCCCGACCTCGAATGAATCGAAGACCAGATCCCCCACGGTCAACGACCACGCGTTGAGCGTGCCGTCATCCATCGCGAACCCATCGGTCACCTCCAGTGTCCAGACCCCATTCGTGGGCTCTCCGATCAATGAAGCAAGAGACTCCTCTGGCCTGAAAAAACCGGGGTAAGGAGGGGTCGCCGCAGCGATATCGACGCCGGCCCCGTCGAGAAGCGTTGTGTTCATGAAGTCCGCGAAACGCTCGGAGGCGGACCTGGGGATCAGCTGAGAAAATAAGATCACCCGTGTGCCCGCGGGGCTCTCTAAGATCGCGGTGGCATCAGCGGCTGAGGGGTGACTGATGTCGAGATTGACCGCCAGATCGGCTCCACGCATGATCTGGCCGCGGGCCTCGGTTGAGAGAATCGAAAACTCGCCGTCGATCAGGACATCGGTCGCGTTGATTGTGATATCCCCCGCCTGGCCTTGCCCGTCGCTCACGGCATTGATGTCGCCTTCATCCACGATTTCGAGGAGATCGGTCGTGATATCGATCCGCCCCCCTCGCCCGGCCGCGACTATTCCGGCAGTCTTGGTGGTAATACCGGCGACATTCGTCCCTAGGGTATCGCTGATCTGGATCTGTTCAGCGACAATCTCGACATTACCGCTGCCTCCTTCACCGAAGGATAGAGTGCTGATCTGTGCCCCGCTGAGGATATCCAATCGTCTTGTGACGATCTTCACGTTGCCCCCGTCGCCATCACTGTCAACAATCTCACCCAACGGAGCTGATCCTGTAAAAATCCCTGCGCTATGTAGAACTCCTTCTGCGTCAAGTGCGTCGAGTAGGATCCGATCGGCGTGCACCTCGACGTCACCGCTGTTTCCAGAATCAAATGTCGATGTCGTGATGGAGGCATCCCCCAATATTTCAAGATCCTCGGCGTGGATTTCAATTTTTCCCCCATCGCCACCGGCTTCCACCCGAGAGCCGATGGCGGGACGGTTTGGGTTATTTCCAATCAGAGACACAGGGAATGGGAGACGAGGCGGAATCTGCGGGTTGGCCGGTCGATTGTCTTGGGTATTTCCTTCGCCGATCGAAATATGGGGAACATTCAGAACAATATCACCCCCTTTGCCCACGCCCAATGTGTGTGTTTCAATCCTGCCTCCCCGCTTGAGCTCTAAGCTGGATGCTTCGATAAAGAGATCCCCACTCGTTGCCGCGTCCTCGAGTGAATCGTCCGAAGTGACAATGTCCGCTTGATTCACGACCATGATGTGCCCGGTGGCCGTGATCCGGGTCTCCCCACCGGACGCGGCACCGGTCGTTTGAGTGGCGATCCGACTGCCGTGGTCGAGGGTCAGGTCGTCGGTCTGGACCTGAAGGTCCCCCCCTATGCCCAACCCGACGGTGGTGGTAAATATACTGCTATCATCCATCCGGAAGTCTTGATGTGCGGTGATCTCGATATTTCCTCCTGGGCCCGATGCTGAGAAATTTACGAGTGAAATAATCTCACCGGTGCTCTCAAGGTTGAGCTCGTTGGCCTGGATCTGAATATCCCCGCCCGGGACCGTGCCGCCGTTCGTAGTGGTAAACATGACACCCTCATTGATCAGGGTGATGCGTTGGGCGGCGACCTCAATGTGTCCGGCCGGACTCAAACCACTTGTAATCGTAACGATCAGACCAGCATTGCTAAGAGTGAAGTCGTTGGCTTGGATCTGAATGTTCCCACCTCCGCCCAAGCCGCCGGAATCGGTAACCATCAAGCTATCGTCGATCGAGGCATTCTGTTGTGCGTTGATCTTGATCAGCCCCCCCGGACCCGACCCGAATGCTTGAGCGATAATTTGCCCCCCGTTACTCACGGTGACGTTGTCTGCCGTCAGCTCAATGCTCCCGCCGGACCCCGAACCTTCCGAAAACGTAAGGGGCGTGGAGCCCAGGATCGCGATCTCGCCGGCGTTGAGATGGATATCACCCCCTTCGCCTGAATTAATGGTGCGGGTGGTGAGTTCGCTGGCATTCGCGAACGTGATCTCACCGGCCGTGATGAGGATGTCACCTCCCGATCCTGCGCCGCCCTCCGGGGTTTGTGTTGAAACAACCCCGGTATTAACCAGAAGGTTCCCGGTCAAATCGACCTGGAGATCCCCCCCTTTTTGATCACTGACGCCTGTTGGGAAAGAGGTCAGGTCCCCCGGGGTCAGCGACATCGAGACAGCCTGGATGCGGATGTCACCGCCACGGCCTCCCCCCGAGGCGAAAGTCCTGATGGCCGGGACACAGTGATCACCCGAGGACGCCAGGAACTCACAAACTTCTCCGTCGGTCACAGAAAACGAAACATCACCCGCTGTGATGTCGAGGTTCCCCGAATCGGATACCCCGCTGGATCCGACCTCGATCGAGCTGCGGTCTGTCAACGCAAGATCGCCAGATAAGGCAATATTAATCCCACCACCCCCGACAGCCCCTTCGTTAATCGCTGACACCGACGACAGTTCGTCAACGTTAAATTTTTTCGCAGAGACCTCGATACGGCCGCCGCCTTCCCCGTTAACGTTTACCGTTGTCTGAGAGGTTACCGTGACCTGCCCCTTCTCAGAAAACGTATCCGTTGGGGCGGAGGCATCTCGATGGGTCGCATCGAGATGGACCTCCCCCACGGTGCCCCCGGCGATAAGGTTCACCCGGCCGCTGGGGGCGTCTATCAAACTGTCAGAGATGTGGATGTCACCACTGACGACGGACATCCCCTCTCCTTCTGGCACAACCAGCTCGCTGCCTTGAACCTCTATACCCGCCGGTGCCTCACCGCCTTCGGGGTCATCGACGGGGCCCGGTGTCGGCGCTAGAAACCCGAACGCGCTGGGCGCCGCGGTGGTCAGCATCGCGTCTGCCGCGGCGTCCGGCATCGCGGCGAAGACTTGCCCATCGGCTAACCGCAGCTCGTTGGCCGTCGTGACCACGAATGACCCGCCGACGTCCAGCTGCGCCCCGGGCCTGAACACCACCCCGTTCGGGTTCATCAGAAAAAAATCCGCGTTGGGCATAGCGGACGTGCGTAACACGCCTTCGATATTGGATGGCGAAGGACCCGTCACCCGTGCGAGCACGCGGCTCACCGCTGCCGGGTCGATCCCGACCGGCCCGGTGAACGCCGCGGTCTGGCCGGCATTCACATTGAACTCGCTGAAGCTATGGAACACGTTGCACGACGTGTTGGCGTCGTTGCAGATCGTCGCGCCCAGTTCCGCGGGGATCGTGATCGTCGCGTCTAGCCCCGGGGTCAACGCCCCCGCCGGGCCAGAGCCCAGCGACCCGTCGGTGGCGATCTGGGCCGAGGCTGAGACCGGCATCGCCGCCAGCAGAGTCATCGCGATCGTGACGCCACGCCTCGGGGTCGATCTTCTCTTACGCATCTGTTCTCCTAACGGTGCGGCGCGATGTCGCGAATGACTTAAAGAGTATCCCTGGGATTGAGATTACGGCGGTGGGTATCGGTGACCCCGGAAATCGCCCTGAAACATAACCGACATCATACGCAATCTTATGGGGCTCAGCCTTGCCAATTCTACGGATCAGCATCTATTACGCGTTTGCGCGTTGTTCTGCTTCGACCCGGCTTGCGGCTCGCTTAAGACCTATTTTTATGTCATCGTCCGCACCCCCGCGATCGACCTCAGACCCACCGCGTCACTGACGTCCGCCGCGCCGTCACCGCCACTTTTGCACCAAGCAACCCAAACGCCCCCACATCAACCTCGACATCCCACGAGACCAACCATCCCTCACCTCCGCTTAAGCACGACCGAGGTTCTAGAGCGATTCACGTCAATAAACTCCATATCCATAGGAATCGAAGTAGTGTTCACATTCGGTGGGGTCGACGGATCTCAGGGCGTCGGCGATCGCCGAGATCAGGGCTTCGTAGGTGGTAGCCGACACTCGTCTCAGCCAAGCCTTGACTTTGCTCCACAGCTTTTCGATCGGATTCAAATCGGGACTGTAGGGTGGCAGGTAACACAGCTTCGCTCCCGCTGACTCGATCGCCTCCCGCACACCTTTGACGTGATGGCTCGACAGATTGTCCATGACCACCACGTCGCCGCGCCGTAACGATGGAGCCAGGCATTGCTGAACATAGGCTAGGAACGTGGCGGCGTTCATTGGCCCGTCGACGACCATCGTGGCGTCTTGGACCACCCCCTCCAAGCGGATCGCACCCACCACCGTCATCGTTTTCCAATGCCCATGAGGGGTGTGGTCGACACATCGCTGCCCGATCGGTGACCAGCCGTACAATCGCGTCATGTTTGTTTTGGCCCCGGATTCATCGAGAAAAACCAGTTGGTCCGGGTCCACGAATCGCCGGGTGATCGTGAAGTCTTCGCGGCGTTCGACCACATCAGGTCGTTGCCTTTCAGCGGCGATCAGCGACTTCTTTTGAGCGACAACCCCAGTCGTTTGAGATGTCGATACACCGTCATGAGCGACACCGCCACACGCAACCCTTCAAGCAGTTGATGGGCCGTGATCCCTGGCTGCGTGGCCACCTGCTGCCGTATCCATTGATCGTCGGCCTTAGTGAGTTTGATGGAGCCCTTGGGGCCCGGAGTGCCCGCGGACAACTCTCCGCGTCGGGCACGGTCCCGCCAGTCCCGCACCGTCGGCCGCGCTACCGAGAATCGGCGCGCCACCGCCGCGATCGTCCCCCCGGCTTCCACTGCCGCCACCACTCGCGTTCGTAGATCCATCGAATACGCCATGACCGGCCTCCATGCCAGAAAATCATATTTATCGTCCAATGGAGTTTATTGACGTGAATGGCTCTAGGTTCTACGGACAATCATTATCTGCGGCTATGATTTCATTTCTGGTCATGGAGGACCACGATGCGACGACGCCACGAACTGACGGATGAACAATGGGAACGGATCCGCGGTCACCTGCCGGGCCAGGCGGGCGACCCCGGCGCCACCGCCGCCGACAACCGCCTGTTCGTCAATGCGGTGCTCTATGTGCTCAAAACCGCCATCCCCTGGAGCGATCTGCCCGAACGCTTCGGCAAGCCCAACAGCGTGTGGAAACGATATGACCGCTGGTGTGCTTCGGGCGTGTGGCAACGGGTCGCCAAGGCGTTGAGCCACGCGGATCTGGCCGAGGGCGACGCGCCCGAAGAACTGCAACTCGACTCGACCAGCGTCAAGGCCCACCCGATCGCCTCGACCGGCCGGCGGTTGGCCGGTGAAAAAAAGAAGACGCCCACGCCCGCCGATGCCTGGGCCGATCCCGCGGCGGGCTGACCACCAAGCTGCACGCGGCGGTGGACCAGGACGGGCGGCTGCGTCGGCTGATCGTCACCCCGGGCCAACGCGGCGACGCCCCTCAAGCCGAGGGATTGCTGGAGGGGTTCAAGCCCAAACACGTGATCGCCGACGCGGCCTACGACAGCGACGCGATCCGTCTATGCATCTGTGCGGCTAAAGCCAAAGCCTGCATCCGCCCCAACCCCACCCGCAAACGTAAGAAGCGTTACGCCCGACGGCGCTACAAACACCGAAACGTGATCGAACGATTCTTCGGCCGGATCAAACAATGCCGCCGTGTCGCCACCCGCTACGAAAAAAAAGCCTCCAACTTCGCCGCCTTCATCTGGCTCGCCGCCGGAATCGCTGGGTGCACGTGAATGTCCGTAGAACCTAGAGGTGGGGTACAGGCAAGGACATCTCACCGCTCGAAACCCTGAGCCGCGGTCGGTAAACGCAGCGCGTTGATCGACGACAGCCCGCTCACCCCGACCCCCGGATGGATATCATGGAACGCTATGGATGTTGCCGATGTGGTCATCGAGCAGCTCGCGGCGATCGTCGGCCCCCGAGGCGTGCTCACCGACCCCAACGAACTGTTCGTTTACGAAAACGACGGGTTCCCCATTGCCAAGGGCCTGCCGCTGGCGGTCGTGACGCCCACGGACACGGCGCAGGTGAGCCGGTGCGTGAAGGTGCTGGGTGAACACGGACTGTCGATCGTGCCCCGCGGCAGCGGCACCGGGCTAACCGGGGGTGCCGTGGTGTTCGATCGAGGGGTGCTGATCTCAACCACGCGGATGGACAAGATCGAATCGATCGACCCGGCGAACCGAGTCGCGGTTGTGCAGGCGGGGGTGCGCAACCGGCAACTTAATGACGCCGTCGCTAAGGCCGTCACCAGAGAAAAACCCATCGGCGGTCGCCCCGACCCTTCGTGCCTCGTCACGCCAAGCCTGCGCTTCGCCCCGGACCCGTCGAGCGAGCGGGTCTCGACGATCGGGGGCAACGCCGCGACGAACGCCGGGGGGATCAGCACGCTCAAGTACGGGGTGACCAGCCACCACATCCTCGGGCTGGAGATGGTCTTGCCCGACGGTGGCATCGTCGTCACCCGACCCGGGGGTTTGTGCGACGGGATCGGCTCCGACTTGCCGGGCCTAGTATGCGGCAGTGAGGGGACCCTGGGGATCATCACCCGGTTGTGGTGCCGGTTGACCGCGGTCCCGCTGCGGTTCTGCACGGTGTACACGGTGTTCAGCTCGACCCGCGACGCGTGCGAAGCGGTCAGCGACATCATCGCCAGCGGGATCGTGCCCACCTCAATGGAGATGCTCGATGGGACGATGATCCGTGTGGTCGACGAAGCGTTCGGGTGCGGGTTCCCGGTCGATGCCAAAGCCATGGTGCTCATGGAGATCGACGGGGTCAAGGAATCGCTGCTCGAACAGTGCGAACAGATCTCGCAGATCTGCCACGACCACGGCGTGGTCCAGATCTGCCACTCGACCAACCCCCAGGAGCGGGCTGAGCTGTGGAGCGTGCGTAAACGGGCGTTCGGGGCGATCGGGCGGATCAGCCGCAGCTACTGCACCCAGGACGCGTGCGTGCCCCGATCGATGCTCGCCGAGGCGATGGCCAGGATCACGCAGATCGGGCGCGAGCACGGCCTGGTGATCACCAGTGTCTTCCACGCCGGGGACGGGAACATCCACCCGATCCTCCTGTTCGACGAGGACGACCCGAAGCAGGTTCAGCGGACGCTGCGGGTCAGTCAAGAGATCCTCGAGTATTGTGTAAGCATCGGGGGCACGATCAGCGGCGAGCACGGGATCGGCGTTGAGAAGCTGCACGTGATGCCCAAGATGTTCAACGCCGATACCCTCGACGCGTTTAGTGAGATCAAAGAGGTGTTCGACCCCGGCCGACGGGTCAATGACGGCAAGCTCATCCCTAGTCCGAAGCTGCAAGTCGAATTATTACAACCCGTATCGCCCAATATCCCGGGCGGGGCACTGTGACCGCCCCGCCGGCTCGCGAGGCATCACACCCGCAGTCCGTTTCGCACACGACGGATCAGGCCAGGCAGCAGCCTTCAATTTAACGCTTAAATCCGACGATACCCATTGGATTGTTGGCATGGAGAGGCAATAAGTCTCGATACCAGGTTCAGGAACATCGCATATAAAATTTGTATCGTTTTATATAAAAGAAGGTTATCGGCCTATGGGGTGCGGCGAGGCCTTTCAATCAATGATGGAATGATCTAACTTATAAGTTTAGCCGGAATGGCCCTGATGCCAGGTACCCTCCCGAACCTCGCTGTGAACAACAACCCGAGGCTCCCCGTGCTTAACCCAGTGGGTTTCCAAAACAAAGCCGCCGCCCTCCGCCACCACGCCGCCAGACCCCACGAAGCCTTCGCCCTCATCCGTGATTCGCCTCGGAGAATATAATGACCCCCGGGATGGACCGCTGACTACCTTTTTGAAGGTAAAGTGTTAGAATGAGGAAGATGAGAATATTGCTCGTGATACGAGACGCCGTTGGGTTTGTGGGCATAACATTAAGTGAGAACTTGAATCTTTAAATGAAAGCGGAGGAATCTCGGCCACATAGACAAGCGCGTTCGATGGTGAAAGCAACTTTGACCCCTGCGCGCTGGATCGGCCGTAAAATTCGGATCGATTAAGAGATCACCGAATCCCCCTGAGACTAGAAACACCAGCTTGAACCCGCGTGTTACGGCGTGGGTGATCGCCAGTTAGAGGTGATTCGCGGGTTTCTTCATACGGGCCTTGTTCAGCGCGGCCGTTGGCTCGAAAGGAGGTGATTTATGTAGGGCTCAGCTGGTCCCAAGACGATAATCTAGAGGATGACAACAACGCCGTACCCAGGTGCGGCAGACGTCAGAACAAAATTTTTTGTTAGTGAGTCACCTTCATTGTGAGGAGTACCTTTTTGATGTTACGCAAAACCCTGACCTACGCAGCGGCGGCAGCGGGCGCCGTGTTGATCTCCAACACGGCCTCAGCGGCGAAGCTCAAGGTCACGATCGAAAATAACGCCCCCGCCGGCGGGGTGTACCTTACCCCCGTCTGGGTCGGGTTCCATGACGGCAGTTTTGATAGCTACGATGGCGGTTCAGCCGCCAGTCCCGAGCTTGAACGTTTGGCCGAGGACGGCAATACCGCCCCGCTCTCGGGCTTGTTCGCCGCCCCCGGGCGCATCGACGGCACCATCGGCGGCGGACCGATCGCGCCCGGCGATATGGTGATGGCCACGTTTAATGGTGTGGATACCGGCGACGCCAACCACCACTTCTCCTACGCGTCGATGGTCCTGCCCAGCAGCGATTACTTCATCGCCAACGGCGATCCGGAACAGTTTAGTCTCACGTCGCTGGTCAACGTCGGCGACTCGATCTCGTTCCACATCGGCGCAAGCGTTAATGACGCGGGCACCGAGGTCAACGACTTCGCGACCTCCGCGGGCAACGGCCTGTTCCCGCAGCTGAACCTGCCCGCCGGGCAGCTGGGCCCGGACGAAGGGGCCGATCAGAACGGCGTCGTGGCCAACGTGGCCGGGATCCCGTTCGGCGGGTTCCTCAACGATCCGTCGGACCTGGACACCAACGCGGCGGCGGCGTTGATCAAGTTCATGGACTCGGGCCTGTACCCCAACGGGATCGCAACCGTGACCATCGAGGTCGTCCCCGAGCCGGGTGCTGCGGCGCTGGTGGCGATCGGGGCCGCGGGGCTGATGCCCTGGCGGCGGCGAAAGGCCTAACGAGGCGCTCGAGGGTTCACCCTTAGAACTTACATAACCCCGCCCGGATCCGGGCGGGGTTATTTTTTCATAAAGGCGACACATACGTCAGCCCCGCGCCATCGACGCGGGGCCTATGTTTTCCCGGGCACGCTAGCTGCGGGCAGCCTACCCGCGGCTGACGGTTTCGACGACGACACCCACGATGGTTGGCCTTCGGCCCGGCCGCCTAAAACGTGTACTGCAAGATGAAATAGATGAAGTCGATGTCCGAGGAGTTGCCGTTGCCCGAGTCATCGATGTAATTGCCGGAAAAGAAGTGGCTGTACCCGAACTTCGCGACCGTGTGCCGGTCGATCGGGTAGGTCAAAATCAGGTCAATCTCCTGGCCCACTTCCTTGGACGTACCTGCGTTACGCATCCGGGCGCGGCCGCCGGCGTTGTAGAGCGAATCGGCATCATCGGCCAGCCAGAACAAGTGCCCCGCGATCTTGACGGTCAGCTTCTCGAGAAACTTTAGCGTCACCCCCGGGCTAAGGTCCATGATGTTCTGCCGGCCGACCACGTCGATATACCCTAGGTATGCGTGGCCCAACGGGAACAATTGGTTAAACGTCTCGACGTCCCCGCCCGGGGTTTCGTCGCCACTGGCGTAGTCGAAGCCGATGTGGAAGCGGGGGCTGCCAGCCAGATCCGGAAGACTCCAACCCCATTCCGTAGCGATCATCCAGGCGGAGATGTCATTAGTCCCGAGGCTACCGGTCTGGTACGCGCCTTCGAGGTCATAGTCGAGGCCGGTGTCGAGGATCTTGCCCCACACCCGGCCCCCTAGGGTGTCGCGGTCTTCACGGCCGGTGGTTCCGTTGATCATGCCCCCGGGGATCGCCGCGGCGTCGCGATCGATCCCGATCCAGTAAAGGTCCAGGTTCACCCCGCAGTCGGCGACCGGCCCGGTCGCGTACACCCCGAACAGCTCGTTCTGGGCGTCGGTGTCGTTGAGGTCGAACTTCTTGACCGGCACGAACTGGGCCCAGAACCCGGTGGCCTTCCACCCGTGCACGTCCATGATCGCGGTAAAACCGTCCCAGGTGCGCAGCGTGTTCGACCACGCCAACGGGCTGATCAGCCGCTGCTTCCCGAACAACAGCATCTGCCGCCCGGGCCGGAGGGTCAGGGTCGCCTCACCGATCGGCAGCGAGAAATCCACGAAAAGCTGCTGGAGGTCCAGCTCATCGGCGTCGAGGCCGCGCCGGCCGCCGGCCAGATCCCGCTCCGTGCTCAGGGCGCTTTTGCCTTCAGCGTAGACGCGTAGGTTTTCGCCCACGTGGGCGTCGGCGTGGAAAAGCAACCGGGTTAGCAGGAATGTGTCATCGTCGAAATCATTGAACCCGAAATTGTGCCAGTTCTCGACCCGCAGCCGCGCCTGGCCCCCGAAGCTCAGCCAAATCGCCCCGTCATCGGTTAGCGGGATGTACTTGATCGCGTCCCAGGGGTCGCCGCTGTGGTGAACGTCCTGCCCACGGAGCACCGACCAGTCTTCCTGATGTCGCAGAAATTGGTACTTGGGCCGGTCGATCTGCGGCGCCGCCTCATCGACCGCCACGGGCTCTTCCGCCTGCGGGTCGTGGTCTTCGTGCCCGTCTTGATCCGACCAGGCGTCGCCGGTGTCATTCGGCTGATCCGTCAGTACTGGTTCCGGATCCAGATCCAAATACGGACCCTCTTCAGCCTGGGCTGGTGCGTCCTGAGGGGTTACCGGGCTGTCCATCGGCTGCTCATCGCCGTCCTGTCCCGACACCGCACCAGTCAGGCTCAATGCCACCCACACCACTACCAAGATACGGAATCTAGCGCAGATCAATCGATCGGCTCGCTTCACGGATAGCTCCTTTTTACGTCATGCCCTGATCCGGTTCAGCCCTTGTGATTAACTCCAATTTTTACTCGTCTTACCTCGACTGTGCAACGTCGCGTCCGTCCAACGGCGGGTTTCCATCCATCGTCACGGGCGGCCATCGATCCTCACGGTCGTGGCCCCTACCATGCGATCCCCGCCAAGCTAGATCATGATCGCAACTTCGACTGCGATACCCCTCTTCTCATCCGGGCCTCGACGCGACGACCGCCCCGCGGCTTATTCCCTGGGCTTGGATCCAAACACGTCCCGCCACGACCGTTTGACGCCCTTGAAGCTTTCAAGCTTCGGCTTCGGGTCGTCGAGGGTCCCGGTCACGCGGATGCTGACCAGTTCGTCCTTGAACACGCTGTATAGATCGGAAAGGGGCCCGAACTCCGGGCCGGTGGGGTTGCGCGTAAACAGGTCCAGGTTCAAACCCAAGTTGCTGTAGGCCATGGTCCCCGTCCCGATGATCTCGATCGAACGAGAATAGAACTGGATCAGGTCGAAGTACACCACGTCGTCCTGGACCAGGTACCTGGCCGAGGCTTTCTCGAACGACCGGGACGTAGGCAGGGTGAGGTTCATCAGCTGAAGCGTCGCCACGGCCAGCGGCACGTCGTAGAGGTTCGCCCCGTGAATCTCCAGCTGCCCGCGGCCCCGACGCGATCCCGGATTCACCGTCGAACCCTCTAGAGAAAGATTCGCCGACAGCACCCCGCTGGGGTGTTCAAGCGTGTCGCCCATCGGCCCCGACGGTTGATCTCGCGGCGCCGAGTCCGGATGCAGGAAGGGTCCCACCGCTACACCTTGAAGAGTCAGGTCCACCTCGTACCCGCCCTCGGGACCCAGCCGCACACCACCTGAACCCACTAACGTCCCCCCGTAGCAACCGCCCAAGATCTCTCGGATTGCCAGCTGCCCTCGCTGATCGGTCGACGCGACCTGGACGGTCAACGGGCTGATCCGCCGTCGACCCGCCAACACCGACCCGGCCTCGAGGCGTAGACCCAGCTTTGGCCCCGCCGACCCGTCGCCGGGCTCAGCCCGGACCGTGAGATCACCGGTCAGGTCCTTCAGGTGCACCCCCATGTGCGCTTGGGCATTTTCGAGGCCAACACACCCATCGAACAGGTAATCAATCGCGCCAGATGGGTCCAGTGGGTACTCCAGCGTCAACCTTGCGTCTTGGACGCGGTAACCACCGTCGAACCGCAGCTTGTCGATCGCGTGGTTGACCGCTCGCGGCAGCACCGCTCGCGTCGTGTCGCAGACATGATCGGCCGCGACATCGATCGTTAGGTCCAACGCGACCCGCGGTTCAAACTCCAGCTGACCGTCGACGCTAAACACCCCGGCCCCGAACGATCCGCCGAAACCCGTCCACTGCACCGCGTCGGTGGTCACCGCCACGCTCCCGGTCATCTCGTCTAGCTCGATCCGGTGTCCGTGGTGATCGAAGCTCAGGCTCACCGGCTGGACCTCGAGGTGATAAGCCCCCGGTTGGTCACCGCTGCGGTCGTACCCCAGGCGCGCGTCTACCACTGCATCGACCCTGTTTTTTTCACAGAACGATAAGAACCGGTCGCAGCCCGGCTGCTGCGACGGCAGCAGGTCCAGCAGTTCCCGTTCCAGCGTCAGCGACCGGCCCGCGACGGCCAACTGCACCCGGTGTTGGGCGCCCCGCCAATCCGCGGTCCCGTCGACCGCCAAGCGGCCCGAACCGTGCCGCCCCTCGACCCGGTGGATCTCGATCCGCTGACGGCTTAGCGTCGCGGTGCCCTCAAGGTCCTCGACCACGTAACCCTTGTGAAACGGCACCGCCCGCCCGTCACGCAGCTGGGCCTTGACCCGGTAATCGATCTCGTGGTGCTCGTTGCTTAGGATGTCACCCCTGGCGTAAAGCGTCCCGGTTAGGGCTAGGTTTTCTAGGGTCTGGCGGTGGCCATCCGGCAGGGATGCCTTGAACAACGCGTCGCACGGCAGGTCGGCTACGACCAGCTCTAGATCGGGCTCCAGCGACGGCTCGGGCGTCTTGACCAGATCGATCCGCCCCTTCACGTGCCCGTGCCCGCCACCTACCCCTTGGCCACCGACCGTCTCGACGAAGACCTGATCGGGTGTGATCGCCACGTGCCCGCCCGTGAGCCGCACGGGGTAGGGGATGAACTTAAACATCATGTTCACCCCTGTCAGCGGGATCGTCGCCCGGGCTTGGAACTCTTGATCCCGTCCGTACGGCCGCTGGATCTTCACCAGGGCCGACGTCTTACCGCCTAGGTCAAACACCGGCACCGCCGACGGGTTGGGCTTCTTCTGGGTTGGCCGCCCATCACCCCCGGGCTGTTCGACAAACCGTCGCCGGGCGGACGACCGAATCAGGCCCTGATCGACGAACCGCTGATATGTGCGACGATCGAGGAACAGGTCTAAGATCTCGCGGCTGCGGGGCGGCAGGGCCTGGTACAGCGCGTCATCAATCGCCAGGTCCTGGACCTTGACCACGAGGTTGACCGCCGCTTCCGGACCCAAGGGCGAGACCTGCCCGCTTAGCGATAGCCGTGCGCCGGTCGGGCCGTAGCCGTGCATCTCAACCATCTCTACCACCTGGTCGGTAAACCGGAACAGGCCGTTGAGCTTCGTGAGCGGGTAGGGGAACCGGTGGTACGTCGAGCTGGCGTCGATGACCCTCACCCGGCCGCGGTAGGTGATCGGCCCGCCGGCGACGCGACGCTCGAACGTTACCTCCGCCTGGCCCTGGCCACTGGGCGAGAACGCCGCAAACAGATCTTGGAATTCCACCGGCAGCACAGACAGGTACCCGGGGTTGTCCGGGAGTTTGAATAAACCGGTCTCGATCGTCAGGCCCATCGGCGAATCGACCGCGAAACCACGGATCTTACCGTTGACCCGGCAGCTGAAATCGTCCGTGGTCCCCTCCAGGTCGGAGATGGCCAAGCCGTTGCGATCGAGGATCAATCGCCCCGATACCCCGGTCATACGCGGCGCCGACTCGGTGTACGGCAGGGTCAGCTGGGCGTTGCGGACCTCGAGTTCGATGCTAGTCCCGGCCGCGGGGGTCGCCGTGACGGTGATCCTGGGAACATCCCCACGCGGTGAAAGCCGCTCCCACCACGGGCGGACCTGGTGGGGCAGCGTGAATCCCTGCCACGGCTCGAGCTTGAGGTGATCGAGCGACGCTTGAACCCCGCCGGTGCTTAGATCGAAGTGACCCCGGAGCACGGGGTGGTCTTGGCCACTGGCACCGGGGCGGTCTTGATGGAGGGTAAAGGCATATGCGTGCGGGCCCGACGTCGTCCCCAGCAGTTTGCCGTCGACCTGGATCCTGCCCAATGCCTCGTAGCGGCTGGCGTGGACCTGACCGAAGCGGATGTACCCGCCGCGCAGCAACAGATTGGGGATCTGCACCGGTGGTTTTTCTGGGCCGGGTTCCGGCCCCGCGGGCTCGAGCAACTCAAAGGTATACGCGCCGCGGTCAAGATCCTGCGTTACGTATAGAACCGGGCGGATCACCGTCAACTGCTGGGCCATGAACCGGCCCCGCAGCAGGTGCAAGAAGCTGTGCTTGATCAGAGCCTCATCGGCGCTAAAGACCCGACGGTCCGTGAGAGTCGGATCGGGGCACCGTAGCTCAATATTCCGCAGCGTGATGACGCCATCGAAGCCGAACCTCGCCGATTCGATCTGGACCTGGGCCCCGGTCAGCTCCGCGAGAAACCGCGTGGCCTCTACCGCGATCCTCGCCGAGCGGGTCACGTACAGGAACCAGCCCACCGCCGCCGCTAGGGTCACCAGCAGCCCTAGCGCCAGCCGGTGGCGCCAACCCCTCGATTGGATAAATCTACCGCTTAGATGCTTAGCCAACAGGTCTGATCCTTGTCGCCCCCGTTGCGACGGGCCTCGGCAGGCAGTGCTGGGTCGCCCATCGACCACGGCCCAGCTACAAGCGGCCACTCGGCCCCGTCCCGGGTCATCACCGGGGGGAGGTCGGGGGGTCGCGGTCCAACCGGTCATGCGTTATCGTCTCGTCCGTTACCGTCTGGTTCATGACGAGCATATTGAAAGGCGTTATCCATGGAAGTCAAACCCACGGTCACCTATGACGACTTCGCCAAGCTCGACCTGCGGGTGGCCACCATCGTGGCCGCTGAGCACCACCCCAACGCCGACCGCCTGCTAAAGCTACAGGTCGACCTGGGTCACGAGCAGCGCCAGATCTGCGCGGGGATCAAGCAGGACTACGACCCGCAGGCGCTGGTGGGCCAGCAGGTCGTGGTCATCGTCAACCTCCAGCCCAGGACCATCCGCGGCGAACCGTCCAACGGGATGCTGCTAGCGGCTTCGGATGACGATGGCCAGCAGACCCGCCGGGTCGTTGTGCTCGGGCCGGGCCGGGCCGTGCCGCCGGGGTCGACCGTCTCTTGACCCGATCCGCCGCCGCGCGGGAGCGCCGTTCCAGCGTTAACCCGGCTCCCTGCTCCGGTCGTCTTAGGGTCGCGATCAACGTAGGCCGGTCGTCGTGTGTGGGTGAGGGTCAGAGATACCTCGTCGTCGAAACGCTATCGAAAGAAACGCTTTAACTGCGGGCAGGCTGCCCGCTAGCTAGACCGCTGTCGCGATCCATCGCAGTTTGCCCATGCATGGCGACCGGGACGTTTAGGCGCCTTCAACCGGCGGCTGCTCGTGGTCTTCGCCCTCAGGTACAGAATCCCCACCGGGAGGTTCGAAACCCATACGGTCGGTTAGGGCTTGCATCGCGACCGGGCTGGTGGCGTCCTGAGCCTTCAACGCCTGGCCGATCCAGCCATCAACCGATGGCTTCATAGCGTTGAATGCTTTTTGGGTCAGCGGGGAGACCGCTTCGAGCTCCACCAAGACCAGCTTCTGAGCCGCGTCAAGGGCGACCGCGGTGACGGTCTGCTCACGGGGCGTTTGATCGACCCCGCCGGCTTCGAGGACCCGATCGGCCAACTCGAACACCGACTCGACCAAGACCTCGTTACGGCCGATCCCCTCGACCAGAGGTGTATCGAGGACAAACGCCATCCCTTGGCCGCGGGGCTGACGCCGAGCGAACGGCCGTGGGCGGATCACCGACGACTCTAATGCCCCAGCCAGGCCATCGAGACCCTCGTTGTGCGCCCGGTCAGCCCACATCGATGTATCCTGCTTGAGCCGTTCATAGGCGGCCAGCCGACGGGCGTCACGGGTTAGCTGGTCACGGACCTGCTGCCACGAATCCGGGGTGTGGCTGGGCTGGACCTCCAAGAGCCGGAACAGGTGCCGGTCGCGGTGCTGGGGGGATTCCAAAACGGAGCTGGGGATCATCGCTTGCAGCCGCAGGGACATGAGCGGGTTCTTGCGTTGGGCGCTGGCGAATTCCTTGGCACTGCCGACGTATTGGAGAAACGGCACCGGCCGGCGGCCGACCAGGACGCTGCGCCCAATCCTCGGCAGCGCCACCAGGTCGGCGGCGGTCAGCCAACGGTTGTCGATGGTGTGGACTTCGGGTCGCAACCCGTGTTGACGTTCGAGTTCATCCGCGACTTCATCGAAGCTTTTGGGCTTCCAACCCGGGGGGACCACGTAATAACCGTTGACAGACTCGAGGCCACGCGCCTCGTCGAGCAGCAACGACTGAGCGGCTTTGACCTCACGGTTGCTTAGCTCGTTAGCCCGCTGGCGCCGCAGTCGTTGTTTAATCTGATCACGGACCTGGGCGTAGGGCTGGATCGGCGGGTCCGGGTTCGCTGCGGGCTCGTCGTCAGGGGTCGGTTCCGGTGCGGCCTGGAATTCCTGGGGGTGCTGGTCGTAGTAGTCCATCGCGTCGGCTTCGTCGATCGCGTCAGCGGGGAAATGGGCTAAGACTCGATCGAACGGGACAGTCAGGTACTCGATCTTGACCCGATCGGGGTAGCGGTACCCCAGCCCGTCGGGTCGCCCGGCCCCGGGCAGGTCGTCCTTGTATTGCTCGAATAACGCCCGCAGCTGTTCTTGCGTGGGGTCGCCCTCGACCCGGTGCAGGTAGCGGTCACAGTCGACCACGACCGCACGGATCTGGGCCGTGGAGCGTTGGTCGAGGATCAGCCGCCGCCGCAACGGGTCGCTCAACCGCGGCAGCCCCTGCATCGAAAGCACCGCGTGCATGACCCCTTCGGAATACCCCGCCGCGGCCATCTGGGTCGCGAGTTTGTAGAAATCCATCTGTTCGATCAGCGACGGGTAATCCAGCCCGCTGACCAGTCCCAGGTACTTCTGGTACACCAGCCGTTGGCGCACGACCTGCGCCACCACCGCCGCGGCGACCCGGTACCGCTTGGCCAGTTCCGCGACGCGGACCCGTCCCAACCCCTCCTTGGCGTGGAAACGATCGATATGGGCCAGTAACAGCTCCACCTCATATTGGCTAGCCGACACGCCCAGCGACCGGGCCTCTTTCATGGCCAGCAGCCACTGCAACGGCTCGTCAATGCCCGGGGGTTCGAGCAGGGGCATTGCCATCGACTGCGACAGGGACGACAGTGCGTCGAGCTCGAACGCCGCGCGTTGTAGCTCCACGCGGGTGAGCTCTTGGCCGTCAAGGTGGCCGACCGGTTCGTCGCCTGGGCTGGGCATGAAGATGCTAAGCGTGGGCTGGATCAAGAACGCGACCATCAAGACGGCGACGATCACCGCGAGGATGTAGGGCATGTAACGGCGGAAAAACTTCAGCATAGAGTCGGTCTCCTAACAGACGGACCAGTATACCGATCCCGGATAAAAATACGGCATGACCCGTGTACGCGGACAGGGCCGTTTAATTCTCTGTTGGTGATCCTCGGATGAGTGCAAGGGCTTCGTGGGGTTGGGCGGCGTAGCGTCGCAAGGCGGCGGCTTTATTCTTCCAGCCGGCGTGGTTGAGAACCGTCACAGCCAAGTTGCGGATCGCCGCGAGGTTCTGCGGAGCCTGGCCGGTCCGCACACGGCAGGCGTCTTCCCCAAACGTCACGTCCCGGACGTAGTGCAAGCGGTTTTCGATCCCCCAGTGGCCGCGGGTGAGTTCAAGCAAGCGGGTGGCATCGGCTCGATCCCGCGAGAGGCTGGTGATCCCGTAGGCCACTTCCGTTGTGGTCTGATTTCGGACCGTGCGGGTGCGTTCGAGTCGAAAGACCTGCTTGACCCCCGGCCAGTCCAGGTAGCCGTTGAGGGCGGTGGTGCTGGTGAGCTTGCGGGCTTCGATCCGGCCGTGGCCCTTGTTGAGGCTTGAAGCGGTCTGCTGTTCTTGGCGGCTCAGCCGCTGCTCACGCTCAGAACTCGGGGCGTCGTCGTGGGGTTTGAACGCGTCGGCGATCGCTTCTTGGAGTTGAGCTTGGTTGGCCTTGACGGCCCAGAGATAATCCCCTTTTTCTTGAGGATTTTCCGCGATAGATCCTTCTGGCAAAACATCGCGTCGCCCGTGACCACCGCCCCTTGCACGTCGATCACATCCAACATCGCCAGGGCGGTCTTGTGCTCGTTGGTGGAAGCCGCCACCGCCATCTGACCGATCGCCGCTTGAGCTTCGTGTGCGTAAGCCGCCAGCAGGTGGATCCCCGGCAGTGGCTCGCCTTGTGTACCGCATAGCCGCTTGCCGTCGACCGCGATCGCCTTCCACCCGGCGATCCGACGACCCCCCAGCCAGCGGCGGATCGCCCGCTCGAACATCGTCGTGTCGAGCACTTTGAACACATTGTGGAACGTGGCTTTGCACGGCGAGCGATCCCGGGTAAACCCCAGCAGCCGCGTGAATGGCTCTCCGCGATCCCGGGCAAACTGGGCGATCGCCTCGAGGCTGCGTGCCCCCCCGAGCATCGCCACCGTGGTCAGCGTCAAGATCGCCGACAACGGGTGACGACGTCCCGACGGATTCCGTGGGTCCGGGATCTCGCTAAACACAACAGATAACGGTTGATCGGACATCGTCAGGTCCTCCATGACCTCAGGGGCTAACGCCAAACTCTACCTGTATCTGTTTAGCGTCTAGCCAGGCACGGGAGGGCGTTGGATTTTGAAATTCTGATCTGCTGATCGCGGTCTATAATCGGCCATCGATATAAAGGGATAAGATGGCGTTCGAAGGGCTGGGGTGCCCGCTTCACCATCGGTCAGGACGACACGACAGGAACAGCCAGGATGGCTCGACCCACCTACGATCAACTGCTTGAAATCATCGCCGAGAAAGACCGGCAGATCCTGCGACTCGAGAAGCGTGTGGCTCAACTCGAAGCTCGGGCCGGCCAACTCGAACAACGCCTCGAACAAGCCACGCGTTCGACCCAACGCCAAGCCGCGCCGTTCTCCAAGGGATCGCCCAAAACCCAGCCCAAGAAGCCCGGCCGCAAGGCGGGCAAGGCGTACGGCCCCAAAGCCCATCGGCCCCCACCCCCGCAACCCCCCGACGAGGTCATCGACGTGCCGTTGACCCCGCGGTGTCCCGGCTGCGGCGGCGAGGCCCAAGAAGATCACGTGACCCATCAGTTCCAGGTCGAGATCCCCCGCCGGCCGGTGGTGCGACGTTTCGACCTGCACGTGGGTTCATGCACGCGGTGTGGTCGACGCCTTCACCCCCGCCACCCGTTGCAGACCTCAGATGCCACGGGGGCGGCGGCCTCCCAGCTGGGGCCGGACCTTCAAGCCATGATCGTCCTGATGAAGGACAAGTACGGGCTGAGTTATGGCGACATCCAAGGCTTGCTCAAGCAGGTCTTCGGGATCTCGATCACCCGTGGCGGTGCGACGCACGTCGTGCTACGTACGGCCCGACGCGGTCAATCTGTTTACGACGGCCTGCGTGACGTGGTGCGTCACAGCGACACGGTTTACCCCGATGAAACCGGCTGGAAAGTCGGCGGATGGCTGCAGTGGATGTGGGTGTTCGTGACGAAGAAAGTCACGCTGTATGTCATCCGCCCCAGCCGCGGCGGCGAGGTGGTGCGGGACGTGTTGGGCAAGGACTATGCCGGGCGGATGATCCACGACGGCTGGTCGCCTTACGATTCTTTGGAACAGGCCACGCATCAGCAATGCTTGGCGCATCTGCTTCGGCGGACGGGCATGTTGCTGGAGCAAGCCACGCGTGGGGCGGTGCGTTTCCCGCGGAAGGTCAAGGCGTTGTTGCTCGATGCGCTGCGTCTTCGTGATCGACGCGACGCGGGAACGATCAGCGAGCATGGCTTGGCCTGTGCCCGCGGGCGATTGCGTAAGCGGTTGGACCGCTTGCTGGCTTGGCGTCTATCGCATCGTGGCAACCGAACGTTTCGCAATCACCTGGCTCGCCACGCCGATGAGATCCTCACGTTTCTGTATGAACCGGGGATCGAAGCGACCAACTGGCCCGCCGAGCAGGCGATCCGCCCGGCGGTGGTCAACCGCAAGGTCTTCGGCGGCAACCGTACGGCTGCGGGTGCTCGTGCTCAGGAAATTCTGGGCAGCGTCCTGACGACTTGTGATCAACACGCCCACGACGCGTTGGCTTTTCTGTCCCACCTCCTGCGTGCTGCCTCCGATCAGCACCCCGATCACCTGAGACGACTCATCTCAACCGCCCAGATTCAACCGGCTAACCGCTAAACAGATACATCTACCTTAATCTCATCGGCTATCCCTACGACAGAGAATTAAACGGCCCTGGGTACGCGGCGAGAAGATTTCCAGCCTCCATCGCGCTGCCTACGCGGTACCTGCAGACGCGAGGCGTCTACCGCGAACCGCTGGCCCGCGGCGTAGCCCCGCAGAGACAGTCCGGGTCTTGGGGATGGCCAAGGGTTCGGCGTCATCGACGTAAGGACAAGGGGGGACTGGTTCTCGAATCCCTCCGCTGCGGGTTGACAGCCCGCAGGCGGGGGTGTTTTCAGGGTCCATGTAGAGCTTATGAGTTCGCCCAATGTATAAAAGGCCGCTTCCCATGCATAATGTTCTGACGGTCGCGGCTCGCTGTGGGTGTCTGCCTCGACCTCGGAATTGCGATAGAGCCGCTGGATCGCGCAAACAAAACCACGGCTCGCTTTTCCAAACGAGCCGTGGTCGGCTTCTTTCTGCCTTTCTCCTGCCGTGCTTCCTGCCCGCCTGCTCTTTCTCCTGCCATCTATGTATGGCCAAAGGGCCGGGTCATCATCGAGTGTCAACGCGGTGAAGATCCGCTATCTCTAAGTTCTCACCGCGTGACGCGACCCGGCGACTTTTGGCGACGGAATCCGATGCCCCGTCAGCGGCGGTAGCTTTACCCGCCGGTGTTCGAGTGCAGGTCCCAGTGGGTGGCCACGTCGCCCTTGGGCTGGCCGGTCTTGTGGTCGGTCTCGGTGTAGGTCCATTCGATCTTGCCGTAGGCAAAGGCCACCTCTTCCAGGGGCAGGGCGTCGCCGCCGGAAGCTGACCCGCCGGGGCGGACCGACGAGACGATCACGTCCGACATCTTGTAGTGCATGTACTGCTGTTTGTCCTTGGTCGCTCGGCACAACGCGACCTCGATCGAGCCAATGTGCTCGCCGTTGCAGCAGGCCAGGTTCAGCTTCGGCGAGGCTTTGTCGAGGGTCTTGACACACGAGAAATCCGCATGGTCACACCGCTCAGCCGACCGGCCCCCGCCGCTGGAAACCGACCCGCTCGACAGCTGCGAGACCCCATGGCTAAACGACAGCAGCTCGATCCAGTCCTTGTGCTTGTCGTCGGAGCACTCACCGGGGATGGTCTCGATCTTTAAGAAACAGTCAAACGCCATATCGAACCTCCTTCTATGTAGAAGTAATTAAAGAACCTTATCTTGCAACAACGTGTTGCGAGCTGTCTTTTTCTGCATTCAAGCGACACTGCGCCAACCCGCTTTTTGGACCCGATGGCTTGTTTTCTCGGGTGGCTGATTGCGGATTACTCTCATAGAGATGCAATGAGGGTGCCAACCTGGACCCATGAAACATAATTATTGAATAGAAAAGATAATACGATTTTTTATGGCCTAGGGATTGTCTTAAAACCGTCATAATTGGGGAATATTTACCAGATTAAGGTGATCCCATTGGGGAAAATGACCCACCACACCCGTTTGCCTTGTGGCGGCTCGCAGTCCACGCGACGGCTGAGCGTGTTCGAAAACCGGATCGAACCACGAGCCGTGAGCCGTGAGGAAATAGGTAAATATCCTAATGCAGCAGAGCTGCTTTTCTACTAAGGAAAGGAAAGGAAAGGAAAGGAAAGGACAGGTGTATGTCAAGGGCGGGTTGATTGGCTGCGGATCCTTCGGATCTTCTCTTCGAGTGTACCGATCTCGGAGGAAATTGCAGCGCGATCCGTGTATACGGCGGGTAAGTTTTCGAGGGCCAGCGGGTACCCGACACGGTACGATGATACGAGATGCGTGTATCCTCAATAGGGGTGTGGTCAAATCCTGTGGATGAAATATCAGGCGGCGTGTACCAAGAACCCGTGGTCACGTGCTATACTCCCATAATTGTAGATTCGAAGCGGTGATTGATCGATCATCGACGCGTCTGGGTTGAGGTGCAGGCGCGGTCGTGTATCGATCCCCCGGGTCGGTGATACGGCACGTCGAAGAGAGGCGTGTCGATATGCAGATCACGGATGAAAATACAGCATGATTTGCGTACGCGACAAGGAAATTTTCGTAGTTAATAGCGTGACCGACGCGATATTTTAGAAGCTGTTTCAAAAACCATGGACGGGTGCCACTGGCTGCTTGTCAGCCAGTGCGGAAACCAATGGGATACAGATTTTGAAACAGCTTGTTAGTACGCGATGCGTATATTGTGGATCGCTGTTCGGGGACGATTGAGGCGGCTAGCAAGGAATCATTTTGGATCAACCCAGTTCCGGCGGTGAACAACGCTCAGCCCAAGACGCGGGGGTGGCCCTGCGCCGCGCGGCCAGCTTAGATGCAGCATTATCCGCGTCCGTCGACGCCCCGGATCAAACCTCCGCGATGGACACGTGGATGGCCCAGAACCCCTGGGCGCCGCGGCTGATTCCGTTCATGATCTACGTGGGCTTCATCCCCGTCATTTCGTTTTTTCAAGATCAATTCCCGGTTACTTACCCGCTGCTCTATACCCTTCAGTGTTCCCTGGTGGCGTGGCTGCTGTGGCGTTACCGGAAGCTGACCCCGGAATTAACCCTCACGTTCCACTGGCTGGCGGTCCCGGTGGGGGTGGGGGTGGCGGCGGCGTGGATCTGGCTGCGGTTTGTGATGGTCGAAACCTTCCCCGAGCAGTTTGGGGAATTGGAGTCGGTCGATTTCTTTGCGACTATGGGCATGACCTTAGGGTGGTTGGCGTTGGGGCTACGGTTCGTAGGGATGTCGGTGGTTGTACCCCTTTTCGAGGAGTTGTGCATCCGGTCCCTGATGCTGCGGGCCCTGCACCGGGCTAAGCAAACCGCGATCGGGATCGTTCAGGTCCTCGAAGACTTCCCGGTCGTTGGCGAGTTTCTGATCCTCACCCCCTTGGGTGATAAGGCAGACAAGGAACCGCCGGTATTCACCGCGGAACTCCAACGCAACCCGTTGGGGCAGCTAAGCGTGTTCGGGGTGTTCGCGTCCACGGTGATTTTCACGATCCACCACATCCCCGCGGACTGGCCCGGGTGCGTGGTCTGTGCCCTGGCGTACTGCTTCTTGCTGTCAGCGACCCGCCGACACGGGCTGGGCCCGGTGTGCTGGGCCCACGGGATCACCAACGCGCTGCTCTGGATCTACACGGTCACGATGCACCAAAACGGGACACCGGATTGGCAGTTCTTATAACGGACGATGACCGGGGGTAGCGGGGTGGGGGCTCAACGAAAAAATCAAGCATACGCACCCAATAAAGACGGGCGCTAGCCTGAAACAGACCTGCCCACGGCGAAAGGGTTTCGATGAGCGGCCCCCGTCTCGCGTCTGCTTCGTACAGGACGACCGAAAGTTCAAGCCACACGCACGCCCCGTTTGGGCCCCGCTAGCCCGCGTCAGGGACACGTCATGGTCGCAGGGCCGGGTTTGCTCTTCAGGGACGCGCCCTTTATTCTCATAGGTGGTTTGGGCCTGATTAATCTTCACGTTCGTCAGCGGTCCGGATACCACGGTATTGGCGTCATGGTGTCCCTGATTCAAACCCCAAGGACACGACCGTCCCAGGAAAACGGATCTCACCTTTCTATTCTCGACACAATATTGGATCGATAACGATGACCCCTCCACACAAGAAAAGACATCTGCGGATTCTCGGAATCCTCCCGGTGGCGGCCATGGCCGCGGTGCCGATCGGCTGCGAACCGAATTCTTACCTGCGTCAGCGCGGGGTCGAGGCGCTGCACGCTGGCGATACCCGCTGGGCCGACGAGCGTTTCAGCCAGGCGGTTCGGCAAGACGCTACCGATTGGAAGAGCCTGTACTACCTGGGGCAGATCCGCCTTAAGCAAGGTCAGCCGCTCGAGGCCCAGATGCACCTCGAGCGGGCACTGACGCTGCGGCCCGATCACCGCCAGACCGCCGACATCCTCGATCAACTCGCCGAGGCGCTGTTCCAACAAGGCCAAACCGCCAATCTCCATGCCCTGGTCAAACAGGCGACCCAGGAATACGGCACCACCCGCGATTACCTGCGGCAGGCCCAGTACCTGGCCAAGAGCGGCGACGTCGACGGGGCCAAGCTCGCTTACCGCAAAGCCGGCCAATTCGCCCAACCCGACGATGCGACCCCGTTCGTGTCCATGGCCGAGTTCTACGACTCGATCAACGACCGGCAAAACGCGATCACCGCGCTGCGGTGCGCGTATGGGATCGATCCGCGCAGCATCAAACTACGGAACCGGCTGCGCAGCTTTGGGGTCGTGCCCGGTCCCACGATCGCGCTACCCCGGGAGATGCAGCCCTGATCGTCGATCCTCAGCCGCCACCCCGCACCGGCAAGAAGGCTCGATGGCCACCTGACGCTAACTACGGGCTGCCAACCTGTGACTTCAAAGAGCACAAGGATCACGCACTTTTTCCTTTACGCCTTATCCTCTCCTCTTCTATACCTTCCTCGGGTGAGTTTGTCTGATCGGTAGAATAGGCTGACGTTAGCGGTTTGATTTTACTACGAAGTCACTGGACACAGGAGGCATGGATGCTTCAGATCACATTGACGGACGATGCGGTGGCGGCGTTGGATCGGGGGCGTTTTAGCGATCCAGATCCGCGGGTGCGGCGGAAGTTGCAGGTGGTTTGGCTCAAGAGCCATGGGTTGGCACATCGGCAGATCGCGGCCTTGGCAGGGGTCAGCAGCCGGACGGTGCAGCGTTATTTGAATACGTATCTCGACGGTGGGATCGAGGCGTTGAGGCAAAACGGCTACCGGGGTCAGCCCAGTCAATTGAACGCGCACGGCCCGAAGGTCAAGGCGTCTTTGGAACAACCACCCGCCGTCGACGATCCACGAGGCGAGCCATCAGATCACGCAACTCACCGGTCTGCGTCGCGGCCCGACGCAAGTGCGAGCTTTTTTGAAACGGCTGGGTCTGCGTCGTCGCAAGCTCGGGGGTGTGCCGGGCAAGCTTGATCAGGCCAAGCATCAACAGCAGCGTGAATTCCTTGAACAGACCCTCGATCCGGCTTTGGACGAAGCCGAACGGGGTGATCGCAGGGTTTTTTTGTAGACGCCTGCCACTTCGTCCATGGCGCGTTTCTGTGCTACGTGTGGTGCGTGGTGAGGCTGTTCATCCGCACGCCCACCGGCCGCCGCCGGCTGAACGTGTTGGGGGCGTTGGATTTCGTGACCCGAGAGTTGGTGACCGTCACGAACACGACGTACATCACGGCCCAAACGGTCTGCGAATTACTCGAGACGCTCGCGGGGCGTTACCCCGGCCAAGCGATCACCCTGGTGCTGGACAACGCGCGGTATCAACGCTGCCGGTTGGTCCAAGATCGGGCCGTGGGGGTTGGGCATCGAGTTGATGTTCCTGCCGTCCTACTCGCCGCACCTGAACCTGATCGAACGGATCTGGGGCCTGCTCAAGAAACGCTGCCTCAACGGCCGGTACTACGAAACGTTCGATCGATTTCAGCAAGCCATCCACGACGGCATCGCCAAGCTGGCCACCGACGACAAACCCAACGTCCAAACCCTCATCACCCGCAACTTCCAACACTTCAACAATCGGACAATCTTAGCCGCGTGAGGTATATGAATGATGGTTGTGTGTCAAGGCGGATTGGTTGGTCATCATCGTCACGGCGACCAACCCGGGTTTACCTCGACACCTGAGTTCGGGATAAGCGGTCCAAAAAAATGGCCCTGTAGAGGCCTCCGGCGATTAGGAGATTCGCCCTTACGGTAAATGTCCGTTTTTTTAGTTATTTGACTAGACTGAAGAATCCCCACTGGCCCTTCTTATGCGGTACTGAGGTTCGTAGTATATACCTCACGCGGCTAAGATTGTCCGATTGTTGAAGTGTTGGAAGTTGCGGGTGATGAGGGTTTGGACGTTGGGTTTGTCGTCGGTGGCCAGCTTGGCGATGCCGTCGTGGATGGCTTGCTGAAATCGATCGAACGTTTCGTAGTACCGGCCGTTGAGGCAGCGTTTCTTGAGCAGGCCCCAGATCCGTTCGATCAGGTTCAGGTGCGGCGAGTAGGACGGCAGGAACATCAACTCGATGCCCAACCCCACGGCCCGATCTTGGACCAACCGGCAGCGTTGATACCGCGCGTTGTCCAGCACCAGGGTGATCGCTTGGCCGGGGTAACGCCCCGCGAGCGTCTCGAGTAATTCGCAGACCGTTTGGGCCGTGATGTACGTCGTGTTCGTGACGGTCACCAACTCTCGGGTCACGAAATCCAACGCCCCCAACACGTTCAGCCGGCGGCGGCCGGTGGGCGTGCGGATGAACAGCCTCACCACGCACCACACGTAGCACAGAAACGCGCCATGGACGAAGTGGCAGGCGTCTACAAAAAAACCCTGCGATCACCCCGTTCGGCTTCGTCCAAAGCCGGATCGAGGGTCTGTTCAAGGAATTCACGCTGCTGTTGATGCTTGGCCTGATCAAGCTTGCCCGGCACACCCCCGAGCTTGCGACGACGCAGACCCAGCCGTTTCAAAAAAGCTCGCACTTGCGTCGGGCCGCGACGCAGACCGGTGAGTTGCGTGATCTGATGGCTCGCCTCGTGGATCGTCGACGGCGGGTGTTGTTCCAAAGACGCCTTGACCTTCGGGCCGTGCGCGTTCAATTGACTGGGCTGACCCCGGTAGCCGTTTTGCCTCAACGCCTCGATCCCACCGTCGAGATACGTATTCAAATAACGCTGCACCGTCCGGCTGCTGACCCCTGCCAAGGCCGCGATCTGCCGATGTGCCAACCCATGGCTCTTGAGCCAAACCACCTGCAACTTCCGCCGCACCCGCGGATCTGGATCGCTAAAACGCCCCCGATCCAACGCCGCCACCGCATCGTCCGTCAATGTGATCTGAAGCATCCATGCCTCCTGTGTCCAGTGACTTCGTAGTAAAATCAAACCGCTAACGTCAGCCTATTCTACCGATCAGACAAACTCACCCGAGGAAGGTATAATGACGCGCGTCACGTTGAAGTTGAATCGGCCCCGCGATGCACCGGACGGGCAGGAGATACACTTCAGACTTCGAGGAGCATAGATTTACGGGCGATTAGCTCAGTTGGCTAGAGCGCTTCCCTTACAAGGAAGAAGTCACAGGTTCGAGTCCTGTATCGCCCATTCCGCTACTTCGCAACGAATCGCTGTTTCTCGCAAACTCCCGCAGCAAATCCTCTTCCGCGTCGAGCCTCCTCTGCCCTTGCGAGTCGTTGCGGCCCCTTGCGGCAGGTTGCTGCACCGCTTTCTGCAGCGCGCCGCGACCTCGGCCCTCCGCGGCTGCCCGGTAGTGGGCCTCGGTGGTGCGGAAGTAGTGACGTAGGGCCACCGGCCGGCTGTTGCCCGACCACTTGGTCACCACGTGCAGCGGGAAGTCATCGGCCCAGTCGCTCTCGCAGCTGGCCCGCAGCGTGTGGAACACCTTCGGCCACGGCGTCAGCCCCGCTCTCCTGATCGCGTCGAGCGTCGGCGTCCGAAGGGCCTGGCCCGTGTGGTTCTGGAGGAACGGGACGACGTGCTCCGCCCCATCCTCGGCTTCCCCGAACGCCTCTAGAAGCACGTATCGCAGTCGCGGCACGATCGGATGTGAACGTCGGTCAGAAAATGTAGCGCCCGTCGAGTAAAAAATGTGGCGCCGGGGATGACTGTATCTCTGGCTGGAGGGTTGGTCCAGCCTCTTGGTTGATCTCCTGAGTGATTATTTGTCTTTGGGTTTACGTCGCCGCTTGGCGTCCTTGAGTCGGTAGCTAGGACCGTTGGCTTCGAGCACGTGGCAGCGGTGGGTGAGCCGGTCGAGCGCCGCGCCGGTGAGGCGTTCGCTGCCAAGCACCTCCACCCAACGTTCAAATGGGAGGTTGGTCGTCACGATCACGCTGGTTCGTTCGTAGGCGGTCGAGATCACATCGAACAGCAACTCGGCTCCCAGCTTGCTGGCTGGGACGTAGCCCAGTTCATCGAGGATCAACAGGTCCAGCTTGGCCAATTGGTTCTTGAGCCGACCCAGGACCTGCTCTTCGCGAGCTTCCATCATCTGGGTCATCAGCTCGGTGACCTTGTAGAACCGCACCTTCTTGCCACGGTGGCACGCTTCCATGCCCAGGGCGGTGGCGACATGGGTCTTGCCCGTGCCGGGGTTACCGACCAGCAGGATGTTCTCGCGATGGTCGAGATACACACACCGCATCAGCTCGGTAACCAGGGCTTTGTTGATCGACGGTTGGGCGGCGAAGTCGAAGCCTTCGAGCGTCTTGGGCGATGGGAACTTGGCGGCTTTGAGCCGACGCTCTGCGGCGCGGCGTTCACGTTCGATCAGCTCCAGCTCGACCAGTTGCAGAAGGAACCCGACGTGACCCACGTTCTGCTGGGCACAGCGGCGGGCGATCTTGGCGTACTCGCGTAGCATCGTCGGCAGCTTCAACGCCTTGAGGTGGTGTTCCAGTAGGACGGTGCTCTTGCTCATGCCGCACCCCCCGGAAGTCCTCCGCAAATATCGCTGGACGCCGTCTCTTGGAGCGGGTGCGGAAGCAGACAGCCATAGGCGGATAAATCGGGCTTGGCTACGTGGACACCGCTCAGATGCGGTCGGCCGTCGAGGCTGAATAACGCCACGGGGGGTTCCTTGAGCCCCTCGAGGATCACTCGTACGGCGTCAGGGATGACCGTGCCCAACTCCAACGCCTTGTGCACCGCTTGCTTGAGTTGACCCAGGCTCGCCCGTTCCAATAGCCGCAACACTTGGATGAACTGGCCCGTGCCCTTCGAGCCCCAGTCGGCTTCGAGTTTGCGACGCAGGATCCCGAAGCACGGCGGCAGATCCCATTGCTCCAAGGGACGGGCCACATCAAAGGCCCCGGGGCGTCGCTCCAACAGAGCCAGGTAATGCACCGGGTCAAAGTGGACCTGTTCACGGCCCCAGTCACGCAGGTGTTCGGCGATCACCTGGTCCCCCTGCATGACCCGCACCGTCTCGATGTCGCCCACGAGGGTCAGGCGGTGATGCGCCCACGACACCGGCACCGAATAGTCGTTGCGGTCGAACCGCACCAGGCTCAGAGAGTTGGCTCCAGCCAATATGACCCGACGGGCCTCAAACGCCTCCTCTTTGAGAGGAAGCATGACCGAGCGTTCCTCGTCCAACCGCTGACCCTTGGTCGTTTCTTTACCTCGTAACGACCGGGTCAACTCAGCACGGCAACATCGCTCGAGATGTTCATTGAGTTCAGCGAATGATCGCACCTGGGGGATCGGCACCAGGAAGTTACGGCGGGTATATCCCACCAGGTTCTCGACGTGGCCCTTTTCGTTAGCCTTGCGAACTAGGCAGAAGTGCTCGTCGAACAGATAATGACTCTGAAGCCGAAGAAACCCGTCCGTGAGTTCCCGTTTCCTGGATCCCACGAACTTCTTGACCGCGATCCGGCTATTGTCGTAGCTAATCCGCGTGGGCACAGCTCCGAAGAACTCAAACGCTCGGACATGACCATCCTGGAACGACTCGGTGCACTCGCGGGGATAGGCCCGAACGAACACCGCGTCCGAATACGGCAGGCTCATCACGAACAACGCCACCTTGACCGCCTCGCCGTTGAGAAAGATCGTCGCCTCCCCGAAGTCGACTTGCGCCTCACCCAACGGATGACTCAGCGGCACAAACGTCTGGGCGTGCACCCGTTTCCACGCCCGAACCGCGTCGCCCACGACCGTGAGCTTCCCGTCGAACCCGTGATGTTGACACAACACCTCGAAGATCCGTCGGATCGTGTGACGTTGCTTGCGCGGAGCTTTCCGGTCGTCCTCGAGGATCTGGTGGAGGATCGGCAGGAACCGATCGATCTTCTTCTCGCCCACCTGTTTGACCCGTCGATACCCCGGGGGTTCAGGGTATTCGAGGATCTTCTCAAGCGTCTGCCAATGGATGTCAAACTTCCGACACGCCGAACGCTTGCTGTGGCCCTGGGTTAGAACATAACGCCGCACATCCGTCCAAAACTACATATCCGTATACACCTCGTCTGCGTCCTTACTGGGGGGGGGTGAAACAGTAAAAACTGTTCCATTGCCGCCCCAGTCTCAGGACTAGGCAAGGCGCTACATTTTTGGGCCGACCGTCAGCCCCCCGACGGGCGCTACATTTTCTGGCCGACGTTCACACAATCGGCGTTGATGCTCTCGGCAGCGAGGCTGCGACACGTCGCCGGTACCCGTTGGGGCACGCGGCGGTACTTGGATATGAAACGGCTCGACGAACAGGAACAACAACAGGAAGAACCGATGAGCGTGGCGGTGTAGCCGCGCGAAGTTTGGTTGCCCCTCCGCTCGGGCTCACTACGTTCGCCCTCACTGCGGGCCAACCAAACTTACATCCACCGGAGACCGCCTGATCAAATGTGCGCAACTTGACACACACTACCCGTGGTAGACCTGCGAAATACTATATCACACGGGCGGTCCGTAGGCGTCACGATTAATCGTATTCGTGACTACTATGAACGTGTCAATCGTGTCATCGATCACATTGATCAGCTTTGCACGCCTAGAGCCATTCACGTCAATAAACTCCATTGGACGATAAATATGATTTTCTGGCATGGAGGCCGGTCATGGCGTATTCGATGGATCTACGAACGCGAGTGGTGGCGGCAGTGGAAGCCGGGGGGACGATCGCGGCGGTGGCGCGCCGATTCTCGGTAGCGCGGCCGACGGTGCGGGACTGGCGGGACCGTGCCCGACGCGGAGAGTTGTCCGCGGGCACTCCGGGCCCCAAGGGCTCCATCAAACTCACTAAGGCCGACGATCAATGGATACGGCAGCAGGTGGCCACGCAGCCAGGGATCACGGCCCATCAACTGCTTGAAGGGTTGCGTGTGGCGGTGTCGCTCATGACGGTGTATCGACATCTCAAACGACTGGGGTTGTCGCTCAAAAGAAGTCGCTGATCGCCGCTGAAAGGCAACGACCTGATGTGGTCGAACGCCGCGAAGACTTCACGATCACCCGGCGATTCGTGGACCCGGACCAACTGGTTTTTCTCGATGAATCCGGGGCCAAAACAAACATGACGCGATTGTACGGCTGGTCACCGATCGGGCAGCGATGTGTCGACCACACCCCTCATGGGCATTGGAAAACGATGACGGTGGTGGGTGCGATCCGCTTGGAGGGGGTGGTCCAAGACGCCACGATGGTCGTCGACGGGCCAATGAACGCCGCCACGTTCCTAGCCTATGTTCAGCAATGCCTGGCTCCATCGTTACGGCGCGGCGACGTGGTGGTCATGGACAATCTGTCGAGCCATCACGTCAAAGGTGTGCGGGAGGCGATCGAGTCAGCGGGAGCGAAGCTGTGTTACCTGCCACCCTACAGTCCCGATTTGAATCCGATCGAAAAGCTGTGGAGCAAAGTCAAGGCTTGGCTGAGACGAGTGTCGGCTACCACCTACGAAGCCCTGATCTCGGCGATCGCCGACGCCCTGAGATCCGTCGACCCCACCGAATGTGAACACTACTTCGATTCCTATGGATATGGAGTTTATTGACGTGAATCGCTCTAAACCCTAGGACGATGGACTAACTGTGTCTTCCACCCTCAACGTTCGCTAATCGGGCGATATGTATAACTGAGCAGTACCTTGTAACGGGAAGGCGTCTAATCGAGTCCCAACTGCATGAGCATCTGCTCGCGAGGTACGGAAATCTGGATGCTGCCCTCACCCAGATCGGTCGATTCTGGGATCGCACGGATCATGACGGCGAGTTTCTCGCGAAGCTTGGAGTCCTTGGCGGCTTGACGCGGGGTCTTTCCTTGAAGGGCCGGGAGGGGGTGGTCTAGCCACTGACGGTAGTGGTTGGCGATGTAGGAGCGAGCAGCCTCGGCAATGGCCTCGGCTTCGCCAGCGGATGATGGGATTATGTCTGGCGCGACGAACCGGTCAATCGGGTCGTTCTCGCTAGCTTCATCCTGGTTGGTTTCGGCCATGTCGGCAGAGGATTGGGCCTCCAATGTCTGCAAGACGACACCATCGGCCAGTTCGAGCATCGCCCGGGCGGTGTCGAAGCGCTCGCGGGAGTTGACCGTCAGGACCATCCGGCCCTCTTCGAACTGAAGGCGGCCCAACAATGTGGTCTGCTCGTCTGCTTGACCGTTGCTAACGCTAGGGGCCTCGTTCCTCAATGCGCATGGGACGCCGGAGGTAGATCCGCCTGTGCTACTTCCGGGGGTGCTGGGGCCGGAGGCACCTGCGCGGAACCACACCCACGTATCGTTATCCTCGTGATCGGGCTCGTAGTCCGGGCGATCGGCGAGGTAGCGTTCGACAGCCGGTCTATCGGAATAGGTGAATATCGCGGTGTGGAACATGAGCATATCGCCGTCGGTATTGAGCAGTGCCACACCTCCTGCCTTCTGCTGATGAACCACGTCCCACAGCCAGCCGAGCAGGTAGGGGTGGTCGCGGAACTCCTCGGATGATGGCGTGATGTTTTGGAAGTCGAAAAATCGCAACACGGTGTTGAATTGGAAACCGGCCGTTACCGGACCGGCGGGGAAAAAGAAGTGGAAATCACCGATCGGGACCAGTTTGGCGGGGGCGATCAGGCCAGGATCGAGGCAAGTGGACAGGGCAAAGTCGGTCACGATCGTGATATCGCCCGTGAACAGATCGACGAACTCGATCTTGCCGGTGTCTTCGTCGACGTCGCCGATGCGGTAGATGCTCGGACCGCGCTCAATCACAGATTGAAGCAGGGCCTTCACCGCTTCGGGGATCTCTGGGCTGGTAAGCCAGTTTTCGGCCAGGGTCGGTCGGTTACGGGATGATCGGTAGCTGATCGCAAACCAATGGGCGTAGCTGTCGACGATCATCAGATCGCGGTAGGTGCTGAATAGCTGGTTGTGGTCGGCGGTCGGACCGAAGTAGCGCTTCAATGCTCGTGACCCAAGGAAGCGGTGATCGGTATCGAAGCCCTCATGGATGGCGTCCTTGAGCAAACCGTCGACGTGTTTCCATCCCTCAAGATCGTTCGACGCGGGGATCTGGCCGTCCTCTAGGCGCTGGGTGAAGACATCGCGATGCATACTGTCATTGAGTGCTTCATGCATGTTCTGAAAAAGCGATTGAAGCGAGGGGTTGTCTTTGCCGTCGATGCACTCGATGCCCAAGGGCTCAAAAGCGGTAGATAAGCCATGGCAAAGTGTGCTGCTGTCAAGAATCAGTCGCTCGGGTTTGCCAACCGGCGGCGGGGTTAATCCTCCAAAGCGGAGGGCCTGATCGTCCTCGGGCACGTCGTACTGTCCCTTCATCACGTTGGCTAACGCATCGGCCAGTGATGTGGGGTCGGTCTCCATCAGCAGGCAGGGCCACATGCTCTGGGTCTGCTCACTACAGATGACCAGCACGTAAGGCTGACGATCGTCAGCCTGAATCGAGCCCGGCAACGGCAGCAGGCTCGCCAGCCACGTGTCGTTGTTAGACGGGAGACCCGACAGGTCGAAGCGAGCAGAGGCTTGGGGATTTTGCCCCAGCGCGGTACCCGGCATAGCCGGTGACGTGTCTGCGGGGTTGGCAGTCCAGGTTTCCCACGTCAACATGGCTTGCGGGTTTTCGGTCTCTTTGTCGAGTTGGACGACGAGAACCTGTCCGCGTTTATCCACGCCACATGGCGCAAACAACTTGTCTTTCGAAGCGGCCACGATGCCCCGTACCACTTGCAGCAACAGCCGGGTCTCTTGGTCTTTGAGCATCACCGAGGGGACCTTCCCAGGTTTGAGACTCATCGGGTCGGGATACAGCCGGTCGTACGCCGGACGGATTTTTGCCTTCTTGAGCCACTTGCGGGCGTCGTGACTCAATTCCCTTGGATCGGTCATCTGGTAACCAAGCATGCGAGATTGCTGCGCAGATCGATGGGCTTGGGCTTCACTGTTCGCGATAAAAATTGCGTTGTACGATGTCGCCGCGGTCGGCCCCAAGAATAGATTCAACCCGAAGGCCATCCCACCCATCCCCATGAGGACCGCGATGGCTGGATCGTCGAGCTTCGGCGTCCGAATCAGGAAAAAGTCACTGTCGGAAAATCGCTCGTGAAACCGCTGCGCCTGGAGTTGCTGCGTCGCCATCACCAGTTGCTTTACGGACCAGGGGTCTTTGATGCCCATGACCTAGAACTCACTTATCCCGGGGTAGTCGTTGATACGTACGAAGCTTCCTCGCTAGTGCCATTTCAATCCATTCTATTGAGACATAAGGTTTTCCGCACGAACTGCTGGTACCGCTGGCCACGTCCGCTAGGCCATGCATATGTATTGCTTATAAGAACTCCTCGGATGGGTGTAGTGTCTTGTCTTGGGTGACGCCGCACTACTGTTCAATCATCCCCTTCGGGATCCTCAGTCGGATCATGCCGGTACCGCCGAAGCTCTTGCCGGGTAGCTGTAGGTCCAGGTGCTCGACCGTCTCCAGCGGCGGCTCGAAGACCAGCACGTCGGAGATCGACTTGCCGGGGTAGATCGAAGCCGACTCTGTTCGTCCTTCGGGCAAGTCGGTAAAACCGATCCGCTTGTAGGTGTTGTCGAAGTTGTCACTCAGAGCGGCCAGGTCGCGGACGTAGTTGAGGTGGCCACCGGCCCAGGTCTTGTACTCGAGCTTCTTCGTCTCGCTGAGGTTGGTTAGCTCGAGCGTGATGGCCAGGAACTCTTCCTTGGACGATCCCGGTGTCCCGAACGTGCTGCGGAGCGCGATCTTGCCGACCCGCACCGATGTGATCCGGATCTGCACGTCGTCCTGCATGACCGCCGACTCGGCTGACGCCCACTCGACGGCTGGTTCTACGGCCTCGTCTTGTGGTGGCTGTACCGCGGCGGCTACTTGTGTTACTGTGGATGAGTTGCCCGTCGACGGGATGACTTGCTGGTTCGTGCGGTTGCGCTTGTGATGGGTTTGTCTGGCAGACTGGGTGGCGGCTTCGAGTCCATCGGCGATCGCGGTTGTCATGGTGACTGTCATCACCACGGACACGGCGCAGATCAGTGTACCGGCGATCGGGTACCCGATGCTTGAACCCTTGCGAACCAGGGCGATGAGGATCCCGATCAGACCCAGCACAAAACCTAGCCCGCTAAGCGGCAACCCGAGCACGCCCAGCAGCGGGACCCAGCAGATGGCAAAGGCGACGGTTCCCAGGACCAGAGAGGCGACCCCGAGGCTCGACCCTCGACGGGGCATCTGGACTTGGACGGTTTGAGGTTGGGTAGGTTCGGTCATGATGCACGCTCCTTTGGATGAGAGGTTGTAGGACAGCTCGATCGCGGCGCGCATAAAGAGAGCGTCGGACCACGGCCGCTCCCGGAGCCCTCGCCAAAGGGCACGACAGAACAACTCACGGCCGACGCTCCCAGACCGGGAGCGTGGCTCAAGGCTGCTTCTGTCGTTCAAGGGCGTACTGCCCCAGTTGGCGAATTTCCGGGAAGCAAAACTTGACGCACACGCGTCAATTCAATTGTCTTGGCCGCCACACGCGGCTGATGCGATAAAGTCTCCTTGTATGGTTCAGTGTTCCTGATCTGAAGTCAGCCGGTCGACCTTCGTCGACTCATCCGACTGATTTTCACTTGTTGACAGCCGTCCGTCCATCTACGACGGGCGATACGCCAACATAGGTCTTACGTCGGCTCAATCACGAAGGCGCTCCACTTCGCCCTCAAGAGAGATGACGGTTCCTTCGATCCGGTCATTCGTACCGGCGTACAACATGTCGACTGAGAAAAAATAGGCAAGATGTAGAGGGCCTATTTCGAGGCATCTGCACCGGATTCTGCACCGCAGGGACTGTCGCGGAGGCGTAAGGCGCGTGGGTGCCGTGCGTTGCGTCTTCGGGTTCGAGTCGTCGATGGACTTTTTTTGATCGAAAGTGCGAGAACCAGTAGGTCTCCGAGACCATCTTCCAACGATAAACGCGTCGGCGAAGTCGGAGTGTAGCCAGGTCGCTACCGGAAGTCGCGGGAGGTGGTGCACAGGCCGTAGAGTTCGTGGCTGACGTTCTTGAGGGTTTGGGCCAGGAGGTGGACGACCTGGCCCTGGCGTTCGATGCGGCCGCGCGCGACGATGATGTTCCCGCGTGCGGCTCGTTTATGACGTTGGTAGACCTCGGGGCGGACAATCAGGTTGGCGACGCCGGTCTCGTCTTCGAGGGTCATGAAAACGATCCCCGACGCGGTCCCGGGTCGCTGGCGGACCAGTACGATCCCGGCGACCGCGATGGTCTTGCCGCTGGGCGAGAGTTTTTCGTCGCGGAGTTGCTGGGCGGGGATGACGTCGCGTCGCGACAATGTTTCTCTGATAAACGACACGGGGTGGGCTTTGAGCGACAGGCCGATCGCTCGGTAGTCCTGGATAGTCTTGCGCGGTTCCGAGATGCGGGGCAAGGTCGTGGGTTCATCCAGTGATTCTGTTGAGTCACAGCGAGTCTCACCCTGATCGAACAGCGGCATCTCCAAGTCGCGCAGCGTACGCACCTCCCAGAGAGCTGCTTGGCGATCCAAGCCCATGGACCCGAACGCGTCGGCGGAGGCCAGCCGTCGCAACGCCCGGACCGGGACCGTGGTTGCTCGGAACAACGCCTGGACCGACCTGAACGGGCCGTACCGTTGAACCGCGTCGATAACTGTTTCCGCGTCGTCCTCCCTCAGCCCGCGGACCTGTCGCATGCCCAAGCGCAACGCCTTCCCGCTCTCTTCGAGCGTGCTATCCCATCGCGAGGCGTTCAAGTCCACGGGCAATACTTTCACCCCGTGATCCTTGGCGTCGCGTATGATTTGAGCCGGGGCGTAGAACCCCATCGGCTGACTGTTGAGCAACGCGCAAGCGAACGCCGCGGGGTAGTGGCGCTTGATCCATGACGACACGTACACCAGCAGGGCGAAACTGGCGGCGTGGGACTCGGGGAACCCATAGTCTCCGAACCCCTTGATCTGCTCGAAGCAGCGTTGGGCGAAGCCCCGGTCGTAACCCCGCTCGACCATCCCGCCGATAAACCGCATCTCGAACCCCATGATGTGGTTCTGCCCGCGGCTCTTCCATGCGGCGATCGCGCGGCGCAGCTGATCGGCCTCGCCGGGTGTGAACCCCGCGGCGATCACCGCCAATGACATGACCTGCTCCTGGAACAGCGGCACGCCCAAGGTTTTCTTGAGCACGCCCTCAACGTTTTGGTCTGGATACGTCACCGGCTCCTGCCCGTTGCGTCGCCGTAGATAAGGGTGAACCATCTGCCCCTGGATCGGTCCGGGTCGCACGATCGCCACCTCGATCACCAGGTCGTAGTAGCACCGAGGTTTGAGCCGAGGCAGCATGGACATCTGGGCCCGCGACTCGATCTGGAACACCCCGACCGTATCGGCCCGGCAAATCATGTCGTACACGCACGGGTCCTCCGGGGGCACGGTCGCCAGCGAGAGATCTCGCCCGTGGTGTTGTCGGATCAGCTCGAACCCTTTGCGGATACACGTGAGCATACCCAGGCCCAAGACGTCGACCTTGAGCATGCCCATCGCGTCGATGTCGTCCTTGTCCCACTCGATGACCGTGCGGTCTTCCATGGCAGCGTTCTCGATGGGCACCAGCTCGCACAGCGGCCCCCGCGTGATCACGAACCCGCCCACGTGTTGCGACAGGTGGCGCGGGAACCCACGCAGCTGGCCCGACAGCCGGATCAGGTGGCGCGCCGTCGGGTCGTGCGGGTTCAGGCCAAGGTCGCGGAAGTTGCGACTCTTAATGTGGTGGTCCCACCAGTCGAGGCTCTTGGATAGACGTGTCACGTCGTCGGCCGAGAATCCCAACGCTTTGCCCACATCCCGCACGGCGCTTCGCTTGCGGTAGGAGGTCACCACCGCGGTCAGGGCCGCGCGGTGGCGGCCGTACTTGCGGTAGAGGTACTGGATCACCTCCTCGCGTCGCTCGTGCTCGAAATCGATGTCGATATCCGGCGGCTCGTCGCGCTCCTTGCTGACGAACCGTTCGAACAGCACATCGATGTGGTCCGGGTCGACCGCGGTGATTCCCAGGCAGTAGCAGACCGCGGAGTTGGCCGCCGTCCCGCGGCCCTGACAGAGGATGTCTCGGGACCGGGCGAAGACGACGATGTCGTGCACGGTCAGGAAGTACGGAGCGTAGCCCAGTTCCTCGATCAGGTTCAACTCGTAGCGGATCTGTTGACGAACTTTCTCGGGTACGCCTGCCGGGTAGCGCTCTTTTGACCCCGCCGTGGCCAGCTCGGCGAGGTGCTGCATCGGGGTGGTCCCCGGGGGGCACGGCTCATCGGGGTATTCGTACCGAAGTTCGTCGAGGTTAAACGAGCAAGCACGCTGGGCCAGGTCGACGGTCCGCTCGATCGCGTGGGGGTAACGGGCGAACAGCCGGGCCATCTCCTCGGGGGGCTTGAGGTACCGCTCGGCGTTAGGGTGAAGCAAGAACCCCGCTTGCTCGATGGTGCAACGGTGGCGGATGCAGGTGAGCACATCCTGGAGCGGCCGCCGCGACGGGGCGTGGTAGTGCACATCGTTGGTCGCGACCATGGGGACGCCGACGTACTGGCACATCGCTGCGATCTGGTTGACTCGTCCGGCGTCGTCTTGGCTGTACCGGTAGCTGGCTGCGATCGAGAGACGATCTCCGCCCCCGGAAGTCGTGTCGAACATTTCCTTAAGGCCACGCACGACATCGATGAAGTCTTGATCCAAACGGGCGGGTGGGACCACCGTCGCCAGTAATCCATTGTGGTATTCGATCAGATCGTGCACCCGCAGGTGGCACTGGCCCTTGGAAGCGCGGCGTTTACCCAGCGTTAGCAGCTTGCACAGACGCCCGTACGACGCCCGATCTGTGGCGTAGGCCAAAACTGACAACCCCACCGGCTCGGTAAAGACTAGCCGACAACCGACGACTAGGGGAATACCTGCTTTTTTCGCCGCCACGTGCGCCCACACGATCCCGGCCAGCGTGTTGGTGTCGGTGATAGCGATCGCAGCCAGTTCAAGCTTCGCCGCGCGACGGACCAGCTCGTCGGGGTGGCTAGCCCCAGACAAGAACGTGAAATTGCTGGTGACCTTAAGCTCGGCGTAGCGGAACAGTCGCGCGGTATTAGGCAGCCACAAGGTGGGGGCACCACCCCCGTCCGCGTAGTCCGCGAATTTCCACGGATGTTCTTTGGGTTTTGAGTCTGGGTATTCAGGCACGACTTGTCTCTCCCTATGCCCACTGACCGTGAACGAACCAGCGGTTCAACTCCAGATCGCGGTAGATCCACAGCCACCGACCCTGTTCGTCCTGAGCCTTGAAGTAGTCTCGCCCCTGGACTGGGCTGGCGTTGTCACGCTTGGATGACGGGCGTTCTCGCCACCATTCCCGCTCGATGCGTTCGGGGCCGTAGGCGTCGACGAGACGTAGCTCCATCCCGTTCCAACACATCCACGACGGCGGGCCCTCCGGGGTCACGGCCATCACCACCACCGGTTGGGCCGGATCGAATACCACCGTTGGTCGGTCGTTGTCGAAGGCGGGGTCGATCTGTGGCGTTGTGTGGCTTGGTTGTTTGGAGAGATCCGCTCGTCGCCGGCGAAACGCCTGTTCCGGTAGGTGGGTCGCGACCCTCTGCACTTGAGTAACCGCGTCGGGGCCTAACCGATTGACCAGCGTGTCGAGTAACTGCCCACACTCGCCGGCCAGGGCCGCTGGATCGAGGTGGTCGTCTGTCGCCGTGCACCGGGTCTGTTCGTGCTTCAGGATTCCGGTTCGCGTGGCGACTAACCGTACGCACTGGACCCCGAATCCGAGGTTCACGCGTTCGAGCCGCGGACGCAGCAGCGACCAGAGGTGTTTTGCCGCACGGCTCGGGCGACTTAGTACCACCGTCACCTGCTCAGGCTGGGTGTCGATCCGGTCCAAGATCAGGTCCAGCCGACGTGCCCCCTCTTCACGATGCTTGAGCTTCACAGTCAATTGATCGACGAGTTGTCTCGACGCCGCTTCGATCGCGTCGAACCGCGTGGTCGGCCCGTCGAAGTCGATCTGGGCCCGTAGTGCCTCACGAGGCCGAACCGGGTCGATCATCTCGATCGCCCGGCCCGTCGCTTGATCGAGACGTATCAGAAGCTCATCGCCGAACCGGGCGGCCAATTGCTTTCGGGGGATGTCGAACAGATACCCGATCCGATCAATCCCGACCTCGCTCAACGACTCGACGATACGATCCTCGACGCGCAACGCCGCGATCGGCAGCGGCTCCAACACCCTCTGGGTATCTTTGTCCGAGATGATGCGGCGGGGCTGCTTTCCGAACCGGGCCTCCGCCCACGCACACCCGAATGTGGGTGCGACCGACGCGCGGGCCTGTTCGAACCCCAAGCGTTCAACCGCATCGGTCATCTGGTTCATCAATCGACGCTCACCGCGAAACAACCGCCCACAACCCAACACGTCCATCAGCAACCCGTCCGGCGGGTCTACCGCCACCACGGGGGAAAACCGGTTCGCCCACCTGGCCAGGGCGCACAACGCCTCGGCGTCCTGTTGCGGGGTCACGGGCCGGATCAACACCCTCCCGGTTGGCAGAAACGAACGGGCATGCGATAGACTCATCCCACCGCGAACGCCCGCGGCTCGGGCGCGTTGACAACAGCCCGCCACGACGCGCTGGCCTCTGTGGTTATCTACCAACAAGACCGGCGGCTCATCCCGCCGCGGCGATTTTGAGCGAGGGATCTTGTTCTGTTGGCGTCTTCGAACCCGTCGTTTGAGCAGGTCGATCGACCACATCGGCAGGTAAAGCGACAACGCCCTGGTCGCGATCCCACTGGACTGTCCAATGGAGGGTTTCATCTTGTCGGGCCCGGGTCATCGGCTGGCCTGCTTTGCAACGAAGCAGCTCGAGCGTCCATCGGGGTTCGCCCCGTTGTATAGAGGTCGGTTCCCATCGCACCCGCCACCGCGTCGTGGCTGCCGACAATTCGCGAAGCTCCCACGACGGTCGGGCCAACAACGCCAGCGATCGCCCCGACTCCGCAGCCAGCTGCAGCCGACGGGTCGCGGCTATGCCCAACCCACTTGCGTCGGCAACCACCGTCGCGACCGCATGGCTACGCAAGCACAGATCGATCGCCCAGAGCCTCGCCCCGATATTCGGCGGGTCGATGAACAGGTAGTCGTTCAATAACCCACCACGCATGGAATCGCCCAGCACGCGGGCTGCGGGGTAAGGCCAGCACCGCCGCCCGATCCAAACCACCTTCCCGCCCCCGCGACAACACGCATCGCGGTGAGCACGCTTGGCGAGATGTGCCAGCACCATCAATGGCGGGGTCCACGCCTCGCGACTGCCTCGTCCTACCCCTGGATGACTCCCCGAAATAACACTCGACTTGTGCCCCGTCTCCAACTCATCCGCCACGCCAAACCACTCATGGATTACCCCAGCACGCAACCCACCGACCGGACGGTGGTGTTGTCCATTCACCGATACCTGTTTCGATAACGGGCACAGCCAAAGATCGACTTGCTTCCATCCCGTTGCCACCAGCCGACCGTCTCGGCCGTACCCCGAACGGTGGCAACCTCGTTCCTCGATCGCTTGAACCATCTCCGCCAACCGCCGCCTCTGCACTGCGGGCGAGCGATGCAGAGCCTCATGATCGGGTATCGCAAGAGCCATATTTGTTAGTATATTGTTCGGTATCTTTCTGTCAAATCCGCGGACCACCTCTCTCGTTGCGTCGAACGGCAAGTTCCTGGCTTGTGTTGGACTTCTTAACCCATTTAACAGCGTGATAATGATGTTTTATTTGACATGGCGAATGCTATAATGACTTCATGTTCGCTCCAAACTTCCGGATTACGCCCGCGATCACCAAGGACCTCATGGAGATCGAAGCGGCCCGACAGGCGGTGATCGAGCTTCCCATCGACATAGAGATGCTGCGGAGCCTACGCGAGACCGCGATGTTGTTGTCGACCCACCACTCGACCCGTATCGAGGGCAACCGGCTCACCCAGGCACAGGTGGCCGAAGCCCTGTCAGGGGCTCGGTTCCCGGGGCGAGAACGCGACGAAGCGGAGGTACGCAACTACTATCGAGCGTTGGAAGAGGTCGAGGGCCTTGCTCGGAAACCAGACCCGATCAGAGAGATAGACATCCAACGCCTTCACGGCATCGCCTTTGAAGGCCGGACGACGCCGACACCCTACCGAGACGGGCAGAACGTGATTCGAGACGCTACCTCGGGCAGGATCGTCTACATGCCGCCGGAGTCGGCCGACGTCTCATGTCTGATGACTGATCTCGTCGCGTGGATCAACGACAAACTTGAATCAAGCACGGCTGACGATGCCCTACCCGTCCCGCTCGTCGCGGCTCTGGCACACTATCAATACGCCACGATTCACCCCTACTACGACGGAAACGGTCGGACCGCGCGGCTGCTGACCACGATGATTCTTTACAAGTGCGGCTACGGACTCAAGGGCATCTACAGCCTTGAGGAGTACTACTCAAGGGACCTGGCGTCCTACTACGAAGCCCTGGCCGTCGGCGAATCTCACAACTACTACATGGGTCGCGTCGAAGCCGACGTCACGGGATTCGTGGCGTATTTCTGCCGGGGAATGGCAGAAGCCTTCACGGCGGTTCGGACCCAGGCGGTCGCTGCATCAGAGCGTAGCTCAAAGGACCAAAGCTCGCTGCTGCGGCAACTCGACCCGCGTCAGCGACAGGTACTGGGGTTGTTCCGGTCTCAAGGAACCGCCACCACCGCCCAGATCGCCAATCACCTCGGCCTAAGCCCGAGGACGGTGTCTGCCCTGTGTCGCCGGTGGGTCCAAGAGGGATTTCTGGACCTGCACGACCCATCCCGTAAGAACCGTGCCTACCGGCTAAGCCAGGTGTTCGAAGAGTATGTTTGAACGCTTGCGTGCAGCGTCACTGACGCCGCGATTCGGCGTAAAAGTCCCCCGCGGACTCGAACTATTCGCCACAAGACATTTTCAACAAAAACTTTACATTATGATTCAGGGCCAAGCGATGCAGAATCAGGTTCAGAAACCGCCCCAATGGGCCCAACGAGCCTGTTCCGCTCGTACGCGTCGATGCCGTGACTGGGTCCTGGCAACGCCGACAGGTACGTCACGAAAGACCAACCGGTCTCCATCCCGCAGCCATGCTTACCGACCCATAAACTGTACTAGCCACCACTTCATCTGACACGCGAGAGTTATCTGGCAACAGCAAGACTGCCGCTTCGAGTGTCTTTCGTCCGCGCCTCGATCGCGCCTTGGGTGACGCCCAGATCCTCGGCTCGGCTCTCGTTCGCTTCGCTCACCCGAACCCCTTCTAGAGAAGAGCCATCGAGCCGCTTGGCGTGGGCTAACGGGATCGAATCCTTGAACGTCGCCATCGGGGTCTTGCCGTAACAGTAGCGGCCGCTGTGGGGTCGCTGTTCATTGTACGTCACCAGCCACGCATCCAAGTCGGCTTGGAGTTCTTCGAGGCTCGTGTAGATCTTCTTGCGGAACGCGATGCTATAAAACTCGTCCTGCATCGTCTTGTGCAGCCGTTCGCAGATCCCGTTGGTCTGCGGGCTTCGGGCTTTGGTCTTGGTGTGATCGATGTCCTCGATCGCCAGGTACAGCTGATATTCGTGGTGCTCACGATTCCCGCAGTACTCCGTGCCGCGGTCGGTGAGGATGCGTAGCAGGTCCACGTCGTGCTGTTCGTACCACGGGATCACCCGGTCGTTGAGCAGATCCGCGGCCACGAGGGCGTTCTTGCGATCATAGAGCTTTGCGTGCGCCACCCGCGTATACGTATCGATAAACGTCTGCTGATAGATCCGGCCCACGCCCTTGATCGTGCCCACGTAATACGTGTCTTGAGCCCCGAGGTAGCCGGGGTGTTCGGTTTCAATTTCACCGTGGGCCTGCTTGTCTTGCTTGGCTTTTTCCAACGCCACGACCTGGGCTTCGGTCAGCACGGTGTGGTCGGGGTCCTGAGCCATCTTGGCTTCGAGTGCCTTGAGTCGCTTCTTGAACGTCTCAAGATCATGCCGCAGCCACACGCTTCGCACCCCGCCCGGTGAGATGAGCTTGCCTTGCTTCTTGAGTTCGTTCGACACCCGCACCTGCCCGTAAGCGGGCTGCTCGATCGCGAACGCGACCACGGCTTGCTCGATCTCGGGGTCGACGCGGTTGGCCAGGATCGGCTTCTTGCGGCTGATCTCTTGAAGGGCCAACTCCCCGCCCTGGTCGTAGAGCTGCTTGAACCGGTAGAAACTGTCTCGAGAATACCCCATCACCTTGCACGCCTGCGACACGCTGCCCAGCGCCTGGGCCAGCTTGAGCAACCCCACTTTGTTGGCAATGATCTTCTGGTCGGTGGTCATCTGACGGTCTCCTTCTGTGAGAAACAAAGATTAACGGAAGCGTCAGATGAAGTCTTAACTAATACAATTCAAAGTAGTTTCTGCATTCAGTGGCATGAACGGCTCGCAGGGCGTCGGCGATGACCTCGGTCAGCGTGTCCAACGTCTTGGCCCCCACGCGACACAACCACGCCTTGACCTTCGACCACAACTTCTCGATCGGGTTCAGGTCCGGCGAATACGGCGGCAGATACCACGCCTCAGCCCCCGCCGCCTCGATCGCCTCACGCACACCCTTGACCTTGTGGCTCGACAGGTTGTCCATCACCACGATGTCGCCGCGACGCAACGCCGGGGCCAGGCACTGTTGGGTGTAGGCCAGGAACGTCTCGCTGTTCATCGGCCCGTCGAGCACGATCGTCGCGTCTTGAACCACCCCCTCGAGTCGGATGACGCTAAGCATCGTCACCGTTTTCCAATGGCCGTGGGGCGTGTGATCGACGCAACGTTGACCCATCGACGACCAGCCATACCGACGCGTCATGTTCGTCTTGGCTCCGGATTCATCGAGAAACACCCGACTCCCCGGATCGATGAACCGACGGGCGATCGTGAAGTTGTGGCGGCGTTGGGCCACGTCGGGGCGATCTTGCTCGGCGGCGATCAGCGACTTCTTTTGAGCGACAGCCCCAGCCGCTTCAACGCCCGACAGACGGTGGACTCCACCACGGGGACACTCAGCCTCGCCATCAATTGTTTGGCGGTGATGCCCGGCTGCGCCGCGACCGCTTGACGCATCCGCTGCTCATCGTCCGCCGTGAGCTTCACCGATCCCTTGGCCCCGGTGTGCCCGCCATCAACTCGCCGCCACGGGCCCGATCTGGCCAATCACGCACCGTCGGCCACGTGACGGAAAACCGCCGTGCCACCGATGCGATCGAGTCCCCCGATTCCACCGCCGCCACCACACGCTGCCGCAAGTCCATCGAATACGCCATGACGAGGCCTCCTTGCCATAAATCATGCTTATCGACTATTCAAGATTAATTACGCCAGTTGCTCTAGAGCCATTCACGTCAATAAACTCCATTGGACGATAAATATGATTTTCTGGCATGGAGGCCGGTCATGGCGTATTCGATGGATCTACGAACGCGAGTGGTGGCGGCAGTGGAAGCCGGGGGGACGATCGCGGCGGTGGCGCGCCGATTCTCGGTAGCGCGGCCGACGGTGCGGGACTGGCGGGACCGTGCCCGACGCGGAGAGTTGTCCGCGGGCACTCCGGGCCCCAAGGGCTCCATCAAACTCACTAAGGCCGACGATCAATGGATACGGCAGCAGGTGGCCACGCAGCCAGGGATCACGGCCCATCAACTGCTTGAAGGGTTGCGTGTGGCGGTGTCGCTCATGACGGTGTATCGACATCTCAAACGACTGGGGTTGTCGCTCAAAAGAAGTCGCTGATCGCCGCTGAAAGGCAACGACCTGATGTGGTCGAACGCCGCGAAGACTTCACGATCACCCGGCGATTCGTGGACCCGGACCAACTGGTTTTTCTCGATGAATCCGGGGCCAAAACAAACATGACGCGATTGTACGGCTGGTCACCGATCGGGCAGCGATGTGTCGACCACACCCCTCATGGGCATTGGAAAACGATGACGGTGGTGGGTGCGATCCGCTTGGAGGGGGTGGTCCAAGACGCCACGATGGTCGTCGACGGGCCAATGAACGCCGCCACGTTCCTAGCCTATGTTCAGCAATGCCTGGCTCCATCGTTACGGCGCGGCGACGTGGTGGTCATGGACAATCTGTCGAGCCATCACGTCAAAGGTGTGCGGGAGGCGATCGAGTCAGCGGGAGCGAAGCTGTGTTACCTGCCACCCTACAGTCCCGATTTGAATCCGATCGAAAAGCTGTGGAGCAAAGTCAAGGCTTGGCTGAGACGAGTGTCGGCTACCACCTACGAAGCCCTGATCTCGGCGATCGCCGACGCCCTGAGATCCGTCGACCCCACCGAATGTGAACACTACTTCGATTCCTATGGATATGGAGTTTATTGACGTGAATCGCTCTAGAGCGTTTTGCGTCAATAATCGCCATATCCGCAAGAGGTGAAGTAGTTTTGGCACTCGGTGGGCGTGACGTCTGTCAGGGCATCGGCGATGGCGTCTTGGAGCGTGCCGAAGGTCTTGGCGGCGACGCGGCGTAGCCACGCCTTGACCTTGCTCCACAGCTTCTCGATCAGGTTCAGGTCCGGGCTGTACGGGGGCAGGTACCACAGGTCGGCGTCGACGGCCTCGATCGCTTCGCGCACCGCGGCGGCTTGGTGACTCGAGAGATTGTCCATCACGACCACGTCACCCGGGCGCAACGACGGGGCCAAGAACTGCTGGGTGTAGGCCAGGAACGTCGCCGAGTTCATCGGGCCATCGACCACGACCGTCGCACCTTGGATCACCCCGTCGAGCCGGATCGCGCTGAGCATCGTGAGCGTCTTCCAGCGGCCGTGCGGGGTGCGGTCCACGCAACGCTGCCCGATCGGCGACCAGCCATACAGCCGGGTCATATCCGTCTTGGCCCCAGATTCGTCGAGGAAAACCAGATGGGCCGGGTCCACGAACCGCCGGGCGATCGTGAAGTTGTGGCGGCGTTGGGCCACGTCGGGGCGATCTTGCTCGGCGGCGATCAGCGACTTCTTTTGAGCGACAGCCCCAGCCGCTTCAACGCCCGGCACACCGTCGATTCCACGACGCCCAGGTTCAGCATCGCCCTCAACTGCTTGGCCGTGATCCCCGGCTTGGCCGCCACCGCCTCACGCATCCGTTGCTCATCGGCCGCCGTAAGCTTGACCGACCCCTTGGGCCCCGGCACCCCCGGCGTCAACACGCCCCGGCGGTGCCGATCACACCAGTCGCGAACCGTCGACCTCGCCACCCGAAACTGTCGTGATACCCCCGTGATCGTCTGACCCGACTCGGCGGCCCATACCACCCGCTTACGTAGATCCATCGAATACGCCATGACCTTGGCCTCCTTGCCAGAAATCTCTCTTATCGGCCAGCGGCGATTAATTACGCCAAGCGCTCTAAATCGGCAAAGCTCTCACTCACAACAACGGCCAGCGCCGTAAATCTCTCTGTTGTGGTCCCTCCTCTGCCAAAACGCCAAAACTGCCAATACCCTCTCTCACGACTCAGGAACACTGATCCACTGACAGCATGTGGGGGTTTTGGCAGCAGGCTGCGACAATCCGCCGCCCCCGAGACCCCGCGGGTCCTTTTTCGAACCCCGGTTCTGCATGACCGACGGAAAAGCAGGAAACCACGGTTTTGTTTGTTTCCGGCGCTGAGTAACGCCTGATGAGATGTGAGAGGGTGCGGCGGGATGTGACGCCGCACCCCTTTTTGATCATGGAACCCGGACAACTTGACCAGATCGTTCTGCTACTGATCCGCGGCAGCACTGCCGAACACGCCGAAAGCCAGTGCTGCATTCAGTTCGGTATGAGCCTCACCGACGCCAAGGCCGCCGTAGTCGAGGCCCGGCAGGTGATCACTCTCGCCGCTGACTTCCACCGCGACGGGCAGTTCGGCCTGGCCATCCGTAGGCTCAACGACCTTTATCAGAGCTGCCTCGACGACGAAGAGCACGCCGCGGTTCTGGCTGCCCAAAAGGAACTTAGCCGCATGATGGGCCTGCACGGGAAGATGCCTTCAGCCGACGGTCGGGTCGGATTCGATGCCGATTGACTGTGAGACGACACAGTAGGATCCACAGGGTCCGTAGGATCTACGGCATTACCCATGCCTAAGTTGTCCATCAAGGCAACAAGGGCTTCGCCTTGTTCCAACACGCGTCCTGAACTGCCCACATAGCGCAACCCCGAACAGAGCGTCGTCATCAATACCCCAACCGGACGGCCACGTCCTCCAGATCCGTCAAGACCAGCCGTTGGGAACGAGAAAGCTCCGGCCAGTCGTATCGCGTTTCAGATCGGACCGGGATCACGTCGAGGTCGTCGACCGAATTGGCGGTCAGCCTGATGCCAGACGCGAGAGTCGGAACCATCAGCCCCCCGTCATCATCGTGCTCTAGCCCCATCGCATGACCCACTTCATGAATCAATACCGTCAACAAATCCATCCGGCCAAACGCGTCGCTATTCAACATTGCCCGCAGCCCGTCAGAAGATCGGTGACGGAACTCGGTGTCATCTTCGGGTGTCTCGTCGATGAACCAACCGTGGCCGGCTGCGTCTTTGTCGATCTGGATCACGTGGTCTGCATAAGCTCCGAGCGTCAGGCCCGGCAGGTCCGTGATCTGGATCGTGACGTTGGAAAGATCGATGCTCGGTGCATGCGAGCCAAGCGTCATCGACAAACGGCGGGCAGCCTCTGCAAGAATCGGGGCCAATGCGTCGTAGGTGAGAACATCACCCGCTTCAGCGGGTTGCGTAGCGGGTGCCGACGCCATCAAAGCGGCCGAGGGGGTCGCGAAAGCCGGGTCATCCGTCTTGACCCGTACATCGTCGAAATCAGCCGGGCCGTCAGTGGCCAGCAACCCGAATTGGCCATCGACCGTCACGGCGTTGAACGCGTGCCCTAGCACCGTTTGGCCGTCGACTGTAACACTCACGGTCGAACCTTTTAGCGCCACACCCAGCGTGTAATCCACACCCGTATCGATCGTCGTCGTGACGACCGCGTCGTTCACCCAACCTCTCTTCGCCGTGTGGTGGCCGATAACCACTTCGTCTGCGACCGCGTCGATCATGACAAACTTGAAGCTCACGTCACCGTAGCGATCGAAGATAAACCCGGCGCGGCCTTCCGTATTGACGTTAGCGTTCAGCTCCAGATAGGACGATACGTGCAGGTTATCTGGGCCCAGGTCGATCAGGCTCATCCCGGTCTCGCTGCCGGGGGTCACGCCGTATCGTCCGTCGCTTACAGTCCACGACCCGGCCGTGTCGCCGGTGAACCGGTCCGCCACGCCGTCTTCAAAGTCTTCCGTCTCGTCGAACGTCACCTGCGGCGGCAGGATCTGGACCTGGATGTTGTCGAACGCCCCTCGGGCGTTGTCCGACCCCACGCCGACCAGGCCCCAGTTCAGGCCGTACGAAAAACCGTCCACCACACGCGGCTGATACGTGTGGCTGAACACGTCGCTGTTATTGAGCACCAGGGTCGCGTTCAACCCGTTCACCGCCAGCAAAAGGTTGAAGTATTTCCCGGACTTCACCCCACCCGGCACAGGGGCCTGCTCGTCGACGTGCCAGCCGGTCGCGTCGCGGTGGCCCATCACCAGCTTGTTGATCGACACGTCCAACCCCGCGAACTTGAAGTCGTCCTTGGACTGGTAGTCGAAGATCATGTAGCTGTTCGCCTTCCACCCGGCGGTAGGCTTGATCGCCATCACCGAGGCTTGCAGCTCGAAGTAACCCGGCAACGCGTCCCCAACGTGGAACACCGACACCGCGTCGCTGCCCAGCGATTCAGCCGAGACCGTCAACACGCCGTTTTGGACCGACCACACACCGCTGTCGGTAAAGAACCCGGTCATCTGCGGCTGATCAAACCCGGCCGAGCGCAGCACGTCACGCTTACCGCCCGGGATGTTCCCGGCTTGCGGGTCGTCCGGGGCGCCGGTCTGGGCCTGCCAGGCGAAGTCCTGTTGACGTACAAGACCCAGTTCGCCGAACGGCTCGCCATTGCGTGCCGGGTCGGCGCTGGCCCCGATATCACCCACGCGAGTGGGATCCGCCCCGTCGGAGCTCGACAACGCGTAGAGGAACTCAGACAGCTGCGGCTGGAGCGTGCGAGACACCGTGCCCATCCCGAACGGCGCGAACGGCACAAGGTAGCTGTTGAACTCGCCCACCCAGTCGATGAGCCGGTCGCCGCCGGTGTTGCCGATCAGCACGTCCCGGCCGGCCCCACCGTAGGCGCGGTCTTCGTAAGTGGGATGCGTGTCGGGCTGATCGTTGGCGTCGCTATTCGTCGAGTGGTCATCGTCTGCGTTCATCAGATCGTCGCCCCAGCCGCCGTAGAGGTCGTCACGACCGGTGCCGCCCACGAGCCAGTCGTTACCCATGTCGCCGAAGATCTTGTCGTCGCCGTCGGTAAAGAAGGTGACCCCATCGACAATCCCCACGATTGGCCCCTCGTCGGCGTTGAAGTTCAGCAGGAAGCCGTCGATCTTGCTCAGCGGATCGAATTCGTCGTACGCGGCAAACTCTCCGCCCTGCAACAAGCCGTACCCGAGCACGTCGCCCGGATTCACTGGGTTCGAGTAGAACCCCGGCAATGCTTCGGCGCCGGACGCCGCGTCGTCCCCGGAACCGCCGTGCAGCCAGTCGTCGCCCCAGCCGCCGTAAAGGATATCGTCAGAGTGGTGCGGGACCGTCTCACCGTCAAACTCATCAGCGGTGCCCACCCAATCGGGGTCGACGCTGAAGGGCGTGAGGTCCACCGCCTTCTTCAACTGCCCGGCGATGTTGATCGTCGCCTGTTGGATGCTGCCAGGGGTGGAGATCTCCTCGTTGAGGACGTTGCCGTTGCTGTCCTTCGAGCTGGGGTCGCTGGCCAGCAGCGGGGCCACGCCGTGCAGCGGCTCACCCACGGTCGCATTGTTGCGGCTTGTGACGATGCGCCCATCGTCGCCGATAACCCCGTCGCTGCCCGTGCCGCCGGAGATCCAGTCGTTGCCGTACCCGCCGATGAGGTCATCGTCCTGGCCCTCGCCGAACGCGATGTCGTCACCCTTCTGCCCGTAGATCGCGTCGTCGCCCGACTCGCCGTGAAGCTCATCAGCGGCGCCGATGTCCGCCGCAGGCGCAGCGCCACGTTCCCCGCCCGGGGTGTAATCGAGCAGTTGTGGGGCTCTCGGGATGAGGCGAAGCCCACCGGTGTAGTCGTCGTACACAAAGCTGCGGTAGGTGGACGCCGCGTTAGCACCGGCGCCGGTGACCGCACGGAAGATATCGCCGTTGTCACCCAAGATGACGTCTGCGTCCCGTGCGTGGCCGCCGTCCACGGTCACGACCGTGTCGCCCGCCGCGTTGAGGCTTGCGTCGCCGAGGTGGTTGCGGGAGATGTCGGTGCCCGCCCCACCGAAGATGAGGTCCGAACCGTCCGGGCGGCGATCGGGCGTCGTGAGGCTGAACAGGTCTGAGTTGCCGCCGACGATGTCGTCCTGACCGAGGTTGCCGAAGATGACGTCGTCGCCGCCGTTGCCCTCGATGTAGTCGTCACCGTCTGTGCCGAGCCCGTCGAGATCCTCGACCGAGGCGTCGACGGTCAACACGCCCGCGGTGCGGTCAGCTCCGACCGTGATGTCGATTGAGCCGTCGCCCTGGATCGTGTCGTTGCCGAGCTGGCCGAAGATCTGGTCGTCGTGGGCGCCGCCGGCGATATAGTCGTCCCCGAAACGATTACCGGTGGTCGTGTTCTTATGATCGACCAGCGTGATCTCCCAGTTGCCCCACACCGGCGTGCCGGTCAGCGCGGGGATGTTCTGCGCTGCCGCCCCGACCTGGACCTGGCCGTCGAGATCGAACAGCGCGCCGGGGATCGGCCGGGCGTTGTCCGCGTCGACCGCCTGTTCCCGGAACCGCGGGTTGGTGAAGTCACTCAGGGCCGCTCCGTTACGGTCGAGCGTGACGTTGTCGCCGAAGACCAGGTCGTCCTGGGCCCCGCCGTCGAGGTGGTCGCCGAACGCCCCGCCGACAATCACATCCTCGTCGCCGTCGCCGTAGACCGTATCGACGCCGCCCAGGGCGTTGTCGGTGATCGTGGCGTGAAGGGCATATTCCTTGCGGTCCGTCACGACACCGAGCTGGGTCACCGTGACCGAGCCGAACCGGACCTCACCGAAGTCACCGATCACCAAGTCATTCCCAGCATTGCCGCGGACGAGATCGTCACCAGTGCCGGCAAGGACGACGTCGTCTTGGTCGTCGCCGAAGATTGTGTCGTCACCGCCCAGACCGGTGTCCTTGGTGCGAATGCGATCAAGGGTCGTCGGGTCCCCGTCAAACGGTGAAGCCAGGTTGTACTCGAAGATACCTTGGTCGCCGACGATGACGTCGTGCCCGTCCCACAGCCCGGGCGTCTGGAGGTCGCCGTGGATCAAGTCGGCGCCCACGCCGCCCAGCACGTGGTCGCTGCCGGCGTTCCCGCTGATCGTGTCGTCACCACCCGTCGCCTCGGTCATGTCGGTCGTCACGACGTCGGTGATGAGGTTGTTGAGCAGCAGGATCTCCCCGTTGTCGCCGATGATGTAATCCCTAAGATCCACCGACCCACCCGAACCGGCCGCGTTGTCCCCGAAAAGCGTATCCCCGCCCGTGCCCCCAAGCACGACGTCACTGCCCGCATCGCCCGAGACGATGTCGCCCCCGCCGAGGCTGTCACGGAACGTGCGGACGATATCCAGGGTCGACAGGTCCGGGTCCAACGCGTCGTCGTAGATCAGCTCGCCGTTGTCGCCCAGCAGGATGTCGTCGCCCCCGCTACCCGACAGCACATCCGGCGAGCTGTTGACCCCGCCGAGGACGACGTCGTCGCCCGCGTTCCCGGTGATCGTGTCGGCCCCGCCGGTCTCGTTCGCGATATCGGTGGTACGGATCAGGCGGATCCTTGGGTATTCACCCGAGACCAACGGGTCATACACCAGCTCACCGTTGTCGCCGATCAGGACGTCGCCGCCATCCGCTGCACCGGCGCCGGCCGTCGCATCGTCACCGTACAGCGTGTCGCCCGCGAAGCCGCCCAAGACGGTGTCCACGCCGGCGCCACCATGGATGACATCCTCGCCACCGAAGGCGATGTGGATCGACTGCGCCTGCTTCGTCCGGGTTTCAGCGGTTTCGCCGAAGACGGGGATATCCCCGGGTGCCCGCACCGGGGTGTAATCGATCCGGCCGTTGTCACCGAAGATCGTGTCGTCGCCGGCGTTGCCCTGGAGGTCGGGGTCGCCGCCGGGACCACCAAAGATCGTGTCGTCGCCACCGTTGCCGATGATCGTATCTGCACCGCCCGTGGTCTCGCCGATGCTCAAGATCAGCGACGGGTCTCGCAGCACCCCATCGGTCTGAAGCTCGCCCTGCCCAAAGATGCTAAACCGGCTGGTGCTGTCCGGGACCACGTTCCAGTCCTCGATCAGCGTCAGGGTGTCGCCAGTGTTGCTGGCGATGATGCGGCCCTGATCCTTGCCCGTGCCCGCGGTGATGAAGACCTGTAGACCCGCCAGCTCCCCATCGGGGTACTGTTCGTTTACAGGGAACGCGTCCGACGAGCCGATCGCGCGGGTTAACATCGAAGCGGTCGCGCTGGCCACGTCACCACGGAACGGCACGAGGTTGACCAGCGCCGGGATAAAATCATTGTCTAGGTTGGGTGCTTGCGGAGCGTCGCCTAGCCGAGTGATCAGCTCGCCGGTCTCCCCGGTGTAATCGATCCGGCCCAGATCGCCGAACAGGGTATCGCCGCCGGAGCCTCCAACGATGTGGTCGTCGCCCGCGTTGCCGAAGACGATCAGCGGGATCGACGAATCGCCGCCCATGAGGGTGTCGTTGCCTTCACCGAGATCGATCGTGACGCGCCCGTCGAGCGGATCAATGACTCTGAACCGGGTCGTCGAGTCGAAGCCCTCTTCGTCGAACGCCTGGTCGACCGTTAGGGTTGTCGCCGTGTTGGACGCGATCTTGCGGACCTGCCCCACACCCAAGCCCTCAGTGATATGCAGGAGCTTCCCGGCCAGGCTGTCGGCCGCCCCGAAGATCCCCGCCGCGTTGGTGATCGTCGTGTCCGTGAAGGAGGTGAGGGCCTCGTCCACGAGCAGCTCGACGGTATCGTCTCTGAGCGAGACGGTGACCGTGTCCTGGCCGCGATCGGTGCGGATGACGGTCCAGGTGCGGAAGCCACTCTCACCGGTCTCGAGATCGACACGCGCCCCGGTCGCCTCAACGGTCATGTCGTTGTCCCCGTCGCCCAGGTTGATCTCGACGTATTCGAGGTCGCCGTAGGTGATGCCGCCCGGGAAGAGCTTCGCGGAGCTGCCGAAGCCGACGACCGTGTCGATGCCCATGCCTAGACCGGAGAGATTGACTTCATACCCTTCCAGGGTCGACTCGCTAAGCCGGCCGCTGAAGGAGGCCACGCTGTCGCTGTCGTTGACAATCAGCCAGTCGGACTGCTCCTCTTCAACATCGAAGAAGTTTGCGCTCTCGTTCGTGATCGCGTATCGTGTGACATCGTCCAAGGTGGCGTCGGCCGGCGCCCCGGCGGGGATTTCCCAGTCCTCGTTGACGATCAGCTCGACCGTGCCGTCCTCGTGGTCGATGAAGTCGACGATGAGTCGGAACTGGTCCACCAGCGCCTCGGACCGCTCGTGGCTGACCGCGGTGAATTCAACCGACTTGCCCTTGAGGTCCTCGAGCTCGATCACGCCCACGACGTCCAACACGTCCTGCTTGAGCACGGTGATCGAATCAGCGGTGACCGCCTGCGCATCGCCCGTGGGGGGCTTGATGTTGGTCTCACCGGGCAACATCAGCGGGCCGACCACCGCCAGTGAGCCGAACCCGCCGCCGCCCTGGATCAGCAGCGGGCCCTGTACCGGGGCCACCGTGTGCAGCTGAGGCGCGAAGACCTTCACATCCCCGCCGTCGACCACCGGATCGTCGATCGCGAAGACCGCAACCTCCTGCGGGATGAACCAGTTCGCGGGCGTGAACGTGAGCACGGTCTTGTCGACCGCGAGTTGCACCGCCGCGTCCACGACCAGCGACGTGACCGTTTCCTCGGGCCGCACGCGCACCTCGACGTCTTGCGTCGGCGGGCTCGTGAGCACGACCGTATACGTATCGACCCGGCCCAGGCCCAGCGCATCGGCGGTCGCGCTGCTGTCGGCCGGCAGGGAAAGCCGAAGTGAGAGGCTGTTGGGGTCGGTGGGCGTGAAGTCGTTGACTTCGACGGACGGCGTGGCCGTGATCGTAATCTTACCGTCATCCGCCAGCAGGCTCTGGACCTGCGCCAGCGTGAGGTTCAGGGTGGCCTGCGCGGTCGTGCTGGTGATCGTGCCACCCGAGAGGGCTTCTTCGAAGACGTTCCCCAACGCGATCCCTTCAGCCTCGAGTGTGATGAACTCCGTGTCCAGGTCCAGGTCTGCCGTGGCGTCCACGATCAGCGTCGCGTCCCCACCCGGGACAAACGCGGCGTCCGGAGCGAACTTAAATTCGAGCGTGTTGCCCGTGAAGACCGTGTCCTCGATCGTGACCGGCTCGTCGAACGACGGGATGATCGAACCGTCAAACTCGATCACATCGGTCGATCCCCGAGTCTGCGTGATCAGCACACCCGGTGCGTCGTAGTCGGCGATCGACGCGTTCAGCCGTCGCACCAGCGCCCCGTCGTAACCCGGCTCGACATAGGAGTAGTTGACGACGATGGTGCCACCGACCTTCACGGGCTTGCCTGCCGCGTTTACGAACAGGACTGTATTGGAGAAGACCTGGAAGCTCACGCTGTCCGGCAGAGCCCCCCCGTCGACCGTCACCGAAACCGTCCCCTCCTTGGGCACGCGGCTGAGATCCACCGAGGTGGGGTCCTGTGCGCCCGTGGCGGGGTCGACCGCCGGGAACGTCTCCGCGGTCGCCGGGAGGGTCTGGTCGCCATCGGCGCTGACCGTCACGCCGGTCACGTTCCCGAAGTGGAAGCCCTCGACCGTCATGTCGAAGATCGGCTCGATCGAGACCGTCTTCGGCCCGACCTCTCCGGGCATGAAGACCAGGTCGAGGGCGCGGTCGCCCGGGCCCGTCGAATCGCTGTCGTAGCTGAGGTCGACCTGGGAATCGGCGGTCAGCGTCACGGTTACCGGTTCGGTGGGGGCGCGCGTCAGCGCCACGTCAAAGGTCTCGCCGTCGGCCTGGCCCTCCCGCAGCCGCGTGGTGCCGTCGGTCTCCGTGATGTCGACGCCCGCCTGTTGCGCGTCGACGACCTGCATCTGTACGATCGGGATCCTCAGCCCGTCGTAGCGTGTGACCTCGATCGCGTAGTCGACCGTGTCGTAGACTTCGTAGAGGCTGCCCGCCTCCGGCTGCTCGGTCCAGGCCGAATCCAGGGACAACTCCGTGCCGGTATTGCCGATGATCCGGCGCACCTGCCCGGTCCCTGAACCCTCGACAATGCGAACGAACTTGCCGACCAGCGAGTCGGTGCCGCCGAAGTCTGCTTCGGTATCCGTAAGCGTAGCGGCGCCGGCCGAGGTCGCGGCCCCGTCCGCCGCGATGAGGCCGGGGCGTGTGAGCCAGTCGTCGCCGATCAGGGTTAGTGTGGTGGCTGTATTGGACTCGATGACCCGCGTCTTCGAGACACCCTGCGGGGAGGTCAGGGTCAGTACCGCCCCCGAGAGGTCTTCGTCCGCGAAGGGCCCGGAATCGATCGTCAGGGTGCGGCGGGTGACCTCGGCCACCTGCTCGAGCACCACGCCGTCGGCGTTTGTGTTGGTGATCGAATCGTCGGACGTGACCTTGTGCGTGATCGCGATGTCGAACGGGCCTTCCGATACGGCGTCCGCAATCGCGATCACCTCCACGGTCTTCGGGATCCACCAATCTTCTGCCTTGAATTCGAGCCCGGCCGCTGAGAGCACCGGGCTATCGGGATCGCTCGGGTCAGAGAGCACCGTCGTCGAGAAGGGCCCGACGAACTGGATCGTCTCAAAGCCGCGGGCGACCTCGTCCGGCGCCAGCTTGGGCGCCACCGCCAAGACGTTCACCGACGACTTCGGCTCACGCGTGAGAACGACGGTGTAGGTCAACGCCATGCCGCCTTCGACGAGCTTCATCACCTCAGCAGAGGGGGTCACCACGATCCCGGGTGCGTCGTTGTCGGCGACGTTTGCCGAGATGCCGGCCACCGGTAGGTCGCTGGCGTACTCGGGGCCGTTGTTCTCGATGCCGTGTACGATCAGGCCGCTGTGGCCCTTGAGGTCGTTGCTGACGACCGCGGGCGTGTCGCCGCCGACGCTGAAGCTGTCGCTGCCCAGGCCGCCCACGACCTCGGTCAACACCGACGGGTCGGTGCTCTGCACGAAGAAGCGGTCGTCGCCCTCGGCGCCGTCGACCACCAGCCCTTCGATGTTGATGTAGTTGACGTTCAGGCCGGCGCCGAAGACACCCTCGTCGGTGATGACGAAGTTGTCTTGGAATTCGGTGCCGATGATGATGACGCGGTCGAAGCCGTCGCCGCCGTTGATGAAGACCGGCGCGTTGACCACGTACTGGATCGTGTCGGCCCCGCCGCCGCCGGTGAGGTCCATACGGCTCTGATCGGGGTCCTTGCTGCCGGCCAGCGCGAAGGCCTTGATTAGGAACAGGTCGTCGCCGGCGTTCCCATTGAGAACCAGGGAAGCCTCGTTGTGGTACACGACGAACTCGTCGTTGCCCAGGCCGCCGTTCACCGTCAGGTCGAAGCTCACCCCGTTTGTGAGGAACCCGCGTGTGGTTTCGATCACCTCCGGCTTATCCGCTGGGGCCACGTTGGCGTTGGCCATGTCGCGGGGCGAACGGAACAGCTGCCCGATCTGGATAAAGTCGTCGCCCAAACCGAGGTTAACCGTCCCGAGGGCGCGCGTGTCGTCGAGCGCGACGACGTCGTTGCCGAACAGCGTATTGACGACAAAGCTCTCGATGGCGCCGTTGTAGTTCACACGCTCCACCGCTTGGGCCTCGTTCAGCAGAGCGATGAAGCCGTTGTCCGTGTTGACGGTCGCACGCAGCAAGACGTGGTCATCGCCGTTGGTGGTGAAGACCTCGATGATATCTTCTCCATCTAAAAGGCCCGGGCCCGAGTCTTCGATCGCCGTGACCGCGTCGTTCTTCCCGCCCAGGAAATCGACGTTGTACTTGTCGCCGTCGGCGCCGCCGTCAGCGAAATCGGAGCCGATCCCGGCGTAGATCACGTCGGGGCCGGCGTCCCCGAACATCCGGTCATCGTCGGCCCCGCCGTAGATAATGTCCGGACCGGCGCCACCGTGGATCTCGTCGTCGTCACCTTGGCCGAATATCGTGTCTTCACCCGCGTCGCCGAAGATCGTGTCTTCGCCAGAATCGCCGAAGATCTGGTCGCCCTTGTTATCGCCGATCGCCACGTCATCGCCGCCGTGGATCTCGTCGTCGCCCTCCTGGCCGTAGATCACGTCACCACGGTCATGGTCGGTATCGCCCGTATCTGCATACTCGAAGGGGGTAAGGGTGTCGCGGAAGCCATAGACCGTGTCGTTCCCGCTGTCCGCGTAGATGATGTCCGCGTCGCTGCCGCCGTAGATCGTGTCGTTTCCGCTCTCGCCGTAGATCTCGTCCGGGCCTGCGCCACCGTCGATCCTATCGTCGTCCGGGCCACCATAGATTCGGTCCGGACCCCCGTTACCGAGAAGAGTGTCGCCGGCTGAGCCACGATCGGTATCCGAAACCTCGAAACCGCCGATGCCGGCCCACTGAATGTTGCCGTCTTCGACGTTGTCCACGGGGACGATCACGCGGCCGCCGTCACCGATCACGATATCGGCCGCATCGCCGCCGTGGATCTGGTCCATTCCGCCGCCGCCGAAGAGGATGTCGCTGTCGTCGCCGCCCATGATAATGTCGTCGCCGTCGGTGAGCGTCGACTCGGCGACCAGGTTCAGCACCGCGGTGTCGCCCGTGTCGTCACCGTTCGTATCGATCAAGGACGGTCCGGTGAACTCGGTCGGGTCGGCGAAGATGATGTCGTTGCCGGCACCGGCCTCGATGATGTCGTTGCCGGCCCCGCCGAAGACCAGGTCCGCGCCGGAGCCGGTCTTGATCACGTCGTCGCCGTCGCCCCCGCGGATCAGGGCCGCGCCGGCGAGCAGGCTCAGGTCGATCACGTCATCGCCGGCGCCGCTTTCGACCTCAAAGCCGACATTGATCGGCGCCCCGCCGGGCACGATGGTGATGGTGTCGACGCCGGCGCCGCCCTTGACGATCACCTTCCCGGTCACGTCGTACTCCTGGAAGACCAGCGCATCAGAGCCCAGGCCCTGGGCGCGGATCGCGATCGTGTCGCCGTCAACGCCCTTGATCTCAAACGTCTCGTCGCCATCGGAGAGGTCGCCCAGCAGCCTCGATTCCGAGAACTCCCCGAGGTTCAGGATCAGGTCGCCGTTGTCGAGCTCGGTGGCGAGTTTGGGCGGCCGGAAGAAGTCGATCTCGAAGTCGAGCAGGGTGACCCGGGGCGTGATATCGAACTTCTTATCGAGCGAGAAGAAGAACAAATCGATCTTCAAGAACGCGAACAGCTCGGCGAAGATCTCACCGGTGACGTCGAAGATCGCCAGCGGCGCCAGGAACTTATCGGCATCGTTCGGGGCGCGCAGCTGGTTTTCGAAGTTCCCGATCAGCTCCTCAATGCGCACCTTCCCGTCGGCGTTGGGGTCGAACAGGTTGAAGTTGATCTCCGCCCCGATCCCCCCGGCCACGCCGGCCTTGGCAATCGCGAGGTTGAGCTCGGCGGCGGCGAACAACCGGCCGAACAGCGAGATCTCTGGCACGTCTACACCGTCGACCACGTCGCCGATGAAGAACCCGTTGAGCAGTGCGCCGGGATTGACAAACCCACCCTCGACGAACTGCTGGATCCCCAGCGTGTCGTAGCCAAAATCGAAGTCGATCTCCGCGCCAAATTCAATGTTGATGGAGACGCCCAACGGCCCGAAAATCGAGAAGAACTGAGACCATTCGAACTCGAACACGAGCGGGGCCATATCGTAGGCGACCAGCGTGGCCGGCTCGCCCATCAGGATGCCAAAGATCTGGCTCGGGTCGTCGAATACCGGGAACGAGAACCCGCCCCCGGCGTCGCCGCTGCGCAGGTCCTCAACCGTGCCCTTCGTCTGGGCATCGCCCGGGGCGGTTTCGAGCAACGAATCGAAGTCGATGTCGCCGATCGCGTTCTGGTCGAGCAGGCCGTCTAGCTCATCTCCCAGGTTCAGGTTGGGGTTCGTGAGATCCAGGCCGTCAAAACCGGGCAGATCCGCGTCAAAGATCTTGAAGTCTCCAAGGGGGATCACCAGCTCACCCGCGTTGGCAGGATCTGGGATGCGGTTGATCAGCGAGATCACGTCGGCGATCGCGTAGATCAGCCCCGGATCGACCTTGCCGAACGACGCGGCAAGATCCAACAGTGTCACCGGCGGGCCGAGATCGGACAGCACCGGGATCGGTGTGGTGATCACCTCGATCAGCGGTTGGACGGGATCGGTGATCTCCTTGACCTTGCCGACGATTGGACCCAGCACGTCAGACAGGAACGAACCCACGTCGAGACCAACGTTCTCGAACGCGACCCGCTTCAGACCGTCCTTGATCGCATTGCCGATCCCGACGGGTTCGACTGAGCCGTCGTCGCTGTAGATCGTGAGGAAATCGCTGGTTTCGGGGTCTGCGGAGTTGAACACGCCCCCGTCATCGAGCAGGCTCCACTCGAACAGCAGATTGGCACGGATCTCCGGGATCCCTCCCGCCACGCTCGGCGGCAAGTCGAACAGGTCGTTGTTGAGACCCAGCGCTAAGGCCAACTCCGCTTGCGCGATCGCCGCGATGCCGATCTCAAACCCGATGCGGCCGAACTGCGCCAGGCCCAGCTTCGGTTCGGCCCGGTTGCTCTTGTTGAAGATATCCAGCTCGAAGGCCAACCCGAGGTCGGCGATCTGGTCGTTCGGGTCGTTCTTGTCGTTGGCTGTAAGTTGCAGGAACGCCAGCCGGCCCGTGAGCTGAGTCGGCAGGATCGCTTGGAGAGCCACCGTCAGCTCGTTTGAGTCATCCACTTTCAGGTAGAACCCCTCGTCAAGACTCAGACCAAAACCAAAGTCGAGATCCCAGTCGAACGCCAGGCCGATGCCCCCGTCGGCCTCGATCCCGAACCCCGGGATCCCGAAATCGAAATCGGCCGTGGTCCCGACCCCCGCCATCCCGCCGATGGACAGGTCCCACTCCACGAAGCTGTCGCCGTCCGTGTTGAGCGTGATCACGTCGCCGATGGCGTCGCCGATATCAGCCGCGGTCCCGTCCGACTCGAGCAACAGCCCCAGACCCTCTGGGCCCAGCAACTCGAACAGCTTGACCGAAAGCGGGTTCAGGTTCGGGTCCTCGAAGTCCTGCGCCAGGTCCTTGCCGGTCTCGACAAAGTCGCGGAAGTCCGACAGGAACCCGTCTCGGAAATCCTGGATGAAATTGGCTCCGCTCGAGAGTTTGTCGCCGATGAACGGGATCTCTAGCCCGAATACCTCGCCGTCGAGGATGTCTTGTAGCCCGCCCAGGAACAGGTCGATCCCGTCGACCGCCAGCAGGATGCTGTCGAAAAGCCCCAGCTCGTCGAAGCTCAGATCGAAATCAGGCAGGGTGATGCCGCTGGCGAGGTCCAGGTTCTGCCAGTCGGTCGTGTCGTCGAATTCGACCCTGAGGACACCCTGAAACTTGCTCGAGATCGGCGCGTAGATCGGCAGGTTCACCTCGAGACTACCCGTGACGTCGACCGCAAGGTTCCCGCCCAGGTTGCTCACCAGGTTCCCGATAAGGATCCGGTCGACGGATCCGACGCCTTCGTCGACGGTCCCGTCCTGATCCAGGTCTAGGCCGGCCTTGATCGCGGCGTTGGCCGTCGCGAACGCGAGCTCCCCGTTCGGACCCTCCTCGATGAACAGGCCGAACGGCCCCAATGCCGCCATGAACTCGAGCTCGGTCGCGTTCGCGTTCAGGTCCCCGAAGAGTCCCGTCGTGTTGTAGACGAAGATGTCGGTGGGATCCGAGAAGCTTACGCCGATGTCGAGCCGGGCTGTAAGCGACCCGCTCACGTCCAGATCCGCCGCACCGCTGAGGTCCAAGACCTCGCCCAGAGCCGGGATGTTCGGGATCGAGAGGCTGGTCACCTCACTAAACCCGCTTTGCAGCGCGATCTCGATCTTGAGCATGTCGATCTCGTCGCCGTCGCCGGGGGTGCTGTTGGGATCGAACTCGTCCAGGCTCAGGGTCAGCTGGCTGGGCGGGATACCCAACGCGTCCTCCAGCGTCGTTTCGAGCTGCTGGATCGCCCCCGCCGGGTTCGCCTGCGCCGCGGTGATCGCCGCGTCGAGGTCGTCCGCGAAACTCAACAGGTCGTTGACACTGACGTTGATCAGCGGCAGGTCGTCGTTAAGGAAACCGAACTCTTCGAACTGACCCAGGAAGTCGGACAACAGGATCAACGCATCGAGGATGGCACTGAAGCCGAAGTCCAGATTCCCGAAGTCCAGCAGGTCGCCGAGATCGCCGTCTAGGTCAAAATCCAGATCCGGTAACAGGTCCGCCACCTGGTCCGCGATGTCGCCGAACGCGCCCGCATCGAATCCCAGGACGGCCGCCGCCGAGCCCACCGCGTTGGCCACCGAGAACGACTCGAGCCCCGAACCGACGGCGGCGGACAGCTTCAGCCCGAAGCTGGTCCCCAGGCCCAGCGCGTCCTCGAGGCTCGCCGTGAGCAGCGAGGGAACGCCACCGGGAAAATCGGCCGCCAACGCCGTATCCAACGCATTCGTCATCGCGGTATTGATCGCGGTCTCGAACCCGGCGGTGTCTGTGACCCCGGTGAAGTCCACCCCCGCCAGGCTGACCGTGACCGTACGCTGCCCCACACCGGGAACGTCGAGCCGGATGTCGAAGCTGCCATCGCCGAGGTTGAAGGCATCGGGGCCAAACGAACCGCCCGTAAGTGAAACCGCGAAGCCATCGAGGCCGATCTGCACCCGCGGCAGGCCCGCCAGGTCGATCAGGCCCGGGATCGCTGGATCGATGAAGACGCCCAGGTCGAGGCCGCCCGTGGTCGTGAACGATGGGGTCGCGATCACCGACGTGATGTCGCCCAGCCCCTGGATGAGCTCGGTGAGCGTCACCCGGTCGCCTAGCACGCCGGTGTCGGGGTCCTTTAGCCCCGTCTGGACCTCGACCCCTAGCGCCCCGTCGCCCTTGAGGCCGATGCTTACAAAATCACCAAATGTCGCCGACGCCAGGATGTCGTCATTCGGCGAGCCCATGGGGTCGGGCACGCCGTCCGCCCCCGGGCCGGCGTCGATCGACAGGCTCGCCCCGACGATAGCGTTTTCGATGAAGAACCGGTCAAACAGGGTCGGGCCCTTGACCTGTCCGCCCTCGATGATCCCGTAACCGTCTTCACGATCGATCACGCCGTCTCCGTCGACATCGGAGCGGCCTTCCATGCTCACCAGCCGCAGGTCGAAGGCGGCCCGAGATCCGTTGACCGGGGTAACCATGAAGATCTCGCTGGCCGGGTCAAAGGTGGACGCGCTAGCGATCTCGACCAGCCGCAGACCCGTGCGGCCGTCGTTGAAACCGACCGCGACGTTATCGTAGGACAGCGACGTGAGAACGAGTTCCGCTCCCGAGCCCGCTGTTTCCGCCAAGAGGGTGACCGGCTGGCCGTCGACCTGTTCGACCTCGACCCCGCCTGCGGTCACAGCCTTGACGACGAACAGGCCGTTGTTCACCGACTTTTCGAAGCCACGCGTCTCGACCACGTCGCCCACCGTCACACCACCCGCGCCGGTTAAGATGAACGCATCCCCATCGGTGGCGGCCAGACCGTTCGAATCGTTAAAGGTCGCCACCGCGTCGAGGCTGCCCGAACCCCCGGTCTTGGTCACGATCTTCTCGATCACGTCCGCGACGGTTGTTGAACCGTCGAGGGTCACGGTGGTGTGGCTGCCGTCCGTGCAGCTGGATGACAAGGTCATCCTGATTCGATTCCTCGGTGCCATTCGTCAGCCCCAGTGCGTCCGAGGCGTCGCTGCCGGCGGTCACGGAGAAGGTGCTTACCCCGTTGCCGCCGATGAAGAGCAACCGGTCCCCGACGGCCTCGACGCGCACCTGGCTGTCGACGGGGATCTGGCGATCCGCGTCGAGCGGGAGTTGAAGCCCCGCGTTCCGCAACGCGCGGTTGATGTCAGCCGCCAGGTCAAAGATCGAGTTGTTGGACGACAGGTCGACCCCGACAAAGGTCGTGGGCCCGTCAACGGCAGGCAGATCGACCGTGGTCAAGGAGCCACCGTCGATTCTGACCTGGTAGCTCAGATCGCTGCCGAAGCGCCCCACGGACCGGCGCAGATCGTTGCTGGCATACACGACCCCGGTCCCCGTCGACGAGGCCGCCTCGTCTAGGTCGAACCCGAGTTCGGAGATGCCGGAACCGCCCTGCACGAGGCTTAACTGCTGGGGCGCCTCGGCCGGTTCGCTTACGAGCCCCGCCGCGGCGCCGCCGGCACTCGTGACGGTGACCCCGGTCGTGCCGTCAACCGCAACCACCTTGAAGAAGCCGTTATTGGCTGCGTTGGCGAAGCCCTCGGCCTTGAGGATGTCGCCGACGGCGACCCCGTTGATCGCCCCGGCGCTGAAGCTGCCACCCGCTTGGGCGGCGACGTTCACCGCGGCGAGGTTCTGGACCGCGGCCACGACGTTGAACGCGAACACGCTCGCATCCACGGAAACGAGCCGGATCGACATTCCGTCCGGGACGGCGCGGATCTGGGCCCCGAGACCTGCCCGGCCGATCCGCGTCGTTGACGTCGGAAACCAAGTCCGCCCGTGTCTCGTTGCCGGTTGTGTCGAGCTGACGCACCGACACCGTGGTCTCCGACACCGAGACCTTGCTCAGGCTTGAGTTGGTCGAGGACTTCGTTGTCCAACGCCGCGCCGCCGCCGACACGCGTCACGGTGATGGTGTTGGCCGTGGGTGTCTACCGCGGTGACTTCGAAGAAATCGTTGTTCAAAGCCGTCTCGAAGCCTGCCGCCTTCAGGATGTCCCCCATCGAAACGGAGCTGACGTCGCTCACGCTGAAAGCGCCGCTGTCAATCGCCAATGCGTGGTTGGCATTCGTCAGCAGCGGGGCGCCGACGCTGGCCACCTGAAGGGCGAAGGACGCAGCTTTCGTGGGGTCATCGGCATCCGCGAGGATCTGCCCGTTGGATGGTGCGTCGGGGGTGAGCACCAACGCAAGCTGTTGCGAGCCCTGGTTCGCCCCGATCCCCAGCTCCCGCGCCGCCGGGTCCCCGCCCGTGGCCTCGACGCGGAAGGAAATGGTCGCCCCGGTCGGCGAAAACTTGATGCGCGAGTCCTCGATGGACGCGGACAACTCGACCCCGGCCACGCCCAGTGCGGTGTTGAGGTCGGCCGCGAGATCACCTTCCGATGCATTGTTGAGCGTCGATGCCTTCGTGACGGTCACCGGCACCGCGGTCGGGTTGCCGTTGATGAATACGCGGAACTCGGCGTCGCCACTGAGATGCCACGTGGTGGCCTGGACCGGATTGCTGGCCAGCAGCCCCGCCGTGGTGCTGATCTCCACCCCGTCGCCGCTGTTGAGATCCGCCAGCGGCGTGGTGGTCTGGATCAGCTCCGCCGGATCGGCATCCCCGAGGCTCACACCGATCGTGAGCTTGAGATCGTCCTCGTCCCCGGGCCCCTGGGAGTCGCCGATCTCGCCTTGGACATTGAGCGAGAGCATGGTCTCGCTGGAGATTTCCGCCAGCGGGGACAGGTCCAGATCGAAGTCCAGCGGGATGTCGATCGTCTCGTCAAAGAGCGTCGTCACCGGGATGTCGAACGAGATCTCCTGCTTAACTGCGTCGTAGTCGAGCGATAGGCCCGCGATATCCGCCAAACGGACGACCATCTCCCCGTACGTCGTAAAAGTCGGCGCGTTGTTGCCAAACAAAAGCTTGGCCTCGGCCGCCCCAACCTCGGTGTCGTCATCGACCCCGGCTTTTCTGAGGATGACGGGGCGCCACGCGCCGCCGTCGACGCGGATGCGCAGCCCGACGTCCCCGGGTGCCATGAGTGTGGCCATCGTGCTTGGGTCGAAGGCGATCTCACCCCCGATGACCTCCCGGATCCCGGCCGCCCCCGCCGGGTCCGGCGCGCGGTCGCCCGTGTCGTCGAGATCCCCGTCGCGATTGGCGTCGAAACTCGTCAGACGGTTTCAACGCATCGAAGCCGATGTACGCCGCGCCGCCGCCGTCATCCGGCGCCAGGACGTCGACCTCAAACTCGCGGATTGCTCAGGTCCTCGGCGACGAACGCGATCCGCTCGACCGTGCCGTCACCATCGACATCGCGGCTCTCGGCCCGGATCTGGCCCGAAAACCCGGACGACGCCAGCGCCGCGTTGAGAGTCGCCGACGAGTGTCTCATTCTCTCTCGCGTCGCTGTCGCCGTCGTCGAACAGCAAGAAGTCCGCGAACGACTCCTGGAACGCGAGCACATCGGAGACCCGGACGTCGGTAAACGGGATCTTCGTGTTAGCGAACTTCGCGTCCGCGAGGTTCTCGAGGTAACCCGAGATGCGGCCCTAAAAGGCTCGCGAGCTGGGCCGGCCCGATGTTGGTGAAGTCAAACATCTGATCCAGCCGCACGTCGTCTGGGATCTGCACGATCAGCGCCGGGTCGCGGCTGTAGTCGATGTCGACCGTTGATCGTGGGCCGTTCCTCCATGGGCGCGGGGATGTTCAGGAGCGTTGACTCCAGAGGGAGGCTGGCCATGGCCGTCCCCGTCAATACCGGTGAGCTGAACAGGTCCGCGCCCGTGCCCGGTGGTCAGCGCGTCGATGATCTCGGACAGCGAGACCTTGCCGTCCCCGTTTGCCGCGTTGGGCTCGACGATAGCCAGCTCGACGGCGAGATCGGCGGTCAAACTCCCATCGACCAACGTTCACGTCCAGGAAGCCCCGATGCGTCCCGAGGCGTCAAGGTCTGAGACCCCGAATGAGGCTGAGGCCTTGAGCGACGTGTTACGGATGAAAAGGCTGTCTAGGATCGAATCGAGGGTCAAACGTCAGGTCGTCGAGGTCGATCCCGAGCGTGAGGTCGGAGTTCGATGTTCGACGTTGAAGTCGGCCATCAGACTAAAGTCAATCCCTGCCAAACCCTGCGCGAGATCGAACCCGAAATCCACCGCCTTCGCCTCGGCGAGTGAAAAGTCGACGTCTAGGGCCGTAGGTCAGCTCGCCGGTGGTCTTGTCGAACCGAGAACGGGAGATCTTCCAGCGCGACCAGCACGTTTTTGAACCCCGGCGGCTGGTCGGCGGCTTCCCGCACGTCCGAGAGGGGACGACACGAGCCCCACGAGGAGGCTCCTGCGGCGGTGGCCGAAGCTCGCGATCGAGCCGTCCCCGGGGCCGAAGCGGGTCAGCGCCGCGAGGATACGGGTATCGAAGGTATCAACAAGTTTGACCAGGCCGTCGAAACCCTCCTCGATGAACGGGATGTCGATATCGACCTGCAAAGAAACCTGGGCGAGCTGTTGCTTGAGGTTCTCGAACTGATCGAGTAGGGCTTGAGGGTCTAGTTTGATAAAATTCAGGAACGACGACCCGTCCTGCGACGCGTCGTTGCTTGTCGACAGCTCAAACTCGCGCGAACCGATGTCGGCCCAATCGAGCGAGATGTCGGTGTCGAACAGGCTAAACGGGTCGAGACCCGGGACCACCGCCAGCGCCGATAGCTTCGCGTTGAACTGGACGTCGTTCGACCCCGGGCTGTCGAGCTGGAACGAGACCAGGTCCGTCACCGAGTTGCCCAGGTCAGCCAGCCGGATCTTGTCCGTTCCTCCTGTTGCCGGGTTGGTCAGATCGAACCGCAGCTTGACCGCATCGTCCACGGTCATGCTGATTTCGGAGAGGTCCACACCCAGGAAACCGAACCGCCCCGATACGTCGAGGTCGCCGTCGAGTTCGAAGTCTCCGATCGACAGCTCAGCCGCCGCGGCGTCGGGTTGGATGAAGAAGCCGTCCGCATCCACGCCGAAGATCAGGTCGAGGGTGACGTCCGTGGTGATCTCGGCAAGGCCGTCGATGTCCACCGCGTCCGCGACGATCGGGGACCCGAGCTGGGCGATCAGCGCGTCGCCGGCAACCCCGATGTCGACGACCCCCCCGATCTCTTTCGTGAGTTCTACGTCGAAGATCACCCCGTCTTGGAAGGTGTCGCCAGGCTGGAACGGCGTCCCGTCGAGCCGGGTCAGGACCACGCTTCCGGAGGGGTCAACGGCCTCGAGCACAGCCTTGAACGCCTGCGGCCCACCGGCCAGAGCCTCGGCCAGGGTCTGCCCGTCTAGCGCGTCTTCGAAGACCCGATCCAGTACCGAAAGGCCCAGATCCGCCTGGACGGAGCCATCGGGAACTACCTGGGTGCCCCGGACGATGTCGGCGTTGAAACGGACGCCCGCCGGGATGATCTGCCCGTTGAGGGCGGGGCCGAGCGATCCGATTTCAAATACCGCCAGCTCCGTGCCTGCTGACGTTTCCAACAGGTCGCGCGAAAGCACGAACAGGTCTTCGAGCCCGCCCAGGAGCTCAGCCTCAACCGGATGCCCCAGCAGGTTGGTCTCGCCGACTGGGGGTACGGCACCGGATCGCAAAACGTAGGGCGTATCCTCCACGTTTTCCACGAAGACCCGAAGCAGGCTGTCACTTCCCAACGGATCGTCGGCTTTGACCTTGTAGAGCACGAGCTTTGAGTCGTCTGCGGTCAGCTGCGCCACATCACTGCTGCCGGGGTTTCGGAACGTTACGGTATAGGTGCGCTCCCGCAGCGTGTCTCCGTCTACATCTGCGATTGGCATGGCCAGCGCCACGTCGACCTGGGTGATCCCCGGCAGGGCTACCAGGGCCGCTTTCACGTCCATGGCACTGGCGTCGAACCGGACCGGGGTGGTCGTCTGAGCACCGAACGACAACGTGAACGTCCCTTCCACCGCTTCGACTTTGACCTCCTGGACCTCGTCCGTGCCGCCGCCCGCGGCGCTGCCGGGCGTGAGGGTCTGGATCTGGACGCCTTCGGCACGCCCCGTCGTGGGGGTGGGCAGCTCGTTGACGTGGTTCTCGATCTTCAGGATGTCCCCGACGCCGCCGCCGGTATCGACCACGTGAACGCCCCCGGGGACCGAGACCGCGCCGTTTGTCCCGTCGAGGCGGACCGTGTCGCCCGCGGCCTTACCGTCGATCTCGATCCTTTCCAACGACGAGAGATCGAACGTGCCCGTCGGGTTCGCCGATAGCGCCCCGCCCCCGCCGGAGAGGAAGACGTCGAGAAGCCATGGCTGGTCGCCCTGTCGCTTGAGCACGATCTCATCGGCGCCGGCGGTCCCCGTGATCCGCAGCACACTCTGCGTTTTGAGCGTGTCCAAGACGTCCGTGAGGGTCCACGCCCCGCGGCCGAGTGTCCCGGCGATCAGGACGTCGTCGGTGGCGTCGTACTCCAGATCCTTGACGACGATGTTCGGCAGGCCCTGCCCGAAAGAATGGAACTTAAGCCTCGCGTCGACATCGGGATCGAGCTGATCGAGCTTGACGTTGACGCGGAACACCCCGTCTTCACCCCCGAGGAGGATCGCCACCTCGTCGTTGGTCGCGTCCCCATCGAGTTGGTTGTCGACGACCACGATTTCCATGGACTGCAGAAGCGTCGGGCGGGTAAGCTCCGAGAGATTCCCGCCCGCTGTAATCTTGACCCAAGGCGCGAAGGTGATGCTGCTCTTGGGGCTAGAACCCGTGGTCGTCAAGCGGCTGTGCCAGACGTCGCCGCGACTGTCGAGCACGAAGACCTGCTTCCAGTCGTCGGGGTGCGAGACCATGTCCACGGGGTACGCGGACCCGGCGGCGTCGGCAAACGATGTATCGTCGAGCATGCCCGCATTGGCGGTGAGCTCGGCCACGTTCGACGCCCCAGGATTGTTGAAGGTGATGGTGTACCGGCTCTCGTCGACGCCGTCTGCGTCGACGTCGCTGACCGCTTTGCTCACGGTCACGTCGGTCAACCCAGCAAGGCCTTCGAGGGCTGTCTCAACCGCCCCGGCGGGGGCGTCGAACGGGATCGCCGCCGTGGCGACGCCCATGAACGAGAGGGTGAAGGTGCCCCCCACCGCCGCGTCGACGGTCACCTGCTGGACCTCGTTGACGCCCGCCGCCCCGTCGGTGGTCGTCTTCACGTCGACCTCGGCTCGCTCGGTGCGAACAAAATTGAACCCGTCGTCGGCGGATCCGAGCCGTACCAGTAGCCCGCCCGTAGCCTGCCTCGTGCCTTTGGTTTCGATCACGCCCGTCCTGGGCGCGGTGACGTCTCGAACCGCGACGATCGCGACGCGCTGCTCCGAAGCGGAGTCCCCACCGTACGTGATGGCTTGCACAACCCCCACCCGCGCCCGCCAGTCGATCCGGCTGTCGCCGAAGATCACCAGGTCGGTATCGCCGTTGCGGACCGAGATGTCGGAGCCTCGCTCCGGGATCAACACGTCGGGGTCTTCTTCGTAGATGACCTCGGTCCCGATCAGGAACGCAAACGGATCAAACCCGTTGACCACAAACGCGTTCTTGGAAGCGTTCTCCCCCGCCTCAAAACGCACGGTCGGATCGACGTCTTCGATGTTGTCGTCATCGAAGATCCCCGTCCCATTGACCTCTATCTCACCAAACACCTCGGTATCGGGATCCGTGCTGCTGGTGTCGAACGTCCGTGTGAACTCGCCGAAGAACTGAGAGCTGAAGTAATACGAGACCTGGCTGTTCCCGCCGTTCGGGAAGGCGCTGACGAACTCCCCGTCGCCCGACGCGACCGTGTTCCAGAGCAGAGCGCCCTCATCCGTTTGGATCACGACCGCGTTGTCCTGTGCGGCCCCGAGGATGACGTTATTCACCGCGTCGTAAGCGACATCGGTAAACTCGAAGACCCTCAGGTCGCCGTTCAGCGAGACCCAATTGAGGTTGCTACCCCCGGGCTGTTCGAGCTTGTTGATGCCCCCGTCGTCCATCTCCAGCAGGTTGCCCTGGGCATCGAAGACCATGTTCCGCGAGTCGGGGTGGGGCCCGGTATTGTCGACGGTGCCGCTTTTGACGATCAGCTGCCACTGACTGCCGTTCCACCGGTAGATCGGAGCCGAGTCGTTCGCGGGAAGGGACTTGCCCCCGACAAAAAGGAAGCTATCGTTCGTCGGGTGCGCCACGAAGGACAGGTGCTTCTGAGCCGACCCCGAAAGGCTCGACGGTGCGGGATCCAGTGGCGTCCACGAACCGCCTTGATCCGTGGACTTGAAGATCCCTGTAATGTCCCCGTCATCGACGAGCGCGGCGTAGACGGGGCGTGACCCGTCGGGCGTGACCGCCACGCGCACGCGGTCCGACGCGGTGACCAGTGCGGCCGGAAGGTCGCTGGTGACATCGGTCCAGCGGAGGCCTGCGTCTTCGCTCTTGAATACCCCCTGCCCGGGTAGTGCGGCGTACAGCCGGTAAGTCCCGTCGGCCTTCTTCTCAGACACGAGGTCGGTGGCACTGCCGATCGGGCGGCCCCCGATCACGCGGTGGGTGAAGTTCACCCCCAACCCGGTTCCGCTGGATCCTGCCGTCTGAACAAGCAGACCTGACGGCAGCGGGTTCAGGAACGCCCCGCGATCGACCAGATCCAGGCTCTGAACGATTCCGTTGACCCCTCCGCTGCTCGTTATCGCGGTGACCTTGAACTTCACCGGCGCGAACGTGCCGGAGGCGAACTCGAAGGAGATAACCTCGTCGACCGCGTAGCCTTGGCCCCCATTGGCCAAGGTAAAGGTGTCAAACTCGCGGAGCCGACGCGAAAAATTCTGCCCGCCGTCGGGGCTGTAGAACAGACCGGCGTCGGTCACGACGACCATCCTGTCGCCACGAGCGAAGATCCCGGTCACGAGCTTGTCTCTTAGTTCGCTGGCTTTGGACCCGATCAGCTCCCAGGTGTCTCCGCCGTTGGTGGATTTGAGGATACCGATCGCCCGCCCGCCCTCGCTGCCGAAGCTGCTTGTGCTGCCCGTCCCCGCGTAGATCGTGTTGTTTGTCGGGTCGTCCACGTCAAGCGTCAGGCTGCTGATAGCGAGCGAGGGGAACTGATCGGTCAGCGGGGTCCAACGCACCTCATCGAGCTCATCGATCGTGCCGTCCTTGTCGTCGTCGAGCCCGTTGGTGGCATTGAGGGCGTTTTCGGTCTTCCACACCCCCCCGTTGACGGTACCCGCGTAGATGATGTTGGCGTCCGTGGGATGCGTGGCTGCGGCCTGGATGGCACCGGCCGCGGGACCGCCCGGGAGGCTGACATTGCCGTTGTCGGTGGCCGGCCCCGGCCCCTGGTCCGTCCATTCCGGGACGCCGGTGAGGAACAGCAGCTGCCCCGTGAAGCCGGTGGCGAACGTCGCCGATTGGGCTACGCCGCTCTCGATCACCGCGCGCTCGATGCTGGCGAGCGTGGCGGTATTCAGGGCGGTGTTGCTAAGTGTGATCGGCGAGTCCGAGGTGAATGCGATCGTATCGGTGTCGCCCTCGCCGTCGACCGTGAGATTCGCGCCCACGACGTTGATCTCAACACTGTCTTCCCCTGCCCCCGCGTTGACCTGTACATCACCCGCGCCGAGGGCGTTGACCTTGATGATGTCGTCGCCGGCGTTGGTATGGACCGTGATGTCCCCACTGCCTGTCACGGCGTTGAGGCGTACCTCGTCGCTGCCACCGCCCGCGTTGATGATGAGATCCGCGTTGAAGCCTGAGTCGAGCGCTTCAAGGACAATCGTGTCGGCGCCGCTACCCGCCGTAATCGTGAGCGACACGGTGGGGTTGGCGAAGACCGGGTTCTCTCCTTCGGTACTGACGGCCGTGATCTGGCCGTCACCCGGCGTGCCCGAATCTCGGATTGTAATGGTCTGCGGGGTGTTGTTGAAAACGAGATCGACGGTGTCGGCCTGGACCGTGTTCGAGACGAGGGGTTCGAGCCCATCGTAGTGGATGATGTCCGAGTCGCGCTGGATCGAGCCGGAGAAGGGGCCGGTGGCGGTGTACGTGATGTTCGAATAGGTCCCGCCGTCGAGTACGATGGTGTCGAAACCGGCGTCGCCGCCGTCGATTAACCCGGTGAGGCTGCCGGTCTCGAAAAAGACGAAGGTGTCTTCGTTGTCGGCTGCCCCGGTGAGGTTCTCGACGTTCACAAAGGATACACCGGCGGCGTGGCCCGAGTTGGTGCCGTCGATGTTCCAGGTGGTGTCCGACGGTGGGCCGATCAGCGTGTCGGTGCCACCTCCACCGTCGACCCAGCCATCAATGCCGCCGCCGGCGGCGACCACGAACGTATCCGTCTGGGCAGCGCCGGTGAGGTTCTCGATGCTGTTGAAGGTTACGCCGCTGACGCTACCCGTGCCTGGCCCCGTGACCATCCACGTCGCCTCGGTCGCGGGCCCGATGACCGTGTCGCTGCCCAGCCCGCCGGTGACATGGTTCACGCCGACAATCCCACCCGTGGCGGTTGCTGACCCGGCGCCCAGATCGACCGTCACACCAGTCACCTGAGCCGAATAATCCAGGACATTGGCCCCGCCCCCGCCGTCGATGATGCCGCTGACCCCGCCCCCGGCGAATACAAACGTATCGCTGCCCTGACCACCGGTGAGGTTCTCCACGCCACTGAATGTTGTACCCTCTACCGTGCCGGCATCCGCCTCCGTTATGATCCACGTGCTGTCTACATCAGCGCCGACCAGGGTATCCGTATCGGCCCCACCGGTAACGTGTTGGACGTGACTGAAACCCGCCGTGCCCGTGGCCGCACCGGTGGCTAGATTCACCGTGACCGCGGCGGTATACGCGCTGAAGTCGAGCGTGTTGGTGCCGCCTCCTCCCATGATCGTCCCGCTGAGACCGGCCCCGCCGCTGAATAAAAACACATCATCGCTTGCTCCCCCTGTCAAGTTCTCCACGTCGGAGAACTGGGTCTGCCCCACGTCCCCTGAATCCGTACCGCTGATTACCCATGTGTGATCGGCCTCTGAACCAACAAGGGTATCGCTACCCGCTCCACCATCGAACATCACCGACATCGAGACAGGAACGCTAGCATCGATCGTGAGCCGGTCGTCTTGGCCCCCACCTGTTACGATGACCTGGCTCGTGTCTGCGAGCGGTTTTTCGGCAATCACTTGCAAAATCGGGTCCGCGTCCAAATCGTCAATCAGCCGCAACGTACTTATGCCGTCGACCTCATCCAATCGGAGAGTGGCATAGATAGCTTCATCCGGCTGCGCGTCGAACTGTAGAGGAGAAGCCGCGAGAAGAATGCGGGACTCAAGAGGTTCGAGGCCAATCCGGTGACGGTCCCGGCCGCGGCGTTTATCCTCTTGGTCACCCCACCATGTCCTAACTCGGTGTGCACGGCGTTGCATCTGAACCCAAGCACGCTGCAAAATCTTGGAAGACTTTGACATCAATTCCCTTTCAGAAGCTGAAGCTATTGGTAATCAGGCGGTTGCAGCCCCTCGACACGAGGAGACAATCATGGCTAGGCCCTAGAGCTGAACGCTCGGGCCCAAAGAAGAACGCTCTATCAGGCATCCCATGCTGAATTGAGATGGAATCGAAATTGGATCTGTCTAGTGACCGACGTGCTGGCCATGCCGAATTGAAGCGGACTGAAGAGGTGAATCGTTGTCTACGTAAGTTTAGTGTGCCTTGGCCATGACGCTGACGTGGCCCCCGAGAATCAACCCCCATAAATTTTCACCCTTTTCCCGGAAACGGCCGGCAGGCCTTGAACCATCATAACGTGGTCTTAAACCACTGAAACTGCACCGCTGGCTCTGGACGCCAACTAGAATGACAAAACCCCAGATTAGTAATCAGGAACAGTCAGGCATTGATTTATAATCTAATATTTTTCAGATTGTCCCCGCAGCGCAGTGTCCCCACAGAAGGATTCTTTTCTCTCAATTCCCCACAATATACAGGAGAGACCACGACCATTTCAACCCCTTTTTTACATAATTACATAATTAAAAAAAACAGTGAGGCGGTGATCGATATGCTGCTGAATGAACCACTGAGGCTATTCTCAACGCAGGATCTGTCGCATCATCCCCACCTGAACCATATGTATGACGGCATTCGACCGGTCAACGACTATGACCAGCTGATAAGGGTGGGTACGGTGGTGGCGAGCCTCTGGCCGATGAGCGACCGGGCGACGATGATGCAGAGGACCACTTCTACCGCGACGTGCTGGCAGAAGAACCCGCGGTCTCAGCCGCCGACGCGTTGCCGACCGCGTCCACGCAGCTCCGCAAATACGCGGCGGTATTTCGCAATGACGAAGCCAGCGAGTTGCTTGATCAGGAAGTCGTCCTCCACCGACGCCCCTCGACGCCCCGAAGCGCTGGGCCGCGTTCGTGGCGTACGGGCCGTTGAGGTAACGCCGCTGTGACATGAGACCTAGCGACGGAGAGGATCTTCTATCGAGACCAGCCCTGGTGACCCCGCTCCACGCCAACACCTCGGCCGCCTACCGCTGCTCGCGCGGCAGTCGCTCCATCGCCATCCCCGCGGCGATCCTGGCGTGTTCCTCGATCGGCAGGGCCTCGTCCGCCAGCCCCAGGGGAACCAGGTGGTCACGGATCAGGTCCAGGGTCGCCAACATCTGGCGGTACTCGTCCGGATCGACGCGATCCTCGCCTGCCGGCTTGTTGTCGTACAACCCCAGCAGCTTATGGATCTCCTTGTAGACCCGCAGAGCCACCGCGTAGTCGGCCAGCTCGTAACTCTTCTCGTACAGGTCGGTGAGGCGGTGCAGCGCCGCTCTGAACTCTCGGTCACGATCAGAACCCACGGCCCCGCCTATCGAGGACCGACGGCTACACGACCTCTCGGCATCGGCATCTCTGAGAACCGTGGGAAACAAACAAAACGGTGGTTTCCTGCTTTTCCGTCGGTCATGCAGAACCGGGGTTCGAAAAAGGACCCGCGGGGTCTCGGGGGCGGCGGATTGTCGCAGCCTGCTGCCAAAACCCCCACATGCTGTCAGTGGATCAGTGTTCCTGAGCCGTGAGAGAGGGTTTTGGCAGTTTTGGCGTTTTGGCAGAGAGGAGAACCGGCATCGTCATCTCTCCAATCGTACCGCCTCGACCATTGCCAGAATGCCACGTTTTACTGTGGCTGGAAGCGTACTCCACGCCTCAATCACTTGGACGACCTCTGGGTCAGATATCGTGGACGACGTAAGGCGTGCGCCGGATTCTGCGCCGCCACATTCAGAATCACTGGTTTTTCCCTGATTTCTTTCATCTGTTCGAGTCCTGTATCGCCCATTTATATAATCTACGCCGAACACGGTATTTAGTGTGCCCGTCTGTGTGGGATGGTGCGGCTTCGCAAACCCTGCCAAGTGGTAATTACCACTTGGGGTTTCAGGAGCAGCACAATGCCCAAGAATACACCTCATGTTCCCGCTTACCGGTTGCACAAACCTTCAGGATTGGCCGTTGTTCGACTCAATGGCAAGGATCTTTACCTAGGTCGGCATGGTTCGGCCGAAAGCCAACGGCAATACGAGCAAGTTGTCAGTGAGTGGCTGGCCAATCATCGCCAGCTGCCAAGAGCCTTGTCGGACGAACACCCGGCTTCATCATGCCAGACGACCAGGACGGTTAATGAACTGTTTCTGGCTTATTGGGAACATGCCCGAAGCTACTATGCGTGTCGTGGTCAACCGACAGCCACCCAATGGCACGTCAGGCAGGCGGCTAAACCATTATGTCATTTGTTTGGGCACACGCCCGTGGCCGAGTTTGGGCCATTGCGGCTAAAAGCGGTTCGCCAGTGGATGATTGATTCGTATGATTGGAGCCGATCAACCATCAACAAGTCAGTTGGCGTGATCAAGCGGATGTTCAAGTGGGGCGTGGAAAATGAACTTGTTGACGTAGCCGTTTATCAGGCGCTTGCCACTCTTAGCGGTTTGCGACGAGGTCTATGTTCTGCTCGCGAAACTTCGCCGGTGAAGCCTGCCCCAGAACACTTGATATGGGGTGTCGAAAAGTATGTGTCGCGTCAAGTTTGGGCATTGATGGAAACGATCATTGAAAACTGAGCCGGACGATCACTGAAAAGTGAGCCACCTGGGTTCGAAGAATAACGCCGGGATCGGCGTTGTCCAAGGCCCTGAGCTGCGATGCTCAGGGTGTCCGGCTCATGGGTTAGCGTTTGCCTGGGGCGTCACCTCCTTTCCGGGGTCGGGGCTTCTTCTTCCTGCTGTCCTTGAGGCGATAACTATCACCGACTAACTCCAGGATGTCCACATGGTGAGTCCGTCGGTCGATCAAGGCACCGACCAACCGTTGATCGTTGGCGAAGACTTGAGGCCAGTCTGCGAAGGGTAGGTTCGTGGTCACGATCAGGCTGGTCTGTTCGTAGCACTGACTGAAGAAGCTGAACAGGTGTTCGGCCCTGACCCCCTCCTAGAAAATTGATCCAGGTTTTGTGAGAGAATCCAACCGGCCTTTGGCCGGAAAGGATTGCTCATGAAGAAGCGATTGATGCCGGAACAGATCGTGGCGAAGTTACGTGCGGCGGACGTAGAACTTGGCAAAGGCCAGAAGGTGCCCCAGGTGTGCAAACAGCTGGGCATCAGCCAGCAGACGTACTATCGTTGGCGGACGAAATACGGCGGGATGGACCCGCAGATGGCCAAGCAGCTCAGAGCCCTTGAGAAGGAGAACACCCGGCTCAAGAAGCTCGTCGCCGACCAAGCGTTGGACATGGCGATCCTCAAGGAGGCAGCCCGCCCAAACTTGTAGACCCCGAGCGTCGGCGTCGAGCCGTGGACTCGGTGCGTCGTCGTTTGGGGCGTGACAAGATCTCGCAGCGTCGTGCCTGTAAGGCGTTGGGCCAACCCCGTAGCACGCAGCGTTACCTACCTAAGCAACCGGAGAAAGATCGGGCGTTGATCGAGGCGATGCGGCGGATCGCCGACGAGCATCCGCGGTACGGCTGCGAGCGGGTGCACCCGATGCTTCATGCATCAGATGGATCGGGGGGCTTGGGCCGTGTCCACCGGTTGTGGAAACAAGAACACATGCCGGTGCCCAGGAAGCAGCACAAACGCCGTCGTTGACCGGGCCACCCCGGAAGCAGCGGCAACGGCTGTATCCGTTATCGCGCCACCCACCGCAATCACGTCTGGTCGTACGACTTCGTGACCGAACGGACCGAAGACGGCAAGCAGCTGAAGCTGTTGGTGGTGATCGATGAGTACACCCGCGAGTGTTTGGCCATCGAAGCGGGCCGATCATTCACAGCCAAGGACGTGATCTTGACGCTGCAGTACTTGTTCGCGGTGCGTGGGGCACCGGGCCACATCCGAAGTGACAATGGAAAACTATGCAAGCCGGGTATACCTGGGACGAGGCGTTGGGTGTGGTGCCTGGCGGCTTGTGATCCCGTTATTCCAAGGAGTGTGAACGTCGGCCAGAAAATGTAGCGCCCGTCGGGGGGCTGACGGTCGGCCCAAAAATGTAGCGCCTTGCCTAGTCCTGAGACTGGGGCGGCAATGGAACAGTTTTTACTGTTTCACCCCCCCAGTAAGGACGCAGACGAGGTGTATACGGATATGCAGTTTTGGACGGATGTGCGGCGTTATGTTCTAACCCAGGGCCACAGCAAGCGTTCGGCGTGTCGGAAGTTTGACATCCATTGGCAGACGCTTGAGAAGATCCTCGAATACCCTGAACCCCCGGGGTATCGACGGGTCAAACAGGTGGGCGAGAAGAAGATCGATCGGTTCCTGCCGATCCTCCACCAGATCCTCGAGGACGACCGGAAAGCTCCGCGCAAGCAACGTCACACGATCCGACGGATCTTCGAGGTGTTGTGTCAACATCACGGGTTCGACGGGAAGCTCACGGTCGTGGGCGACGCGGTTCGGGCGTGGAAACGGGTGCACGCCCAGACGTTTGTGCCGCTGAGTCATCCGTTGGGTGAGGCGCAAGTCGACTTCGGGGAGGCGACGATCTTTCTCAACGGCGAGGCGGTCAAGGTGGCGTTGTTCGTGATGAGCCTGCCGTATTCGGACGCGGTGTTCGTTCGGGCCTATCCCCGCGAGTGCACCGAGTCGTTCCAGGATGGTCATGTCCGAGCGTTTGAGTTCTTCGGAGCTGTGCCCACGCGGATTAGCTACGACAATAGCCGGATCGCGGTCAAGAAGTTCGTGGGATCCAGGAAACGGGAACTCACGGACGGGTTTCTTCGGCTTCAGAGTCATTATCTGTTCGACGAGCACTTCTGCCTAGTTCGCAAGGCTAACGAAAAGGGCCACGTCGAGAACCTGGTGGGATATACCCGCCGTAACTTCCTGGTGCCGATCCCCCAGGTGCGATCATTCGCTGAACTCAATGAACATCTCGAGCGATGTTGCCGTGCTGAGTTGACCCGGTCGTTACGAGGTAAAGAAACGACCAAGGGTCAGCGGTTGGACGAGGAACGCTCGGTCATGCTTCCTCTCAAAGAGGAGGCGTTTGAGGCCCGTCGGGTCATATTGGCTGGAGCCAACTCTCTGAGCCTGGTGCGGTTCGACCGCAACGACTATTCGGTGCCGGTGTCGTGGGCGCATCACCGCCTGACCCTCGTGGGCGACATCGAGACGGTGCGGGTCATGCAGGGGGACCAGGTGATCGCCGAACACCTGCGTGACTGGGGCCGTGAACAGGTCCACTTTGACCCGGTGCATTACCTGGCTCTGTTGGAGCGACGCCCCGGGGCCTTTGATGTGGCCCGTCCCTTGGAGCAATGGGATCTGCCGCCGTGCTTCGGGATCCTGCGTCGCAAACTCGAAGCCGACTAGGGCTCGAAGGGCACGGGCCAGTTCATCCAAGTGTTGCGGCTATTGGAACGGGCGAGCCTGGGTCAACTCAAGCAAGCGGTGCACAAGGCGTTGGAGTTGGGCACGGTCACCCCTGACGCCGTACGAGTGATCCTCGAGGGGCTCAAGGAACCCCCCGTGGCGTTATTCAGCCTCGACGGTCGACCGCATCTGAGCGGTGTCCACGTAGCCAAGCCCGATTTATCCGCCTATGGCTGTCTGCTTCCGCACCCGCTCCAAGAGACGGCGTCCAGCGATATTTGCGGAGGACTTCCGGGGGGTGCGGCATGAGCAAGAGCACCGTCCTACTGGAACACCACCTCAAGGCGTTGAAGCTGCCGACGATGCTACGCGAGTACGCCAAGATCGCCCGCCGCTGTGCCCAGCAGAACGTGGGTCACGTCGGGTTCCTTCTGCAACTGGTCGAGCTGGAGCTGATCGAACGTGAACGCCGCGCCGCAGAGCGTCGGCTCAAAGCCGCCAAGTTCCCATCGCCCAAGACGCTCGAAGGCTTCGACTTCGCCGCCCAACCGTCGATCAACAAAGCCCTGGTTACCGAGCTGATGCGGTGTGTGTATCTCGACCATCGCGAGAACATCCTGCTGGTCGGTAACCCCGGCACGGGCAAGACCCATGTCGCCACCGCCCTGGGCATGGAAGCGTGCCACCGTGGCAAGAAGGTGCGGTTCTACAAGGTCACCGAGCTGATGACCCAGATGATGGAAGCTCGCGAAGAGCAGGTCCTGGGTCGGCTCAAGAACCAATTGGCCAAGCTGGACCTGTTGATCCTCGATGAACTGGGCTACGTCCCAGCCAGCAAGCTGGGAGCCGAGTTGCTGTTCGATGTGATCTCGACCGCCTACGAACGAACCAGCGTGATCGTGACGACCAACCTCCCGTTTGAACGTTGGGTGGAGGTGCTTGGCAGCGAACGCCTCACCGGCGCGGCGCTCGACCGGCTCACCCACCGCTGCCACGTGCTCGAAGCCAACGGTCCTAGCTACCGACTCAAGGACGCCAAGCGGCGACGTAAACCCAAAGACAAATAATCACTCAGGAGATCAACCAAGAGGCTGGACCAACCCTCCAGCCAGAGATACAGTCATCCCCGGCGCCACATTTTTTACTCGACGGGCGCTACATTTTCTGACCGACGTTCACAACGAGAGCCGAGCCGAGGATCTGGGCGTCACCCAAGGCGCGATCGAGGCGCGGACGAAAGACACTCGAAGCGGCAGTCTTGCTGTTGCCAGATAACTCTCGCGTGTCAGATGAAGTGGTGGCTAGTACAGCTCATACGGCCACGTGAACGACGCCTTCGAGTGGCACAGACGCATGCAGAACACCTGAACCTTGCGTTCGACCCCGTTGATCTTGGCTACCCCCTCGTGCCAGTCGACCTGAGCCTCTTCGCCCGGCTCGAACGCCAACGGCATGAACACCTCCTGTTGGCGTTGTCGCTTGGTCTGCAGATACCGCCGCACTGTGATCACACTGCCACGGTACTTGTGCTCCTTGCACAATCGTTCGTAGATCTCTTGGCCCGTGTGTCGCTGCTTGCGAGGAGCCGTTTTGTCCTGCTCCAGCCACGCATCGATGATCGAGATGTAAGGCTCCAACACCCGCTTGGCACGAGGTTGGACCATCCGGTAGCCCGGCGGGGTCGGATGGGTTAACACCTTCGCGATCGTATTCCGTGAATGACCCAGCCGCCGCCGGATCTCACGGATACTCCGACCCTCCACCACATGCATCCGTCGTATCAGTTCGTAATCGTCCACTGTCAGCACCTATCTGGCCTCCGTGCAGGGGGTTAAATCCCCACACGCTAAGGCCGCTACAGTGGCTCAAATTTCAATGAATGTTCGGCCCCCGTCCGGCTCAGTTTTCAATGATCGTTTCCAAGATATATGCATCGCGTATTAAAGTACCGCGTCGAGTATGCGTTGGACACCGAAAATTTCCCTGCGGCGTACATGAGTCACGCCGTATTTTCATCCGGGATCGGTATATCACCGATCCGACCCGCGACGCGGGCAACGACCCATCTGCTGGGCCTCGACCCAGGCGGTGTCCTCCAAGGCCGCTCGTTCTTCAAGCAGCGTCGTGGTCACCGCCGCATCGAACGCGTCGGCTTGATCCTCCCATTCCCGAAACGTCCGCCCCGCAGCGGCACACTCTCATCCGCCGCTTAAGTATCTACACTTCTCCGAGACTGGCCATCAAGACCCGTCAAGCGAGGCCTGGAACGACCGGGTCTACGCGGAATATGGACTTGTAAGCAGCCGACCATGGTTTTGACGAGATGTGTAGATACTACAGCAGGGCCGTTTAATTCTCTGTCGTAGGGATAGCCGATGAGATTAAGGTAGAGTTTGGCGTTAGCCCCTGAGGTCATGGAGGACCTGACGATGTCCGATCAACCGTTATCTGTTGTGTTTAGCGAGATCCCGGACCCACGGAATCCGTCGGGACGTCGTCACCCGTTGTCGGCGATCTTGACGCTGACCACGGTGGCGATGCTCGGGGGGGCACGCAGCCTCGAGGCGATCGCCCAGTTTGCCCGGGATCGCGGAGAGCCATTCACGCGGCTGCTGGGGTTTACCCCAGGGCCGTTTAATTCTCTGTTGGTGATCCTCGGATGAGTGCAAGGGCTTCGTGGGGTTGGGCGGCGTAGCGTCGCAAGGCGGCGGCTTTATTCTTCCAGCCGGCGTGGTTGAGAACCGTCACAGCCAAGTTGCGGATCGCCGCGAGGTTCTGCGGAGCCTGGCCGGTCCGCACACGGCAGGCGTCTTCCCCAAACGTCACGTCCCGGACGTAGTGCAAGCGGTTTTCGATCCCCCAGTGGCCGCGGGTGAGTTCAAGCAAGCGGGTGGCATCGGCTCGATCCCGCGAGAGGCTGGTGATCCCGTAGGCCACTTCCGTTGTGGTCTGATTTCGGACCGTGCGGGTGCGTTCGAGTCGAAAGACCTGCTTGACCCCCGGCCAGTCCAGGTAGCCGTTGAGGGCGGTGGTGCTGGTGAGCTTGCGGGCTTCGATCCGGCCGTGGCCCTTGTTGAGGCTTGAAGCGGTCTGCTGTTCTTGGCGGCTCAGCCGCTGCTCACGCTCAGAACTCGGGGCGTCGTCGTGGGGTTTGAACGCGTCGGCGATCGCTTCTTGGAGTTGAGCTTGGTTGGCCTTGACGGCCCAGAGATAATCCCCTTTTTCTTGAGGATTTTCCGCGATAGATCCTTCTGGCAAAACATCGCGTCGCCCGTGACCACCGCCCCTTGCACGTCGATCACATCCAACATCGCCAGGGCGGTCTTGTGCTCGTTGGTGGAAGCCGCCACCGCCATCTGACCGATCGCCGCTTGAGCTTCGTGTGCGTAAGCCGCCAGCAGGTGGATCCCCGGCAGTGGCTCGCCTTGTGTACCGCATAGCCGCTTGCCGTCGACCGCGATCGCCTTCCACCCGGCGATCCGACGACCCCCCAGCCAGCGGCGGATCGCCCGCTCGAACATCGTCGTGTCGAGCACTTTGAACACATTGTGGAACGTGGCTTTGCACGGCGAGCGATCCCGGGTAAACCCCAGCAGCCGCGTGAATGGCTCTCCGCGATCCCGGGCAAACTGGGCGATCGCCTCGAGGCTGCGTGCCCCCCCGAGCATCGCCACCGTGGTCAGCGTCAAGATCGCCGACAACGGGTGACGACGTCCCGACGGATTCCGTGGGTCCGGGATCTCGCTAAACACAACAGATAACGGTTGATCGGACATCGTCAGGTCCTCCATGACCTCAGGGGCTAACGCCAAACTCTACCTTAATCTCATCGGCTATCCCTACGACAGAGAATTAAACGGCCCTGGGGTTTACCCGGGATCGCTCGCCGTGCAAAGCCACGTTCCACAATGTGTTCAAAGTGCTCGACATGACCTTCCCCAGAGAAAGAAACTATGAAAGCCGGGTCTCCCGGTGGGCGGTTTGACGGGATCATGTCCCAGTACGGGCTGATCGTGTGGATCGCCCAAGTGTAACGCTTCACACAAGGAGACCGGCATGAGGATTTTGGCTATCGATTTGGGCAAGTTCAAGAGCGTGGTGTGTGTCTATGACTCGGTGGACCGTGAGCATCGGTTCGAGACGGTGGCGACGACCCCGTCGGCGATCCACGACTTGGTGGTCCAGGAAAATCCTGATCGGATGGTAATCGAGATCGGTTCGCAGGCGGGTTGGGTGTGTGATCTGGCCCGGACGCGCGAGATCCAGATCCAGGTGGCTAACACGAACCACGAAGCTTGGCGGTGGAAGCACGTCAAACGCAAGACCGACCGTGACGACGCGTTGAAGCTGGCCCAGCTATCGGCGATGGATCAGCTGCCCACCGTGACAGTGCCCAAGACCCAAGTGCGTCAGTGGCGGAGCCTGATCGCTTACCGTCACACACTGGTGTCGCGACGCACGGCGATCAAGAATCACATCCGCTCGATCCTCGACCGTCAGGGCTTGACGATGCCCCGTGGTCACAAGGGCTGGAACCGTGAATCGATCGTCGCGTTGCGGCGGCAGGCCAAGCCGCTGTCGGACGCCGACTCGCAAGAACTGTGGCGATGCGAGCTGGACCTGGAATTGGCGGGCTTCGAGCACGTCAATCAGCTCATCGGGCAGGTCGAGGAGAAACTCGAAGCGTTAGCGGAACAGGACCAGCGGGTGCGGCAGCTACGGACCATCCCGGGGGTGGGGCCACGATTATCCGAGTTGATCGTGGCCACGATCGACGACCCGAAACGGTTCGCCAACGCCAAACAGGTCGGCGCCTACGCGGGGCTGGTGCCGAGGTTATTTGAGTCGGGCACGATGCATCGTCAAGGCCGGATCACCGGTCGCGGCAACAAGCTGCTGCGGGCGTTGCTCGTGGAGGTCAGTTGGTTGATGCAGCGATACAACCCCTGGCTCAAGGATGTGTACGAACGGGTCTGCCGCGGCAGCAAGAGCCGCCGCAAGATCGCGGTGATCGCCTGTGCGCGGCGGTTGCTGATCCGCTGTTGGGCGATGCTTCGCGACGGCACGGATTGGCGGGGCCTCGAACCGGTTGCTGTGACGTAACGGGATCAACCCTCTTCCCGTTCCCCCTTCCAGGGGGAAGCCCCCCAGAAGGGCTGGGCCTGGATTCAATGGTTGAGGATTCGGTCATGACTGGGCAAGACGATAGCCCGACCGTCCACTTGAGGCGTAAGAGCCCCGTGAGAAAGAATGGGCGTCGTCGTATGAAGTTGAATGGGCCCGTAGACGACGGGTGAATGCCCCATCGCTCACGGAAAGCCCGGATAGGAGTTTGAACCCATCCACCGAACCCAACCAAAGTATTTGACCGACCCGGCTTCATAGGAGTGGACGGTCCTAACTGCTAGGTAGGATGCCTGGCGAAAGGAGTCCACCAGATGTCAAAGTCGATGGGCAACGGGAAATCGAGCAAGCGGTATGACGATCAGTTCAAGGCCGGGGCGGTGCGGATGGTCACCGAGGAAGGGTTGTCCCAGTCCGAGGTCGCCCGGCGCTTAGGGGTCGCGGGCACGACGGTGTGTGCTTGGGTTCGGCAGTTAGCCCCTAACGGTCGGCTCACTGATCAAGAGATTCGGATCAAGCTGCGGGAGTTGGAACAAGAGAACCGTCGGCTGAAGATGGAACGGGAAATCCTAAAAAAAGCCGCGACCTTCTTCGCGAGCGAAAGCCGATGAGGTACCGCTTCATCGACGAGCACCGCGACCACTGGCCGGTCCGCGTGATGTGCCGGGTCCTGTGCGTGAGCCCCAGCGGGTTCTACGCCTGGCGAGCCCGTCCCGTGTGCGAGCAGGCGACCCGTCGCGGGCAACTGGCGGAGAAGGTCCACCGGGTTTTTGAAGATCATCGTCGGGTCTACGGCAGCCCACGGGTTCATGAACAACTCCAAGCCGACGGTGAGCGTTGCAGCGTGAACACGGTGGCCAAGATCATGCAAGAAGAAGGCTTGCAAGCCAAAGGGCCTAAACGGTTCAAGCCGGTGACGACCGATTCGAAACACGATCAGCCGATCGCCGAGAATCTCTTGCAACGTGACTTCACGGCCACGGGTCCCAACCAGAAATGGGTGGCCGATATCACGTATCTGCCCACGCGGATGGGCTGGGTGTATCTGGCGGTGGTGTTGGATGTGTTCTCGCGCATGGTGGTGGGCTGGTCGGTCGCCGATCACCTGCGGGCCGACCTGGTGTGCGAGGCGTTGCGTCGGGCGGCAGGGAAAAGAAATCCTCTGACGGGGGTGATTCATCACAGCGATCGTGGGGTCCAATACGCCAGCGGGGTGTACCAGGATCTGCTGGGGTTTTATGGGATCTCCTGCTCGATGAGCGGCAAGGGCAACTGTTACGACAACGCGATGATGGAGAGTTTTATGGGCACGTTGAAGATCGAGCTGGTTCACGGATCGGATTGGGTCGACCTCGATGAGGTGGCCACGGCGTTGTTTGATTACATCGAGGTGTTTTACAATCGTGTGCGGCTGCACTCGTCTTTGGGGTACAACAGCCCCCTGGCCTACGAGCTGCAGACCGCATAACTCACGAAACCGACCGTCCACTCCTATGAAGCCGGGTCGGTCAAATACTTTGGTTGGGTTCGGTGGATGGGTTCAAACTCCTATCCGGGCTTTCCGTGAGCGATGGGGCATTCACCCGTCGTCTACGGGCCCATTCAACTTCATACGACGACGCCCATTCTTTCTCACGGGGCTCTTACGCCTCAAGTGGACGGTCGGGCTATCGTCTTGCCCAGTCATGACCGAATCCTCAACCATTGAATCCAGGCCCAGCCCTTCTGGGGGGCTTCCCCCTGGAAGGGGGAACGGGAAGAGGGTTGATCCCGTTACGTCACAGCAACCGGTTCGAGGCCCCGCCAATCCGTGCCGTCGCGAAGCATCGCCCAACAGCGGATCAGCAACCGCCGCGCACAGGCGATCACCGCGATCTTGCGGCGGCTCTTGCTGCCGCGGCAGACCCGTTCGTACACATCCTTGAGCCAGGGGTTGTATCGCTGCATCAACCAACTGACCTCCACGAGCAACGCCCGCAGCAGCTTGTTGCCGCGACCGGTGATCCGGCCTTGACGATGCATCGTGCCCGACTCAAATAACCTCGGCACCAGCCCCGCGTAGGCGCCGACCTGTTTGGCGTTGGCGAACCGTTTCGGGTCGTCGATCGTGGCCACGATCAACTCGGATAATCGTGGCCCCACCCCCGGGATGGTCCGTAGCTGCCGCACCCGCTGGTCCTGTTCCGCTAACGCTTCGAGTTTCTCCTCGACCTGCCCGATGAGCTGATTGACGTGCTCGAAGCCCGCCAATTCCAGGTCCAGCTCGCATCGCCACAGTTCTTGCGAGTCGGCGTCCGACAGCGGCTTGGCCTGCCGCCGCAACGCGACGATCGATTCACGGTTCCAGCCCTTGTGACCACGGGGCATCGTCAAGCCCTGACGGTCGAGGATCGAGCGGATGTGATTCTTGATCGCCGTGCGTCGCGACACCAGTGTGTGACGGTAAGCGATCAGGCTCCGCCACTGACGCACTTGGGTCTTGGGCACTGTCACGGTGGGCAGCTGATCCATCGCCGATAGCTGGGCCAGCTTCAACGCGTCGTCACGGTCGGTCTTGCGTTTGACGTGCTTCCACCGCCAAGCTTCGTGGTTCGTGTTAGCCACCTGGATCTGGATCTCGCGCGTCCGGGCCAGATCACACACCCAACCCGCCTGCGAACCGATCTCGATTACCATCCGATCAGGATTTTCCTGGACCACCAAGTCGTGGATCGCCGACGGGGTCGTCGCCACCGTCTCGAACCGATGCTCACGGTCCACCGAGTCATAGACACACACCACGCTCTTGAACTTGCCCAAATCGATAGCCAAAATCCTCATGCCGGTCTCCTTGTGTGAAGCGTTACACTTGGGCGATCCACACGATCAGCCCGTACTGGGACATGATCCCGTCAAACCGCCCACCGGGAGACCCGGCTTTCATAGTTTCTTTCCCTGGGGAAGATCAACACGACGATGTTCGAGCGGGCGATCCGCCGCTGGCTGGGGGGTCGTCGGATCGCCGGGTGGAAGGCGATCGCGGTCGACGGCAAGCGGCTATGCGGTACACAAGGCGAGCCACTGCCGGGGATCCACCTGCTGGCGGCTTACGCACACGAAGCTCAAGCGGCGATCGGTCAGATGGCGGTGGCGGCTTCCACCAACGAGCACAAGACCGCCCTGGCGATGTTGGATGTGATCGACGTGCAAGGGGCGGTGGTCACGGGCGACGCGATGTTTTGCCAGAAGGATCTATCGCGGAAAATCCTCAAGAAAAAGGGGATTATCTCTGGGCCGTCAAGGCCAACCAAGCTCAACTCCAAGAAGCGATCGCCGACGCGTTCAAACCCCACGACGACGCCCCGAGTTCTGAGCGTGAGCAGCGGCTGAGCCGCCAAGAACAGCAGACCGCTTCAAGCCTCAACAAGGGCCACGGCCGGATCGAAGCCCGCAAGCTCACCAGCACCACCGCCCTCAACGGCTACCTGGACTGGCCGGGGGTCAAGCAGGTCTTTCGACTCGAACGCACCCGCACGGTCCGAAATCAGACCACAACGGAAGTGGCCTACGGGATCACCAGCCTCTCGCGGGATCGAGCCGATGCCACCCGCTTGCTTGAACTCACCCGCGGCCACTGGGGGATCGAAAACCGCTTGCACTACGTCCGGGACGTGACGTTTGGGGAAGACGCCTGCCGTGTGCGGACCGGCCAGGCTCCGCAGAACCTCGCGGCGATCCGCAACTTGGCTGTGACGGTTCTCAACCACGCCGGCTGGAAGAATAAAGCCGCCGCCTTGCGACGCTACGCCGCCCAACCCCACGAAGCCCTTGCACTCATCCGAGGATCACCAACAGAGAATTAAACGGCCCTGGATACTACAGGTACGGAGTTTGATTTGCTGTCGCCGATAGCTATGCTGTACGTCTCTTACTATAAATCCCCGATAGCTCAATCGGTAGAGCGAGCGGCTGTTAACCGCTAGGTTGCTGGTTCGAGTCCAGCTCGGGGAGTTTTTAGCATTTCTTGTTTTTCACGATAATTAGACGAATTCCCTGAAATACCTATATCTATAGGCTCAATTGATGCTGGAATGCCAACATCGGGCGTAGACGGATAGCCTCCGGCAACCTCCGGGTGCGCCACATTTGGCGCACAGTGCGCCGCATTATGCGCCACCCCATGTTCGGGTCCTACACCGATCGCTCGGTCGAAGTGCTCGTCGGTCAGCTGCAGGTAGTGCTTGGCGGCAACCGGGGAACTGTTGCCGATCCATCGGCACACGACGTGCATCGGGAACGTCTCAGCAAGTTCCGTTTCGCGAGTGCTACGCAGGTTCTGGAATGGCTTACCCCACATTTCCAATCCTGCCCGCTGGACGATCCTCTTCAGGTGAGTACGCAGGTTGGTTTTGCCACCTCGGTACTTCGTGATGACGTAGTCCGTTCCGGGCTCGGCCCGCTCAAAGCATTCGCGTAGGTAGGGGACCAGCTCAGGAAACAAGGGGATGATTCGGCTTGCCCCGCCCTCGTGATGTTCGGTTTTGGGGCTTGGCACACGGATCCGGCTTAGCTCCCAGTTCACGTCTGCCCACGTCAACGACAGGACTTCAGAAGGGCAACGCAAGCCGCCATATCGGGCCAGTGCGAAGATTAACCGCCATTGCTCATCGGGGCAGTTATCCAGAACCTTCTGCGCGGTTTCGCGGGTGATGAAGTGGAACCGTTCAGGGTTAGCTCGAACGGATGCAGCCATCCCCTCGAATGGGTTGGTCTGTACGTATCTGTTTAGCGGTTAGCCGGTTGAATCTGGGCGGTTGAGATGAGTCGTCTCAGGTGATCGGGGTGCTGATCGGAGGCAGCACGCAGGAGGTGGGACAGAAAAGCCAACGCGTCGTGGGCGTGTTGATCACAAGTCGTCAGGACGCTGCCCAGAATTTCCTGAGCACGAGCACCCGCAGCCGTACGGTTGCCGCCGAAGACCTTGCGGTTGACCACCGCCGGGCGGATCGCCTGCTCGGCGGGCCAGTTGGTCGCTTCGATCCCCGGTTCATACAGAAACGTGAGGATCTCATCGGCGTGGCGAGCCAGGTGATTGCGAAACGTTCGGTTGCCACGATGCGATAGACGCCAAGCCAGCAAGCGGTCCAACCGCTTACGCAATCGCCCGCGGGCACAGGCCAAGCCATGCTCGCTGATCGTTCCCGCGTCGCGTCGATCACGAAGACGCAGCGCATCGAGCAACAACGCCTTGACCTTCCGCGGGAAACGCACCGCCCCACGCGTGGCTTGCTCCAGCAACATGCCCGTCCGCCGAAGCAGATGCGCCAAGCATTGCTGATGCGTGGCCTGTTCCAAAGAATCGTAAGGCGACCAGCCGTCGTGGATCATCCGCCCGGCATAGTCCTTGCCCAACACGTCCCGCACCACCTCGCCGCCGCGGCTGGGGCGGATGACATACAGCGTGACTTTCTTCGTCACGAACACCCACATCCACTGCAGCCATCCGCCGACTTTCCAGCCGGTTTCATCGGGGTAAACCGTGTCGCTGTGACGCACCACGTCACGCAGGCCGTCGTAAACAGATTGACCGCGTCGGGCCGTACGTAGCACGACGTGCGTCGCACCGCCACGGGTGATCGAGATCCCGAAGACCTGCTTGAGCAAGCCTTGGATGTCGCCATAACTCAGCCCGTACTTGTCCTTCATCAGGACGATCATGGCTTGAAGGTCCGGCCCCAGCTGGGAGGCCGCCGCCCCCGTGGCATCTGAGGTCTGCAACGGGTGGCGGGGGTGAAGGCGTCGACCACACCGCGTGCATGAACCCACGTGCAGGTCGAAACGTCGCACCACCGGCCGGCGGGGGATCTCGACCTGGAACTGATGGGTCACGTGATCTTCTTGGGCCTCGCCGCCGCAGCCGGGACACCGCGGGGTCAACGGCACGTCGATGACCTCGTCGGGGGGTTGCGGGGGTGGGGGCCGATGGGCTTTGGGGCCGTACGCCTTGCCCGCCTTGCGGCCGGGCTTCTTGGGCTGGGTTTTGGGCGATCCCTTGGAGAACGGCGCGGCTTGGCGTTGGGTCGAACGCGTGGCTTGTTCGAGGCGTTGTTCGAGTTGGCCGGCCCGAGCTTCGAGTTGAGCCACACGCTTCTCGAGTCGCAGGATCTGCCGGTCTTTCTCGGCGATGATTTCAAGCAGTTGATCGTAGGTGGGTCGAGCCATCCTGGCTGTTCCTGTCGTGTCGTCCTGACCGATGGTGAAGCGGGCACCCCAGCCCTTCGAACGCCATCTTATCCCTTTATATCGATGGCCGATTATAGACCGCGATCAGCAGATCAGAATTTCAAAATCCAACGCCCTCCCGTGCCTGGCTAGACGCTAAACAGATACAGATAATCTACGGGGAGAAAATCCCGAGTTTCGGATGATACGCGAGGCATAACGATCGAATGTTCTTTCGCAACGCCTGCAATCTGCACAAATCTGTGTGGTTGCTTCGCAAATGCACGGGTAGATTCTGCGCAGGATTGCGATCGATTCTGGGCAACGGATTTTAGGCGATCTCTGATAACGGGCAGGTTAGTTGCCTCGTCAACATCTGCATCTTCTATCCACAGACAGTAACGAACAATACCCTGAATTACCCCCTTTGAACCAACAATCCGCTTTATGTATGCTGCGATTTCTTCATCGCACTTCAACAGGCGTATTTCGTCGGGATTAAGTAATAGGTGGCCACCATCCCGCGGCATATTGCCGAAAAGCATTTCATTTTCTGGACCGAGAGGTGCAGCGGATTTCGTAACTGTTTGAGTGAAATCAGGCGCGAGGTAAGGACCAATTGATGAGCAGTGCCGGACTGTGTCACCGTCATATAGTTTCACTTGCCGAGATGAGTCGGCAGACATTCCGATGATGCAGACCGTGACCCCGGCATTGTCCCTAGCCAAATTACACCATTTGAACGGTAGCCTCGCGAACGAAATCGCTACACCGCGATCAAAAACGATCGGCCACAGAATGGATGCCTGCTGACCCTGACAAAGACTGTTCGTGGTCACGAAGCTGGCGGTAGCCTGATGCACCAGATCCGAATAATCTAGGAAGCGGGCGACCCACTCAGTAACGTAATCACTATTTCTAGCGAGACTAGCATGGCGTGCCCATGTTACGGCAAGATCCGCTTTCTGCTCTTTCGACTGCCACTTGCTTCCCAAGTACGGCGGATTGCCACAGATGTACGTCTCCCCACCTTCATTCTCGAAGTCCATCTCTGATTGGTCGAGCGATGTTTCGAACAAATCATCGGTATGAAGCTTCACGCCGGAACCCGTAGGTGGGCAGATGCTTAGCCAGTCGATTCTCAGGGCATTGCCGCACGTAATCCAATTCGCGGCTTCGAGCGGCAAGAACTCTGCAAGGGCAAGGCGCTCGCCACGGTAAAGAACATCGCATTGATATTCTGCAATGATGAGGGCAAGGCGCGCGATTTCGGCGGAGAAGTGGCGGAGTTCGATGCCACGAAAGTTCGTGAGCGGGATGTCGGTTGATCGGTCGGCTTCGCCGCGACGCTTGTTGATCTCGGCTTCGATCGCGCGCATCTCTTTGTAGGCGATGACGAGGAAATTGCCCGACCCACAAGCGGGATCAAACACACGAATACGAGCCATGCGATTGCGAAGGTTAAGCAGCTTGCGTTTGTTGTCGTCCGCTTGTTTGAGCTTCTCCCGAAGGTCATCGAGAAATAGGGGATTGAGCACTTTAAGAATGTTGGGCACGCTGGTGTAGTGCATCCCCAAGGTTCCGCGCTCTTCGTCGTCCGCCACCGCTTGGATCATCGAACCGAAGATATCGGGGTTGATCCTCTGCCAGTCAAGACCGCCGATATGGAGTAGATAGGAACGAGCGATTTTGCTGAAACGAGGAACGTCCAGGCTGCCTGAGAAGAGGCCACCATTGACGTAGGGGAAGGTATCAGCCCAGCTGCGAATCTTGATGTTTTTCCGGTCTTCGTGCTTGGTGTTCATCGCTCGGAACAGCTCAGAGATCACCTCGTGTGTGTTAGAGGAGTCTCGCTCGCTCATCTGATCGATGGTGGCGGTGAATAGGCCTTGGCTGTGGAAGATATTGGTGTCTTCGGCAAAAAAGCAAAAGATCAGCCGGGCAAAGAAGTGATTGAGGTCTTCCCTGCGTTGCGTCGTGTCCCAATCGGGATTCTCTTTGAGCAACTCGACGTAGAGCTTGTTGAGGCGGCTGGTCGCCTTGATATCAAAGGCGTTCTCGCGGATCTGCTTAACGGTGGTAATGCCCGCCAGCGGCAGGAAGAAGCCGAAGTGGTTGGCGAGATCCTCAAAGTTACAGGCGAGCGTTTCACCCTCGACGAGGTTTTCGGCTTCGATGGTTCGGCCATCGGTCGCCAAGATGTATTTGGCTTTTTTGGCTTGGGTTGCCGGGCTATCGTGCAGCGCCTTAAGCGTCTCGCCAACCTTGCCGGGTTCACAGACCGCCACGTGAATATTGTTGATCTGGAGGACACCACCAGGTATATCGCTGTGATTGGTCGCGCCCTTTTTCAGACGTTTGATCGTCGTTGGCTTATTGCCGAACGCGGCCAGGAAGGCGTAGGGGAAGTCCTCTGGATCAAATGGTGCTTCCGCTAGAGCGGAGACGGCTTCTTCGATCTCGACTGCATTCAACAGCCACCCCCGGGGCTATACCCAATAGGGCCGCGGAGACCGTCCAGCGTTGGCAGGGTGGTCACACTGCACCACCTTTCGCCTTGAATCCGTCGCTTTGGCCAGCGAGCCAATGGTCAATGACGTCGCGCCGGAACCGCCAGTGCTTGCCGACCTTTTGGCCGGGCACCTTACTTTGCTGAACGAGCTTGTAGAGCGACGACTTGGACACCTTCAGGTACTCCGCCAGCTCTGCGATCGTCATGACATCAGATGCTGCCAAATGGAGCTCCAACCCGGCGTGACACATAGAACGAACAAGCGGTATTTTAGCGGTTACTAGCAGTTATTGTTGAAGCTGGGCTGGGGATCTCGTGAGACCGGGGCTCACCGCACAAGCTCATCCATACCGTTCGGCGACGCTTGGACGGAATAGAAGGCAGTCTCAGGGTTGAATTACACCGCAAGGGGCGTGGATCACATCGGCTTCACAATCGCCGGGTCGTTGGGGATGGTCGGCTTCTGGAGGTCGTTGAGGCCGGGGCGTGCTGGATCTTGCCGCGTTTCTCGGCTTCACAGAGGCGAGAGGGGGCGCGGCATTGCCAGAGTCCAGAGTGTTGTGCCATGTTCGTGAGTCGATCCGTAGACTATCAGCAGATCGTGGCTGACCGTACCCAACTCAGACGATGGATTCCAGCGAACGTTTTTAGCACACACTTGAGCACGATATCGGTCTCGTCGTCCAGTAGGTGATTTCGCTTGCGGTTAGGCGATGGACTGGGATTTGTTGGGAGTTTTACTTCTCACGCAACAACGCGGTTTTTACAGCTTCCGGTAGTGTTTCCCATACGTCTTTGACGGCTTGTGGTAAGGCTTGAAAGGGGTCGCAAGCTTTATTCAATTCTGGGTGATTGGGTGGTGCTGAAGCGTGGTGTGCGCCGCGTTGTGCGCCACCTGTTTTAGGTGAGTCTATTTTTCTCGGTGTTTTTGACGAATGTTCTATTCCAGCTCGGGGAGTTTTTATTATTTCGCATGTCTTCGCATCGCACGGAAAATCCCCGCAATACACTGCATTTACCGAGGATTCTGTGGAACGCCTACGATCGGTATGCGAGTCGTTTCGAGGCATTTCGGCGGATTGCTGCACCGGATTCTGCACCGCCTTTTTGATCGCATCCCTCCGACCGCCCTCTATCGCTCGGTCGAAGTGTTCATCCGTGACCTGAAGATAATGTCGAGCCGCGATCGCGGCGGTGTTCCCGATCCACTTGCACACGACGTGAATGGGGAACCGTTCAGACAATTCGGTCTCGCGGCTGCTGCGGAGATTCTAGAACGGTTTCTCCCAAGGCTCCAGCCCGGCTCGACGAATAATCCGAAGCAACTGAGTCCTCATGTTCGTCGTGGTCTCGCGGTAGCGGGTAATGACGTGCTCCGTCCCCGGTTCGGCCAGCTCGAACCCTTCCCGCAGGTGCAGCAGTAATTCCGGGAACAACGGGATCGCCCGACTCGCCCCGCCGGGAAGGTGCTCCGTCTTGGGGCTTGGGACTCGGATACGGTTGTGTTCCCAATCTATGTCGCCCCACGTGAGTGATAACACCTCCGACGGACACCGCAGCCCGCCGTATCGAGCCAACACAAAGATCATTCTCCACTGGTTGTCGGGACAAGCCGCGATGATCTTCTCAGCGTCATCAGCACTGATGAAATGGAAGCGATCCGGGTTGCCCTTAACCGACGCGGCAATCCCGTCGAACGGGTTCGACCGAATCAACCCGCGTCGGACTCCCGCATTAAAAAACTGCTTAGCCCGACCGATCAGCCGTCGGACCGTGTTGTCGGCTAGCCCCGCCTTGACCAGGTGCAATCGGTAGTCCTCCGCGTCGGCGGATTCGATATCCCGCAAGGGGCGGTTGTCGTCGAAGTAGACCAACATGTGTCGACGCGCCTGTTCCAGATTCATCCTCGTCAACGGCTTGATATCCGTACGACTCTCGATGTAAATATCCAGAAACGCCTTGAGACCGACCGATCCCCGCGCCTTGACGAGCCCCACCCGTGCCAGCTTGTCGAACAGAGTGTCATCCAGTCCCGCCAGCCAACGGGAGGTCTCATCCGCCGGGGCGTGCCCGGTGATAGAACCCGAGACTAGAGCATCTGGCATCAATGTTCTCCATAGCCACAGGCTTGAAAGTAGTTGGGGCATTCTGTGGGGTGAACGGCTCGCAGGGCATCGGCGATGGCGTCGTTCAAGGCGTCGAACGTCTTGGCGCTGACCCGACGTAGCCACGCTTTGACTTTGCTCCACAGCTTTTCGATCGGGTTGAGGTCGGGCGAGTAAGGCGGCAAGTACCAAAGGTCCGCGCCGGCCGCTTCGATCGCCTCACGGATCCCCGCGCCTTTGTGCGACGAGAGATTGTCCATCACCACGACATCCCCGGGCCGCAGCGACGGGGCCAAGAACTGCTGTGTATAAGCCAGGAACGTTGCCGCGTCCATCGGACCGTCGACCACCACCGTCGCGCCTTGGATCACGCCGTCGAGCCGGATGGCACTGAGCATCGTCATGGTTTTCCAGTGGCCGTCCGGGGTGTGATCCACGCAGCGCTCGCCGATCGGCGACCGGCCGTACAGCCGGGTCATGTTGGTCTTGGCCCCGGATTCATCGAGGAAAACAAACGAACCCGGGTCCACGAACCGCCGGGCGATCATGAAGCTTCGCCGACGTCGAGCCACGTCCGGACGTTCTTGTTCGGCGGCGATCAGCGACTTCTTTTTAAGGATAGCCCCAGACGCTTCAACGCCCGGCACACCGTCGATTCGACCACCCGCACGCTCAGCAGAGGCATCAGCTGCTTGGCCGTGATCCCCGGCTGAGCCGCGACCCTCTCACGCAAGATCTGCTCATCAGCCGCCGTGAGCTTCACCGGCCCCTTGGGCCCCGGCACGCCCGGCGACAACTCCCCTCGTCGATGTCGACCCAGCCAGTCGCGCACCGTCGGCCGCGCCACGGAAAACCGCTTTGCCACCGAAGCGATCGGTTCACCCGACCCCGCCGCCACGACCACCCGCTGCCGCAAGTCCATCGAATAGGTCATGACCTTGGCCTCCATGCCAGAAATCACACTTATCGGTCAAAGAAGATTATTTACGCCAATGGCTATAGATCCTCAACCTTCACCCGCACCGCCTCAGCGTTACGGACTGTGGTCTTGCCCAGCCGGATACTCCGCCGCTTCCCGTCCCCGGCGACGAACTGGATCGTCTTCCGTCCGTTGGATTCTCTCGTAATGCTGGCCATGATTCACCGTCCTTTACGCTTTCCGCTTCGTTTCCGCTTCGGCGGTTTCTTCGGTCGCACTTCCAGATTCAGGGCGTCCAACAGCTTCACGACGTTGTCGGACCCCATGTCATGTTTGCCTCTCAGGTAATCGCTGATCCGATGTTGGCGGATGCCGGTCATCCCTTGCAGTGCGATCTGCGAGACGCCCTGTCGCTTCATTTCGTCTCGGATGATGCCTCTAAGATCCACATTTATATTATACCATATACGGTATTGATAGCCAGTCCGACATAAGCTCTCTTTGCCTGTGTTTCCCATCCGAAGATGGCCAAATTGGCCGAAGATGCCCAACCTTCAGACGTGGGCATCTTGGGAATCTTCGGGTCGATCGTGGCCATCTTCGTCGGTCAATCTCCACTCCCACCCGCCTTTGAACGATGTCTTGTTGGGCTTGCGACCCATATCATTGAAAGCACGACGAAGCGTTTTTTTCACTAAACCCATTTTTTTTGGCTTGCTTGAGCACATCCTCGCTACTCATCGGTCCGTCGGCCAATGCGTCTCGCAACCAATCAGCCGCTTGGTCACGATCGCTGCGTTCATCGTCCCTTCGCTCGCGATCCATCGCATCATCGGCTGAGAGGGATACCGCGTCCTTTTGCCACTCAACCACCGCCGCCATACCCGCATCCCGAATCGAGTATGCCAGTCCTGTCACGTCGGGCGCGAGGTTATTCTTGAGCGGAAGCATCAATCGTCGCTGTGGATCATTTTTGTCTTTGATGACACACCAGGCCGTCCGGGCCGCCGCCGTATACGCGATGCTTCCCATTGTTCGATAGATCGCCGATCCGCCCGTACTCTTGTTGAGGTGTGTTACCGCTAGAATCGCGACCCCGTACCGTTCGGCCAAATCCGACAACGGAGCCAAGAGCCCACGTACTTCCGCGTTTTTGTGGGAGTCCACACTCCCGCAGTACGCGGTGATCGGGTCGACAATGACCAGCCGACAATTGGGCGTCCGTTCGATAGCCTCTTCCAATGCTTTGAGGTCCGTCGCCAGACAAAACGAGGCATCGATTTCCTCTCCGGTCTTCGGGTCGGTCTTCGCCACACCCTTGATCGCGACGATTCGTGACACATCCGCTCCCGCCGCATCCAGTCGCGGGCGGATCGTATCGGCAGCGTTGTCCTCGGCTGAAAGCAGAACAACACCTCCGGGATCGAATCGCTGTCCCGGCGCATCCGGCCACCACGAACCGGTCGATACCCGCGCGGCAATATCCAAGGTTACAAACGATTTCCCCAGACCGGGGTCCCCGGCGATCAAAGTTAGCTTCCTCAGAGCGATCCTATGTGGCCACAGCCACTGCACCGGCTGCGACTTCACCTCGGCCATGGGGAGCAAGATAGGTCTGCCTGTCTTGGATTTACTCGTTTCATGAGTCCCACGGTCGACCTCAACAGGGGACGGTGTCCATAGCGACGTGGCTTCGGCCAGCCGGACCAGGTCTTCGGGATAGCCGCCTGCATCCATCCAATCGCTGACGTCGCCCTTTTCCGGTAAGTCTGGCAACTGCAATACTCGAACGCTCGCTGCCTTCCCTTGAAGTGAATTGGCCGCTTGTTGAGCATGCTTCCGTCCGGCCTTGTCATGGTCAGGGATGATGACGACATGACGTCTATGAAGCACCGTGTCGTCGACGAGAGCCCATTTCCCAGCACTCATCGGACAAGTCGTGGCGACCAAACCCACACTTGCCAGCCGGTCCGCGTCCTTCTCGCCCTCGACGATGAATATGAACGATTCAGATCCAGCTTCGATGATCTGCAGAAGCCGGTAAAGAACGCGTCGTACCCCATCGAGATCCCAGATATACCCGCCATTACCGTCGGGTCGACGCTGGCGGAAATCTTTCGGGTCGAACCGGACGACCTCGAACAACAGTTCCCCACCCTCATTCACGTAGGGATACACCGCCACAATGCGACGCGGCTGGGTTAGTTTCGCGTTTCTGGGGGTGGTCTGCGGTCTGGGTCTGTGTTGGCTTTCCCTGCCATTGTCGGGAAACAACAAGCTCATCGGCATCCCCAGTGCATCCATAATGCTCTCGGTCGAACACCCGGCGAAGCATTTCAGCAACACTCGTCCGTCGCCACCCTCGCTGATCAACAGGCTCGGGTTATGATCGTTGTGGGCCGGACAGCGAGTGATCGAGCCGGTGCCTCGACGCTTCGGCTCGAACCCGGTGACGCTGTATAATTTCTCAAGCACCTTTGAAATGGGGCTGTCTGTCATCGGTCAGCCCCTTTCTCTTGCGCATCGGGTGCCGACGGCTCGTGCCCCTTGGCCCGCTCGATGAACTCATCTAGGTCACGCCGATCGATGCGCACCTGTGAACGTCGGTCAGAAAATGTAGCGCCCGTCGAGTAAAAAATGTGGCGCCGGGGATGACTGTATCTCTGGCTGGAGGGTTGGTCCAGCCTCTTGGTTGATCTCCTGAGTGATTATTTGTCTTTGGGTTTACGTCGCCGCTTGGCGTCCTTGAGTCGGTAGCTAGGACCGTTGGCTTCGAGCACGTGGCAGCGGTGGGTGAGCCGGTCGAGCGCCGCGCCGGTGAGGCGTTCGCTGCCAAGCACCTCCACCCAACGTTCAAATGGGAGGTTGGTCGTCACGATCACGCTGGTTCGTTCGTAGGCGGTCGAGATCACATCGAACAGCAACTCGGCTCTGACCTTCCCCAGAGAAAGAAACTATGAAAGCCGGGTCTCCCGGTGGGCGGTTTGACGGGATCATGTCCCAGTACGGGCTGATCGTGTGGATCGCCCAAGTGTAACGCTTCACACAAGGAGACCGGCATGAGGATTTTGGCTATCGATTTGGGCAAGTTCAAGAGCGTGGTGTGTGTCTATGACTCGGTGGACCGTGAGCATCGGTTCGAGACGGTGGCGACGACCCCGTCGGCGATCCACGACTTGGTGGTCCAGGAAAATCCTGATCGGATGGTAATCGAGATCGGTTCGCAGGCGGGTTGGGTGTGTGATCTGGCCCGGACGCGCGAGATCCAGATCCAGGTGGCTAACACGAACCACGAAGCTTGGCGGTGGAAGCACGTCAAACGCAAGACCGACCGTGACGACGCGTTGAAGCTGGCCCAGCTATCGGCGATGGATCAGCTGCCCACCGTGACAGTGCCCAAGACCCAAGTGCGTCAGTGGCGGAGCCTGATCGCTTACCGTCACACACTGGTGTCGCGACGCACGGCGATCAAGAATCACATCCGCTCGATCCTCGACCGTCAGGGCTTGACGATGCCCCGTGGTCACAAGGGCTGGAACCGTGAATCGATCGTCGCGTTGCGGCGGCAGGCCAAGCCGCTGTCGGACGCCGACTCGCAAGAACTGTGGCGATGCGAGCTGGACCTGGAATTGGCGGGCTTCGAGCACGTCAATCAGCTCATCGGGCAGGTCGAGGAGAAACTCGAAGCGTTAGCGGAACAGGACCAGCGGGTGCGGCAGCTACGGACCATCCCGGGGGTGGGGCCACGATTATCCGAGTTGATCGTGGCCACGATCGACGACCCGAAACGGTTCGCCAACGCCAAACAGGTCGGCGCCTACGCGGGGCTGGTGCCGAGGTTATTTGAGTCGGGCACGATGCATCGTCAAGGCCGGATCACCGGTCGCGGCAACAAGCTGCTGCGGGCGTTGCTCGTGGAGGTCAGTTGGTTGATGCAGCGATACAACCCCTGGCTCAAGGATGTGTACGAACGGGTCTGCCGCGGCAGCAAGAGCCGCCGCAAGATCGCGGTGATCGCCTGTGCGCGGCGGTTGCTGATCCGCTGTTGGGCGATGCTTCGCGACGGCACGGATTGGCGGGGCCTCGAACCGGTTGCTGTGACGTAACGGGATCAACCCTCTTCCCGTTCCCCCTTCCAGGGGGAAGCCCCCCAGAAGGGCTGGGCCTGGATTCAATGGTTGAGGATTCGGTCATGACTGGGCAAGACGATAGCCCGACCGTCCACTTGAGGCGTAAGAGCCCCGTGAGAAAGAATGGGCGTCGTCGTATGAAGTTGAATGGGCCCGTAGACGACGGGTGAATGCCCCATCGCTCACGGAAAGCCCGGATAGGAGTTTGAACCCATCCACCGAACCCAACCAAAGTATTTGACCGACCCGGCTTCATAGGAGTGGACGGTCCTAACTGCTAGGTAGGATGCCTGGCGAAAGGAGTCCACCAGATGTCAAAGTCGATGGGCAACGGGAAATCGAGCAAGCGGTATGACGATCAGTTCAAGGCCGGGGCGGTGCGGATGGTCACCGAGGAAGGGTTGTCCCAGTCCGAGGTCGCCCGGCGCTTAGGGGTCGCGGGCACGACGGTGTGTGCTTGGGTTCGGCAGTTAGCCCCTAACGGTCGGCTCACTGATCAAGAGATTCGGATCAAGCTGCGGGAGTTGGAACAAGAGAACCGTCGGCTGAAGATGGAACGGGAAATCCTAAAAAAAAGCCGCGACCTTCTTCGCGAGCGAAAGCCGATGAGGTACCGCTTCATCGACGAGCACCGCGACCACTGGCCGGTCCGCGTGATGTGCCGGGTCCTGTGCGTGAGCCCCAGCGGGTTCTACGCCTGGCGAGCCCGTCCCGTGTGCGAGCAGGCGACCCGTCGCGGGCAACTGGCGGAGAAGGTCCACCGGGTTTTTGAAGATCATCGTCGGGTCTACGGCAGCCCACGGGTTCATGAACAACTCCAAGCCGACGGTGAGCGTTGCAGCGTGAACACGGTGGCCAAGATCATGCAAGAAGAAGGCTTGCAAGCCAAAGGGCCTAAACGGTTCAAGCCGGTGACGACCGATTCGAAACACGATCAGCCGATCGCCGAGAATCTCTTGCAACGTGACTTCACGGCCACGGGTCCCAACCAGAAATGGGTGGCCGATATCACGTATCTGCCCACGCGGATGGGCTGGGTGTATCTGGCGGTG
>CBDCYN010000024.1:0-7475 GCA_965224205.1 Phycisphaeraceae bacterium
GCGATCAGCGACGTACCGAGGCGGGCGGCCCTCCAACACGGCCACGATATCGCGGACCACCCAGCTCATGTGACGCATCGCGGTATGCGTGCGCGACGCCAGATGGGGCAGCAGACGGATGTTCGGCTGCCCGTGAAGACGATAGGAAGCAGGGGGCGGTTCCGGGTCGTGGACGTCGAGCACGGCCCGGCCGCCGGACCCTGTCACGGAGCTGGCCCAACGGCTCAACGCCACGTTGTCCATCACCGTTCCCCGGGAGGTGTTGATCAGCAGGCATGACGGCTTGAGTCGTTCGAAGACCTCGGCATTGATCAGATGGCGGTTGTCGGCGCGGCCGTCGACGTGGATGCTCAAGATATCGCTGGCTTGGAAGAGCGCTTCCTTATCCACAAAATCAACGTCGAATTTCACCGCTGCTCGCAGCTCGCGCACGGGAAGCAGATCGTTGACCAGTACCTTCATCCCTAGGGCGTGGGCGACCGCCCCTAACCGCTTGCCGATGCGACCGAACCCTAAGATGCCCAAAGTCAACCCATCGATCTGTTGGCCGAGGTGTTCACGACGCATCTCTAAGAAGCATTGAGCCGAAGCGGCGTCGGGCAGGTCCACGCGGGGGCGGAACGCGTCGAGGATCAACCCGACCACGTACTCGACCACCGCTTGGGTGTTGGCCTGCGGCGTGTGCACGACCACCACCCCGCGGTTGCGACAAGCTCCCAGATCGATGTTGTCCAACCCCACGCCCGCTCTGCCGATCACTCGAAGCCGTGGCGCCCCGTCGAGCAGTTTGCGATCGACGAGGGTGTAGGTACGCACCAGCAACCCATCGGCTGACGCCAGCGCGGTATAGAAATCTTGGGGGTCCTCTTTCGGGTTGCTATGGATCACCTCAACCCGATGCCCCAGCCACTGGGCGCATTCTTGGTCAATCGAACCAGACACCACCACCAGGGGACGCATACAGGATCAAGGGCGCACCGCCGAACCCGCCGCGGTGGTTAAAACCGGTCACGCGGGATCACCGGCGACAGGGGGGCAAGACCTATTTCAAGAACTACTTATTGTAGTAATCCGCGTTTTTCTGGACGTACGATTCCCACTCGCTGGGCAGATCTTCGAGCGGGAAGATCGCTTTCACCGGGCACTCGTCCACGCAAAGCCCACAGTCGATGCATGTATCGGGGTCGATGTAGAGCATCTCCTCGGATTCAAAATCCGGGTCGTCCTTCGTGGGGTGGATGCAGTCGACCGGGCACACCTCCACACAGGCGGTGTCTTTGGTCCCGATACAAGGCTCAGCAATGATATGGGACATGTCCGTTACTCCCATGAGGTTCAAAAGACTTTTTTTATCCGTCATGCTAAGTATAGGATGATCCTCTCAACAGGCAACTATTTCTGAGCGGGGCCACGAAAGGGTCGTCCAACCTTGGGACTGTTAGGCGGCGTGGGATCTAATTAGCGTCAGAGGGTGACCGTGACGAATCTTGCCGTCCATATATGAGCATCCTTCAAATCACGATGCGGAAGAATCACGGGTGAAGCAGACCATCCGACCCGTTGCCTGACCAACTTCACAATGTTATAATAAGTTTTTGGGATTCTAGGAGAAACCAGCCATGTGGACGAAGGGTTTGTTTGGGGCGTTGATCTTTATGGTCGGGGTATCGGCCATCCCTTCTTGGGCACAATCCGATATTGATAACGGCATCCCAGATCTCGCGGGCTTCTCCGTGAGCGATCTCGACTCTTCAGCCGCGCCGCCCTTCGGACAATCGGGTGACGAATTCCTGCTTCAAAGCACCTCGCAGCTCACCGAGATTGAATGGTGGGGTGTTTATTTCCCGGGCAACACGTTACCGATCACGGACGGCTTCACCGTGCGGATTTTCTCCGTCGACGAAACCGGGCCCGCGACCGAACCGCTCGTTTCGTTAGATAACGCCGGCGTGCAACGTGTGGACGCGGATGTCGACCTTGGCTCTTTCGATCTTTTTGCGTACAGCCTCGCTGGATTGAATATCCAGCTGGAGCCTGGTGTGTACCTGCTTTCAATCGTGAATGATACAGCGGGCGATCCGTCTTCGGACTGGCACTGGGCGACAAGCTCAGATCTCGACGGCTTTGCCCGTGTGCGTGCCACGGATGGTAGCCCGTGGGTGCTGGCTTCAAACGAATTGGCTTTCAGGATTAGAGGATTTTCCGGTTCGAGGGAATTTTCGCTGTTGGCCAGGAGCGTTCCTGAACCGTCGAACCTTGTCTTTTTCGCCGGCATGCTCACGGCGCTTAGCGGGCGAAGGTTCTCAGGGACCGACGGCTAGTCCACGTTGATTTCAACAAGAACCCGTTCGCTCTGGTGCCGCACCTGAAATCTAGGCGGTAACAGACCGCTAATCTTCTGTCACGAGCTGTGTATCGACGCTGTTATCCTCGCGCTCGGTCACGGAGATGTTCGTCGCCAGGTCGTCGCGCAACCGCTGGCTAAGGCTGCCGTCGGGCACACCGGTCAGGGCCGCCCGCACGACGGACAATGATTTGCTGAGTACGGCGATGTGGCAGACCGGTTCGCCGGGTTTGACCGTGGGTAGGGTGGTCATCCCCATCACGATCCCGCTGACCGGTGAAAGCAGCACGTTCTGCTCCTTGCCAAAGACGCTGGCGTTGGTCGCGATCGCGTCACCACGCTGTACCAACTGACCCGGTGAGACATGAAACCGCAGGATCCCCCCGACCGCGGATCGCACCCATGTCGATTTCGTGACGCGGGTTTGGTACGTGGGGCGGACCGGCTGACCGCGCATCATCTCCAGCCCCTTGAGGACGTTGAACACGCCGCGCACCCCGATCTCCAACACGCTGGGCTCGATCTTAAAGGTCTCGCCCGCTTCGAGGATGATCGTGGGGCAGCCGGCCCGGGTGGCCTCACGACGCAGCGAACCGACCGGCCCCTTGCCGCTGACCATGATCTCGCAGCCGAACAGCTTGGCCAGGCGCCGCACCTCCGGCACGTTCAGGTCGCCACGCACGTTCGGGAAGTTCGTGCGCGACCCGGCGGCGGTGTGCAGATCGATCCCGAAATCACAACGGCGGATGATCTCTTGGAAGATGATGTGGGCGACCCGGCTCGAGAGGCTGCCGGTCTCTGATCCCGGGAAGCAGCGGTTGAGGTCACGGCGATCGGGCATGTACCGGTCTTGGGTTTCGAACCCGAAGATGTTGATCACCGGCACGAGGACCACCGCGCCTCGGGTTAGAGAGATCTCCTGGCTAAACATCAGCTCGTGGATAATCCCCATCCCGTTGAGTTCATCGCCGTGGACCGCGGCGGTGACGAAGACCGTCGGGCCCGGGCGCCGGGCACGGATCACCCGAATCGGCAGGTTGATCGGGTCGCCGGTATACCGCTGGCTGACGACGAGGTGGACGTCCGTGGTCCGGCCGCTAGGGATGTTGTGTTTGGCGATCTTGAACCGCTTGGCGGGGGATTTCGTCGTCATGCTTTCGATCTCGAGAGGGTAGGGTTCTTTTTCCGTGTGTTCTTTGTATGGGTGGCCTTGGGCTTGGATTTTCTTTTCCGTGGCGGGATGTTGTCGGGGATCAGGAATGACTTTCCCGGATCCACCACAAACCGCCCACGGATCGCTTCACGGCCCAGGAGCATACGGAACCCCATAGCGTCGCGGTTGACCAGGGTCAGCTCGATCTCCCAGGCCTGTTCCAGCGACCGGATCGGTGTCACGATCACCGGTCGGCGGGTACGGTGCCCGGTCGACGACGTGACCCATCGTTCTTCCACAACGTCTTCTTCGCAATCCACGGTGTAGTGGGTGTCGCGCTGGATCGGGTGGACGCTGAACCGGGCTTTCATCGCCCCGCGGTGCCTGAAGATCTCGACGTCGAACGCGTGGAGCGAAGAGGTCCGGGCCCCGGTGTCGACCTTCGCCTTGATCGAGGGTAGGTCTAATTCGGGAAGGGCCACCCACTCACGCCACCCGATCAGGGGTAAAGGCTTGGGGGATTTCATCCGCGGATTGTACCGGATCGTTATCCCGATCGGAGCGATTCTTGTAGATTGTGCGTCATGGTCAAAGCCGTTGCTGGGTTCATCGGGTTTTCGCTTAGCCTGCCGCACTGGTTGTTGTACGTCACCTGCAAACCGTTGTTGGGCGAACAGCGTGCATTCACCGCTGCTAGTGAGCGGATGGCAAAAATCCCGGGCTCTTGCGGGGTGTACGCGAGGCAGGCTTTTTATCGCCGTGCCCTGGCGGGGGTAGGGCGGGACGTCTACTTCGGGTTTATGTCTCTATGGAGTAAACCGGCCGCGACGGTCGGGGACCGCGTCTATATCGGCCGGTTCTGCACGATCGGGTTGGCTCATCTCGGTGCAGACGTGATGCTCGCCGACGGGGTTCAGGTCCTAAGCGGCCGCCACCAGCACGGCCGTGACGCAGCCGATGGGCAGACGCTGCGGGACAACGAGCAGCGGTTTACCCCGGTCACGATCGGGCGTGGGGCGTGGATCGGGGCCAACGCGGTGGTGATGGCAGACGTCGGCCGCGACGCGATCGTCGGCGCCGGGGCGGTGGTGGTTGCCCCCATACCCGATGGCGCGACGGTAGGGGGGGTCCCGGCTAGACCGCTTAGACCAAAAGAGGCGTGATCCGCAGACAAACGCAGATGAAGCGCTTCCCCTCCTCGATTACCAGCGTACACAACCCCCGCGTCAAGGCGGCGGTCAGGCTCCGCCAGCAACGTCACCGGCAAGTGTCGGGGCGGTTTATCGCGGAGGGATACCGGGAAGTATCACGGGCGATCGCAGCAGGGCTGGATTTAATCGAATTATATTTTTGCGCAGAAACGGTAGGGGGGTGTCAGCAGACGCGTCGCCTGATCCACGGCGTGGCCCCTTCGCTGGTGATCGACGTCTCACCCGCAGTGATGGCGAAACTAGCCTACCGGGAGAACCCTGAGGGTATCTTGGCGGTGTTTGGGCAGCCGAGCTATCAGCTCCAAGACATAGAGGCGGAACCATCGAACAACGGGCTGGCCTGGCCGGCGAACCGATGGGTTGGCCACGAGCTGTGGCTGGTGACGATCGGCACCCAGAAACCGGGCAACCTCGGGGCGATGGCCCGCAGCGCCGAGGCGGCTGGGTGCAGGGGTTTGCTGGTGGCGGACGGTGTCGTGGACGCGTTCAATCCCAACGCGATCCGTGCCAGCACCGGTGCGGTGTTTGTGCTGCCCGTCGTCGCCGCAGACGCGGGATTGATCGTCGAATTCCTTCAAAAAAGGGCGGTCCGGTTAATGTTCGCCAGCCCGCGGTCGACCACGGCGTTGAGTTCGACGGATTTGTCGGGACCCGTTGCGATCGTCGTCGGCCCGGAAGACACGGGACTGGACGGGGCAACGCTTCCAAGTGACGCCAGCGCCAGCCCGTTGGAGCGGGTATCGATCCCGATGTTCAGCGAGTCCGTGGATTCGCTCAATGTGTCAGCCGCGGCGGCGGTGCTGCTCTACGAGGCGGTACGTCAGCGGATCGAAGTGAGGGCCCAGGGTTAGAGATGGATCGAGCTGGATCGGTCTTGTTTTAGGCCTTACGATATACCCATTGGGTATCCTTTGACCGTGTCGAGTATAAGTTTGATCTCGGGAATTTCCCTGCTGCGTACACGAGTGCCCCCGTAAATTCGATCGGGACGGGTATCTCAACGCGAGAGGCTACGGGTCGATTTGGAAGCATGTCACTGCAGATAAGGCAAAACGATATGGCTACAACCGGAAGAGAGACGGTGCTGGAGAAGTTGGCGGCGTGTGTGGCGGATACGCCGGTCTTCGATCAGGTTCAACGTTCTGGCGACAGCTTGCGATGCCGCCCGAAAGGGGTCGAGAGCGAAGTCTACTATCAGATCAGCCTCGTCGGCGACGGCCGGGCGTGGGTGGGTTTGTATACGCCCGACCGGTGGCTTAGTGAATCGATCGAAGCCGAGCTGATGCACCAGGGTGACAAGATCGAAGAGCTGCTCGAGGAAGAGCTCTACGACCAGGGCTACGAATCGCAGCTGCCGGTTGAACATTTCCGCGATGAGCATATGCGGTACGTATTCCGATCCCTGGTGCCTATCCCGGATGATGAAGATGAGCTGTGGACAACCCGTCTAAAGGAGGTTCTGCTTGCTTATGAAGCAGCTTTTCGCCCGTTGGGTGATATGACCCCGAAGGACGATTTCGCGTAATCTATCATCATATGCAATAGTCAAGACTTCGTCTGACGTTTCTGTTGATCTTTGTTTGTTTTACAAAGAGACCGTCCAGAAGCACCGGGATGGGTACCGGTACGTTCTGTAAGTGCTGGTTGAGCCCGATCGGACCGCCCTGCCTGAAGTCCGATAATGCCCGTTATGTATAATTCCTCTGGTCCAAGAGAGTGTTTCACATATTCATCACAACCCTGAATCCTAAACCAGCGTGACGAAATTCCGGCTTGTTGAATCCTCGAAAACTGCATCGAGGCCACCCCGTGGAGAACACATTTCCTCCTCGGAAGACCTTATATATATCAACGGTTGTCTCAACTGGATTTCTATTGTCTAAGACCTGATATGCTTCTTCAAGGTATCCATCAAAGCACCACTCCGAAACATTCTCCCACATACCAAGACAGCCACAAGGAGAGCGATGATCTGTATACACGCTCACAGGATACGGATTATTGGGCAGCTCGGCTACGATTTTTTGCCAATCGGGTTTTTTATTCCCCCATGGATACCGCTGCCCTCCCGACCCGCGGCATGCTTTTTCCCACTGAGCTTCCGTTGGCAAAGAAATTTTCTTGCCCATCTCTTTACTTAACCAGCGACAAAAATTCATCGCGTCATACCAACTGACCTGTGTCACTGCAACGAACTCATCCTCAATCCGTCTATAGAACTCTCTGCTTGGGGCCCAATCGTATTGAGTGGCTCTTTCGAATCTCCGCCACTGCTCAACGGTAACCGGGGTTTCTTGGATATGATAAGTATCGAGGAAAATATTTCGTTGAGGCCCCTCTTCAGAATCCACATATAACGGGGCACCTGGATTCTCTCCCATTACAAACTCTCCCGCCGAGACCTCAATCAGCTGGAATATTCTTTCTATATCATTCAAAAAGGCACCTTTATCGCAAATAATGGCAAACCCTCAACAAGGAACTCGTCGCCATTAAGGAATACTTTGCCGCTGTCATCGATCGAAAATGGCCCAAGCCCTCCCTTCTTTATCGATTCGTAGGTGACTTCAATTCGCTTAATCCCAGGAAATTTTTGCCCGCCCTTGCTCATAAAATCCTTTAATCCATCAACCGTTGACGTGATTTTCTTGGCCGCATCCTTCAGTTGTTTAGAAGTAAGCGTCGTCTTACCTTCCGTCAAGATCCACTTCCCTCCAAACAGGCTTGGGCTCTTCGAAACAAAGTCAACCTTAAAGGAAGTGATGCC
>CBDCYN010000025.1:0-152815 GCA_965224205.1 Phycisphaeraceae bacterium
TCCGGGGTCGACCTCGACCGCTGGGGGGGGCAAGGCACCATTCGCCCACAGGCCGCACAGCGTTGCCGGTGGTGCGGCCGATGCTCGCCCCGAAGAGACGGGCGGGCTTGGTGAGATCGTTCCAGATCGATCGCGTCTGCCAATACGCAGCTGTCGTGCTTGGGCCCGCGTGCCGGTGTCCGCAGCGGGTCGGTGCCTAGGTGACGGGGGTCGTGACCCCGTGGCACCCGGAAGCAGTGCCCACACGCCCGGCACCTGGCCCGCTTGCCCGAGGCAGACTCCGATACCCGGTATCGGCGGTCGCACCGTGGGCACGTTACCGTCTGGCGTTGTGAGGTAGACATCTAGCGAATCCTAGCCTACATGACCGATAAGTAAGATTGAGACTTGATCTTGTCTCCTGCAACGAGAACAGGTCCAGCTCGTCACGGCCGACAGGGCTGATGGCGGCGCCCTGACAAAAACAATCTGTGTATACCCCGCAGCGGTTACGTCGCCGGGTTAGCTCTATTCCGCGACGAAAACCTCTTGGCTTTGCGACGTCCATCAGCTGCCGTGTCACCCGGTTCGGGAGGGTCGGGTTTGGCCTAAGCCCAATAAACCTTTAACACGGGATAGCCGCTAAAGGGTCGACCATGACCACCCATGCACCACTGCCTTCTGGCGAATCGCCGATGCCACGGCGATCTGGACACGGTGCGTTCTTCTTTCCTCGTTCTATGTACTATACCCAAACCGGGTGACCTTGCGGAGTAACTTATCTACACGGTATGGGGATTTCTGGGTCAGAGTCGTTACCGTTACCGTCCTGCGAGACACGGTGCATGTGTCAACCAAGGATTGTACGGTTTAGGCCCTGATTACTCTATGAGATGTTAGGGGGGCTGAAGGCCTCAGATCAAGAGTAAAGGCCCTCAAAAAGGAAAAATTAATCCCATTTCTGTGTCGAGGTTCGGGTTTTTCGTAAGATTCTCGACGAACCATGCCTGCTACGACCGTCTTGACCCAGCGCCTGCTGGGTGAAGCAAAGAGGGGTCTTACCGCGACGAGGGCAGTTTTGTCACTTCATAGCTGTGGTTGCGTTTACGGATCACGGTGGCCTCGACGATTTTATCGGGCTCGATATGGGTGTCGGTCGGGTTGCGGCGTTGGAGGCGTTGGAGGACCTCGATGCCTTCGATGATCCGCCCGAACACGGTGTGTTTCCCGTCGAGGTGCTGGGTGGGCTGGAACGTGAGGAAGAACTGGCTGCCCCCGGTATCTCGGCCGGCGTGGGCCATGGAGATCGATCCGCGGAAATGGCGGCGGAAGCCCTGCTTATAGCACTCGCAAGCGATCGACCACCCCGGGCCGCCACTGCCGTCGCCTTTGGGGCAGCCGCCTTGGGCCATGAAGTTTTTCAACACCCGGTGGAAGGTCAGCCCGTCGTAGAACCCGGCTTCGACGAGATTGATGAAGTTAGCGACGGTGTTGGGCGCTTGGTTTTCGAATAGTTCCAGGACCATGTCGCCCTGGGTCGTCTTGATCTTGACTCGGGGCAGGTCGTCAGCAGCGGCCTCCGCCTCGCGGACCTTGGTCTCAAGCAGCCACATGTTGCGATACGAATCGGTAAACGCGGCGTAGCGACGCCCCAGGCGGCTAAGGACGTGGGCGTCTTCGGCGACCTGGAAGTACCGCTTGGCGACCTCGAAATCGCTCATGGCGTACGCGGCGATACCGGCCATGTCGTACACCCGCAGGTTGGGGCAGTTGTATTTGATCAGGATATTGGCGATCTCCGCAGCCTGCTCGTAGGCATCGGTGGCGATCATGCTGCCGCAGACGGAGATCACGAACTGAGTAATCTTTTCGTCTTCATTGGGAGCGGCCTCATAAGCGGCGACGGACGCGGTGGCGATCTGGGGCCAGAGCCGGGCCCGCTGATTCTGGGCATCTTCGGCCTGCTCAAGGATCGCTTGTCGGTCTTCTTCGGGGGCCTGAGCGTACTGGGTTTGGAGCTGGGTCATCTGGTCCGTGAGCTGGGTCCATTGTTCATGGAGGTGGTAGAACTCTTGGGCCGGGCCGGTCTGCGTGGTCTGAGCGGCAGCGGTAGCCACGAAGCAACTCAAGATGAAAAACAGGCCCAGACGCCAGTCGTCACGACAGTGGGGATCGGTACGCATCGAGTTCTCCTGATAGGGCGATTCTGTCTAGTATACCGTTACGTCTATGATTTCGGCTTGCTCGGGTTGAGGATCGAAAAATAGCGAGTCGTCCTGCTTAGGAGGATTGATGCAGGCCCTATCTGAGGGCTGCCAACCTGAAGCTGCGGGCTGGCGTGGCCGCCTCATCTTTGCCTCGACAGGCTCCTCAGATCGTGCGCACCGATCTCTAGTGGTATAACGTTATGTACTGGTGATCGGTTCACTGTGTCCGTCAGTCCATAGGACGGAGGAACAGGTCCGCGGTGACCGTTGCAACCGTTTGCGTGTCGGTCGTTGGTCATGATGTCATCTATAGCAAGAGTCATCGTGGTCATGGCATGAACACGGAGGCGTCCGAGGGCCTATATCGAGACGACCCGAACCCCTCGGGGATCAGCACCAGGCCGAAGGTCTGCTCGTCGTCGAGCTCGTCGACCCTCACCAGCGCGATCAGGCGCCACCGCGGCAGCCGTCGCTCGAGGCGGACCTCAAACTGGCGAGATGCATCGGAGCCGAAATCCAAAACGTGCTTGAACCGCAGGTCGTATTTCCTCGTCAGCTCGTACGTGAATCCATAATGCAGCAGCCGGCTGGCCAGGTCATCGATCTCGGCGTAATCCACGAATGAGCTTAGCCGGGGCGTGTGCCGCAGGCTGGTCCCGACGCGCCACTGAGCGGTCCGCTCTCTGTCGATGTTGAAGGTCATATCACCCGAAAGGGCCAGGACCTCGCTGACCCGCCACCCCAGCTGGCTGTGCAGGTGGTTGCCGCCCCGCGACAGTTCGGGGCGGTAGCTAAAAAACCTAGCGATCCGGGTGGCGGAGTCCGCATCGGAGCCGCGGACGATGACATCGGTGTCGAGGACCAGCCAGTCGACGTTCCGCCACTTGCCTTGACCGCCACGTTGGGTCTGGAGCGTGTTGCGTAACCCGAACCGGAAACCCAAGCCGTCCTGGATCGATTCCACGTCCTGGTCATAGACCGGCAGGTCGTCGCGGTCTAGCGTCGCGCCAGACCAGAACAGATCGACCCCCGGCTCGATGATGTGCCGCAGGCGATTGACGTCCAGCCAGGGGGCGTGGGCCTGGTTGTACACCCGGCTAAAGTGCGTGTGCGCCCGCACCCCCAATGAGCCCCATAACCTGATCTTGTCCCCGTCGCCTGAAAACTCGGCGAAGTCGTCGTCGTACGCGGTGACCCGCCCGGCGACGTAGGGCGTGAGGTCGAGGATCCCCAGCTTGCTGGGGGCTTGGAGCTCGTGACGGGAATCGAGGCGCAGGCGCTTGTCGGTCGGGACGCCGCGGTCGCTCAGCGCCCGTTCGAACGAAACGCCGTGAGCCTGGCCGAAGAGCTGGACGCTGGCTCCCGGCGTGAAGCCACGGTCCGCGGGTCGATCGTCGCCGGCACGCACCCGCATCACCGTCGCGCGATTCTCGGTGAACCAGGTCAGCTGGTTGTCGAGCAGGCTGGTCCCGATGCGGAAATAACCCAGTTCCGGCAGCTTCTCCACCGTGTAGCCGGGGGCTTGGAGGGTCGTCGTTTGTGGGGTGAAGTCCAGCAGATCATATTGGGCTAGGAACGTAAACGCCCAGTCCTCTTCTTGGGTCTTGAGATAGATCGAGGTCTCGTAAGGCTTGGACAGCTCGGCCTCGTCGCGGAAAAACTCTTCGAGGAAAGTTTCGTCGGAATCGAAGGCCATCTCCAGGGACAGCTGCCAATCGTCGAGCAGGTAGTGGCGGTGTCGCCACAGGGCGTAGCCCCGGGTGTCCCCGTCGAAAAGCACGTTGCGGCGGTCGGCGAATTCGTCGTCCCCGTGGTCGTCGAAGACCAGGTACCCATGGGCCAAGCCCCACATCTGGGGCTGGTCGTAACGTAGATCCAGGCCCGTGGCCGGGCCGTGGTCGCCCTGGAAGTCGGCCCGACCCAGCAGCTCAACCCCCTCGGGGGGGGTACGGCCCAAAAGCGAGAACAGGTTCCACGTGGTTTCGACTGTCGGGCCGTTATTGCGGCTATAGGACCCGTGGACGCGTTGGAGCGGCAGGTCTTCCACCCGTCCCGCCTCACCCGCCAACGCCGGCCAATACCCGACCGGCAAGGGCCCCCATTTCAGGGACAGGTCTTGGGCCTGGTACGGGTAGGTCGCCAACCCGTCTTCGTCTCGCCGCTGGCGGAGGGTGATCTTCTTGGCCGCGATCGCGAAGTGCGGGACTGCGAATTCACTGGTGGCCAAGACCGCGTCATGGGCGGACCACCGGTCGGCCGCGTCCTGCCGCAGCATCTTGGCCCGCACGTAGATCGGCAACCGCCGCTGGTGATTCCACGTATGCAGCACCGCGTCGAGCACCACCGCCTGGTCGTGGGCTAGGTCATAAAACACCCTCGGGGCGCGGATGGTGTATTGGCCGTCCGTGACGATCACGTTGTCTTCGAGGTAGACACCCCGCACGGAGTTTATGTCCACGTCGCGTTGGGCCATCAGGTCCACCGCGTTGGCAGAAAAAAAAATAACCGCGTTCATCGCGGTCATCGAGATCGACCTTGGGTTTTCATGATCCTGGTAGGTCACCCCGACGTGCCCGTTGAGCACCAAGGTATCTTCTTGGTCGTCCCCTTCTTGAAAAACGATCCGGTCCGCGTGGAAGCTGACGGTTCCGTGCGGCGAGGGGGGCGGTTGACCTGCTTCGGTGGGCGGTGGTGGGGCGGGGTGCGGGCTTTGGGCCGGAAGCGTGGCACCCTCAACGGAGGGCGACGGCGGCTGCGATAGCCAAGCGATCATCGGAGTAGGGCTCTCTACACCCTCGCTCTGGAAGGCCCCGGAGATCTGAAGCGGCGTGTCCTGGGCACGCGGTTCATCGCCGCTGCTGTTAGGGGAGGTTTGGGGTTGGGCCTCTTGGGATTCGAGACTCGGGTCATCACCGGTTTCCTTGAGCCGCCGCTGGGCCATCCGCGACAGCGACTGGGTCACGAACGGGACCGCCACCGGGTCATCGGATGGCCGCAGCACATCGGTCGCCACAGACACCGGCCCGGTGGTCGTTACGCTGACCAACAAACGTGCAGCGGTGGTCCGGATCTGTGCTTGGCCGGCTACCGACCGGATATTTTCTAAGTCCATCGTCGCGTCATAACCGGCGGACAGGTCCGGAGGGGAGGCCCGGTCATCGATACGCACCAACGCCCGGTCGGCTTGGAAACCGTATGAGCCCGAGGTGATCAAGACGTTTCGTTCTAGGTAGATCATGCGGGATTCGTCTTGTGTCCATACGGTGGTCCGATCGGCTTTGAGTTGGAGGTCATCGAGGGTTTGCGTGGGGCGCCCCGAAGCGATCGCCGTAAGGTTGTCGACCGTCGGCGGGGAGGGCGTGAGACGACCCTCCGTGCCCTCATCGGTTTGAGCATGCGTCACGGAAAACAGCAGGGCAGCGACAAGAAACGAGCGACCACCGACGGCGTGGGCTCGGATAGCTCCTTGCAACCCTTGGGTCAACCACGCACCGATACGTTTAGCTATGGTGAATAAGACCATCTATGGTGATTAGGGATCAGCCCCAAAGATCATCGAGAATTAATGAAAAAGAAAGAGGCGATTATAGAGGTCGCGGGCTATCGGGCAATCACGCCTACAGCAGTTCCGAGGTTCGTGCAGAGTGCCGCGGCCATGAGGCTACGGTTTCCTGGGCACAGGGGCAGGCGACGATTGGACAAGGAACGCTCTACCGCATTTTCTCGTAGCGTGTAGAGCCTGTGCGTATGGTGATCTGTCGAAAGAACCCGCTGCTGACGGTCACGACACGCCGCGGGACTCTACACGAACCTCGAAACCGCTGTAGGCGATCGCGGTAAGCCGTTTCATTTCGTGTTTGTGCCGGTCCCCGGTGCATGGGTCACCGTGGGTCGGATGCGCGGGGCGCGGTGTGTGAGGTCCACCCGTGGGCCTACTGCGCTGCGCCTTCAACCGCCAACGATCCGGCGGAGAACCCACCACGCCGGGACACGGCCGGTGCGGGGCGCTGGGCGGGATCCGGGACCGGCCACGAAGACGTCGGGTTCTGCGCGTGGGTGAGCACGACGATCTGCCACAGGTCTAGCAGCCGCATCTTGAAGCGATAGTCGACACGCAGGTCTCCGCCACGCAGCACGTCCTCAAGCGAAAGGTCGCTACGCCAGCCGATCTTGACAAACAGCGGGTTGAGCACTTTTTCGAACCAAGCCACCACGGGGTGAGCGGATTGGAAGTGGTTCAGCAGGATGATCCGGCCCCGGGGCTTGAGCAGCCTCGATGCCCATTGGATAAGACGGTCGGGCCGGCTGACCACACTGATCGTATGGGTGATCACCACGTGATCAAAGCTGGCGTCGGCGAATGGGGGCAGCATCGCGTCGGACCGGACCAGATGGCAGTGGTCGAGCCCAAGCTCCTGTCGCTTCTTGGCCGCTTTGGCGAGCATCCCCCCGCTAAGATCCATGCCCACGACGGTCACGTCCCGCGGGTATAGCGGCAGCAGCATCCCCGTGCCCACCCCGATGTCTAAGATCCGGTCCCCCGGACGGGCGCGTAGCTGTTGAACTGCGCGTGTTTGTCGCGACCGCACCAGGTGGCCAAATGTGCGGTCATAGTACCAGGACCAGACGTCATAGGTTTTGCTGGTCACGGATTCGGTCATTTGGTTCATAGGATTAGCTCGTGGTTCGAGTTAGGTCAGAGGGGCGCTACCCCAACATCTGGATAAGTAACTCGGCTTTCTCCCAGCAGCCGCCTTACCGTTGTGATGACCACAGCCTCAAGGCCCGAGCGGTCACCAAGGATTTCATCGACCAGTCGACCATCTGGACCGTAGATCAGAATAGCGGGCACAGACAAATTCCGCCACCGCTGGCCGAGCCCTGAGACTACTTTTTCTCGCTTATCTTGATCAGGGGCAAGAAGATATGCGTCATGAAGCGCGTTATGGTTCTGCAAGAAACCGATGGCTTTCTTTTCCCACAGCCCTGGGGTGTCGAGGGTGATCGATACCAAACGAACCCCACGGTCGATCTCGGCCAGTTTCGTGTGCAGCCCCGGCAGCAGGTCCACGCAGGGCGAACACCACGTGGCCCAGAAATCGATCACCAGGACCTCATCGGCCTCGTCGGCTTCTTTAATAAGCCGCTTGATAGCGTGCAGGTCGACCCGTGGCAGGGTGGGCGCCATAGCCGTGTTACCGAGTGAGACGCTTCGGGGTGGATCTGGGGATCGGTTTGACCCTTGGTCCTCTCCACACCCAACCGCTCCCACAGCGAAGGCGATGAGGCTTAGAATAGGCAGTGCTCGGGGCCAGCGATGCACGCCCTTGGCGTCTGGTCTACCCGACGCGTTTCCTCGAGCCTGTCGACAGCAAGTTTTTTGGCGTAAAGAGAGCCTGGGGTTATTCCGTCGAGGTGAGGATGAAGAGGGTATCTTATCGTCACCAAAACCCTCCGCTGAGGGCAGCCTGTCCGCGGTTAGATCGCCCTTGAGAAACAGACGATCATTGTCTATGCACGACGACCAACTCCGGAAAGGCAGACACGAAGGCGTTGCGTCGTCGAACATACAGAATGTTCCCACATCAAGCCGCCACCGCCATCGATCCTCACCCGGATCACACCATGTGGGGTCTCGGACCATCAACCAACCACGTCCGCCAATCCCGGATAAAATCGCGGCGTCACCCGTGTACGCGGCTATAGAATCCTTGGGGTCAGGAGCGTCATCGACGCTATACCGCCCTTGATACCCGGCGCGTATGTTAATCCATGGATGAATCGGCGTATACCGCGCATGGACCGATGGAACGAAAGCCCCTGGCATGAACCTGCTTTTTCCCCGGTTGACGGTCAAACCGTTGGGCCTCGTGGCCCTGCTGCTGCAAGCCTGGGTGTCCATCCCGCTCTGGGCGGCGCCACCGCCGGCGGATCGCCACCCTCTCTCTAACCCGCGCCGCACCCCGGTCGTCGAGGTCTTCGAAGCCGCTGCATCGTCGGTTGTGAACATCTCCTCGACGCAGATCGTTCAGGTGCGATCCCCGTTCGGGTTCGACAGCGTATTTGATCGCTTATTCGACCTGCCCTCGCAAAGCCCGTTCCGGCGCCGGTACAAGCAGACCAGCGTCGGCAGCGGTTTTGTCATCCACCCCACCGGGTACATCGTCACCAACGCCCACGTCGTGGCCCGCACCGCCGAGCGTAAGGTCATCTTCGACGACAAACGCTCCCTAGATGCTCAAGTAGTGGCGATTGACCACGAGCGTGACCTGGCGATCCTGAAGATCGATCCCTCCCAGCCGCTCGAGCCTATCCCCCTGGGTACCAGCAGCGACCTGATGGTCGGCGAGACCGTCATCGCGATCGGCAACCCGCTGGGGTATCAGCACACGGTCACGTCCGGGGTCGTCAGCGCCTTAAACCGCACCCTCGATATCGATGAGAACCTCCGCTTCGAGGGCCTGATCCAGACCGATGCCAGCATCAACCCCGGGAATTCTGGGGGCCCGCTGCTCAACATCCTCGGCCAGCTGATCGGGGTCAACACCGCGATCCGTGGCGACGCCCAGAACATCGGGTTCGCGATCCCCGTGGACCACCTGCGGCAGGTCCTGCCGGATCTGATCGACGTCGAACGCCGGTACCGCATCATCACCGGCTTGCGGGTCAGCGGCGATGAACCGTGTCGGGTCCTTGATGTGAACCCGGATTCTCCGGCCGATAAGGCGGGGCTCTGCACCGGGGATGTATTGATCCGGATTGCGGACCAGGCCGTGCTCAGCGTCGTGGACTATCACATCGCGCTCATCGGCCAGCGACCCGGTCAGCGGTTGGTGTTGCAAGTCGTCCGCGACGGGCGGGTGGTGGATCTGGTATTGACCCCGACCAAGCGCCCCAAGCCAGACGCAGCCCGACTCTTGCACAAGCGATTCGGCCTAGTCGTCGAGGCCCTGGACCCGAGGATGGCCCAAGCGATCGGCCTGCGGGGTCTTAGAGGACTAACCATCGCCAACATCCAGCCCGGAAGCTCAGCTGCGGAAAGCGGTCTACAACGCGGCGATATCCTCGTCCTGATCGGCCGCCACCAGACTGATGACCTCGACAACGTCGGCGATATCTTAGACCGGATCAAGCCCGGGCAGACGACACGCGTGACCCTATTGCGGGTTAGCGGCAGGGTGATCTACCGCATCTCGGCGCAGCTCCATGCCCGGTAACGGCTCGGTTTTTCTCATGCCGCCAACGGCCAGCGTGGGCTGCACGATAGACCACGCTGGTGGACGCAGCTAAACCCCAAGTTTGTTATTCCGCTGGCCCGAAACCCTCGGTCTTCTGCCGCAACCACCGCAACGCTTCGTCGCGATTGGTCACCGTTCCGTCGAGTTGGGCGTCGTACGCTTGCTCAAGCAACGCCTTGAACCGCGGCCCCGGGTTGTGGCCCATCGCGATCAGGTCGTGGCCATCAACCCACGGCTGCGGGGCGACGCCGCTATCGAACAGAGGTTTCGATTCATAGCTGATGCGCTGGCTCATCACGGCGACCTCGGGCTGATGTCCCAACGCCTCGAACAAGGCAAACACCTGCTCCCACACCGCGTCGGCCAAAAGGCGTTTACGCTGGGCGGTGTCCAGCTGCGACCAACGCGCCACCGCGGGCAATAGTCGGATCGTGCGCTGAAGGTCAGACCGGTCTTCGTTGCTCAAACACAAGGCCTGACGCCACTGACGCACCCGATGGTCGAGGGTGTCGTTCACGAAGGGGGCCAGACGCTCAACAAGGGGTTGGGGTTCTTCCGTGGTCGCTGAACCCGGCGGGCGGGTGATTGAACCAGATTCGCCAAAGAGATATCGATCCAGTAGCCACGCCGCCAGGACGGTCGTGGGTCCGCCCCCGCACAACCCCGACACTGTCGTCAGTTCAACGCGTTGGGGATCCTCAAGGAGCACCGGCCCGTCAAGCCCAAGATCCTGCAAAAGCCGAATCGCCCGCAATCGACGCCGATCCACCCCAGCCTCGACCCCAGCCCCCGGTGACGCGGGCAAAGCCGGTGGTGTGAGCATCCCCATCAACTCCTGTCCGATCCGTTCGCGGGCGATCCGGTTGAGGTCCCGGGCGTGTTTGCGGATCGCGTCCGCGGTGTGGGATTCGATCTCGAACCGCAGCCGCGACGCAAACCGCACCGCCCGCAGCATCCTCAGGTAGTCCTCAGCCAGCCGCTGGTCCGGGTCGCCGATCGCGCGGATCACCCCCGCGTCGAGGTCGCGTCGGCCGCCCACGTAATCGATGAACCGCTGATCCCGGTCTGTAGCCAGGGGGTCCTCGAACAGGCCGTTGATCGTGAAATCACGACGCTGGGCGTCGTGCTGGGCGTCGCTGAAATGGACCTGGGTGGGGCGGCGGCCGTCCTCATAACCCCATTCGGTGCGGAACGTCGCGACCTCGGTCGTGTACCCCCCAAGCCTCACCAACATGACCCCGAAGGCTTCGCCCACGGCCCGGCTTCGAGGGAACAGCCGGCCCACCTGATCCGGTTTCGCATCGGTGGCGACATCGAAATCTTTCGGCTCCACCCCCAACCAATCGTCGCGCACGCAACCACCCGCGAGGTATGCCGTGAACCCCGACTCGCGCAGCCGGCGTACGATCTGCACAGCGGCTTCTCGGTGGGTCTTGTAACGACGGGACATCGATATGAGTTTATAAACACCCCGATCCCGTTGACAGCGGCCCAGCACCGCCTCACAGCGATGCTAGAGAGTGTCATGGTCTACGCAAAAACATCGAGGGCATTACCCGGCCGCGGGGCGTTGACGTGCATCTGGTAGCCCCGCACGCCGAAGTTAGATCGCTGAGGATGAGCAGGGGGTTCTCGATTTGATACAGGGATGCTCGCCGTAAGGCTCGCGGTGATGCCGGGTAGCCCACCGGATAAATAGCCGGCGTGCTGGCCCGGACCTTCGGACAGCGGCGCCAGCCCCGTCGGAAGCGGTGTATCGTAGGGCCAAGCCTTGGGTTGGTCTGGCTCGCAGATCGGGCAACGGGATCGCGACAAGCCAGCCGGTGGGGCGACTCCAACCCGATCGGCGAGATGAACGTGCGTGGGGTGCACGACGAGGTTCGGTTGAGCTGGCCGCACGTTAGTCGGCAAGGCGTCGAAACGGCCGGGTCCGAATAACCGGTGCCGCAGGGCCCCGATCGTCTGGTTGCTGTAAGGTACAATTCGCACGTATAAAAAAAGGTGCGAAATTCCGGCCAAAACCGTCAAAAAAATAGGTTATAGCGGTAAGGCCACGCGAAACCGGCCATTACCCCCCCAACAACGACGGGTGACGGATCGTATCGATTCTAGAGGTTGTTGCGGTGGGACATCATCCGTGTAGAGCGGTTGCAACGCCTTTATCGGGCCCGGCTCATCGGCTTCACCGTGGGGTGCCCCACAGAAACTTGAATCAAATTCCTATATTTTTTATCGGATGTTGACCCGTGAACTCGAATATGAGCTGCCCATCGACCGGATCGCGGTCTCGCCCGCCGACCCACGCGACGCCGCGAAGCTGATGGTGATTGACCGGGCCAAGGATCGGATCATGCACCGGCATGTCCGAGACCTACCGACCCTGGTCCGGCCGCCGAGGTCTGCCACCCCGTCTCACGAGCCCGGGGATCTATTGGTATTCAATGAAAGCCGGGTGATACCGGCATCCTTCTCCGCGGTGCGAGCGGCGACCGGCGGGCGTGTCACGGGTCTGTACCTCGGTCAGATCGGCGACGACCAAGACAGTTGTTGGCGGGTGATGCTCGAGTCCGGGGGTAAGCTGCGCACCGCAGAAGCCCTTGAGCTTGAACCCAGGTCGCGGTTGGAGCTGGTCGAGAAACGCCCCGACGGGTCGTGGATCGCGGCTCTGGATTCACCAGACGGTCCACTTGCGGTGCTCGAACGGATCGGCTCCACCCCGCTGCCGCCGTATATCCGCCGGCGGCGTCGCGATCTTAGCCAACAAGAAATCCAGCCCCTAGACCCGCAGCGGTACAACACGGTGTACGCGACGAAACCCGGCTCGGTCGCGGCCCCGACCGCGGGGCTTCATTTTACCCCGGCGTTGCTTAACGAACTGGACCACACCGGGGTGTGCCGAGCGATGGTGACGCTCCACATCGGTCCCGGTACGTTCTCGCCGGTGCGCAGCGACCGGCTCGAGGACCATGCGATCCACCGCGAGTGGGTCCACATCCCCGCCGCGACGATCGCCTCAATTCACCGGGCCAAGGCGACGGGTCGGCGGATCATCCCCGTGGGCACCACCTCGGTCCGGGCCCTGGAGAGCCTGCCCGATCCCCTGCCGGCGGAGGGTGACTTTACGACGGATACCCAGCTGTTCATCAAACCCACGGGCCACGGGCGAGGGCCCGTCAACACACCAGACGCCCAAAACATGGTTGGTCAGGGTCCTTTCCCCTTTCGTTTTACCGATGGGCTGATGACCAATTTTCACCTACCCCGGTCGACCTTGCTGGCGTTGGTCGCGGCGCTGCCCGGGGTGGGGATCGATCGGCTCAAGACCTGGTATCGTATCGCGATTGAGCAGGGGTACCGGTTCTATTCCTATGGGGACGCGATGCTGATCCTTTGAACACCTATGATGGATGATCACGCGGTTGGCTGGGCCGAGACGGCATTTCGCCCTCCGTCAATGACAGGAGGCGAAGCAGACCGATACCCGACACCCGATGGTCGAATCGGCAACAGATGTGATGCAGGATTCAATAGAGATCCCTGACAAGCCCATGGCCACCGAAGCCCCAACGTCGGCCTCATGGCTGCTATGAGCGTTTTGGTGAGGCACGACTGGGTTTCTGGCCCCCAATAGACAGGTCAACGATCATGTGCAGCCCCAAAACGAAGCAGGTCTCAAGAAAAATAGCCGGCTGGGTCTATATGTTTCTGTGGGCCTTGGGGGTCCCGTGCGCCGCCAACCCCGGGGCCGACCCCGCCTATGAGCGTTGGTACGCGATCTATTTCCGCGATCAACGCGCGGGCTGGTCGCACGAATCCATGGTTGAGTCACACGAGCCCCCGACGATCACCACCACCACGCGGATGAAGATGACGATCGACCGCGGCGGCATGGCCCTATCGGTATCGATCAGCCATGTCTTCATCGAGACCCCGGACGGCAAGCCGATTGAGTCCCGCTACGAGCAAGACCTCGGCGCGATGAAGGTCGCCAAGACCACGCGGTTTAAGCAAGGCCGCCTCGAGGTGACCACCACACAGGGCGGGCGCGACCAGATCCAACAGCTGCCGTACCCCAAGACCGCCGATGGCAGCCCGTGGCTGCCGCCCGCCGCGGCGCAGCGGCATATCGCCGCCCGGGTCCACGCGGGGGCTCAAACCATCGAGTACTGGACGATCGAACCGTCCATGGGCACCAACCCGTTGAAGATCACCATGAAGCGGCGTGGCCAGGAAAACGTCGAGATCATCGGCAAATGGGTCCCCACCATCGCCTGGGACACCACCTCATCAGCGACGCCGGGCATCGTGAGCAGGGAATATACAGATCCGCGGGGACACCACGTCAAATCTGTTTTGAGCTTCATGCCCGGCATGGATCTAACGGTCATCCAGGCAGACCGAAACCTAGCCACCGCCGAGGTCGACCCAGTGGAACTTATGGCCTCGACGCTGCTGCGTCCCGACCGGCCGATCGCTCAGCCCCGCAAGACCCGGTCCGCCCGGTATGAGCTGGTGTTCAACATAGACCCGCCCAAGCCGGTCGACGATCAGGCCTCTCAGCCAATAGCAGGCAAACCTAACCCAGCCAAGCAGACCGCCGCCAACCCTCTCTCAGGCGGCCGACCACAAATTGTTCACGGCGGGTATCAACGGATCCAGTGGAAAGACCCACAGACGCTAACCGTCACGGTCGATCTTCGCCAACCGGTCGACGGTGACCCCGTCGAAAGAGACCACCTCCAATCCTCAGCCATGCTCGACCACCGCGACCCCGCGATCCGTGCGTTGACGCAGCAGGCCTTGTCCGACGAGTCTGCGACTGCCTTGCCTCAACACAAGGCCGAAACTCTACGCCGTTTCGTCCATCGCTATGTCAACGCCAAGGATCTCTCCGTTGGCCTGGCGACCGCCACCGAGGTGGCCCACACCCGCCAGGGCGACTGCACCGAGCACGCGGTGCTTCTAGCCGCCATGTTGCGCGCCGCAGAGATCCCCAGCCGGACCGTGACCGGGCTGATCTATGTCGATCAGTTTCTGGGAAAAACGGGGGTGTTCGGCTACCACATGTGGACCCAAGCCTGGCTCAGTGATAGTAACGGCCGCGGGCGCTGGGTCGACCTCGACGCGACCCTGCCCGAGCATCCGTTCGACGCAGCCCATATCGCGCTAAGCGCCAGCGCCATGACCGACGACACCATGCTCAACGATCTGGTCGCGATGGCCCAGGTCTTGGGCCGGATCAAGATCAGGGTCATCGAAGTCGAAACCGGCGGGTCGGGTCCATCGAGTAAGCAGGGTCGCCCGCGTTGAGCTTGGTGACGGATCGACCAACTAATTCTAGGCCTTGTCTCAAAACCCATTTTAAGACAAGGCCTAGAATCACCCCCGGGCACCCATGGCGTGCAGCGTGTGTCAGCAAGCGGGTTCTGACGGTGGTCGCCCCGATCACGGGTATGTTCCAGTCGGCATGTCATCGGTCCGTTCTCGCGAGATGGATCGGGAGGGTCGCAGCGGCCTGGTCGTGCGTGGCGGTAGCCTCGTGCGTGCCATCGTCGTTCGAAGACCCGATCGCGGTGATGCTCGATCGAGAATCCGAATATAGGCATCGACGCCGCGCCGCCCGCCAGGCCCAGCAGGAACTCGACGACGACCCTCGTCGGGCCGCGGCGCTCGAGACGATCCTTGGGGACCGGCGCTACCCGTCGTGGCAGCGTCAAGACGCGATCGATCAACTGATCGAGTTAGATGAGGGCAGGTTGCGGCAGCTGTTATCACGCCGGTTAACGCGCCTGGGCGACCTGGATACTCGGCTCTACATCTTGGACCAAGCCGTGAAACGCGGTTGGGGTGATCTCACACCCGCGATCGTCGCTTGTTACGCCCGCCCGGCCCCCCGGGTCCGCGATCAAGACCGACCCGAACGACATGTGCTCCGGGCCCTTCACCCCAGCGAAACTATCGAGCAGATCGCTTGGCGTGTTTTCATGAATACCGATGGCCGTGCGTCGTTCCCACACCAAGCCGCAGCGTGGCAGCTGCTCAACCGAATCGCACCGGGACCCGAACTGAAAAACAGACTCGAACGATCGCCGGATGCGACCGGTCTCGTCACCGATCTCAAAGCGGCGGCCACCGACCTGCACGTGTGGCCGCGCAACAAGGAAGAGATCTTGTGGCTAACTTACCTCAGAGACCCGGCCCGTCAGGAGCTCTGGAACCGGTTTAAGACGGCCGTGTCACGCTTGTCGCCCGATCAGCGTCAAGGTTTGCAGCTGCGGCACCTGCCTGTGTTAGACCACCTGCCTCCCTGGATTTTTCGTTTAGGCCGACAAGGGCTCGTCGCACGCCTCGAAACGTCGCTTCTGACCATGCGTCGCGGTATAACAAAACGGGCCAGCGCGACCGCCACGCAAGGCCACGACGGCGGTGACATCCACCTGTGCTGGGCGGATCTGGCGACGGTCGGCTGGCTCACCGACGCGCTGGAAGACCGATCTCTAATCGACGCTTGGTTCGCCCAGGCCGACGCCGATCGTGTCGACACCCGCACCGAATACGGGGGCGTCCTCGACGTTACGGAAAGTCGTCCGACCGCTCATCTCTATCCACCCGACCTGACCCGCCACGACCGGGTCTTTCAGCCGCCGCAACGGATGATCGAGCATCTTTACACCGCGATCGCTTATTACCACTTCCACGCTCAAAGCTACCAGAACGGGGACTTCGCGCACCCCGGCGGGGGGGACCTCAAGGCTGCTGACCGGCTTAACGCCAACTTCTTGGTGCTGACCTTCGTCGACCCAGACCAGCTCAACGTCGATTACTATCAGAGCAACGGGGTCGTCATCGACTTGGGGATGATCCGCCGGTGATCTCGGCGCCGCTGCCGCAGCACAGGTCCGCGGCGAAATCACACGACACGTCGACCATCCGCCGCGTGGGCGGGGGGGGAGGGTCGCCCAGCGGCAGGGGGTTAGGGCAGTTAAACGTGTGCGAGGCTTGAGGGATCAGCTCCACGACCGCCCGTTCACCCGCCGCGGCCGCGAGGTTCAATGACGCCTGGACGTCGACGGTCGCGTCGTCCTGCCCATGGACCAGCAAGACCGGGCACCCGATCCGTTTAACCGCGTCGAGCGGGTCGTACTGGTTCCGGTTCTGTTCCCAGTCTTCGAGCCAGTCCTTGCCGATCCGCAGCACCTGCCCGGTGCGGGATGAGGGGGTCTCCAGGTAACCGCGCTGCCGCAAACGGTGGATGTCGTCTTCGTGGAGCCTACAAGAGCTGTCCGGGGCTGACGCGGCGATGACCCCCAGCGGTTGGCGGGCAGGGGGGGCGGCCGAATCCGCGTATAGCAACGCCGTAGTCATCAACGCCGTCACCCCGCCGCGGCTATGGCCATACACGACCAACGGCAGTGTCCCGTTGACCTGGCCACCCGGCAAGACGCCCGACGCGTCGGCTTCGATCACCGCCCGCAGGTCGTGGATCTGCCTGCTCCAGGTATCACGCTCGAACAGGTCGGGCCGCTCGAACGTCTCGATCTTCGGCGTCATCCCGCTGTGGCTAAAATTAAACCGGTGAGCGATCAGCCCCCTGTCGGCCGCGGACTGGGCCAGCAGCGGCACGAACCCGTAGTCCTTGTACCCCTTGAACCCGTGGCAAAGGACCATGACCCCGATCGGCTTGCCGTCGCTGGCGGGCAGGTGGGTATTGCCCCAGATCGGTTGGCCATCGGACCCCGGGATGGACCAATCTCGGATATCCATGGGTCGGCCTCCATTATATCATTGGTGATACGACATTCAGTCGTGTGGTCATGGTGAAAATAGTCGCCTCGCGTCCGGTCCGACCCGCGCCGTTGACGTGAAGCTAAAACCATTCTTGTCTTGGGCAGTCATCACCCGTTTAGGCGTTCGATCACCGCAGCGGCAAACGCATCGGTCCCCAATTCCCCGCCAAGGTCTCGCGTCTTGTGCCCGTCGGCCAGGGCCTGGTTGTAGGCCTGTTTGACCCGGGTCGCCGCCTGCCGGCAGCCGGGGGCATCGCGTGTATCGGCCAGGTGGTTGAGCATCATCACCGCCGACATCAACAGCGCCAACGGGTTGGCCACACCCTTGCCGGCGATGTCCGGGGCTGAGCCGTGCACCGCTTCAAACACGGCCTGCTCGTCACCAATATTCGCCCCCGGCACTACCCCCAGTCCCCCCACCAACCCGGCGCACAGATCGCTGACCACGTCGCCGTAGAGGTTTTCGAGAAGCAGCATGTCAAACCGGGTCGGGTCCTGGACCAGCTTCATGCACCCCGCGTCGATGATCACCCGGTCGTGGTCGACCTGGGGGTAGTCACGGTCGTGGACCTCCTGGGCGCAGCGGATAAACAGCCCGTCGGTCATCTTCATGATGTTGGCCTTGTGGAATACCGTCACCCGCTGTCTTTTTCGCTGGGTGGCGTACCGGAACGCCCATTTCGCGATCCGGGTGCATGCCTTCTCGGTGGCGACCTTCATGCTCATCACCACCCCGGGGGTGACGGTGTTCTCGATCCCGCTGTAGAGCCCTTCGGTATTTTCGCGGATAATGACCAGATCGACCCCGTCGTAAGGCGTGGTCACCCCGGGCATGTTCCGCACCGGGCGCACCGCTGCGTACAGGTCCAGTTGCTTCCGCAGCTGGACGTTGATCGAAGAGAACCCCTCGCCCACGGGTGTGGTGCACGGCCCCTTCAGCGCGATCTTGTGTTCACGGATCGCTTCGGTCGTTTCCACGGGCAGGACGTCGCGCCCCTTGGTCAGCGCGGCCAACCCGGCGTCGTGTTCTTCCCACTTGATCGGCGCATCGGCCTTTTCAAGGACCCGCCGGACCACCGCCGTGACTTCTGGGCCGATACCATCACCGGGGATCAGGACCACCTGATGCGTCTTCATGGTGCAGCAGTATAGCGGCCCCGACCGGGTTGTGAATTGTGGGATAGACGCGATGCGTATCGGCCCGACCTCCGCCGGCCCATGGGTGGGCTCATTATTCTTGGTCGCCTCTAATCTGCTGCGCGACTTGGATGTTCGTCTTGAGGTGTTCTTCATTGAGGGTCCCGACCACGACGCTGCCTACCGCAGCCTGGTCGAGCACGAACCGGACCGCCTCCCGGGCCGGTAAACGCCCCGAGGCCAGCCCTTTCTTGACGATCACCCCCACCTCGTTTTGGGCAGCTTCATCGATAACCGCTTCGTGGGAAGTATCTTCGAGGTGGTATTCCACCATCACCACGTCCGCCCACGACAGGCAAGCAGCGGCCCCTTCGACGGTTTTGCCCGATAAGCCGATCGCCCGCACCAAGCCCTCGTCACGCAACGCCGTCAACGTGGCGACCGCGTCGGTTTCGTTGAGGACGTAAAGATCGCGTCCATCGGAATGGATCAGCACTAGATCCACGACGTCCGTCTGCAAACGGTGGAGGCTTTGCGTGACACTGCGTCGCACCGCCGCGGCACTGAAATCGTAGGTCGAGCCGTCTTGTGAATACGTCTCCCCCACCTTGGTTGAGAGCACGAACTCGTCGCGGCGATGGGCCAGGAACCGGCCGATCCGCTCTTCGCTGCACCCGTACGCCGGCGCGGTGTCGATGTAGTTGATCCCCAGGTCGAGGACCGTGTTGAGGATCAACTCCGCCTCACGGTCGCTGGGTAGATCATAAGCATCGGGGTACTTGGTCCCCGTGTGGCGGCCGATTTTGAACGCCCCGAAACCGATCGGGGTCACCCATAGCGGCGACCGCCCTAGACGTTGTCGTACCATGTTTGGTCGGTCTCCCATGGTGGGGCCGCGACCGGGGGTCGGGGCCAATCCTCGAGTTGAGCAAGATCGATCGACGCCCCGTGGGTCGGCGGTTTTAGGCACTGGATCACCTGCTGGGCTAGCTTCGGGGCTAAGGCTAATTTGGTGGGCCAGGCGGTGATTACTCCGCCCTCTTGGACCACCGTCGGGTCGTCGGGCCTGGCCCCGCTGGCCACCGCGGCCTCGGCGCGGTCCACCCGGTACGTCCCCCACTGGACCCGATCAAAACCGACCCCCGGCAGCACCGCCTCAAGTTCTTTTTTTCCTCGCGTCACGAGCTGCTGTGGCGTCATCTCGACGCCGTCTTCGGCGATCTGCCCCCCGATCTGCCAGATGGGCCTACCCGCCGAATCGGTGTCCGAGGTGACGGTCACCCGCGTCTTATGGCCATCGATGCAATGCCCGTTGAGCCGGTGCAGCGCTCCCGTGACGATCCCCCGTGCCACGATCATGTGCAGCGGCCGAATCTGCATCCGCTTACCCTCCAACCCAAGTTTCTTTCGTAACGCCTCATTGCCACGGCCAGCAGTCAAGACGACCTGACGCGGACACAATTCAAGGGCACGCGGTGATGAAGAAGCGGATGATCTTTCTTCCGCACCCTCCATCAGATAAATAGACTTGACTCGCCCCGGTGACTCACGTTCGAGAATCAGCTCATCCATAGAAGAGATCCGTAAAGTCTGACCCCAGTACGGCTGCGCCAAGCTCCGGACCATGCTCACCGGGTCGATCACCAGCTCGTCGAGCCGGTACACACCGCCGGGGCACGATCCCAAAATAGCCGGGCGATCGCCGTGATCCAATGCCACAGGCTTTACGCGCAGCACGGACTTCGCGCCCAGCATCCCAAGGCGCGATTTCAAGGTCTGCGTGTGCCAGAGGTAGCAGAAATCGCTGCGTAAACGGGTCCCCGATAGGTCTGGGTGAACTGCCCCGGTCAGGCACCGCTTCCAGAGTTCAGGCATCTGCCGGATCGCTTCCGCCGCACCGGGCACCAGGCCCGACAGGGAGTATTTCGTCCCGCCATGGATAATCCCTTGTGAGGCCACGGTCTGCCCCGAACCCAAAGCCTTGGCTTCAAGCAGGACCACCCCGTACCCCCGACGCACCAGCTCATCAAGCAGCCACAACCCCGCCACGCCCCCACCAAAAATGACGACGTCGACACAAACGCGTAAGTCCGCCCGCATGGCCAGATCCTCATCCTTGCGTCGCGATCTGTCAACGACGACCGCACCCGATCCAACCGTTCACGCAAGAGACGCAGACCACGCATCAAGACCGCGTCCTCAACCCGTCACGGATTCATTTTTGGATGCTAAAATCCTCTTTCATGAAGCGAACCCCTTGCTCTGATCTTCTCAAGTGTCCGCCTCGATCTTCAACATGGCCGCGGATAAGAACGCGCCCCGCAAACCCTAGGACAGCGAAGTCGTTCATCATCTTCCTCCTTATCCTTTCCAGTCCGATGGCGCAGGTGGCCGGGCAACAGCCCGCCCGGTTTGGGGATGAGTTCTGGGAGCACTGGGGCGACGGCCAGGCCGAGGTTTCCGGTTACGCGCTGACCTTCCCCCGTTACCGCCAATCGCGAACCGGCACCGCCGTGGCGATCTTTGTCACCGAGTCGTTTGACCGGGCTACCCGCGTCAAGACCGAGCCCCGTGGGCAGAAAGAGGGCACGGTCTTCCCGGTGATGAAGCTCAACCTCGTCCAAGACTTCCCCACCGGGATCTACGATTACAACCTGATGACCAGCGTCTTCGTGGCGCTGACCCCCGTCGGGGCGTTGCCCGCAGGGTCGGTCACCAAAGCCTCGCTTAGCGCTCAAGAATGGTGCGGGCACGCTTACCAACAGATCCTTTTCGACGACAAGCAGATCCGCCATCAGCTGCACAGCTATTTCGAGGGCGAGGCCGACCAGGACCAGCGGTTACCGCATGAAAAAAGAGGTTTGCCCGAAGACGCCCTGCTGCTGTGGGCAAGAGGGCTAGCCGGCCCCACGCTGGCCCGCGGCCAAGAGATCGCCGTGCCCCTCCTGCGGTCGATGCAAAGCTGCCGGTTAAGCCACGTTCCCCTAGTGTGGGATCAGGCGACCTTATCACGAAGCGCCGACACCCATCGGCTGGCCGTGCCCGCTGGCGATTTCGAGGTCGAAACCTGGTCGGTCCAGATCGATCGCAACCAACAAGACCCCCGACCCCGTATGGACTGGAAGAAACACACGCGGTGGACCATCGAAGTCGAACACGCCCCGCCAAGACGGATCATCCGTTGGCACACCGACGACGGCTATGAGGCCCAGCTCTTGGGCACCGAGCGGCTCAAGTATTGGCGGATGAACGGCAACGGCCAGGAAGCGGCGTTAAAGGACATCGGCCTTACCCCCCAGGCACACCCCACGCGTTGAAGCACGGCCGATGATGCCCGCGGTCCTCCTAGGCCTCCCTGTCGACGCCGGGAGCCGGGAGCTACGCCGCGTACCGGTTCCCGCTTGCCGATTCCGATGAAGCTTTATGACAGATCAAGACTACCGTGCCCCCTAGCTCCGCCAACGGCTTGCACAGCTGCATCAGGCGGTAGTCAAGCTTTTGTAACCGCCCGCGTAGCGTATCGGCGGTTTTGGGCAGCAGCCGGTCCAACCGGCTAACCAAGGTAAACCGCTCGGTCTCGACCCGGTCAAACTGACGCTGGATGGTCTCCAGGTCCACGCGGTTGAGCTTCCGCTCGTCTTCGGTGATGTGCTGATCCAAGGAAGACCCGGTCGGCGCTAGCCTGCGGACCAAGGACGTATTCCGCAACGGGTCGATCACGGGTACCTCGACGTGTTCTTTGAAAATCGCGACCCCCCCGGGCTTGAGCACCCGCCGCGCTTCTTGGATCGCCGGCTCGATCTCCACGTGGTGGAGGATGTCGATCCCCACGATGAGATCGAACGTGTCGTCAGGGTAATCGAGCTGCTCGGCCGCCATGGCTCGGAAGTGCGCCCGGTCGGTCAGCTGGTGTGCCGCGGCCATCTCCTTGGCGAGTTTGATGTTGGCCGGGGATAAATCGAACCCTTCGACTTGATAGCCCAGGTACGCGAACCGCAGCGCCGCGATCCCGGTCCCGCAGCCGAAATCCAGCAGCTTCTGCTCGCCCCCCACGTACCGCTGACGCATGAAGTCGTACACGTACCAGTACGGGTTCCACGGCCGCCGCTGCCCGCCCATGACCGGGGCGAAATCGATCGCCTCGATCTTCTGGGTCTGGGCATACTGTTCATAGAACCGAGCTTCTCGGCGCTGGCGATCGGTCCATATGGGCTGGCTCATCTTGAATCCATCCAAAATAAGTAGGGTTTCAACACGTCACGGCCCGTCTCTAAAGTGTTCTTCGGCGGTTTGCCCGATCGGGTTCATCGGGTCGCGGGCACAGCCGCCTCAACCCAGGGCGCCCCTGATCCTCGCACCAAACCGTTCAAATGATCTAACCGGTTTATACGGTAAAACACGCACAATCCGTTTAAGTGCGACCACCGTCACGACGATATCTTGCCTGTTTACCGCTATGCCCGGTCTCGGTACGGTCGGACCCGATAACCGCGATGTCGAAGAAACAGCCACAACATCGATCTGCTCTAGGCAGTAACCCGTCAAGGCACCGCCCTGGCGGGTCCTACCACCTTTTGAAGCGGGGATTCGATCTCGCCGCCGCGGTGATCGGCCTTTTCTTATGCTGCCCGCTCCTGGCGATCTCCGCGGCGTGGATAAAGCTTTCTGACGGCGGCCCGGTGCTCTATAGCCAGTGGCGGGTCGGGCGCGACGGATGGTTGTTCCGCCTCTACAAACTGCGGACCATGACGCCCCGATCGGAGCCGGACGGCCAAGCGAGGTTCGCCAGCACCGGCGACCCGCGCATCCTGCCCGGCTGCGCGTGGATGCGCAAGAGCCACGTCGACGAGCTGCCCCAGCTGTGGAACATCCTCAAGGGGCAGATGAGCCTCGTGGGGCCCCGGCCCGAACGCCCGCAGATCGTTGAAAAGCTGGCCCGGTCGATGCGTGGTTTCGAAAGACGGCTGATCGACAAGCCCGGGCTCACCGGCCTAGCCCAGGTCCGTAACGGGTATACCAACGACCTGGCCGGGGCGCGAAAGAAGCTTGCTTATGACCTGCGCTACCTGCGGCAACGCAGCCTACGGAACGACCTAGGCCTGGTGTTGGCCACCATCCCGAAGGTCTGGGACCGGGATTCACTATAACGCGACACGGGAACCACGATGACCAGCCAACCTATAACCCTTCGACCCGTATCACGCGAGGCGTTGACCGGCGCCCTGGCGATACACCTGTTGCTGCTCGTCACCGGGTGCACCGAGCGGTACACGGATTACGACGCGTTCCTCCGCGACCCGTCGTCCACGGTCTCAACGGTGGAGTACAAACTGGCTCCACCCGACAGCATCAGGATCTATTCTAAGAGGGTTACCGAGCTCAACGGCTACAGCGAGGTGATCCGGTCCGATGGGAAGATCACGCTACCTCTGGTCGGGACCCTCTACGTCAACGGGAAAACCTCGGACGAGGTCGCCGCCGAGGTCGAGCAGCTGGCCAAGGATTTCTACGAAGACGCCGATATCACCATCCAGGTCACGGGGTTCAACAGCAAGAAGGTCTTTGTCTTCGGCGAGGTCTCTATCGCCGGCCCGTTCAAGTATGACGGGGCTAATACCGTGCTCGAAACCCTCGCGGCCGCTCAGCCCACGCGCCTCGCCGACCCCACCCAGGTCCAGCTGGTCCGGCCCGGCTCAAACGGTCAACATGCCGATCGACTCACGATCAACCTCGACCGGATGATCCGCCAAGGCGACACGACCCTCAACGCCGTCCTCGAGGAAGGCGACATCATCTTCGTGCCCCCCAACGGCATGGCCGCGATGGGCCTGGCATTTCAACAACTGCTGTTGCCGATCCAGCCCGCCTCGGCCACGGTCCGCGGCCCGGCCAACATCGAAGAAACCGTGGTGGGCACGACGTACGGCCGAGAGGACCGATAGGCCCGATCGAGTGGTGCTAAACCTGATACGACAAGAAACCCATGAACCGCGATCATAACCAAGTCAAGGTCCTACTCGACGCGTGGCGGATCATCCGTCAGTACCGCTGGCGGTTTATTGTCCCCACGTTCCTGGTCATGGCCACGGTGCTGGCCATCGGGATGCTTGTGCCTCGAAAGTACAAAGCCCAGGCGATCTTCGAGCGTCGCACCGATCTGGTGATGACCGAGATCATGCACCGCGGCGCCCCCGAATCGCTGCCCAACCCGCGTAAAGCGCTCGTCGAAGAGGTCACCGGCCAACCAGCGATCGACGAGCTGATCGAGGGGCTACAAGCCGCCGGTTCGGATGACCCCGTGCCGTTCGCGTCGGGTGGCGACTTCGATCAGCTACGTATCGAGTTGGGCAAAAAAATCCTGGTCCACCACGACATCGCCACGCGCGAGCTGGACCGGATCAGCGTGGAGCTGGTCGATGAGGACCCCCTCCTGGCCCAAAAAGCGGTCAACCTCCTCGTGCAGAACTATATCGATCGCACCCGGGTACAGATCGAGAAACGGCTCAAGCAGACCGCGTCGTTTTTCGACGGCGAGGTACAGCACAGCCGCAAAGTCATCGATGACCTCGAAAACCGGCTGCTCAACTTCGAGATCGAGCACGCCCACCTTTTGCCCGACGAGCCAGGCAGCCTCCAGACCATGCTCACCGAGACCCATCTCCAAGCCATCGGTCTTCAACAAGAGCGGGAAGGGGTGTCTACCCTCGTCGGGACGCTCAACGAGCAGATCGATCAGCTGCCTGAAACCGTTCCGCAGGTCACCACCGCCCGTAACCCGCAGCTGACCCGACTCGAAACCAAACGTCGCCAGCTCCAAGAACAGATTGAGACCCGCACCGGCATCCAGCGGATGACCCCCAAGCACCCGGAGCTGATCGCGTTGCATGAGCAGATCGCGGCGATCGACCAGCAGATCCGCGACACCCCAGCCGAAATCGTGGTCCAGAAGCAGATCACCTCGAACGCCAAGCGGGACGCCTTGGAGCTGCAATTGGCCCAAGCCCAGGCCAGTGTCGCTTCGCTGACCCAACAGCAGCAATCACTCCAAGACCAGATCACGCGATTGAATACCCAAACCGCTGACCTCTTCCCGGTCCGCAGCAGCTACGGCAAGCTCAAGCGCGAAGCCGAGCAGGCCCAACGTCAGCTGGCGTTCTGGGAGGGCAACCTGCGTCGGGTCCAGATGGCCCTGGCCGCGGAGGCCGGGAACCGCGGCGTGATCCTGGATTTCATTAAGCCGTGTCGACCCCTGCGCAGGCCGATCTCGCCTGATATCACCCACGTCTTGGCAGCTGCGTTCGCCCTGGGGCTGTCGGCCGGAGGGATCTGCGTCTATTTCGCTCACCGCAGCGACGAATCGTTCTCAGAAAGTGATCGGCTCACTGAGGTCGTCGACATCCCGCTACTAGGTTCGGTTAGTGAAATCATCTCACAGCGGCAACGACAGACACGACGGGTTCGTAACCTCGTGCTGTACCCCCTGAACACCGCGGTCATGGCGGCGGTGCTGGCGGTCATGACCAGCCTTCTGTACCTCGATCTCACGAAGCCGGGGCTGCTGACACAGTTGAAGCAAAACCCGACTCAATTCCTAGAGCGCCTGGTTTCCGGACCACTAAGCCATACCCAACCGACCCGGGAGTAACGGATGTACCTCGATTTTTTCGGGCTCAAATCGCCCCCGTTTGAGAATACCCCCGACCCGCGGTTCTTCTTCGCCAGCGAGCAGCACCGCGAGGCCCTGGCGGCGATCGAATACACGATCCGTACCCGCAAGGGGTTCGTGCTGATCACCGGACAGGTCGGCTGCGGCAAGACCACCGTCGCCCACGCGGTGTGTCGCCGCTGCGGGGATCAAGCGACGATCGTCCCGATCGTCCCGGGTCATGACTCAGCCCGGTCGGTCCTGCGTCAGATCCTCAAGGGGCTGGGGGTGGTCACGGATCGTCACGACGAGTACCACGAGCTGGTCGAGGCCCTGCGTCACAAACTCATGGAGCATCTCGACCATGACCGGCCCGTGGTCCTGCTGATCGACGAGGCCCAGAACCTTCAAGACGAATCCCTCGAAGCGATCCGGATGTTGAGCAACCTCGATACCTCGACGCGCAAACCGGTCCAGGTGGTTCTGGTGGGCCAGCCGGAGCTTCGACAAAGGGTCCGCGATAGCCGCCACGAGGCGCTGCGGCAGCGGGTGGCGATGTCGAAGCAGCTGCACCCGTTCGAGTATGAGCAGACCCACCAGTACATCCTCCACCGGCTGCGGGCCGCGTGTGAGGATGGGGATACGGAATCGCAGCAGGAATCGACGGTCGTCTTTCAGCCCGGGGCGGTGCGGGAGATCCACCGGATCAGCGGGGGGATCCCCCGTTTAATCAATCAATTGTGCGATAACTGCCTGCTGCTGGGTTTCGTCCAAGAGACCAAGCTGATCACAGCGGCGATGGTCCACCGTGTCTGCCAGGACATGATCCCCAGCTTTGATGAGCCGGCACCACAATCGGGTCGTTTCGCAACCGAGCTTAGCCTCGCGGGGAATATGTGATGGGATACATCTCTGACGCGCTGTCACAGTTTGACGCCAATGATGATCGCCCGCTGGACCGGTCATCCGTTGTCAGGGAGGGGCACCCGGTGCTTCGGTTCACAGCCGATAACGAGCCCAGGGTGTTCCCGAACCATGAAGAGGGTGATGAAGGTCGCTCGTTTGTCGGGCCTGGGCTGTTCGGACCTACCCCACCCGATCCCAGTGGCGAAACCGTGGATTTATCAGCAAACTCTGTTGATGATCGGATCGTGGCCTTGTCCGCGCCATCGGGCCTGATGGCTGAAGAGTACCGGGCGGTGCGCACGGGGCTGATCGCCAAGTGGGGCCGGAAGCGTCACGTGGCCCACACGATCACCAGCGCCACACCCCAGGAGGGCAAAACGATCACGAGCCTAAACCTAGGATTGATCTTCGGGGAGCTTCCCAACCGCAAGACGATCGTGGTCGAGGCGGACCTGCGCCTGCCGCAATTCAAGAAGCTCATGTCGCTGCCGCCGTCCCCGGGGCTGTTGGGCATCCTCAAGGGCGAGGCTAAGCTCCCCGACGCGGTGCAGCGGGTCGACGGGCGCAGTGTCTCGTTCCTCCAAGCCGGCAGCCGTGGCAGCAACGAGGCCGTCCAGCTCTTGGCCAGCCCTCAGATGTCGAACCTCTTAGTGACGCTGCGGAAGCAGTACGACCACATCATTGTCGACACGCCACCTGTCGGGAACCTCGCCGACGCCGGGATGGTTGGGGCCCAGAGCGATGACGTGCTGATGATCGTCCGCATGAACCGCACGCCCAGGGCCCTGGTCGAGCAGGCGATCCGGACCCTAGCGACCTACAACGCCCCGGTCACGGGCTTGATCGCCACCGATCAGAACCGGCTGCGCCGCCGGTACAGCTACCAGTACGGCTACCGTTATCACGCGTACAAGACGGGCCGCTCCAGAGCCGCTTAATGATCGGCTGTATGGCCTTGTTCATCTCATGCTGACTTATTGAGGAGGATCGACCATGCCCGCGTGGTTTCAAACCAATCAGCCCCGACTGCTGATGATCTGCCACCGCTTCCCGGACATGCTGGGCAGTCAAGAGCGGATGCGTGTGTGGCAGCTGCTGAGGCTGGTTTCCCGCGCGTACCAGGTTTATCTCGTGAGCCTCGTCGACGGACCGATCAGCCTCGTTCAGTGGCGACCCGTGCAGGGGCTGGTCCATCGTTTGGAGTTGGCTATCGATGAGCCGCGACGGTGGCTGCCGAGTTGGTGGACCCGTTGGCTAGCCGGCACGCGTACCCCTCCGGTCGGCGATGCCCGCGGCGTGCTGGACTGGGCTCAAACATGGACCCAAGACCAACCATTCGACGTGGTTTTGGGCACGCACCCTCGGCTGTTAAAGCGGATGGGCGAGATCCACGCGTCGTGTCGGGTCTGTGACGTCTTTACCCCTGGTCTGTTGGGCGGCGAGCCGGCGAGCGATACGGACGGGCGATGGCGGATCGGTCACGCCTCGAGTCGGCCGGTGTCGGGAAACGTCACCGAGCACGGAGACCTCAACGGGTGCGACATCGTTACGATCAACGCCGCCCGAGACAGACGTCTATTCCCGGACCGCCGGGTGGTTTGCTTGCCGTTGACCTTGGATACCGAAGCATTGGCCCCCGATACGTCACCGCAGCGGCAGGGTGATGGTGGCCCGCCTGTTCTCGTGTTCCACGGAGACTGGTTGAACCGCGACCTCTCCAAGACGCTACGTGGGTTCAGACGCCGCGTCTGGTCGCGCACGGGTCGGGTGTTGCCCCAAGCGATGCTGGGCGCGACCCGCCCTCACGGCCCTGTCTCGGCGGCAGACCTTTTGCGTGGCGCGTGGGCGGTTGTTGTGCCGGGTCATGATGTTATATCGTCCACGGCATCGGCCTTACAGGCGATGGCCATGCGGAAACCGGTGGTGATCTGCCCACCGACCGGCGAGGCTCTGGGGTTGCGCCACGGGCACCACGCGTTGATCGCCCAACACGAAGACGATTGGTCCGCGGCTTGCGTGCGGGTCCTGGAATCTCCCACTGATCGCTACCACTTGTCGCAAGCCGGATGGAGATTCGCCCAGGGTTATCGCCCCGACGAACGCGCCGGACGGGCACTTCTTGACGCCATCCAGCAATCTGCTTCGTTAAGGTCCGTGCGCTCGTTGGCCGCTTAGCGCCGGGTAAGAGATTGGTATCAAGCTTGAGTGTTGAGGGCCGTGAATCCGTGTAGGCCGATCGCGGTGTCGCGGCGGACTGAATCGTCCTGTGTTGAGGTCCCACATCTCGCCTAACGAGCCGGGATCAAAGGTCAACCGGGTGCACCGGCTGCGACAACCCGCGATCCATCACATTCCTGGTGACGATGCGATGACCCCATGGATCGATCCAGGGCGGGCCATCGCCGATTGATCCGGCGCAGGATACCTGCTATATCCGGTCCTGGTGACATAATGGCACGATGATTGGCACGACGCATGGTCATTTATGGAGCCAAGGCGTCTGCTTTCGGTCATCTGAGCAGGCATCCATCCATGCTGGTTTCGACACCTGACAGGCGTGCAGAGTCTTTGCAGTTCCGCGCGACACGATCGTTGTGTCGTGCCGAACTGCAGGAGCTGTTCTTTGCTAGCCACTTCTTGCCCAAGCCCCTACGAGGGGCTCTTTACGGTGTCGCGGCGGTGGGTTCTCAGTTGTTGGAGATCGCCTGCCCAACGCCGCCGCGCCAGAACGAGAATCAGATCCCGACGGTTAACCCAACCGCTGCCGGTCGCTTCACGGATGAGCCGGTGGCCGATAGCAGCTGTTGCTGCTGTGAAGCGGGCGACAGCGGGTCGCAGCGACGCGCGGTGTGTATGGCGATCTTGGACCACCTCTACACCGGTCAACCCACGGGTAAACCCGAGCTCGATGGGTTCAAACGCGTGGCCGATCGATACGGGTTGCCGAGGTCGCTGTGGGACACCTTCGTTCATGGGTTGGTCGATCTGGAGTCGGTTAGACGTTACGCGACCTGGACCCGGCTCCGCGACCATCTCGATCGCACGACAGGCACCATCGCGGATTTGGCGGTGAGGGTCTTGTCCCAAGGATCAATCCCAGATCCGTCCGGTCGTCACCGGTCGGCGGCGCTGGGGACCGGGCTTGGCTTGGCTTTGATCTTGGCTCACCTGCGGCAGGACCTCCGCAAAGACCGGCTGCGGCTGCCATTGGATGATCTGGTCAGGTTCGGCCTTACCGAGACGGACCTCAAACGATTCGCTGATACCGGCACGACGGGGGGCGACCCTCGGTGGCAGCGGCTGATCGGGCACGAGACCGACCGGGCTAAACACCTGATCCGTGGTGGGACGCGGGCTGCGTTTTCGGTTCTAGAGCCATCGGCGAGGCGAGCTACCGCGGTTCTAGCGGCTATCTACCTGGGTTTGCTCGAACAGATCTCTAAGCACGATCTGTTCGCGGTGCACCCCCAGATCGGCCCATGGCAGCGGTTGCGCCAGTTGCCGGTGGCCATCCGGATGACCGCAGCCGCCGGGTAGGCACCGACCGGGAGCGAAGGATCTACGCGATGCGTGTAAATCCCGGGTGGGGCGTAAAACAAAGCTGGGCGTTTAGTCCTGGGGGGTGACCGGCGGGTCGACCAAGTGCCGTGGGTTTAGAGCCTAGAGGTTAAAGGTGGCGATGACCGGGGCGTGATCCGATTCCGGGAACCGGGTATCGTCGCGGAATGCTCCGGATTCATCGGGAAGGGCTTCGTTGTGGATCTCTGCTTTTAAGAAGTATCGGAACAGGGGCCGGGAGACCAAGATGTGATCTAGCATCTGCCCTTTTCCAAGATGGTATAGAGAGAAGCGGCTGGATTCTGGGATGTTCGCCTCGCAGGGGATCATCAGACGCGGCGTGTGATCGGGGTTGCCCGTTTCTTCTACGGGGCCTCGTATGGCGGTGACCGGCACCTCATGGCTTTCGGCGTTGAAATCGCCACAGACCGCGATCAACGCTTCGTCACCTTCGGCATCGAAGATCTCGTCGACGAGTAGCCGCACTTGCACCGCCTGGCTGACACGCTTCATCGAGGAGATAAAGCAGCCTTCGGCCCAGGCGGAGACGGTTCTCCACGTAAAATGATCGACCTTCTGCCCGGGGATATTGGAGGCGAGCTTCGATTTCATGTGCAGGTTCACCAGGTGCAGCGTCCTGTTGTGGCCGAGGTCCACTGGCGTGTAGAGCATCGGCCGTTCCCACTCGATCGGCTCGGGGGCTTGATCCGGCGGGACCGCCGTGAATGGCTGGTAGGACGGTCGGGGCCCATCTCGGTCTCGACGGACCTGTCGAGCTAACACGGGGAATCGCGATAGGGTGACGATATTCCGCTGTGCATAGAGGAAGCCGTCCGTGGTTTCCGTTGAGGCTCGCTCGAATTGCGTGTAAGGCGTGCCCGCGATGAGCTGGTTCAAGCCGTCTAGCTGGCGCTGCCCACTGACTTCTTGGCTGTGACACTCCTGCAAACAGAGGATATCGGCTGAGATCCGTTGGATCTGCGGACGCATGATCTGGATCCGGGCGTCGAGCGCGGGCTGGTTGTCGCTATCAAGGTTCTCAACATTGAACGTGGCGATGCGTATGGTCACAGGCGTAACTCCTGAATAGATTATCTTCTAGATACGAGGTGAGGCCTCATGATCGCGTTTCTTTTAAGCAAAAAGGAATTAAAGTTCATCGAAAATCAAATTTTCTCTGTGCCGTCGACGTTAATTCCAATCTGATAAACCATGTCCTTTGGACGTGGTCAGATTTCAACGGCTATGCCGCTTGAATAAGAATAATTTATTTAAGTTTCTGTTATTTATATACTTAACTTATATTTTTTATCTTGTCTCGAAGGCGTTGCGTATATCATTGATTCATGGGTGGGTTTGTCCCTGAATCTGTATCCGAGTCGGCTTGAATCATTTTATCAGGGGTTGATCTGTTGATCACCGCCAAACCTGCGTATAATAACGATAAGGTCATATCAATAGATGATGTAGAGAGAATGTCCTGGGTGCAGGAAATATCGAAGATCTTGTTTACATCGAATCATAAAGATAAGCGAAATAGACGGGGATTCAGGCAGTGCTGCGGACACCGCATCGGCGTAAGGCACGGTGCCTGTTAAGGGTCGTCTCCCCGTCGGGGTGGATTGGGTTTGCAGGGGGGCAAGCGACGTAGGCTGACGTAGACCACTATGAACGTAAAAAACTGGATGTCCGTTATCTTGTTCAATCATGTCGGATCGAGATGCACCCCATGACGACCATCCCAAGATCTAAAAAGCCAATATTGAACCATCATCGGGGCCTAGCAACGGTCGAAATGGCCTTGGTTATGCCTATGGTTGTCCTGCTATTCGTGGGAGTGATGGAGTTCGGTTCGGTCTTCTATATCCGCAATATCATGCTTCATGCGGCTTCAGATGCGGCTCGCCTCTTGGCGGTGCCCGGGATCACGATCGCCGATGCCGAGCAGCTGGCCCAGGATCGGCTTTCGTCTCTAAGCGGATCGTTCACCGTTTCAGCCAGCGAGCAGCCATCGGCGATCCCGGGCAACATCGATGTGACGGTTGAGATTACCGTCCCTAAAGCAGACATCTCATTGGGGCTTTTGGGCACCGGGGACATGGCGGTTAGCGTGACCCTGCGAAAGGAAACGTGACCGCCACGGCGTAGACCCATCGACGTATCGGCTTACGATTACTCATCAACGGATTTAGGCATGCGTTACTACACTTGTTCAAATCGGTCAGCTCGCTGTCGCGGCTCGGTGATCCCTTGGGTCTTGCTTTCAACAATCGCGATGGTCGGGTTCACGGCCTTGGCGGTAGACCTCGGCCACCTCTTGAATGCCCACGTGGAACTCAAAGCCGCGGCGAATGCTTCTGCCCTGGCCGGTGGAAATTCCCTGCTGGCGGGTATCGACGTCGCCAGGACCCAGGCCCTGGCGTACTCGGCAGCGAATTTCGCCAACGGCCAGCCCGTGACGCTAGAAGACTCTGATGTTGAGTTTGGCTCGTGGGACGAGGCTTCACGCACGTTTACCCTGATCGATGAATCCGATCCTGACGTCGTCCCCGACGCGATCCGCGTGACCGCTCATCTTACCGCGGCGCGGGGCAACCCGGTGGCCCATCTTTTCGGGAAGGTCCTCGGCTCTTTGACCTCGGACGTGAGGGTGACCTCCACCGCGTTCTTTCAGTCGCGCGACATCATGCTGGTCCTGGACCTATCGAGCTCCATGAACGACGACAGCGAGCTGCGCCACGCCGGGCTGCTCGACCAAGTCGATATCGAGGAGAACCTGCTTCTGATCTGGAACGAGATGGGCTCGCCGACCTATGGCTCGATGCAGTTTGACCCGGTGTTCATCGATTCGGGCACCACCCCCGTGGATATCGCGGCGGTGAAGTCAGCCTTGGGGCTCGACCTAGAGCCATATCCCTTCCCCGCCGGTAGCTGGGAGGACTACATCGATTATGTCATGACCGATCCGCACCTGAACAACACCGGCTACAACAAACGCTATGGCTACCTGACGTTTGTCAACTATCTACAAGCCAAGCAGCCCCAGTTCGACGAGACGCCGGTCCTTTGGCAGACCAGCGAGCAGCCGATCACCATCGTCAAGGACGCGGTGATCCTCTTCTTAGATTTCCTGCGGGCAGCCAACGCCCATGATTTTGTCGGATTGGCGACGTATACCTCTTCCGGGGGTCAGGCGACTCTAGAATCACACCTGACCGAAGACCTTGCTGTGATCGAAGATATTACGGTGCACCGACAGGCCGGCCACTACACCACGTCGACCAATATTGGGGCTGGGATCAAGGTCGCTCGCGACGAGCTTAATAGTAATGGTCGCAACAACACGTTCCCTAGGCTGATCGTCCTGCTTACCGATGGCAAAGCCAACCGCCCCACGGACGAGGCCGTCGGCGGGCAGTTCGCCCGTGTTCAGGCCCAGATGGCCGGTGACGACGGGCTGCCGATCCTCGCGATCAGCCTCGGGGCCGACGCCGACCAGGCCTTGATGCAAGATATCGCCGATTTAAGTGACGGGGTGCACTTCAATGTGCCCGTCAGCGGGTCCGTGGCACAGGTGGCTCAAGACCTTAACAAAATCTTTCTCCAGATCGCCGCGCACCGCCGGCTGCGCTTGGTGGAGTAACGTCCATCGAGAGCGTGATGGACGGCCGGGATGACGCAGCTTACACCCGGGCAGCGTTGAGGTCGGCCTCGACCGTCCACGACGCGCCCCTGCGTGTGACGCGTCGGTAGAGGGTATCCCGCTCGATCGGTTCGAAACCCGCTTCCACCACCGTTTGTCGCAGCTGCCGGACCGTCACTTCTTGGTGCGTTCCCGCCCCTGCGGCTTTGGTGATGTCGTACCACACGACCGTCCCGTCGATGTCATCGACCCCGAAGTGCAACGCCAGCTGGCTAAGCTCCAGAGATTGCATGATCCAGAACGCTTTGACGTGCGCGAAGTTGTCGAGCATCAGCCGGCACACCGCCAGCATCTTCAGGTCCTCAAGGCCGGTGGGGCCGGGGAGGTGCTCAAGCTCACTGTTATCGGGGATAAATGGCAGCGGGATCACCGTCTGGAACCGGCCCGGCAGCCGCTGATCGATCGCCCGGTCTTGAGCCCGCCGCAGCATACACAGGTGCTCAATGCGGTCTTCGGGGGATTCGATATGGCCGTACAAGATCGTCGCGTTGGACGATAGCCCGATCCGGTGGGCGGCCTCGTGGACGTCCAGCCACTGGTCGGAACGGATCTTGCCCTTGAACGCCTCATCGTGGACACGGTCGTCGAATACCTCCGCACCCCCGCCGGGCAGGGACCCCAGACCCGCGTCCCGCAGATCACGCAGCACCCCCTCGATATCCCGCGGCCGCTTGTCGATCCTCGCTAGGTGTACGATTTCAACAGCGGTAAATGCTTTGACATGCAGCGACGGGGCGCCCTCCCGGATCGCGGTAAGCATGTCGGTGTAGTAGCTAAACGGCAACCAAGGGTGAAGTCCACCGACGATATGCAGCTCGGTGGCCCCGCTTTCTACCGCCAGCCGGGCCTGCTGGGCGATGTGTTCCACTCCCAACTCGTAGGCGCCTTCTTGGTCTTTTTTTCGATAAAACGAGCAAAACATGCAGCTCAACGCGCAGATATTGGAGTAATTAAGGTGCCGGTTGATGTTGTAATACGTGATATCGCCATGCAAACGGTGTCGCACGTGATCGGCCATCCGACCCACCGACCACAGATCCCGTGAACGCAGCAGAGTCAGCCCGTCTTCGGCGCTGATCCGCTGTCCGGCGTGGATTTTCTGGGCAATAGCTTTTAGGGCACGGTCCATTGTGCCCTATCATACCCCGATTCCTCAAAAGAGCCTGTCACGATCAGACCAAGCTCTCTTCGGGCAGCACGACCGTGGCGGGCCGTAAAACGATCTCATCATCGAGATCACCGCCCGGTAGCGAAGCGGGGCCGCTTAAGATGCCCAGGTTCTGGGTCAACAGCCCGGGCGGGGTGTAGGCATCAGCGGCGTCGAGATCGACCTCGTACCCGATATCCGCCAAAGAAGCGATCGTGACCCGGCTGATCGGGTTCGAACCAGAATTCAGGTACCCGGTCAGTAGCTCGTTGCCGAAAACCGATTCGCGCCAATGGGAATCGCGCGTGCCCCCACCCCCGGTATTCGCCACCGGGACCGGGGTCGGGTCGCTAAGCCCGAACATCTCGGCATACTCGGCCTGGGCCGCGGCCCCGATGAATACGGGGTTGGATGTCCCGGCGCCCTGGAGCAGGCCGCGGCTGCTCCAGATCGTCCCGATGCCGATGACATGGGCCATCTCGTGGAGGATCACGTCTTCGAGGCTGCCGTTGGACACGAGGTTATCCAGGTCCGCTAAGTCGAACTGCATGCTGCCGCGTGCGGGCAAAAACGAACCGGGACGCAGCTGGGTTGGACCGGCTGACCCGAGGATCCCCCCCTGGCCGTCGATGAACACCCCGCGCGCGTCGATCACGATGTCATCCACGAGCCCGATCGAGGTCATGATGTCGGGGATATCGCCGAGGATGATCTGCGACCATCGGTCCGCGGCGCTCTGGAAGATCGTCTGGTATTCATCCGAGAGACTGGTATCCGTAAAACGGACTTCAATCGTAAACTCACTGGTGGGCGGTGGGGGGGGCGGTTGCGGCGACGACGTGTCGGGATCGGCCAAGGAGAGGCTGGCCAAACTCGCGATCTCACCCGGCGATAACGCCCTGTTGTATACGCGGACTTCGTCGATCAATCCCGAAAAACCGGTCACGGCTTTGCGCACGCCGTCGTGAAACAACGTGTTGCCGTTGATCTTGCCGATCCCGATGTCCCCCGAGTGGGGCAAGATCATCGACCCGGCGCCTTGCCCAAAGGCCTGGCCATCAAGGTAGCCGGTCAGGGCGTTGTCGGAAACGGTATCGACGGCATCAAGCACCAGAGCGACATGGTGCCAGCGCCCCGAGTCAACGGGCGTGCTTAGATACGTGCCCGACCAGCCGGTCTCTTCTTCGGGCACGTTCCACCCGCCGACGTAGACATGGCCGTTATCGAGGTAGACATTAAGGCCACGGACATGGGCGCCTTCTTCGTAAAGCACCTGTCTCTTCTGGAGGGACGCGTCGCCGGCGTAGAACCATAAAGAGATCGTACGCTGCTCAATGGTCTTCAGATTCAGGTTCGATGAGCTGGGGACAGAGACCATCCCCGCCCGGCCGTCGAGGGACAGTGCCCCGTCCAATCCGAAGGCATTCCAATCCGCCCCGTTGAGCAGCTGCGCGGTATGGTTTTCACCCTGGTTCGATTGATCAGCCGCTGTTTCGCCCTGGGCATCGTTAAAATCCCAATACGCGACAAGGGCGTCGTCCGACACGCCCATGCCGTTGGTGACCAGTTCCAGCGACCACTGTTTGAGCGCACCGCCATCTTGGAAAGCGATGTCTTGGATCTCCAGCGTCCAGGTGCCGTGGGGATCTTCGCCACCGAATTGCGAAAGACTCTGCTGGGGCTGGAACACCCCGGTAAACGGCGCCGCCCCAGCCCCGATCGGTACCGTCGCCTCGTCATCGAGTGTCGTGTTCGTGAAGTTGTTGGTTGAGCCACCCACCCCGTTGAATAACTCCACACGGGTCCCCGTGGGGCTGATGAGCGTCACGATAAGGTCCGCGTTGTAGGTATGAGCGATATCGACGCTGACGTTGACGTCACTGACCATACCGCCCGTCCCGCCGACCTGGATCTGCGAGGTGACGGTATTGGGCAGGCCCGGATCGATAAGGACCGGGGAGTTGTTGACCAGCTCATGGACCAAGCGCCCGGTGGCCGACGCCTGATACGCCACCAGCGGGCAGGAACAGGAAAAGCCCTCGGGCACGGGCGGGCCGTATAGCCCTTCACCACTCATTAAAGTCCGCTGTTCAAGCGGCTCGATCAGCGGTAGATTCGACGGTGGACCGACCCTTTTTCGCCGCTTGATCCGAAAGATGATTTCTTGACGAATAATCCAACGCTTGCAACTTTCTCGCACAGACATACTCACACCTTCGCTAACAAGAATCCGCAACTACGATCCATGGAATGGTGACGATCCATCTCAACGTTTAGGCGACGAAACCGATATGGGCGGTATCCCTGATCGACCCATCTAGAAGAAAATGCCCGGTGAATCGGGTACATAGCAAGGAATTTTTCGGTGTCTAAATGTGTCCCATACATCCCCGACGCGGTATTAGGGTACGCGAGACGTCTATACACCCTAAACCCGGTCCCCATATCGCCCTATGTCCGGCAGCCTTATGTTACCCGTAGTATAGTCACAGAGCTCGAAAAATCTAGTTGACTTTTCGACCACTCGCCGGAAGCCTCTCGAGAAACTGCCGATCTTTTGGTAGCCAATAGTCGTTACTTGTCGTTTTCGCCTACTCTGTGACGATGACGGGCAGCCCCACCCGATAACCCTTCTGTCCGTCACCGCCGAGCGGGTGTCCGATAGGTTGTCGTTAGCAGATGGGGGGCCTGAACAAGCGTAGATGTCCTCCCAAGCCCCAGCGGTGGGCTGGCAGCCCGCAGACAGAGCCGGCATCGATCCTTTCTATTTCTATGCAGAACGACTGCGGATAGCGGGGGGGCACCTCATGCGAGCTTCAGTGTCCAGCCCCGCCAGCCGAAGAATCTTACAACGGTCGTTGGTCGACCTCGGATTCCTGGGCAACAAAAGGAGACCGCCCTTCCGATGCCCCATCCTCATGTGGCGGCTGACTCCGACGCGGTAGCGTCAGGGGCAGCGGTGCCGAAACAAATCCCGGTTGACAAAATCGTTCGTCAGGTCACGGAGATCTCGACCCTGCCGCACATCGCCCTTCGGGTGATGGCGGTCGCGAACGACCCCGACGCCGGCGCCGCGGATCTACGGGTCGTGGTCGAGGGCGACCCCTCGTTGAGCGGCCGGGTGCTCAAGTGTGTGAACTCCGCGGCATTCGGCTTGCGCAATAAGGTTACGAGCCTCCAGCGGGCGATCAGCTACCTCGGATTCAAGCAGGTGCGGAACCTGGCCGTGACCGCGTCGGTCAGCGAGGTGTTCAAGAAAGACCAGGAGATCGGTAAGTACCGCCGCTCGGCCTTGTGGCAACACCTGGTCTCCGTGGCGGTGACCTCAAAAATGATCGCGGCCAGGCAGAAGATCACCGCGTTTGAAGAGGTCTTCCTAGCGGGTTTGCTCCATGATCTGGGCATCATCCTCGAAGATCAATACGTCCATGATGGGTTTGTGTACATGCTCGGCCACCTCACGCCCGGTCAGACGCTGCCGCAGATGGAGCAGCACGTGCTGGGCTTCGACCACACTCAGATCGGCGCCCGGGTGGCCGAGGCGTGGCGCTTCCCCGACGAAGCCCGAGACACGATGCGGTTCCACCACATGCCCGAGAACTACCGCGGGCCGTACGAGGACATTATCGCCTGCGTCGTCTTGGCGAATATCCTCTGCACGCTCAAAGGGATCCCCTCAATTGGGGAGAACCTGCTGCGCGCCACCCCCTGGTCGATGGATAAGCTCGGGCTTAACAAGGAAGACGTTAAGGTCATCGCGACCGATCTGGATGAAGAGTTTAAAGCGAATGAGGCCCTGTTTAAGTTATGAGCGGCGATCAAAATATTCTTGGGGACATCGACGCTTTCTATAGCCGGATTGATATCCCGGGTGATCCCTCGGGCGCCCTGCAGAGCGTGAGCGCGTCGCTAACTCGGTTCGAGCCCGCATTGCTCTGGGTCGCCAACGAGCAGCATCAGCCGATCAGCATCTTCGGCGACGCCCCACCGACCGGGGCCAGACGAGCGTTCGATCTCGCCCCCCTGTTTGCGGACGGGCTGTGCGATCGGGGCCTACGTTTCTGGACCGATAGCGCCTCCGATCAGCACGGGTTCGCGATAGCCGTCGAGGCCCCCGACGGACGCCCGGCTACCCTTGGCGGCCTGCTGTCCCGATCGCCCGACCATGAGTGGTTCGAGTCGGCCCGGTCCGTGCTGGTTTGTTGCGCCCAACTCGCGCTGCGGGCCATCGACGCCTACAACCGTAGCGCCCAGCAACAAGCCCGCGTCAAGCAGCTCCAGGCCGAGTGCGGCACCATCAAAAAGACGTACAGCCAGATCATGGCCGAAGCGCTGGAGGAACGCGAGCAGCGCCTCAAGGAACAGGCAGAACACAACAAACAGCTCGAGCAAGAGGTCGCCAAGAAGACGGCACAGCTGCGCGAAGCCCTCGAGCGTACCGAGCAGGCCAACCGCTCCAAGAGTGAGTTCTTGGCCAACATGAGCCACGAGATCCGCACCCCGATGACCGCCATCCTCGGTTACGCCGAGCTGTTGCTCCAAGAAGACGGGATCGAGAAAGCCCCCCCGCAGCGCGTCGCCAACATCAACACCATCCAGAAAAACGGCCAGCACCTGCTGTCGATCATCAACGATATCCTCGACCTGTCCAAGATCGAGGCCGGGAAGATGACCGTCGAACAGATCGAGTGCAGCCCGCAACAGATCATTCATGACGTCCTGGGCCTGGTCCGCCACCGGGCCGAGGAAAAGAACATCACCCTCACGGCCGAGTTTACCGGCCCCGTCCCGACCACGATCCGCAGCGACCCCACCCGCCTGCGGCAGATCGTCATGAACCTGATAGGCAACGCGATCAAATTTACGAACGAGGGCGGGGTACGCGTCGTCTGTGAGACCTTGAACGGTGAAAGCAACGGCGGCCGACCCTTGCTACAGATCGAGGTGATCGACACCGGCATCGGGATTACCCCCCATCAGATCAGCCGCCTGTTCAAACCCTTTAGCCAAGCCGACACTTCGACGACCCGTAATTTCGGGGGCACCGGTCTGGGGTTGGATATCTCCCGGCGGCTGGCCAAGATGCTCGGGGGCGACATCACAATCGCCAGTGAACACGGAAAGGGCAGTACGTTTACCATCACGGTCGAGACGGGGCCTTTGGAGGCAGTTAAGATGATCGACTCCGCCGAGGCCGCCGCATCCCATCAGCCAAAGTCCAGCCAGAAGATGGCCGTCCCCCATGGCAAGAACCCTCTGGCCGGGGCTAAGATCCTCTTGGCCGAAGACGGGCCGGATAATCAGCGGCTCATCTCGTTCGTCCTCAAGCGGGCCGGGGCCGAGGTCACCCTCGCCGAGAACGGCCGGGTCGCTTGCGAAAAAATCGCCGATGCCAATCAAAGCGGCCAGCCGTTTGACGTGGTCTTCATGGACATGCAGATGCCCGAGCTCGACGGTTACGACGCGACCGCCCAGCTGCGTCGCGAGGGGTATACCCGTCCGATCGTGGCCCTGACCGCCCACGCGATGGCCGGTGACCGCAAGAAATGCATGGACGCGGGGTGCGATGATTTTGCGACAAAACCGATTGACATGAAAGCCCTGGTCCAGACCGCCGCGAAGCATCTACACATCGCCCGGTCCTCAGGCGAAACGGATCCGACTGCCCACGACAACGCCCCGGTATCGTCACCGGCCCCGCCGGCGTCCAGCTCGCTGGAGCCTGCACAAGCGGCGGGCGACCCACAAAACATCGACCGATCGGCGCCTACGGATCCCACTCAACGCGATAGTTTCGTGACCCGTCCGCCGGTCGATGAAAGTCTGGTCAACCAGATCAAGCAACAGGTCCAAGAGATCGGCCACTTGTTAGAGACCGGCAACTCGCGCTCTCTTGATGAAGGTATCTCCAGCTTAATGCAGACGGTTCAGGAGCATGGCCTGGATCAGATCGAGACCCTGGTTCAGGATCTATCGGATCTAGCGTCCCGAGACGATCCTGTCGAAGAGGCGCGGGAAAAAATTGATCAATTGATCGCGCTGTGCCGGCCTAACTCAGAAGAACACGGGGCGTTATTCCCCGGCCCTGCGTCCTGACATGACAGTGCCATAAGGAATCGGGTGGATCGTGTAGGCGTTTGGGTCGGCTGCGGCAGGAGATCGCGTTGTCGTCACAGTGGCCCTTGCCGCTCATCCTCCGCCAGTTCCCGCGACGGGCCGCCTGATCGCACATGGGCCTGGCTCGCCAGGTGTAGAACCCGCTGGCGCTCACCCCGCCGCCTCGACCGTTTCTTCCTCTTCCTCTTCCTCTTCGTCGCGGGCTGCGGCATCAATATCGGCATCATCGTCAAATTCGGGGTCGGTTTCTTCTTCGTCCCCGGCACCGGTCACGAAGGGCTCATCACCCGCCTCGGCGTCCGCGGCGGCCTGGGCCTTGATCGCGTCCCACTCTTCGAGGGTGATGTTCACCTCGCGGGCCTGCGAGCCCTTGTACTCGCCGATGATCCCGGCCTGGGCCATCTGCTCGATCAGGCGCGACGCCCGGGAGTACCCGATGGTTAACCGCCGTTGCAACAGCGACACACTGCCACGTTTGGTCTGGATGATGATCTCGACCGCGTTGTCAAACAAGGGGTCACGCTCCTCATCGCCGTCCACGAGGCCGCCCGATTTAAGCTGCACCAGCTGGGGCTCAAAGTTCTGCTGGGCGACGGTCTTGAGGAACTTCACGGACGAGCGGATCTCATGGTCGTCGACCAGCGTGCCCTGGGCGCGGGTGAGCTTGCTGGTGCGCGGGTGCAGGAACAGCATGTCGCCCTGGCCCAATAACAGCTCGGCGCCCTTCTGATCTAGCACGATCCGCGAATCCATGCTCGAAGCGACCTTGAAGCTCACCCGGCACGGCATGTTCGATTTGATCAATCCGGTGACCACATTCGCCTGTGGCCGCTGGGTCGCCAAGATCAGGTGCATCCCCACGGCGCGGGATTTCTGGGCTAACCGCACGATGAACCCCTCGACCTCTTTGTTGGTCATCATCAGGTCGGCCAGCTCGTCGATTACGAACACCAGGTACGGCAGCTTCTTGGGGATCCGCGCCTCTTCGGCCACGGTATCGGGGGCCATGCGCTCGAGCAGCTCCTCCCATTCAAGGCTGTTGTACCCCGCGATGTCGCGCACCCCGGCTTCGGCCAGGAGCTCGTACCGCTCGTCCATCTTGGTCGTAGCCCACTCGAGGATCGCCGACGCCCGGCCCATTTCGGTCACCACCGGGCACATCAGGTGGGGGATATCCCGGAACATGCTCATCTCGACCATCTTCGGGTCGACCAGCACGAGTTTGAGCTCGTCGGGCCGCTTGGTAAACAGGAACGATATGATGATGCTGTTCATGCACACCGATTTACCCGACCCCGTGGTGCCGGCGATCAGCATGTGGGGCATCGAGGCCAGGTCGGCGATCAGCGGCTCGCCCGAGGCGTTCTTGCCCAGGAACATCGGCAGCTTCATCTTCCGGGTCGCTTCGGGTTTGGCGGTCATCAACTCTTTGAGGCGTACCCGCTCTTTCTTGAGGTTGGGCACCTCGATCCCGACCGTGTCCTTGCCTGCCATGTTGGGCACGACGCGGATATTGTGGGCACGCAACGCCCGTGCTAGGTCGCTGGAGATGCTGTTGATCGACGCGACCTTCGTGCCCGGTGCCAGGCGCACCTCATAAAGCGTGATCACCGGACCCGAATCGATCCCCACGACCTCGCCCTCGATCCGGTACTGCTGCAATGCTGATTCGAGTGCCACCGCCTGGTCACGGACCAGTCGCTCCATTTCCTCGGTAAAACCCCCCTCGGGTTCCTCTAGCAGGGACAGGCTCGGGAATTCGTACCCAGATAGGTCGACCTCGCGCATGGGCTGCGACGACGGATTGGACTTGGGCGCGAAGTTGATCGGCAGCTTCTTGATCTTGGCCCGCAGCTCATCGGGATCGAACGCTTGTCGTGAATCGACGTATGCGCCGGGGGCGTCAAAATCGTCGGCTTCATCTATTTCGTCACCGTCGGCTTCGGTGGTCTCTTCCGAAAGAGTTTCATCGATCTCGTCGTCGATCTCAGCAATGACTTCTTCATCTTCAATCTCGTCTAACTCCTCGTCCTGACGCCGGCCGCGTTTGCGTCTTGATCGCTTGCCCAGGTCCAGGTCGAACGATTCGGTCGCGCCTAACCCACCCGTTTCCTCATCGATCGGGTCGTCGATACGTCGGCGGCGGGGTTTTTTATGGATTCTTGGGGGATCAGCCTCAGACCGGGCCGCGATGGCCGTTCTGCCTGTCGCTAGCGCCCACTTCCCCGGCCAAATGATCAAGCCTGCGATCCCGCCCATCACGGCGGATACTGTCTGTGCCCCAGGCAGCGGCGCTTTTAAACGCCCGAGCGCTGTCAGGATCGCTTTCAAGAACTTGGGAACCGCCCCGACCACCTGGTCGGCGGTGAGGATCGCCCCGATCCCCAACCCGATGGTGAGGATAATCATTGTGCCCAACCAACCGAAACGAACGGTCAGCTCGTTATGGATATAGATCGCTAACAGCCCGCCATCGGCGCTGGGCCACAGCTGGTTCCACGCCCCGGGCATCGCCGCGACCCACCGATCAGGCAACCCGAAACCTATGATCGCGCTACCGCTGACACTCATCATGACCAGCCCTAAGAGCCGCAGGATCAGCTGATTGATCGTGCGTCCTCCCGCGGTCACCAGCAAGAAGACAAGCAGCCCAACCAACGTCACCCACACCCCAGGCCCAACCATCAGATACAGCTTGTGGGAGATCCAAGCCCCCACGATCCCCACCCAGTTGCTTGTGACTTCGTTATAGGGAGCCACCGCATGCCCCGGCCGGTCGGCCGGATCGTAACTGACCAGGCTCGCGACAATCAGAAGCCAAGCCCCTGACAGAATCAGCCACGACAGTCCGATAAAACGATGGGCCGATTTCGGTGTAGACGCTCTCTTGTTTTTTCTCTTAGCCATGATTTAATCAGCTATTACGTCACATGGTATCGTGAACCAACTCACCGCGCATGACGATAAGAAACATCGGTCTAAAGGCCGGTGATCCGATAAAGAATGGCCCCTAGAATGACTCGTGCCCCTGCCTTTAGGGCATATTGAGGTTTAACAAGGGTTTATTGATGCGGTAGCCGGGGAACTGGTGCTCCACCACGGTTTAAATTTCGGGCAGGGTGACTTAACAATCCGCGACTTCATTGAATACACCACCCCGACTCACAAGGTAGAACTGAAAACGCTCCTGACGCTCTACTTTCAGACCTCTGATAATGCTCAAGTCCTCGACGGATGAGGTCTATAGACCATCCCGGATGAAATGGCGGCATCACTCATGTACGCGGCAGAGACATTCTCGGTGTCCTGCGCGTGCCCGACGTGGCACTTTTGATACACGATGCGTTCAAGCTTCACCGCCCATACCGGTCTGCCCGTGTTCTCTTGTGACCCGCACCCCCTGGCAGTGCGGCGCGAACGAGCAGGGCAACCGGCTCGTCCGTCGTACCTTCCTCAAGGACACCGATCTCGTCAAGGTCACGGTGTCTATACAACCGACGCCCAGGGGGCGCACGTCGAGCAGATGATCGACTCATCAACCATACCCCCATGAAGGTCCTTGACGGGTGCACCCCCGTCGAAGCTTGGAAACAAGCCTGCTATGGTCTTGGGCTTCAACCTTCAGGCCGCCGTGTTATGATGTCCGATCGTCTAATTTTCCAAAACCTGTAGGGGATCCACTTCACATGCCCAAACCATCGAACCCGAAGAAAATCGTGCTCGCCTACTCCGGTGGGCTGGACACGTCCGTGATCCTGCCGTGGCTTAAGCAGCGATACCCGGGGGTGAAGCTGGTCGCGTTCGCCGCGGAGCTGGGGCAGGGCGATGAATTAAAGAACATCGAGAAAAAAGCCTTAGCCAGCGGTGCCGACAAGGTGATCGTCAAAGACCTGCGCCGGGAGTTCGCTAAGGATTACTGTTTCACCATGCTCCGCGCCCACGCGGTCTACGAGGGCGACTACCTACTGGGCACGAGCATCGCCCGGCCGCTGATCGCCAAGCACCAGGTCCTCGTCGCCCACCAGACCGGGGCCGACGCCGTCGCCCACGGCGCCACCGGCAAGGGAAACGACCAGGTGCGGTTCGAGCTGACGTACATGGCCCTGGACCCGAAGCTGGCAATCATCGCCCCATGGAAGGACCCATCGTTCGAGCTTACCAGCAGAGAAGCCGCGGTCGACTTTGCCAAAAAGCACAAGATCCCGATCGACCAGTCCAAGAAGAAGATCTACTCGCGCGACCGCAACCTGTGGCACATCTCCCATGAGGGCGGGCCGATCGAGGACCCGGCCAACGAGCCGCCCGACGATTGCCTGGTGATGTCCGTGCCGGTTTCTAAAGCGCCCAACAAGCCGCGATACGTCGAGGTCAGCTTCAAAGAAGGCAACCCGGTTTCGGTTGACGGCAAGAGGTACGCCCCCCACGACCTGATCGCCCGGCTCAACGACATCGGCGGTAAGCACGCGGTGGGGCAGACCGTGCTGGTCGAGAACCGGCTGGTGGGGATGAAGTCGCGTGGTGTTTACGAAACGCCGGGCGGGACGATCCTCTACGAAGCCCACCAGGCGCTCGAGCAGCTGTGTCTCGAGCGGGAGCTTTACCACATCAAGCACCACTTAGCCTTGAAATACGCGGAGCTGGTCTACTACGGGCAGTGGTTCCACCCGCTACGCGAGGCGATCCAGACCTTCATGGATGAAGCCAACCGGATACTCACCGGCAAGGTGCGGGTCAAGCTCTACAAGGGCAATGCCACGGCGGTGTCGTCGTCATCGCCCAAGAGTCTTTACGACGCCAAACTCGCCAGTTTCGCGATGAGCGGTTACGACGTGACCGCAGCGCGGGGGTTCATCGACCTGTTCGGGATGCCCATGAAGATCCACGGCCTTAAGCAGCGGGGGAAGGTTTAGGAACAGGTTCGACGGTGCTCTATTGATAAGGCTACGGTCACGTCACGCGAAAATTTTGAGGTAAAGGTGTTGGGGTTTGATCCGGGCGTCGTCAGGGGTGAATGGCCAGTCGACGCCGATTGGGCAGGGATCTCGAACGGACGCCCATGCTTTGGTTTCAGGAATTAATACGATCACCCTGCGGGAATCAAAAAGTGATCTAGAAACTCTTGTACTTCAAGGTCACGTCGGTTATGATGGCTTTACCTGTGAGACCTGCTTGATTAGGAAGTGTTGAGAATAACAAGATAAAATTGCGCGTGTGCAGGCGTGGCGATCTGAGTCGTCCGCTCCTGAGGTACATCTATTCACCTACTCTCTCGAGTTGGAGGTTTAATGATGAACAAGTTGATGGCTATCGGTCTTGGTGCAGCGGCGATCGGTGTTTCCCTAGCTGGCGATGTAGCTGCGGAGGAAATGTTTGTTGCCAGTTTGGATGGCGCTCAGGAGCCGGGCGGTGGTGTCGTAACCGATGCGACCGGCACCGCGACGCTGACGCTTAACGATACGGAAGACGCCTTGGAGATCCACGTACGCGTGTTCGGCCTTGATGTCGACGGGAGCCTCACCCCCGGCGACGATCAGGACAACGTCTTGGCGATGCACATCCACGCGGCCCCTCGTGGCACCAACGGCGGTGTGGTGTTTGGGTTCATCAGCCCCAACAGCGATACCAATGGCCAGCTAGTCATCACCCCCGAGGTCGACGGTTTTTCGTTAACCAGTATCTGGGATGGTAACGAGGGCAACAACACGACGCTGGCGGACCAGCTCGACAACCTGAGAAATGAGGGTCTGTATTTCAATGTCCATACCGTTGCGAACGGCGGCGGGGAGATCCGCGGCCAGATCGAAGTGCCTGAGCCAACGTCGATCGCCCTGCTCCTAGCCTCAGGTGGATTGACGCTTGCCCGTGGACGCCGCCGGGCTTGAAAATCGATGATCTGCCTGTATCTGATCGTGCCGATGGCGAGGTTAATTTTTTCTAAGAATGCGTGATGGGCAACCCTTCGTAGTTCTTAGCGATATAAACCCATAAGTCTATCCCAGATGAGAACGCTGCGGGGTGGATATACGCGGGAAGGAAATATTCGGGGTCAAATATGGCCTCGACGCGTATCTCGATTCGCGATGCGTACAGTCTGCATAAAATAAGTAAGCCACGTGGCCCAGAAGGCTGATCAACCTTCTGGGCCGCTTTTCTATCCACGTCAAGGATGCCCTGTAGAAAAGCTTCATGAGCAGGACAATCAGGAGGTTGTGGGTGACGGCGATCAGGCCCATCTCGTGGTGACGGGTGAGGTCAGCTCAAGCGGCCCATGCGACGGTGACCGGTATTCTTGAGCCGCGACCCTCGCCGGTCTCTGTGAGCGAGCCTTGCGGCTCAAGAACACCTGCGGCCAAAGAAAATGTGATCAGCGTATGGAACCCCAAAGTCACTACTTTTAAACGCTCAGACAATGGGGAGGATTACAGTGGGTGGTGGTGCCCTTGATTTCTCCTTTACCTGTAACCCGCTCAGTGCTAGGATTTCTGTAGCAGGGTGTAAAGCAAACGTCGGGACATGAAAGATCGGTGTGTGTGCTTTGTCAGGGTCTCAGGGTCTTGTTGAATTGATGGACCCGTGATCGCTCCGGGTGGATAACACGCCAGATGTTGACCACTGCTGTGGTCGTCACTCTCCAGTCGTGTACAGCTTCACCCGCTGGTGTGTAGCGGGCATCAACAAACTAGTGATGTTTCTGGGCATGGCGAAGGGCGTTGTGCCCATTTCGGGAGCGTGTGTACATCAATGAGTGAAAGGAGAATCCCATGCGAACCCAACCAAGGACCTTGCTGTTTGTCGTCATGCTGTCTTGGGCAACCGTCGTGGGTTGGCGGACCACACAGCCGACCATTGCCCAGACCGTAACCCTCCAGCCAGCGACCCCGGGTATTACCGAACAGGGGAATATCAACATCGACGGGACCGGATTGTTCGGACAGAAGATCGGTATCGGGACGACGAACCCTTTGTCGATGCTACACCTCGAATCCACAGCCAACTTCGAACCGCGGATCATGATCAAAGCGTCGAATACCGGGCTCTATTCGGGGATTTTTTTCCAGGGCACCCCTACGGTATTCGGTGGGGCTTTCTACCGCCACGGCGCCACCAACGACCTGCTTTTCATGACATCGTTCGGGGGTACCGACGTGCCGCAAGTCGTGATCGCCAATAGCGGCAACGTGGGGATCGGGGCCACGGCCCCCAGAAGGAAGCTACAGGTGAAAGGCCCCGCGCCGACGGACGCCAACCAGGCCCAACTCGAGATTACGACCATGCGTGGTGACGAGTTTATGCTGCTGGGTCGAACCGCTTCATATGGTTTTGTTCAATCACACAATGGAGAGCCTCTATCGCTTAACCCGCTGGGGAACAACGTCGGCATCGGGAAAGAGGACCCCAACGCGAGGCTCGACGTCGCAGGTGATATCAAGGCAGAATACAACGGGAGTCCCCGGCTGTTTCTTTACTCACGCGGCAACGGGACGCAGAACTACAGCATCCGGGCCACGAACGACAATGACGGGGCGGGCGGTGCACGACTCGTTGTCAGAAATGAAAGCTACAACAGCGACGTGATTACCGTTACGGGCAGGGGCGGCGGCACGTCGCCAGATCGGGTCGGTATCGGGACCAGCGACCCCAAAAGCAAGCTGCACGTCGTGGGCAAGGCGACCATCACAGGCGGGGTCGACCCGCCCTACATCTCCTTCTCAGCCGAGTCTCACGAAAGCATCCGGGAATACGCCCGCAGCGTAGACGAACACGAAAAAGTCATGCAGTTTTGGAACAGCGACGCTCACCGGCTAGAGGTCTACGTCATCGCTGAGGACCGGTTCTATACCATCACAGGAGAGCCGATCGACTAGCAAGGTATCCAAGACCAGTCATGTTGACATGGCAGCGCCACAGCGCCACATTGCCTCAAGCTCGGTCGCGGCTTGCTGTGGGCGGTGGAGGGGATTCGTGGAGCTTTCTACCGATCCACCTGCCCCATCACCACGTCGATCGAGCCGATGATGGCGGGGACATCGGCCAGGAGCACGTCGCGGCACATCTCGTTGAGAACGGATAGATTGCAGAACGTGGCGGCGCGAGCTTTGCAGCGGTAGGCCATGGGGCCGCCTTGGGATTCGAGGTAGAAGCCCAACACCCCACGCGGGTTTTCGGTTTCGACGTACACCTCGCCCGCGGCGGGTTTAAAGTTGCGCGATAGTTTCACGCGGTATTGGCCTTCGCCGTCGCCGGGGGGTGGGATCATCTTCATGGTCTGGCGGATGATCTTGCAGGCTTCGATCATCTCCTTCATGCGCACGATGTAGCGGTCCCAGCAGTCGCCCAGCGTGCCGACCTCGCCTTCGCCGGTGATCACGTCGAACTCCAGATCGGGGTAGAGGCTATACGGGTTGTCGCGACGCAGGTCGTACGGGATGCCGCTTCCGCGGATGACCGGGCCGGTCAGGGCGTAGGCGATGGCGAGGTCTTTGGAGATGACTCCGACGTTGGCGGTGCGCTTGACAAAGATATGGTTGTACGACAGCAGGTTATTGTATTCTTGGATCTTGGGCTCGAAGTAGTCGAGGAACTCGGTGAGCTTGTCGAGGAAGTCGTCGGGCAGGTCGTGGGTCGAGCCGCCGATGGTGAAGTAAGAGTACGTCAGCCGCGCCCCGCAGACCATCTCGAACAGGTCGAGGATGTACTCGCGTTCACGGAAGGCGTACAGGAACGGGGTAAACGCTCCGAGGTCCAGGCCGTACGTCCCGAACGAGACCAGGTGCGAAGCGACGCGGTTCAACTCACTGATGATCACGCGGATGCACTCGGCGCGTTTGGGCAATTCGATGCTGGCTAGCTCCTCGACCGCCCGGCAGTACGCCCAGTTCTCGTTCATGCCGGCGAGGTAGTCCATGCGGTCGGTGTACGGGATGTACTGGTAGTAGGCGACGTTCTCGCCGATCTTCTCGGCACATCGGTGCAGGTACCCGATATGGGGGATCGCTTCGAGGACCATCTCCCCGTCGGTGCGCAGCACCACGCGCAGCACGCCGTGGGTCGACGGGTGTTGCGGGCCCATGTTCACGAGCATCTCCTCGGTGGGCACGTCGGCCTGCTCGGTGGGGTCTTGACCTGGGTCCAATTCTGGAGGCGGGGGGGCGCCTTCGGGTCTTTGGATGCGGTAGGTCTGTTGCGTCGTGTCGGTAGGGGGGGTGTCGAGGGTGCTCATGGTTTGTATTTTAGAAGGTTATGGCGATTGGACAACGGCTAGACAACGGCACAGTAAGCCTATCGGCTAAAGGCGAAGCGCGAGATGATCCTACCATGGTGAAGCGGCGATGACGAAAGCCCAGAAGATCGCCAATCGGCTGCGATGGGGGCTTCTTGCCGGGGGGCTGGTGTGTTGGTTGGTCGCGGCGTGGTGGGTGGTATTCCCGGATGACGACGCGAACCGGTGGGGGTTGATCGGCACGCCCTTGATGTGGGCAGGGGTTGTTGCTGATGGTTTAGGGGTGCCTAAACCCTGGTCGATGTATATCGATGGCCCGGTGCTATTGGGGTGGCTGTTGATCTTGCAGTGGTTCTTCTTGCGCCCTCGTGGCGGGTGGGCGATCCACCTAGCGAAAGTAGGGCGGCCGATGACAACCTCGATCGTGGCCGCGGGGTTCATGGCGATGCTGTTGACCACGGGTGGGGCGGCGATCGCGTTTGAGATCATAGACCGTTGGGATAACTTCGCTTTTAGCAAGTACCGAGCCGGCATGGTCTGGGTGGCCATGCTGATGGTTTGGTTTGTGTGGGGGGTGGTGTTCTACATCTACTGGCGGGGAGGTGATCGGTATTCACAGCTAGCGAAGATGGTCCGTGGCCTGGTGGCGGGCAGTGTATTGGAACTACTGATCGCGGCGCCGATCCAGGCGTTTTATCACAACCGTAGCAACTGCTACTGCTTCCGGGGGACGTACACGGGGTTGATATTTGGGGGCACGGTGGTGCTGTGGGCGTTTGGGCCTGGGGTGGTGTTGCTGTTGATGCGAGAAAAGTATCGCCGCCAGCGGCTGCTGGCACCGCCGGTGTGTTCTGTGTGCGGTTACGACCTGCGCGGCAGCGTGGCTGGTGAAAGCAAAACCTGCCCGGAGTGCGGGGCGGGGTTTGAGTCGTTTTTTCGATGAACGTATCCCGCCTGACGCGAGCCGCGATCGTGAGGCAGCGGATCGGGCGCCAAGGGGGAACCCGCTTGCTGACGCGCGCGGCTTGTGGGGGGCGGTTACGGTGAATCCTCGGTCACGTGTGAGCTGGCTCGGCGACGACGGCGTCGAGCGGGATGATTTGTTCGATGAGCTGGCGGCGGGTGTAGTGGCGGGACAGGTCCAGCGGTAGGGCGGCGCCGCGGTCGTGGCTGGAGTCGAGGATCAGCATGGTGTCGCCCTGGGCCTTGTACCCGCGGTTGGTGGGTTGGTGGCCGAGCACGAACAGGTGGACGTCCCATTTCTTGGCTAGCACATCGGCGAGTTTCTGCGGGTGGCGGCGGCCCCAGACCAGTTCATAAGCGGACCCGTTATAACGCAGGTCTTCGTCGGTAGGTAGGCGGTCGAGGACCGAGGGGTCGAACTTGCGCTTGGGACTGATGCGCGATGGGAGGCTGTGGGTGCACAAGATCCCGGTGGGGCAGCGGACCGCTAGGGGCAGGCTGCGGATGTAGGCCGCTAGCGCGTCGCGGACCGCATCGGCACTGGATTCGTAGATGAAGTCCAGGCCCTCGTCGAAGATGCCCACGACGTCGACCCCGCTCTTGGTGATGCCTTCACCGCCGAGCTGGGCGAGCTCGTGGTTGGATTGGAGCTGGAAAATCTGGCCAGGGTATTGCAGCTGGAGGGCGGCAATCTGGGCGATGGTGAGGATGGACATATCCGCGCCGTTGACCCGCCGCTCGCCGTGGAGGATCTCTTGAACGACCAAGCGGTGGTCGGGGTTTTCGTCAAGCGCGGCCAGGGAGAGGACCCGCTGGAGGTTCACCCCGTGGTCGTGGAGGTCGCCGGTGACCAGCAGACGCCCTTTACGCGGCAGGCAGATCGTCGAGCCGTGCCTGAAGGGGCCGTCGAGGTTCGCCCCGGCGGCTTGCTCGAAAACGTCGATGACGCGCCGGGGGTTGAGGAAGTCCTTAACGCTGTCGGGGGGGCTGGGGGACGGACCGCTGGGACCGACCCTCGGCGCCGTGGTTGTGGTCGTGGAGGCCATGTGGTTTGTTGGGTCTGATCGGCTTGTGTTGTAACGACTCTGTTAACGCCATGCTGGGACACGGCCCCAGGCTTGATCCGGTCGCGGCGACCCAAGGGTAAAAATCGGCATCGCGTCGCTACAGACCGCGTCGGGTACGCGGCGGAGACGGGCAGTTGACTAGCCGCGTCCACGAGTCATGATGCGATTTCATCCGGGATGGGTCTAAGTTGTAACGCCTCTAACGATACGCGGTGCATCATCCCCGGCTGCTTGGTAGCCCGACCGCCCCGGCGGCGCGGCGCCGCGAGGGCTGGGTCCTTCTAGTGGCTGTGGGTCTAGATCAACATGGGCCTTGGATCCGCTCGTCAACCCCACCGCTAACCGGTTTATCGGAAAGATGCCCAGGCGGCTGTAATCCGATGCGAGGGGGGATGGCAGTTTCTTGCATCGGGCGTTGGCTTGGCGATAGGGGTCGTGCTCAAGAATCGATGAGGATCAATTGCTTCTCAGACGGGTTGGGCTGCGGGCTGGCAGCCGGCGGCTGGGGGTTGCGGTAGGCCAGTCTGTTCTGACGCATCCTTATCTCTTCAGGACAACCTCTGGGATTAGGTGATAAGAAAAGGGCTGTGTCGTCGGTGGAGGCTGTGGCGTATCCTTCGTTAGGATGCACCGGGTTGGTGGTCGGGGCTGAGGGTGAGGCCTATCACGGAGGTGAGGCAGGGGGTATTCGTTTAGAGGTAAAAGCAGGGGTAAACGCCCCCATTTCGTCAGAAACCCGTTGAAATTTGTCAATTATTTTCATGGTTTGCCTTGCGTATTTGGGTCATAAGAGATAGAATGAAATGCTGTCACCGGGTCAGAAAGCTTTGCATAGACCGAGATCTGGGAATTCTCGGTTTGGAGAAGGCACTGACATTTCGTTGAGTTATAAGTCTAGGTTGTTTCTTTTTTCCAGCAGATGTCAAATCAAAGTAGAGACGGCCATTCTCTGTGGCTGATGATTTAAATCGTCTGACAGGGACAACCAAGTAGATGTAGAGGAGTCACTTTCATGCAGCGTATTTGCGCTTTGTTATTGGTAGCGCTATCGGGGTGCTTTTTCCCGGAGACTTCGTTGGCCAATGACGTGGGGGGGGTCTTGGTATTCGGCGATAGTCTTTCGGATACCGGGAATGTTTCTGCGTTGACAGGGGGGGCGATCCCGCCGTCTCCGCCTTATTTCGATGGTCGGTTTACCAATGGTCTCAACTGGGTGGAAGAGACGAGTCAAGCCTTGGGGTTGTCGTTGCCCCAAGCTAGGCTAGGCCCGTCGACCGGGACCAACTACGCCTTCGGCGGTTCGGAAACCGGCGGCACCGCCAACCAAGCAACTTTGAACGTGGTCAACACCCTGGGGGTGACGATCAATGACCCGAATGCGGGTGGGCCGCCTCCAACGCTTAGCGATCAGGTCGGTCTGTTCCTGATCGATCAGGGCACATCGCCGACGCCTTTGAATCTCAGCAAGCAGCTGGTGATGATGTGGTCGGGCTCGAACGACATCCTCATCGGCAACAAGACGGATATGCAGGACCCGGTCGATACCATCGCGGGCAACATCCTGGCCCTGATCGCGAACGGCGCCAAGACGTTCCTGGTGCCCAACCTGCCGAATGTTGACAGCACGCCGGGGGTGGCAGATCCCACGAATCACCCATCCTTCTTTGTTAGCGCCGCGGCGGCGGCTGGGGCCCCGTTGAACCCCAGGGTCACGGATTTTAATACCCGGCTTGAAACCGCTCTGGCGGGGATCGAAGCCCTCCACCCAGGGGTGGTAATTGTTCGGCTCGATGTGCAGGCGCTACTTGACAACGTGATCGCCAACCCCGCCGGATTCGGGCTTACCAACGTCACGGTCCCCGCGCTCAACGAAGCGGCGCTATTCGGGGCGGGGCAGGTGGTGTTCAACGACAACCCCGCGAGCTCTCTGTTTTGGGACGGTGTGCACCCCACCGCCGCTGCGCATTCGATCCTCGGCGCCAACGCGGTAGCCGCTTTGCAGGGCCAGATCGTGATCGTGCCCCTGCCGGCGGGGCTGTGGATGGGTGTTAGCCTGCTGGGGGGGCTGGGGTTGGTGAGAAAACTCCAGAAGCATCGGCTTGTGCGGCCGTTGGATTGAGTGTGGGCCGCGACCAGGTGTGAGATGGACCCATCTCGACGGAAATAAGCGGGATGAGCGGGATGATTCGTGGACGGACGCGGCAGGTCGATTCCTGGTATCGGGTAGGTATTGCCTCCCGGATAAATGATGACGTGGCTCGTAGACGCGGCAAGAAAAGGGTCGGTGTCCGGGGCATTATCGAAGCGGTATTTTGATACGTGACGCGTCTATCTGACCCGGCACGTTATCACGCGATGCGGAGATACCGTGGACCGCGAAGGAGACCAAGAAACGGGGGCATTTCGTGGTTTCATGTTGAATGTTCGATCGGGTTCGTTTCTGAGCTAGTGTTAAGCCAGCGCCCCGGCTTCTGGGCAGCTGTGGGTGGCTGGTTCCGTACAGATCAAAGTCCAGGGTGAGTGCGTTTCCCAGCAGGTCGTGTTGGCATCATCGGTTGGTGCTGCTGTGGCTTGGCTCACGATCCCACCCCTAGATTGATGGAGCATCCCCATGCAGGAAAGGAAAGGTTGGATTGTCGTGATAGGCAGCTTATTGATCACCAGCGCGTCGCACGCGGCGATAAAAAATCTGGTGGCTTTTGGTGACAGCCTGTCGGATACGGGTAATGTTTTTGCCAACTCGGGCGATACGTTCCCTCCCACGCCGCCGTACGCCGATGGCAACTTTACGAACGGTGACAACTGGGTCGAACACCTCGCGGACTTGTTGGCTCACCCTCAAATGCAGCACCTCGATCCGAGTCTGTCGGGCGGGACCAACTACGCTTGGGGAGGGGCTGAGACCGGGCTGAACGTCACGCAGACGATCACGACGTCCGGCATCCCGTTCCCCGGTTCGTTCCCGGTTAGCGCCCAGGTCGCTACGTACCTCGGTGACGTCGGCGGGCAGGTGACCAAGCCCAACCAGACCCTGTTTACCTACTGGGCGGGGGCCAACGACTTCCTGTTGCGCAACGAGCAGGACCCGTCGTTGGTCGTGGGCAACATTGCCAACGATCTCAACGCCCTGATCGCGGCAGGGGCCAAGCACCTCCTGGTCGCGAATCTGCCCGCGTTGGATTTCACCCCCGGCGGCAGCGGGGCGGTCCCGTCGGCGTTTGTCACCTCCGCCAGTGGGACCGCGGCGGGCCCGCCCCCCGTTCCGTTCAATCCCCGCGTCGTCGATTTCAACACCCAGCTCGACGCTGCGCTGGACGGGATCGAAGCATCAGACCCTAAGGTTCAGATCCACCGCCTCGACGTCTTCGGTCTATTCAATGATGTCATCAACGAGGTCTTGAACGGGTCGGGCAATTTCGGGGGGATCACGAACGTGACCACCCCGGTGATCATCGAACCGCTTCTGCTAAGCGGCGACCCGAACTTCTTTACCGGGGCTGACCCCGATGCCTCGCTGTTCTGGGACACGGTGCACCCCACCGCCTTGGGGCACCAGATCTTGGGCGACGTGGCGTACGCGTCGCTCAACACCTCGAGCCTCGTCATCCCCGAACCCGCCACCGCTGGATTGATCGCGGTCGCGGTTGGGGCGGGAATCGGGTCTCGGCGTCGTATCGCCGGGTAACCATCCGACGTGAACGTCCGACCCGGAGCTTCGGGTCTAGAATCTAAGGGCCACCCCGCGACTGATGTGCGGGGTGGTTTTTTTCGTCGCCCTGCGGAGGGTCACCGCGATCGGGGGTTCGCCGCGGGGTTGTCAGCTGCCAGCCGCTACAACATCGACCCGAACGGCCCATCGGATTCATAGCCAGACGGGGGGTCGACCATGTCGTTTTCGCCCAGGAGGGTGAACATCTTCCGGCGGAGGATCTGCCCCGCCAGCAGCTGGTCGTCCGTGTGCAGAGCGATGGCGCACACCCCGTGGGGACGCATCATTAAGGGGTAAGCGAAATGGATGTTCAATTCAGCCGACAGCAGGAACATGCACATCTGAGCCAGAGATCGCCCCGGGCGCAGCTCCACGACCAGGATCTCCGCCTCGCTAAACGGCATCCCGTGCTGGCGGAGCAGTTTCCTGGCCAGATCGGACCGCGACGTGACCAACCGCACCACGGCGTGGTCCGCGGAATCGACCACGCTTAAAGCTACCACGTCGAGTTCCTCGTCATCAAAGATCTCGACGAGTTCGAGCAGCTTCCCACAGCGGTTGGCCAAAAAGACACTGAACTGCGTGTTAAACGGCGGCTCGTAACCCTGCATCGTGTGACCGCTGGGGATTTGGGTCATGATCGTATTATAAACCAAATATTCGTCTAAAGTAAGCTTCAATCGAGGCTGCGGCGGCCCGGGCCCGGTCAACCCCGTACCCGACCCCGACGTCAATCCGTTTCATCTGCCTCACGCTGTCGACGACTGTTGGGGCGTCAGCACCGATTCGTACCACCGCACCGTCGGCTCCAAACCGGTCTTGAAGTCGACGACCGGGTCATAGCCCAAAACACGTTTAGCCTCGGTGAGGTCAGCCAGGGAGTGTTTCACATCCCCCGCCCGTTCGGCCTCATGGGCCGCCACGAGGTGTTGCTTGCCCATCATCTGGGCCATCATCACCGCTAGCTCATTGACGGTCACCCGTTGGCCGCAAGCGACGTTGAAGACCGCCCCGCCCACCGGTTGTGGGCAGCGCGCAGCCAAGAGGTTCGCGTGCACAACGTTATCGACGAATGTGAAGTCGCGGGACTGCTCCCCGTCGCCGTAGATCACCGGCTGCTGGTCCGCTGCCAGCGCCTTGGCGAAAGCCGCGATCACCGCCGCGTAAGCGCTGTTGGCGTTCTGCCGGGGCCCGAAGATATTGAAGTACCGCAGCGACACGGTGTCGACCCCGTAGACCGCAGCGTAGGCCCGCATCAGGTGCTCAGCCGCGAGTTTGTTCGCCGCGTACGGGCTCATCGGCAGGGGGGCCATGGCCTCGGCCTTCGGTAGGGTCTGGGCGTCGCCGTAGGCGCTGGAGCTGGCCGCGAACATCACCCGGTGGACGCCCGCCTCCCGCGCCGCTTCGAGCACGTTGAGCGTGCCGTTGACGTTGACGTCCTGGAACAGCCTCGGCTCGGCCACGCTCCTGGGCACCGAGCCCAGGGCCGCTTGATGGAACACCAACCGGCAGCCCTTGATACTGCGTGCCACCACGTCTTGGTCGAGGATCGAGCCCTCAATAAACTCAAGCCGATCGCCCGCTTGGTCTGCGAAAGAATCCAAGTTCTCTCGGTTACCCCCGGATAGGTCGTCGAGCACGACCACGCGAGCCCCGAGCTCCACTAAAGCTTGGGCGAGATGGGACCCGATAAAGCCCGCGCCACCGGTAATGAGGATCTGCTGATCACGAAAAAAATCACCGTGTAACGTCTGCCAATCGGTCAGGGCCATATGGGTTTTCCTTCTTAGGCAAAAGCGACACACCCCCTTAGGGCTATCCACAAGGGGTCGTAAGACTTTAGAAGGGCCGATTCAACCTTGCGGGTAGAAAATATACCCCTCCCATCGGCCAGTCGATCGCCACGCTTTACGCTTAGGGTGGCTTGATCACCTGGCTGCGGGTCCCGGGCGTCCCGATCCTTCCTGATAAGCTTCTGATTGTACTAAGCGGTCGCCTAGATTCCGAATGGGCGGTCTTCAGCGATGATCCCCCGTCGCATGGGCCTGATGGACGAGCGTGTGTTTCGGTGTCCCATGCTGTGGTTGCGTTTGCGGCGGATCACGCGTTCAAAGCCACCTCGCAACGGGCTCGCAAACCCGTGAGAAGTGATCTCCGTGCTACTCTCGAGGTGAGCCTCACTGGCCGCTTAGTACCTCGGCAACGACGGGTCGATATCGATCGACCACAGGTCGATCCCGCCGGCCATCGAATACACGTCGCGGATCTCCTGGTGCCGCAAGACCGTAGCCATCTGCATCGACCGGGCGCCGTGGTGGCAATAGATCACTAGTTTGGAATCTTGAGCCAGATCCTCCAGTTCCTGCGTCCGAACGCTTAGCTCTTGCAGGGGGACCAGGACACCGTCCGGGATGTGGACCAGGCTATATTCGCGTGGCGTGCGGCAATCAATGAGGGCACAGGGCACGCCTTCATTGAGCATCTGCCGTACCTGCCGGGGGGTCACCTCCCACTGGGGTTGGAACGGGTACCCCTCGGGCAGGCCCAGGTCATTGAGGCGGATCGCTGGGGGCTTGGGCGTCGTCATGTGGCGTCTGAGTGGTTTCGTTCGTCGGGGTTGGGGTGGACTTGCCCGTGGTGGCGACGATCTCGATATGGGTATAGGGGTCGAGGATACATTCCACGATCTCGCCGTCATCTTTGCGCAGCGTGAGGCGATCGAGCCACAGCTTGCTATCCCTGGCGTGGGCGTACCAAGACCCGGTACGTCGTTGCATGAATCGGATCACTTCCCCGGTGATGCGGGTCGTCCACACCTCGTTACGCTGAGGGATCTGCTGCGTTAGCACGACCCGCTGGCCGGGTTGAAGATTTTCCCCCGGTTGCGCCATGTTCATCTCCACATAGGGGTATAGTCTACGAAAGCTATCGGCACTATCGTGGCCGAGTCTGCGTGTGTTCAAGATCGGGTTGGCCGAGCCGCGTCCCGTAAAGGTGCCCAACCTGGATGAAAATGCGCCATAATTTTTGTACACGGCGAGGAAATTTTCGATGCCCAGTCCATCCCCGCCGCGGTACTTTGATACGTTATATGTATACACCCAATTATTGTAAACATAGGCATGTCCCATCCCGGATGTCAAGAAGCTTTTAATACCTATTTAAGCACATTGTTAACACTTGCTGTGTGAGGGCTGGCCTCGGACTCATTCCCAGGCGAGGGTGACCGTCAGCGGAAGATGATCCGACCCCAAGCCCGGTCCGACACGCCGTTCGACGGTGACCAGCTCTCTGCTATGCAAGCAGTGATCGATCGGGATTTTCACCGCCCGGTCCGCGGGGAAGGTGGGTTGGTACCCCCGGCCCCGCTGCGAATCGATCCACCTGGTTTTCCGTAAAACCGTCCGGTAACCGTTGGACCAGGGGGTCGCGTTCAGGTCACCGATCAGCACGGCTGCACCTCGCTGAGCGTGGGCCCAGGGGATGACCGCTGCCAGCTGCTCGTCTCGAGCGATTGCGCAGCGGCGGTTGACCGGCGGCAGGGTGTGCAGGCTCAGCACCGACAGCGGCTGGCCGCGCCACCGCAGGTCCATCTCGATCGCCGGCAACCCCACCCGGCCCGCGGTCAGGTCGACCACGTCGACGCGCTGTACGGTTAAACCGGGCCGCAGATCCTTAGCCACGAGCGCCGCGATCCCGAAGTTGTCCTCCCGGGGTGAAGCCGCCGCGAGGCGGTATGTTCCATCCGTCGCGGCGATCTGAGCCATCCACCGCTCGTTGACCTCTTGAAGGAACACCAGATCCGCCCCGCTTTGGTTGATGTAACGGATCACTGCCTCGTGCTGGGTGTTCGTCGTATGCACGTTGATGTGAAGCAACCGGATCGCCGGATGCGGTGGGGGATCGTGGGCAGCAGCCGGCACAGCCGCATAGAGCGGTGCCAGCAACATCAGGTTGACCACCAAGCCCGGGACCGCCCCCAAGCACGCCCACCACGACCGCGTCGCCCCAGCCGCCACAGCCGTCACCGCCAATGTCCACGCGTAATACCACGTGAAGTGAGAAAACAGATCGAACAACCAGTGCCAAGAACCCGCTAAACCTAGGCACGTGCTCACAGTCGCCCCCAGGCCCGTGGCCCAGAGAAGTCCTTTGATCGCTTTAATCGCCCGCTTCCGCACTCCCAAATTCCACCGATTTGATGACCTGTTACAAATCCTGTACGTTTCCGGACCTGTTTCGTTCACTGAGTGGAAGAATTAATAGCCATGCCCCCCAACCCCGCCAACCTGTTTCAGAAAACCCGGCTGCTGACCCCGGGCCCGACAGACGTCCCGCCCGCGGTCCTTCTGGAGATGGCTCAGCCCATTATCCACCACCGTACCAAACAGTTCCAAGAGATCTTCGGCGACCTATCCGAAAAACTCCAGTGGCTGTACCGCACGACCAGCCCGGTGCTGACGATCGCTGGTTCCGGCACCACCGCGTTTGAAGCGGCGCAGGTCTCGCTCGTTAAACCCGGGTCCAAGGCTATCACCATCGCGGGGGGGAAATTCGGCGAACGGTGGCAGGATATCTACGACCAATACGCCCAGCCGTTGGGGATCGAGCAGGTCAAGATCAACGTCCCGTGGGGTCAAGCAGCCGACCCGGACCAGGTCGAAGCAGCGCTCAAAGAACACCCGGGGGTCAGTGTCGTGACCCTGGTCCATTCCGAGACCTCCACGGCGACGGCTACTAACGTCCAAGCGATCGCCGCGATCGTCGCCAAGACCGAGGCGCTGCTACTCGTCGACGGGATCACCGCCGTCGGGGCCCTGCCGGTGGAGATGGACGCGTGGGGGGTCGACGTGCTCGTGACCGGGTCACAAAAGGCGATGATGCTGCCGCCGGGCCTGGGTTTCGTGGGGCTAGGCGAGCGTGCGATCAGACGCCTCGAAGCGGTCGCCCCCAGCGCCTATTACAACCTGGATATGCGCCGGTGGCTGGCGAGTTGGAAGAAGAACGACGTGCCGTTTACCCCGCCGGTGAGCCTGGTCCGCGGCCAGCGCGTGGCGTTGGAGATGATGCAAGCCCAGGGTTTGGACACGATCTGGTCCCGCACGTCGGGGCTAGCGACGATGGCGCGGGCCGCCCTAAAGGCGATGGGATTAGAGCTCATCAGCGCCAGCCCTAGTGATTCGGTCACCGGGGCGTACTACCCCGAGGGCGTTGAAGATTCTACATTCCGGTCGAGTCTGCGTGATCAGCACCACCTGCACATCGCCGGCGGCCAAGACGGGCGGGGGGCGAAATGGAAAGGCAAGATCTTCCGGCTCTCGCACATGGGCTACGTCGACGCCGGCGACACCCTCGCGGCCCTAGCGGCGATCGAGTCGCAGTTGCGGGAAGCGGGGGTCTCGATCGATCCCGGCGTCGCGTTAGCGGCGGCCAGCGCGGTGTTGGCCAACTGACCAACATTTTTTGTATCTGTTTAGCGGTTAGCCGGTTGAATCTGGGCGGTTGAGATGAGTCGTCTCAGGTGATCGGGGTGCTGATCGGAGGCAGCACGCAGGAGGTGGGACAGAAAAGCCAACGCGTCGTGGGCGTGTTGATCACAAGTCGTCAGGACGCTGCCCAGAATTTCCTGAGCACGAGCACCCGCAGCCGTACGGTTGCCGCCGAAGACCTTGCGGTTGACCACCGCCGGGCGGATCGCCTGCTCGGCGGGCCAGTTGGTCGCTTCGATCCCCGGTTCATACAGAAACGTGAGGATCTCATCGGCGTGGCGAGCCAGGTGATTGCGAAACGTTCGGTTGCCACGATGCGATAGACGCCAAGCCAGCAAGCGGTCCAACCGCTTACGCAATCGCCCGCGGGCACAGGCCAAGCCATGCTCGCTGATCGTTCCCGCGTCGCGTCGATCACGAAGACGCAGCGCATCGAGCAACAACGCCTTGACCTTCCGCGGGAAACGCACCGCCCCACGCGTGGCTTGCTCCAGCAACATGCCCGTCCGCCGAAGCAGATGCGCCAAGCATTGCTGATGCGTGGCCTGTTCCAAAGAATCGTAAGGCGACCAGCCGTCGTGGATCATCCGCCCGGCATAGTCCTTGCCCAACACGTCCCGCACCACCTCGCCGCCGCGGCTGGGGCGGATGACATACAGCGTGACTTTCTTCGTCACGAACACCCACATCCACTGCAGCCATCCGCCGACTTTCCAGCCGGTTTCATCGGGGTAAACCGTGTCGCTGTGACGCACCACGTCACGCAGGCCGTCGTAAACAGATTGACCGCGTCGGGCCGTACGTAGCACGACGTGCGTCGCACCGCCACGGGTGATCGAGATCCCGAAGACCTGCTTGAGCAAGCCTTGGATGTCGCCATAACTCAGCCCGTACTTGTCCTTCATCAGGACGATCATGGCTTGAAGGTCCGGCCCCAGCTGGGAGGCCGCCGCCCCCGTGGCATCTGAGGTCTGCAACGGGTGGCGGGGGTGAAGGCGTCGACCACACCGCGTGCATGAACCCACGTGCAGGTCGAAACGTCGCACCACCGGCCGGCGGGGGATCTCGACCTGGAACTGATGGGTCACGTGATCTTCTTGGGCCTCGCCGCCGCAGCCGGGACACCGCGGGGTCAACGGCACGTCGATGACCTCGTCGGGGGGTTGCGGGGGTGGGGGCCGATGGGCTTTGGGGCCGTACGCCTTGCCCGCCTTGCGGCCGGGCTTCTTGGGCTGGGTTTTGGGCGATCCCTTGGAGAACGGCGCGGCTTGGCGTTGGGTCGAACGCGTGGCTTGTTCGAGGCGTTGTTCGAGTTGGCCGGCCCGAGCTTCGAGTTGAGCCACACGCTTCTCGAGTCGCAGGATCTGCCGGTCTTTCTCGGCGATGATTTCAAGCAGTTGATCGTAGGTGGGTCGAGCCATCCTGGCTGTTCCTGTCGTGTCGTCCTGACCGATGGTGAAGCGGGCACCCCAGCCCTTCGAACGCCATCTTATCCCTTTATATCGATGGCCGATTATAGACCGCGATCAGCAGATCAGAATTTCAAAATCCAACGCCCTCCCGTGCCTGGCTAGACGCTAAACAGATACCATTTTTTTTATTCAACAAATCGCGCCCCGGGTTGATCTTGACCGTCGGATAAACGTATATATACATAGTTCGAGAACGTTTTCGCACGCTCTTTGACAATTGGGGCCGACTGGTATCGACCGGACAGGGAAGGTCAGTCGTGGCGCGCCCAGGTGCACGTGGGCCTGGCTAAACAACGTGCAAAACTTTAATTGCCAACAACGATGTTGTGGCGCGGATTGGGTTTGATAGCCCGGTCCGTATGGCTGCCTAATAGTGCGGCCGTGATCATGGAGGACCGCCCGTAAGAATCCATGGTCAACGACTCATCGGGATCGTCCGCCCGTGACGCCTTAACGCGATGCGGACTAAACAATATTCAGGCTGGGTCGCCCAAACGCTGCCACTGGCGGCTGGGTGACTGAGATCAAACCAGTGGATATGCGTGTAGAAGCGGCTGATTGACTGTCACGGGACGGGGGTTCGATTCCCCCCGGCTCCATCCTATTGCATCGCAATGGCTTACGGAAATGCTCCGCAAGTCTTTGCAGGCTCCAGAACTAAGGTCGTCGGCCTCGCCGGCGGCCTTTTTCTATTTCTGCCCATTTCGGGCCTCATCGTGCAACTTCTGATGTGCATGGCGCTGCGCGCTGCCGCCTTCATTCCGGCCGAAGTTCGCGGCCTTGGCAAACAGTTCATCGGGAACATCGCTAGCGTAGTGCCGGCCGCTAATGGTGATGCTGTGGCCGATCCACTTGCTGACCGCGTACTGCGGGAAGGTCATCGCCCATTCCTTTTCACAGGACTGGCGAAGGGTCTGCCAAAAGCGCCTCCACGGCTCCACGCTGGCCCGCTTTCAGATTGTCCGCACTTGTCGGAGGATTAAGCCATGCGCTGCAAACTCCGATCCGCAGACCCCATCGATCGAACCCCCTATCTGCCGCCGTACCGAGCATAGCCACGAGCCAGGGCATGGATCATCGCCAACCCCGCGACGACTAAACCTCCAGACGGCTCGGGGATGGCGGTGAAACTCAGGTCCACCTTGCTGTCTATATTGTTGCCCCCCGAGCGACCGATTGAACCGTGGATGGATATTGTGTACCGCCCTTTCGAAAGAGGGGTGTACGATTGAGTACCGGATCCGTAATGCACTTCTCCAACCAGTACTTGGCCTTGTTCATCGACCAGGCTCACCGAAGCGTACTCAAAACTCCAATTAAACGTCGCCGGAACATCAGCGGTGACGTCAAAGACGATGTCGGCTTCGAAGCGGGCTAAATCATCATCTGGGTTCAAATTGGTTTCGTCCATGGTAAACCCCAAGAGGTCGATTTGGTTGGCCGCCATCGAGACATCGATTTGGGCTAAAACGGTCCCGGTATCACCGGGCCCAAAATAATCTTCACGTTCCCGGATATCACTAACCAAAGCTGAGAACGTCCCCGCCTCGCCCGTAACGGTCGATTCATCGACCGGTCCGCCATCCAAGGCGGCGAACACCCGCACGCTCACCGGCTCGATCAACCCGGCCTGCGTCTCCATTGCGGTGGCGAGCACCACGACACTGACCAACCCGGCCAAGACCGATCGGTTCATCCCCGACCCGCTTCGATTCGAGAGACCATCCTTGCCAGCACTAGACGCCTGCCCCTGCGTCCCGCGTCCCCAGCCGCAACCAGCGCGCCGCCTGCGGGTCAACAACACGACACCCCCCAGCGCCAACCCCACCGCTGTGCCCGGCTCGGGGACCACCAAGGTGATCCGGGCCGCGCTGTCACGTTCAAAGTCCAGCTCAAACGGGCTACCGTCCCGCAGCACGCCGGTAACCGTGCCGCTCAGGTCCGTGATGTCGCCCATCGGGTAATTGAACTGATCGCCTAAAAGGAGGATTTGAGCTGTATCCTGAGCCAGTATCTTTGGCCTCGAGGAGTTGTTATGCCCCTTGAGTGTGCCCCCCGAGATAGTGACGACCGAATTGCCGTCAGATTGAACGCCCCACTCGGTGGTTCCCCCCGAGATGGTCATTCGGGACTGTTCTGACGTGAAAACCCCACCATGGTTGATGCCCCCAGAAAACGTCATCACCGAATCGTCATGTAGCTCCATCCCGCCGGCAATATTGCCCCCGCTCATGTGCAGCTGACCCGCGCCATATGAGAACACGGCGTCGTCGGTCAGCACATCAAAAATCTGGATATACCTCACGCGGCTAAGATTGTCCGATTGTTGAAGTGTTGGAAGTTGCGGGTGATGAGGGTTTGGACGTTGGGTTTGTCGTCGGTGGCCAGCTTGGCGATGCCGTCGTGGATGGCTTGCTGAAATCGATCGAACGTTTCGTAGTACCGGCCGTTGAGGCAGCGTTTCTTGAGCAGGCCCCAGATCCGTTCGATCAGGTTCAGGTGCGGCGAGTAGGACGGCAGGAACATCAACTCGATGCCCAACCCCACGGCCCGATCTTGGACCAACCGGCAGCGTTGATACCGCGCGTTGTCCAGCACCAGGGTGATCGCTTGGCCGGGGTAACGCCCCGCGAGCGTCTCGAGTAATTCGCAGACCGTTTGGGCCGTGATGTACGTCGTGTTCGTGACGGTCACCAACTCTCGGGTCACGAAATCCAACGCCCCCAACACGTTCAGCCGGCGGCGGCCGGTGGGCGTGCGGATGAACAGCCTCACCACGCACCACACGTAGCACAGAAACGCGCCATGGACGAAGTGGCAGGCGTCTACAAAAAAACCCTGCGATCACCCCGTTCGGCTTCGTCCAAAGCCGGATCGAGGGTCTGTTCAAGGAATTCACGCTGCTGTTGATGCTTGGCCTGATCAAGCTTGCCCGGCACACCCCCGAGCTTGCGACGACGCAGACCCAGCCGTTTCAAAAAAGCTCGCACTTGCGTCGGGCCGCGACGCAGACCGGTGAGTTGCGTGATCTGATGGCTCGCCTCGTGGATCGTCGACGGCGGGTGTTGTTCCAAAGACGCCTTGACCTTCGGGCCGTGCGCGTTCAATTGACTGGGCTGACCCCGGTAGCCGTTTTGCCTCAACGCCTCGATCCCACCGTCGAGGTACGTATTCAAATAACGCTGCACCGTCCGGCTGCTGACCCCTGCCAAGGCCGCGATCTGCCGATGTGCCAACCCATGGCTCTTGAGCCAAACCACCTGCAACTTCCGCCGCACCCGCGGATCTGGATCGCTAAAACGCCCCCGATCCAACGCCGCCACCGCATCGTCCGTCAATGTGATCTGAAGCATCCATGCCTCCTGTGTCCAGTGACTTCGTAGTAAAATCAAACCGCTAACGTCAGCCTATTCTACCGATCAGACAAACTCACCCGAGGAAGGTATAATCGAATTATCGTAGGCGTTGATGTACCAGCCAATCTCTCCGCCGATGATGTCCACCCGAGAGTCGCCGAAAGCATTGACTGAGTTGCGGATTTCACCACCGGAGATGTTCAACTTGGCGTGTTCGTGGGCGGTTAGATCGGCCCCAACGTCACCCCCGTCCACGACGTTGACCGTCGTCGGGCTATCCCCCGGGCCGTCGAATACCTCCACCGACTCGGCGGGGAAGCTGTTACCAGCATCGATGGTGTGTTCGCCCCCGTCATCAAACACCGCCGCCCCCGCTGAACCGACGAAGAGTGTCGCCATCAGGACTGGCCCAACCCATCGATCTGTTGTCGTCATCATCTCGGATCTCCTTATTGAAAAAATTGGTTCTCAGAAACACCATCTCTCACGACGCGCCGTCATAAGTTCTAAGATTCAGAACCCGGCTGGCTGATCGATACTCGTGGATCAACCACGCCCCCGGCCCAGCCGCCCGATCAGCCCCCCGGCGATCAGCAACATCAACGCCCCGGTCGCCGGCTCGGGTACGAGGGCCACGTCCCAGATCTTCACGTTATCGAGCACCCCTTCGAGGCGGTTGTTGAAGTCTGCGGTGTAATAGCCCATCGTGAAATCAGCGCCGGGCGGGGTTTTCATCTTGACGTTGATGCTTTCTTCGGGGAAATCGGAATCGACCAGTGGGTAGTACTTGCCGTCCACATGCACCCCATACCACTTGTCCGGGTCGTTGGGCAACCCGTCGACCGTGTCCCAAACGAAGGCGACATGCACCCATTGACCCGCTTGGAACGGGGCGACCTTGCCCGTATAGAGATAGTGAGCCCTACCGTCGACACCCTCGACCTGGAAATCAAACCCGCCCATCCCGTTGGGCTTCTCCCGCCAGCGGTACAACAGCTGGAACGGGTAGGGGAATGGAAGCGACCAGACACCCGAGACAAAGATTGTATCCGGCGGCGAGTTGCCCTCGTCGTAGTCGCGGTCCGGCTTCCACCAGAACTCGACCGTCCCGCGTTCATCGTAGTTGGGGTTGATCTGCTCCCAGAGCCCGAAATCGGGCCCGGTCGAGCTGGTCCCGGAAGTAAACCCATTGCCGAACCTGCCCGGCACGAACTGGATCCCGGAGCCGAAGACCGTCCCGTTGGGCCCGATCTTGCTGTTCTCGATCTCCTGCCGGGACCCGAGCGTGTTCCACAACAAGATCTGGTCCGCCTGCGTGACCGAGCCCATAAAAACCGCCACCACCGCCCACGCAACCATCTCTCGCAGGTGCATCTCAATCTCCTTTTAATTGTTGTGGACCCGCCCAGAACAAGTTCGATCTTCAGTTAGAGTTCTATTATACCGCAGCAAGATCAGAGTACAAGACTTTTTGGTAAGATAGTCTTTTATGAATCGAACCACGAAATTGTCTGGTCCACAGATTCAAGCGGCGTTAAGGACGATGCCTGCTTGGTCCCTCGTCGAAGGAAAACTGCATAGATCCTTCCGTTTCGGGGATTTCATCGAGGCGTTTGGGTTCATGGCCCGCGTGGCTCTGGTCGCCGAGTCAATGAATCACCACCCTGAATGGTCCAACGTCTACCACACCGTGACGATCGACCTATCGACGCACGACGCTGGAGGGGTGACGGATCTCGACATCCGATTAGCTGAGAAGATAGACCAGCTTGCGGCAGCGCAAAGCCCGGTCGAAGGTGAAAACGATCATTAATTCCTGAAACCACGGCTGCTGGCCGTGCGACCCGAAGAGCTTTGAGCGATTCAATGAATCACAAAAAAACCCTCGCGCTAGAAGCGACGAGGGTTTGTCTAGGGTGGTGTGTGTCCTGGCTCGGGTCTAGGTTTCGAACTTCCTCCCCTTCTTGGCTATTTATTTAACTTTGATGCTTTCACTTACAAGCTGTTTCAAAATCTATATCCCGTTGGTTTCCGCACTGGCTGACAAGCAGCCAGTGGCACCCGTCCATGGTTTTTGAAACAGCTTCTTGAAGTCATGGCCTATATTCGTCTCTATGGAGCAGTTAAGTTGCCCATTCAATGATCAACCGTTGAGTGACTGGTGCTTTGCGTTCCTGATCGTGTACCGTACTACAGAATATGTACCTCGCTAAGCGGTCGAGTACCACTCATAAATAAAAAAACAGGTATTTTCTGTGTCGTTATAGGCGATATGACCAGTAAAGCTTAGCAGTTATGGTAAAACCCTAGTGGTTGGATAAAATAGGCTGTAGAAAGGGCTGCAGATCATGAGCTTAACTGGCCGTTTAGCTAGGCGCTTGCCGACACCGTTAAGAACCTTTCTTTCTCACCAACGAGATCGAATGAATCTAACCATGAGAGTTATCCAAGGCAGAGATCTTTGGATCAACCCAACTCTAAAGTGTAAAAAACTTAGGCTTGGCCGCGGCGATGGAGAATGGTGCATCTGCCCCAGCTCAATAGATAGCTCATCAGTCGTGTATTCCTTCGGTGTGGGATACGACATTAGTTTCGATTTAGCGATCATTCAACGTTTTGGCGTCCAAGTCCATGCTTTTGACCCTACCCCTCTTTCAAGAAGATGGATCAACACCCAATCTACCCCTACGGCCTTTACGTACCATCCTTGGGGACTCGCGGCATATGACGGCATCGCAGATTTCTCACTGCCTCGGCATCATGGAGTCTCGTTTACAATGTCTTCGAACGTTGATAGCAAACAACAAGCAAAGGGAGAAGTGTTTCGATTTGAAACGATACGTCAGAAACTCGGTCACGAAAAAATTGACATCGTTAAGCTAGACATCGAGGGTGCAGAGTATGACGTTATCGATGACCTCCTTAAGGACGGCGATAAGATCAATCAAATCCTTATAGAATTTCATCATCGTCTAGTGAAACCGCATCAGGGTTTAGAACGAACAAGACAGGCCATTAAAATGATTGAAGACGCCAATTTTTCACTTTTTTATGTCTCTCCCCGTGGGTTAGAATACTGTTTCTTGCGGACCTGACCTGCCTGTGAAAAGTTGATCCAGTCTGAATGAGCGTCTCTACTGGCCGAGTAGGTCAAGGAGACCTCGATGTCAGGCAAGAAGCGTATTGATAACGTCCTGAATCATGCGCACATTTGAAAAGGCAGTTCTCCAGGTGGATGGTGTTGGTGAGCTCAAACAACCCCATTCGAGGAGTCCTACGATATCTCAAATCCTATCCCGAATCCCGACCCTTCCACGGATCAGCGATCGTTCAAGCCATGCCGTCGGCGGTTCACCGACCCGTTCAAGCGTGACACGGCCCGGTTTGTGACCCACGCGGGCTACACGTTCAAAGCCGCGGCTTAAGCGGTTCTCTGACAGAGCAATCGTATCTTCAAGCCTCCTATGGCTTAGCGTCGATGAAACGACCATGACCAATCCCGCGCTTACCGCCAACGGATCTTCTACTCAGCCGACCTCACCGTCTGCCGATTCATGGGTTCGAGAAGAGACGACCGCCGAGGTGCTGGTCTACCGTCATCGCGCCGCCAGCCAACCGCAGCCCGACGACTGGGCGGATCAGCTGCGGGTCGCGTTGCGTAGCATGCCCGGAGTGGTGCTGGTGGGGGCCAAGCGGCTTTCGCCCGACGGGCGGGTATTTTCCATGGGTGAGTTCGTGGTCCACCCCAAAGGGTTTCATCACCATGGCAAAGGGGTGATCGCCGCAGCGTACCGGTTCCCGGTCGAGGTCGACGCGGTCACGGGCGGGGTCTTCGCGGTGGATGCGGCGGCGTTTGAAGCCGCGGGTGGTGTGAGCATTTTACAGGGCAGCCTCGGGGCGCTGGAATTGTGTTTAAACCTTCGATCTGCCGGGGGGCGTTGTGTCGCCGTGCCTCAGGTGGTGGTCCTTGACACCCACGAGCCTGTACCGACCCCCAAAGAGCATGACGCGTTTATCGAGCATAGGGGGTTTGATTGGCGGGCGGCGGATCTGGATCGAGTCCGTCAGCAACATGCCGACACCGGGTTGCTGTGGAACGTGCGGTACCATGCCCGGGCGATGCCGTTCGAAAAATACGTGGAACGGCCGGCGGTGCACTGGGCGAACTACCAAAACGTCGAGGTCTACCGCAAACGGGCCGACCACATCGCCCAGCTCGTCCACCAGTTGTGCCCTTCGGGAAAGGTCCTGGACCTGGGTTGCGGGGATGGGTTGTTTTCGCACTTATTCGCGTTGCGTGGCGCGGAAGTGACGGGGGTCGACCCCGAGCCGGTGGCGATCGAGCAAGCGCGTACCCGGACCGCTGACCATGCTTACCCAGGGCCGCGCCCCGGGTTCGTGGTCGGATCGGGGGATGAGCTGGGTGGACTTGAATCAAGATCGATCGACCTGGTGATCATGCTCGACGTGATCGAGCATCTGCCCAATCCCGTGGCGGTGTTGCGAGAAGCGGCGCGTGTCTTGAGCCCGGATGGATCGTTGCTGGTCACGACCCCGGCGTGGCAATACGAGGCGTGGTCGGACCCGGTCTACCACGTCACCGAGTACAGTCTCGAGGAGTTAATCCGACAGATCGAGGCCGCGACCGGTTTGTCCGTGGTCAACACTGGAAAGATCGGAGGGGTGTATCGAGATCTGATTGTCGTAGCGAAAAACTCAAATGCACTCAGCTCTGTCGGAAAACTATAATCGGGTGCCACTGGCTGCTTGTCAGCCCGTGTTGGGTAACCCCAAAGGGCTTGATCGTATGGTAACCCGATTGATGCATGACGCATGGTTCGGAACATAGGGCTGAAACGCGGACATCTTGAGTGGCGTTCTTGTCAAGCAGTGACGCCTGGATTCTAAGAGCCGAGCGTATTGACTCTGCTGTGACAGGGTGAGGCCTCGGTTCAGGAAAGGGAACCCAGATGACGCTTCCATATTCAAGGACGTGTGTGAGACACGGACGGATCCGATATGAGCTGCGCCGGGCTGTTGGTCAGCCAGTGTTGCCAACGAACCCTAGTCGCACGGACAGGCTAACCGCCCAGGGCCCCCCCCTTCTCACACACGTTCTAAGGTACGGAAAACTTGGCACAACCACTATCGCCTGTGGGTTGCTGTTTGCGACCGTGACGGCCTCGTCGGGACAGATCGCCACCGACGGGTCGCTGGGGACCGCCGGGGCCATGACGCTAACCGGGCCGGATTTCCAAATCGGAGCGCATCTGGGCCAGACGATCTGCAACCCCACGAACACCTCGTGCAACGTGTTCCACAGCTTTAGCGAATTCAATGTGAACACCGGGCAGACCGCAACGTTTATGGGGCCGGTGGGGATCGACCCGGGGGCGGTGAACAACGTCTTGTCGAGGGTGACGGGTGGGTCGCTGTCGAACGTCAACGGGCTGCTGCGCACCTCCGCGATGCCCAACGCGAACTTCTTCTTGATGAACCCCAACGGAGTGGTGTTCGGGCCCGGCGCGCAGTTGGATGTCGGCGGGTCGTTTGTGGTGACCACGGCTAACGAGCTGCGGCTGGCAGATGGGCAGCTGTTTGCGTCCGATCCAGCGACCAACCCGGGATCGGACGCGCTGCTGACCACCGCGGCGCCCAGCGCGTTTGGATTCCTTAGTCCCGCCCCTGCGGGTGTGGAGGTCGATCAAAGCGTTCTCGAGGTCACCCCGAGCAAGGCGGTGACGGTCGTGGGGGGAGATATCACGGTCCGCAGCGGCACAATCACTGCGCCGGGGGGCAGAGTGAACCTGGTCGCCGGGGCTTCGCCGGGCGAGGTTCAACTCGACGCGACCAACATCGAGGCGGCGTCCCCGACCGATACGTTTACGGAAAAAGCGGACGTCACTCTATCATCCCAGGCCACGATCAACGTGGACGGCGATCTAAGCGGGCGCATCGAGGTCTCCGGGGGTAGTTTGCATTTCAATGAAGCCTCCACGGTCTCGGCCGAAGGGCAAGGGACCATTCCCGATGGAGGAATCGAGCTTCAATTATCGCACACACTGGCGATGACCGATGCCAGTTCTATCAACGTCGGTCCCAGCGGGCCATCGGGAGCGGGAGGGATACGCATCGAAGCGGATCAGGTTTCGATGGGGGTTACGGATGGCGAGGTATGCGCGTCCCTAGCGGCGGCCGGACAATCTTGTATCCCAAGTATATTAAGCATCAACTCCAGCCAGGGGCGTGGCGGGGATATCCAGATCCAAGCCAGCAGTATGTCGATAAGCCCCGGGATGGTCTGGGCGATTCACCTCGCACCCGGCGAAGGGCGGGGCGGGAATATCGACATCGACTTGACCGGATCGTTATCGCTTGAAGCTGGGGATATCTTTAGCTTTTCATTTTCCGATAGCGTCGAGGCTACAGGCCATACCCACATCAAAGCCAGTGACGTCACCCTGGCCAGTGCAAGCCGGATTTTTGTCAGTACGCTAGGAGAAAGCGAAGGGGGAAGAATCGACATCCACGCCGACAGTATGGTGGTCACCGGGCTCGACACTCAAATCTCAAGCCTGACCGCTGACAGCGGCGCCGGGGGAGACATACAGATTCAAGTCAGCGACTTGACCGTCCAAGACACCGCGGTCATCTCTGCTTTTGCAGATAGCTCCGGCCCCGGCGGGGAGATTAAGATCAACGCCCTTGAGCACGTCCTGATCGACAGCGGCAACGTGACGACCTCATCCGACGGAACCGGACCCGGCGGGAATATCGAGATCGATACCCCCGACCTTATCGTGCAAAACGACAGCTTTATTGCGAGTATCACCAATGAGTCCAGCTCAGCGCCCGGCGGCGATATCGTTTTTAACGTCGAGGGTATGTTAGTCACCCATGAGGATGCTTTGATCCAGGCTCAGACGAGGGGTTCGGGCTTAGGCGGAAGTATTGCGATCAACGCCTCGACCGTCACGCTAGAGGACGGGGCACAACTATCGACCGGGACGTGGGGACTGGCACAGGGTGGGCAGATCGATATTCAAGCCAACGGGCAAGTAACGCTCGCGGATAACGCCTTGATCGTCGCGGGCGACCAGTCGGTTGCCGAAGGGGCCATGGCCGGGGATATCGTGATCGAATCAGCCGACCTTGAATTGCGCCGGGGCAGTCATATCCAAACGCAAGCCAATGGCCCCGGCACCGGAGGAGATATCGTCGTGATTGCACCGCACATCCTTATCCGCGGGGGAGAGGAAATCGAACATGCGTCGATCATCGAGACGATCGTAGATAGCGGCGGCCAAGGGGGCGACATTGACCTCCATACGGTTGATCTCGAAATATTGCCGGGGGGTACGATCGAGACACTCGCCGTTAGACCCGGCAACGGCGGCGATATCGAGATCCACGCCGACCGGATCCTGATCGATGCCGAAGGGGGTATCCTTCCGGCGGGTATTATGGGAGGTTCGTTTGAAGAAGGGGGAACCAGTGGTAGTGTGACGATCTCGACGGGCCGTTTGGATCTGCTTAGCGGTGGTCTAATATTCACGGGTTCTTCCACACAAGGCGATAGCGGCCACATCGATATCACCGCCCGGCACATCCGGATCGATCAGGTGGTCGAGTCGTTTTTCGCCACCGGGCTGTTCACCCGAACAGAAGGGCGAGCAGCAGCCGGAGTGGGCGGGGCCATCACCGTCACGACTGATACCCTTGAACTGGCCAACGGGGGGCAGATCAACGCTTCGAGCTTGAGCCAAGGCCAAGCCGGCGGCGTCACGATCAACGCCGCCGACGTGTGGATCGACGGCGAGGGATCGATCATCACCACCCAAGCCCTGGCTAGGCCGATCCGTGGGGCGGATCTTTCCTTGACCCTCGACCTCACCCACCCCGCCGTCGTGGATCTCACCGCGGTCCTGGAAAGCCCCACCGGCACCCGTGTCGTTCTGTTCTCAGAGCTTGATGTCCGAAGCGGACTCGAGGATGTCAGAGATGTGACGTTCAATGACCGTGGACGCGTGACCTCCGATCGTGGGATCGCGTTTTTCACCGGGATGTTTGGTCCGTCTGATCCGTTTTCCACATTCATCGACGAACCAACGAACGGGGTCTGGACGTTGGAGATCACCGATGGGTTCGCGCCCAGCGACGGCTCGCTCGAGGCCTGGTCGTTGACCGTGGGCGATCTGGTGTTTGACTCTTCTGATCTGGGCCAGACCATTACCGACACGGCAGTGGTACGCTCCATCGTGTTGGTCGACGCCGGGTTGGGAGCAACCATTGAGACCGCGTTTGAAAGCGGGGCCGGCGACGGCGGGGATGTGGTCATGAACGTCGGGTCTTTGGAGCTTAGCCACGGCGGGGCGGTCTCGGCATCGACCGAAGGGACTGGGTCGGGGGGGAATGTGATCATCACCGCCGAGGATTTTTTGGCTTTCGCTGGTGGCCGTGTCGAGAGCGTCAGCACCGACCTGGGCCCGGCCGGGGGTGTGGTGGTGTTGGCCAGCCAGGGTGTGACCCTGCGTGATCATGCGGTCATCGCCACGTCGGGCGACCGCTCAGACGCTGGGGATATCTCAATCACGTCCGCCACTTCGATCGACGTCTACGATTCGCGGATCTCCACCGAAGCCGGGGCCAATGGCGGTGACATCAAGCTCACCGCCCCGGACCGTGTGCGGATCGTCGACAGCACGATCACGGGACGCGCCGGGGAAGACGGTGGACGGATCGAGATTGACCCCCGGTTTGTGATTCTTCAAAGCAGCGTGATCGACGGCCGGGCTGAGGGGCAACCGGTGCAAGTCGTGATCGACCCCAACGCGTCGTTCTTGAACTCTGATAGCCAGATCCTCACCACCGCTGCGTCTCTTCCGCCAGAATTAGATCTATCCGGTGGTTTGAGCAGTTTCCCAATCTTCCTGATGGCGAGTTCTCAGGTCCAGCTTGATCCGGGCTGTGCCGTGAGATTCGCGGGTAACCTCAGCTACTTTACCCGGCAGGGCCAAGGGGGTTTGCCGCTTAGCATTGACGGCTGGGTGCCCGTGATTGACTTGGTCCGCTTCCGCAGCGGGTCGTCCTCCGGTGAAACCCGCGATCGACCGGGCATGGCGGAAAACGCTCCAGGACAAGCCCCTCGAGATCAATCCCCTCAGAAGCGCAGCCCCTCACCGCAACGCCGACGTGCAGGTCTGCCGCGGCTGGGTCACCGCTAGGTATTCACGGGAGCGCCGCAGATCAAGCATTCATTGAGCGTTGACGCCCCATCAATCAAATGCCGCCAGGCTCGCGGGCAGGTTGTCTTCTTCCATAAATATGATCGTGCCCAGGTCCTGGGTCGATAGGTTCATGCCCGATCCAATCGCGGCCCCGGTGGTGAAATCCATCGGATAAAGCTGGTCGCCGATCATGGTAAAACCGCACAACGTGGGGCCGGCAAACTCCAGGCCGGTCATCTGCGCGTCGGGCATCGAGCCTAGTAGTGTTTCGGTCTGCTCGTACGGGTTGAGCTCGTAGAGCTGCCCATCGTGGGCGGCGTAGAACAGCCCGTTGTGCGAGGCCGCGAGTCCGTCGTACACCCGGTCGAGGGTCATGATCTGCTCGAACCCCCCGGTGATGGAGTGGACCTTGACCAGGCGACTGGCCGGACCGGCGGCGGCGTCGTCATCGTCGTCTTCGTCTTCGAGATCCGCGGGGTCTTTGGCGAGGGTCACGAGCACGATCAGGTCTTGGAAGTCGGCCGCGGAGCTGCCCAGGTTGGTAGTGCCCAGTTCATAGAGAAAGATCGCCTGGTTCTCGTCAAGGATCACCGTGCCGGTGTCCTGGTCGACGTAGTCCATGACAAAATCCAGGATCTCGCTCTGGCTCATGAATTGGTCGATGTTGGGCACACTGTCGCCGTGGCGAAGGACCAGCAGGTTGTCCGGGTTGGTGTTCGAGGTGACCGTCAGGTAAGTATTCCAATGAAAATTCTTTTTGCCGCTGTGCCAGCTGTGTTTCTTGAGCCACGACCTGCCCGCGACGGTGATCGGGGTGCCCGCGGGGTAGATGCTGGGCAGGATATGTTTGCGGGGATTGTGATCATCATTGACGTTGGCGGAGACCGCCTTGTCAAAAGCTCCGAAGGGGGTGATCGGCGTGGTGCCAATCGTGATCTCGGTGGTGACCGGGACATCGTACGCTCCCCCGGCGTTGATCGCGGCGCCCAGCACCGTCACCTTCGCGGCGAAGTCCTCGAGCGGCACGACCGTGTCGTCGATGATGTCGAAGGCGACGTTGACTTCCTCGGTGCTCTCAATGTTCTGTAGTGCGAACAAGCCCTGATACCCGAAAGTATCGCCGCCCTCGTGGATCACGGCGCTTCCGGCGTCGAGGATCTCCATCCACCAGTAGCCCATGGCTTTGCCCGAGCCGTTGATGTGGTCGTTGTAGATCTTCACGTCCATGGTCCCGCCCGACAACACGTATGTATGGTCGTTCTGGATGTCGTAAGAGGTGCCGAAGACATAGAGGTCGCTCTGGCTGCCGCTGCCCTTGGGCCTGACGCGGACGTAATGGGCGGGGCCCTGGTAGTACATGCCGCTAGCGTCGACGGGGCTGTCCTGGTGCAGGTCGTCGCGGGTGATCTGGGTCGAGTCGGGCTTGATCAGCTTAAACTCGTTGCTGGGGCTGTTGTTGGGGTTGATGTTGATCTTGCCGGTGATCTGATCGCCGCCTTCGTCGAGCTCGCCGTCGCTGTCTTTCCAGGAGATCGTCGCCCCGGTGACCTGCCCCGGCCCCAACGATTGGCCCATGACCTGGGCTTCTGCGGTCTCGCTGTTGATATAGAGCAGGCGGGTCTCGTTGGTGGTGGGATCGGTGTAGAACCCGAAGAGGTTGAGGTTGTCCGGGACGTGGGCGGCGCCGTGGATACCGGAAAAAATCGCGCCCGATCCGTCTTGGACGGTGCCGATCGACTCAAATTTGGCGTCGGCGAAGGTATAGCGGATCAGCTGATCGGCGTCGTTGACCCCGTAGAGCACGTAATGATCAAGCAGCCCGCCGCCGGCGGTCTGAGCTTGCGCTGAATGGGCCACCCCAACCGATACCGAAAATCCACAAGCCAAAAGGGTTCGCGTCCTACTAAACATCATGGTCGGTTTCCCGTGTTGCCCCCTGATTATTAAATCACCCAGCGCAGACCAGTCCCACGGACGACTAGGACACATCCTTGGTCTAACGCTACGTTGTTCTGCCCTGGTTTGGGTTTCTCGGCGCCTCGTCGAGCCTGTTCGCCGGCGGTTGTCCGTTCCGGCTCGTCGCTGTCGCCCCTGGGTCGCTGCGGTGTGGATCCGTTGATGATCATGCAGCCAACAATAACCAAACGATACAACCGCCGAGATAGCCAGTGTGACCGGGAATATTTTTCTGGTGAAATGGTGATCTGAACCCTTGATCTTGGTCCAGAACGGGTGCAAGTTTTGGGATTGGTTTTTGCATCCGGATCAAGGAGTTCATGATGAAGCGGAAGCGGTTTACGGAATCTCAGATCGCGTTTGCTCTGCGTCAGGCTGAGTCGGGCACGTCGGTATCTTCGATCCTGCGGAAGATGCAGATCTTGACCCCCTCGGGATTTTTGTACCAGTGTTTATGAGAGAATCGGTGTGTGTTGATCCGCCTGGTGGGTCGGAGGGAGGGGCGCAGCCCCGACCGGAGAGCCACCAGGCGACGCGGCCGGGAACGCCCCGGCCAATGGTTCTTCTAAACTCGCCGCAAACGCGGCGGGGGTTTGCCAATCCAGTGACGAGTGCGGGCGGCGGTGGTTGTAATCGAGTCGCCACTCATCGAGTACGTACCTGGCTTCGGCCAAGCTCAAGAACAACTCGCCGTTGAGCAGTTCGTCTCGTAGCTTGCCGTTGAATGACTCCACGTAGGCGTTCTCCCAAGGGCTGGCTTTGTTGATATACAAGGTACGCACCACCGCTCGTTCCAGCCAGCGTCGGACTTCTTTGGCGATGAACTCGGGGCCATTGTCACTTCGGATGTGGCCCGGTGCCCCACGCACCGCGAACAAGTACTGCAGCGTCAAGATCACGTCCTTGGCTGTGAATGATCGGCCCGCTTCGATGGCCAAACACTCGCGGGTGTACTCATCGATCACCACCAACAGCTTCAGCTGCTTGCCGTCTTCGGTCCGTTCGGTCACGAAGTCGTACGACCAGACGTGATTGCGGTGGGTGGGGCGATAACGGATACAGCCGTTGCCGCTGTGGCCCGGTAAACGTCGGCGTTTTCGCTGTTTCTTAGGCACCTGCATGTGTTCTTGTTTCCATAACCGGTGGACACGGCCCAAGCCCACCGACCCATCCGATGCGTTAAGCATCGGCTGCACCCGCTTGCAGCCGAACCGTGGACGCTCGTCGGCGATCCGCCGCATCGCCTCGATCAACGCCCGATCTTTCTCCGGTTGCTTAGGTAGGTAACGCTGCGTGCTACGGGGTTGGCCCAACGCCTTACAGGCACGACGCTGCGAGATCTTGTCACGCCCCAAACGACGACGCACCGAGTCCACGGCTCGACGCCGACGCTCGGGGTCTACAAGTTTGGGCGGGCTGCCTCCTTGAGGATCGCCATGTCCAACGCTTGGTCGGCGACGAGCTTCTTGAGCCGGGTGTTCTCCTTCTCAAGGGCTCTGAGCTGTTTGGCCATCTGCGGGTCCATCCCGCCGTATTTCGTCCGCCAACGATAGTACGTCTGCTGGCTGATGCCCAGCTGCCGGCACACCGCAGGCACCTTCTGGCCTTTGCCAAGTTCCACGTCCGCCGCACGCAACTTCGCCACGATCTGTTCCGGCATCAATCGCTTCTTCATGAGCAATCCTTTCCGGCCAAAGGCCGAAAGAATTCTCTCACAAAACCTGGATCAATTTTCTAGGAGGGGGTCAGTCCGCTAAGGGCCGCTTATGTATAACAACAGCCCCTCACAAAATCAGCACGAACCAACGATCTAATCCTCCTCCTCCCGCGGCTGGTACTCCGCGATCACCTGCTGCTGGAGGTGGGCCGGCACCGGGTCGTAGTGGCTGAACTCCATCGTGAAGCTGCCTTGGCCGCCGGTCACGCTCTTGAGCTGGTTCTGGTAGTTGCTCACCTCGCTTAGCGGCACGAGCGCTTTGATGACGGATTGGTCGCCGGCAAGCATGTCCGTGCCCTGGATCCGCCCGCGCTTGCCCGATAAATCGCCGGTGATGTCGCCCATGTACTGGTTGGGCACGGTCACCTCGATGTTCACGTACGGCTCGAGCAGGGCCGGCTTGGCCTTCTGGATCGCGTCTTGGAACGCCCGCTTGCCAGCAGTCACGAACGCGACTTCTTTGGAGTCCACCGGGTGGTGCTTGCCGTCGTAGACCGAGACCTTTACATCCTGCATCGGGTAGCCGGCGATGGCGCCCTCTTCGAGGATCTTCCGCACGCCCTTTTCCACGGCGGGGATGAACTGGCTGGGAATCGAGCCCCCGAAGGTATCGTTGGAGAACTCGAACCCGGCGCCGCGTTCGAGCGGTTCGATCCGCAGGTACACCTCCCCGAACTGTCCGGCCCCGCCGGTTTGTTTCTTGTGGCGGTGGTGACCCTCGGCCTTGGCGGTGACCGTTTCGCGGTAGGCGATCTTCGGCGGCTTGGTGTCGACCTCAACGTTATAGCGCTTCTTGAGTTTTTCGAGGATCACACGTAGGTGCAGCTCGCCCATGCCGTGGATCACGGTCTCGTGCGTGGTGGCGTCACGGGTGACCTTAAACGTCGGATCTTCTTCGATGAGCTTGGACAGGGCGTCGGCTATTTTCTGCTCGTCGCCGCGCCGCTTGGCTGTGACCGCTAGGCCCGACATCGGCTGGGGGAACGGGATCGGCTTGAGGCGGATGCGGTCCTCGTCGTGGGATTCATGGAGCACCGCGTCACGGTGGATCTGATCAACCTTCGCCACCGCCGCGATGTCGCCGGGGATCGCCTCGGAGACCTCGACGTGGTCCTTGCCCATGAACTTGAACATGTGGCTGATCTTGAACGGCTTCTTGCTGTCGCCGGTCTCGGGGTCGCCCACGTAAAGCTGGGCCCCGCTGGCGACCTTGCCCTGATGGACCCGGAACGCGCACAGCTTGCCCACGAACGGGTCGATCGTGACCTGGAACACGTGCGATAGATTATGTAGCGAGGGATCAGGCTTGGGGGAGTACTGCTCATCGTCACCGGTCGTGAACGGTCGGGGGTTGCCCTCTAGGGGACTCGGGGCGTGGTTGACTATGAACTCGAGCAGCGCATCGATGCCCACGCACGCCGACGGGTCACCCTCACGCACCGCGGCGGTGAAGCAGATCGGCACCAGGTGCCCTTCACGCATCGCTTTGGTGAACGGTTCGTGGAGTTGCTCGGGTTTGACTTCACCCTGTTCGAGGTAGGTCTCCATGAGCTGGTCATCGACCTCGACAACCTGATCCACAATTGCGGTGTGGGCGTCGGCCACGGGACCCAGGTCGCTGTCGCCCTCAGCATTCACGAAGCAGTCAACGACCTTGCTGCAACCCTCAGCGGGCAGATTGATCGGCAGGCATTCTTTCCCGAACGCGCTCTGTATAGCTTCAATGAGACCCGCGAGGTCGACGTTGTCGTGGTCGATCTTGTTGATCACGATCATGCGGCACAACCGCCGCTGCTTGGCCTGTTCCATCATCTTCCGCGCTACGGACTCGACCCCGGCCGAGGCGTTGATCACGACCGCGACGGTCTCCACCGCCGGCAGGGCGCACAGGGATTGGCCCACGAAATCAGGGTAACCGGGGGTGTCGATGAGGTTGATGTGTTTGCCCTGGAAATCGGCGTGGACGATCGCGTTGTACAGGCTGTGCTGGTGCTCTTTCTCTTCATCCGTAAAATCGGCGACGGTGTTCTTCTTCTCGATCTGGCCGAGGCTGTGGATCGCTCCGGCTTTGTGGAGAAGGACCTCGGTCAGGCTCGTCTTGCCGCACCCGGCGTGCCCGACCAGGGCGATGTTACGGATATCCGCGGTAGTGTAGTTGGGCATTCGTCAGGCTCCTGTCTCTTCGATGATTCTCGCAGGCCTCACGTTGCTTGCGCGTGGCTGGCCAGTATAGGCCAGGGGTCGAGGCTCGCCAAGCTTCTGAAAAACATCGCGGTGACAGGGTGATGTAGCGCTTCTTTGGGCCCCACGTACCGCTTTAGCCCCGCGTGAATCACGTGAGGCTAAGACGCGTCCTGCCGCCGATTGCCATGCCAGAGGAAATACGCCACGCCTCGAACATCGTCCGAGATCAGGATCAGGCTTGGCAAGACCACCAGCACCAGCACCGTGGCCGAGATCAGACCACACGCGATCGAGATCGCCATCGGGATCAGGAACCTCGCCTGGAACGATTGTTCGAGCAGCAGCGGCGTGAGCCCCAGCACCGTGGTGATCGTCGTCAACAGGATCGCCCGTAACCGAGCCCGCCCGGCAGCGACGAGGCTATCGAAGATGTCCTGTCCCCGGTCTCGTTGCTCGTTGTAGAACTTAACCAGGATCAGCGAGTCATTAACCACGATCCCAGTCAGGGCTACGAACCCGATCAGACTCAGGAATGTCATGTCGAACCCCAGCAGCAGGTGCCCCCATACGACCCCGATAGTGGAAAACGGCACGACGATGAGCACGACCAGCGGCTGGGTGTAACTCGAAAACAGCCAAGCCAGGATCACATAGATCATCACCATCGCGGCCATGAACCCCGCCGGCAGGGACTCGAACGCGTCGATCTGCTGCTTCTGCCGGCCGGAATACTCGATGTGCAGCCCGGGGTAGCGTTGCCGCAGATCCTCGAGATCTAAAGAACCCGTAATCGATTCCGGGCTCACCCCCGGGGCGGTATAAGCCGAAACAGTCACGGCCCGTTGCCGGTCGATCCGCTTGATCGTCGCGTACGTGGCCCGTTGGCGTAGGTCCGCGATTTCACGCAGCGGCACCGCCTGTCCTTGGGGGCTGATCAGCCAGCAGTTCTCGACTGCGGTTAGGTTACGTCGCCCCGACTCTTCGAGTCGCACGCGCACATCGATATCTTCCTGCCGGTCGGCGAACACATGCGCATCGATCCCGAACAGGAACCCGCGCACTTGCTGGGCGACTTGGGCGGTGGTGAACCCCAACGCCGCCGCCCCGGGGCGCAGGCTGATCTGGACCTCGGCCTGTCCCAGGTCGTGGTCGTCAGCGATGTCGTGCACCCCGCTAAACCCCGCTAACGTCTCCTTGAGTTCGGTCACGACCATCGCAATCTGTTCGACTTCATCCCCGCGGACTTGTATCGAGATATCCGGCCCCGCCGCCCCGCCGGTCATCTCGGTAAACGCGATCCGCTCGACCTCCTCGAGGCTGCCGTGGAGCTTTTCGCGGATACTCTCGACCACCCGAGACGACTCACGGTCACGCTCTTCGACTGGGTGCAGTTCAAGGAAGATCTGCGCCACGTGGGGGGTAAACGCCTCTTCGGCCCCGGTATCGATATCGCTTCGCTGCCCCACGACCGATGAGACGCTGCGGATCTCCGCCTGCGCCACCGCGGCGGCTTCGATGCGGGTGACAATCTCGTTGGTCTTTTCGACCGGCGTGCCGATCGGCATGCGTACATCGACAATCACACTCTCTGCGTCATTACTGGGTAGAAACACATACCCGATCCGCCCGCCGCGTACCATCCCTACGGTGACGATCAGCGTCGCGATCGCGATCGTGACCGTCACGTACCGCTCGCGTAGCAAGAAGCTCAGGACGCGGCCATACAGCGGGACGACCCGGTCGAGGACAACATGGTCACGCCACCGCTCGACCCGCTGGACGTACCGCACGAACCGGCCTGGCTTAGCCCGGTCATGCTTGGCGAGGCTGTGGCCCATATGGCTAGGCAGGATCAGCACCGATTCGACCAGGCTCATCATCAGGGCGCAGGCGACGACCTGTGGCAAGGCCCCTAAGAGATCTCCGATCTGACCTCGAATGAACGTTAGCGGCAGGAACGCGACGACCGAAGTGAGCACCGTCGCCACCACAGGCCACAGGACCTGTTCCGTCCCCGCGACGGCCGCTTGGAGTGCGGGTTGGCCGCGGTCGTGGAGGCTTTGGATATTCTCCGAGACCACGATCGCATCGTCGACGAGCAGCCCCAGCACGACGATCAGGCCGAACATGGTCAATAGGTTCAGGGTCACCCCGGTCCAGGTCATGAGCACGAGCGTGCCCATCAACGCGGTGACCAGACCCACGCCTACCCAGAACGCCACGCGCCAGTTGAGGAACGCCAGCAGCGTCATAAACACGAGCACCGCCCCGTACTTGGCGTTGCGGACAAGCAGGTCCATCCGCCCCTCGACGAATCGGGCGAAATCGGAGCTGCCGGCGATCTTCGCGCCCCGGGGCAGCGGGCGGGTTGAATGCGTACCCAGCTCCCACGCGAGCTGGCGGTCTGACGGGCGCACGCGTTCCATGATCCTGTGGCGTTCAAACTCGATCCCGTTGCGGCCTTGGACATACGCCCGAACCATCTCCGCGATGTGGACGATGTCCTGGTTGCCGACCTTGAACACCGTTAGCCCCGCGGCGGGTTGGCCGTTGAACCGGTAGAGGATCTCCTCATCAACGAACGACTCGGCGACGCGGGCGATATCCCCGACGTGGATCGCGTGGCCCTGAGGATCGGCGCGGACCACGATCTGTCGCACCGCCCGGGCGCGTTCGGCCACGCCCATGGTCCGCACCTTCACGTTGCCCGTGGGGCTGCGCACCGTGCCGCCGGGGGTATCGACCATCCAGGCCCGGATCGCGTCAGCGACCTGGGGCAGGCTGATGCCGTGCTCGAGCAGGGCTTGGCCTTCGATGTCGACGCGCACCTCATGATCCCGCACACCGCTGATGACGGTCTCGCCCATCCCAGGCAGGGTTCTTAGGTCTTCGCGCACCTGCCGGATCGCGGTCTTCATCACCGGCTCGTCGAGGTCACCGTACACCATGACCCGGATGACCGGGATCTTGGGCTCGAAGAGGCTGATGCGGATCTCCTCCGATTCATCGGGCAGGTCGGTGAGGGTGTCGACGGTGCGTTCGATCTCATCCATGGCCTCGTCGGGGTCGACGCCCTCACGGATCTCGACCGTGATCCCACCCCCGCCCTCGGACAGCACAGACCGAAGTTCTTCGACCTCGTCGAGGTCCGCCAGCTTGTCTTCGATCTTGATCGCCAAACCCTCCTCGACTTCGCTGGGCGTGGCCCCGGGGTATTCAAGAGACAGCTGGACCTGGTCCGGATCGGTTTCGGGGAAGAACTCCCGGCGTAGCTGTAGCCCAGAGAAGATCCCCGCCAAAAGGATCGCGATCATCAACAGGTTGACCGGCACCGGCTTGTTGACAGCAAACCGGGCGATGCTCACGGCTCAGACCCTCCGCCAGTCCCTTGTGAAAGAGACCGCGCCGCCGCGGGTGCCAAAGGAGTGACGATGATGGGGTCGACCTCCTGCCCATCGACCAGCGACGCCGAGGCGTTGATCACGACCAGCACGTCGTCGGCTAGGGGTGTTCTGAGCACCGCCCACTGTTCGTCAGCCACGCCCAGCTGCGGAAAAATGCCCTGGAGGGTGTAGTCGATCTCCACGGGCTGGCTTCGGATCACGCCCGCGTCGACGGTGATGACCCGCCCCTCGTTGAGCGACCGCCGCGGGACGATCAAACGCGGCCGGGTCACGCCGCCGGAAGTTATCCCGGTCAGGAACAGCCCGGGTGACAGGTGACTTGGCGTTGTGTCTTGGGGATCATTTTCACGCTCATTTTCATGCTCACGGGGTTGATTGACCTCGACGAACACGGTCATGGTTCTGGTCGTGGGGTCGTCTTCCGGGGCTACCCGCGCCACCCGGGCCCGCCAGGTCTGATCACGGCGGCTGGATGTGGTCAGTTCGACCGGGTCACCGACCGTGACATCGGCTCTGGCCGCCGCTGGTAGACGTATCGGGACTTCGATACGAGATAGATCCACGACTCGGGCGATCTGTTGCCCGGCGGTCACATTCTCACCTTCCTCGATCTCCACCGACTGCAAGACCCCCGTGATCGGGCTGGTGATCTTGCACCGTTGCAGCTGTAGTTCGGCTAGTTTTAGCTGCGCGGTTCTGGAGGCGAGTTGAGCGGTGAGCTGCCGGCGGCGCGGCTCTAGCTGTTGAAGGGATTGCTGGGTTTGGACCCGGATGCGCTGGGCGGCGATCAGCACTCGCTTGGTGCGGTCGATCTCCTGTTCATGAGCGGCTCCGCGTGCCTGTAGTTTCTCTATGCGTTGTAGCTCGCTGGTGGCCAGAGCGACGTCTTCGGTGTCGAGTTGGAGCTGATCGGTGACGCGCTGCTGCTCGACGTCGATCATCACCAGCTGGGCTTCGAGGTCGGCGATGTCGTGTTGGGCGATATCGGCTTGCTGGCGGAAATCGCTGTCGTCGAGCTGGGCTAGGAGTTGACCGCGTTCGACCACAGCCCCGGCGAGGATCGTGTCGGGGATGTGCGTGACCGTCGCGGTGACGCGCGAGGGGACCTGCGCGGAGGTGAGTGCCTCAGCGGTGCCGTAGCCCGACCACTGTTTGCCGACAGGGACTTGCTGGGCACGGAATACGACCACCCGGCGGGCGGACCGCGGCGATTCGTCTCGCTCCACAACAGGGGCAGTGGCGATCAGCGCGCGGCTGACCCACCCGGCCATCAGGAGGACCGCCAAGACGAGAAGCAGCCTTGTGGAGACCGCGATCAGGCGTTGTCGAGGTTGGCTCATCAGCGAAGTCTTAAGGTTGGATGATGTGTCCAGGTTCTTGCATACGGTCAGCTCGGACAATTCGCTCCGGGAGGGTGTATTGTTCAAGATCCGTATCTTACGTCACTTCGATCACCACGTATCAATCCCCGCGTCGGCGGCGTTCTAACTCCCGAGCAGGATCATGCGGCCATGAGCCTGCGACAGCGTCACCGATCATGCTGGCCGCGAAACGAGGGGTGCGTCCAGGGTTGGATTTCAAAAAGCAGAAAAAAGACAAGGTGAACCGCGACCGCTAGGCAGCGGGCAGACATGCCTTCGGTAGGGACAGACTCTCTTGAGGAACCACGCCCTGTCATGGGCGCACGGCTTGTCCCACATCGGGTCCCATAATGCCCGGGCGGTGATCCGATCAAGGAATCAGCCCGATGATAGAGATGATCTACCCATCCCGGATAAAATGACGGCGTGAATCTTATACGCGACATGATGATCTCCGGGGCCGACGGGAGCGGCGACACGGTACATTATTGATCTTTGAATTGTTGACTTAATTCCGAGGCTTGCCAGCAGATGGGTTTTTCAGGACCGAGCTAACTCCAGAGCAGTTAAGTCAACAATTCAAAGATCAATAATACGCCATGCGTATACACCCGCTGTGGTGGGTCTGGCAGGAACTCTCCGATGAGCCGGATCGACTTCGACTTCAACCCGCTGCACCGGATCGTGCGTGAGCACGACCGGCGGGTCTCCAACTCCTTGGTGCGTCTTAGCACTGGGCTGCGGATCAACCGTGCCGCTGATGACCCGTCGGGGCTGATCGCCAGCGAGAAATTGCGGGCCGATTCACGGGCGATCTCGGCGGCGATCCAGAACACCGAGCGGGCGGGCCTCGTGCTCAACATCGCCGAGGGCGGCCTGGCGGAGATCTCCAACCTGCTGATTGAAGCCCAAGGCCTGATCGTCGCCACCGCCAACGACGCCGGCCTCAGTTCTGAACAGAAGCGGGCCAATCAGCTCCAGCTCGAATCGATCCTCGAAGCGGTTGACCTGATCGCCGGGTCCACCTCGTTCCAGGGCAAGAAGCTGCTCGACGGCAGTTACGACGGGGTCAGCTTCGCGTTGGGGCCCGACCCGGAGGACGGCAAAGCCCAGCTGTCGATCCCGGAGGTCTCCGCCGAAGCGCTGGGCTTGGACCCGTTACGGTCCGCGACGACGACCGATGTCATCGATGCCGATCACAATACCCGTGAACGCCTCGTCACCGCTGCGAACCGGATCGCTGACCTGACCGGGGAGTCGGACGGCTCGGCGTTTTCGCTATTCGTCACTGCTACCGACCTGATCGAGCAGCACGGTGGCGATCTCGACGCCGCCAAGAGCGCCGCGGCGCAGGCTGGGTCGGGGCCTGATTCTGGGTTTCTCGGGTTGGCCTCAAAACTGGTCGAACTCGTCGAGGGTGATACGGCCGACGCCCAAGAAGCGATCGATCTCGTCGCCGGGTTTATCGATCTAACCGGTCACGATCCAGACGAAGGCAAGATCATCTTCGCCCAGGCCATCAAGCTGGGGCATGCCGATCTCATCGACGGCGACCTGGGGCTGGCCCAGACGATCATCGACCGGGCGCTGGAGGGGGTCAACGGGTTGAGGGCCCGGGTCGGGGCTTTCCAGAAGGATACCGTCGCGACGACGCTGGCTAGCCTGCGGGTGGCGTTAGAGAATATCCTGGCCGCTGAAAGCGCGATCCGCGACACCGACTTTGCGCAGGAGCTCGCCGAGCTGACCCGCCACCAGATCCTCGCCTCAGCCGGTCGTGAAGCAATCAAGATCTCGGACGCGAACACCGCGAATATCTTGAAGCTAATCTGAGCCTGGGGGCAAGGTTCACGGGGAGGCTGTGGTCCCGCTGTAGGTGCTGCGGTTTGGGGGGTGGAAAGGATCATTGAACTTGTTGATTCAGTTATCCTTTTCCGATACCGCACAGCTTACTGCGGGGAGGATCATTGATCGTTTTCTAAGCGTCAAAGCACGTGCTGAATGTCAACCGCCGCGTCAAGGATAATGAACCTTTGAAAAATCCGAATTTACTTCACAAAATTCGTGTTGGTGATAACTGCACCGATCTTGGGGCCTTTGTGATAAGATAAAAAACCCGGTCAGCGTTTAGCCAACCGGGCTCTTACGCCCCTCCGCCCCGGTATCTCTTAAAGAATCGTGGATACGCGATACGCCGTGCGACCGTGACCCGCCGCCGCGGCCTGGGGTCATCCCCGCCGTTGCTGGCGACGACCCGCTGCCCGAGAGAAGATCGCCGAAACGCCCAACCCGATCCAGGCCAGCGATGTGGGTTCAGGGATCGGCAAGCCAAGGTTGCCTCGGATCTCGCCCATCGGGAACTGGGTCGTGTGAACGTTTACATAGGCGAAACCCGCCTCCATAATGGCGATAATGTGTTTGGGTTTAAAACTCGGGGCCACACCCGGGAAGTCGTGATCGAGGATCTTCACGAGGACACGATTGCTGTCCATCAACGTGTCGTTGTGGCCGTCGAGGCCCGCGTCGGCGACCTCTTGAGCGGAGTTGAAGTACTCCACGAGATGTTGCCCGTTACTCTCATCCTCGGTGGCGGGTCCATGGATGTGCAGTTTCGTCAGCGACCCCAGTAGGTTCGACCAAGAGATCTCCACGGTGATCGTCTCCGCGTCGGTATCGACCACGACATGGCCCTGCCCGCTGCCGTCGCTGGCTGACGTATCGGCGTTCTTGACCTGCTCGGGGGTGATGGCGAACCGCCACTCAAGGATCTCGGCACCGGCCTGGGTCGCGATCGATAACGCGGCGCAGGCCGCCACGCCGGCCATAACACGAACTCTTGTCATACTGCTCTCCCTCCTTCAAGACTTGTTTTGTCAAGAAATGGCGCCGTACGATCCGTAGCGTGGGGCGCGTCCCTCAGCTGTCTCTACAACAGTGGCAGATTCTAGGTGGGGACACGGCGATAAATCAACTATTTAATATTTATTATTTTGGTCTATTGGACTTGCGGCGCAGATCGTAATTCGCGGTTTGGACCTCCGGACGCAACAGACCAACCTCGCCACGCAGTCTGCGGACCTCGTAGCGATCTAGCAGCCGCCAGCTGCCGACCGACAATCCCTTGATCGTCAACGAGCCGATCCCCACACGTTGTAGCCGGCGGACCTTGTACCCCAGTCGGGCCAATAAACGCCTGATTTGCCGGTTTTGACCCTCATGGAGGGTGATCTCCAATTTCGTGCGCTCCACCGCGTTGCGGTCGCGCTGGAATCCTAGCGATCGGATCCGATCCACCGAGGCCCGTTTCATTCGGGGCGGGCGTTGACGGTCACCGCCATGGACAGGCGGCGATTCGGTTCTAGGATCAGTCAGGTGAAGCCCCTTGCGTAGAAGCGCAAAATCTTCTTCATTTAACCGGCCTCGCACTGAGACGACGTACCGCTTGGGCACGCCGTACCGGGGGTGAGTCAGCCGCTGGGTGAGCAGGCCGTCGTTGGTGAGCAGGATCAGCCCGGTCGAGTCCGCATCGAGCCGGCCCACGGGAAACAGCCGCACCGGGCGGCCGAGGTCGACCAGGTCGGTCACACACCTGCGGCTGTGCGGGTCGCTGGTGGTCGTCACCACATTGCGGGGCTTGTTGAGCAGCACGTAGACGTAGTCACGGTCGGGGTCCGGGTGACGCGAGGGTCTGCGGATCGGCCGCCCGTCAACCGTGACCCGGTCGGACCGCTCATCCACCCATGCCGGTAACGCCGTGACGGGTTGACCGTTGACCGTCACGCGTCCGGCGGTAATCATCTCCTCGCAATCGCGTCGCGACGCGACCCCCGCCTCGGCGAGCACCTTCTGCAACCGCTTACCGCGAGATGCATCGGTGAGTTCCACCGGTACGGTTGTCGGCTGAGCCGCGACAAGGATTTTCTTTTTCCGTTTCATTGCGCCGACCTACGTCGCCCAATTCCTCGTTCAGGTTTCGCCATGTTGTCCCGGCGATCCGCGACCGTGAGGGAGCGTTTTTTCATGGTTTGCCTCGATCCGGAACAGAAACCGCTCTCTCGCGGTCACGGCTCGTCGCGGGCGTCTCGTGATCCACCCCAACCGGTCAATATTCTATCATCGATCATATGCGTCCGGCTCCGCTACGGCTACGGGACGCATCCGCTGCATGACGTGGGCATCGATCACCCGGATCGCGAGGATCGCCACGATCACCAGCGCGAGGTACACGGCGGCACGTACCGGCCACGGCGACAAGGGGTGGTGGGTAGGGTGAGTCATGACTCGTCAAACTCGTCGCCGCGGAACATCGAACCCAAGTAGAGCTTGCGCACCTGCTCGTTGTTGATGATCTCCTTGGGCTTACCCTCGGCGAAGACCTTGCCCTCGAAGATCACGTAGGCGCGGTCAACCACCTCTAGGGTCCGCTGGACGTTGTGGTCGGTGATGAGCATCGCCAGGTGGTGGAGCTTGCGTAGGTGGCTGATCTCTTTTTGAAGCTCTTCAACCGCCACGGGGTCAACGCCGGAGAACGGCTCGTCGAGCAGGATCAGCGATGGCTGGGTGATCAGCGACCGGGCGATCTCGAGCTTGCGTCGCTCGCCGCCTGAGAGTGTACGGGCCAGCTGTCGACGCAGCTTGGTCAGCCCGAACTGGTCCATGAGCTGGGCCGCTTTTTCCTTGCGCTGCTTGCGGTTGAGCGGGCGGGTTTCGAGGATCGCAAAAAGATTGTCTTCGACCGTGAGCTTGCCGAAAATGCTCGGCTCCTGCGATAGGTACCCCATGCCCCGCTGGGCGCGTTGGTACATCGGCAGCTTGGTGACGTCCTGGCCGTTGAAGATCACCTGCCCGCTGTCGGGGCTGATCATCCCGATCGTCATCCTAAAGCTGGTCGTCTTGCCCGCCCCGTTACGGCCCAACAGGCCAACGATCTCACCCTCGGCCACGTCGAAGCTCACTTCATTGACGACGGTCCGGCCGTTGTACTGCTTGATCAGGTTGTGGGCTTTGAGGATGTACATACCAGAAGATGCTCTCGCCACGCCCACACCCGGGGCACAAAAGTGACATGATAGTCAACCTGCTACCGAGTGACAGGTCGGTTAACCCTGCGGCGACGTTTGTGGGTCTGGTGAGTGATCCATCGTCGGTTCATGAAACGCGAAAACAAACAACCCCCCGGCCACGACACACAGCCCCGCTGCACACGCGAACATCAGCGATAAGCTCTCCTGTGCCACCAGCCCGGCTAGGTAATTGCCCGTGATCCGTCCCGTCCCATAGACCGTCATGGTGTACAGCCCCTGCATCGAGCTGCGGTAATGATCATGAGCGTGGCGGTTGAGGTAGATCGGCGGCACCACGTGTACGACGAGCACGATCAAACCGTGGACGAGCTGGGTAGCAACCGCGACCGTCAATGAATCGCTGGCCGCCAACAACCCCAGCCGGGCGATCAGGCATATGAGACCGACCACCATCAGCCATTTAACACCCAAACGATCCAACAATCGCCCGAACGCGAGCATATAGAAGATCTCGAGAAAAACCCCGACATTGGCGATGATACCCACCCATTGGTGACCCAGACCGACCCGATCGGTGAGGTACAAGGGGTAGAACGCGTAGTACGCGGCGTTGGCCATGTGGGTGAGGCCCATCGCGATACAGAACACCAGCACGTGCGGGTTTAGCATCGCCTTAGCGGCCGCGACGGTCGGTAGTCGTCCGGTAAAAGCACGTTCGGGGTCGACCGTAGACGTCGACGTTTCAAAAAGCTCATCACGCCGTCCGACCGGGGTATCGGGCAGTGCCAGCGTATTGATCAACGCCAACCCGCAGAACAGAACCCCCGAAACGAGGATGATGTCGATCCCTTCCCCTTTACGCAGAAACGCGAACAGCAGCACACTGGGGACCATGAATCCGATCGTGCCCCACACCCGCACGTGGTGGTAAGGGGTGACCGCTTGGCCGCTGGCCCGTTGCCGGTTCATCACGACAAAGTTGATCCCATCTTGCAAGGCGGTGGTGGGGCTAAACGCCAGGTAGAAAAGCGTAAATAAGATCAAGACCGACCAGAAACCCATCGCGTCGAGCCAGAGGGTAGTTAGGATGGCGCTGCTGGCGGCAAACACCCCCGCCATCAGCCGCCGGCTGGTGACGTATCCATCGGCCAAGAGGGTCATGATAACCGGCGTGAGCACGGCCGCGACGCTAGCCGTAGCGGTGACCGTCCCGATCTGGGCCCGGCTCAACCCCCGCTCCTTGAGGAACACCGACAAGAACGGCATCAGGCTGCCCATGACCGCGAACGACAGGAAATATTGAACCTTGATGCTACGCATGACAACCTAGGACACGAACGGAACCTATCATCGCCACAGGACGCGGTTACGACGCCACGAGAAAACGACGATATCAGATTAGTCAAGGAAGGAGATGTTGTTCCGTGTATACCCTCTACGAAACCCCGCCCGGCTTCGACGCCCTAGCCGCTGAGCTTAAGCAGATCATCCAGGACTTATCGGGTCGGTTTAATTCCGCCACGCAGACGTTGCACATCCCCGCCCATGAAGACCTGTCGACCCCCGCATACCGCAAGGGGAAGCTGCACATCATCAAGGAAGGGATGCTGGCCTGCTCACGCGGCGGCTCGAATTTGTTTTACTTTGACGAGGGAGACATGCTGGGCCTAGACCTGCAGCTGGTGCCGATCGAGTCGTGCAAGATCTGGTCGGAGATGGCTGTCGTGGTCGACGAGCTATCGATCGAGTACGTGATGCGCGAGATCTCCGGGGACTGGGCGCTGCTCCAACAGTGGAACCAGATGTTGGCTTGCCAGATGAGCCTGTACCTGCTGTGCCTCGCGTCACTGGCCAAGAGCCGTACCGATCAACACCCGGACGTCAAGCACGTGCCGGCTGGGCAAGTCATGATCGAGCAAGGCACCCATGCCAGCGAGGTCTGTACGCTGATCGAGGGCGCCGCTGAGGTGATGGTCGACGGGGTCAAGGTCGGGGAAGTGTTGCCAGGTGAGACCTTCGGGGCGGTGGCGGCTCTAACCCAGAACCCGCGTAACGCCACGGTGGTCGCGGCCCAGGACAGCGTCGTCATGTCGATGAAGCCCGACCAGGTCTGCCACCTGATCGAGACCCGCCCCCACACCGCGGTGAAGCTGATCCAGGACATGGCCCGCGTCATCGCCGACCTCAACCAGCAGCTCGTGGCGATCCATCAGTAATAGAGTCGAGCCATTGAGGGCTTCGAGTGCCGTTTATAGTCGTACGGGTAGACTCTACCTTAACCCATCGCGTGCGAATTCATCCCGATGCATACTAGAGGCGAACGATACGACGGGTCTTGCCGGCGATCGTTTTTTCCAAGCTTTCGACACGCTCGAAATCGATATCGGCCAGCTGGCGGTTGACGATGCTCAGCCGGCGGCGGATCTCGGCCAGGGAATCCGGGGGGACCGCCTCACGAGCGGTGTACCGAAGGGTCACCTCGCCGCCCTTGGCCTGAGTGACTTGGAACCCTGTGACCTGCGGGATTTCTTTGATCGCGTGGGTCAGCCCTTCGGAATGGACCACGGCCCCGTCGGGCAGCTGGAGGTAATCGTTGCACCGGCCGATGACGGAGTCGAACGCCACCACGGTCGCGGCGGGGTCGTGATCGGCCATCTCGACCAGGTCGCCGATCTCGTAGCGGATCAACGGCATCGCGCAGGGGATCAGGTTGGTGATCAAGATCTTGTACGCCCCGGGCATGGTGTCGTCGCGCAGGGCTTCGACGAGGTGGTGCTTCCAGAAGACGGTGAAACCCCCCTCGACCCGTTCGTACGCGATCGCTCCAAACTCGATCGACCCGTATTCCATGATCACCGGGCAACCGAACACCTCGCTGAGGACCTGCCTGCTGTCGCGCGAGGGGAAAGATTCAGCCGTCGCGATGACCACCTTCACCCCCAGTTCGCGGATCGCGTCGCGGCACTCCATGGCCAACCGGGCGAACCGGTCGAGGGCGACCGAGTACCCCAACACGTACCGAGGCTTGAAGCGGATCATCCGTTGAGCCGCTGCCCGCAGCGAGCCGTCATCCATCTCATAAGCCGAGTGCCTGCAATACCCGATCAGAGAATCTTTAACGACGCGTGCCTTGGCATTGACCCAGCCCCGCAAGCCGCGGCCCAGCAGGTGGCTGTGGCCCGAGATTAGGAATAACTTGTCGCTCGGGTCGATCCCGGACCAGCTGCGGCCGTGCCAGATATCACGGTTGCGGCTGAGGATCTGGCTTTTGGAAAAGATCAATTGCACCGGCTGCCCGGTCGACCCCCCCGTGGAAACGTGGATGTCGGCTGATTTCGTGGGGTCGACGAATGCATCGTTCTGCGATTGGAGCGGATCTCGGGTGAGGATCGGCACAGACTGGTGAAACTCAGCCCAGCTTGAGAATGCAGGAGGTAGGCAGTGGGTGTCGTTTAATCGGCGGTAATACGGCACGTTTTGCCGGATCCCGTCCCAAAGCTCATTGAAGCGCTTGAGTTGCCAAGCCTGTTTTTCTTCCTGGGTCTGGAACGGGCGGTACGCCTCTTGTTCTTCACGGACCCAAGCCATCAAGCGGCGTGCACGGAATTTTCGTGCCAGGTACATTGAGGGTTTCGTCACGTCTAAGAATTAGGTAGCCCTCTAAGCATTTAATAGACACGAGTAATATACACCAGCCCGTGCACCCGCCGGAGATTGATCTGATATCGGGATGACTCATCAATCACAGCGGCCCGCTGATCCCGCCATCCTTGCGGATCCGCCAGAAGTGGATCGCGATCAGGGTCGCCGCCGCTAGCGGCAGGGCGATGCAGTGGAGCACATAAAACCGAAGCAACGCGTTTTCACCCACGCTCGTGCCCGCTAGCAGCAAATAAGCGGCGTCCGACTTGACCGTCACCAGCGGCACGCCGCCCGGCAAGGTGATCAGGTCGGTCAGCGGGCCCTGCATCCCAAACCCCGGGGTGGCCTTGCCCATGTTCGAACCCACCGTGATCGCCCAGATCGCCAACTGGTCCCACGGCAGCAGGTACCCCGTAAACGACAGCAGCATGGTGATCACCAGCAGGATCACGCCCACACCCCAGTTAAACTCCCGCGGCGGCTTGTACGACCCCGTCAAGAACACCCGCATCATGTGTAGCCAGATCGCGATGATCATCGCGTGGGCCCCCCAGCGGTGGATCTCTCGAAGCAGCCCTAGCGTCACGTGCGAACGCAGCGCCTGGATGTCCGCGTACGCGTATTCCGGCACCGGGCGGTAGTAGAACATCAGCAGCACCCCGCTGATCGCCTCAGCCAGGAACAGGAAAAACGTCAGCCCCCCCATACACCAGGTGAAAGATAAACGGATCCCACTCTTACGCACCGCCACCGGGTGCAGGTGCAGGAACACGTTGCTCATCACCGCCATCACCCGGGTGCGGCGGTCACGCGGGATCCCGTGGCGGAAGATCGAGTTCCATGCCTGGCTGTTACGGATGTAGTCAAGGACGCGTTGAGCGGGTCCGATCATCTTGGTGTTTTCCCAATCAGCGCAGAGGCGGTGGTGTCGACGATCCAGGGTTCACCCCGTGAACCCCTCACGAATAGGCCACGGTATTGTCCTTTTCTCACCGTGACATGCAAGTAAACCAAATCGGAGCCGGGTGTCGTCCAAGGTTTGAGCAGTACTCCAAGGATCAAGGGCATATGCGTCTTCGTTGAACATCGCCTTGAGGCCACCCGGGGTCACAAACCCGTATGACACCCACCTGACAGGCCGCACCGACCCACGCTACGATACGGCCATGCCACGAACTCCGTCACCCCCTAAACCGAGGCCCAAATCCCCATTGTGCGGCCTGCTGGTGGTGGACAAGCCGATCGGGCCAAGCTCGATGGACGTGGTGCGGCGGGTGCGCCTAGCGGCGGGTCGAGCCAAGACCGGCCACGCCGGGACGCTCGACCCATTAGCCAGCGGGGTCGTCATCTGTTGCCTGGGCCCGGCGACGCGTTGGGTGTCACGGTTGATGGAGCTGGAGAAGGTTTACGAGGCAGCAATCGATCTTTCCGCGTTCACGACGACGGACGATCTCGAGGGCCCACGCGACGAGGTGGACGTGAAGACTCCGCCGGGCCGAGAGGACATCGCCAGGGCTTTGGGCGGTTTCGTGGGATGGATCGACCAGAAGCCGCCTGCGTTCAGTGCGGTGCACGTGAACGGGCAACGCGCGTATCGTCTGGCTCGCCGCGGCCAGACGGTGCAGATGCCCACGCGCCGGGTGAAGGTCCATCGCATCGACCTAAAGGACTACACCTGGCCGGTGGTTTCGCTACAGATCACCTGCGGCAAAGGCACGTATATCCGAAGCCTGGCCCGTGATTTGGGTGTGGCGCTAGGCACCGGGGGCCATCTCACGAACTTGCGGCGGACACGGGTCGGCGGGCATCACGTCTGCCAAGCCACGGATTGGCAGCGACTAACCCAGCCGATCCATCAAGAGGATTTGCTGTATCCCCCGGGCTTTTGATGGGTCGGCCATGCCTCGTCACGTTTGTTTTGTGGGTCACTTACGGGTGGTAACTGCGGGATGGCGGCCCGCAGCTGGAACCCATCGCACTTGCATCCATAAATATCATAAACGATTATTTTATATGAATTTAAATGTCAATCTTTGCCGTCGTGACAAGGGGGGAGGATCTCAATATGCTTCGAAAAACCGATGGGCTGTGCCACCGGGACCGACACGGATCGTGATCGGTTGGCCGCACGATGGGCAGCGGCCCTCGTATGCGGTAGCTCGATCGTTGCGATACACTCTGCTGTACACCCCGCAGCATCGCCAGCGGATCGCTAGCCATGGCCGGTCGGCGAGTTTATTGACCGTTAGATTCTCAGATTCAATATTTTTATAATAATTAGAATCGTTATAGCTGGACCCGTTGGTCAAATCGAGTATATAATCTGGAGAGCTCATCTCATTAACTCATCGGTCCTTCACCATCGGAACCTATAGGATCGATCGAGAGAGAAGATGTAAATCTCTAATTAAGTCGGCAATATCGAGGGCCGATGCAATCTTAGTAAATTAGAGAAGGAGTAGGGATCGTCACGTCAAGTTAAGAGGGGTAACTCATCATGATAAGACCGCGAGGGGAAAACCATGGCTTCGAATGACCTATCAGAGCTCGCCGATAAGCAGGTGTTTACCACCGGCGAGGCGGCCGATATCTGTAAACTCTCTCAGCAGACGATCATCCGCTGCTTCGACAAGGGGCGCCTCCACGGCTTCCGTGTCCCGGGCAGTCGGTTCCGGCGGATCCCGCGCGATGAGCTGATCCGGTTCATGCGCGAGAACCAGATCCCCACCGACAGCCTTGAAGACGGCAAGCGGCACGTGCTGGTGGTCGACGATGACGAGCAGATCCTCCAGTTATTTGAAGACATCCTCGGCCGCGACCCCCGTTTGGTGGTCAAGACCGCCACCTGTGGCTACGCCGCGGGCCTGATGACCGAACAGTTCAAGCCCCATCTCATGCTCCTCGACTACATGCTGCCCGACATCAACGGGAACGTGGTCTGCCGCACCGTGCGGTCGAACCCCGAGTTCAAGAATATGAAGATCATCATCGTCTCGGGGGTGATCAACCAGAGCGAGATCGCCGATCTGCTCGAGGAGGGGGCCGACGAGTTCGTCAAGAAGCCTTTCAATATCGAGAAGCTGCTTGAACGGATCTACGCCTTGCTCGAACTCGAAGCCCCGAATCCGAAGGGGCGAGCCGGCTGATGAGCCGCGGATCGGCCCGGCCCGCTTCCCGGCGAGGTCTTTTGCCTTTTGTGTCCCGGGCTGCCTGAAATCACACCGATGGTGGTTGTCCTATGTCCACTGTGGCCGACCCAGCCAAAGCGCGCCGTGTCGAGCTGATCCTGCGTCAGATCGACTCCCTGCCCACGCTGCCCGCGATCGCCACCAAGCTGTTATCGCTGACAACCCGTGACGACTCACATGTTCGCGAGGTGATCGATCTGGTCTCGTCCGATCAGGCCCTGACCGCCAAGATTCTTTCCCTGTGCCGACGGGCCTACCGGGGCGTGCGCAACGATGTGCTGACGATCGAGAAGGCGGTCCTGCTATTAGGCTTCAACGCGATCCGCAGCGCCGTCCTGTCGCTGAAGGTTTTCGAGGTCTTCGACGCCCCTCGCCCCGACGCGTGGCGTGACCCCCAGACCGGGCAGTTGGCCCCGGGCGCATCCAGCGACGACGACCCAATCCATGGCCCCCAGGAGCCGGGCGCCCGATTCGACCGCGCCAATTTCTGGCGGCACTGCCTGGCGGTGGGGATCGCCTCAGAACTCATCGTCGCCGCCCACCCCAACGACCCGCAGCTCACCGCGTCCGAGGCCTTCGTATGCGGCCTGCTCCACGACGTGGGCAAGCTCGCCCTCGACTACATGCTGCCCAAGAGTTTCGCGCGGGTGATCGAGCTCACCGAGCTCAACCAGGGCAACATCTCCAACCTCGAGCGGCGCATCATCGGCCTCGACCACCACACCGCTGGCAAACGCCTCGCCGAACAATGGCAGCTGCCGGACATGATCCGCGACTGCATCTGGCTGCACGGGTCGACCTACGACTCGGTGCCGAAGCTGCCCCACCGGCGGATGATCGGGCTCGTGAGCCTCGCGGACCTGCTGGCGCGGCGCAACCACCTCGGGTACAGCGGTAACTTCTCATTCAATCAGACGCAGAAAGACCTCGCCGAAGCCCTCGGGTTCAAGCCCCACCTCGTCGAGTCCGTGACCAATCAGCTCCACGAAGAGCTCATCAAGCGTGAGTCGGTCCTGGGCCTGGAAGACAAACCCTCTCGCGAGATTTTTCTTCAGTCGATCCAGCAGGCCAACCAGGTCTTGGGTCGGCTCAATACCGCCCTGGAGCGTCGCAACCGCACCGCGACCAACCAGGCGCGCATCCTCGACGCGGTCACCCTGTTCCAGTCCCAGATCACCCCCGACCGCAGCGTCCAAGACGTGATCGATCAGGTGGTACTCAATGCGTCGCAGATCCTCGGCCAGGGGTTCTATGCGGTTCTGTACCAGCCCCAGGTCAAACACACCGCCGAGCCCCAGCCGTTGATGCTCTGCGAGTACTCAGCCGGCCACGATGAGCCGGGGCCGCCTCACATCCAGTACCTCAACCCCCCGGGTCAGACTATGTCGCTAGCGGACCTGCGCACCGACTTTTCGATGTCGCTGAGCATGATGGGATTCTTCCCTTGGCTGGCCAATTACCTCAGTGAGGGCCTGGAGCTTTGGGAAATCAAGATGCTGCCGCTGACCTGCGGTTGGGGGACCGTCGCGGTCATCCTCCATACTTGTGGGCACCTGCCGGCCCGCCAGCAGCTCCAAGCCGTCACCGGGTGCTGGGGGTCGGCGATCGGGTATGCGGCCCAGCAGGAGAGCACCGTGCGCCTCGGGGAGGAGCTAGCCGAGGCCAACCGGGCCCTGAGTGAAGCCCAGGACCGCCTAGTCCGCACCGCCTCGATGGTGAGGCTGGGCGAGATGGCCGCCGGGGCCGCCCACGAGATGAACAACCCCCTTGCGGTGATTTCCGGACGCAGCCAGCTGTTGACCATGAGCCTTTCGCCCGGGTCCAAGGAGCAACAAGCCGCCCAGACGATCTTCGAGCAAAGCCATCGTTTAAGCGACCTGATCACCCTCTTGCGGCTATTTGCCGACCCGCCGAAACTCGAGCTGGAACCGACCGATATCGGCCGGCTACTCGATGACACCATCAAGCGGGTGCGACGTGACCTGCCCCAGAACGAGTCGATGAAGCCGATCTCCCTCCAAGTCAAGAGCGGCTTGCCGCAGGTCTCGGTCGACGGCGAACAGCTGGCAATCGCGGTCAAGGAGGTGCTGCTCAACGCGATCCAGGCGATGCCGAAAAAGTCGGTCTACGTCATTGCACGCGCCGACCCGGAGCACCGCAACCTGGTGATCCAGGTCAAAGACGACGGCAAAGGGATGGACGAGTACACCCGCCTGCACGCGACCGATCCGTTCTTTAGTGCCAAGGCCGCGGGGCGGCAGATCGGCATGGGTTTAGCCCGCGTCGACCAGATTGTCGCCGCTCACGGCGGGCAGCTTGAGATACGCAGCATCTTAGACGGCGGGACCGTGGTGACTTTATCCATCCCGCTCGACTCGCCTTTGTGATCGGCCGATACAAGCTCTGGTGGGGCTCGTAACGGACTGGATTCGAGGCTAAACGCGCCTCACGAGGTAGGAGAAAGCAGTGTCACGTCAACCCCGATCCGCGAAAAAGGACACGACCTTGTCGACCGGGAAAAACGACCCTCTGAGGGTGCTGCTCGTCGATCACGACAGCCGCGTCGGGCGGCAGGTGGCGCGGTACCTAGCGAGCATGCGGATCGAGCTGGTTCACGTCGATACCCTCGCCCAAGCACGTCAGCACACCAAGCAGAACCCGTTCGATCTGGCGCTGATCGCCGTCGAGCTGCCCGACGGCCCGGGCCTGTCCCTGGCCAAGCAGCTGCGCGACGAGCGATCGTGCATCACCCAGACGATTCTGCTCACCGACCGCCCTAGCCTTGAACAGACGGTCCAGGCCCTGCGCAGCGGGGTGGGGGACCTATTGGTCAAACCCCTTAAACGCGACGAAGTCTACGACCGGATCCTCCACGCGGCCGCCCGCTGGAAAGACGACCACCAGTCCCAGCGTCGGCTCCAGCGGCTTCGACGCACGTGCAAGAAGCTCAAGAACGCCCGCGACGAGGTCTCCCGCCAGGTCGACGTATTGTGCAACGACCTGGTCACCGCCTACCAGGAATTGGCCCAGCAGCTGCACGTGGCGGTCGAGACCAGCGAGTACTGCGGCATCATCCGTGAGGAGCTCGACCTCGAGGCCCTGCTTCACCGCACCCTCGAGTACATCCTCGAAAAAGCCGGGCCCACCAACGCGGCGATCTACCTGCCGGCGACCTGCGACGAGTATACCCTCTCGGGTTACGTCAATTTCGATTGCACCGACGAGGCAGCCGAGATCCTCTGGCAGTACCTCGCTGATGAGGTCACCCACAAGATCGCCGACCGCACCGACCCGATCCTGATCACCGGCAACGAGATGATCGCCCAGTGGCTGGGCACCGACAACACCTACCTGACCGAGAGGCAGGTCCTGGCGTATCCCTGCCTCCATGAAGACGAGGTGCTGGCCATCATCATCCTGTTCCGCGACGAGTGCGACCCGTACGAAAACAACCTCGTGGACACGTGCCGCGCCGTCGCGCCCGTCATCGGTCGTCATCTGGCCAAGGTCGTCCGCATCCATCACCGCCACCTGCCGGCGATCGACGACGCCAGCGATAAGTATATTTAGGCCCGGCTCTGTGGGGCACCGCGGAGAACCTCACGTTGTGAGGCCGCCGCGATGTGGGAGCCTGTCGGCTGCATTTCAACGTAGAGACCGCCTCCATTATACTTTGACGGGTCCGCGTTCGGTGGAGACGGCAACCCGTAGGTGATGGCCTGTTCGCGATCCGCCGATCGTATTTCCAACCAACGAATCACCGAGGCAACCACCATGGCCGGTCACAGCAAGTGGGCGAACATCAAGCACAAGAAGGCGAGGAACGACGCCAAGCGGGGCAAGGCATGGAGCAAGTGCGCCCGGGCGATCATCGTCGCGGCTAAGAACGGCGGCGGCGACCCGGCGATGAACCTGACCCTGCGTTACGCGATCGACGATGCCAAGGCCGAAAACATGCCCAAGGACACGATCGCCAACGCGGTCAAGAAGGGCACCGGCGACCTCGAAGGCGTCAATTATGAGTCGATCATCTACGAGGGTTACGGGCCCAACGGGGTGGCGGTATTGCTAGAGATCCTCACCGACAACCGCAACCGCACCGCCCCGGAGATCAAGAAGATCTTCGAGAAGCACAATGGCAACCTCGGCACCAGCGGGTGCGTGGCGTACCTGTTTCAGATCAAGGGCGAGGTCTATGTGCCCAAGGCATCGGTCGACGAGGATCAACTCATGGAATCCGCTCTCGAGGCCGGGGCGGAGGATGTGGTGGACGACGGCGAGTCGTGGCAGGTGCTCTGCGACCCGGCCGACCTGGCCGCAGTGGGGGACGCATTCGAGAAAGCGGGCATCACGATCGAGTCATCGACGATCACCCGCCTGCCCGACACGACCGTCGAGTGTTCCGGCAGGGACGCCGAAAAGGTCATGACTCTCATGGAAGCCCTCGAGGACCACGACGACGTGCAGAAAGTCCACGCCAATTTTGAGATCCCCGACGAAGAACTGGCGGCGATGTGAATACTTACGGGTGAGCTGCGCTCCGCAGCGATGGATCAGGCTGTTCGCCATGGAGCTAAGGGCTTCGACGGCAAGATACTCTCCCCATCCTTACCTCACCTCTATAGCCTGACAGTACAACTAAAAAATAAAGGCCCGGCGAGGCCGAAGCCAAGCCGAGCCCTTCCGGGGGCAAGTATTTGAATGGCCCAGATCAGCGAGCCATTGATTGGGGTATAATACCCGATTGATACTCAGTTGACAAGTTAAAAATCATTCAAAGAAAGAAAAAAAAGAAAATCAACAATAAACATATAAAAACAACGATTTTATTGTTGGTTTGTGTGAGATCTGATAGATAAGAATTCTGATGAAAATCCTTCCCAGGCCGTGTGATGTTAGTGTTTGCAGCTCAGCTGTGAGGGGGGATCATCGGTTAGAATTTGTTGTCAGGAGGTCTCTGTAAACGGATAGTAGATCAGAGATCGGTCATAAATAGCGTATGCCCGCGTGTGAAGTGACCACAAAAATGACCAAAGGGACCTTTTGAAAACCCTCCAAGCACCGCGTCCCACAGGCTGTGGGACGTTGCTAGAGAGGTTTTTCCCTCGTTGGAGGGGTTTTTCAGAAATATTTCTCGTGTTTTTGTTAATTTCACCCGAAATTTAATCATTCTATTAGTAGCCCCGACCATGAATCGCGGCGACGTAAATCCACGTTACCAGAAGCGTCTTTATTAGGAACTCCGATCGGGCGCAACCAGCCGAGGGATTTCAGCCAGGCAAGCGGTCGGGCAGTTGATTTGCATTGTGACGGTTTGGTGATTATAGTTTTACGTTTTAACTACTGGAATATGCTGTGTTGTTGACCGGTCAAGTCCTTCCGTCCCGAAACCCATGAATCTTTGGCTTGAGGTGATTGATGCTGCTCCAAACGGTGCGCGATTACTCAAAGTGCGGAGACGCCTTACCAATCCCGAACCTCGTCGAGGTCCAACAAACCGCTTATAACCGATTCGTCCAGCACGACAAGCCGTACGACGGCCGCGACCCTCACCAGGGGCTCGAGTCGCTGCTGCGCGAGATCTTCCCGATCGTCAGCTACGACGGGAACATGCAGATGGAGTATCTGCATTTCAAGCTCGATGAGCCGCGGTACACCCCCGATGAGTGCCGGGAGCTACGCCTTACGTACGGCATGCCGTTCCGCATCGCGGTGCGCCTCGTGCGTAAGGATGTGGCCGAGATCCCCGAAGAAGAGATCTACCTCGGGGAGATCCCGATCCTCATGGGCGGCGGCGAGTTCATCATCAACGGCGCCGAGCGGGTGATCGTCAACCAGCTGCACCGCTCGCCGGGCGTCGATTTTTCGATCGCCTCGGCCGAAGCCGACCGCCCCCTGCACTCGGCGCGGATCATCCCCGAGCGCGGCTCGTGGATCGAGCTGGAGGTCTCCAAGAAAGACGTGCTCCAGATGCGGATCGACCAGTCGACGAAGATCCCCGCGACCGTGTTCCTGAGGGCGATCGACGAGGAATGCTCCACGACCGAAACCCTGATCCGGATGTTCTATGAGGTCAAGAAAATCAAGACCACCGATCTCAAGCCCCAGCACTACGCCGCGGCCCCGATCGTGGATACCGACACCGGCGAGGAGCTGATCCGCGCCGGGGCGATGATCGGCGAGAAGATCGAGCAGGTCATCGGTTCGAGCCTCAAGCAGGTCGAGGTCATCGACAACGTCTCCGACGAGCTGATACTCAACACCATGGCCGAGGAAAAGCAGGTCGATCTCGGGGTCGAGGTCACCGAGCACGAAGCGGCGTTGCTTCACCTCTACGCGCGTCTGCGCCCCGGCAACCCCCCACAGGTGGAAAAAGCCCGCCAGCTTTTCGCCGAGAAGTTCTTCGATACCGACCGGTACCGTCTTGGATTGGTGGGGCGTTTCCGGATCAACCGCAAATTCGATCTCGACGTCGACGAGGAGGAGATGCGCCTGCGCCCCGAGGACTTCCTGAACGTGGTCAAGTACATCCTCGACCTGCGCAACAACCGCAACAAAGCCCACGTCGATGATATCGACCACCTGGGCAACCGCCGCCTGCGCACGCTCGACGAGCTAGCGGTCGAGGAGATGCGCAAGGGCTTCCTGAAACTGCGCCGCACCGTCCAGGAGCGGATGAGCGTCAAAGACCCCGACGAGTTGTCGAAGATCTCCGACCTGGTGAATTCCAAGAGCGTCAGCTCCGCGATCGACCACTTCTTCGGCCGCGGCGAGCTGTCGCAGGTCGTTGACCAGACCAACCCGCTGTCTCAGCTCACCCACGAGCGGCGGCTGTCAGCGCTAGGGCCCGGGGGGCTCAACCGCAAGCGGGCCGGGTTCGAAGTGCGTGACGTGCACATCTCCCACTACGGGCGGATCTGCCCGATCGAGACCCCCGAAGGCACCAACATCGGCCTGATCGCGTCGCTGGGGATCTACTCGCAGATCGATCAGTACGGGTTCCTGCTGACCCCGTACCGTTCGATCAAGAAAGGTAAAGGCCAACCCGACGAGGTGGTCTACCTCCGCGCCGATGAGGAGATGAAAGTCACGATCGCCCCCGCGACGGTGGTCGGGGAGGACGGCCGGCTCATGAAAGGCCACCTGTTGGCCCGCGTCGACGGTGACCTGGCTCAGGTCGATAGCGGCGAGATCGCCTACATCGATATCAGCCCCAAGCAGATCGTCGGCGTCTCAGCGGCGCTGATCCCGTTCTTGGAGCACGACGACGCCAACCGCGCCCTGATGGGTTCGAACATGCAACGTCAAGCCGTGCCATTGATCAAGGCCCAGGCACCGGCGGTGGCCACCGGGTTAGAGAAAGAGATCCCCAAATACTCGGGCATGGTGGTCCGCACGAAGAATCCTGGGACGGTTACCTATGTCGACGCCGAGCGGATCGTCGTCGACAACGCCGACGAGTACGTCCTGCGCAAGTTCGTGGGCCTCAACGAGCGCACGTGCCTCAACCAAAGGCCGATCGTCAACCTCGGCCAGAAGGTCAAGAAGGACCAGATCATCGCCGACGGTGCATCGACCGCCAATGGCGAGCTGGCATTGGGCAAGAACGTGCTTGTCGCGTTCAACACGTTCGACGGCTACAACTTCGAAGACGCGATCGTGATCTCCGAGCGTCTGGTCCTCGACGACGTGTTTACCTCGATCCACATCGAAGACTTCGAGGTCGAGATCCGCGAGACCAAGCTCGGCCGTGAGGAGTTTACCCGAGACATCCCCAACGTCAGCGAGAAGATGCTGTCGATGCTCGATGAGCACGGGGTGATCCGGATCGGCTCGTACGTCCGCCCCGGCGACATCCTCGTGGGCAAGGTTAGCCCGAAATCCAAGAGCGAGCTATCCCCCGAAGAGAAGCTGCTGCACGCGATCTTCGGCCGCGCCGGCGAGGACGTGAAGAACGATTCTCTCGAAGTCCCCGCCGGGTCGGAGGGGATCGTGATCGGGGCCAAGCGGTTTAGCCGGCGCATGCACCTAAGCGACGAGCAGAAGCGGGCCCTGAAGCAGGAGATCGCCCGGTACGAGATCTCGATGAACAATCGTTCCGCTGACCTGTTCCGTCAGATGATCGAGCAGATCAACGAGGTCACCGGCACCGCGATGGTCGACCCCGGCACCCGGCAGAAGGTCGGGGCATCCGAACTCACCGAGGTCGTGATGGAGCAGATCGACAGCTTCTCGCTCAACTGGGTCAAGGGCTCCAAGGCCGCCCGGGAGCAGGCCCAGCAGATCTACGGCCAGTTCTGGCCCCGGATCGAGGCCCTGGCCAAGGAGAAGCAACGCAAGCTAGCGCACATGAAACGGGGCGACGAGCTGGCCTCGGGCGTTCTGGAGATGGTCAAGGTGTACATAGCTACGAAGCGGCACCTATCGGTGGGCGACAAGATGGCGGGGCGCCACGGCAACAAGGGCGTGATCGCCAGGATCGTCCCAGTCGAGGACATGCCCTTCCTCGACGATGGCACCCCGGTCGACGTTTTGCTCAACCCGCTGGGCGTGCCGTCGCGCATGAACGTGGGGCAGATCCTCGAGACCCACCTAGGCTGGGCGTGCGGGGTGCTGGGGTTCCAAGCGGTGACCCCGGTTTTCGACGGGGCGACCGAGAAAGAGGTCCACGAGGCGATCGAAGAGGCTAACGAATACATCGATGACCGCCTCAAAACCCTTGCTGCCGAAAAGAAGGCCCCCGGGTCCCACGAGCTTCTCGTGAAGATGCCCCATGGTGGGAAGGTCCAGCTCTACGACGGGCGCACCGGTGAGTCGTTCGACCAGAAGACTACCGTTGGGTACATGTACCTGCTCAAGCTCCACCACCTCGTCGACGACAAGATCCACGCCCGTGCCACCGGGCCGTATAGTTTGATCACCCAGCAGCCGCTAGGCGGCAAGGCACGTACGGGGGGTCAGCGGTTCGGCGAGATGGAGGTCTGGGGCATCGAGGCCTACGGGGCTGCGTACATCCTCCAGGAGCTGCTGACCGTCAAGAGTGACGACGTCGAAGGCCGCACCAAGATCTACGAATCCATGGTCAAGGGCGCCAACACCCTCGAAGCGGGCATGCCCGTAGCGTTTGACGTGTTGTGCAACGAGATCAAGGGCCTGGGGCTCAACATTACCATGGAAAAAGCGGAGCTTGACGGCGGGAACCTGCTTTGATGAGGGACATAGCGATTGGGGTAGGACGGTTGAGGTTTGTCCGTTAGGACAAGACAACCACTTGACCCGGCCCGAAACAGGATATAGACCCAAGCACACACTTTAGATCGATACCGTGTTCCCTGATATGTGTAGGACAGGAAATCTTTCCGTAACGGCGATAACGGCGATCTCCCTGGGAGCGTAACGAGATGGCACAGACCCCATACGACCGCGTCAACGACTACGGCTCGGTGAAGATCCAGCTGGCCAGCCCCAACGACATCCGCTCGTGGAGCTTCGGCGAGGTCAAGAAGCCCGAGACGATCAACTACCGCACCTACCGCCCCGAGAAGGACGGGCTGTTTTGTGAGCGGATCTTCGGCCCGGAACGCGACTACGAGTGCGCCTGCGGCAAGTACAAGGGCACGAAGTTCAAGGGCATTATCTGCGATCGGTGCGGGGTGAAGGTCACCCACTCGCGCGTGCGTCGCAAACGCATGGGGCACATCAACCTCGCGGCGCCCGTGGTGCACATCTGGTACTTCAAAGCCATCCCCTCGCACATGAGCAACCTGCTGGGGATGAAGACCAGCGACCTCGAGAAGGTCATCTACTTCGAAGACTATGTCGTCATCGACCCCGGGACTTCGGACCTGAACATGTTCGACGTGCTCACCGAGGACGAGTACCGCCTGGCGGTCGAAAAGCACGGCGGCGGGTTCACCGCCATGATGGGCGCCGAGGCGGCTAAGGAGTTGCTCCAACGCATCGACCTCAACGAGCTCAACGAGCAGCTGCGGCAGGAGCTACGCGAGACCAAATCCAAGCAGAAGATCAAGGACCTATCTAAACGACTCAAGATCGTCGAGCAGATCCGCCACTCCGAAAACCGCCCCGAGTGGATGGTGCTCGACGTGGTGCCCGTGATCCCGCCCGACCTGCGCCCGTTAGTCCTCTTAGAGAGCGGTAACTTCGCCACCAGTGACTTGAACGATCTATATCGGCGGATCATCAACCGCAACAACCGGCTCAAGAAGCTCATGGACCTCAACGCGCCCGAGGTCATCATCCGCAACGAGAAGCGGATGCTCCAGCAATCGGTCGATGCGTTGTTTGATAATGGTCGTTGCCGCCGCCCGGTCTTGGGTTCGTCCAACCGCCCGCTCAAGTCGCTTACTGACATGATCAAGGGCAAGCAGGGCCGGTTCCGCGAGAACCTGCTGGGCAAGCGGGTCGATTACTCGGCCCGGTCGGTCATCGTGGTCGGCCCCAACCTCAAGCTCCACCAGTGCGGCCTGCCCAAGAAGATCGCCTTGGAGCTGTACCAGCCGTTCATCATCCGTCGGCTCAAGGAGCACGGCCACGTCGACACGATCAAGAGCGCCAAGAAGATGATCGAGCGGCGCGACCCGGAGGTCTGGAACATCCTCGCGGAGGTGATCTACCAGCACCCGGTGCTGCTGAACCGCGCCCCGACGCTGCACCGCATGGGCATCCAGGCGTTCGAGCCGGTCTTGGTCGAGGGCAACGCGATCAAGATCCACCCCCTGGTGTGCACCGGGTTCAACGCCGACTTCGACGGCGACCAGATGGCGGTCCACCTGCCGCTGTCGGTCGAGGCCCAGGCCGAGGCTCATATTCTGATGCTGTCGACGCACAACATCTTCAGCCCCGCCAACGGCAACCCGATCATCTCCCCGTCGCAGGACATCGTCCTGGGCGTGTACTACATCACGTCGATGCCCAAGCCCCCGGCCGACCCGCAGCAGTGCCCCCGTTTCAAGGACCCGGTCGAGGCGTTCATGGCCTACGACACCAAGAAGATCTCGATCCACGACCCGATCTACGTGCGGATCCCCGAGGGCCGGTTTGTCGACGTGGTCGACCAACAAAAAGGTGAGCCCAAGCCGTTCCCCGAGTCGCGCAAGCTGCTGACGACGATCGGGCGGCTGATGTTCAACGATATCCTCCGTGACCAGATGCCGTTCTACAACTGCGAGCTGGGCAAGAAGGGTTGCTCCCGGGTGATCGACGATACCTACGCCCGTAATGGCCGGCCGGCAACGATCGATTTGCTGGACGCGATGAAGGACATCGGGTTCGTGCGTTGTACGTTAGCAGGGCTGTCATTCGGGATTACCGACCTGCGCATCCCCGCACGCAAGCAGGACATCATCGACGCGACGCAGAAGAAGGTCGACCGCGTCGAGAAGGCGTTCCACGCCGGAGCGATCACCGAGCGGGAGCGTTACAACCAGCTGCTGGACCTGTGGACCCACTGCCGCGAATCGGTGACCAAGGAGCTGCTCAAGGAGCTCCAGAACGACCGGCGCGACCCGGCTGGCGACCCGGTGCCGATCGAGTCGGACAAGGGCGACATGTACCTCAACCCGGTGTGGCTCATGAGCGATTCGGGCGCCCGGGGTAACATCAGCCAGATCCAGCAGCTGGCCGGGATGCGAGGGCTGATGAGCAAGCCGTCGGGCGAGATCATAGAGACCCCGATCCTCGCCAACGCGCGTGAGGGCCTCAACGTGCTCGAATATTTCAGCTCCACCCACGGGGCGCGCAAGGGCCTAGCCGATACGGCGCTGAAGACCGCCGACTCCGGGTACCTGACGCGCAAGCTCGCCGACGTAGCCCAGAACGTGTTGGTCAGTGAGCAGGACTGTGGCTGCAAGCAGGGCATCACCAAACGGGCGACCTACAAGGGCGAGGAGATCGACGTGCCGCTGCGTGAGTCGATCATCGGGCGCACCGCGCGGGAGACGATCCGCAACCCGATCACCGATGAGCTGATCGTCGCTGAAAACCACGTTATTACCGACGAGGCCGCTAGGAAGATCGAGCAGCTGGGGGTTGATAGCGTGGTCGTTCGGTCGCCGTTGACGTGTGAGTCCCGGGTGGGGATCTGCGCGTTGTGCTACGGTAATGATATGTCCACGGGACGGCTCGTGGAAGAGGGGCTGGCCGTGGGGATCATCTCCGCCCAGTCGATCGGCGAGCCCGGCACTCAGCTGACCATGCGGACGTTCCACACCGGCGGGATCGGCCACCACACGTTGGTCGAGACCGACTTCAAATCCACCCACAACGGCGTGGTTGAGATCACCGATGCCAACGAGGTCCCCATCGAGGACGAAGACGGCCACAAGGTGCTCGTGTCCTTGAAGCGTAACGGCGAGCTGGCGATCAAGGACGCCAAGGGCCGCGAGCTGGAAAAGTTCAAGATCCAGTACGGGTCGTACATCATGGTCGAACCCGGCCAGCAGGTGAAGAAGGGCCAGGTGTTGGTGAAGTGGGACCCGCACCGCGTGCCGATCCTCGCCGAGAAGGCTGGGACCGTGAAGTTCGAAGACATCAAGCTCGGCGAGACCGTCCGCCCCGAGCAGTACGCCGCGGGCGCCGGCGCTGGCGCTAAGAAGAAAGCCGCCGGCAAGGGTGAAGCCCTGGTCGTGATCGAACACAAGGGCGAGATGCACCCACGGATCGTCATCGAAGACAATGACGGCAAGATCCTCGATTTCCACTACCTGCCGGCCAAGGCCCGGATCGAGGTAGTTGAAGACCAGAAGATCAAGGCCGGGCACATGCTGGCCCGTCAGCCGCGAGAGGCGTCGGGCTCAAGTGATATCGTCGGCGGTCTGCCGCGTGTCACGGAGATCTTCGAGGCCCGCAAGCCCAAGGACGCGGCCGTCCTGGCTGAGCTATCCGGCGTGGTCGAGCTGCGCAACGACCGCCGCCGCGGGAAGGTGACCATCATCGTCAAGTCCGAATCCGGGCTGGAGGTCGAGCACCACGTGCCCCAGGACCGCCACCTGCTCGTGCACGCCGGAGACTTCGTGACCGCTGGCGACCCGCTGATCGACGGTCCGCTGATCCCGCACGACATCCTGCGGATCAAAGGCGAAGAGGCGCTGTTCAACTACCTGCTCGACGAAGTCCAGAACGTCTACCGCGCCCAGGGCGTGCCGATCAACGACAAGCACATCGAGGTGATCCTCTCGCAGATGCTGCGCAAGGTCCGCGCCGAGAAGCCCGGCGATACCGAGCTGCTGCCCCTGGAGGTCATGGACAAGTTCCGGTTCCGCGACGCCAACCAGGCGGTGGCCAAGGCCCGCGTGGTCGAAGACCCCGGTGATACCGGGTTGCCCAAGGGCGCAGTGATTGATAAGCGCGAAGTGGCCGAGGCGAACACCGCCGCCGAAGATGAAGGCAAGATCCCGGCCAAGACCCGGCCCGCCAAGCCGGCGAACGCAACGACCCTGCTGCTGGGCATCACCAAGGCCAGCCTCCAGAGCGAGTCGTTCTTATCGGGAGCGTCGTTCCAGGAAACGACCAAGGTGCTGACCGAGGCCTCTCTGGCTGGGCGGGTCGATGAGCTGGTGGGGCTCAAAGAAAACGTCCTGCTGGGCCACCTCATCCCGGTGGGCACCGGCTACAAGCCTTACTCCAAGGTGCGGGTGGTGAAGCTGGCCGAGCCGCCGCCGGCGGAGATCCCCACACGAGAAGAGGACCTCGAAGAAGCGGCTTTGCGGGCCGAGATCGCTGGGGCCGAGAACCCCGATGATATCGAGATCCGCGTCGGCGAGTCACCCCTGGCCGCCCAGCTGCTTAGCGAAGCCGAGAGTGCAGGCAAGAAGTAACGGCCCGGCCGCGGTATGGTCCTATGTTTGTGGTGATGGGTGGCTAGGGCAGGGCTACGTTTATCGAAGATGGACATGCTCCAGGACGAGCCCCTTGTTTGGGGCACGCGTCGTTTAGCCCCAGGCACCCTTTGCTCAAAATTTGGATTACACCCACTTGCGTCACATGGATAGACGCATCGCGTACCCAAGTTGTAGCGCGCACCGCTGCGGTCTACCTGGATTTTCCTACCATGGTATTTCAGTGAGAACGAAGTTGCCCTGGTCAAGGATCGTTTAGAGCGTTTGCCGATTTCGTGTACGACGTCAAGTGTCGGGGTATTCCGAGAAGCCCGCTGCCTCACGGTCGCGGCTCGCTGGGGGCGTCGTACACCATTTCGGGATACGCTCTAAAAGATGTATCGCTCGACAGGGGCGGGATCAGGCCTTGGCGGCCTGTCATGATTCGCGGGACATGTTAAAATGTGGGCCATGCGACTGACACGGACGTCTCATTTCGTAGTGTGCCGGTATCCAGGACGATCCTCAGCCCGTGGCTCTTTCGTAGGCCTTCGATTGACCGTGAGGCAAGAGGGGCGTTTTTGATCACGGGGCAAGTCAAGGGTCGTGTCTTAGGGTTTGTGACCTTGATGGAGTATCTATGACATGATGCGTCGTCGTAACAGCCCGTCGCCTTATGAAGTGATGACCTCTCCGCAGTATGCGGATGACAAACCTACAGACGACCCGGTTGCTGCCCATCCCCGGTCTGTCGCGGCCCCGCCGCCCGAAACGATCGAGCATGGCGTGGGCACGGCGGGTTGGTGGGCTAGCTGGTGGGGGCAGACCCAGCATCCGGTGGTGTTGAGGCTGCCCAAAGGTCAGGCGGCCCTGCTGGGGTTGGTGTTCTTCTTGATGATCCTGTTGGCCTACTGGGTCGGTGTGATGCGCGGGTATCGGTCGGGGCAGCGCGAGCCCAGTCTCCAGTCGGTCATCGCCACGGAAGCCCTGCCTGATACGCGGTCAAGCAGCCCACCGGTTGCGTTGCCCGATGATCCGGCGACGCGTGACCGGCCCACACGGGCTGCTCACCTGGGGGATTTTTCGCCAGTGGCTCGGGTTCAATCCGACCCTAGACAGGTCGGTCTAAATTATTTTGTGTTAGCCCATTACCCTAAGGAGGACGCCCATCGGTTGGTGCAGTTCCTGGCCAATGAAGGGGTGCCTGCGGCTGGTTTTGGAAAACATGGCAAGAATCGGTATCAGGTGGTCGCCTTAGAGGGTTTTCATAAGGACGAGCTTGATAGTAGCGATTATAATCAGTATAAGCAGAAGTTATTGCGGTTGGGTCATGTTTGGCACAGCCGTGGCTTGGGGCCGAACTTTTCGGGGATCTTCCCGGCCCTATATAACGGCCAGAACGTCGATGAGATGATTATCAGCGAGGTCCAACCATGAGTATCGATCCTAGTCTTAAATCGGGCACCGGTTTGCAGCGTCACCGCAACGTGTTGACTCGCCCGGAGCGCATCGCCCGTTTAGCGGATCGCGGTCAGTTTGACCTAGAAGCAGGAGACCCACTGGGCCTGCCGAAAGTAGCTAACCGAAAGATATCCGCGGGCGGCAAGGCCAAGAAGAAAGCCAAGGACGAAGAGGCCAAGTAGTTCTCTTCGTTCATGGACGCCGGGTCTAGCTGCGCCCCAAGCCGCTACCTTTCATCTCATTTTTACATATCACGGATCCCTTGTGGTCAAACACGCACGTGCCTCGACCGAGATGCCGATTAGAAAGTGTGTGGCAAGCCCTTCGACGCATCGCGTTGGAAAACACCGCGTCGGGTATATGCTTGATGCCTGAAACCGGTCCGCCGGGTCCGTGAATCGTGCGTCCATTCATCGGGGATAGGAATAAATCCCTCCATCGGATCGGACGATACAGAAGGCGTCTGGCAAGAATGCCGGCTTGGATCGATGTCCGTGAGAACAGGGGTATGGGGTGTCACAGCATGTCCACGGAGTCAGAAGGACTTCGCAAGGTTTGGGTCGATGAGCTTTCTGCGGGGATGGCCTTGCCCGGCGATCTTCGGGACCAGGCAGGTCGGGTGATAGCTCGTCGGGGACAGGTCCTCGATGCGAAGCAGGTCTTGCAGTTGAGACGGCGTAGCTTATACGCGGGTCCTGGTTGGCCCAGCGACCACCGAGGCGAGGTCCCCGACGGGTCCGCCATGGACGAGACCGCGCAAGCCGCCTCACCCCAAGCGGTGATCCAGGCGTTGGCCAAGCAGCGCGGTAAGACGGCCGTCACTGCTGAGCGGCGCCGACAGGCCCGGCACGCCTGGGATGTCAATCTCACCCTGGATATCGAGGAAAACCTGTCTCAAGCGGTTTCACGTCGAACGATCAACGTGGTGACCACGGACTTGTCCACGGGGGGGTTCGCGTTCCTCCACCGCCAGTACATCCATCCGGGGTCCGTCATCCGGGCCCGTTTCGACGCCCTGCCCCGCCGCCCGGTGCTCGCCGGGGTCGTGCGCAGTTGTATCAAGACTCAGGGTATCGACCATCGGATCGGCGTCGAGTTCGTTCTCCATCACCCCAACCCCGGGAAGACCCGATCGGGGACGGGTTAGCAACACCTCCCAGAAACCCACGATGTCTAAGATGCCCCAGAATTGATAGTAGACATGGCGCTAAGGTTGAAGCTCATGGGCGTGGAAGGTCTGTGAGGCGCGGTGTAGGCGATGCATCGCTAATCTAAAATATTAGGTCGGGGATGCGTTTGAGCCCGATCATTGTCTAGCTTCAGACCCGGGCCATGACGCATTTTCGTTTGGGATCGGTATAAAGAGTTGCCACCCGGCAGCAGTTATCATAGTCTTACGATCGACAGAACTCACCGGCTTTTCGCGAATGAGCATGGTGCCCGGCGTAGGACTCCAAGCTTGAGTGGAAACGGTAGTCACGGAGTACGGCATCATGAAGATCTATGTGGGTAACCTGTCCTTCTCAACGACCGAGGATATCCTCCAGAACCAATTCGGCACGTTCGGCCAGGTGGACGAAGTGGCGTTGATCACCGATCGTCAAACGGGTCGGTCTCGCGGGTTTGCGTTCGTCACGATGGGCAACGACGAAGAGGCCAAGGCCGCGATCGAGGCCATGAACGGGGTGGAGCTCGATGGCCGGACCCTGGTGGTCAACGAGGCGCGTCCGAGGATGTCGTCGGGTGGCCGTGGCGGCCCCGGCGGTGGGGGCGGGGGTCGGTTCCGGCGGTAACTGCCTTTTCCTGGAAATCTATACCCGGGGTGCTTTCAATAGCATTGTGGTCAACCGTTACTGGCACGGGCACGTTGTCGCTGCGCTGTTTAATAAAATAGACGCATCGCGTATCAAAATACCGCGTCGGGTACGCGCTGGACCCCGAACAATGACTTGCCGCGTACACCAATCGTGCCGCAATTTCATCCGGGATGGGGATAACGAGCGTCCTACCCTTCGGATGATCTAGGTGATCCGGGTTTGGTCGAGGAGGTCGCGCTCTTGGCACCGGCCGGACGCTCGCTGGGCCATGCCGCATGGCCGATCAACGGGACAAATTTACAGCCTGTTCGCGTTTGACACGACCATCGCCCGTTCCGGTGGTCGACCACGGTGAGACGCTGATGATCAAAGTCACCGATCGGGATCACGATCCGGCCGGGGTCGGTTAGCTGATGACGCAGCGCGTCGGGCAGCTGCGGCGCGGCAGCGGTGACCAGGATTCGGTCGTAGGGGGCGGCGTCGGGCCAACCCAACGTGCCGTCGCCTTCGTGCAATTCCACGCGGTCTGAGTAGCCCAGATCCATAAGAACGCGGCGCGATCGATGGGCCAGCTCACGGACACGTTCGATGCTGACCACATGGGCTGTGAGCTGAGCCAGAACCGCTGTTTGGTAACCGCTGCCAGTTCCGATTTCCAGAACACGTTGCCCGGCACGGACCTCTAATAGCTGGGTCATGACCGCGACCATGTACGGCTGACTAATGGTTTGCCCCGCAGCGGTGGAAAGCGGTTGATCACTGTAAGCAAGCTCCAGGCTGTGCTCGGGCACGAAGCGGTGGCGGGGGACCGTGGCCATCGCAGCCAGCACAGCTTGATCCTCAATCCCGCGGTTTCGCAGTTGTTCTTGGACCATACGGTCGATCGCGGCTTGTAGCTTGTCAGCGTCTATTGACATACAATGCTTTTGGGTCTTAAGGCGTGGGTAGCGCATTGTGATAAGACAATAAGCTGGTGATCTTATACCCGACAACCGTTTGGCGGGTACCGCGCAAGGCGCTGATCCATCGCCGCCGAGTCGGATTCGCAGCCGCTGCTGGTTTGTGTTAATTTACCTAAAATCTATATTCTTCTTTGACTATCAAAGGTGTTCCTAGCCGATGATTGATTTCACGTTTAAGGTTCACGTCACAAGAGGCAGATCTACATGGAAGTGATCGAACATCACAAAATCGAGGAACTTCGAAAACTTTGTAAGAGGCAACGAGACGGGCGCCTTCGGATCCGACTCCAGGCGGTGGTGCTTGCTCACCAGGGGCAGACCGCCGCTCAGATCGCGAAGCTGCTTGGGTATAGCCACCGCGCGGTTCAGCAATGGGTGCGGCGGTACAACGCCGAAGGCGTAGACGGATTGGCTGACCGCGAGCGCAGTGGGCGACCCACCAAACTCAAGGCTAGTCAAGAAAAGAAGCTTTACAAATGGTTGGAAACCGGGCCGAAGCCCAAAGACGGCCTGCGGGCTTGGCGCGGCAAGGATATCCAACAATACCTAGCGCGCGAGTTCGGGGTCGAGTATAGCTTGGACGGGGTCTACAAACTGCTGCATCGTCTCGGCTACACGAACCCCACGCCGCGGACCCGCACCCGTAAGGCCTCCACGTAGGATTAACCTGGGTCACGTTCAAACACGACCGGTTGGGTCTTAGTGGTCGGACCCGGTGTCTCCCTCGGCCTGATCCTGCTCGATCATTTTGCGCAGATACGAGTTCTCGCGACGCGTCGCTTCAAGATCAAAGATCAGGTACTTGAGCGAAAGGCGAAGGTAGTCGAGGCTCTCGTGCAGCTCGCCGACTGTCTTGCGTAGTTTCGCGTGTCGGGCCTGCGTCTCTTGTGCCATCAGCGCTAGCTTCTCCCGCTTGGATTCGGGCAGCGTGGAGATTTCCTTCATAAGTTCCGATAATTTAGATTGAAAAGTCGCTTCGTCCATGGGGTCTACTCCATCATTGTGTATATCCATACCCTCACAATGGAGCTGCCAGAGTGGTGGCGTGGCCGCCATGAGGCAAAAAATGAGAATAAGTAATTGTATTTATTTGAGTTGTGTTTTTTCTTAATGATCGCAGAAACGGGCGAAGTTTTTAACCGTTATAAGAGATGTTGTGTCCGGACCACATCATTTCACGAGATTTACGTGTCGTCATATACATAACACATTAATTATGAAAAACTTAGTTGGACGTTTATTTTAGTCAACATCTATCTGCGAGGGATATGCACAGCGATGTGATGGGCCAAATGTCGGGGATTTAACCGCCGCAACCGCCACAGCCTCCCCCGCAGCCGCCTCCATCCCCGCCGCAACCACTGGCTCCGCACCCGGAACCGCACCCACCCCACCACCAGCCACTCCCAGAACCGTCGGTCGTTCCATGACCACGGGGTGATCGCGACTTGAGCGCGTGACTAAGGCTCGCCAGCGAGGTCCCCGCCAGAACCGCCGGGCCGAACAGAGCCACCGCCAGTCCGGGGTCACGAGAAACCGGGTTTTCCGTCGGGCTTTTCTGATCCAAACGCAACCCAGAGTGCTGAACGCGCAGGTCACGCAGCACCCCGTCACCCGCTTGGTTGCGCATCGACCTGGGTTTCAACAGCATCGCTAGCCCAATACAACCGGTCACGCAGCAGAGCGCGACCAGAAACAGAACCGGCTTGTCTCGGCTGATCCCGATCCCGATCTTCACCGCCCCCAGCACCGTGACAGCAAAAAGGACCAGCGCCGGCACCCATCGGACCATCCGTACCTGTGCGCTGGACATCAGCAACCCCAGCTCATCGAGCTTCTGGTCGATCCGCAGCGGGCTATCGCGTAACACCGACCGCAACCTAGAAAAATGCCCGTCGATACTCACTGTTTCCACGACCGCTCGTTCCAGGCGGTGGCACGATTCCGGCAAAGCCCTGCCGACGACCAGGCCCTTGCCGCTGGGCTGAGCGTAGAGGTGGCCATACTCAACCAGGTTCGTGATCGCGGTATCGATCGCCTGGTCCCAGCCCCCGGATAAGTAAGCGATCTCGTACACGTCGAGCTGATCGGTTTCCCTCCTTAGACGAGCGGGGCTTAGGGTGGGTTGGTGGCTACCCAGCCGCAACCACCGACGCATCCCCAGCGCCGTGACGACCGCGGCCCCGGCCACCAAGAGGTAGACGATCAGAAATGTAGGCCCGGGCAGGTCGAACGGGTGGTTCGCTTTGACGGGGCCGCCCGTGCCCGGCCACGGCACCTTCCGGCCCAACGGCTGGCTGGCAGAAGCCTTGTCGCTAGCGGTGCCCAAGGGGTCGGGAGCCTCCTCAACGAACATGACGACGGGTCCGGCCGCCTGCCGACCTGATCGCGACAGCGAAGACTCCCGCGGCGTGGGTCCTTGGGGTGTGGACGGTTCGTTCATCCGATCCCATACATCCGCGACGTTGAAGCCAAGGACAGCGATGAGGTACGCGACCAAGAGGCCTCGGTACGCCGACCGGCCTCGTTGCGGGCGCCTGCCCTTGGAAGCAAACCCGTATTCCCAGGCCAGCGCGGCGAATACCGCCACCGCGATTAAGAAATAAAACAACCCCGGCACTTCTCGGATCGACCGTATCCAATCGGTCGCGGCGCTTCCAAGGTGCACGTGGTGCACCGCCCCGCAGCCAAGAGCCGAGACGATCAACGCCGCTAACAGCATCGCCGCGACCACCCATGGCCAGCGGGGCTTGAGGATCACCCAGTAGTGGTCCTGATCGATCCGAGCAAACCGACGGTGACGCCCGAACTCGGCCCCGACCGGTGGCCAGATGTCCTGCGGTGGGGGCCCGAAGAAGTGTTCATAACTGATCAGGGTTTTGCTGTACCAATCGACGTGCTTTTGATGTTCCTGGTGGCCCCCACGCGTCGGGCCGTGGTGCAGGGGCCGACCCAACACATCGCCACAAAACGCGTTCCAATAAGAATCGGTATAGACCAGGTGCAGGTGCCACGCCTGGTCGACCGGGTCCGACGGTGTGACCGGGTGTCCCGCTTCCATCGCTAAAAAAGCGAACCGCTTGTACTCACGGGTGACGCGACGGGCGTAATCGGCTCTCCAACGGTTGTCACGGGCTAGCCTTTGGGTGAAAGTCAGGGCTGAGCCGGGGGTATCGAGCGAAAACGCTTCGATCCGTTGATAGAGATTCGCTTGAGTTGTGTCCATCGAAGGCGCCCCGGTCCCCGAGTCGGCCGTGGCAACGCGTCATCAGCCGATGTTCAGCCGTCACAAACAATGTGTTCAATTGTAGGCTTTCCATGCATGCCCAGACGCCAACCCGCGGTTTGAGGTGACATGACATGGCCCGAGTTGCTGATGCCGGTGTGGCCGTTGGTGCCTGTTCGGGCCCGACCGTAAAAGCTCTCAAACAATTCATGAAAAAAAGCAGCGGGCCACGCGATGGGCCCGCTGCTTGTGTTGATCAGCTGCTTGGGTCAACCAGCTGAAGAGGCGTCACATCAGTGATCGTCGTGGGAAGACTCAAAGATGTCGTGGAGGCTGAAGCTGAACGATGGGGGCGACGATTGGCTCGGGGCCTGGGTGCTCGCGTAAGACAGCTGCGCCGCGCCGGCAGCGGCCAGTGGCAGGCTCTTCTTGGGACCTCCCTTACCGCCGCCTTTACCGCCCCCGCCGGAGCTGTCGTCGTTGATGATCATGCCGGCGCCTTGGCTATCCGAAACCGTCGCGTTCGTGGCGCTAAGCAGATTCAGGTAGAACTGCTCGTCGGCTTCCACCACCCCGTCGCCGACGACCGTGACCGTGACGGTCTTGGTCGTTTCGCCCGGGTTGAAGGTCACCGACCCGCTCTTGGCGGTGTAGTCTTCGCCGGACACCGCGGTGTTGTCTTGCGTGGCGTACTGAACCGTGACATCCTGCGTCGCTGGGTCGGAAAGGTTGATCGTGAACGTGAAATTGGTGGATTTCGGACCGCCGTTTTTGCCCTTGCGGGGGTTGCCCTCGTTGGCTGATATATCGCTGACGTTCACGAACACCACCGCGTCGTTGTCGTGGATGGTGGCGATGCCCTGGCTGTCGGAGATCGTGGCGTTGCCAGTGACGTTGCTGAGGTTGAGCTTGAACGTCTCGCTCGGTTCGGTCGCGGAGTCGTTGAGGATCGGCACGGTCACCGTTTGGGACGTCTGCCCGGGGTTGAACGTGAGGGTTTGATCCACCATCTGGTAGTCACTGCCCGATACCGCCGAGCCGTTGGCTGTGGCGGCGTTGACCGTGACAACCCCCGAGCTGGCGCCTGATAGCTGCACCGTGAACACAGCGGTCCCGTCGGCTTCATTGACCGTGACGTTGTTCACCGTCACCGACACGGAGGCGTCGTCGTCGAGGATCGTCCCCACTGCTTGATCGTCAAAGATCGTCGCTTCCCCGATGGCATTGTCGAGGCGGAGGGTGAACGACTCGGTATTCTCGGTCGACGTGTCGTTGAGGATTGGCACGGTTACCGTTTGGGTCAACTGCCCGGGGTCGAACGTGAGGGTCTGATTCACCGATTGGAAATCGTCGCCTGACACGGCGGTGCCGTTGACGGTGAATGCGTTGACCGTCACGGTCCCCGAGCTTGCCTGTGACAGGCGGACCGTGAACACGGCGGTCCCGTCGGCTTCGTTGACGGTCACGTCGTCGACCGAGATTGACGGCGGCCCCGCGACCATCTGTCCGCTGATGGTGTACTGGCCTAGGCTGCCGTAGTCCGAGTACCCGCCGTTGGCGGGGTCGCCCTTGCCGGTGCCGGTGATCCTCACGAAATATTCGCCGGCTGAGACGGAGGTGTCGATGCCGGCGCTGAGCAGGTCTAGGGGGTTCGATGAGGCGATCACTTTGCCGTTGGCGTCGAGCAGCTCGGCGAGGACGTCTAGATTGGCCCCCCGCTGGGCCGGGAGGATATCGAGGTTGATCGTCCCGGCGTCGGTATTGAAAGAGAACAGATCAAAATCGGTGTTCCGTTCAATGATCCCCGACCCGTTCACGGCGTTGCCCGAAACGGTCAGTGGCGTGGCCGAGCCTAGGCTGTTGCCGTGATCATCGGCGCGGTAACCGAATCCGTTTTGAGTGGTGATGATGCTCAGATCATCCTGGGTGTTGCTGGCCCCGGCGTACTCGCCGCGGCTCCATTGGGTGAGGTTCTTGCCGTACCCGACCCCCATGATCGGGGCCCAGCCGGTTTCTCCCGACCCGTGGCCCGTGTAGTACCCCTGGGTGGAGGTCCCATCGTGATTAAGGCCAAGCGCGTGGCCGACTTCGTGGCTGACCGCCTCGGTCACGTGCTTTTCGGCACCGTTGTTCAGCTGGGCCTCGAACGCGAACACGGGCGTATCGCTGCTCGAGTTGAACGAGCCGACCCACGCGACCCCGCCGGCGGCCTGACCCAGCCAATCGTTGCTCGAGCCGCCGATTACCACGCGGATACCCCAGCGGGAGTCGGAGCTGCCGCTCTTGACCAGGTCGCTTAACGGGGGTTCCTGCGTGGTCACGTTCACATCAAACGGGAGGAAGTCTTCGGCGACGCGTTGAAAGATGTATTGGATCCGGGTCAGTTCCGCGTCGCTGAAGGACAGCAGGTCGCCGTCGAAATCGTACGCAGGTGTCTCGATAGTCGAGATGCCCTTCCAGCTGTTCCATGTGGTGTTTTGGGTGATGTGCCCGTCGAAGTCCAGGTAGATCGTGTGAGACGCCCCGGGGTTGGAGTGAAGCGAGAACGTGTCGGAAAGAGTGGCCGCGGGGGCCTGCGATTCGGATGTGTCCGTGGTCACCGCGGTGACGGTGCTGTCATGGATAGGATCGATTAAGGGTTCAAAGTGCACCATCCCCGCGTGGAAGACCACGCGTGCTTCGAGGGGTTCTAACTGCACCGGTTCGCTTAGAACCGATCGCGCGCGGTGGGTCTTCGATAGGCGGCGAGCCATGGCCTTACGCCAGGCACGTAGCGGTTTCGATGGGCGCAGACCTACACCTTGATGAAAAACATGCGGCATCATAACTCCTTTACAAGGACAACAAAAAAATAAAAAATTAGAACGCTTAATACGCTTAGGGATAAACCCCATCTATAAGCCGTATCGTCTTCTGTAGGTTCCCGGCGGGACCTTGTCCGCAAACGGCAGCTGATGATTTCTCAGGCAAATCAGCTGCTAGAAAGCCAAATTTTGTTGCAGGTACTGGTCAATGCGGTGCGCAGCTGTGCAACACCCTGGACAAGGTAGGTCTCTCTTGCGGATATCTCTTAGTCAACACAATCTCGTCTCTCGACTATCTAATAATTATATTATGATCTCAGTAAAGTCAAATGGGGGAGGTCATCTTCGTGGAAGGTCGTTTAGACATTGTTAAGAAACGGTGGGTGAATGATCGGGTTAGCGGTTCCATGAGTAAACAGTGACGCCCTTGGATTGGGCCGTTGATTCACGGTACGGATGGTCCGGCTGATCGCAGTGGCTGCCGGGACGGTCGAACCCCCGCTCTTTATCAAGGATCACTAAAATTTTTTATTTTTAGATCGTCCCCAGCCAATTGGCGGGACAAAGCAAAACCGGCATGTCGGCCTGGCGGATGATATTGCCCGGCACGTCGCCGGCGATCAATCGCTTAAGGACCCCTTTACCGGTCAGCCCCAGGATGATCATCGTGCAGGTACGGGCCTTGGCGGTGTTGATGATCGCTTTGGGCACATCGTCGGCGAACAGCATCAACCCCTCGGCGCGGACCCCGATCGCTTGGAGGCCCTGGGTGAGCAGCTCGAGGGTCTGCTCGCCCCGCTGCTGGGCATCGGTCTCGTCTTCGTCTTCGTCCTGGAGATGGGCCACGTGCGCGACCAAGATCTCGGCTTCTAAACGCTTCGCAAGGTCACCGATCGGCTCAACGAGCTTTTGACTGGCCCAAGGAGAGCTTACTGCTACAAGCAGACGACTTTGGCTCAATCGACTATCCTTTTCTGAAGGGTGTCACCAAAAATCAAGGCCGTAATCATACTCTTATTGGGTTGGCATGGCCATCCGAGACAATAGCAATGTGGTGCAGATCTTATGGAAACGATCATTGAAAATTGAGCCGGACGATCATTGAAAAGTGAGCCACCTGGGTTCGAAGAATAACGCCGGGATCGGCGTTGTCCAAAGCCCTGAGTTTCTTGCTCAGGGTGTCCGGCTCAGGAGTTAGCTCTTGTCGGGGCTGTCACCTCCTTTTCGTCGTTGGGTTTTCTTCTTCCTACTGGCCTTGAGGCGATAGCTGTCGACGACCAGCTCCAGGATGTCCACGTGGTGAGTGAGTCGGTCGATCAAGGCACCGACCAACCGTTGATCGTTGGCGAAGACTTGAGGCCAGTCTGCGAAGGGTAGGTTCGTGGTCACGATCAGGCTGGTCTGTTCGTAGCACTGACTGAAGAAGCTGAACAGGTGTTCGGCCCCGCGTCGGTCCAGGGGGATGTAGCCCAGCTCATCGATGATGATCAGGTCATGGCGTTTGATCTGGCCTTCGAGCTTGGTGACCTGCCGCTCTTCTCGGGCTTCGAGGTAGAGGTTGGCCAGCTGCGACGCGGTGTAGAACCGCACACGTTGTTTGCGGCGACAAGCCTCCAAACCGATCGCGATCGCCAGGTGCGTCTTGCCCGTGCCTTCCGGGGCGGTGGCCCGTTGAGGGTGAGGTTGGACCGTCGTTCGATGAACAAGCACTGGGCCAGCTCCAGCACCCGGGGCTTGTTGAGCTTGGGCACCGCGGTGAAGTCGAAGGCGTCGAGTTCCTTGAGCACCGGGAACTTCGCGGCTTTGATCCGCCGCTGGATCGATGCGGCGTGACGCTGGTTGACTTCCAACTCCGCCAGTTGCTGGAGGAACTGTTCATAGGTCGCCTTTTGATCGGCGGCTTGCCGGGCTACCCCGGGATATTCCCGCAACATCGCCGACAGCTTCAGCGTCCGCAGATACTCGTCTAACAAGACCGTGGGGGTGGGATCACTCATCGTGCCACCTCCAGTTCCGCAGCTTCGGCTGCGACGCCCACCAGCTGGTCATAATCGCCCAGCGGGCGAGTGCCGTCGTGCATCTGGTGCAGATCGGGGCGATGCGACAGGTCCAACTTCGAGCACGATGCCAGCGGTTCGTTCCGCAGCACGGTGACCACCGCGTCGCGGCTGAACGCCCGACGACGCACACACAACGACACCGCTGCTTTGACCTGCTCCACCGGGTATTGGGTCATCAACAACAGGGTGTCGATGTAGTGGCGGGTGCCCTCATCTTCGTAGCGGTATTCGAGTTCCCGACGTAATCGCTGAAAGTCTTCACCCCACGGCTGGCCCTTGAACGCCCGGGCGTTGTCGAGGCTGCCGGGCTTGATCTTCAGCAGGTTCAGGTAATGATCGGGTTCGAGGATGAATTGACCCTGTTCGTAGCGGCGGTCGTGTCGGGCGATGCGTGACTGCTCATGCCAGACCTCCACGCGATCGGCGAACCGCTTGATCGACACGTCGTGGTGGGCATACCGCAGCGGCACGGAGTAACGGTTGCGGGCCACCGTCACCAGCGACCGCTTGTCGACCCGACTATAACTGAGCATGCACGCTTCAAACGGCGTGGGCGGTAGAGGCAGAAGATGACACCGCTCTTCTTCCAATAACTGGCGTCGGGTCTGATCCTGATGGGGCAACGGCCCGGGACGATCCAGGTCTGCGTCACACCGTTCTAACATGTGACGACCCAGGTCTTGCATCGAAGCGACCTCGAGCACCGGCGTGAGATACGACCGCTCCGATCGCTTGGCCCCCCGGAAGAAGTTCTCCACAGCCCGTCCGTGGGCATGCTTCCGGGGGGGCAGAACCGGGTGTCGAACAGGTCGTGACACCGCAGGTGCTTGAACCGCTCATTGAGCGTGCGGTCTTTGCCCGCTCCCACGTGGGTGACCGCCGACTTGAGGTTGTCGTAAGCGATCCGCTTGGGCACGCCCCCGAAGTAGGCCAACGCCCGCACGTGACCGTCCAGAAACGCCTCCAACGTCGCCCGCTCATACGGCCACGTGAACGACGCCTTCGAGTGGCACAGACGCATGCAGAACACCTGAACCTTGCGTTCGACCCCGTTGATCTTGGCTACCCCCTCGTGCCAGTCGACCTGAGCCTCTTCGCCCGGCTCGAACGCCAACGGCATGAACACCTCCTGTTGGCGTTGTCGCTTGGTCTGCAGATACCGCCGCACTGTGATCACACTGCCACGGTACTTGTGCTCCTTGCACAATCGTTCGTAGATCTCTTGGCCCGTGTGGCGTTGCTTACGCGGAGCCGTCTTGTCCTGCTCCAGCCACGCATCGATGATCGAGGTGTATGGCTCCAGCACCCGTTTGGGACGCGGCTGGGCCATCTGGTAACCCGGTGGCGTGGGGTGAATCAGCGCCTTAGCGATCGTATTCCGTGAATGACCCAGCCGACGCCGGATCTCACGGATACTCCGACCCTCCAACACATGCATCCGTCGTATCAATTCGTAATCGTCCACTGTCAGCACCTCTCTGGCCTCCGGATAAGGGGTTAAATCCCTACACCGTAAGCCCGCTGCAGTGGCTCAGTTTTCAATGAATGTTCGGCCTCCGTCCGGCTCAGTTTTCAATGATCGTTTCCAAAGGGGGTGACACACTCATCCGACAAGCCGAAAGGGGGGTGTGACGATGCGGAGGCCTTCTTTTTCGACCAATCAGTTTAGAAGAGCTCGCCATCGGTATTTAGACCCTCAATCGGTTCAACACAAAGCGGGTCATCGAATCGAGGTCGCTTGACCTCATCACCGACACGATACACACGCATCTCGTCATCAGGGTAGGTTGAAAGCAAGGCCTCGACGGTAGGGGGGTCATTAATCTCCGGGTTGAGCCAGGTATCGTATTGGTCCGGGTTCAGAATGACGGGCATCCGATTCTTAGGATGAATCGGGCGAACCAAATCGTTAGCCGTGGTGGTCATCACCGTGAATGTCTCAAGCTCCTCCCCATCGGGGCTCCGCCATCGATCCCAGAGCCCGGCAAAGGCAAAGAGTCGCTCATCTTTGAGCGTAAATCGGTAGCTCTGCTTTTTGCCCGGCTCACCGGCCCACTCATAGAACCCATCAGCGGGGATGAGGCACCGCCTCTTTCGGATGGGTTGACGCCATGGCCACTTGTTAAACGCTGTCTCTGATTTGGCGTTTATCATCCGCTTGCCACGGGGTTCGTTGTTGCGAACGAAGCCCCATTCGAGGTGACCAAACTCACGTCGCCTGTTCTCGGCATTAAACCGCACCACCGGGATAAGGTATTGGTTGGGGTCTTTGAGCATATCTCTCGGGGCGATGTTGTATCGCGGATAGCGTGGACCCCGGTCATCAATCTCATCAATCTCGAAATGGTCTTCGACCTCTCTAGCTGATTTAGTCTGGGTGAATCTACCGCACATGCTCTCCCTCCCCGAAATTCTAGGCCCAACCGCAGATTTGCCTAACCGATAACAGCCGATACAATACCTAGCAAATTACTAACATAATGTGTGTTTCACTGGGGTATGTTCGGAATACGTGTAAAAAGTAGTCGTTTGAGCGTGACCTAAAGCCCCATTTTGGAAGACACCGGGTGCAATTTCGCCTTTTCTATTGACGCTACGAAATTGCATGGGTTGCTGGCCCTTCCTAATCGGGGTGAGCCGCCATTTTCGACGATTTATTTCGCCTTTTGCCGCTTATGCGAAATATCAACGCCTCTGAAGTGACTCCTTTTTACACGTATTCCGAACTTACCCCTAGACGTTACAATAGGTCTTTGTCACGCCCGGTTAGGTGGCTGGGCAATTTTCGGAACCCCATAAAAAAGGAGCGTAACGTGAGAGCATTAGCAGTAATCGCATTGACCTTCATTGTGGCGACAACATCATTCGCTGGAATTCTTGAAACCGCTGTCAACCCAGCTAATGGCCATACTTATTATACCTTCCTCGGGTGAGTTTGTCTGATCGGTAGAATAGGCTGACGTTAGCGGTTTGATTTTACTACGAAGTCACTGGACACAGGAGGCATGGATGCTTCAGATCACATTGACGGACGATGCGGTGGCGGCGTTGGATCGGGGGCGTTTTAGCGATCCAGATCCGCGGGTGCGGCGGAAGTTGCAGGTGGTTTGGCTCAAGAGCCATGGGTTGGCACATCGGCAGATCGCGGCCTTGGCAGGGGTCAGCAGCCGGACGGTGCAGCGTTATTTGAATACGTACCTCGACGGTGGGATCGAGGCGTTGAGGCAAAACGGCTACCGGGGTCAGCCCAGTCAATTGAACGCGCACGGCCCGAAGGTCAAGGCGTCTTTGGAACAACACCCGCCGTCGACGATCCACGAGGCGAGCCATCAGATCACGCAACTCACCGGTCTGCGTCGCGGCCCGACGCAAGTGCGAGCTTTTTTGAAACGGCTGGGTCTGCGTCGTCGCAAACTCGGGGGTGTGCCGGGCAAGCTTGATCAGGCCAAGCATCAACAGCAGCGTGAATTCCTTGAACAGACCCTCGATCCGGCTTTGGACGAAGCCGAACGGGGTGATCGCAGGGTTTTTTTGTAGACGCCTGCCACTTCGTCCATGGCGCGTTTCTGTGCTACGTGTGGTGCGTGGTGAGGCTGTTCATCCGCACGCCCACCGGCCGCCGCCGGCTGAACGTGTTGGGGGCGTTGGATTTCGTGACCCGAGAGTTGGTGACCGTCACGAACACGACGTACATCACGGCCCAAACGGTCTGCGAATTACTCGAGACGCTCGCGGGGCGTTACCCCGGCCAAGCGATCACCCTGGTGCTGGACAACGCGCGGTATCAACGCTGCCGGTTGGTCCAAGATCGGGCCGTGGGGTTGGGCATCGAGTTGATGTTCCTGCCGTCCTACTCGCCGCACCTGAACCTGATCGAACGGATCTGGGGCCTGCTCAAGAAACGCTGCCTCAACGGCCGGTACTACGAAACGTTCGATCGATTTCAGCAAGCCATCCACGACGGCATCGCCAAGCTGGCCACCGACGACAAACCCAACGTCCAAACCCTCATCACCCGCAACTTCCAACACTTCAACAATCGGACAATCTTAGCCGCGTGAGGTATATTTGCTCACACCCAACAATTGGACAAATTCTCAGGCAGAAGCAATCGGACTTGGCGGCAACTTGGTTACGGTCAATAGTGCAGCTGAAAATGACTTCGTCTTCACAACGTTTGGTCCGGTGGTACTGGGGCTCGTCGGAACCCCCATCGGTAACCACAACATCTCACTCTGGATCGGTATGAACGACTTAGCGGTAGAGGGGCAGTGGGAGTGGGTGAGCGGTGAGCCGGTGACCTATACGAACTGGTGGCCTGGTGAGGGAGTGGCGAAAACGACTGACGAGGAGGTCGGTGGGATTTACCTTGGTGGCTTGGGAGGGTTTGGTTTGGCGAGTAAGTGGCACGATATAAGCATTAGTCTGCAAGCAAGCGGATTCGACATCACATATGGTGTGGTCGAAGTTGTACCGGAACCTGCCACGTTCACTGTACTAGCTCTAGGTGGAATGATGCTAACGCGTCGCCACCGGTTACGGGCGTGCAGCCCGGCGGCCAGCTGACCCCCTCGGGATTTTTGTACCAGTGTTTATGAGAGAATCGGTGTGTGTTGATCCGCCTGGTGGGTCGGAGGGAGGGGCGTAGCCCCGACCGGAGAGCCACCAGGCGACGCGGCCGGGAACGCCCCGGCCAATGGTTCTTCTAAACTCGCCGCAAACGCGGCGGGGGTTTGCCAATCCAGTGACGAGTGCGGGCGGCGGTGGTTGTAATCGAGTCGCCATTCGTCAAGGACATACCTGGCTTCGGCCAAGCTCAAGAACAACTCGCCGTTGAGCAGTTCGTCTCGTAGCTTGCCGTTGAATGACTCCACGTAGGCGTTCTCCCAAGGGCTGGCTTTGTTGATATACAAGGTACGCACCACCGCTCGTTCCAGCCAGCGTCGGACTTCTTTGGCGATGAACTCGGGGCCATTGTCACTTCGGATGTGGCCCGGTGCCCCACGCACCGCGAACAAGTACTGCAGCGTCAAGATCACGTCCTTGGCTGTGAATGATCGGCCCGCTTCGATGGCCAAACACTCGCGGGTGTACTCATCGATCACCACCAACAGCTTCAGCTGCTTGCCGTCTTCGGTCCGTTCGGTCACGAAGTCGTACGACCAGACGTGATTGCGGTGGGTGGCGCGATAACGGATACAGCCGTTGCCGCTGCTTCCGGGGTGGCCCGGTCAACGACGGCGTTTGTGCTGCTTCCTGGGCACCGGCATGTGTTCTTGTTTCCACAACCGGTGGACACGGCCCAAGCCCCCCGATCCATCTGATGCATGAAGCATCGGGTGCACCCGCTCGCAGCCGTACCGCGGATGCTCGTCGGCGATCCGCCGCATCGCCTCGATCAACGCCCGATCTTTCTCCGGTTGCTTAGGTAGGTAACGCTGCGTGCTACGGGGTTGGCCCAACGCCTTACAGGCACGACGCTGCGAGATCTTGTCACGCCCCAAACGACGACGCACCGAGTCCACGGCTCGACGCCGACGCTCGGGGTCTACAAGTTTGGGCGGGCTGCCTCCTTGAGGATCGCCATGTCCAACGCTTGGTCGGCGACGAGCTTCTTGAGCCGGGTGTTCTCCTTCTCAAGGGCTCTGAGCTGCTTGGCCATCTGCGGGTCCATCCCGCCGTATTTCGTCCGCCAACGATAGTACGTCTGCTGGCTGATGCCCAGCTGTTTGCACACCTGGGGCACCTTCTGGCCTTTGCCAAGTTCTACGTCCGCCGCACGTAACTTCGCCACGATCTGTTCCGGCATCAATCGCTTCTTCATGAGCAATCCTTTCCGGCCAAAGGCCGGTTGGATTCTCTCACAAACCCTGGATCAATTTTCTAGGAGGGGGTCATGAGGCTTTTAACTACCTATTACTCTTTTGTATTCAGCCCAGACTTTTTTTGTCCGATCAAATTATGAATAAAGGAATTATCGGCGGAGATACGCATGGCACCACCAAAGATCAGACCGAAATTGCAAGAACGGGCATTCAAGCCATCGGAGCTGTTCTTTTCAACAACCGATAAGCGAGGTGTGATCCGCTACGGCAATGAGGTGTTCTGTCGGATCGCCGCGTACCCGCTAGCGGAAATGGTGGGCAAACCGCACAACATCATCCGCCACCCCGATATGCCTCGTGCAGCGTTCCGGCTGGTCTGGGACTACCTAGAGCGGGGACGGACCGTGGCTGCGTATGTGAAGAATATGGCCAGCGACGGGTGTTACTACTGGGTATTGGCGCTGATCATGCCGGCCGAGGACGGATACCTGTCGATCCGCATGAAGCCTTCGAGCGAGGTGTTCTCAGCTGTCCAGGGGGCGTACGTGCAGGTCTTGGCCGCTGAGCAGCAGGCCGAGGCCGGCGGCGCGTCGCGGGGGGAGGCGATGGACGCGGGGGCAGCGAAACTGCTTGCGTTGCTTGGCGGACTGGGCTTTGCATCGTATGACGAGTTTATGTGGGCGGCGCTGTCGGCGGAGATGGTCAGCCGCGGGGCGATCCTCGCCGGGAACGAATCGGATATGCCCGGCCTGGGCGATCTGGCCGGGCAAGGGGCCCACGACGACGGGACGCCGCGAGGGCGGCTGATCGCACTGTTCGCCAAGTCGCGCGACCTGGACCGGCAACTCGGCGACATGTTCACGAAGCCAGGCACCTTCTCACAGCTACGCGACCAGATCATCCCTAAGACGGTGTTCATCTCCGAGTTGGGCAGTGATATCCGCATCCAGTCGACGAACGCTGAGGTGCAGGCGGCGAAGCTGGGCGATTCGGGGCGGGCGCTGGCCATGGTGGCGGAACGGCTGGGCAAGCATGCCAGCGAAGGCGTGGTGATGACTGAACACCTCAACGAGCACATGCGCAACCTCACCTCGCCGATCTCCGAACTGATCTTCAACTCGATGGTGTCGAAGGTTCAGATCGAGATGGCGTCGGATTTCGTCCGCGAGATCCTCGAAGGATCACCCGAAAAGCAGGGTGAAAGCGGCGCTTGCCATGACGAGTTGGCGGTCAATCTCCGGCTGCTCTTTCGGGCGTTCCTTGGCACGGCGCGTCAGACGCCGGTGGCGCTGGGTGAGCTGCAATCCGAATTGGATCGTGTGGACAAACAGGCGTACGAGCTGCGCCGGTTTATGCGGACACTGCGTTTCATCCACCTGGCCGGGCGGATCGAGACCTCCCGCTATACCAACACGCAATTGTTTGAGGCCATCTTCGATGAGATCAGAGAGACGATCGCCAAGACCGGCAAAGTGCTATCTGACCTGTTGGAGCAGATCGACGCCAACAAGAAGCAGATCGCTTCCATGGATAACGTGGACGCGCATGTGTTCAATCAGTTCGATTCACTGATCGCTGCATGACCCGCGTCCGGGTAGGCCTGGCCATGCCGTCTGCAAAGTCTTGGTTAAAACGGGTGGCCTTGAAACATCGACGACGACCGAAATACGTCGCCGTCTGATCCCACATCGCCTCGAACGGTCGTCTCCACCCCATCGCCGTCAGCGCATCCGTGCCCATCACTTGATGGGCATAACAAAGCAACCCGCCTCGTGAAATAAGTCATGAGTATCCAACAGAGCGTGACTGTAGTACTAAGTCCCTTTTGGTATCGATTCCCTTCCGTTTGCAGCGTCAGAGGGGCTGGTGAGCTAGTATTCTCATTCGGGTGAGTTGGGCTGTCCTTATAACCTCCACTGGCGAGAAATATGTCTCGTTTAGATAAAGCTCGGCCAAGCCACATTCGGCTAAAGGTGCTTAAGGCAGTCAGACGCGAACGTCATCGCTATGACGGGCTTCGGGTGTTAGGTATGACGGTGTCCTTAGGTTTGCTTTCTGCCGTCCCGCTATCTGGGCTAGCGCGTGTCGACCTGTGGAGGGGGAGACATTACCTGTTGTATGAGGTTGTCCCGTTTAAGCACGGGTTGGCAGGGGTGATCATCGGGATCGGGTTGATGTACGTGGTGACGTTCTTGAGCAATGTTGTCGCGGGGCGCTTATTCTGCGGGTGGGGTTGTCCGGTGGGTCAGGTGAGCCGGTTTGGCGAAACGGTAGACACACCAGGATTGAAGTGGAAGAAACGATGGCAAACCCAGATCAAGGGTGCAGCGTTCAGCTTGCTATTCGTTTTATCGGTAATGGCCTGGTGGGTAGACCTAAGCGTATTGTGGCAGGGGTCGGCGACGGCATTGGCTTGGTCATGGGGCCTGATGGGCATTGGCGTAGCAGGGGCATACGTGCATGGACGTTGGTGGCGATGGGATTTCTGCAAGAGTGCCTGTCCGATCGGATTGTATTATTCGTTTGTGTCCCCGGCATCGTGGTACGGGGTCTACTTCCGCAATCAGCAAGACACGTGTATTGAGTGCGACGCGTGCGATCATGTATGCCCGGTAGACCTTAAACCGCGTGACCTGATGGCGCCGATCCCGGCGCGGGCGGGGGTGTCGATCGCGGATGCGCCTGGACGCAACCACTGCTTAGAGTGTGGTGACTGCATCCGCGCTTGTGAGCAGATGATCAAACTCCGGGGCCATGAGCCAGTTCCTTTGATTCTGGGCTATCACCATGGTCCGCAGCGTATCGACAAACCATCGGGCGTTCCAGCAGACCGGCAAAGCCGATAAATAGTCTTTTTATCCATTGGTTGACATCGATTTCAATTTACCCAGAATGACAATCGGTCAAGATGGTCCGATTACTATGCATGGATGGGGATGTGGGTCGGAGACCGCCAAGTGGATGTCCAGAATCGTGAGCAACTGATTCGAGAACACCTCTCGGAAATCCGTCGACTGGAGATGGGTTCTGATTCTTCCCTCCGTTCTGCCCGTGCATCTAGTGCCTGGCCACCCGATGGATACTACCTGCTCTGGCACGTGGTGGTGGGGATGATGCTCGGGCTGATCGGATCACTCGTCAGCCTGCTTGCCAACGTTCTTGGGGCTCCGTTATTTGGGAAATCTGGTCTTGAGTTGATCAGGGTGTACCTGACTTTCCCCATGGGAGAACGGGCATTGCACGCCGAGGACGGGGTGATCCTCTTTATCGGCTGCGTGTTGTACCTGTGCACCGGATCGGTCTATGGCATCGTGTTCCATGTGGTCATGAGTTCATTTTTTTCAGGGACATCGACGATAACGCGGTTTTTCGTCGCGACCGCGATCGGGCTAGGGCTATGGATCGTTAATTTTTATCTGATTCTAAGCTGGCTTCAGCCAATGTTGCTGGGCGATAACTGGATCGTGCGGCTCGTGCCGGTCTGGGTTGCTGTGCTGACACACCTTGCGTTTGCGTGGACGATGCTGGCGATCGAATTCTGGGGCCACTTCGAGGTACCACAACGACATGGCGCCACTGTTACTTAACGTGACAGAACGGGAAATAGGCAATGTCAAAAAGAACAGTTTCAACCCGTCCTTGCGTAACGATCGGATCGGGCTCACTGCGACGTCCATGGCGAATCTGGTTCGAATCGCTGCTGCTTGGCGGGATCTTGATCGTTTTGCTCGGAGCGTCAGGTAACGGCGATCCAGATAGCGACAAGGTCGTCGAGGTCAACGACATGGCGGGAAGTCGAAAACCGCTGACAAACCCGACCGATCCTCGTCCGGCGGACTACAACCTTTGGCATACGACCGAGCCCGGGGAGTACCGGGGATACAACCAACGAGCTAGTCTCTTGCAGCGGGGCAAAGGGGTTTACGCGAAGTATTGCATCGGCTGCCACGGACAGAGCGGTGACGGAAACGGCCCTGCGGCGGCGAGGCTGCTTACCAAACCACGTGACTTCACCCAAGGCATCTACAAATTCCGGTCCACGGATTCAGGCAGCCTGCCGTTGGACTCGGACCTGCACCGGACGATTACAGATGGACTGTCACGCGTGAGCATGCCGGCGTTCCCTCTGATGCCCGAACAGGAGAAGGTCGCGGTGATCGCATACATCAAATCGTTCTATCCAAACTGGGAAAAAGAAAAGGATGGCCGAAAGATCGTCTCCGTGCCCTCTGCACCGGTAGACCTGCGCGAACCGGATCGAATCTTCCGGGGGCGGATTGTGTATTTGGCGATGCAATGTGGGAAGTGCCATGGCAGTGACGGGGCAGGGACGGGCGCTACGCAAACCGAATACATTGACGCTTGGGACAACCCACAGAAACCGTTGAATTTCACCCGTGGCCAACTCAAGGGCGGTGACAACCCGGAGGATATCTTCAGGACTTTCCACACCGGCCTGCGCAGCATCATGCCCGCGTACGGCGGGGTGACTCTCGCTGCGGTCAACGTGGAGACATTTGAGACCCAGAAGATGTACCTGCAAGAAGGCGAGTACGAACGGCTTGAGCCTTATCTCAAAGACTTCCCAGCAACCGCCGGGGAGGTCTTTACCAAGATGGACGAAAGTCAGCGCCAGGAACTCGTGGACCGTAATAGCTGGGACTTGGTCGCGTACGTCTTATCTCTGCAGAAAAATGTTTCGACGGCCGAGGCCGTGCTTGGATCAGAAGCGCAGGCTGTTCCGACCAACCGACCCGACGGGCAGAACCCATGACGCAATCTCCTTCGCCATCCCACTCCGACAGCAGTCACGCGGACCAGCCTCCGACTGGGCGGCTGGTCAATACGAACTTGGTCAAGTGGCACGTCATCGCGGCGGCGGGTTGGTTCACGATCGCGTTGTTGGCGGGGCTGTTCTATTCCATGCAACTGATCCAGCACTGGCCGCTGCCGAAGATCGCGGTGCTATCGCCGGGACGGATCCGGATGATCCACACGAACCTCATCGCGTTTGGGTGGCTCACCAACGCCTTCCTGGCGATGCTTTACTGGACGGTACCGCGTTTGACAGGGAAACGAGTCGCCCACAATGCGTTGGGTTGGGTGATCTTGGTGGCGTGGAACGCGATCGTGGCGGCGACGTATATTGGGCTGCACCTAGGCGAGGCACAAGCCGTCGAATGGGGTGAAACACCGGTGTGGATCGATCCGGTCGTGGTCGTTGGGGCGATCCTTGTTTGGATCCAGTTCTACACCCCGATCGTACGCAGCACTGAAAAGGCGATGTACGTGAGTTTGTGGTACTTCACCGCCGGGTTCATCTGGCTGGGATTGACGTACATCATGGGTAACTTCTTCCCGCAGTACCTGGTGGCGGGCAGCGCCGCGGGCCCGCTGCTGGGGTTGTATATCCATGATCTGGTGGGGCTGTGGGTGACGCCGATGGGTTGGGGGATGATGTACTTTTTTGTCCCGATTATTCTCAAGAAACCGATCTGGTCGCACGCGCTGTCGCTGGTGGGGTTCTGGGGGTTGGCGTTCTTTTACCCGTTGCAGGGCCTTCACCACTTTCTGGGTTCGCCGGTTCCGATGTTCGCCCAGTACAGCGCGGTGGTGAGCACGATCGCGATCGAGATTGTCGTGACCACCGTCGTGATCAATTTTTTCATGACCTGGCGCGGCAGCGAAGGGGCGCTCAAGAACAACATGGCCATCCGCTGGTTCTGGGTCGGGGCGTTTAACTACGCCCTCACGTGCTTTCAATGCGCGTTCCAGGTGACGCTGACCTTCCAGCAGGTCATCCACTTCACCGATTGGGTCGTGGGGCACGCCCACCTGGTCATGTTTGGGGTGTTCAGCTTCTGGATCTTTGGGATGATCGACCACCTTTGGCCGAAGCTGGTCGGGCGGGAGTGGTGGAGCGCATCTCTGAGCCGGTGGCAGTTCTGGCTGACCACGTTGGGGCTAGGGACGATGTTCCTGGCACTGACCGCCGGTGGGGTTGCAGAGGGATTCATGGCGATGCATCTGTCCCCCCGTGAGACGATCCTCGAGACCATGCGCCCATTCTGGATCGTACGTTCGATCACCGGCTTGGCGATCATTGGGGGGTTCGGCTGCCTTCTGGTGAACATGGCGATGACCGTCTGGGTCGCAAAGGTCAGCCATATCGATATCGACTACGAGCCTTATGAGGCGATCGAAAATGAGGTGACGGTTGGAGCGGTTTAGTTTTATCTTTCTGGTTGCGGGGCTGATATTCTTTGCGGTAGCGTTTGCTGTGGCCGGGTGGATTCCCATGCTGGGTCTGCAAGAAATGGAGGTGCGCACGGTCGAGCAGTTGTCCCAGCGGCCGCCATTGGACTTTATTGAGCTGCGAGAGGATTACCCCGAAGCATTCAAAAAGGCGTTCGGAGAAGTGGGAATAGAAGACGCCTTCGCCGAGGCTCTTCGTTTGGGGCACAAGACCTATGTCGCGGAGGCCTGCTGGCACTGTCACTCGCAGCAGATCCGACCGTGGGGCAATGATGAAGCGCGATTCGGGGCGGTCAGCTACCCAGAGGAGTACCACAACGAGCTGAACATGCCCCCACTGTGGGGGACGCGCCGCATCGGACCTGACCTCATCCGCCGCGGTGGGAGACAGTCGAACGATTGGCACGTGGCACACTTCTACCACCCCCCGGATGTCAACCCTGCCAGCGTGATGCCCGATTATCCATGGTTTTATGAAGAGGATGGTATTACTCCCAATAAGATTGGCCTGTCGATCATCGCCTATGTGCAATGGCTGGGTAGCTGGCAGCCGACCCATCAGGAAACGATTCACCAATTGCCCACGATTGATCGAAGCTACCCAGAGCCCAACATCATCGGACGCGACGAAAAGACCCAGGCCGTTGGAGCGGCAGCAGCGCAGCCGGATCTCGACGCCGAAAGCGATGACGATTATGGCGACGACGAGTACGGAGATGAGGACTACGGTGAGGAATACGAAGATGAGTCCGGGTATTGACCCGTCCAGCCCGGATATGAAACGGGGGCCTGGAGTGTATCAAAGAACAAGGTGACTCATGATTAGTACCAACACCCAGCCTCAAACCCAGAGCCAGCCACCGCATGAACCGAGTCTGTCACCCGGGTCACGGGTGTTTTTGTGGGTGTTTAGCGTGGTGATGGTCTTGACGGCCGGTGGCGCGTTTCTCTTTAAATTATGTGATTTTTATATCACCGCCACGACACAGGGGACCCAAGCGCTAGCGTCTTTTCTTATCCCGGTGCTTAACTACCTGATTGTTGCATTAGGTTTTGCTTGCCTGTTTATGTGGGCGTACTTTTCGGGCCAGTTTCGAGACATTGAGGCCCCTAAATATCGCATGCTTGAGATGCAGCGGGAGATCGATCGTAAGGGTGGTTAATCGAAGATGAGGATCGAAACGTGCGTTTAACCGCGCTGGAGCTAACATGTGCCGACGACACAAATATCTCAGCTATCAAGGGTACTCTTTCCCGTGGTACGCCGCGTTGATCTGGATCGGCTTCTTCATCGGCGGGTTAGGGTATCTCGTACGATACATCCTGTTGCTGGATTAAACCCCATCAAGGTAACGAATGATCGAGTCCCGATATGTCGGTGTTGACCACTAATTTGGAACCGGAGAATGTGGGGCGCGTCCTCGACCCGACAATCGAATCCTTTTGCGTTCACTGCGGGCTACCCGTGCCGCGATCACGTCGAAACGGTAACTGGAGTGCACAGTTCTGTTGCTTTGGGTGTCGGTTTGCGTATGGGTTAGCCAGGCCGGGCGGGGAGACGTTCTTAAGTGCTGCTACCGGCACCGACCCTCCAGACACACACGCTGGGGTCATCAACACGTTGCCGCTGCGTCTTGGGTTCGGAATCTTTCTGGCTATGAATATTATGGTTTTCAGTTGGGCGTTCTATTCGTGTGAGTGGTACGTCCAAGGCATTGGGCGTCACGATCCTCTGGCGGGTTTGTTCGCCTATTTGCTTCTGCTATTAAGCACGATCCTGATCGTGTCGTTGGGTGTGCCTCTTGCCGCCGATGCGGTAGGCCGTGTGCTTATCCCCGCCTCCGAAATCTCACCCGCAATACCCCCTGAAGCAGGAACCCAGAGCCGTGGCCCGAGTCTTCTTGGGTGGTTTCGTGCGATTGGACGTATCCGTCTCGATATGAATGCATTGATCTGCATCGGGGTTGGTGCTGCATACCTGATTAGTGTGATCCACACGCTTCAAGGCCGGGGCAGCCTTTACTACGACACCGCCGCGATGATCCTGGTGCTGGTGACCCTTGGATACTTTCTTGAGTCAGCAGCCAAGCGCAAAGCCATGGGCGTAACCTCGTCGCTGACGGCGCCACCTGTGTTGCCGGTGCGTGTGCGGCGTAACGGTGAAGAGGTCGAGATCGATTCGGACAAGCTCGTTGTGGGCGACCAAGTTTACACCCGCCCTGGGGAGGGCTTCGTGGTGGACGCCGTGGTAACCGAAGGTGTCAGTCACGTGAATGAATCTCGCCTAACGGGTGAATCTAAACTTCGTGAGGTAGGACCCGGAGATATTATTTTGGCGGGAACCATCAACCTAGACGGGCCGTTGTGGGTCCAAGCACAGCGGGTCGGTGATGACCGTGTGATCCACCAGACACAGCGTCTCCTAGAAGAAGCCCGGATGTGCAAGCTGCCGATCCAGAGATTGACCGATCGTGCCGCATCTGTTTTTGTTCCATCGGTGCTCGCTTTAGCAGCGGGTGTCGTCGTCTGGCATACGATTCACGGGCAAGCCACACGCGGGTTGTTCGATGCGTTAAGCGTGTTACTCATCAGCTGCCCGTGTGCGCTTGGGTTGGCGGCTCCGTTGGCCTCATGGAGCGCCCTGCGTCAAGCCGCCAAACACGGGGTAATCATCGATTCGGCCGCAAGAATAGAACGGATTGCCGCGATCGATCGGGTGTTCTTTGATAAGACGGGGACGCTGACCAAGGGTCAGCTAAGCCTGCATCGGATCGTTGTAGCAGAGGGGATCGATCAGGATCAAGCCCTGCGATGGGCGGCGGCTCTGGAATCAACGAGCATCCACCCGATCGCTCGATCACTCGTTGGGCAGGCACAACGCCGTAAGCTGGAACTCCCGGGTGTAGACGTTGCCAAGACCCTGCCGGGGTTGGGTGTTGAAGCGCGGATCGTGGGGCAAATGATGAGGCTAGGCAGCGCTAGGTTAGCTGATCGAACCGGACTGAACGTGTCCCGATTCGATGAGACTCACCCCCCTCAGCACCCTACCAACTATGCTCCCACCGCATTGACAAAGATCTATCTGCTCGATGCCAACCGTATCCTGGCGCGTTTTGACCTAAACGAACAACTGCGTGATGAGGCGGTCGAAGCCGTGTCTCGTCTTAAAGAGATGGGGGTCGGGGTCGAGATGCTCACGGGTGATCAGAAGATTCCGGCGATGCGAACAGCCGAGACGCTAGGCATCCCGTTTGAAGCGTCTCTGTTGCCTGCGCAAAAACTCGAGCGGGTTACAGAAGCCCAGAAGCGTGGCGAGCGAGTGGCGATGGTCGGTGACGGGATCAACGACGGGCCGGTGCTGGCGGGCGCGGAGGTGGGGTTTGTGATGAACAGCGGGACGGACCTGGCCAAACAAGCCGGGCACGTCTGGCTGCTGAGTGATCGGGTCGACCGTATCCCTACAACGGTGGCCGTCGCACGGCACTGCATGAAGCGAATCCGACTGAACCTGGCGTGGGCGTTCGGGTATAACCTGATCGGGCTCGCGTTGGCGACCGCTGGTTTGCTAACACCGATTGTCTCCGCTTTAGCCATGATCGCGTCAAGCCTGATGATCGTCACCACCTCTCGCAAAGCGGGCTGCATTGTCCAGACCGACGATCTCGGGACGATTTTTCCAACAGAATCAAGAAATGAGCAGCCGCAGACGCCACCGAAGCCGAGGGATCTCCCGGATCAACCGCAGCCCGTGACGGGGAAGACCATCGTACCTCAGGTCTAACTCAAACCATCATGACCACCGGTAGCAATCTTAATCTTCTGGCCATTTACAGTTCATTGTTAGTGGCTGGGCTCGCCGCCAGCCTTCATTGCATCGGGATGTGTGGGCCGATCTTGCTGGGTTTTGCGGAGGTGTTTAATCGTACCTCTTTGACCATCAATGGCCAGTCAGCCACCCATGATTGCGGTGCCCAACACCGCCATTCATTGGCGTGGGACTTCGCTTGCTATCACGTCGGTCGAATCTGGACCTACGCGATGTTGGGGTTGGGTGCCGGTTTGCTGGGGCAAGGCATTCGCGGCAGCAGCACCTATGTCGGGATGCAATTCCCGTTAGCGATCGCGGTCAGCGTAACGGTCATCGTAAGCGGGGTGGCGTTGCTAGGGGTTTTGCCCTTCGGGAAAGTGGATGCGTGGCTGACCGGCTGCGGCGCCGGGGGGCTGACCGGGAAGAAGTGGTTAGTCAAGCTGACCCATCACCGTGGGTGGATCGCGCGGCTGCTGCTGGGCGTGGTCATGGGGCTGTTGCCTTGCGGCATGGTCTACGCGGTGCTGCTCGTTGTCGCCGCCATGCCCACGCCGCTGCACAGCGCCGTGGGCATGGTCGTTTTTGGACTCGGTACTCTGCCCTCGTTAACCGGTGTGCTCCTGACCTCCCGCCTCATCCCCTCCCGATACCGTGCTTACGGATCTCGATTAGCTGCCGTTTCGATCATCATGGCTGGGGCCTGGATGATGACACGGACATTGATCGTATCGCCAGCCTCGGACGGCGACGCCGGCAAACACACCGCTTGCCATAGCCATATCCTCAGCCAGTTCGATACGAAGCCACAAGGTGACCCCCTCCTAGAAAATTGATCCAGGTTTTGTGAGAGAATTCTTTCGGCCTTTGGCCGGAAAGGATTGCTCATGAAGAAGCGATTGATGCCGGAACAGATCGTGGCGAAGCTGCGTGCGGCGGACGTGGAACTTGGCAAAGGCCAGAAGGTGCCTGCGGTGTGCCGGCAGCTGGGCATCAGCCAGCAGACGTACTATCGTTGGCGGACGAAATACGGCGGGATGGACCCGCAGATGGCCAAACAACTCAGAGCCCTTGAGAAGGAGAACACCCGGCTCAAGAAGCTCGTCGCCGACCAAGCGTTGGACATGGCGATCCTCAAGGAGGCAGCCCGCCCAAACTTGTAGACCCCGAGCGTCGGCGTCGAGCCGTGGACTCGGTGCGTCGTCGTTTGGGGCGTGACAAGATCTCGCAGCGTCGTGCCTGTAAGGCGTTGGGCCAACCCCGTAGCACGCAGCGTTACCTACCTAAACAACCGGAGAAAGATCGGGCGTTGATCGAGGCGATGCGGCGGATCGCCGACGAGCGTCCACGTTACGGCTGCGAGCGGGTGCATCCGATGCTTAACGCATCGGATGGGTCGGTGGGCTTGGGCCGTGTCCACCGGTTATGGAAACAAGAACACATGCAGGTGCCTAAGAAACAGCGAAAACGCCGACGTTTACCGGGCCACAGCGGCAACGGCTGTATCCGTTATCGCGCCACCCACCGCAATCACGTCTGGTCGTACGACTTCGTGACCGAACGGACCGAAGACGGCAAGCAGCTGAAGCTGTTGGTGGTGATCGATGAGTACACCCGCGAGTGTTTGGCCATCGAGGCTGGTCGATCGTTCACGTCTCGTGACGTGATCCTGACCCTTCAATACCTATTCGCGGTGCGTGGGGCACCGGGCCACATCCGAAGTGATAACGGTCCAGAATTCATCGCTAAGGAAGTCCGACGCTGGCTGGAACGAGCGGTGGTGCGTACGCTGTACATCAACAAAGCCAGCCCTTGGGAGAACGCCTACGTGGAGTCATTCAACGGCAAGCTACGAGACGAACTGCTCAACGGCGAGTTGTTCTTGAGCTTGGCCGAAGCCAGGTATGTCCTTGACGAATGGCGACTCGATTACAACCACCGCCGCCCGCACTCGTCACTGGATTGGCAAACCCCCGCCGCGTTTGCGGCGAGTTTAGAAGAACCATTGGCCGGGGCGTTCCCGGCCGCGTCGCCTGGTGGCTCTCCGGTCGGGGCTGCGCCCCTCCCTCCGACCCACCAGGCGGATCAACACACACCGATTCTCTCATAAACACTGGCACAAAAACCCCGAGGGGGTCATCGGCGTGTGCACACGCCGGGACCTGCAACCCACAGGCCACGGTGTTTTTCATCATCTATCCGACTCTACCTGCTTCAATATCAAAACGGGGGATGAGTCAGGGACTCCAGAGCGATCTGACTTGTTTCTGGCTGTCAGGACGGGTGATTCCCGTTCAACGGCCGGGTTTTCAGAGTCGCCACGAGGGGTTGAGAAATTGAAGGGACTCCCCCTTGCAATAAAAATGGAAGTAGCTACAATAATTAAATCGATTGAGAGAGGCGACTCTAACGAGCACTTGAGAAATCGGTGTTCTTCCTCCCAAGACCGCAGGGCTGTCGAGAGAGTCTTTCTGAAGTAATCTAAAAAAATTGGTTGCTCTAAGAAAGAGTACCCCCCCACCATGATTTGTGCCGAGGCTGATGCGCGCACTCTCTGCGTTTATGAGGGTGCTTGAAATCAATTGTTATTCCGACGGGTCGTTCTTAAACCTTGTTGCAGATTTAACGCGGTCAATCATTGATCGTGTTTCTCGTTGTTGTTCATCGCTTGGTGCGAATGGTTGTCTTTTTAATCCTTTAGCACGCCCGACCGGGGCAAGGAGTTGAACATGGGACTAGGTGACTTCATCAGTCGTTCTTTCAAGAATCGTCATGCCCGCCGCCGCGATAAGGCTCTTGCACGCTCGCGAGCGAAACGGCAAACGCACCTGATGGCTGCGGGCAACGCCCTTCAGCTCGAATCTCTCGAACCCAGGGTGTTGCTGTCAGGCAATGCGTTGGCCGACCCGCTGGACGACCCCTTGGCCGTTGAACAAACGGGCCTCGTGATCACCGTAACCCCGGGTGTAACGACCATCCACGACGAAACCGACGGGCTGCAGAACACCCCGCCGAATCTCGATCCCGCCATCGATGAGAACGGCAACGACGTGGCCCTTGACCTCGATGGCACCGATCCTGACGTCCCTGATTTTCCTGTGGCGTTTTCCTCCCGGCTGACAGCCCTGGGGTCGGATCCCTCGGGGGCGATCGGTGCGGCCCTGAGTGGCTACGACGGCAGCAATGACGGTCTGGTCGCACTCACGATCAACGGGAACGGATTTACCATCGCGAATCTCGCGTTGACAGACGAGTTTGGTGATCTACTCAATGGGTTGGACAGCGGCGTGACGACCACGGATGGCGGCAACAACATCTTCCTCTTCACCGATACCGAAAACGACAATATCGTCCTGGGCCGCGAGGGCACGGGGGCCACGGCCGATGCCAATGGTGATATTGTGTTGGCGATCTATCTGCAAGAGATACCGCAAGCTATTGATTTCATCAACGTTAAATTATGGACCGTCCAGTACGAAGCGGTTTTCCACAATGAACCCGGTGATGGGACCACGCCTCAAGGCTCCCACGATGAATTTGAACCCGTCGACCTGACGGGCAATATCTTTGCCACTGCCTTCCGGGATCTGGAATTCGATCTGACCAACGCCCCCGCTGGCCAGAACCTATTCATTACGTTTGGGGATGGGGACATCGCTGACCCCCCGGATCCAACAGAAGTGGGGATTGTGGCCACAGGCAGAGATCCTGCCAACCAGTCTGAAGGGGAGAACATCACCACGGGTGACACCGTGAACACCAGCCAGGCGGGCAGTAATCCCACCGTCTTCGGTGTCAACAATCAGAAGGTTGACGAGTTGGAAGGCCTCTATTTTACGTTTATAACGGGGCCAACAAAGGGTGTCACGGTACCCGAACTGGACCAAAACGAGGCGGATGTCGAATCCAACATTCAATTTACCGATTTCCTGGATGCCGATGCGGCTGAGTTTCAGGTGGTTCAGTTGCAGCCTGCTAGTGGGACATCCGTTGTCAAGGTTAGTGCGTTTAATGAAGAGCAAGACCCTGCGAGCGTTTCGGGCGCGGGGTTTGTTGACTCGCTCAACAATGACACGCCAGTCGCGATTGAAAGCGTCGTGGTCGTGGACGCCGACGGTGGCGGTGAATTAAACGGAACTGATAATGGTGACGGCACCTTCACAATCTTACCTGATCCGGGCAATGACTTTGTCATCATCACCGGTGTCGAGGCGGGTGACACCATACGGTACACCACAGTTAGCGACCACAACCGCGTCCTGATCGAGAACGCGGCTGATGGCAGCCAGGTCGTGGGGTCCGACTTCGATATCGGCGGCTTCAAGCTGATTCAAGCCGATTTCGCCTCGGCTGATGTGGGCGTCACCTTCTTCTTCGAGGACGACGGGCCGACGATTGATGTTCAGATCGTCGCGGCGGCTGATCCGTTGGTGGTCGATGAATCAGACCTGACGATCGACGCCAGCGCCGACTTCTCGGACAACTTCAGCGTCACCTCCGACGGCGGGGCCGACGGAACAGATAACATCGCCACCAGCTACGTGTTGAGCGTGGGCACGGCGGGCCCGGCGACGAACCTGGTCGACGTGGCCACGGGTCAGACCGTGGTGCTGGTCGACAATGGCGGGGTGATCGAGGGTCGTACAGCGATCAGCGATGACCTGGTGTTCGTGGTCAGCGTTGATGGTAGCGGGACGGTGACGCTGGATCAGCAGCGTGCGTTGGAACACCCCGACGCGACCGACCCCGACGACGCGGTGACGCTGGACGCGGACCTGATCGTGTTGACGCGGACGGACACGATCACCGACGGCGACGGCGATACCGCCAGTGACAGCGAGGGCCTGGACATCGGCGTGGCCATGACCTTCCACGATGACGGGCCGACGATCGATGTTCAGATCGTCGCGGCGGCCGATCCGTTGGTGGTCGATGAGACGGACCTGACGGTCGACGCCAGCGCCGACTTCTCGGACAACTTCAGCGTCACCTCCGACGGCGGGGCTGACGGCACGGCCAGCATCGTGACCAGCTACGCGTTGAGCGTGGGCACGGCGGGCCCGGCCACGAACCTGGTCGACGTGGCCACGGGCCAGACCGTGGTGCTGTCGGTCAACGGCGGTGACATCGAAGGCCGCACCGAAACCAGTGATGACCTGGTGTTCGTGGTCAGCGTCGATGGTAGCGGGACGGTGACGCTGGATCAGCAGCGTGCGTTGGAACACCCCGACGCGACCGACCCCGACGACGCGGTGACGCTGGACGCGGACCTGATCGTGTTGACGCGGACGGACACGATCACCGACGGCGACGGGGACACCGCCAGTGACAGCGAGGGCCTGGACATCGGGGCGGCGATGACCTTCCACGACGACGGGCCGGCGATCGATGTTCAGATCGTCGCGGCGGCTGATCCGTTGGTGGTCGATGAATCAGACCTGACGATCGACGCCAGCGCCGACTTCTCGGACAACTTCAGCGTCGTCTCCGACGGCGGGGCCGACGGTACGGCCAGCATCGTGACCAGCTATGCGTTGAGCGTGGGCACGGCGGGTCCGGCCACGAACCTGGTCGACGTGGCCACGGGCCAGACCGTGGTGCTGGTCGACAATGGCGGGGTGATCGAGGGTCGTACAGCGATCAGCGATGACCTGGTGTTCGTGGTCAGCGTTGATGGTAGCGGGACGGTGACGCTGGATCAGCAGCGTGCGTTGGAACACCCGGACACAACTGATCCCGACGACACGGTGACGCTGGACGCGGACCTGATCGTGCTGACGCGTACGGACACGATCACCGACGGCGACGGCGATACCGCCAGTGACAGCGAGGCCCTGGACATCGGCGTGGCGATGAGCTTCGACGACGACGGGCCGACGATCGATGTTCAGATCGTCGCGGCGGCTGATCCGTTGGTGGTCGATGAATCAGACCTGACGATCGACGCCAGCGCCGACTTCTCGGACAACTTCAGCGTCGTCTCCGACGGCGGGGCCGACGGTACGGCCAGCATCGTGACCAGCTATGCGTTGAGCGTGGGCACGGCGGGTCCGGCCACGAACCTGGTCGACGTGGCCACGGGCCAGACCGTGGTGCTGTCGGTCAACGGCAGTGACATCGAAGGCCGCACCGAAACTAGTGATGACCTGGTGTTCGTGGTCAGCGTCGATGTTAGCGGGACGGTGACGCTGGATCAGCAGCGTGCGTTGGTGCACCCGGACACAACTGATCCCGACGACACGGTGACGCTGGACGCGGACCTGATCGTGTTGACGCGGACGGACACGATCACCGACGGCGACGGGGATACCGCCAGTGACAGCGAGGCCCTGGACATCGGCGTGGCCATGACCTTCCACGACGACGGGCCTGCGATCGACGTTCAGATCGTCGCGGCGGCTGATCCGTTGGTGGTCGATGAATCAGACCTGACGATCGACGCCAGCGCCGACTTCTCGGACAACTTCAGCGTCACCTCCGACGGCGGGGCCGACGGAACAGATAACACCGCCACCAGCTACGTGTTGAGCGTGGGCACGGCCGGTCCGGCGACGAACCTGGTCGACGTGGCCACGGGTCAGACCGTGGTGCTGGTCGACAATGGCGGGGTGATCGAGGGTCGTACAGCGATCAGCGATGACCTGGTGTTCGTGGTCAGCGTCGATGGTAGCGGGACGGTGACGCTGGATCAGCAGCGTGCGTTGGAACACCCGGACACAACTGACCCCGACGACGCGGTGACGCTGGACGCGGACCTGATCGTGCTGACGCGTATGGACACGATCACCGACGGCGACGGCGATACCGCCAGTGACAGCGAGGCCCTGGACATCGGGGCGGCGATGAGCTTCCACGACGACGGGCCGGCGATCGATGTTCAGATCGTCGCGGCGGCTGATCCGTTGGTGGTCGATGAATCAGACCTGACGATCGACGCCAGCGCCGACTTCTCGGACAACTTCAGCGTCACCTCTGACGGCGGGGCCGACGGAACAGATAACACCGCCACCAGCTACGTGTTGAGCGTGGGCACGGCCGGTCCGGCGACGAACCTGGTCGACGTGGCCACGGGCCAGACCGTGGTGCTGGTCGACAATGGCGGGGTGATCGAGGGTCGTACAGCGATCAGCGATGACCTGGTGTTCGTGGTCAGCGTCGATGGTAGCGGGACGGTGACGCTGGATCAGCAGCGTGCGTTGGAACACCCCGACGCGACCGACCCCGACGACGCGGTGACGCTGGACGCGGACCTGATCGTGCTGACGCGTATGGACACGATCACCGACGGCGACGGCGATACCGCCAGTGACAGCGAGGCCCTGGACATCGGGGCGGCGATGAGCTTCCACGACGACGGGCCGGCGATTGATGTTCAGATCGTCGCGGCGGCTGATCCGTTGGTGGTCGATGAATCAGACCTGACGATCGACGCCAGCGCCGACTTCTCGGACAACTTCAGCGTCACCTCTGACGGCGGGGCCGACGGAACAGATAACATCGCCACCAGCTACGTGTTGAGCGTGGGCACGGCCGGTCCGGCGACGAACCTGATCGACGTGGCCACGGGTCAGACCGTGGTGCTGGTCGACAATGGCGGGGTGATCGAGGGTCGTACAGCGATCAGCGATGACCTGGTGTTCGTGGTCAGCGTTGATGGTAGCGGGACGGTGACGCTGGATCAGCAGCGTGCGTTGGTGCACCCGGACACAACTGATCCCGACGACACGGTGACGCTGGACGCGGACCTGATCGTGCTGACGCGTACGGACACGATCACCGACGGCGACGGCGATACCGCCAATGACAGCGAGGCCCTGGACATCGGCGTGGCGATGAGCTTCGACGACGACGGTTCGGCGATTGAGATCGAAACAATCGTAGTGGTGCCGCCGCCGTTGGTGGTGGACGAGACCGACCTGACCACCGACGCCTCGGCTGACTTTTCTAACAATTTCTCGATCATCGAGTTTAGCTTTGGCGCCGATGGCGCGGGCACGATCACTAGTGAGTTCACGTTGAGCGTCAGCAGCGATGGGGTGGACTCCGGCTTGGATGACGTGGCGACCGGCGAGGATGTGTTGCTGTCGGTCAACGGCAGCGGTGACGTCGAAGGCCGCACCGCGACCAGCGATCTTCTGGTCTTTGTGGTCAGCGTCGATGGTAGCGGGACGGTGACGCTGGATCAGCAGCGTGCGTTGGAGCACCCCGACGCGACTGACCCGAACGACGTGGTGAGTGTCTTAGGGGGCCGAATCACGCTGACCCGTACGGATACGATCACCGACGGCGACGGCGATAGCGCCGAGGATTCGGCGTTCATCGACCTGGGCCCGATCCTGGAATTCCTCGACGACGGTCCGGCCCTGGAATTCAGCAACTTGGTTGGGGCGGTCACAACCACTCCACAAGTAGGTTTTTGGGATAGTTCTGACGGGGCTGATCAGCCGGGGACCCTGTCAATCGTGGCGGTGGATGCCGATCCCACGGCTGACGGGATCCAGTTCGAGATGGAGACTTCCGAAGGTGTTGTCACGACTGGAACTATTGTTGATTTTGACTTTGATGGCACCGTTGGCACAGGAAAACTTGTAGCCGACTTTGATAACGACCCGGCAAACGGAGATGAAACGATCGGTTTCACTCAGACGTTGAACGATGACGGCACCTATGAATTTGCTCTGGATCAAGTCATCGTGGAAACGGTCACGCTCAGCACGGATCAGGGCCAACTCCCGGCAGGGGGCCCCGACCCGGTGCAGACCTTAGGATTCGGTGAAGATCCTGAAAATCCTGATACTACTTTCGTCTTCTTCGCTGTCGATGCTGCCACTGCTGAGGATCCGTCCAACCCGATCGTTCCGGCGATCGAATTGGGCGAGCCCGACCTTGATGAACTGACCCTTCAGTGCCTATCTGCAATGGAGGACTGCGATGGAAATGGGACGCCCGGCGATGAGACCTTCGGTTTCATCAGGGACGAAATCGCGATGAACGTCAGCACCAGCGGGATTGGCGTTAACAACAACGTCTTGCAGGGTGAAGCTCTGGATACTGAAGTCTCTCCTGATCCGGGTGACACCTTTATTGGCAACATTAACCCCTTTGACAGCGAGGCTTTCGATGAGAGTTTTGTGATTAATCCAGAGCCCTTGGCTTCTGTGGTTAAAGTTTTTGTAAGCAAGACAGCGGGCGGATTCTCCCCTCCGGGAAGTGGCGCCACACTGGCTAAAACGGATTACCTGTACTTTAACCTATACGACGAAGTGGGCAACAACACCGGACCTATTTTGGTTTTAGCAGAAAACCGGATGAACGAAGCCGACGTGGCCAATGGCGGTACAGGTGAAAACTTATGGTCGTTCACCATTGATATCAATACGCTTGAAGAAGATTTCGGCATCACTGGTGACTTCGGTAACTTTATCGATGCCCTCCAACTCACCATGGGCTTCGGCAATATCAAGATCCCGAGGATCGAGGTGGTGGTCAGAGGCGATAATCCACCCAATGACATCTTCCTCGACTTTAGCGCCACCCTCACCGATGCAGACGGCGACACGGCCACTAGTGCGTTTGCCATCGACCTGTATGGCAATGACGTCGACCAAGCGTTCGACTACACGCTGATCGATGCCGAGGCAGGAGACGACGCCTTCAATATCGATCTGGCTGCGGAGCCAACCGAGTATTTTGTCCAGGGTTTCACTCCCGATGAGGACAAGCTGGTGCTTTCTCAGCGATTTAGGTGCAGGCATCGTCATTGATAACAGCGGCGTGAACAGCGTCGTGACGGTGACCGAAACCGGCGGTGAAATTACCACGATCGTTGTCGAGGCTGTGGACCTAGTCCTGGATGACCTCGTAAAGCTTCAGACCCTTTAAGCAAGCTAAGTAGGTCGCTATTGTCTGCGATCATCGGTGGCGCTCATGGGCCACCCTGGATGGAATGAGATCTACAGGCCCCCCAATCTAAGTGGTTGGGGGGCCTTGTTTTATTCGTGTTGGATCAAGTCGAGGCGTATTTTTTTCTCCCTCAACTCCCCACGGCGTTGGGCGAGGGAGCTGAAGGAGAAAAAATGCTTGATACCTCAGTTGCGCTTAAGCGAAGGTGAGGGCTGGTTGGTCTCGTGGGATGTCGAGGTTGATGTGAGGTCGTTTGGGTTGCTTGGTGTAGGCGATCAGGCCGGCGATCAGATGGGTGATGCAGTTGTTCGGGCTGCGGTGACGGGTGTGCTCGATCTGGCAGACGTTCTTGAGCTGATCGTTGACCGTTTCGATCAAGGACCGCTTGCGTAGCAGGACCTTCTCGTGGATCGCCATGAGCTTATTTTTCATGTTCTTAAGGATATGGGTGATCAGCTGGAAACGATCATTGAAAACTGAGCCGGACGGAGGCCGAACATTCATTGAAATTTGAGCCACTGCAGCGGCCTACGTTGTACTAGCCACCACTTCATCTGACACGCGAGAGTTATCTGGCAACAGCAAGACTGCCGCTTCGAGTGTCTTTCGTCCGCGCCTCGATCGCGCCTTGGGTGACGCCCAGATCCTCGGCTCGGCTCTCGTTCGCTTCGCTCACCCGAACCCCTTCTAGAACGTTTTGCGTCAATAATCGCCATATCCGCAAGAGGTGAAGTAGTTTTGGCACTCGGTGGGCGTGACGTCTGTCAGGGCATCGGCGATGGCGTCTTGGAGCGTGCCGAAGGTCTTGGCGGCGACGCGGCGTAGCCACGCCTTGACCTTGCTCCACAGCTTCTCGATCGGGTTCAGGTCCGGGCTGTACGGGGGCAGGTACCCCAGGTCGGCGTCGACGGCCTCGATCGCTTCGCGCACCGCGGCGGCTTGGTGACTCGAGAGATTGTCCATCACGACCACGTCACCCGGGCGCAACGACGGGGCCAAGAACTGCTGGGTGTAGGCCAGGAACGTCGCCGAGTTCATCGGGCCATCGACCACGACCGTCGCACCTTGGATCACCCCGTCGAGCCGGATCGCGCTGAGCATCGTGAGCGTCTTCCAGCGGCCGTGCGGGGTGCGGTCCACGCAACGCTGCCCGATCGGCGACCAGCCATACAGCCGGGTCATATCCGTCTTGGCCCCAGATTCGTCGAGGAAAACCAGATGGGCCGGGTCCACGAACCGCCGGGCGATCGTGAAGTTGTGGCGGCGTTGGGCCACGTCGGGGCGATCTTGCTCGGCGGCGATCAGCGACTTCTTTTGAGCGACAGCCCCAGCCGCTTCAACGCCCGGCACACCGTCGATTCCACGACGCCCAGGTTCAGCATCGCCCTCAACTGCTTGGCCGTGATCCCCGGCTTGGCCGCCACCGCCTCACGCATCCGTTGCTCATCGGCCGCCGTAAGCTTGACCGACCCCTTGGGCCCCGGCACCCCCGGCGTCAACACGCCCCGGCGGTGCCGATCACACCAGTCGCGAACCGTCGACCTCGCCACCCGAAACTGTCGTGATACCCCCGTGATCGTCTGACCCGACTCGGCGGCCCATACCACCCGCTTACGTAGATCCATCGAATACGCCATGACCTTGGCCTCCTTGCCAGAAATCTCTCTTATCGGCCAGCGGCGATTAATTACGCCAAGCGCTCTAGAACATTTGAATCCTGTGGCTATCAAGAATATTCACGCAATATGCTCTAGGCCCGCAAGGCCTTCGCTTTCGAACCGTCGTACCCATCGCCGCAACGTCGGCTGGAGATCCCGCATCGACGACACGTCAACCCCGCATCTTGAGTCTGCTGATAGAGACGAACCCACTCCAATCGCCGCTTGATCTGTTTGTCCATAGCCACCCAATCTATTGAAAGGATGTCTATGAATCACACACTTAGATCTGTCATTGAGTACAATAACAGCAAATTACGACCGGGTAGCTCAGTTGGTAGAGCATCGGCCTTTTAAGCCGCTGGTCCTGGGTTCGAGTCCCAGCCCGGTCACTTTTTCACTTTCGAAGGTTCCCGAACCAACTGGAACCTTGTCGCAATCTGTTGAACTCTCACAGGCTTGCGTCATTTCGTCTTTTTCGGGTTTCGGCTCTTTTCCAGAGGTTTCGTGCAGCTTCTGCGCCGTATTTTGCGCCGCTTTCATGTCTGACTCACTGTGCACCGCACGGTTGAAATGCTCATCGGTCAGTTGCAGGTAATGTTTTGCCGCGATGGGCTGACTATTACCGATCCATTTGCAGACAACGTGTATCGGGAACGACTCAGCCAATTCCGTTTCACGAGTGCTTCGTAGATTCTGGAATGTCTTAGGCCATGGCTCTAAACCGGCCCGACGAATGATGCGATGCAGTTGGGTTCGTAAATTGGTGTTGGTGTCCCTATATCGATTGATAACGTGTTC
>CBDCYN010000026.1:0-31933 GCA_965224205.1 Phycisphaeraceae bacterium
AAGGTTTTTATTGATGTAGTAAAATGGCAATCCAAAAGAAAACTCGTAAACGAAATAACATTACCGAAACCTATTACCAGGTAACTGTAAGCGGCTACGATAAATTCCGCAAACGCATTCAACGAAAAAGGCGTGCAAGGAATAAAGCCCAGGCCCGGGAAATCGAACGCCAACTGTTTGAGGAACTTCAACGTATAAAGAAAATAGGTTACGAAAAGACGTTTACAGATTTCTTACCGGAATATCTAGATCACCTGGAAATCAAAAAGAAGAAGACCAAAGGCACAATCGCTAGTGAGAGAGCTGCTTTAACAAATCACGCTCTGCCTCTAATTGGTAATTTAGAGTTGAGGTCGATTACGACGGCTCATATCGATCACATTATCGAAGTAAAACTCGAAAATCGGTCTTCTCAGACTAAAAAGCATTGTCTTAGATATCTCAACGCTCTTTTCAAGCTTGCGATTAAGAAACATTATTGTGATTCCAACCCCTGCGATGATGTAGAGGGAATAAAGGTCACTCACAGAGCAAAAACGATTCTGAACTTCGAGCAGTTGACCAAACTACTGCAAACCGTAGAGGATTATTTCCCTGAATGGCTACCTCATTTCATGATTGTAGTTCACTGTGCCCTGCGAGCAGCCGAGGCACGTGGTCTACAATGGGGTGATATAGATTGGAATAATAATATTGTCTATATCAATAGAACGCTTACCACCAAAAATGGAATAAAACCTTTTCCTAAGAACGGCAAGCCTCGACCTGTCCCCTTGAGTCCTGAGCTAAAGACGTTTCTTCTCGCTGAGAAAGAGCGTCTGCAACCCAATGACAATGAATGGGTGTTGGAGCAGCACACTGCCTTTATGCGTGACGAGCAAGCAAAAGTAGTTCGCGACACATGTAAGATTGCCGGTATTCCAGAATGCACTTTTCATCAGCTAAGAGCAGCATCAATTACCAACATGCTCAGAAGAAATATTCCCATCGGCACAGTGATGAAGATCGCCGGCCACTCTCGCCTTAGTAGCACTGATATTTACTACGACAGCTCCGGCGAGCCGGTGCGGAATACAACTGATCACATCGCTTTTTTTAGCGATGATAAATCCAAGAATAATTAGAAAGGAAAATAGAAATGGAAAACAAAATAACAAAACATGAAAGCAGAGAGACAAAGCAATATATCAACCATCTTCAATCATCTCTTGAAGGTGTATATAATGCCCTTCGTCAAAACGGGATGGTTCTAGGGACTATCATGCTGCAAACAGCACTAGCAAAAGTGCCTAAACTTTTGCGCGACAGAGTAATCGACGGGGTTAATGATAATGGCTCATTGTCGATTAAGATAATAAAACCACGCAGTAATTCCGCCCAAGGATTTTCCCTATCCAAGCCTATACCGGCACCTCGGAATGTAAATGATGATCTCTGGGTCTTTCTCTGGAACGAATCCTGGAAATTGCACAGATATGACTTCTACTATGAACCAATAAGTTCACGCCCTTTACCGGAAGATAATCTTCCGGCCTTGAGCGAGGAAGAAAAACAACCAATAACTGATGGAGAAACACAATGAGCATAGACATTCATCTCGAAATCTTGGTGTATGGAACGCCAGAGCAACTGAGTAAGGTTACAAAGACGTTTGGCAGTCAAAGATCTTTGAATAGAGAGACTTTTATTGAGTCTTTGAATCTCCCGAGTGAAATCAAACCGTTGTGGAAGGGTTCTGATTCTTGGGCAGCGAGAAGTCTTGATTCAGTTCTTTCCCCCACTTACTTCCACTTGGAACTGAAAGAGGAATTACCTACTCAAATCAATCTCTCGGGGTTCAGCAACTCTGGGCCACCATTTAACGTTTTAAAGTGGATATCGTTCTCCTCGCAAGTGACTATAGAATGCTGCTATTGGGTAGAGGAGCAGGTATGCGGATTTTTCAGCTATGAACGCGGTGAAGGCCAATTTCACAATACGTATGATGCAGAGCGCCACTTAGCCGGTCTCTTGGATTCATTCGGTGAGGATGGTTTGCTCCGTTACAGTCGGTTTCCAAAAAACAAAACTGAACTAGAAGAATTCAGACGAGATCTTCAGGAAAGCATCAATTCATTGAATGGCTTACTTAAGAGAAACATGCTTGAGATGCCAGACCTATCGCAGTTGATGATGAAGAACATTTACCTTGTGTTGAAAGGCAACGCTAGGAATGCAAAAAATCCATCTTATAATAACCTGGTAAACATCGGAGGCAACCCGTCATGAGAAAGAAAAAGACAAGTAAATTGACCGAAACCGTTACGCTCAACAAAACTAAGTATGCAAACCGACGCATTCGGTTGGACGAAATAGATGATGAAGTAAACAAACTGCGAACGGCCATCGAAAAGTTTGCAGATATTGGTTGTAATAGAGGCGCTGATAAGATGCGAACTACTATGGTAATAAAGCGACCTAAAGGTGGTCAAAACATTTGCCGCTTACTCACTTCTCCCGGTGATTCGCTTATCGAAGCGGCCTACTCTCCCAGCGGTAAGTCAAGTAGACTATGGGGCCAGGTTCGAACGATGAAACTCGACGATCCAGATGCATTAGAAGCATGTCTGAATAATATAAGTTACAAGCTAAAAGAGTTGAGTTATCGATACGAAGACGTAATGCTAGAAGCAACATTCGAACATAGAAAACGACAGTTAGTTCCGGGTGAGAATGCAATTGAAGCATTATTTGCCGAACATGGGTTGATATAGGTGTCGATGATGAAGTTGACGCGCTCAATAGCCCCAATTTTACCATACGTGCTATTGATTGGAGTGATAGATCACACCCTCCATTGAGGCTGGCCATCTGCCGGTCGGATCTTGGAGCAGCACCTTTGCCTTTCAAGTGGCCAGATACTCAGATCAAATAGTTTGGCACAGAAAGTGATGTATAGATGATCTACAACGCGCGTGTGAAACTAACTCGTAAAATTTTTTTCCGGCCGTAAACTTTATATAGAACGTGAAACGTATAGGGCAATTTTAGCTGAATTGTCATTGGCTTAAGGATCGTTAAGGTCAGCCCTTTTGATTTTCACTCAAACTTGCAGAAAAAGCAGTTTTGAAAAGAAATATATCGGCGATGTATTGGTTTTGTATCAGAATAAAAGAAATGCTTTTTTCAGTGTTTTTCGTGGTGTTGATCAACTCCCCAGAGTTTTCCGTCCAGCTAGTTCAACTTACTTTTCTTTTTTCTGCAAATTTTTCGGCAGAGAAAATTTTACTATAGAGCCGTTTGCGGACTTGGGTTGTAAAGTAATGGAACCAAGATAAGATTCAATAATTTGTCTTGCTAGAGTAAGGCCAATTCCTGTGCGGTTTTCCGATGTAGTAAAGAATAACTGGAAAATTTTTTTGCGAGTATCCTCGCTGACTCCTTGTCCATTATCTTCAATAGCAAACATATGAATGTTTGGATTAGATTCATAATCGATTTTGATTAAACCCTTACGGGGATCTACAGCATTAATACTATTCGAGATTAATTCTATAAAGGCAGTTTCTATTTTTTTCTTGTTGATGTTGATCGTTGGTAGTGCTGGCGCTATCTCAATTGTGATCTCTGAAGGCATATAAAGCTTATTCTCAATAATGCCTGTGAGGAGGGTGTTTATATCAACGTCTTCCTGGGCAGTGTGCTCGATTAGCTCAGAGAAACGAATTACCGAGTCAAAGGTCTTGAAGGTGGTTTTCAAGCAATGAAGCAGTTCTTCTGTTACCTCCATCTGAGTTTCAATTGAGGCAGAAACATCTTTAGCTCGTTCAATAAACGAACGTAGAATGTTAATTGTTGCTACTTGTAATTCATCATTTGACATTGTGCCTATCCTAAATGGCCAGGCAGACTAAAGGACTAAATCGAAAATGGCTAGGATAAAGCCTTAAGCCGTTTTATTTCTTCAAGATCTTTATGCATTGAAGCTTGTAAATAAAGGCGGATTAGAGCAAGACGAGAGATACATTTTGATTGAGCTATTTGATTCAAGGATTGAACCCAGTCACTAGGTAAAGTTAATCGTATTTGAGCATCATAATGAGTTGATTGATTTTTTGTTTTATTCATCAAGAGGATTCCTTTAGTTACTAAGAAATGTTCTGCCAATGCAGAGATGTTCTTAAAGTATTTATGATGTAGCCCTTAGTGACAGCCAAGTTTTTAAACGACTTTGTCGTTTAAAGCTCGCTTCGCTCGCTGGATGCCTATAGTGCCTTTGACTCTAGTGTTTCTGCGGTGGGATTGAAGACGCACTTTGCCCATTGGACATCAACTGAGTGACATCTAATGGACAAAGTGCAATCGACAGTCATGCGCTAGGGACCATCAACGCTCTATCGTGAGCACAACCAATCTGGAAAGGGGTGGTTATTCTGTCTCCCTTTACGTGCTGCCTTGTAGAGTAACAACGGCAAGCGAATCACAGCACACGATAGCTACAAGTGATTCACTTCTCAGGTTCCAAGTGTTGGGAGGGCCTGAATCATACGAAGCAATATTTTCTGAGCATTCTCCGCTTTGCTCTGGGATCAAATGACGGTGCTGCTCCAAGATCCTTCCGGTATATCACCGCTTCAATGGAGGGAGCGATCTATCACTCCAATCGGTAGCACATATGTGGGTAACGCTTAGCGTCATTTATCCTGTGTTCCTTGTATATATACGCCGAGGCACCTAAAATTTCAGGTTTTCTCAAAAAAATCGTTTTTTTTTGAGCGGATTCAGCTTTGGTTTTTGCTCCGTTCACACTACGCAACTATAGCTTGAAGCCGAACATAGATTTCCTTGTAATTTTAGTATATTATAGGGTGTTTTTAAGAGCAGTCACTGGACACTATTTTTTTAATGTCACCAATGACTCTTCTCAACCAATAACCATTGTGGGTAGATGCATGGAGCTAGGTTTTTTACCCGTGTTTATAGGTCATTAGGTGTTTAACGGTTGTGCATTGCTTTGTGAGACCCGGTTTGGGTTTAGAAAGCAGTGTGCAACTGGAAGCTCAATTCGGGGCTTCTAGAACCCAACGTATCCGTAAACACGGAAAGGACTGAAACCATGAAGTATGACTTGTATAGCGGAATCAACGACATCTACGGCGGCCCCGTCGTAAGTGCGTCCGAGACTCTCGCGAGCAAGCGAATTGAGGAACTGGCCGCTAATGGTCGCGTGCCTCAATCCATTTGCAGCAACGCGGTGTTCGTCTCTTTGGAGACCTCGGATGTGCCCGGTGAGGAAGCACGTAAGGAAGTGTACAGAGTTTGGGGTCACAATGCCCCATTCTTCTCAGCGAACCCGACGACGACAGACGTACCGCGTTCCGAGCTGCTGATCAAAGCAGCAATCTGGACCCGAAAGGTCCAGAAGGAGAGTGGAGAACAGATTGGTGGGTGGGAATACGAAGAGGTCCCTCTTGAGAAAGAAGCCGCTTCGGCCTGCTAGCCGATAGAAGTTGAAGGGAAGATGCACCGCACACTGTGTCGGACTTCTGGTAGAGTTTTAGTCGGTTGTCCGACGCATCTACCCTTCTTTTGTATTCTGGTAGTAGTGTTAGGCCTATTCACCAACTCCATGTCCCTCATTGCCCCTCAAAATCACTGATTTTCGTTGTCATTTGCTTCACAAATGATGACCCTCTAAAATAGTCCACGTATTTCCAAGGGCTTACAAAGAAAAAATCAGTCCCGCCAGCTTCCCCAAGTAGTTTTTGGGGATTTGGGAATAGGTTGTAATTTGTAGTTAATTCGAGGGGATTGTGTTGTAAGGTAAGCGCTCATTTTAGAGCGGGGGTTGTCCGTAGGTAGCGGGAGGTGTAGTAGCGTATAGTGGGGAGATGTCTTAACCTTTATTCGTGATTGTGCCCCTCTTTTTTTCTCATCGCCCTCGGCCGTGCGAAGACTTTGGGTGATTCCTATCTCCTAATCTCCGCTTAAACCTCTTCGAGGGAGGTCTCTCGGATCGAGGAAGCTTGAAAGGTTGCCAGCGATCTCCTTTGCCCCGAGCTCTGTCCAGGCAAAAAGGTAGTTCTTTCGTCCCATTGCAAGGAGCTGATTGCCACGCTCTACGTGGTTCGTATCGATATCCACCTCTGGATGAGAGAGAAAGACCTCGAGCTCAGCTCTTCGTTTAAGGGTATACGCTATCGCTTTCGTAAAGGGGTTACTCGGCAGCAGTGCTGCATCTTCTGAGCACTCCTTTAGCCAATCCATGAACTCATCAACCACTGGCTTACTGTGCTCGACTCGATACTCAAGCGTGAGCTCAAACTGGATAGAAGAAGAGTTTTCTATTTTTGATTGGTATGTTCCTCAAAGCCTCAGTGGGCGAGCGGAGCTCTTCAGGTGCACACTTCGTGCGCCCTGTCGCCGGCGTTGAATTTAAGTGGAGTGTTTTAACGTTCCCTGCCGGCTCTTTTACGGGCGCCCGAAGTGTGCACCTGAAGAGCTCCGCTCGCGAGTAGCATTGTGGGTGCGTTGAGAGAGAGCTCTGAGGAGGCCCCATTTGTTGAGGATCGCGAGAGAGCGCAGATGCCCTATAAGTTCTCCGTGGGAGGTGATTTTTTTTACGTAGTTACTTTAAGTATGGTACTCGCGAGGATGAAATAGTATGGTGTTGGGACCATGTTGGTTGGAGCGAATCTATACTTTGAGAAAGAAGAGCTTCTTCGTAAGAGGACGTCGCTCAAAAGGATCATTCGCGATGGGGAAAGACTTCAACTCGCTCGTGACAGTCTAGATGAGGTCACCTTCCAAAGACGCTTGAAGTATCTCAAGAACCGTCTTCACGAGCTGCTTGCATGGAAGAATCCAAATCCAATCCTTAAAGATTTGATAGAGAAAGTCCGTCGGCAGGAGCAATATGTTCTCACCTTTGTTGAGCATCCTGGAGCCACCTCGCATAACAACTTTGCTGAATACATCGTTAAAAAGGGCGTGTTAAAACGAAAGGTCTCTGGGGGCAGCATGTCAGAAGAAGGTGCTCGGGCGTATGCCTGCCTACAGTCCATTGCTCAGACATGCCACTTGCGTAACATCTCATTGCCATACTTTCTTAAGACCACTCTCACGCATTATATTCGTCATGGCAAACCTATGTCATTCGCTCAATTTGAAGCGCTTCATGCTTCGGAATCTAAGTTAGCAGCGTAAAGTTGCAAAAAGTAGGGGCTAGAGCAGATACTAAGGTATCTCAACACACCCACCATGCTACTCGCGAGCGGAGCTCTTCTGGGGCGTTTTACGGGCGCCCGTAAAAGAGCCGGCAGGTAGCGCTCAAACACTCCAATTAAGTTCAACGCCGGCGACAGGGCGCACGAAAAACGCCCCAGAAGAGCTCCCCTCGCCCACTGATGCTTCGAGGACCCATACCCTTCACACCACATTACTTTTACGGATACGCTCTTTTCGCTACCTCTGCATTACCTGCAATCTTAACTCTCCTCCTTAGCTCTCGTCACAAATAGAAAACTCTTCTTCTATCCAGTTTGAGCTTACATAGTTTATTACCTTCGTGTTCTTCGTGACACTTCTTTGTAGAATCTTGTTATTTTAGCAAGAAGTTTAGAGAGAGATTTTAGATGAAAAGATGAAAGAGCTCTCCCCTCCGTGTCATTGCGAGGAAGCGCGCCCAGAGAACTACGCGTAATCCGCTATCCTCTGTGCGCGCTGACGCGGCAATCTCGCGGTGACTGCTATGATAGGGGCGATGCGAGATTGCCGCGTCGCTGTCGCTCCTCGCAATGACAGGGGATGGCTCTTTGGTTGCGGTGAGGAGTATTAGTTTGGTTGCGGCCTTACGGCTGCGTCGTGCTCTTCGTGTTAAAATAACAGCTTAGGCATCCACGATACCCTGACTTATTGAGTAGATACCCAAGTGTGAGAGGGCCTGAATCATACGAAGTAATATTTTCTGAGCTTTCTCCGTTTTGCTCTGGGATCAAATGACGGTGCTGCTCCAAGATCCTTCCGGTATATCACCGCTTCAATGGAGGGAACGATCTATCGCTCCAATCGGTAGCACATATGTGGGTAACGCTAGACATCATTCATCCCGTGTTCCTTTTATATATAGGCGCAAAAATTGCTAGAATTAGGGGTCTAAGAAAATATTTTTCTCTAAATTTGTAACCACATGAAAATACAGTAGTTTTAATTCACCAGAAAATAGTGTTTACCCTGCTGTTCTCTGGCAGCTCCGAGACACCTTGGCAGCACTCGATTTCAAGCTCCCGATGTTATTTTTGTTCCAGTAATAAACACCGATTTTCACAGGTTGCTCAATCGTCATAATGCCGCCCTACCATGTTGGCGACTAATTCTATCAGAAAATCAGATATGCCTGCATCTGATGTAGGGGAGACAAGAGTGGAGAAAGGAGATAGTGGTGCCGAGTTTCAAGCGGTCCAAACGATCTCAAGGCTCTTCCCGTCAAGCCATGGAACGGTAAATGGTTGTTGCAATTTGTGTACACCCATCAAGACGGGCGTGTGTGCTCGTTTTCTTATTTTGACCTGAAACTTATTGCCGTCATAAACTACTTTACCAGGCATATCAATAAACTTTCGAAATAACTGAGGTGCGAGGCTCTTTTCGAATCGCCGCAAATCTTTGGCAAAACGATGGTATAGGGTGTCAGCAATTATTGTCCACAAAATGTCAAAGTGTATACGAGTCATGACAGGAGATGAAAGAGCATTAAGATTAAAAAACGAAACGAGCTCAGCGAACTTATTTTCAACTCGCCATCGGTGAGCGTATACCTTGAGAACATCCACGAGTGGCAAATCCCAATTGTTGGTGAGAATAAAAGTTGGTTTGCTGCGACCATGATCTTTGATCGCTATTTGTCGAAATTTATTTCTGCAGTCTTTCAATCGCACCTCACTTTCATGAACGGAAACATTTTTATGCTTACGTTTAGGAATTGGTATATGCAATTTTTGCCATGACTCTTTGGGGAGCGCCAATGTAGTATCAACTAGCGCCGCATATCTTTTGCGTAAAGTAACAAACTTTACGTTCTCATTATCAATATCATCTAGGGTTTTATACGTAGTGAATTTACAATCAAAAACGAGTGTTTCATTGACATCCCCATTTATGCTCTTCCAATAAGTGACAAATTTTTTTACTTCATTCGCCTCCTCTTTTCGAAGTATATCAGCTCTTGTATATATAATTGCGTGACTATTGCTGTCTTGCACAAAGACCGTATTAGCCCCCTTTAGGGTTTTATTCCTTGCGCCACACCACACCTTTTCCATTTCAGATTCATCGCCGTAATGAGGTATTGAGTGAAAATCAAGATTAAGAAAGTCTCCACGATAGAATTCAGGATATTTTTTCTTTAGAGCAGATATAATTTGCTGTTGCAGAGCCATTAGCTGACTCTCCGAGCAACGACATGAATACGTATTCATGTATGATGGCTTGGGTAATACATTAAGTCCTGCAAAAACACCCAACCCTGGCTCTTGATCGTAAGAGCCTATGTGGCTCAATTTGTTGCATCCAATCAGCTTCAGTAGCAACATGGACAAGCACGCGTGAGTGTTGCCTATATCACTTGATTCCGGCAATGCGCATTCTCGAACAACATCAAGGATGTTTGATTCTAGGATATACGGAAGGAAGAAGAATACTCCAGCGGAGGGACAATCAACGTTAAAAGGTTTTAATTCTTCAAAATTTAGCATCTCACTTCTTTCTGGAAGGTTCTTTCCTGTGCCGCTTCTTCCAAGTTCGCTGTTCGTTCTGCGAGGTAGCCTGCTAAATCCAGCATCTTTCAGAATTCGCTCAATTGTTCTAGCTGAAATATCTATTTTTTCTTTTATGAGGCGATCGTGAATATCGGGAGTTGAAAGGCTCTGCCTCCTAAGGGCAACTATTCTATTTTGAACATCTGAAGAGGTACGTCTTCCTTGTGGACCCTTCTGTGTTTTTGGAAATAACTCAATTCGGCCATTTCTTGCGTCACGAACCAATGAATAAACAGTGCTCGCTTTATAGCCAAACCTAGTGCAGACCTCCTCCACCGATAGCTTGTCAATGGTCACCGCCCTTACGGCTTCGTATTGCCTTTGTCTTTGCTGTGCTGGGTTGGTGAAGTATGAAACCATATCGTCTTCGTCGGTTATTAAGGGTGTCATTATGGCGACTAAAATCCTGTAATAAAGTTGTGGATAACCGGTTAGAGGCCAGCATTACGGCTGTTTTGCTGCCTTTTATGCAATATTTGTTTGCTTTCAGCCGCAACTTGACTATATCTCAGCTTAATTACTGTCGCCATATAAATATTTTGACCGACATAGTTCCACCCTGATTTACTAATCGCTTTCTACAGGACGAGCCTAGACCTTGCCTGCGCATTGCCCCATTGAAGTGCTCTAAACACTAGGAAATAGGCGATATCTAACCGACAATAACTGGGCGCTGGATGGCTAATTTAATCGGCACGATAAGGATTGTCGCAAAGACGTTAGGGCGGCATTATGGCGATTGAGCAACCTGTGAAAATCGGTGCTCAAGGAGTCGAAAACGCAATTTTGGCATCTTCCGCTGCCCGGTTTAGTTTCTCATCGAGCGTAGCAAGCACCAAGCCACGGCGTTGAGTGAGTTCAAGATAGGCGGTGTCGTAGATCGACAATTCGTATCGGCGGGCCAATTCCAACATCACGCCTTCATCGTGATCATGGTCGATCTCCAAAGCCAAGGCCCGGACATCCGTCAGTGTGGCATGGGTATCGGCAGGCGTGAGTCGGCCACGGCGTTCATTGGATACAAGAGCGTTTCGGAATTCATACCACCACAGTCCTGGCACAACGCCCCCCTGTTCGGCTAAAACCTCCATCGCGGCGTTGGCGATAGAATCGCTTTCATCAGCCATGCACCAGGCCAAGACCACGGAGTTATCAACGACGATCTTCACGGATACCGATGACCTTCGTGGATGCTATCAATGAGTTCGGCAATAGGGGCCGTTTTGAGGCGCTTGCGCCGGGCCTTCATCCGTTCCAGAGCCGCTTTCGCCTGCTCGCGGTTGCTTTGCTCCACGGGCACAATCTTGGCCACGGTATGACCATGCCGGGTGATAGCAATGGTTTCGCCCCGCTCAACCCGGTTAAGAACCTTTGAGAAATGCGTTTTGGCCTCAAAAGCCCCTATGCTGTTTTCCATCTGGTCCATAGGTTTCAAGCCCTCCCTTTATCGACTAGTTTGTAAGACTAGTTTATCATAGGCCGCGCAGTATAGTCAATCGATTGTCCCATCAAACCAGGCCTCCACCGGCGTAGCCTGGGAAGTTTCGGCACAACGCCCCGAAAAGGTTCATTTCAGGTATCCGTCGGCTTACCGTACGTTTCCGTTCCATTAATCGCCCGCTTCTTGAAGATCGCGACGTTTCATCTGACCTTTGAGAACACTCAACAAACGCTGGACTTCCCCGGTAACTTCCCCGGCGATCTGGGACAACGGGGAAGAGTTTTCTAAATGCTCAGCCGCTTTGGGATGGATCGGCAACCGGATCAGAAAGTAGGTGCGGTCCTCTTGCCCGGCGGCGAGCGGTGATAGCCGGGGGGGGGGGGGGCTGAGTCTTACACACAAAAATTCTTGTACAAAAATGTTTAGTTGAGTAAAGTCGATTTCGTTAGGAATTCGTTTTGGATTTTGAGCTTGAGCTGGGCGAAACAAGAAACATCGGAGTCAGAGCTGCATGACGAGCGTCTAGATGCGCGTTACGGGATATTGCTGGAGCAGTTGTGGTCAAGTCCTCGGGCAAGCATCCCGGCATCGTGTGGCGGCTGGTCTGAGACGCAAGCGGCGTATCGATTTTTCAGCAATGATAAGGTAAGTGAAGAGGGAGTGTTGCTTCCTCACCGAGAGCGTACGATAGAGCGCATTCGTGAGCAGAGAACGGCTTTGGTAGTTCAGGACACAACTGAGCTGGACTATACAAGAAAGCAGAATAAGATCAAAGGTTTGGGCGTGCTTAACTTGGAAGAGCGCTACGGTTGCTATTTGCACCCGACGGTAGCTTTTACACCTGAGGGATTATGTTTGGGTGTAACAAGTGCGCAATTCGTAACCCGTGAGCCGGGAAGCTTAGGGGAAAAGACAGGGAAAGAGCGGGCAAAAGAGCAAATAGAGGATAAAGAGAGCTATAGATGGCTCGAGGGGTATCGTGAAGCGTGCGAGCTGGCAGAGCTCGCGCCGGATACCGAAGTTGTGATGGTGGCGGACCGGGAGGGAGATATTTATGAGGTTTTTGAAGAAGCGGGTCAAGTAGAGAAAGGAAAAGCTCATTGGCTTATTCGCTCAAGCCATAGCCGATCGGTTGAGAGCAAAGAATCCGAAGGTAGTAGAGAATATTTACACGAAGTGGTATCTCAGAAGAAGCCCTTAGGTAAGGTCGAATTTGATATGCCTGCAAGAGCGGGACGACCAGCGCGTCGGGTGAAGCAAACAATATATGTCTCGAGGGAAACGCTTCAACCGCCGAGGCGAACAGGGCGCCGATTAAGCGCTCAGAAAATTACGATTATTTTTGCGAGAGAGGAGAGTCCTCCAAAAGGACAGGAACCAGTTGAATGGTTTTTGATTACCTCAGCTGGAGTGAAAACCCTACCTCGAGCAATACAAGTCATAAACTGGTATCTCGCGAGGTGGGGAATAGAAGTATTCTTTCGTGTGCTTAAGACTGGGTGCAAAGTAGAAGAGCTCCAGTTGGAACACAGAGAGCATCTTTTTCCATGCCTGGCCGTGTACATGATCATTGCCTGGCGTATTTTGTTTCTTACTCACCTTGGCCGACAGTGTCCAGAGACTAGTTGCGACGTGGTTTTTGATAAAGTCGAGTGGGAAGCCGCCTATATTGTTGCAACCCGTACCATGCCACCCCAAAAACCTCCCACGCTCAATGAGATGATTAAAATCATCGCACAGTTTGGCGGATACTTGAACCGTAACAATGACCCTCCACCAGGAGCGCAAGCGATGTGGATTGGACTTCAGAGAATGCGAGATTTCGCACTAGGGCAAATTGCCTTGAGGCAGGCTGATGCACCTTAAAGCCTTACTCTACTCGCCTATGAGGTGATGCTCACCACCAGCTGTGAGTGTTCACAATAAATGATGGGAAATCGGCAGATCCTGTTCAAGACAATTGAGGGAATCAAGAATTCTTCCATCAATTATCTTGCACAAGTTCGTCGAGCCAAAAACAATAGCGAATGCAGGATGTTGAGCCCTTACAGCCCTGCTTGACTTTTTAGCCAAAATCTACCTCTCGCGTTTATCAGCCTGTCTTGCATCGAGATCGGCCTCTGTTCCCGCGAATATGCTAGGGGGTGCGGGAACCGGAACCGGGAACCACACTACATGCCCATCATTTATCGTGAACACATCACACTCATTTACCGTGAAAGGTCACAAGCAACACCTCTCTGAATCTCTCTCCTGCATCCATACTTCTTGCCTTTCAACTTTACCATTCTGACAACATCAACGAATTGGCCAGGCTACTTAGGAGCTCACTCGTGGGGATAGCCGCCATGGCCCGGGACGCTACACTAAAAGATATGTGTAAGACTCAGGGGGGGGGGGGGGTCATCTCTCAAGTGACTACTTTTTACACGTATTCCGAACATACCCCGTGCTCTTGCAGGCACCGCCATCTGCAATGGCCCATTTCCCGGCGAATCGTTGCCCTACTCGCTCAAACCCGGATTTAAGCCCCCTCTAACGGCGTGGTCGATGCGTGGTGCCCGATGACACGGGCCAAGAAAAATTGGACTGCTCTTAACAATCTGCTATAATGAAATAAATAATTATTGTTTTATTTATTTCATTCATTATTGAATTAATTCAATCATTCTTTATTTCATGATGACTGCTCAAAAACGAACCACCTCAAAGAAGGCGCCGGGTACGGGGGCTCAATCCACCCGAAAGCGATCCAAACCCCCGAAAAAGGGCGCAGAAAGCCCCCCTTCCCCACACGTGCCTGTCTCTTTACGGCTTCCGGGGGACCTCGTAGCAGAGCTACGCACCGTGGCCACGGTTCGGCGAAACACGGGAAGCACCCCCTATACGCAAGGGGCAATCATTGAAGTAGCGCTACGGGAATGGCTTGAACGAAACAAGAGCTAAGGGGATTCGGACTCATCTTCCTCTTCGTCCCACTCGTCTTCAGAGGGGGCGAGGCGTTCCAATTGATCGAGGCTTTTGACCACGCTCTCAAGATGCTCGATGAAATCGCCCAACTCAAAGGATATATCTGACGCCAACTCCCAGATGGGCTGGTCCGAGTCTGACCCACGGCCCATACCAGCGCCATTTATTACATCCATAGCCATCCCATGAAGCGTGAGTAGATCCTGGCGAACCCCGTCGGGTTCACAGATCCGACACCGAATCGCATCGATCTTATCAACCGCATCCAGGAGCTCTGTCGTATCAAAATCCATCTGAAGCTCCTCAAGCACGGCGGCATCAACAGGGCCGTGCCTCACATCGCAAGTTCGCTTTTCCGCCATGATTGATCTCCTCTACGACTCAGTATGGGCATGACGATCCCGTCACGAAGGTATGACAAGGATCTGTCGGTCTTGGTGTGTGCATAATTGTGGTGCGAACAGAGTTCATTATTATCTTTCTCATATTGGATTACCGAATAATCAACCTATCGGATACGGTATCGTTTAGATCCCCCCTATCCGATACCCCCTCACCCGTCAGTGGCGGGTGGCTAAGCCCAGCTTAGACGCCGGGGTTTTGCAAGCCCCAACCTCAATTTTGCAAACACCGATTGCATAAATAGCAGACGCGAATCAGGTGATCATATTTTTTGCAGCAGGTTGCTGCAAAAATGCCTGTCTCCACTGTTGCCTCGTCACAAATATGGCGGAGGTAATCAAGCGGCGAGTGGGACATATTCGACTTCATTGAGGATGTGAGGGCCGATGTGGGGGCTCAGCGATTCCCTGGTCACTACCTCCACCCGCCGGGAAAGAAGCTCTTCGAGGAAAAAGCATAGATCCATGAAATGGTCGAAGTCCTTAAGACCCGGCTCAAACTCGACCAGCAGATCTACGTCGCTGTCTGGGTGGGACTCGTTGCGGACGAACGATCCGAAGAGACCCAGTCTGCGCACCCCCAGGGATCGCAGCCGCTCGCTGTGCTCACTGAGCAGGCTAAAAAGCTCTTCTTTCGTGGGTGAAACCGGGGTCATCGCTATTCTCGTGTGCTCTGAATGCTTTTCGTGGATACCGTTAATTTCCTATAGAACTATAGCATACGACGATCATCGAGGCATCAACCATGCTTGGCTATCTTTGATCAGCGAATCGCCCTTTACGCAGTAAGCACAGCACCTTAACGAGCAACCGATTCTCCCTTATCTTGCCTTCCACTCCTCCACCAGCGAGCAACGGAGCATCGGTTCGACTCTCAATTTTGCAAGCGGCGCTTGCAAAATTACTGAAGAGACAAATCTCGCGGTCACCAAATGTGCAACAGCTTGTTGCACAATTTCCCAGACCTTGGAGAGTAGTTTACGGGCTAATCCGTCTTCCCTAGGCGTTCGATGGCTTCACGGGCGGTGATGATGGAGATAACACGGGAAGATCCCACGGCGGCATCGATTTGCTTCAAACTCAGCAGATCCCGCTTGTCGCCGGTGACAATAAGATCTGCCCCGCCTGCCAAAGCGGTGGCGAGGATGGCGTTGTCGTCCGGGTCAGGGGAAAGATCTACTTCGGGCAGGCATTCCACGATCTGCGCTTCGGATGAGATGGTTTCGAGCAACCGATTCGCCTGATAGGGCTTGATGAAGCGTTGGAGGTGCTCGTACGTCACCACGCGCTTCACTTCAGCGATCTGGTCGTTAGAGGTAATCAGCGTAAAGACACCATCCATCCAAGCTTGATAGAGCTCGTCGGATAGCCCCCCTGGCGTGATCACCGCGGAAATCAGAATATTGGTATCAAGGACGATTTTCACGTGACCAGGCCACGGCATCGTCGACGATAGATTCAATCTCTTGTGGATCTACGTCGGCGTTTTGATCTTTGATTTCCTTGACGGTGCCTCGGAAAATCTCTCGGCGGACGGCTTGGGTCACGAATTTCGACAGGTCACCTTTCTTGCCACCATGACGGGCGAGATAGGACCGCACAGAGCGATCGGTTTCTTCAGGGATGGATAAATTCCAGCGGGTCATGAGCATACAAGCCTTTAGGTGTTTATGTGTCTATACATCTATCTTAGCCTATATCGGCATTACAAGGCAAGGATTTAGGGATGTCGAATGGAGGGGCAAATATGGCAACAGCTGTTGCCAAAACCAATATACGCATATTGCGTATTATCGTACGCAATATGCGTATATTGAGTGATCTAGGTTGGTTGTGCCTCAAACCAGACGGTCAATGGAGGATTCTCACCGACACGACCTAGCCAATCATACCCATATTGGGTATAATCATACCCAATATGGGTATGAAGAACACCTCTACCATCAATCCCCCCATCGCCGGATCTCTGTTCGGAGCCACCCGGCAGGCTGTGCTTCGGTTGTTGCTGGGTAACGCTGATAAGCGCTTCTACGTGCAGCAGATTATCCGAGAATTAGGTCTCGGCTCAGGTGCCGTGCAACGCGAACTCAAGCAACTCACTCAAAGCGGAATTCTCACCCGTTCGGTTGAAGGTCGACAGTCCTATTACCAGGCGAACCCACGATGCCCGGTCTACGAAGAGTTGCGTGGGCTCGTCCGCAAGACCTTCGGCGTGGCGGATATCCTTCAATCGGGCCTCTCCCCTCTAGAAAACCAGATCCGTATCGCTTTCATCTACGGCTCCGTCGCCAAGGGTGAGGAGACCGCCGAAAGCGACATCGATGTCATGGTGGTAGGAGATGATATATCACTGGGCCAGGTCGTGGACGCTTTAAGCAGCGCCCAGAACGACCTTGGCCGGGAAGTAAACCCGAGCGTATACCACACCCAAGAGTTCTGCTATAAACTCACTGAGAAGAACCACTTTATTTCAACCGTGGTAAAGGGTCCAAAGATATTCCTAATCGGCGACGACAGTGAGCTTAAAAAACTGGGAAAACTCCGGGTTAATCAAACCTCATCAAACAAGTCAACAAGAGATCGAAAATCTATTCGCTCTCGCCGATCGTGACATCGAGGCTTGCCAAACAGAGGGCCTGGTCACCGATTGGAGATTCAATATTGCTTACAACGCCGCCCTCAAAGTCGCGACTGCGGCGCTTGCTGCCAGCGGTTATCAGGCGGTTAGGGGAGCCCATCACTATCGGGTGATTCAATCTCTGGCTCTCACCATCGGGGCTAGCACCGCCACCGTGAATAAATTCGATACCTTTCGAAAAAAACGAAACGTCGCGGACTACGAAATGGCAGGGATGATATCTGACACCGAGACCGAAGAAATGCTCAACTTAGCGATAGATCTTCGAAAAGAGGTCGAAGCCTGGCTTGCCAAAAACCACCCGCAGCTAACGCCCTAAACTCATTGACGATCAAGAAAGTAAAAATCCCTATCAAGCTACAGGTCTGGGTCGAAGCTCGCGAGCGATACCATTTAAACGATACTCAGATCCAGATGGCCCAGGAGTTGGGGTTAAACCCGAAGAGTTTCCCGAAATACGCCTCAAGCAAAAACCAGCCGTGGAAACAACCGTTAGCTCAATTCATTGAGCGCATCTATTTCAAACAGTTCAAGCGAGAGAAGCCAAAAAAAGTCGTCTCGATCGAACAAAAAGCGCAAGCCCACTGGGGTAAGGCAAAGAAGCGGAAAAAGAAAAAAGCCGAACGCCGAGCACAAAAGAGCTCCTGACCTATCCTCTTAGTCCGCCCGGCTACCCACCACCAGGGTCAGCCTGGAATAGTGCCACAGCTTGTGGCACTATTCTGACACTCGACTTCTAGTTCATCTACGCCACCCTTCTCGATTCCACCTGCCTCCTCGACGCCACGACGAGCGGCCCTCTCACCCGCCGCAGCACGGGGCCTAACACCGTATACGGGATCTGCCTAAACCCCGCCTTCCTTCGGGCCACGTTGACCTCATCGACCAGCCGCTGCAGCTGAGACTTCACGAGGCAGAACGGTTGAAATCGTAGGTTCGAGAACTCCCGTGCCAGGTTCTCCACTGACCGGTGCACGGCCAGGGAAAGAAACCGAGCCCGTAGATCGGCATAACGCTTCTTCCCGATCCGCACCGATGGGTGACCACCCCGGTAGGTGATCGAATACCCCCCGTAACAGATAGGCACCTCGCTCACATGCCGGATGGACTTGCCCTCCTCGCGTTCAAAGAAATCCCGCTCGCCGTGGGTCGCGAGCAGCAGAAAGAACTGCCCGTGGCGGATGTACTGAAAATTCGCTACCCCCCTGCTCTTCCGCCGATACCGAGCAGAGTCAGAAATATCAATCCCGTATTTGTCTACGAGTTTCTCGTCCACCAACACCGCATCTTTTGACGACGGCACCCAGCCCTCGACATACCACAGGTAACCACGTCCCACGTAGGACACCGCCACCTGCTGCACGAAAGCCCGAACCGACGTGGCTTCACAGCAGTACATTTCTGGTTCATCCAGTTGAACCTATTTTTGGGTCATTTGACCCATACGGCACACGAAACCCATGAAACAACAGCACTTAGCGTGTGGCGCACCGTGCGCCACCCCCAACACGGTGCGCTAGGGTATTGTAAAACAATCATTTAGAACGCCCGCACGGTGGAGCTTTTATCTTGCTCCCCCGATTGGCCTCAAAACCGTGACTCCCAAACCCTGTAAGCGAGGACGCTGGTCAACGAACCTTTATTCACAAATCCCCGTGATTGTGAACCCAAAACGAGCGGTCTGCGCCGAGCACGGGCTTACCCCCATGCTCGAATTGCAACCCCGACAACACCACGTTGCAGCGCACGGCTTCGCGTCATCGCGGGTAAACCACCCGCGTCACGCTCGCCCCGCGCGTACCGCATTCCATAATGGTGCTGTCCTAATAATGGTGCTTGCGCTTTTTCGTTAACCCATCGCTTCGTTGTCCCGTAAGAAAGTGAGGTGGCCCCTCCGCCAAGAGGGGCCACCTCACAACTCATTGGATTCCTTGCCACAGACCAAGGGGACTAACCCTTGGCACTTCATAGCTGGCAGCGATCCCAGTCAGTCCTTTCGTTGTTCCTGACCCTCGGAGCCACCGAGGGCTGCGGAAACGGGTCACGACTACCCAGCCGTGCACCTGGACCATTCCAGGTGTCTGGACCTTCACCCAGAACACCGATCAATGACCCCGCTTCGGGGGCATCGACTTCTACTTGGACCTCGCTCCCACGTCCCAGCCTGTCACCTAGTTAGATCTTAACTAGCTGGCGAATATCATCCGCAGGCTGGCGCTTCCCAGTTTAGTGATGGGTATCGATCAATGGCTCGCGTCGCTATCCGGTTCTACGCGGAGGTCTTGACTGGTATGTGCCCACTCCCGCAGGCCATAGTTACCCCCCGGAGATTATCCGGGGGCTTTCGGGGGGCAGAACGCAGAAGCTCCCCCTTACCCACCCAGTCAAGATGTTCGCGGTTAGGGCATCCGTCTTCCATTGAGCTTACCGACTCGGGCTTACGCCCTTGAACAGTTGAGCTATTCACGAAATCCCCGTTTCATTAGGGGAATCCCGAACCAAATCATCGTCCGGCACGACCTGTCACCAGGTTCGTGGCTCCCTGTGTCGGACTGCGTTTACCGAACCTCTCGAGAATTTCACCCGATTTGCAGCATCTCGTGCGCTTTGGCCCGATTCCCGCAGTGGGGATTTGGTCTTCCCTGCCCCGGTGCGTTTACCGCACGAGGGCATCGAAAGACCGCACCGCCTTTATCCATCACAGCCCCAAAGCGTGCGTTACCGTTCTTGTCGAGAAAAACTATTCGACAAGGGCCTTGGGGTTTTTCACTGTCGCCCGCGTTCGTTGAACACGTATCGGATAGAATCAGCAGATTACCTCCGGGGTGGTCTTGATATGTATGGGCTCCCGCCCATCCACCCCGGTCTTTACTTGCTGAAGCCTCCGTCGCACTGCGCGAGCTCGTCGCCGAGCACGCAGCGCTACCGGGATATAGTGGACCAGTGAGCGGGTGATGAAATCCGCTTACCCCTTAGGCTGGTTGGCTAAACCAGCTTTACCGGGTCGGCCCCACTACAGCTATGAAGTCAATCCGAGTTTTCGTTTATGGCTGCGATGGCCCTACCGCTTGTTGATCCCTCAACCTTCATGACCAAAGCGCCTCGCTATGCGGTTTTGTACCGCACAACTAGGACGGGTGTATACACGGAAAATCGCGAGGGGGCGTTATTTTTGAGGTCGCAGATTGCGTCCTCAAGTCGGTAACCCTTCGATATCTCTTGGAAGGGACTTCGGTGGTAGGCCCCAACCTTCTCCAAGGGTCAATCGAGCCCTGTAACAATTATTGACACAGGCAATCGATCCGCGCTATCTATAGGATTATGCCCAGTCGATTAACCAAGAACATCTCTCTTACCCCTGAACACGCTGATTTCATCGAAGCAGGGGTGGAATCCGGTCGTTACAAATCTGCGAGTGAGGTTATCCGTGATGCCCTTCGCCTGCTCTCGGATAAGGAAGCCAGGAGGCAGGCTGCTCTGGATGAAGTTCGAAAAAAGATCGCTGTCGGCTTAGAGCAGGCCAAACGGGGTGAGCTGCTCGACGGAGAAGAAGTGATTAAAGAGCTTCTCGAAGAACTCGAACCGGTCACGGATGACGAAGCGTTACGTTCTCACACCGGCAGCTAAATCCGATCTTGCCGAAATCAGCAGCTACATCCGACGGAAAAACGGTGCTCGTCGTGCCGCCGCGATCATCAAACAACTGCATGACGTTATGCAGAAAATAGCCGTGCTCTCCGAGCAGGGTCTTGTCATGGGCCACTCCCGAGAAGACCTAAGCGACGACGACGTACTGTTCTGGCCGATATACAACTACCTCGTCGTTTACATACCTGATACCGATCCGCTTGAAGTTGTCCGTGTGATGCATGGTGCTCGCGACGTCAAGACGATTCTGGAAGAGGACCAGTAATCGCTTGGCACCTCAAGCTGATAACCTGCTGTTTAAACTGCTTAATTCTAAAACTACGCCAGACAGATGATGTAGGGGATCACTATTGGGGAGGGAGCCAGATCGGCACGCCCATCTGACTGGCAGCTGTTCTCATGGGACGGTCCAGCGTGCATAGATGAGCCTTTTTCTGATTCGCTAGATTCAGGTAACTCGCGTCGTAAACACTCGTGCCATACCGTTGGGATATCGCCATGACCGAGGTCATGTGCCCGGTGTAGGGAGAAGATATGACCTCCATTGGTAAACACCCAAGAAGCTCCACTGCTTCAGCAAGGTCTTCCTCTGATAACCGGCCACGGCGTACGCACATGACCAGGGCATTGCTCACCTCATCCGGCCATATCGCTGGAACCAAAGCGCCTTCATCTAGCACTGTTTGGAGAAGATGATCTGCGTAATCCGAAGACTCATCCTCAAGAAGCCACGGCAACGTGGCGGATGCGTCAACAACGAGGCTCAATACCGGCGTCCTTCATCGATAAGGTCGCGCACAGCAAGCCCCCCCAGAGGATGGGCCTCTCGAAACCGACGGAATTGATTAAGCAGTTCGGACTTGTCTGAGTTCGACAGGGGCTCTCGATCGGGAACAAAACGACCGATCCGATTCCCTTGATCGGTCACCGCAACAGGCTCGCCACCACGAAGCCGTTCGAGAACCGACTCAGGCAGCAACCCATGAATCTCAAGACCTTCTTCTGAAAATCCCATAGCACCAACTACTAGTTATTTACCTAAAACAACTTACATTTTAGCATGGGTTAGAGCAGCTTTCAATCAAATTCAGGTTCGCCATGCAACAGTGGTTTCTGGCACATCGCCTATCCCGAAAGGGCGTTTTCGGTCTAGGCTCCAAAGGTTAGGAGCTAATCTTTAGGAAACCCCCACGCCCGGTTTCCAAACCTTCCCCGCCCCTTAGCTCCCCTCCTATCGGATAGATGAACACTCGCCTACACGAGCACACCCATCACGCGGTCAAGCACGTCACGGGTTTCCTGGGACCTGGATTCAGCAGCAGAGAGACGCTGAAATCGGTCTTCTTCAAGCTCGGCTACTGCCTTCTCGTAACGATCTCGGGACCAGTCCGTGTGGTGGTGCTTGATGATGAGAAACGGATCACGAATCCGCTTGTTTAAGGCGACTTTCTGGGCAGCCCGGACGAGTTTCGCATCGTCAGATAGCTCAGCAGGGCTTTCCACCGCCCTTGTCGGCTTGGTCACCTCCCCTCGGTATCGAGGGTTCCCAAACAGGTGCCGTTTTAACCGCTCGTTCGCGGTGTCTTCATCGTCCTGGGTGACGAAATGCCACAACCCTCGTCGGATGAGGTGAGCGGCTAGCCCTGGGGGGTTAGACCTTCCGTAAGCCCGTGCGTGCTCCAGGATGGCACAAAAGCGAAGCCTATCCGCTGGGCTCTCCCCGATGACTTTTTGCTCTACGGCTTGGCTGTAGAGCTCTAGCTGCCTCTGGGTGTCTGTCAGGTCAGCTTGCGTGAGGTGGCTCAGAGTCGGGGGTTTTATTCTTCCTGATTGAGTATTAACACCAGCGGGTCCGCCGGAGGCGGGTTCCTGGTTTTTAACTCTTCCCGTAGGGAAGAGTTCCTTGTTTATATAAGGGGCGGATGTTTTGATGTCATTTTGGGCCTGAGGGGCGGGCGTTTTGTTGCACGCGGGTGCCTCGGGAGCGGGGTTATCCACAGGCTCGAGGGTTTCCTCGAGGGTTTCGGGGGTGAGAGGTAATACAGGCGCTGGGGTAGGCTCTACGACCTCTTGGGCATCCATCGCCTCTTTAGCCTCTGGAACCTCACGAATCACCTCAGAAGCCGGTGAAGCGGCATCGGCCCGGTCCCAATCGAGGTTGATCTCCGTTCGAACGCCGTGGCGGTTTTGGTACCACTGAGGCGTGTCGTGGAGGATGAGCAGGTCTAGCCCCCCCTCTTCGGTGCTTAGCTTTTTTCTAGCAGCGCGGATGTTTCGCTCGTCAATGCCGAACACGTCAGCGATCCAGGTGGCCTTGACCGCCCCGATGGGGTGGCACCTCTGGTCGCTTTTTCGGTAGTACAAGCAGCGGATGAGGTTTCCGAGGATGGTGGCGGTGATGGACCTTGAGGCCCCACCGGCGATGAAGCGGGTTACCCGCCGGGGCACGGGCACGGGTCTTTGTTGGTTGGTTATTTTTCGAGCATCTCCCAGTACGCGGTGAGGTCGTCGATTCGAAGTTCGTCTGGGGATTGGGCTAGGCGGAGGGTGGATGGGGACCAGGAGATGAGCTTGAGGTTGTGGAGGCGGCGGAGAGCCCGGCGGGCAGCTCCTACCCCCCTACCGCCTACGAGACGGTGGATTTCCTCGGGGGTGTAGTCAGGGGTTCTGTTGGGCTTTTTGTGGCTCCTGCGCCGTTCTAGGGCTTCTAGACAGGCAAAATAGACCCGTAGCTGGTACGCGGTGAGGTGTCTTTCCCGGTACAGGGTCCAGGCCATGCAGATTTGTGGGATGGTCAGGAAGGAGAACCCCCCTGCTGGCTTGGGTCGGGATTGGTTGGTTGGCCATAGCGGTTGTTGAGTGGTTTCAGCTAGTTGTAGGGTTTGGGGTTGCATCCATGCACCTCGTGAGTTGTGCGGACTAGGCTCGGGTCGTCCGCTTGCCCCGTGACTGACGCACGCAGCACAACCTCTGGGCAAAAAAATCCCGTATGACTCACGAGTTTGGCCTTGACCTTTTGGTGGGGACTAGATAGGCTGGATGGTGAGATTTGCATCCATGCTAGTCCGTGTAAGGTCGGTCAAGGCTCTTACTCGCGGACACCGAAAAGAGCGGCTCTGGCAAGTCGCTTTTTTTATGCCTTGAGTTTCGTGCTACCTAGTTAGTCGATAAGCACTCCTTCTTGTTACAGGCTCAGGGAATCCATCCAGGATTTTCCGAGCTTCAATCCATTTAAATCAAGGTTCAGCATACGCTACCATTAGCTCTATGCAAGAGGTAAAACGTCTTCAGAACAACCATAATCTATGGCGTTGAAGCTAAGAGGCGTTGAGGCATTAAAGCGTCAAGGCCATAATGCTATAAAGCTTTAAGGCTATTCCGATAAATTTTTCCTCTTGTTCAGGGGGTTGGGTCGATGTAAATGGCTATGAGGCTGTGATGCCATAAAGCTAAGAGGCGTTGAAGCGTTAAGGCATCAAAGCCATAATGCCATTGAAAAATATTTTTGTGGAGATGCCAAGATCATGGATGAGACTCGGAATAGTACGAGAACAGGTGGATCTGGTCACGTCATAGCGGTAGGAAACCAGAAGGGGGGTGTGACGAAGACCTCGACGGCAGTCCACTTGGGAAATGCCCTAGCAGACATCGGCAGAAGGGTGCTTATCTGGGACCTGGACCCGGCGGCACGAGCAAGCGTTCACTTTGGCATCCCCAAAGAGAACAAATACCCAGGCTCGTTTGATGTCTTGGTGGGTCAGAAGCCAGTAGAGGAGGCCATCTTGACCGGGGATGATCCTGTTGAATCATTGAATCTTCCGAAGAACCTTCACCTTATTCCAGCACACCGGAACCTTGAAAGCGTTGAAGCGGTGCTTCGGCAGAGAAACAAGTTCGTGAACCCCCGCGACGTGATGAAGCCAGCGATAAGCGATCTGCGACACGAGTACGACTATATATTTCTCGATACCGCTCCCAATGCCGGGTTCTGCACGATCGGGGCCTATCTGACAGCACCCTGGTTTATCTTGACAGCCATCCCTGAGCATTTTGCGATCGATGGGTTGAATGATGCGATAGCTGATATCAAAAACGCTCAGTCTAACGGCAATCAGAACGTGAGATTGCTCGGCATCGTCTTGTGTCAAGTGAATCAGAGGTATCGATCGGCCCAGGTGATCTCCGATGTCATCCGCCAAACATTTACCCCGAAAGGGGGGCAGTCTCTTAAGTTTGCAACGGAGATCAGCCGGACGGTGCGTGTGCCAGAAGCCCAGGCTGTTGGAAAGACGCTGTTCCAAACGGACCCGTCACACAAGGTCTGTGACGAGTATCGTCAACTTGCCAGAGAGTTGGAGCAGCGTATTAAGGATTTCAGCCAAGCTAAAGAGGCCGCTGGACTAGAGATCAGAGTTGCTGATCACGTCACTCAGCAGCCAGTTGAAGAGAGGGCGGTGAGCAATGTCTAAGCGGGTAGATTTTTCACCAGAGAATTACAACCCGGTTTCAGCATATCTTGCACAAGATGTGATGAGCGGATCCGTGGTTGAAGAGGAGGAAGAGCAGAGCGAAACTCCGGTAGGGGGGGGAAGAGCCTAAAGACTCAATGTCACAGGTTGACCAGGTACCAGATGAGGCATCAACCGAAGATTCATTAGACGCCATTCCTGATCAGGAAGAGCAGTCGGCCCAGATTGCCAAAGAACCTGTTGTGCTAGATTTTCCGAGGGGTGAATCGAATCGAGATGCAGTGGCCAAAGACAAGGAATTTATCACCCAACGATTAAGCCAAACATCGCCCGTGCGAGCGTTCGTGCCGAGGCAGGATCGGTTAGACCTGGATAGGCTGGTAGGGCGTCTAGTGGATACCCTCGATACGAATATCACCCGGAGCAATCTGATCAGGTCAGCCGTATCTCTCATTCTCCGGTGCGAGGAGAGTCTACTCCGGCGAGCAAGCAGTGCGAAAGGAACGCTCAACCGCCCGCCGAACGATGACCCGCTACAGATCGCTGAGTTCGATGATGGGGTGGCTGATTTGCTTCATACAGCGTTCATTGATAGCCCACCGAGGGCGACCGCGTGGCGTCGAAAGTAGGCGGCGTAACGAGACCCAAATGCGGTGCGGTAGCAGCGCAAGATAAAAGGTCCACCGTATTCGGGGTGTAAAACTCTATTTTATCAACATTTAAGGTGACGTATTTTATGGGTCGCACCGTATATTGTATCGAATTTGACGATAACATGTTTTGACAAAAGACGTTAGCGTGACGTAAGTGCTAAATTCCAAATTTCTCGTCATGCCATTTCGGGATCTACAAAATCGATAATCTTTGCAAGAAGGTTGTATAGGCTATTGAGAAAGCAGGGCGTCTGCTTATAATAGGTAATCCAGATAAACAATGTAAGATTGATGTCAACAGCATTTCAGCTTTCTGGAGAGGAGGAGAAGTGAGGGTTGTTGAATATTGGGGAATGATCGAATCATTTCGAAAGTATTTTCCCGGCTGGGGATTAATACGCTACGCAGCGTAACCCACCGTGCCATTGGATTAATTCGGCGCCATCAGACCCAACAGTGGAACGGGTATTTAGAACCTCTTGAGCAAAAAATAATGCTCAATGGTGATCCGTTGGGTCACGTCTTTTCGCGTTTTAGCGACAATCTTGAGAATCCCACCGATACGGCTGCGATTGTTGTGCCGGTTTCGCCCGACGACTTCACAGCTAACCGACTGGATCGGGTCAACATTGGCTTGCGTGTTGTCGCCGAGGATGGGAGTTCACTTGACCCTGCGGCAGTGGTTCTCCGCGACGATCTGGGCCAGATTGTTCCGCCAAGGTTCGCCGATCCAGATTCTGGGTTAGGTGAAAGCCTGGTTCTAGCAGAACTGCCGTTTGGAGATTACGAGGTGACGGTGTCTGCAGACAACGGCACCTCTGGCGCATTTTCGTTAGATCTATTTTTAATCGGCGATGCAGATGGCGACCGCGATGTGGACCGTGACGACACGGTCTTGGTGCGGGGCGCGTTCGGCACGTTGGAGGGGCAAACAGGGTACACCGCCGAAGCCGACGCGGACCTCGACGGGCGCATCACCGCGTTTGATGTCACCCAGCATATCCGCAACATCCAAGTCGCCACGACGCTCAACCCCGGCACGGGTGAGATCCGCGGCACGAAGTTCAACGACCTCGACGGCGATAGTGTTCGAGATATTGCTCTGCCATCCGAACTCATTGGTCCGCTGCCGTACTTGAGTGTAACAGACAGCCCCTTTGATCTGTCGGGTCTTGGCGTGTCGTTTTTCCTAGAGGATTGGGAGGACGGTCTTTTTAATACGCCGGGTGTCGCCATCAGCGGAAGTGGGCTAAGGCTATCGTCGACTTTTGGATCCGGTCTCATTGACTCGGTGGATTCCGACGACGGGTTGATCAACGGTCGAAGCGACAACGGGGCAGGCCGTTTTGGTCAAGCCCAATGGGCATCCGGTGCGATCGGAATTACCTTCACGTTCGACCCCGACATGTTGGGGGGTCTTCCTCAACAAGTTGGCATCGTGTGGACAGACGGTGAAGGGGTCACATCATTTCAAGCTTTCGACGCCGAGGGTAACTCGCTAGGGCAAATTGGCCCGGTATCCATCGCAGACAGCGTTGTCACAGGCACTACGGGGGAGGATCGGTTTTTCGGTGTTTCCCATCCAGGCGGTATCTCCGAGATCAGGATCAGCAACACCGCTGGGGGGATCGAAGTCGATCACCTCCAGTACGGGGTGTTCGAGCCCGCTGCCCAAACTTCTGAACCCGGACTCCCCGATTGGGTGATCTATCTCGATCAGAACAACAACTCGGTGCGCGACCTGGGAGAGTTGTTCACCACGACCGACGAGGACGGGAACTACGCGTTTACGGACCTGCCGGTGGGCACGTACATCGTCCGTGAAGAACAGCAACTTGGATTTGTTCAGACCTTGCCAGAGGCAGGGTTTTATGAAGTCGTTTTGGTCGATGGTGATGTTGTCACCGGGATCGACTTCGGGAATCAGGAAGACCCTAACAGCCCCCCTGAGATCGTCAGTGATCCGGTGACGAGGCACAGCTTGCCGCCTGGTATCGACCCAGGTTCGACGATCACGCTTGACGCGACAGTTCGGGACCTATTGGATTCGCATCCTGATTTTGAAGGGGCGATTACAGGTCTCGTTACCGGGTTGGTCGAGAGCCAAATTGGAGGGGATCGAAACCCTGTCTTCGCTGGTCCCAATGGACGCGGGGCGATCTCCAGTTCGGATTCGTTCAACCAGTGGTATAACGACGTTGATGGCGTTAACCTCACCACGACATTGCCGATCCGTCTTACAGAAACTGGTCCAGGGTCGGGGTTGTTTTCGTTCGAAAGTGGGGCATTTTTCCCGATTGATGGCCAATTATTCGGTAACCAGGGCCGGTCTCACAACTATCATTTCACACTTGAATTGCATTCGAGTTTCACCTACCGCGGCGGGGAGATTTTCCAATTCACCGGCGATGACGATATCTGGGTCTTTGTTAATGATCAGCTAGCCGTAGATATCGGTGGTGTTCACGGGGCAGTGTCACGGTCGGTCAACTTGGACACGTTGGGATTGACGGTAGGAGACACCTATTCGTTTGATTTTTTCTTCGCCGAGCGACACACCGTGGGATCAAACTTCCGTTTCCAGACTAGTATCGATCTGGCGTCAACGACCCAATACACCTATGACGTCGAAGCCGTTGATCCCGATGACGATCCGCTTACCTTTAGTCTAGTCACTTCCCCAGATGGGATGGTCATTGATACAGAGACCGGTCTGATTACCTGGAACCCCGGGATTGACAACATCGGTTCACATGATGTGACTGTTCGAGTCGAAGACGGTCGAAGTGGATTCGACGAACAAAGCTATGTGCTAGAAGTTGTAAGCAACAGCCCACCGCAAATCGTCAGCGACCCGGTCCTTGTCGCGGGGATTGGCCAACCTTATGAATATGACGTTGAAGCCACAGATCTGGATGTGGGTGATGTGCTGATGTTCTCGCTCGATCAGGCTCCGGACGGCTTGACAATCGACTCCTCCACGGGCTTGATCCAATGGACGCCGCAGATGGGTCAAGAGGCCGATCATGACGTGACGGTCCGGGTGGTCGATCAGGGCGGGCTATTCGATACGCAGAGCTTCACGATCAGCGTTGATCCTCGGACGGGGATAACGATCGACGATATCGACGACGTGAACCTTGTCTTTGATGGCCAGGCAATGACGGTGGACGGGCAGATCACCGCGACAGTGACCAATGTCGGTCCCGGAGACGTGGTGGCTCCGTTTGATGTTCTCTTCTTCGAGGACTTGAACCTCAACGAATCCTATGACCCGGGGATCGATAACGAGCTGGGCGTGGCCACGGTCACGCCACCGTTGCTGGCGGGTGAGTCGACAACGGTGACGGCGACGCTGTCGGGGTTGGTGGAGTTTTCGGAGACGATCATCTGGGGTTTGGCCGACCCGCAAGACACGATCGGGGAGAACGACGAGGGTGACAACCTCAGCCACTCTGGCCTCGATAGCACGTTCCAGCCCCCGGTAGGTCAGTTCGACCCGGTGGTGGAGTGGGCGTGGACCAGTTCTGACGTACTGCCGGATTCTCTTAATGTGATGATGACCCCGGCGATCATTGACCTCAATGACGACGGCGTGCCGGATGTGGTGTTCGGCAGCACGTCGTCAACTTCGAGGGTCAGTATTTTGCCTGGTGTGCTGCGTGCGCTCAGTGGTGATGACGGCACCGAGTTATTTACGGTTACGGACGCTTCTCTAGCCATTAACACAACCAGTTCTGTTGCCGTAGGTGACATCGATTTAGACGGTAGGCCGGAGATTGTTGCTTCGGACGTAAGTGGGGCTCGGTTGATTGCTTTCGAACACGACGGAGAGTTTAAATGGCGAAGCAACAACCTCGAGAGAATTGCTTGGGGCGCCCCGTCGCTGGCGGATCTGGACCAAGACGGTATTCCCGAGATCATCATCGGCCGTCAGGTGCTCAATAACGACGGGACTGTCCACTGGACCGGAGAAGGTGGGAAGGGTGCTCAAACCTCCGCTGGTCCTTTATCCGTCATAGCGGATGTGGATCTGGACGGCACACCGAACGTTGTGGCTGGAAATACAGTCTATACCCCATCCGGAGACATCTTGTGGCAGGCGCCTTATGGCGATGGTCTTACCGCAATTGGCAATTTCGATGACGACGCTTTCCCTGAAATCGTTCTGGTATCTCGCGGGGATATTTGGCTACTAGAGCATGATATGTCTCTGAAGTGGGGGCCGAAGACCATGCCGAGCGGAGGCAGCGGATCGCCCACAGTGGCCGACTTCGACAATGACGGTGAGCCTGAAATCGGTCTCGCAGGTTTCAGACGCTACGCGGTGTTTGAAGCAGATGGCAGTCTCAAATGGGATGTGGAGATCGAAGATATCAGTTCAGGCAGAACGGGGGCCTCGGTTTTTGATTTTGAAGGCGATGGCTCCGCTGAGGTCGTGTACCGCGATGAGAAGTTTCTGAGGATCTATCGCGGCAGCGATGGTGAGGTTCTGTACGAAACCCCTATGAGTTCCTACACGTGGCATGAGTATGTCAACGTGGTGGATGTGGACGCCGACGGCAATGCCGAGATTATCGCCGTCGCCAATAACAACGCCGGAGCCGGGCCGCAGCGTGGGGTTTTTGTCATTGGGGACGCCAACGATACGTGGGTGCCCACACGCCAGATCTGGAATCAACACTCTTATCATATTACGAATATCAATGGTGACGGCACGATTCCAGAGGTCGAAGCCAACAACTGGGAGATCTTTAATAACTATCGCCTTAACGCGCTGACCGAGCCCGGTGGAGAGTTTGCTGCACCGGACCTCATCGCGTCTTACGTGAGCGTGGTGGCCCAGGGTGATGATCAGGCATTCACGGCAAGGATAGGTAACGGCGGTGCGTTGGTGGTGGGCGACGGCATTGACGTGGCGTTCTTCGACGGCGATCCACGGGCCGGCGGGGTGCTCGTTGGCGTGGCTCAGACGACGATGCGTCTGGATCCGGGTGAGTTTGAAGATGTGACCGTCACGGTACCTGTAGGGTCGATCAGCGACCTGTGGGTATCGGCGGATAACGACGGATTGGGCAACGGCCAAGTCAACGAGGGTGATGAGGACAACAACCTTTATCACCCCGCCCTGGACTTGCCGGACGTTCTGCCGCCGGTCCTGACCGCCGATTTGGCTAATGACACGGGCCGATCCAACGACGATGATGTGACGTTCGACCCGACAATTATGGGGACGGTCACGGATGCCAGTACAGTAACCGTCTTCCAAGCCGGCCTGGACGGGGGACAGGTAGCGGACGTGCTGGGCTCTCTTCAAGTCGACGGCTCGTTCACGCTTACGCAAGCCGACCTGGAAACGATCGGTGCCGGAGCTCTTGCTCAGGGCTCGCACACGCTGATCCTGCAAGCCGAGGATGAGTTTGGCAACGTGTCATCGCCGATCGAGGTGTCATTCATCTTTGATTCGGCTGCTCCCGCTTCCCCTGTGACACCGGACCTATTAGCAACCAGCGATACCGGATCTAGCGACAGCGACAACATTACCAATTTGACCACACCGACAGTATCGACCTCTGCCGAAGCCGATGGGCTGGTGCGATTGCTGGTAGGTGGAGTCGAAGAAGATCAGGCGGTCGCTTCCGGGTCGGTGGAGTTTACGATCGGTCCTCTGGGTGATGGCGACCACGTGGTCACGGCAACGGCTGAAGATGTGGCGGGTAACGTCAGCAATGAGTCGGGTCAACTTGTGGTGACGCTCGACATGACGCCACCCGTCGTCCCGGCGTTTGACTTGGAGGTTGCTTCGGATACCCCGCCGGTCGGGGACATGCGGACCACGCAGGACGTGGTGACCCTCGAGGGCGTAACGGATCCGGATACCGCGGTTCGTCTGGTCGAGACCGACGACACCACGGTTTC
>CBDCYN010000027.1:0-77455 GCA_965224205.1 Phycisphaeraceae bacterium
GGCGTTGGCCTGAGAGTCGAAGAGGTTCAGCTCACTGGTCCACCGCAGCCAGTTCTCCCAGTGATCGCGGGTCATGGGCAGGCTGGGGTCGTTGAACGCTTCTTCAGGGATGCGTTGGAGCTGCCAGCGGGCGCGGTCGTTGGCGACCTTGGCTTGCTGGAGCTGGCCCAGCTCGCAATAAGCGTTAACGATCTGCACCAGGGCCACGAGCGAGGCGGGGTGGTCTTCCCAGCGGCGGGCGGCTTCATCGAAGAAGGTGATCGCCTGCTCGTACTGGCCCAGGCTGTAGGAGCAGTCCCCGCGGTAGATGTACGCGTTGCGGAGCATGATCTTCTCGACCGGGGATAGCGACGCGGGGTTTTTGGTTTCAAGCTCGCTGACCACCTGATCGAAGATCGCCACGGCTTCTTCGAGGCGTCGTGTCCGCTCGGTCTGGAGCGCCTCGATCCGGGAGCGGGTCATCGGGTCTTGGAGCGACTGTTCGAGCTGGGCTGAAGATTGGCGGTAGGAGTCCGCGAGGCGGAAGCGCAGCGTCGGGCCCTGGGGGTCGCTGCCGTACCGCTCGATCGCTTCGGACAGGTATTGGATCGCGGGCTCGAACTCGTCTTGGTGGTAGTGGAGCTTGCCCACCTCGATCAGGGCTTCTTTGTATTCGAGGCTGTCGGGGGTGATCGCGGGGTGGTTGGTGACCACGTGCTGGAGGATCCGCTTGGCGGGGTCGGGGTCGCGCTTGGCGATGTACCCCTTCGCTAAGGGGACCAGGCTGGCGTACGCCTCGGGGCTGCGGGGGTTTTCGTCAACCAGCTCGTTGAGTAGGTTCACGGCGGTTTCGTACTGGCCGTCGGATAGGTAAGCGATCCCGAGGCGGCGTTTGGCGTCGAGCTGGCGCGGGTCGTCGGGACGGGCTTTGACATACTCGGCATAGACCCGGATCGCTTTGTCCCACATCTGGGCGTTGTCGTAGCAGGTCGCGGCTTCCCACAGGCCGTTGGCGTAGGCGGCGTCTTCATGGATCATGAGATGGGCGTGTTGGAGGTATTGGTCGCCGGCTTTGCCGAAGTAGACCGATGCCTGCTGGAACGCCAGCCGTTGGGCGGTTTTGGTTTTCTCGTCGGCCGCGGCGGTGGACATGGCGTTGGCCTCGTCGCGTCGCTGGGCGGCTAGACGCTGATGGGCGCCGGCGAACTCCAGCAGCAGTTTCGGCGGCAGGCCTTCGGGATAGACCTGGTGTAGAAGTGTGAGGTAGTCCAGGGCCAGTTCGTGATTTTTGCGGGCGGTGTGCAGGTCGTAATGAGACGTGACCACCTCGATCACCCGGACTTTGCGGCGTTGTGCTTGATTCTTGTCTTCGGCGATCAGACGGATCGTCTTCTGGAAGCGCTCGAGGGCCTCGCTGTGGGTGCCCAGCCTCGCCTCACAATCGGCGCGACCCAAGACCGCCTCGAAATAGGCCGGGGCGGTGGGGTGTTGCCTCTCGGCGACGGCGAAGTGCTCCAGGGCCGCTTGGGCGTCGCCGGTCTGGGCTAGCTCGATCTGCCCCTGGCCGACGTGGATGTCGGCGTTGAGGACGTCAGTGGGCTGGACGTGCTGCTGAGCGAGTTGGTACCACCGGCTGGCTTCCTCATGGTTTTCTTGTTGCTGATACCCTTGGGCCAGCAGGACCCATAAAGGCGATAGATCTTTTTCCTGCCCCGTGGCCATGAGCTGGATGAGCTTGCGCTGAAGAAAGTCGATCGCCTGCTGCGGTTCTTGGGCGGCGAGCAGGCCGCTGGCGTGGAGCTTCGCGGACCAGAGCTGCTCTTTGCGGCGTGCGGTGGCGTTGACTTCTTGGCGGACTTGGTTGTCGAACCGGGCCAGGAGCGGGGCGAGCTCCGCGACGTCCGCCCCGGCGGCGTGGCGGCGTTCGATGATCTGCCGCAGGACCAGGTGCCGACGGGAGGCCTCATCCGCGGGCAGTTCGTCGAGTGTTTCCATCGCTTCTTCATCACGTTTGAGTGCGACGAAAGTTTCGGCGAGCCGCTGGAGGTGCAGGCCGTCTAAAACCTGACCCTTTTCGCGGGATTGGCGATAATGAGCGAGGACCCTCTGGTGGTTCTCGACCTTGTCCCAACCCTCTTCCCTTTGCTGGAGATAGACCAGGTCACCCAGCAGCATCTCGTATCGAGCTTGGTCTAACTCGGGGGCGCGCGGGATGTGTGGCTGAAGCTTTTCCTTGAGGTAGCGGTGGGCTTCATCGAGGCTGTTGGCTTCGAGCAGGGTCGCCACCTCGTCCATCGCGCCGGGGAAGTCGTCTGTTTGAGGCGTAGGAAGGGTGAAGTACAGGCCGACGCTGAAAAGCGTCATCCCGACGATCAGCGTCGGCATCCGCCACAGCTGCGACCACGGGAGGTTGGCGATCCCTTTAGCGGGTACGGTTGCGTCCATGTCTGTCGATGGGGTTCATCCTTGGTCGTGGCACGTTGTTTTTGCGATGCCAAGAGGTTGCGTATGCATATCGGACGATCCAGAGAGATGCGCCCTGCCGTTTGAGTCAGTAGGCCTCTAATTGAACAGCATGGACTGACGTTTTCTCTGTCCGCTGCCAGAGATTACGAACCCGATCACACGTTCCTTTGCCCGCTTCGGCGCGCAATAACGTCGCCCGTAGGCCGACACCCATTTTTATCGACCTATCGGACCTCAGGACCTTAACGGCAATCGAAAAATTGACGCTGGTGCAGCGGCGAATCCCCATTTCGATGTCAGCGGCACATCCTGCGTCATCTTGTCTATGGATCCATCCCAGATGGAAGATGTCCGGGTTCTGTTAGCTACTCTGGACATGCCCCCGTCGACCCCGATCGCCGCCCATCGCAGGCCGACCGCTGCAACGCCTAATACGGATCTGGATTAATTCCAAAGTGATAAACCACGTCCTCTGGACGTGGTCAGAGTTCAACGGCTCTGCCGGTTGAACAAAAAGGGTTTACTCCTGACTCGGGTGACCCCCTCGGGATTTTTGTACCAGTGTTTATGAGAGAATCGGTGTGTGTTGATCCGCCTGGTGGGTCGGAGGGAGGGGCGCAGCCCCGACCGGAGAGCCACCAGGCGACGCGGCCGGGAACGCCCCGGCCAATGGTTCTTCTAAACTCGCCGCAAACGCGGCGGGGGTTTGCCAATCCAGTGACGAGTGCGGGCGGCGGTGGTTGTAATCGAGTCGCCATTCGTCAAGGACATACCTGGCTTCGGCCAAGCTCAAGAACAACTCGCCGTTGAGCAGTTCGTCTCGTAGCTTGCCGTTGAATGACTCCACGTAGGCGTTCTCCCAAGGGCTGGCTTTGTTGATATACAAGGTACGCACCACCGCTCGTTCCAGCCAGCGTCGGACTTCTTTGGCGATGAACTCGGGGCCATTGTCACTTCGGATGTGGCCCGGTGCCCCACGCACCGCGAACAAGTACTGCAGCGTCAAGATCACGTCCTTGGCTGTGAATGATCGGCCCGCTTCGATGGCCAAACACTCGCGGGTGTACTCATCGATCACCACCAACAGCTTCAGCTGCTTGCCGTCTTCGGTCCGTTCGGTCACGAAGTCGTACGACCAGACGTGATTGCGGTGGGTGGGGCGATAACGGATACAGCCGTTGCCGCTGTGGCCCGGTAAACGACGGCGTTTTCGCTGTTTCTTAGGCACCTGCATGTGTTCTTGTTTCCATAACCGGTGGACACGGCCCAAGCCCACCGACCCATCCGATGCGTTAAGCATCGGATGCACCCGCTCGCAGCCGAACCGTGGACGCTCGTCGGCGATCCGCCGCATCGCCTCGATCAACGCCCGATCTTTCTCCGGTTGCTTAGGTAGGTAACGCTGCGTGCTACGGGGCTGGCCCAACGCCTTACAGGCACGACGCTGCGAGATCTTGTCACGCCCCAAACGACGACGCACCGAGTCCACGGCTCGACGCCGACGCTCGGGGTCTACAAGTTTGGGCGGGCTGCCTCCTTGAGGATCGCCATGTCCAACGCTTGGTCGGCGACGAGCTTCTTGAGCCGGGCGTTCTCCTTCTCAAGGGCTCTGAGCTGCTTGGCCATCTGCGGGTCCATCCCGCCGTATTTCGTCCGCCAACGATAGTACGTCTGCTGGCTGATGCCCAGCTGCCGGCACACCGTAGGCACCTTCTGGCCTTTGCCAAGTTCCACGTCCGCCGCACGCAACTTCGCCACGATCTGTTCCGGCATCAATCGCTTCTTCATGAGCAATCCTTTCCGGCCAAAGGCCGGTTGGATTCTCTCACAAAACCTGGATCAATTTTCTAGGAGGGGGTCAACGGTCGGTCTCGACGCCGAGAAGATCCGCAAGTACGTGAAGTATCAGCAAGAACGCGAGGCACGTACCGATCGTTGAGATACCCTATTTCCCGGCGACAACCCCTCGTCCTTGCCTCTTATGGGGGCAAGGCACTTTACGCCCCTATGGGGCTTATCTTGAAAGCCACCTGCTCCGCAGGTGGATGCTTTACTCGTACGCGATATGTTAAGGTGTGAGGTTGTGGCGTGATCAAGGTTGATCACGCCGAGATGATGTTGGGTTTTTGGCATGGAGGCCAAGGATGAAGATCTCTTTACACCCCCCCCAAGACCTAGACGAACTGCAACGACGCATCGGCCGTGAACACAACGCCAAGCAACGCGATCGTTACCGGGCGGTTTACGGGGCGTTGCGGGGCCAGCCGGCTTCTCAGATTGCCGCCAAGCTCGATCGCAGCCCACGGTTCGTGCAGAAGTGGGCCTATACCTACCGCGACGGCGGGCTTGGGGCGCTCGCCGAGCAACCCCGGCCCGGGGCGCCCACGAAGCTGGGCCAGGATCAAGAACAAGCGTTCATGAAACGCCTTGACGAGGGGCCGCTTCCGGGGGTCGACGGGGGCGTGTGTACGCTGCGGGGCAAAGACGTGGTGCGGATCTTGGATCGAGAATTCGGCGTGGCCTACAGCCTCGACGGGGCTTACGACCTGCTGCACCGGCTGGGCTATGCATGCCTCAAGCCTCGGCCACGCCACCGCAAGAACGATCCCGAAGCGATGGCTCGGTGGAAACAAGAAACCCCCTTTTAGTCGAACAGGTTCAAGACGAGTATCCCCAGAAGCAGGTCGAGATGTGGTTTCAAGATGAAGCGCGCTTCGGTCAGCAGGGCACGCTTACGAAGGTGTGGGCGCCGAAGGGTTCGCGTCCTACGGCCATCAAGCAGACCGAATACGAATGGGTGTATCTGTTCGCCGCGGTCAACCCGGTCACGGGCGATTCGTCGGCGATGCTCGCCCCGACGGTCAACACCGGTTACATGAACGCCCACCTGCGGTTCATCAGCGAGCAAGCCGGTCCCGACAAGCACGTGGTGCTGGCCTTGGACCAAGCTGGCTGGCACGTGGCCAAGGCGTTGAAGGTGCCCGAGAACATCACGCTCCACCACCTGCCCCCGTACAGCCCAGAGTTGAACCCGGTCGAACGGGTGTGGGCCTATCTCAAGAGCCACTATCTGAGCAATCGGGTGTTCGAAGACTACGACGACCTGTTCGCCGCCAGCCGCGAGGCCTGGAATCAGTTGACTGAATCGGACCTGCGTTCGATCTGCCACACCCCATCGCTGTCACGCACGAATTAATCCAGATGCGTATTACCTCGATGATGGATCCTACACCATGAATGATCGATGCTCACCCGTACCCAAGGCTCAACACAGGCATTTGAACATTGCGTTCAACGCCTGCTCAATCTCGCGGCGTGAACCCTGAGCTTTTACAGCGGCTTCGAAGTTGGTGTAGAGCCTCACAGCGAGCCGCGACCGTGAGGGAGCGGGTTCTTTCGGTCCATCGAAAAAATAAACTCTACACGGATTAGAGCGCTTGGCGTAATTAATCGCCGCTGGCCGATAAGAGAGATTTCTGGCAAGGAGGCCAAGGTCATGGCGTATTCGATGGATCTACGTAAGCGGGTGGTATGGGCCGCCGAGTCGGGTCAGACGATCACGGGGGTATCACGACAGTTTCGGGTGGCGAGGTCGACGGTTCGCGACTGGTGTGATCGGCACCGCCGGGGCGTGTTGACGCCGGGGGTGCCGGGGCCCAAGGGGTCGGTCAAGCTTACGGCGGCCGATGAGCAACGGATGCGTGAGGCGGTGGCGGCCAAGCCGGGGATCACGGCCAAGCAGTTGAGGGCGATGCTGAACCTGGGCGTCGTGGAATCGACGGTGTGCCGGGCGTTGAAGCGGCTGGGGCTGTCGCTCAAAAGAAGTCGCTGATCGCCGCCGAGCAAGATCGCCCCGACGTGGCCCAACGCCGCCACAACTTCACGATCGCCCGGCGGTTCGTGGACCCGGCCCATCTGGTTTTCCTCGACGAATCTGGGGCCAAGACGGATATGACCCGGCTGTATGGCTGGTCGCCGATCGGGCAGCGTTGCGTGGACCGCACCCCGCACGGCCGCTGGAAGACGCTCACGATGCTCAGCGCGATCCGGCTCGACGGGGTGATCCAAGGTGCGACGGTCGTGGTCGATGGCCCGATGAACTCGGCGACGTTCCTGGCCTACACCCAGCAGTTCTTGGCCCCGTCGTTGCGCCCGGGTGACGTGGTCGTGATGGACAATCTCTCGAGTCACCAAGCCGCCGCGGTGCGCGAAGCGATCGAGGCCGTCGACGCCGACCTGGGGTACCTGCCCCCGTACAGCCCGGACCTGAACCCGATCGAGAAGCTGTGGAGCAAGGTCAAGGCGTGGCTACGCCGCGTCGCCGCCAAGACCTTCGGCACGCTCCAAGACGCCATCGCCGATGCCCTGACAGACGTCACGCCCACCGAGTGCCAAAACTACTTCACCTCTTGCGGATATGGCGATTATTGACGCAAAACGCTCTAAGAAAACGCTTTAGACAATGCACCAAAAGATGAATCAGGCGCACTACCCCTTTTCACCGTTAACAAGACCAAACACACATGATTGATCGGACGGGGGCGTGGCACGTCGCCGCGGTGTTAGGAATAGACCTCTTCGGCTTGCTTGGACGTCATCGGGCTGGCCGCCCCGTTCCTCTGGCGGTAGCGGTCGAACGCGGCGTAATTCTTGCGGAAGTACCCACCAGCACTGGAGCGGACCCCGTTGAGGACGATCCCTAAGACATCGGCCCGCTGGCCGTCGAGCTGACGGAGCACCCGCGTGATCATCCCCCGCATGTCGGAGATCGCCCGGACCACGACCGCCACGGCGTCGACCTGTTTAGCCAGCAGGCACGACTCGGATGTCAGCAGTGCCGGCGGGGCATCGATCAGGATCAGGTCGTAATGACGCGTGAGCTGACTGAGCATCTCACGGAAAGGTCCGCTCTCGAGCAGCTCGGGGGCGGCCTTGTCGATACGGCCGATGGGCAGGACGCTTAGGCCCGGTTGGTCGGTGCTCACGACCGCTGCGTCGAACCGCGCTGCCCCGGTGAGCACGTCGGTGAGGCCGGGGTCGATCCCGATATGGAACAGCCGGTGCACCGCCGGCTGACGCAGGTTCGCGTCGAGTACCAGGACCCGCCGGCCCATAATTGCTAGGCTCATCGCCAGGTTCTGCGTCACGACAGAAGCCCCGCCCTGGGCCTGGGGCGAGACGACCATGAGGGTCTTGTACCCGCGCCGGTCCATGTGCGAGAGGATCGAGGTGCGTACCTGACGGAACGCCTCGGCGATCAGCCCGGTGGGGTCAGCTTGGACGATCTCCTCGATCTGGGACGGGCCGGAGGGGACGTCATCGGCATCGGGCAGGACACCGAGGATCTTGGTCGACGCCACGTGGGCCAGGTCCGCGGGGCTCTTGACCCGCTGGTCGAGGACCTCTTGGAGGAACACGATGCCGGTGACCAGCCCGGTGATCATGAACACACTCACGGGGATGATGACCAGCGGCTTGGGGAAGCTCATCTCCGCCTCGGTGGCCTGGGAGACGAGCTGGACCTCGGCGCTGTCGTCACGCTTGTCGCGGATCGTGGCGCCGGCGAGCATCTCGACCGCTCGGTCGCGGCGCTCGGTTTCGGCTTGGCGGCGCTCCTGCATGGATTCGTACTCTTCGAGGACCAGGCTCACGTCACGCATCTTGGCGCGGTCGAGGTCCAGCTGCTCGCTGATGGTCGCCAGCTGGGCCTGGAGGCCGTCAACTGCCTTCTTGGCCTGCTCGATCTGCACCGCCTGGCGCTCGCGTAAGAGACGGTCGATCTCTTCGTTTTTCTCTTGTTCGACCGACAGGGCCAGCAGGTCGATCTCACGGACCGACCGATGGGAATCGCCGAAGCGTTCGAGGTAGACCCGGCGTTGCTCGCGTAGGCTGCGCAGCCGCTCTTCACGGGTGGCGACGGCAGGGTCGGCTTCGACCTCGACCATCTCATCGGGGCTGGGGGTGTAGGTGCCGCGTTGCTGGGCCTCGAGCAGGCCGTTGTAACGCTCGGTAGCGGATTGGAGAGACAGCTCGACCTGGGCCTTGAGCTCGGCGTGGCGCCGGTAGGTCAGCGACGCTTCGTGGTCTTGGGCGCGGAGGTTGGGCAGGTCGTGTTCGATGGCGAACTGCTTGATCTGCTCGTCGATCTGTCGGATGTTCTCTTCGGCCTGGCGGCGTTCGGATGTGAACGTGCGTCGCATGCTGTGCGAGCCGCGTTTGGATTCCGCATCGAGTTGGTCGAGGAAGACCTCCAGCACGGCGCTGAGGATGATCTGCGGGTCGTCGCGATTGCCGGTGGTGAACGAGACCTCGATGAGCGTCGAGCCCTTGATCGGATTGGCGGCCAGCTGCCTGCTGAGCTTCTTGCGCGCCTCGAAGTTGTCCAGGGTCTCGGCCTGGCCGTCATCGAGCAGAGACTGGAACCAGGCGGTCTGCCGCACGTCTGGACGCTCGAGCACCGCTCGGAGGACCTCGTCCCGCTCCATCCGCACGGCTTGGTTACGCATGAGTGCTTCGAGCTCGTCGAGCTTGGTCGAGCCGACGCCGGCGCCGGTCTGGGCGTTCTCGTACGGGTCGCGGATCCCGCCGGTGACCTGGATCAGCGATTTGGAAGTGAAGCCTGGCGAGAGCTGCCGCAGCGCCAACCACGCGACGATGCCGATCAACAAACTGGCGACCACGGTGGCCGACAGCAAGACGATGTGCTGGCGGATTACCCGCATGGGCTCGACCGGCTTGAGCCGGCTGACCTCAGGGGCGGCGGTGGCCCCGTTGGCACGGACCGACGCGGCAACGGGCTTAGAACCCGACAGTGACTGAGACGATCTGGGGATGGGGGATATGGGACCGGATTTCATTGGAGTTCCTCGCTTGCGTGTATGAGCTGTTCGAGTCGTTTATTTGCTGCCAGCAGGATCTGCTGATCATTGGCCTGCTGGGCGAGCTGTTGGGCCTGGTTGAGCATGAGTTCTGCGCTTTGGCTTTCGCCGCGGTGCAGGAGGATTTCGGCGAGATGGTAGCTGTTGACCGCCGACGGGCGGATCCTGGCGCTACGCCGCAGCGCCGCTAACCCCTGCTCGACATGGCCGTTCTTGAATAGGGCCCAGCCAAGGGTATCGAGCACGAGGGGGTTATCCGGGGCGATCTGAGCAGCCCGCCTGGCCAGCGGCAACGCCTCGCCGGGTTGATCGGCGTATTCGGTCAGGAAGTCCGCTGCGTTGTTGAGGATCATCAGGTCATCGGGGTGACGCTTAACCGCTGTTTGATACGCCACGAGCGTCTCATCGTGGCGTCCCTCATAATACAATAATAAGGCGGCGATCCGGTCGTGGTCCAGTTTCAGCTCAGAGCTGTCGTCCACCTTGGACGAGACCCGGTCCATCCACCACCGGGCGAGTTTGTAGTCCTTATTGCTCATATGGAACTCCGCCAGGGCCAGCTCGATCAGCCCATCGGAGGTTTCCTGGGCCAGCTGCAGCAGCAGGGCGCGGGTCTTTTCCTCGCCCCATGCGGCGATCATCTTCTCCCGGACCAGAACCACTTCGTTAAGAGTCTGACTCGACCGTACCGCGGCGGTGAAGGCGGCTTCGGTTTGTGAAGGGTCCGTCGGGTTGATCTCGGCTAGCGCCCGGCCCCTCATCGCTTTGAGCAGCGGCTGATCCGAGACCAAGTCGTTGTGCTGTTCGAGCACAGCCAGGGCCTCTCGGGCCAAACCCACCTGCAGCTGGGTATCGACCAGATCCAGCAGGTTCCGACTTGTGGGGGCCAACTTGAACGTGAGCCGGAGTTTCTCCAGCGCCGTGTCGGTGTCTTGTGCGCGGATCGCCAGGTCGGCTTGCATCCGCGGCCAGAAGGGATCGCTGGGAAACTGCTGGGCGGAGTCTTCAAGGAGCTTGCGGAGCGACGTGGGCTGATCGTTCTCTTGGTAGAGCTGGGCCAGGCGCCTGCGGATACCCCTGCTACGCGGGTTGCGTTCGAGCACGGTCCGCAGGACCGCTACGGCCTGACCCGTGTCGCCGCGACGGGCGTAGAGATTGGCCAGGAGGTGGTGAGCCGCGGTCAGCTCCGGGTCAAGCTCGAGGCTCTGGTTGAGGTCATCAATCACCGCCGGTTCCTGGGTGGGGTCGGGGTATCGCAGCTCGGCGCGGCGGTAATACAGCTTGGCCCGCAGCGGCGCCATCTCGATGGCCCGGTCGAGTATCTTCAGGGCCTGGGCGTCGTACCCTTCGCTCTGAGCGATGGCCGCCCGCAGCAGCAGGACGGTTTCATTCTCGCCGTGCGCCTCGACCAGGTCGTCGAGAGCCTGCTTGGCCTCGTCCCAACGGGCGGCCTGGTGGAGGCTGTCCACGTACCGCAGACCAATATTGATCTCGCTGGGGAACGCCCCCCATAGGTCCGCGTACTGCTTGGCGGCCTGATCGAACTGCTGGTTCTTGAACTGCATGTCCGCGAGGGTGCGGCTGGCCATGCGGACCTGGGGGTCTTCGATCGTGATCGCCTGGCGCAGCGCAGCCGAGGCCTGGTCCCGCAGGCCGATGGACATGAGGTAATCGGCCAGTGTCAGCCAGGCTTTCTCATCGACCTGGTCCCCCATTTGATTGACGTGGCTCTGGATCAGCTGCCGGCCGCCTTCTGGGTCGCCCTGAGCGGCCCGCAGCTTGGCGGCGATCGCGATGGTTTCAAGCCCCACTGTGTCGCTTTGCAGCAGCGGATCAAGGGTCTGCGTCGCTTCGTCCAGCTGCCCCGCCGAGGCCAAGAGCATCGCCAGGTTGCGGCGGTTGTTGGCGTCGTTGGGGTCGATCTTGACCACGGTCTGGGCGTGATCAAGGGCCGCGGTGAGGTTACCGTGGGCGGATTCGTAACGCAGGTACTGGGCCCGCAGCTGTCGGCTGTTGGGAGCGAACGTCACCGCGTTCCGCAGCGCTTCGAGCGCCTGGTCGTGACGGCCCAACTTCTCACACATTTTCGCCAGACCACGTAGGGCGGCCACGTCATTGGGTCGGTACTCCAGGGCTTGGGCATAGGACGCGGCGGCGGCGTCATACAACGAAGCCTTGTCCTGGGCGTCGGCCAGCAGGCGCCAGCCGTCGGAAAAAATCGGTCGCTGATCCAAGCCGTGTCGGAAGCTGTCGATGGCTCTCTGATAGTCCCCTTGCCGGCTGGCTAACCGGCCGTAGTAGAACATCCCGTCGGCGGCGTCGGCGTTGATCGCGGCGGCTTGGTTGGCCAGTGTTTGGGCCTGGTCCCAGTCCTTGTCCCGCAGCGCTGACTCGAAACGGGCCTCGATGACCGTGGGGTTCTGAGGGTCTTGTTTCACCGCCCGGGCCAGCTCGGCGCGGGCCTGCTCGTCTCGGCCCATGCGCCGCAAGAGCTGGTAGCGCCGCACGGGGTCGTTTTGTTGATCCAGCAGCTCTTCGAGCAGCTCGCCCTGATCGGTGCCGCTTTGGACGTAGCGGTCGAGCACGTCGAGGGCGTCTTCATTGGCGCCGGCTTGGCGGGCGGTTTCGATGTAAGCGTTCGCCTGGCTGGGGTCGTCGACCCCCATCCGTAACAGCTGCATCAGGGCGGTGAGGTCGGTAGGGTCTTCCTGGAACCGGTCCTCGAGCAGCTGGATCGCCCTGGGCCGTTGCCCGGCCGCGAGATAAAACCGCGCCAGCTGGGGCAGCAGCTCGGGGTTCTGTTGAGGGTCGAGGCGTTGGTAGATCTCGATGGCTTCGTCGATCCGGCCGGTCATGGCCAGGAGCTGGGCCTGGTAGGTGACGGCGCGCATGTCGCCGGGGTCGGCTTCAAGCCACTCCGCCAGGAGTTGACGCGCCAGATCGAATTCCCGCAGGCTCAGGTAAAGACGCGCCAGGTTCTGCCGGGCGGTAGGGTGTCGGGGCGCTAGCCGCAGGACCTTCTCAAGGCGCTCTACCGCGGCGCCGGGCTGGCCGAGGCGTTGCCAGACCTTGGCCGACAACATCAGGGCGTGGCTGTTGGCGTCTGCGAGCTGGCTGTTGGCGCGTTCGAGGTGCTTGGAGGCCGCCCGCCAATCGCCCTTGAGGATGGCGATTTTTCCATGGCGCAGTTCGATCTCACCGTTCTCGCTGCGGCCCGCGCCCACCTCCTGGACCAGGGCTTGAGCTTCGGCGATTTTCTGATCACGTTTGTCGGCTTCGGCCCGCTCAGCCTCGGCCAGCAAGAGATCGATATGGTGCAGGGCGGCGGTGACCCGCATGCCCTCGGCCATGAAGGCCTCGAACGCTTCGGTCTGGGCCTGGAGGTCGTAGGCCTGCTTGTACACCGCGGAGGCTTCCTCGAGGTGGCCCTGCGTCTGGAGGACCCGTCCCAGCTGGATCATCAACGAGCGGCTATCAGGGTTGGCTTCAAGCCCGGCTTGGAGGATCTTCTGGGCCCGTGATAGTTGGGCGGCCGCCTGCTCTTGCCGCAGACCGGCGGGGGCGTCGGGCGGCTGAGCGGGCCCGACTTGGGGCAGGAGGGTCGAGCACTGCAAGAGCATCTGAACGTCGCTGGGGTTGTCGATAATCTGCTGCTCGAGGCTTCGTGCTAGCTGCGTGACCTCGGGGCTGTCGCCTTTTTTGAGCTGTAACAGGATCACAAGCAGATCGATTTTGCGCTGGGGGTCATCGGGCTGGGCCTCCAAGGAGGCGCGGGCCAATCGCTCGGCCTCCTGGCGGTGGCGCTGCGACAGCCGGGGGTCGTTGCCGGGCTGATCGAGCAGCTGGGCTTCCCAGACGTGCCATCGGGCAAGGTGGTAGAGCACCTGACGGTTCTCGGGGTGGTGTTCCAAGGCCTGCTCAAGGTCTTCGCGGGCTTGGAGACGCTGCTCAGGGGTTAGGTCATACCGTGAGACGCGGTGGACCTGGGCGATCCCGCGGTACCGCTTGGCCAGGGCGTGGTCGGGGCGGGTTCTTAGCGTGGCCTGGCAGCGATCGAGCATCGTGTCCCAGCTGTTGAATTTCATCCACAGCTGCATCAGGCGCTCGAAGTGGTCTTCGTTATCTGGGTTTTGGGTGACCAGCTCGTTTAAGAATTGTTGCTGAAAACCCAGGTATTTTTGGGCCAGACGGGTGTCGGAGGTGTGGACCTGATCGACCGCGTCGATGTACCGCAGCATCAGGACCGGATCGGTTTGCTTGCTCTTGAGCGCCCGGCCGTACTGCTCGATCGCTTTGGCGACCTGCCCCTGATCGAGGTAGCGGTCCCCGCGATCCAGCAGCTGAGCGACGCTGGGCCGCCGCAGGTACACCCCGATCCCTACAACGCTGGTGACCGCCACCAGGACTACGATAAGGATCACCACGAATTTCGTATTGACACGGTCGGCCATGTTGAAGTGCTCCAATCTGCCCCGGACGGCTTACGTTGCAGGGTCTTGATTTGATGGGTCCTGGGGGTCCTGTGGCGTCCCCTGGGTGACCTTCACCCAATCCGGCAAGCAGGCCATGATCTCGGGCATCATCGCGGATAGGAACGAGGACGCGTGGTCGGCGGCTTGCTGAGGGTCCTCGACTTCAAACACCCTCACCTCGATCTTGCAGTAATAGCTGTAACGGTCTCTGGGATCGAACCCGCGCCAACGCACCAGGTCGGGAGACCGCAGGTACTTGCCGTTGGCCGCGAAGAAATAGACCACGTTGTGGTAGCGCGACGGGGCGTTGGGGTGTGAGAAGGTAAACACCGTCGTGTCGAACCGGGTCCGCGGCAGGTAGACCCGGGCGGGCCCCAGCTTGCTGGGCGCGGACCAGCCGTTTTGTTCTTGATGGTATTGCGGCCCGGTCAGTGCCAGGTTCGCCCAAGTAGTCGATCCCCGCGCCCCACCGGCCACGAAGCAGCGATCGGGCACGTGGGGCACCGTATCGGGGGTCCCGGTGTAGTAGGCGGTGTGCAGCTCGACGTACGATCCGGGGACCCCTTCGGGCTGGGCGATATCGCGGTAGACCCGCGAGGTGTAGTCATGGGTGCCCAACGCCTCTTCTTCTTCGGCGCTCAGCCGCGGCCGCTCTTTGACCATTTCCCACGAGCCCACCCGTTCGGGCAACAGGTGGAAGCCTTTCCGCAACGGGATCGGCTCCTTGATCAAGATCGTCTGCGTGGCCTGGACCGTGGCATTGAGCCCGATTACCCCCATCAACAGCACCCCGGCGGTGATCCCCGTCGCGACGGGGCGCGGCCCCGCGTTCAGGACGGATTCTCCCGCCACGAGCTTGCGGACCCCCCAAGCGCTGATGATCAGCCCCACCAAACCAGCAACCGAAGACACGGCTGCCACCTCGCTGCTGAGGTGCCCGCCGAAGAGGGCCTCGGGGCGGTAGATGGCCAGGATCAAGCCGAACTCAATCCCGATCAGAGCGGTTAATAGGCCCCCGACGACCAAGCCGATGGCGATCCGGTCACCCATCTTCACCCAGGTCTTCAAGTCGCACGGCGCTGCCTGCCCGTGCTGGGGTGGCGAGATACGCGTCGTTCTAGGCGGGTCGTCGCCACGGATCATAATTTGGTCGAGGACCCACCCGACCAACCAGAACAACCCGGCGGCGGGGATCAGCATCAAGATCCCCACGAAGACGTGGAAATCCCCGCTGGCTAAGTCTTTTTTGAATATCGTCAGCAGCCCCAACGTGCTGACCCGGCCGACATTGACAGCCACCGCGATCGGGACGGTCAGCGCCAGCATCAGCAACCGGTGCCACCACGGTCGCTGGACCAGGTACGCCATCGCCGTGCCCAGGGCGATGAACGCCATGAGCATCCGCAAGCCCGAGCAGGCTTCGGCGACGTTGAGCTTGTCCGAAACCAGCTGGCCGCCACGCATGAACCACAGCTCGATCGTCGAGCCTTCCACCGCCGCGTCGATCCCGATCAGTTGCAGGACCACGGTCGACGACTTGGCCGCGATCAGCTGTAGGTACCAGGCGATCTGCTCCCAGTACCGGTCGGAGATCTTCACCGCCAGCGCCAGGTAGAGGATCGGGAACCACAAGATCCGCATCATCTTCGGGCCCAGCAGGAACAGCACCATCCCAAACAGAGACAGGATCATGCTGTACCCCTGGAGCATGTCGTTGCGCCCGGGGTAGATCCCCCACGCGAAGCAGAACATCCCAAGGATCAGCACCGGCAGCCCCGGCCAGTAGACTCGCGACGCAGTAGTGGCGATCCGGTCGGTATTCTGATAAACGAAATAGGCGCTGATCAACGGGACAATCAAAGCGTGAGACCAGTTGCCGCCCCACTCGTGGGTGGCGATACGGTACATCCGGTAGATAAAGTGCCAGTGGAATGTGACAAACATCCCCGCCAGCGCAAGGATCAGCACCCACCCGTGACGGGGGATTAGGGGCCGGGCCAGTTGCGAGCCCGCAAGGCTAGGCGCGGAGGTGGTGGTCATGGATCCCATCGTTCATATTGATATTTATCTAAAATCCCTATGCTCCACACTTCGATCTCGTACGTCTCGACCGGTGTTCGGGTTCGACCTGACGCAGGCGAACCAAGACCAGCCCGCGAAAACCCGGTGCCCTGGGCGCTCCCTTTTGGATGTTAGGGCCTCGAGCGTCTATCCGCTTGATTTGGAACCGCTTGAGGCACCGCTATACTGCGGCATCGACCGTGGGGACCAGGTCAGCAGCCCGTCACGATCCACACCAGAGCTGTCGTTTATCCATAGACCGCAGATGCCCGTCAGGGGGCACCCAAGCGCCGTCTTGCTTGAAGATGTCATGGACCCCCGGTTAACGCTCATAGGCACAGGGGGTCGCGACGCTGTCTCGTCCTTGAGGGGGATCTGGAAACACCGCGTTCTAAATTCTACACCGATCGGATGTTATTCTACCTACCGCGGCACGGATTTTCCGATCCCCGGGTTCTTTCAGGGTCGAAAGAATCGCCTCTCCACCCATGGGGTCCCCGTCCATTCTACTGCATTCACCGTTCCGATCACCGCGGCGCCCGTGTTAGAACCGCGTTAGTCGGCCAACTTACGATGAGGTGGCCCCGATACGCGATACGCGTGGCGGATTTCTCCTGTCTCCTTAGTTACTCTGCGTGGGCCCGAACACATCGAACCCGAAGTTACGGTCTAGCACAAACCCGAACCCGTAGCTCATCCTAAACCCATTGCGGATGACGGCCAGCGGGGTGGCGACCCAGCTGGTGCCTATGTTAATCGTATCGTTGGGCTTGAGGTAAAAATCGGGCTCTTCGCCCTCGAAAATCGATCGTAAGTTGAGGCGGACGATCGCCTCTTGGTCGTTGTCGACGCGGCGGATCAGGTCGACGCGTTCGGGCATCGCCAGTGGGGAAACGTTGCCCGCGGCGAAGATCAGCTGCTTGAGGGTCAGGTCCTTATCCCCGGGCAGGGCGTACGTCCCCGGGCGGGAGATCGCCCCGCCGATGTAGACGTTGCCGATGACCGGCGGGGGCACCCGGATCACGTCCCCGGGACGGATGATGACGTTGTACCGCATGTCCCCGTCGAGCAGGCGGTCGTAGGGCACCTCAATGATCCGTTGGGTCACCATCGCCTCGGCGGGCAGCCGATCTCCCGTACCGGGGCTGGAGGGTTCTACGCGGACCCATTTCCCGTCGATGTTGACCCAGTGGCCGCCCGAATCGGTGGCGGTGTCGAGGCTTCGCTCCAAGCCGGCTGGGGTTTGTGGGGCCTGCGGATCGTCGGCGGCGGTTTCGTCGACCCCCCGGAGCAGGTCATCGATCAGCTCGCTGGGGTCTCTTGGCGGCAGGGGCGCTTCGTCACGCGGGGGCTGGGGGCCTTTAATCACCTCCTGTTCACGCTGGTCCAGCGGCACCTGGCGGATGATAAATAGCGTCTTGATCGCGCCTGAAACGCCGCGGGCCATGGCCATGGCGTCCAAGAGACGGAAGTCGGTCTTAAGGATCGCGTACGTGCCCACCGCGGTGCCCGACATGCGCGGCTCGCCGATGACGCTAAACGTGTTCTGGCGGCTTTCCTGGACAATCACGCTCACGGTCGCGTCCTTGAGGATCCCCTTTTGGTCGAGGATCTCGATGATCCGGTTCTCCAGCTCGCTTGGAGTCAGCCCGTCGACCTGAACGGTGCCGATCATCGGCAGCCGGATCGCCCCCAGCTCATTGACCCGCCGGGTCTGGACCGATTCGAGCTCGGGACGCACCAGTTCGAAAACCGTGACCGTGATCAGGTCGCTGGGGCCAATCACGTATTCATGGACGACCGGGATCAAGTCCTGGGGCTGGACCTCGGACAAACCAGAGACCTGGGTCTCGGGTTCGTCGATGACGTCGAGCTGATCGAGGATCGGCAGCACCACCGGGGTGCGCTCCCACCGGCCCAAGACCGACGGGTCAAAAAAAGAATCGACCTCGCACCCGGTGCTCACGACGCCGACCAAGCCAAAAGCCAGAACTAGGTCAAAACCCCATAGCCGGCGACGCAGCCGGCTGACGAGTCTGCACAGTTGATTCATGAAATTTGCCCTATCACAAAGGAGAATTTGCCTCCCGCCCTATCGTCGCGGCGTCCGCAATGTTCCACGTTAATATATCGTTACCACGTTACCGCTGATAGGATAATGTGTGCGACTCCCTCTCACTGAGCCTCATCGTAGTCTTTTTGTTACAGATATTATACCTCAACTTCTGGGGTTGTGAATTTAACGGGTTGTTCGACGAGCCCTTAGGAGGTCCATTTTGCCGCTGGTAGGGATTATGGCAATTGGGTTGTTTAGGTAACATTCTCTGAAATCATAACGATTTAAGCACTGCGTCCGCTGATCCTCACCGGCTGCCGCTTGCGTCCCCAATGGCCGGGGACCTGCTCGAAAACCCCGGGGATCTGCGTCCCACAGTAGCAACACCGGTCATGATTTAGCCGGTACGCCCCCAGCTCGTACCAGTCCCGCTCGATCATCGCCACCCCACACGCTGGGCAATAGGTGCTGCCCGACGCGGCGTCGTGCACGTTGCCCGTATAGGCGAACTGGATCCCCGCGTCGAGGGCCTGTTGGCGGGCTCGGATGAGTGTTTCGTGCGGGGTCGGGGGGTGATCCATCATCTTAAAATCAGGATGAAACGCGGTGAAGTGCACCGGCACGTCGGGGCCGAGGTTGTCGACGATCCAGCCGCACATCTGGGCGGTCTCTGCGGGGCTGTCATTTTCCCCGGGGATCATCAGGTTGGTGATCTCGAACCACACGTCGGTTTCGTGCTTGAGGTAGCGGAGGGTCTCAAGCACGGGTTCGAGGTGGGTCTGGGTGAGGTTTCTATAAAAAGTTTCCGTAAACGCCTTGAGGTCAACGTTGGCCGCGTCGATCCACCGGTAAAACTCCGTCCGTGCCTCGGGGCTGATGTACCCGGCGGTGACCGCCACGGTCTTGACCCCCTCACGGCGAGCGACCTTGGCGATGTCGATTGCGTACTCAGCCCAGATCACCGGGTCGTTGTATGTAAACGCGATGCTGCGGCAGCCGGTCTGTTTGGCGGCGGCGATGATCGCTTCGGGGCTGGCGTAGTCGGCGAGCCGGTCCATCTGCCTGCTCTTAGAGATATCCCAGTTCTGGCAGAATTTACACCCCAGGTTGCACCCGGCGGTGCCGAACGACAGCACCGGCGTGCCGGGCAGGAAGTGATTGAGCGGCTTTTTCTCGATCGGGTCGATGCAGAACCCCGAGCTGCGGCCGTAGGTCGTCAGGTCTAGCTTGCCGTCGACGTTGGCCCGCACGAAGCAGAACCCGCGCTGGCCTTGAGGGATGTGGCACTGCCGCGGGCACAGCGTGCACACGACCTTGTCCCCTTCGTTGTGCCACCATCTTGTCTGGGCCCGCATCAGAACATCTCCCGTCACGGCCATGCCGCTGATCATAGAGCGTTGCCCGATTTCGTGTACGACTTTTGGAGATCATTACGTCACGCGGAACCCGCTGCCTCACGGTCGTGGCTCGCGGCGGAGATCGTACACCCTTTCGGGCAACGCTCTAGGTTGATTTTAGCGAGTTGGAAGCGTGATGAAGACTTCCGGGGTCAGATCGACACCCTGCGGGGTGTGTTCCAACCCGAGGCTCGATCACAGGCGGGCTAAACTTGGACAAAATCCACGATCAAACTTGGATCAGCATCTCCGCGGCGGTAAACTATGGGTACGGGACCGAGACGTGAGAAGCCCGACCGTGGAAAGAGCTAACCCCATTCATCCGTCGGTTATGCATACCCGATGATCCATCGGAAGCCTACATCCCATGATAGACGAATTTGAGAACCTGGAGGAAGAGATCGCCCAGCAACTCGATGGCCGCAGCTACGACGAGCTGATGCAGGAGCTATCCGGTCGCGTCGAACAGGACCAGCCCGTGCCCGAATCAGCCGGTAAAGGGTCCCAGGCCCAGGTCGAGCGTCGGCTGGTTCGTGGAAGGATCATTGACCTCCGCGGTGAAGACGTGTTCGTGTCCCTTACGGGTTTTGGGGGCAAGGATCAGGGCCTGGTCCCGTTAAGCCAATTCGACCGTGCCCCGAAGCTGGGCAGCATTATGGACTTCGTCGTCGATCGCCACGACGAGGCCCAGGGCCTGGTCCACCTCTCGCGAGAAGGCGCGGTCGGGCGGGCGACGTGGGACGGGATCCAACGCGGCGCCGCGGTCGAGGCCCGGGTGACGGGGGCCAACAAAGGTGGGCTCGAGATGGAGATCGCCGGGGGGATCCGAGCGTTTATGCCCGCCAGCCAGGTCGGCCATCAGTTCATCGAAGACCTCGAGACCTGCGTGGGTGAAAAATACATCGCCGTGGTCCGCGAGGTCGATCGCCGATCCAAGAAAGTCGTGCTCAGCCGGCGGGAGTACCTCGAGATCCAGCGTCGCCATGCCCGTGAAAAGCTCTGGAAAGAACTCGAAGAAGGGCAGGTCCTTGAGGGCAAGGTCACGAGCGTCATGGCCTACGGGGCGTTCGTCGATATCGGCGGTCTAGACGGGCTGGTGCACGTGAGCGACATGAGTTATCAGCGGGTCCACCACCCGAAGGAGGTGGTCAAAACGGGCCAGAGCGTTGAGGTCAAAGTCCTCAAGATCGATCGGGAAAATGAACGGGTGGGCCTGGGGATCAAGCAGGTCGCCCCCGACCCGTGGGACATGGTCCAGCAGACCGTCCGGGCGGGCGACCACGTCACGGGCACGGTGACCCGCACCACGAACTTCGGGGCGTTCGTCGAGCTCGAGCCCGGGGTCGAGGGGCTGTTACCCCTGGGGGAAATCAGCTGGAAACGTATTCGCCAAGCCGCGGACGTGGTCCGAGAGGGACAGACCGTGCGGGTGATGGTCCTGGAGATCGACCTCGAGAAGCGCCGCATCTCCCTGAGCCTCAAACAAGCCCATGGGGACCCGTGGATCGGGGCCGAGAGCCGGTACGAAAAGAATAGCACCGTCGAGGGGACGGTTTTGTCGACCACCCCGTTCGGGGCGTTTGTCGAGATCGAAGACGGGATCGAGGCCCTGGTGCACATCTCGCAGCTGGCCGATCACCGGGTAGCGCAGGTCGAGGACGTGCTCAAAGCTGGTGACCGCAAGCCGTTCCGCGTGATCGGGGTTGATGAGCAGCAGCGTCGGATGAGCCTGTCTCTGCGGTCGGCGGGCCGATCAGACGATGGGTCGGCGCAGGACCCGTCGTTGGGGCAAGACCGGCACGGATCCTCCTCGTCGAGGCTTTCGTTGGCCAAGAAAAAGCCATTCAAACAACTCAAGGGCGGCATCGAATAGCAGCCCCGGACCGTCGCGGGTGGGTCTTAAAACAGGTACGTTTCGCGACCGGTGCGGGCCGCGCGGTCGATGACGCCCATCTCAGGCCTCGCGCCGGCGGCAGGGCCAGCGGGTACGATAGCTGTCATGTCGTTATCCGTCTTAGCCCCGATCCGTTCGTCGACCCGGCGAGTCCAGCGGATCCTTTTTCAGCCTTTTCAGTTCGGCAAGTGGATATCGCTTGGTTTTTGTGCTTTCTTAGCGCAGTGCGGGCGGGGCAGCGGGGCGAACCTGAATTTTGGGGTCACGTTTCCCGGTTCCGGCGCCCCGGGTCCGACCCCGCCCCCAGGATCGCCCAGCCACGATCCCTTGGACCTGCTGATGAACTGGGTCCGGGGGCTCGACCCGACGCAGGCCACGATCTTGGGCATCGCGGCGGCCCTGGTGACCGCGGGAGTGGTGCTGGCGGTGATGTGGGTCAGCTCGCGGGGCACGTTTATGTTTCTCGACGGGGTGGTGCACAACCGGGGGTGGGTCTGGCAGCCCTGGAAGAGGTTTCAACGGCAGGGCAACAGCTTGTTAGGGTTCCGGGTGGTGCTGAGTCTGGCGGGGCTGGGGTGGATGGCCCTTAGCGCGGGTCTGGGCGTGGGGATCGCCTGGCCGGATATCCAGGCCCGCCAACTGGGTTACCCCGGGCTGGTCGGGATGGCGGTGGGATCGATCTTGATGCTGATCGGCGCGTTGGTCACCGTCGCTGTGAACGCGTGTTTATTCGATTTTGTGGCGCCCATCATGTACATGGGGCAGCTGTCTGCGACCCGGGCGTTTCGGCTGTTCCTCAACGAGATCTTCCAGGGGCATAAGTGGACGTTTTCCCTGTTTTATGGGATGAGATTCTTGCTGGGGATCGTGATCGCGTTCCTTTCATTGGCAACCACTTGCCTGTCGTGCTGCACGACGGTCATCCCCTTTGTCGGGACGGTGATCTTGTTGCCGTTTTCTGTTTTCAGCCTCTGTTACCCCTTATACTTTCTCCAGCAGTACGGGGGCCCGTGGAAGATCTTCCCGGAGCTGGTGTGCACGGCTTGCGGGTACGACCTGCGGGGCAGTCTCGGGCAGCCCGCGTGCCCGGAATGTGGGGTGCCGATCCCGGAGGGCCTGGGGCTTCCCGAGCCCGGTGACCCTGGCGTCGGTGCGGGGCTATCTTGATCCTCGTGACCCGTCCCCGGTCGCCTAAGACGCGGGGCACAGGACCGAACGAACGATACCGCCTGTTTCTGAACATAACCAGCGATCATCGCAACCCTAACTGACAGGCCCCGGCCGGACCCGTCTATGCCCTGGACCTTATACCGCTACCTGCTCAAAGACTTGCTGCGTTTGTTGGTGATGACCACGGCGCTGCTGGTGTTCGTGATCAGCCTCGCGGCGGCGATCAAGCCGTTGAGCCAGGGGTTGCTGGGCCCCGTGGCTATGGTCAAGTACGTGTTCTTTCTTACCCCCACGATGCTGGGTTTCGTCACCCCGTTCGCGGGGGCGTTCGCGGCGACGCTGGTGTTCAACCGGGTTGTAGCCGACAACGAGCTGACCGCCTGCCGCGCCAGCGGGATGAGCTACCGGATGATCCTCATGCCCGTGCTGGTGACCGGGCTGATCCTGACGATGGGGCTGTTCTACCTCAGCAACTGGGTGGTCCCCTCTTTCTACCGCCGCACGGCGTCGATGGTGGAGAAAGACCTCACCCAGGTCTTGGTCCAGCAGGTTAAGGCCGGCCGGCCGGTCGCCCTGGGGGATATCGTCCTCTACGCCGACGCCGCCGACGACACCCAGCCGCCCCCGGTCAACCCTGAAAGCCGGTACCAGCCGTCGAAGCTGATCCGCCTGCGCGGCGTGGCCGTAGGGCGGGTGGACCAGTCGGGTCGGCTGCGTAGCGATAGCACCGCCGCCCGCGCCGACCTGCTGCTGTACCCCGTCGATGATGAGGTGTGGGTGACGATCGGGCTAGAGGACGTCATGTACCACGACGCGGCGCGAGGCGATCTGGTATGGCTCGAGAAGTGGCTGGTCCCGGGGGTTCGGCTGCCCCAGCCGTTCCGTGACAAGCCGCGGTTCCTGAGCTGGCCCCAGCTGCGGACCCTGGCCCAGCAGCCCGAGCGGTACGACGTGGTCCGCGAGCACAAGCGTTACCTCGCCGAAGCGATCGCCGCTGAGCAACTGCTGGATCAGATCCGAAGCACCCTTACCGGTGCCCGAGGCGGCGGCCGATCGGTGACGCTGCTGGGGTCGAACCCGGGCCAGCAATTCGTCATTTCCGCCCCGCAGGTGGCCCAGGTGGACCAGGGCCTCCGCCTCGAGGCCGACCCGACCCTGCCGGTGCGTGTGAACTGCCGACGAGATGGGCTGATCACCCGCCGGATCGAAGCCGAGTCCGGAGATCTGTGGATCGAGGTCGCCGAGACCCACACCGAGCCGTGGGTTTGTATCGATCTTGAAAACACACGGGTCTACGACGCGTCGTTGCAGGGCCAGCCCACCGAGCGGGCCACGCTGCCGACGCTGCGCAGCTACCACCCCCAGCCGGTGCTCGAACCGCTCGGGGGTTTACCCATCGATACCCTGCTGCGGCAGTCGATGACCCTTCGTGACAGCAGCATGGTGGGGACCGCGGCCCAGAAGCTCCGCGACCAGATCCTGAGCCTGTACCGCACGGCCTTGGCGCAGCTCCACGAGCGCGCGGCCTTGGCGGTCTCGTGCATGCTGGTGCTGCTGCTGAGCTCGGTCTTGAGCTTGAAGATGACCCACACGATGCCCCTGGTGGCGTATTTCTGGAGCTTCGTGCCCGCGATCGTGGTGGTGATCTTGGTCCATAGCGGCGAGAACCTGACGTCCAGCGCCAAGTCATCGCTGAAGGTGGGGCTAGGGTTGCTGTGGTTGGGGCCGATGTTGATGGCGGTCGCCACGGGGCACCTTTACTGGCGGTTGTCACGCAACTAACCCACGCGTGGACTTAGTTTGAGCTGTAGGTGACAAAACCAGAGGCGGGATGTTCCCACCCGCCGCCGCTTTGGAGCTGGTTCAATCTCGCTTCGAGGCTAGGGGTCAAGTCGCGTCCCCGTCGCGCCATCATCACCCGGGCGGTGGCTAGGAACTTGTCGATGTCATAACGTTCAATGCCCGAGTCGGTGACGAAGCTAAACCGGTCCACGGACTTGGGGCAGTAGACCGACCGGGCGATCATCGAGCCGGTGCCGATGCACGAGCCGGTCAGCAGGCGGGTGCCGATCGCGGTGCGGGTGTAGTCGCCGAGGATCGGGCCGTGATAGATCCGCCCGGTCGCTTCGGGGTGATCTTCCTCTAGCTCGATGCGGATCTCCCCATAGGTGTTCTTGAGGTTACTGGCATTCGTCGCCGCCCCGAGGTTCACCCATTGCCCGACGAGACTATGGCCCAGGTACCCGTGGTGGCCCTTGTTTGAGTACCCCTGGATCACGGTGTGGCTGATCTCCCCAGCGACCTTGCACACCGGGCCGACCACCGTGTGGGGTCGGATATGGGTTTGACAATTCACCACGCAGTCACGACCGATGTAGCACGGCCCTTCGAGCACGCTCAGCGCCCCGATCATCGCCCCGTGGTCGATCACGATCGGCCCAAGCTGAGTATTGAATACGACGCGAGGCTGTAGCACCACGTCGGGCGCGATCATGACCTTGTGATCCCCGAATGCCGCCGCGCCGTGCTCCTCGACCCGTGGGCACGGCAGGTCAAACCCGTCGAGGTCGTCGCGCAGGGTCATGTCCAGCTCGTCGAGGATGTGCCACGGGCGTTCGAGCAGCACGTTCTCAGGCAAACGCTCGATCGCCGCCCCTTCAGGGATCGATTGAAAACCTGAATTGATCAACGCCGTAGCGTGACCTCGATCCAAGTGCAGGGCGACGACCTGCCCGTCTTCTTGGATCAATCCGCGACCCAGTGGCAAATCACGGACCCGATCGCCAGCGACGATCCCCGACCACCGGCCGTTGATGATCAGCCATGAACCGTCACCCAACGCGGGGTTCACCTCAGCCGCTGATTCGTTCTCAGCAACTAAATCTGCGAGTGCTTCGGGGACGATCACGGCATCGGCAATGCGATCGAGTTTTCGTTCGATCCGCTGACGATGCGTCAACGCGCCGGTGCGGATCTCAAACACGGGGCGCAGATCGGTCATCGGCCCCCAATGCCCTTGGCCATCGTCATAGATCAACAGGCGCGGATCCTCCATAGGCCCCTCACATCGGCTACCGTTGCACCCCCGCTTAGGCCCGTCGTTACAGCTCAAAAATTATTGCCCAACAGGGATCACTCTGGAAGAGATATACCTGCTATGCCGATGGTGACGCGGCCGACGGGCAGCTGCGCAGTGTTACCCTCACAGGCGTGCCCCACACCCGCCGTATCGTTCATTTTCTATAAGACTCGATAAAACGCCCCGTGATCGAGCCGATACCCACCCATAGAGGCCCATCCAACTCTAAACCAGGAGGTCCCGATGTGCGGCATCGTCGGCTACGTAGGCAATAAACCCGCTGTCCCACTGCTGATCGAAGGGCTTAAACGGCTCGAATACCGCGGCTACGACTCGGCCGGGGTGGCGACCATAAAGGGTGGGCAGCTATCCCTGCACCGGTCGGTGGGTCGGGTCGCGGTCCTCGAGTCGCTCATCGAGTCCGACCCATCCCCGGATGATCACGACGGGTGCCTGGGCATCGCCCACACGCGCTGGGCCACCCACGGCCCGCCCAGCGAGGCCAACGCCCACCCCCATCTCGGCACCGCCCCCAACGGGGCGAGGATCGCCGTGGTCCATAACGGGATCATCGAGAACCACGCCCCTCTGCACCGTTATCTATCTGAGAAAGGCCACCTGTTCCATTCCCAGACCGATACCGAGGTCCTCGCGGCCTTGATCGCCGAGTTCTACGAAGGTGACCTCGAAAAAGCGGTCCAGACCGCCCTTCGCGAGATCGTCGGGGCCTATGCCATCGCCGTCGCCTCCGACGCCGAGCCGCACACCCTCGTCTGCGCCCGTAAGGGATCGCCTCTGATCGTCGGGATCGCCGACCGCAGCTACGTCGTCGCCTCCGACGCCTCGGCCATCGTCGCCCACACCACGTCCGCGTTCACCCTCGACGATTACCAGGTCGTCAAGCTCTGCGCCGGGCCCGAAGACAAGCTCACCCCGCACGGCGGGCCTTGGTCGGTCGAGTTCAAGACCACGACCATCGACAACGAGCCGGTGTCTCGGCAGGTCAGCGAATTGGAGTTCGACCTCGATGAGATCGAGCTGGGCGGGTACCCCCACTTCATGCTCAAGGAGATCATGGAACAGCCCGACTCGATCCGCAACTGCCTGCGGGGTCGGATCGACCAGCGCCAGGGCCAGGTCGTGTTGGGCGGGCTCAACGACAAGGCTCGGGACCTGGCGTCCGTGAAGCAGTTCATCCTCACCGGCCAGGGCACGGCCTACCACGCGGCGCTGATCGGCCAGTACCTCTTTGAAGATTTCGTTAGGGTCCCCGCCCGCTGTGAATACGCCAGCGAGCTGCGCTACCGCAACCCGGTCATCCCTGAGGGCTCGGTCGTGGTGGCGATTAGCCAATCGGGTGAAACCGCCGACACGCTGGCAGCCCTGCACGAGGTCACGCAACGCGGGGCCACGGCCCTGGGGGTCGTGAACGTGGTCGGCTCGTCGATCGCGCGTCAGACCGACGCGGGGGTGTACCTGCACGTGGGCCCGGAGATCGGCGTCGCGTCGACCAAGGCGTTCATCGGGCAGGTCGTGGTCCTCACACTCATGAGCCTGTACCTGGGCCGCCGCAAATACCTCTCGAACGAGACCGTTCAAGAATACCTCAAGCAACTCGAACTGCTGCCCGATCACGTCGCCACCGTGCTCGAAGAATCGGACCAGATCCGTACCCACGTCGAGCAATACATCGATCGCGAGAACTGGCTGTTCCTGGGCCGCGGTTATAACTACCCGGTGGCGGTTGAGGGGGCGCTAAAGCTTAAGGAGATCTCGTACATCCACGCTGAGGGGATGCCGGCGGCGGAGATCAAGCATGGCCCGATCGCGCTAATTGACGACGGGATGCCGGTCGTGTTCGTGGCCACCCGCGGCAGCCAGTACGACAAGGTGGTTTCGAATATCCAGGAGGTCCGCGCCCGTGGCGGGCGCATCTTGGCGGTGGCGACCGAAGGCGACGAGGAGATCGGGCGGTTCGCCGACGTGGTGATCCCCGTCCCGGACGTGCCCGAGCCGCTCCAACCGCTGGTCAACGTTATCCCGTTGCAGCTGATCGCGTACCACGCGGCGGTGCTGCGTGGCCACGACGTGGACAAACCCCGGAACCTAGCCAAGAGCGTGACCGTAGAATGATTTGGAGTCCCCAGGACGGCAGACACCGGGGCACCACCGACGGTCAACGTTGTCCTCCCGATAGGAGTTGAGACTTTGAAGCGATCACGCCCCCCACGTCATCACGGATCGAGCCTGGTCACGGTCATCCTGCTGCTGCTGTTTATTGGCGGCGGGTGGGCGGTGTGGAAGCTAGCAAATCGCCCCCCCGTGATGGAGGGCTGGCTCCATGATATGGATGCGGGGATACAGGCTAGTGAGTCCAGCGACAAGCCGATGCTGGTGCTGTTTACCGCTGACTGGTGCCCCCCGTGCCAGAGCCTAAAAAAGAACGTGCTCACCGATGCGGAGGTCGCGGGGTACCTCCGACAGGAGTACGTGACGGTCGCGATCGATCTTACCCAGCGTGGCGGGCCTAACAGCTCGATTGCGAGTGATTTCGGGGTCCGCTATATCCCCACCATGTTCATCTTCTCCCCCCATGGGCGGGAGCTCGACTCGAACTCGGCTTTGACCAAGCCGCAATTCCTCAACTGGGTCAAGACCGCTAAGGCGAGGTCGATGGGATAGTTTGCGGCCACCCTGGACCGGTAAGGACAGATGGTTGTCGACGCGGCTGCCGCAGCGGGGGTGACAGCCCGCGGCTAAGGTTTTCGGCTGGCCAGCCCCCATCTGACGCATCGTTATCTCACCAGGGCGATCCCCCCCAAAAAAAAGACCCTTCCAACCGTGGCTGGAAGGGTCGCGTTGAGTCTGTAGTCCATGGATCAGATGGACACGCGTCGTTGCCTGCGTTGCAAGAGGATCGACCCGCCGATCGCGACCATCGTGGCCAGGGCCGAGGGCTCGGGGATCGGCACCGGGGTGACGACGATGCTGGTCAGGTCGCCGCGGCCGGCGTTGAAGTACGCCAGGGCGGGCAGGATGTCGATCAGGATATCCGATCGGGCAGCACCAGGGTCATCGACGTTGTAACCGAAAATGTCATCGGTCCCGTTGATCTCATAGGTGATCAGGGTCCCGTCATCGCCTTGTGAGGTCATGGTCGCGCCCGCTAGCGCGATCCCGGGATCGGTGCGGACGGTGGCCAGCTGGCCGGTCTGGGGGTTGACGGTGTAGATCGTATCCCACGAGGTCAGGTAGAGCGTGCCGTCGCCCCGCACCGCGATGTCCACGGCGTCGCCGACGTCAAAGGGGCTGCCGCCGAGGGAGACCGCGGTGGTGCTTCCGCTGATCACGGTGCCAAAAGACGGGTCGATCTGCAGCAGCTCATTCGAGTCCGCGTCCACCGCCCACAGCACGCCGTTGGCATCAAAGGTGGCGCCGCGGATGTTCCCGGCCAGGGGGGTTCCGACCACCGTGGCCACCGCGGTGGTGGGATCGATCGAGATCATCGCCGACGCCGTGGCGGCCCCGGCGGGGTCGTGGGTGATCTCAAACCCAATCAGGCCATGTGCCGGTGACGAGGCCAGCGCGTCGGCATCGATGTTTTCACCGCCTCGCTGGACCAGGCCCAGGTCTGCGAACTGGCTGCCATCGGGGGCAAAAGAGTACAGCCGAACCGGGGTCATGGAATTGGGCACCTCCCCGACGACGGGGCCACTGCCTTGGGATTTCAAACCAAAAACCATCTCCTCGCCGTGGGCTTGTGGCCCCATCCCCAATCCGGCCAAGAACATCGTGATCACCACACCCTGAGAACTTGCGGTTTTAACCTTCGACACCTTCTTCATAGCAGCCTCTCCAAAATAAATAGATTTGAGTTTTGAATAGTGAAACACATATAACCCAACCCCTCCAAAGTCAGGCCATATTAGATATAAAAATAATCGTTAATAATCATAGCACATTGATAGGCTAAAAGACAATAAATATATCAAATTAAATGATATTGAGCCTTGTTTTGACAGATTTTCGTGAAATCTATTTTATGCAAAATATATTTATACACTATTTTACCAAAAATCTGGGCGAGATGGCCTGACATCAAATCTATTATAGAATTAATTTTGTATTAAAAATAGGCAAGCGGATGTGGTAAACCCCATAAAGGCTTCTTTCATCTTTCACATGCCACCGATGCCTCAGATGGCTACAAAACGTTATTGCCGTGGGCTTTGGTCATGAAGCTTTTTAACGACCCGCCGTGTGTGGCGCTATTTTCTTCGCGAGACAAATAATTATATATCAGTATTTGTTTTTTGCTTTTTTCGTTGGGGCGAAATAAGGCCCGCGCTTCTCAATCCGTATGCAAGGGCATGGCCGGGCTATCTCTTCTATGGTCTATAGATCACGAAACCCTATTTGAATGATGCTGGGAGCCTTGCGTTGCTGCGGGAAAGACCGCACGATATGGTATGAGGCTTACATACCCGTGAAATGTTTGTGGAGCTACTGATGAACACACAGAACGAAGCCCCGAAGATTCACGTCGATAGCGACTGGAAAGCCCAGGCCCAAGCCGAGAAGGAAAAGCTCGAACAGAAGCTTAAAGACGACCAGGCCCAGACCGGTCCGGGCCCGTCTGGGCCGGGGGGGGGGCTGCCGCCCGCGTCGTTCGAGACGCTCGTGAGCACGATGGTCACCCAGGCCCTGTTTGCGCTGGGCGCGATCCCCGACCCGCGGACTGGCCAGCGGTTTGAGAACCTCGACCTGGCTCGGCATCACATCGACCTGCTGTCGGTGCTCCAAGAAAAAACCAAGGGCAACCTGTCCGAAGACGAATCCGCGATGATCTCGACCACCCTCTATGAGCTACGCTCGCGATATATCCAACTCGCCAGCTCGCCGCGCGGGGGCGGCGGGTAATCCGGACATCGCCGCCGGCTATCGAGGTTTAATCGTCCTCGCCGCAGAAATAGCAGTCCCACCATATCTCCAGGTTCAGCTCGATCAGACCCGTCATTTGTTTCGGGCTTAAGGCAGGCCCTCCATCGCCGTGCTGTGACAGCCAATAATTGGAGATATCCATCGCCACACCCTCTTGTTGGAGAGTCAGAAGGGCGTCTTTGCGAGGCACGACCTGGTCAATCAGCCAGTCAATATGACGCCGGGTGTCTTTAGAAATGACAGTGCTTTGAGAGGTCAAAAACCAGGCATTGATCTTGGAGACCGATCTTGGGTTGTCTTTCTTCCTTCGTTCACCTTTGCGCCGAATCACTGAGGGCGTAATCTCCAATCGGCGGGTTACCTCCGAGGGATCGATTGAGCCGGGATAAATCCTCAGCGTCGCGTAGGTCTTGGCACACGTCGCATACCCATCATCGTAATCCATCACGGTATAATAACAGCCGACTGCAAAACACCATCACCGTCGCGCCCTTTTACGGGGCCCTCACGGGCTAGCTAGCGTCAGCAGCTGCTGGCGGAACTGCGCCACCGGGAACAGCCAGCGGCGGTGGCCGGCGCGTTGGATATGAGGCCGGTCCAGTTCGTCGTCTAGAGTCACCTGCCCAGCGGGCACATGGCAGCGGAGTTGCAAACGATGAACCAACCAAAGCAGTGACGCGATCTGCTGATCCGTGGGCGTGGCCAGTCCATCGGGCGTCGCAAGATAGATCCGGACGGCCCGGGGGCGATCGTCACCGCTTGATCCCCACAGTTCTTTCTGGCTACGCCAGTGAGGGCTGATCCTGATCCGGCCATCTTGCCCGTCGCGATCGCTTTCGATCCAGAAATGGTATGCGCCATAGTCCCGCCGCGACTCATCAGTCAAGCGTGACACGGCCGGCCCGCCTTGACGGATCGCGATCCCCGACCACAGCCCCAGCTCGACTCCGGGCCCTAGCGTAAAAAGTCCCGGACCATCGTCTTGTCGTTGCCCGTCGAGAGACGCCAACGCCAGCCGCGTACCAGAAGAAAACCCGCTGGGCTCTAACGCCAGAAGCAAACCACTGACCAGTGTCATCGCGGTTAGCAGCGACGCTAAGACAATCAGTGATCTGCGGTCCGGAACGAGGGTGATCATGGTTGCAGCGCCGAGAAGATTCCGTATGCCTATCTAAATTTTCAGATCGGCGTAGGCCTGGACTGAACTTGCAAAATCCATCACGTTTTTGACTCCCTCAGGACACCGAACCTCTCACGGGCTGACCCAGCCACGAACCCGCCACCAGACCCTCTCACGGGCAACACACTTCATCTCCGTGAGAGACACCCGCTGGCAATAGCCCGATCTAGAGAAAAATACAGCATCGTTCGTGCACGCGGTGAGGAAAATATCGGTGTCCAACACATCACCGTCGCGGTGTTTTGATGCGTGATGCGTATACTCTACTGTGCTCATCTGGGGTTGGTTCTTCGGTCACGCTTGCTTTCGTCAATCACCCGATCCGTTGCGACACACGACCCGCCTTCGCTGTCACACCATCCCAGCCAGCGACCCGCCGTGCCGTGGCAGCGAAGGGGCCAAAATCACAATCGATCGAGGGGTTCTAACCGCTGCCGCAGCGCCGGCTCCTGAGCCCCATAAGCTTTCTGTTCGGTCGCCGGGCGGCTTTGACCGCGAAGGATCTGATATCGCTCGTAGGGCGTGCGTGCCTTGGTCGGGGTAAACAACGGCTGTTCGCAGCCCGTCACCCAACCCACGCTGCCCGCGAATAGCATCAGCTTACAGATTCCAACCTTCATCGTTCGCTCAAGCTTGATGATAACGCCCATCACGATATGTGCCAAATGTTAGAGTCCTATTAACTATATCTAGTAGGCCCCGTGACGGCCTGCTAGAGACCACCGCAGATCAACGCAAACATGAACGATCCACGTTTATGATATCCGCAGGGACCCAGCCGGCAAAACCCAGCCGGCAAAATCAACACTCGCTTCGTCTTCCAAGCCCATTACGCCGTGGGAAATCCACAATACCCCTCCAGATTAGAGCGCTTGGCGTAATTAATCGCCGCTGGCCGATAAGAGAGATTTCTGGCAAGGAGGCCAAGGTCATGGCGTATTCGATGGATCTACGTAAGCGGGTGGTATGGGCCGCCGAGTCGGGTCAGACGATCACGGGGGTATCACGACAGTTTCGGGTGGCGAGGTCGACGGTTCGCGACTGGTGTGATCGGCACCGCCGGGGCGTGTTGACGCCGGGGGTGCCGGGGCCCAAGGGGTCGGTCAAGCTTACGGCGGCCGATGAGCAACGGATGCGTGAGGCGGTGGCGGCCAAGCCGGGGATCACGGCCAAGCAGTTGAGGGCGATGCTGAACCTGGGCGTCGTGGAATCGACGGTGTGCCGGGCGTTGAAGCGGCTGGGGCTGTCGCTCAAAAGAAGTCGCTGATCGCCGCCGAGCAAGATCGCCCCGACGTGGCCCAACGCCGCCATAACTTCACGATCGCCCGGCGGTTCGTGGACCCGGCCCATCTGGTTTTCCTCGACGAATCTGGGGCCAAGACGGATATGACCCGGCTGTATGGCTGGTCGCCGATCGGGCAGCGTTGCGTGGACCGCACCCTGCACGGCCGCTGGAAGACGCTCACGATGCTCAGCGCGATCCGGCTCGACGGGGTGATCCAAGGTGCGACGGTCGTGGTCGATGGCCCGATGAACTCGGCGACGTTCCTGGCCTACACCCAGCAGTTCTTGGCCCCGTCGTTGCGCCCGGGTGACGTGGTCGTGATGGACAATCTCTCGAGTCACCAAGCCGCCGCGGTGCGCGAAGCGATCGAGGCCGTCGACGCCGACCTGGGGTACCTGCCCCCGTACAGCCCGGACCTGAACCCGATCGAGAAGCTGTGGAGCAAGGTCAAGGCGTGGCTACGCCGCGTCGCCGCCAAGACCTTCGGCACGCTCCAAGACGCCATCGCCGATGCCCTGACAGACGTCACGCCCACCGAGTGCCAAAACTACTTCACCTCTTGCGGATATGGCGATTATTGACGCAAAACGCTCTAGTCCGTGCGTGCTCCCAGCGAGCCGTGACCGTGAGGGAGCGGGTTCTCCTGCCACGACCAAATTTTCGGGTTGGCCCTCTACAGCATTTTCACGGTCGGTGTAGAGCCTGAACGTATGGTGATCTGTCGATAGAACCCGCTGCCTTACGGTCGCGGCTCGCTTCGGAACTCTACACGTACTTAGAAAACGCTCTAGCCAGCCGCGACCGTGAGGCAGCGGATGCTTCTTTAATACGGGAAGTGCCTCTTCAGCTTCAAGAAGTGTTTCTCGAATAGGTGCCAACTCAACCACGCGATCAGCAGCGTCACCGCCGTCGTCAGCACGTAAAACCCCAGCTGCCCAACCAGCTGCACCCCGGTCAACACCCGCAGCTGATCCCGCCCAAACACGTGTTCGGAGATGTTCCTCTGCACCGGCACGTGGAACAGATACAGCCCGTAGCTGAGCTTCCCGAACAAGACCAGCCACCGCTGGCACAGCACCCTCACCACCGTCCGGTCCGGTCGGGCCGCGACCACCAACACGAGGACCGACCCGAACAATAACGCCAGACCCGTGCACCCGATCGTCAGGTTCCCCACACTCATCGGGTCGAAGGTCCGCTGCCACAAAAACACACCCATGATCACCATCGAAGAAACGACCCCCACCCCTCGGGCCACCGGCACCAACGCCTCGATCCCCCCCGGCCCCCGCGCCGCCAACGCCACAAACCCGCCCACCGCCAGCGTATCGAGCCGGCAGAACGTCGCGTAATACAGCACCTCCGGCCCGTACCCCGCCACCAGCAGCCCCACCCGCAACGCCAACGCCCCCGGCACGATCGCGGCGCAGATCGTCATCATGGCCCGGCGGCTCGAGAAATACATCACCGCCGGCCAAAGCAGATAAAACTGCTCCTCGATCGCCAAAGACCACGTGACCGCCAGCGGCCTGCTGTGCAGTTCGTAATGAGCGATGCACCAGAAGTTCGAAACATACAGCCAGAACCAGGGCCGGTCCCCCTGCATCGCGTGGTTGACGTGAAAGACCCCGGGGATCACGAAAAACGCCACCGCCAGGGTCGCGTAATACAGCGGGAAGATGCGGAACAGCCGGCGTGCATAGAAATTCCGGAAGTAGTGCTCCGACCCTTTCGCGTCGTGGAGGATCCCCGTGATCAGGAACCCCGACAGCACAAAGAACAGGTCCACCCCGCACCACCCGAATTGGGTCAGCCGTAAGGCGTAATCCTCCAGCGTGGTGTTGACGTAAAAGATCGGTCCGTGGAACATCATCACCAGCAGGATCGCCACCCCGCGGACCCCATCCAGGGCCGGGATGTGCCCGCCTAGCTTCGGGCTAGACCCTTGTGGGGGGCAGATGGGCTGGGTCGAGGCCGCGGTCATCGCGTCACCACCTTTTTTGATTCCGCTCTTTCACCGTGACCTAGAGCGGTTTCGTCGTGGGTGTCGAGCTTCATAGCGAGCCGCGCCCGTGAGGGAGCGGGTTCTTGGGGCCGATCGTCCTACAGACAGGCTCTACACGGATCAGAAAAACGCTGTAGAACGTTAAGCCGGGTCGCTTGGCCCGCCACCACCGGCTTCATGAAAAATCGGTTGTTACCGTCACGAGCTTGCCCCGGGCAAACCCCGATCTTCTATGCCGTGACGTTTTTTAACGATGTACAGCGGCCTCTGCTTGGCTTCGTCATAGATCCGCCCCAGGTACTCGCCGATAATCCCCAGCGCCACCAGCTGCAACCCCCCCAGCAGCAGGATCAGCGTCACCAGGGTCGTGAAACCGGTCGCAGCGGTCTCGATCCCGGTCACCCGCTTGACCACGAAGATCGCGGCGATCACGAACCCAGCCAGGCTCACCGCTGCCCCCGCCAGGGTCATCAGCCGCAGCGGCTTGTACGAAAAGCTAAAAACCCCGTCCATCGCGTACGAAATCAGCCGACGCAGCGTCTGTTTCGGCGCCCCAGCCGCCCGGTCGTGGCGGTCGTAATAAACCGTCCGCTGGTCGAACCCGATCCACGACCGAAGCCCCGGGATAAACCGGTTCTTCTCCGGCAGGCCGTTGAGCTGCTCGACCGCTTGGCGATCCAGCAGGCCAAAAACCCCGGTGTTGGCCGGGATCGGGAAGTCGCTGATCCACCCAAAAAACCGGTGGAACGCCTCGAACCCGATCCGCCGCAGGCCCGTCTCCTGACGGCTGGTCCGTTGGGCGCGGACCACCTGCCCCCCGTCTCGCCAGCACGCCACCAGGTCCGCGATCACCTCCGGGGGGTCTTGCAGGTCCCCGTCCATCAGGATCACCGCGTCCCCGTCGGCTTGGGCCAACCCCGCCGAGATCGCCGCCTGGTGCCCGAAATTCCGTGAGAGGTCCACGAGCGTAAACCGCGGGTCTTCTTGGTGCTGATCCAGGATGATCTTCACCGACCCGTCGGTGCTGCCGTCGTTGACGTAGATCACCCGCCACCGCACCGACTCGAGCTGGTCACAGGTCTGCTTGATGCGCGTCGCGAGGTGCGGAAGGTTATCTTCCTCGTGGTAGATCGGGATGACGATGTCGAGTTTCACCATCAAGGCCAACCAAGGACATGGATCATACCGGCGTTGACGACAACACCACCCGACGACCCTCTCGGGAACATACTCATCAGCGGGTTGGGACGCCAGCCGACCCTCACCCGCTGCCTGACGATCGCGGCGGGTTGGGCATAATATACCGATCCCGGGTGGAATTGCGGCCCGATTCGTGTACGCGGCAGATCACTCTTTGGGGCCCAGGGCGTCCCCGACGCAGTAATCGGATACACGATGCGTGCGGGGGGCCGTGACGGGCTGACGGATCGATACCAGGGCAGGCCGCCAAGGCCATAGGCAAAGACGGACACTCAAGGACGGACACTCATCGATGGCGACGCACAACAGCTGGCTCGAGATCGATCTATCCCGGTTAGACACGAATCTCGCCGCGTTGCGATCGGTCATCGGCAGCGGACAAGAGGGGCCCGCTTCCGCGCAGCCGGCTCAGGTGTGCGCGGTGATCAAGGCCGATGCGTACGGGCTGGGCGCGGTGCAGATTGCCAAGCGGCTCGTGACCCACGGCGTGGAGATGTTGGCGGTGTATTCCCCGGATCAGGGCCGCGACCTCGTGACCCACGGCGTCGACCACCCGATCTTGTTCCTGATGCCGGTGCGGGGGATCCCCAAAGACGATCCGTTAGCTAAAGCCGCGTCCCGCGGGCGACTGCACCTAACGATCCACGACCCCCAGCAGTTGCAGCAGGTCCAGCAGACCGGCCAAGACCTCGGCTGCGCGATCCCGATCCATCTTTTCATCGATACCGGGATGAGCCGGTCGGGGCTGAGCTGCCAGCAGGCGTCGCGATTGTTGCGGCGGGTCGCGGACGACGACCGTGTCCGGTTAGCCGGGGTCCTCACCCACCTCGCGACCGCCAACGACGACCCCGTCTATGCCCGTGTCCAGGCCGACCGGTTCGACCGCTTCCTCGACGACCATCAGCCGTGGATCGGCCGCGACGTGCGGATCCATCTAGCCAACACCGCCGCGACCCTGCGGGGCGGGTTCTTTCACCGGTCGATGGTCCGCGTGGGGTTAGGCGTCCTCGGGTACGGCGACGATCTGTTGCAAGGCGACCCCAGAGATTTCAAGCTGGCCAAGGCACGGATCCTCCAGCCGGTCGTGCGCTGGCTGGCGAGGATCAACCACATCCAGCGTTACCCGCGCGGGACCAACGTCGGGTACGCGTGCACGCACGAGCTGAAGCGGGACAGCGTCTTGGGCGTCGTGCCGGCTGGGCACGCCGACGGGTACCCCTGGTCACTGGGCAACCGGTCGGGGGTCCACGTGATCGGTCGCGACGGGCGGGCGGGGTTTGAAGCGCCGGTGATCGGCCAGGTGAGCATGGACCAGATGGTGGTCGACCTGACCGAGGGGTTGGCGGGTGAGCGGGTGAGCGAGACCGACGCGGTGCGTGTCGGCGACGTCGTGGAGTTGATCAGCAACGATCCCCGGTCGCCTTGCTCGCTGCCGAGGCTGGCGACGCTGGCGGGCACGTGCTGCTACGAGATGCTGTGTCGGTTATCACCGAGATTGCCGCGGTGTTACTTGGGAACGGCCATGACTTCGACACATCGACCCCTGCGAGATGGAGCGAACGAAAATTATCCACTTGCGATCAAGCAGAATTCATTGGAGCGCGTCGGTGAGGGTTAATAGTCTGGGCGGCTCGATTTTTTGAAGGGGTTGCCTGATCGCGGGACATTAGGAACCTATCAACATGGAAGCGTCACCGGTTACGGCAGCGATGAATCTGGACCCCGTGCCGTGTCACGCTCGAATTTTGGGTCATACGCCCATAGCGAGCCGCGACCGTCAGGGAGCGGGTTTCTACGATCTTGCCCCGGAACCCGCTGCCTGACGGTCGCGGCTCGCTATGGGTATTGGGGCCACGACGTACGTGAATTTCACCTATCATGGCCCCCATGGCAGAGAAAAATCTTATCAACGTCCTGGTCATCGGGTCCGGGGGTCGCGAGCACGCGCTGGGGTGGAAGCTCAAGCAGTCGCCGCGCTGTGGGAAGCTGTTTTTCGCCCCGGGCAACGGGGGGACCGCATCGCTGGGCACAAACACGCCGATCGTCGCCGACTCGGCCGATACCAAGACCGTCGACGCGATCGATTATTTCTGCCGGCACAACGACGTGGGGCTGATCGTCGTGGGCCCGGAAGACCCCTTGGCTGGGGGGCTAGTCGATCGGCTCAACCAGCTTGGCCGCAACGGGCGGCTAGTGTTTGGGCCTAGCAAGGCGGCTGCCCGGCTCGAAGCGGACAAGGCGTTTGCCAAGCGGGTGATGCGGGCTGCGTCGGTCCCCACGGCTGAGGCGCGGGTGTTCACCGACCCCGAATCGGCGTTGACCTTCGTGCGGGCCCACGAGACCCCGGTGGTCGTCAAAGCCGCGGGCCTAGCCAAGGGCAAAGGGGTGATCGTCTGCCGCAACGCCGCGGACGCCGAGCGGGCGGTCACGCGCGTGATGATCGATCGCGAATTCGGCGACGCCGGCGATACCGTGGTCGTGGAGGAGCGGTTGGTCGGGCAAGAGGTATCGATCCTGGCCCTGGTCGACGGGCGGAATATTTTCGTGCTTGACCCGTCTCAGGATCACAAGCAACTCAACGAGGGCGACACCGGGCCTAACACCGGCGGTATGGGCGCTTACTGCCCGACGCCGGTGGTCAGCGACGCGATGGTCACGCAGATCGAGAAGCAGATCCTCGTGCCGATCGTGGATGCGCTGCGGCGGGACGGGGTCGTGTACCAGGGGGTGCTTTACGCGGGGCTGATGATTACCGCTGGGGGTCCGAAGGTGCTGGAGTTCAACTGCCGGTTCGGCGACCCCGAGACACAGCCGCTAATGGTACGGCTAAAGGGCGACCTGTTGGAGATCATGATCGCGACGGTCGAGGGTCGGCTTGATGAGGTAGACCTGTCGTGGGACCCGCGCTGCTGCTGCTGCGTGGTGATGGCAAACGGGGGGTACCCCGGCAAGTACGCGAAGGGGCAGACCATTATCGGACTCGACGCGGCGGATAAGCTACCGGATGTACAAGTCTTCCACGCGGGGACAGCGGTCAAGAACGGTTGCGTGGTGACTGCGGGCGGGCGGGTGCTCAATGTGTGCGCCCTGGGCCAGGAATTAAAAGAGGCTCAGCAACGTGCCAACGCGGCATGCGAGGAGATTCACTTCGAGGGGGCGGTTTATCGCAAAGACATCGGGTACCGAGTCATGGAAAAGCTCGCGAAGAAAGAAGTGGACGCCGTTTCATAACGCTACAGCGACATGGCTCGAGCTGTGCTTCACAAAATTGTCATGAAAAAGACAATTGGTTTATGGTTGCAGTTTCTGCGACGGCGACGATTGCAAAATATTTTTAATTTCAATTTTATACGAAACTTAAATGATTTTTAGGGTCAAATTTTTTGTTCCCAACAAAAAAAGGGTTGACAAGGCAGCTCAAAATCGCTTATAGTATGCGCCGTAGATAGCTCTCCATCCTGATTGGGGAACGAAAGGGAATTTGATCAATAAGCTTTGAATAAGGGCTGGAAGTTCACTAGACTGTGTAGCTAGTGGATAAGCAATCAAAAAGGTAGTATTGGGTTAATTTTTGGAGACCTCATTGAAGGAGACTGTAATAGTCATGAAAAGTAAATTGGTTGGTACAACACTTGCAGTATGCGCTTCGGCAGCCTTGGCGGCGCCGTCGTTTGGGGCGATTATGGTGTCCTCTGGTTCGGCGGGTAATGCATTAGGCCTCCTGCCGACGGTTGATATGTATCGCTTCCAGTTGGGTGGCCCCAACAATGGTAACGACATGGGCCCGATCGTCGGTGGCCGGCGGGAAATCAATTGGGACGCTGCGGCGGTGCCGTTCGATATGCCCGGCGATTTCTTCAACACGACCGTGCCCCGCGGTGCTGTTTTCTCAACGCCCGGCTCTGGATTCGCGGTCAGTGATCCCCTGGATAGCAACGACCCAGGTTTCCCTGACAAAGAATTTAGTTCTTTTGATGCGGGTAATCCCATTCAATTCGCGACATTTAGTGCCTCCCGACTATTCTCCCCCGTGGGCAGCAACATCGTCGAAGTTACCTTCCGCGTTCCTGGAAAGGACACGGAAGCAACAGTCAATGGTTTTGGGGCGGTGTTTACAGACGTTGATCTGCCCGATAGCACCAAGATTGAATATTTTGGTGCTGATGATGATCTGATCCTTACCCAGGCTGTGCCGGTTTCAGATGGGGGGCTGTCCTTCGCTGGGATCACTCTTGATAGTGCTGACATTGCCAAGGTCGTGATCACAGCTGGTAGCGCTCATATTGAGAACGGTGCGGAAGACATCGGGGCTGGGTTTGATTTGGTCGTAATGGATGACTTTATCTACGGCGAGCCGACGCCCGAGCCGATGTCTGCGATGATTCTTAGCATTGGCGGGATGGGCTTGATGTTCAGGCGTCGCGGCTAAGTCATCATCTCGGGTAAGCGTAGGTTTTAATAACTTACATATCCGAAAAGAATGAAATAGAAGCCCTGACTCGTAACGAGTCAGGGTTTTTTCTTTCCCATTCCCAGAATTTTTCCTTGTCTTCCGCAACAGCTGTAAGGGCGTGGTTCACGCTATGGATTCTTAATAAGTTAGGCTCTTAGATGTTTAGTTCCAGGGTGTGGTGGTGTGGGTTGATGGTAAAGCGATCGGGTTCTTTTTTCCACCATTGGATGATGGCTTCGTAGGGTGTAATACGCATCTGGATTAATTCCAATCTGATAAACCACGTCCTCTGGACGTGGTCAGAGTTCAACGGCTCTGCCGGTTGAACAAAAAGGGTTTACTCCTGACTCGGGTTGTCGCCACAACTCGAAGAAAGGAGTAAACCAAGATGTCACGATTTCGCAGATTATCACACGCCATCTGGCACTGCCAATATCACATGGTATGGGTGCCCAAGTATCGGTATCGGATCTTAACGGGCCTGATCGGCCAGGAGGTGCAGCGTTGTATCCGAGCGTTTTCACAACACCTCGGAGCCGAGGTCGTCGAACTCAACCTACAAGTCGACCACGTGCATCTGTTGGCGAGGGTACCTCCGAAAGTATCCATCTCTGAGTTTGTGGGTACGCTCAAGGGCCGTACCGCGATCCGTGTATTCAACCAGTTCCGTCACCTCAAGCACAAGCCCTATTGGGGCAATCATTTCTGGGCACGGGGGTATTGTGTCGACACGGTCGGTCTCGACGCCGAGAAGAGGTAGTGTGTGTCAAGTTGCGCACATTTGATCAGGCGGTCTCCGGTGGATGTAAGTTTGGTTGGCCCGCAGTGAGGGCGAACGTAGTGAGCCCGAGCGGAGGGGCAACCAAACTTCGCGCGGCTACACCGCCACGCTCATCGGTTCTTCCTGTTGTTGTTGCTGTTCGTCGAGCCGTTTCATATCCAAGTACCGCCGCGTGCCCCAACGGGTACCGGCGACGTGTCGCAGCCTCGCTGCCGAGAGCATCAACGCCGATTGCCCGTCCGGGAAGCTGCCCACCACCCGAGTGCGTCGGCGGATCTCACGCATGATCCGCTCCAACGGGTTGTTCGTGCGGATCCGAAGCCAATGCTCACGGGGGAAGCTCATGTAGCTGAGCGTCTGTTCGACCGACGCACGCACCAGCTGGGCCGCCCTGGGCAGTTTCATCGACTCAAGCTTGTTCGCCACATCCTCGGCCTTCTTCAACGCCGCTTCACGATCTTCCTGGGCGTGGATCGCCTTGAGCATCGCCGACACCTCCTGGACCTTGCCCTTGGGGGTGATGCTAAACACGTTGCGGTACCAGTGCACCACGCACCGCTGCCACAACGACTCGGGATAGAGTTCGCCAAGCGACTCGACCAGACCCAGACACGCATCGCTGATCAACAGCTTCACGCCACGCAGGCCCCGCGTCTTGAGGTGTCGCAGGAACGCCAGCCAACCCGCCTTGTCTTCCTTGGCCCCCTCGGCGATCCCCAGCACCTCACGATACCCGTCCGTCGCCACGCCGATCGCCACCAGCACCGACACGTTGCGAACTTCACCACCCCACGAGCGTTTGAGGCTGATCCCGTCGAGATATACATACGGGTGTTCACCTTCGATCGGCTTGTTCCGCCACTGCTCGATCTGTTGATAGACCTTCTGATTCAGCTCGCTGACCGTCGATGGGCTGACCTTCGTGCCCCACAACGCCGCCGTGATGTCCTCGACCCGACGCACGCTCACCCCGGCCAGGTACATCTCGATCAACGCTTCCTCGACGCTGCTCTCGCGACGCTTGTACCGCTCGATGATCTGCGTCTCGAACGGCAAGCTCCGCAGCCGTGGCACCTTCAACGACACCTGACCCGCCTTCGTGTGAAGCTTCCGCTGGTAGTGGCCCGCCCGCGTATCCTTGCGGGCATCGCTGCGCTCATACCGCCCAGCCCCGCACAACACCTCGGCTTCGGCATCCAGCAGCTGGTTCAACGTCTGCTCCACGGACTCACGTACCACCCGGTCCACGTGACCCCGAACCTTCGCCTCGTCGATCCGAAACACCTCTTTCATCCCGCGGTCCGATCCAGTACCCTGATCCATTGCAGTTCTCCTTGAATGGGGTTGTTTAACTCACCAACACCATCCACCTGGAGAACTGCCTTTTCAAATGTGCGCATGATTCAGGACGTTATCCGAGAAGATCCGCAAGTACGTGAAGTATCAGCAAGAATGCGAGGCACGTACCGATCATTGAGATACCCTATTTCCCGGCGACAACCCCTCGTCCTTGCCTCCCATGGGGGCAAGATGGGGCTTATCTTGAAAGCCACCTGCTCCGCAGGTGGATGCTTTACTTTGCACGGGTGTAACTTCTGCGTTGTTGGCACACCCTGGCTGAAGAGTGTGTTTCGCCGAAGGGTGCGAACTTCCTAGCAGAGCCCACGCGGCGTTGCCCTCTGCCGCGGCATACAGCCGCAACGTTTAACGGGGCACCCGGTTGCGGGTTGCCGTACGGAAGCATGCCCTCAGGCTCACGAAGTCCTAGGACCATCGATCAGTCGAAACATGACCGGGCAAGCTATTACCCCGGCCCCTGCCATGGCTTCGCGAGAAGCTCTCGGGTCGCCGCAGCGTGTATCGGTGCTTGCCATACCGCCGCTGTCGATTCCTGTTGACTAAACTTATCGTTACGTCGATCGTCCTGTTTTACAAGCGTCGGTTCCGATTTTCTTAGATATTCTTTTCTTGCATAATCTTGACGATATAATTTGCTGTTTCGCTGGCTTATTCGAGCGTTATTCAATCTCTGCCAAGGTGGAAAAATCGTTGCTTTTCTCGGGAAAAATGGGCATAGACCTAAGGCCTTCTAAGCTGGATGCTGCAGGTTCGAGTCCTGCCGGGGGTATTCTCCGGCATCAATGTCGCGGTTTGCAAATCTGTTGGCGAAAGCCATCGTGGGTTCGAATCCCACCGCGGCCTTTTGATTGGAACCCCTGTCTCCGGTGGGAGATAGGGGTTTTGTTTTTTGTGGAAGACAACTTTATAGCGGGGAGGGGATAAATCCCTAGGCTACGAGGAGGCTACGTTTGGGATTCCGCGATAGGTACTACGCGGAAACTGACCGTTGGCATCCCTTTCCAGTGGCCGTTCACCTCTTCGATACGGTATGTTCTGCGGCACTGGGGGCACTCGATCCGAGCGGAGCTACGGGATCGGCCCCAATCGTCACTCTCGCTGACTTCAATCCAAACGCCTTCCCCGCAGGGGCACGGGTGCTCAGTTGTTCCATCCACTTCCCAAGACATGATTTTCACTTCGCTGTTAGCGGCTAATTCGTTTCTTGATATCACCCTCGTACCATTGTAGGCAAACCGCAAGATCGTCCGTCCAGTCGTCGTTGGGCTCCAGAGAAACGGGCTGGAACTTCAAAATAAGTTTGTGGTCGTTCTCTCGCGGCAAGAGCCATCGCTCAAGCGTATAACGAAACTGGGTCCAATCGCCCGTTACCGGTTCCATGTTCACGGCAAGGATGTCGAACTCTCCGAAGCGGTACGGCCGGGTGTCCGCGCCGCTGCTGTCCTTGCCGGCTCGGGTCCGCTGCGTCTCCACGACGTACTTGTCTTCGGACAAGCTGCGGTAGCCCTCGCGGGCGGCCATAGGTCTCCCGGCCTTCTTCCGCTGTGTCTTTACCTGGATACTAGCTGTGATGTCGTCCCGACGAACCTGGAAGTCGAAAGCGTGGTTGCCCTGGGGTGTAACGTTTTCCCAACCGCGCAGCGAGGGCAGCACGTGGACTTCGAAGTAAGCCTCTGCGATCAGGCCACGAACTCCTCGCTGCGACAGATCCGGCGAACGGGCGATGGCCTCTAGAATAACCTCGGCGGGCACCCCCCATTGCGCCTCTATCTCGTGGATCGGGTACAACCGCCGCAGGTGACCGAGCACCGCCCGTTGATCTTCGGCCGAATAGTCGGCCAGCATGCGCAGGATGTTGTCGACCCGGTCGGTACTTGCCATATGTGCTCCGGATCGCTCAAGCGTATAACGAAACTGGGTCCAATCGCCCGTTACCGGTTCCATGTTCACGGCAAGGATGTCGAACTCTCCGAAGCGGTACGGCCGGGTGTCCGCGCCGCTGCTGTCCTTGCCGGCTCGGGTCCGCTGCGTCTCCACGACGTACTTGTCTTCGGACAAGCTGCGGTAGCCCTCGCGGGCGGCCATAGGTCTCCCGGCCTTCTTCCGCTGTGTCTTTACCTGGATACTAGCTGTGATGTCGTCCCGACGAACCTGGAAGTCGAAAGCGTGGTTGCCCTGGGGTGTAACGTTTTCCCAACCGCGCAGCGAGGGCAGCACGTGGACTTCGAAGTAAGCCTCTGCGATCAGGCCACGAACTCCTCGCTGCGACAGATCCGGCGAACGGGCGATGGCCTCTAGAATAACCTCGGCGGGCACCCCCCATTGCGCCTCTATCTCGTGGATCGGGTACAACCGCCGCAGGTGACCGAGCACCGCCCGTTGATCTTCGGCCGAATAGTCGGCCAGCATGCGCAGGATGTTGTCGACCCGGTCGGTACTTGCCATATGTGCTCCGGCCGGAGAGAGTAAGGGGAATGTCTAACCAAGTCCAACTATTTAAGCGGCCCAAAGTACAGCCTGTGACCGAGCTTGTCGGATTGGCCTCCTTTTACGAGACACGTTTCGGGGCCGCGTACTGCGGCGACTCTCTCGATGTGATGGCATCCATGCCAGAGGGGTCGGTTAACCTCGTCGTCACATCGCCCCCGTACGCGCTGCACTTCAAGAAGGAGTATGGGAACGCCGACCAGCACGAGTACATCGACTGGCTGCTGCCATTCGCGCACCAGGTCAAGCGAGTGCTGACCGACGACGGGAGCTTTGTGCTTAATGTCGGTGGTGCCTGGACTCCTGGCCAACCAACACGATCTATCTACACCTATAAGTTGCTAATCGCGCTGGTCGAGGAGGTTGGTCTGCATTTAGCACAGGAGTTTTTCTGGTACAACCCCGCGAAGATGCCGGTGCCCGCCGAATGGGTCACGGTACGGCGAATACGTGTGCGCGACTCTGTCGAGTTCGTCTGGTGGTTTGGCAAGACCCCATGGCCCAAGGCGAATAACCGCGAGGTTCTTCGTCCCTACAGCAAGGACATGCTGCGGCTAAAGAAGAAGGGCGTCAAAAGGACGACGAGACCCGGCGGGCATGCCATTAACGAAGGGTTTGCCAAGACCGACGCGGGAGGGTCTATCCCGCCCAACGTCATCGACGACGAGACGCCAAGTGACTTTCTTAAGTTCGGCAACAACGCGGCGAACGACCCCTACACGATGCGATGTAAACAGGCGGGCGTCAAAATCCACCCAGCCCGCTTCCCCGCCGTCTTACCCGAGATGTTCATAAAGCTCCTTACTGACTACGACGACATCGTGCTGGACCCATTCGCCGGGTCGAACACGACGGGCATGGTGGCCGAAAAACTGGAACGGCGGTGGGTAAGTGTGGACAGCGAGGAGTCTTACTTAGACGCCAGTAGATTCCGGTTCGACTGTCTTTGCAGCAGCCAAAGCTAATTTCTCGCACGAAGCCAGCAGCGCTCGGGCGTAATCAAAAGCGGCCTCTTGTACCCATTGGTCGTTTAATCGCACCAACCAGACCGCTAAGAGGAAAACAGAAGCGATCGCAGCTACAGCGGCAGGAGTATAGACTTCGTTTACACCAGCCCAAAGCGAGCGAGTCGTACAGGCTACTGCCCCGAACGTTGCGAGCGCGACCGCTGCCGGCTTCATGCCCCTTAGATTCCGGATCATGCCGTAACTCACGTTTTCCTTAAAGACGAGGGGGAACTGGAAACGATCATTGAAAACTGAGCCGGACGGGGGCCGAACATTCATTGAAAATTGAGCCACTGCAGCGGCCTTAGCGTGTGGGGATTTAACCCCCTGCACGGAGGCCAGATAGGTGCTGACAGTGGACGATTATGAATTGATACGACGGATGCATGTGGTGGAGGGTCGGAGTATCCGTGAGATCCGGCGGCGGCTGGGTCATTCACGGAATACGATCGCGAAGGTGTTAACCCATCCGACCCCGCCGGGCTACCGGATGGTCCAACCTCGTGCCAAACGGGTGTTGGAGCCCTACATCTCGATCATCGACGCGTGGCTGGAGCAGGACAAGACGGCTCCTCGCAAACAACGGCACACGGGCCAAGAGATCTACGAGCGTCTGTGCAAAGAACACAAGTACCGTGGCAGCGTGATCACCGTGCGTCGGTATCTGCAGACCAAGCGACAACGCCAACAGGAGGTGTTCATGCCGTTGGCGTTCGAGCCGGGCGAAGAGGCTCAGGTCGACTGGCACGAGGCGGTGGCCAAGATCAACGGGGTTGAACGCAAGGTTCAGGTGTTCTGCATGCGTCTGTGCCACTCGAAGGCGTCGTTCACGTGGCCGTATGAGCGGGCGACGTTGGAGGCGTTCCTCGATGGTCACGTGCGTGCGTTGGCCTACTTCGGGGGTGTGCCCAAGCGGATCGCTTACGACAACCTCAAGTCGGCGGTCACCCACGTGGGAGCGGGCAAAGACCGCACGCTCAACGAGCGGTTCAAGCACCTGCGGTGTCACGACCTGTTCGACACCCGGTTCTGCCCCCTCGGAAGCATGCCTACGGACGGGCTGTGGAGAACTTCTTCCGGGGGGCCAAGCGATCGGAGCGGTCGTATCTCACGCCGGTGCCCGAGGTCGCTTCGATGCAAGACCTGGGTCGTCACATGTTAGAACGGTGTGACGCAGACCTGGATCGTCCCGGGCCGTTGCCCCATCAGGATCGGACCCGACGCCAGTTATTGGAAGAAGAGCGGTGTCATCTTCTGCCTCTACCGCCCACGCCGTTTGAAGCGTGCATGCTCAGTTATAGTCGGGTCGACAAGCGGTCGCTGGTGACGGTGGCCCGCAACCGCTACTCGGTGCCGGTGCGGTATGCCCACCACGACGTGTCGATCAAGCGGTTCGCCGATCGCGTGGAGGTCTGGCATGAGCAGTCACGCATCGCCCGACACGACCGCCGCTACGAACAGGGTCAATTCATCCTCGAACCCGAGCACTACCTGACCCTGCTGAAGATCAAGCCCGGCAGCCTCGACAACGCCCGGGCGTTCAAGGGTCAGCCGTGGGGTGAAGACTTTCAGCGATTACGTCGGGAACTCGAATACCGCTACGAAGATGAGGGCACCCGCCACTACATCGACACCCTGTTGTTGATGACCCAATACCCGGTGGAGCAGGTCAAAGCAGCGGTGTCGTTGTGTGTGCGTCGTCGGGCGTTCAGCCGCGACGCGGTCGTGACGGTGCTGCGGAACGAACCGCTGGCATCGTGCTCGAAGTTGGACCTGTCGCATCGCCCCGATCTGCACCAGATGCACGACGGCACTCGCCCGCTGGGCGATTATGACCAGCGGGTGGGCGTCGCAGCCGAAGCTGCGGAACTGGAGGTGGCACGATGAGTGATCCCACCCCCACCACGGTCTTGTTAGAGGAGTATCTGCGAGCCCTGAAGCTGTCGGCGATGTTGCGGGAGTATCCCGCAGTGGCCCGGCAAGCCGCCGATCAAAAGGCGACGTATGAACAGTTCCTCCAGCAACTGGCGGAGTTGGAAGTCAACCAGCGTCACGCCGCGTCGATCCAGAGGCGGATCAAGGCCGCGAAGTTCCCGGTGCTCAAGGAACTCGACGCCTTCGACTTCACCGCGGTGCCCAAGCTCAACAAGCCCCGGGTGCTGGAGCTGGCCCAGTGCTTGTTCATCGAACGACGGTCCAACCTCACCCTCAACGGGCCACCGCCCCGGAAGGCACGGGCAAGACGCACCTGGCGATCGCGATCGGTTTGGAGGCTTGTCGCCGCAAACACCGCGTGCGGTTCTACACCGCTTCGCAGCTGGCCAACCTCTACCTCGAAGCCCGAGAAGAGCGGCAGGTCACCAAACTCGAAGGCCAGATCAAACGCCATGACCTGATCATCATCGATGAGCTGGGCTACATCCCCCTGGACCGACGCGGGGCCGAGCATCTGTTCAGTTTCTTCAGCCAGTGCTACGAACAGACCAGCCTGATCGTGACCACGAACCTACCCTTCGCCGATTGGCCCCAGGTCTTCGCCAACGATCAGCGGTTGGCCGGGGCCTTGATCGACCGACTCACTCACCACGTGGACATCCTGGAGCTGGTCGTCGACAGCTATCGCCTCAAGGCCAGTAGGAAGAAGAAAACCCAACGACGAAAAGGAGGTGACAGCCCCGACAAGAGCTAACTCCTGAGCCGGACACCCTGAGCAAGAAACTCAGGGCTTTGGACAACGCCGATCCCGGCGTTATTCTTCGAACCCAGGTGGCTCACTTTTCAATGATCGTCCGGCTCAATTTTCAATGATCGTTTCCAACCGGTACGTAATTTCATCCGGGATGGGTATACCCGCCGCAACTTCCTGGTGCCGACCCCCCAGGTGCGATCGTTTACCGAGCTCAATGAACATCTCGAGCGGTGTTGCCGTGCTGAGTTGAGCCGATCGTTGCGGGGTAAAGCAACGACCAAGGGTCAACGGCTGGACGAAGATTTTTCGGCTATGCATCCCTTGAAAGATGAAGCGTTCGAGGCCCGTCGGGTGGTGTTGGCCCGGGCCAACTCGCTGAGCCTGGTGCGTTTTGACCGCAACGACTATTCGGTGCCGGTGTCGTGGGCGCATCACCGCCTGACGGTCGTGGGTGACATCGAGACGGTGCGGGTGATGCACGGGGACCAGATCATCGTCGAACATCCACGGGGCTGGGGATTGATCTTCGATCGCGACATTGGCAACACGCTTTTCCGGGCCAATTCTGACCCAATGGAGTGTCCAAGAAAACTCTAGGGCGAGGGAGGGCTACCTAATTTTGGGAGGCGCATATTCGGCCTAACTGCCTGATAACAAAGCCGATCCGGAAAATCCCATGGTGCTTTTGGTACCTTTACGTAGTTGGGCCGTTTCATAGGAGCAAAGCCTTATCATAAGAGGCTTAGACCCTATCCGAATAACCCTGCTTGCTGAAACGCGATGAGCCCACAGGCTATAGCCATTGGCGTAAATAATCTTCTTTGACCGATAAGTGTGATTTCTGGCATGGAGGCCAAGGTCATGACCTATTCGATGGACTTGCGGCAGCGGGTGGTCGTGGCGGCGGGGTCGGGTGAACCGATCGCTTCGGTGGCAAAGCGGTTTTCCGTGGCGCGGCCGACGGTGCGCGACTGGCTGGGTCGACATCGACGAGGGGAGTTGTCGCCGGGCGTGCCGGGGCCCAAGGGGCCGGTGAAGCTCACGGCGGCTGATGAGCAGATCTTGCGTGAGAGGGTCGCGGCCCAGCCGGGGATCACGGCCAAGCAGCTGATGCCTCTGCTGAGCGTGCGGGTGGTCGAATCGACGGTGTGCCGGGCGTTGAAGCGTCTGGGGCTATCCTTAAAAAGAAGTCGCTGATCGCCGCCGAACAAGAACGTCCGGACGTGGCTCGACGTCGGCGAAGCTTCATGATCGCCCGGCGGTTCGTGGACCCGGGTTCGTTTGTTTTCCTCGATGAATCCGGGGCCAAGACCAACATGACCCGGCTGTACGGCCGGTCGCCGATCGGCGAGCGCTGCGTGGATCACACCCCGGACGGCCACTGGAAAACCATGACGATGCTCAGTGCCATCCGGCTCGACGGCGTGAGCCAAGGCGCGACGGTGGTGGTCGACGGTCCGATGGACGCGGCAACGTTCCTGGCTTATACACAGCAGTTCTTGGCCCCGTCGCTGCGGCCCGGGGATGTCGTGGTGATGGACAATCTCTCGTCGCACAAAGGCGCGGGGATCCGTGAGGCGATCGAAGCGGCCGGCGCGGACCTTTGGTACTTGCCGCCTTACTCGCCCGACCTCAACCCGATCGAAAAGCTGTGGAGCAAAGTCAAAGCGTGGCTACGTCGGGTCAGCGCCAAGACGTTCGACGCCTTGAACGACGCCATCGCCGATGCCCTGCGAGCCGTTCACCCCACAGAATGCCCCAACTACTTTCAAGCCTGTGGCTATGGAGAACATTGATGCCAGATGCTCTAGAGCAACTGGCGTAATTATTGATGTTTGAATAGATGATTCAACTCGCCGCCCAAGCAAAACGGAAAGAATCGCCCGGCAAATTCGACGATCGTGGTGTTGAATGAACAATTCAATTATCAATAATCTTGAATAGTCGATAAGCATGATTTATGGCAAGGAGGCCTCGTCATGGCGTATTCGATGGACTTGCGGCAGCGTGTGGTGGCGGCGGTGGAATCGGGGGACTCGATCGCATCGGTGGCACGGCGGTTTTCCGTCACGTGGCCGACGGTGCGTGATTGGCCAGATCGGGCCCGTGGCGGCGAGTTGATGGCGGGCACACCGGGGCCCAAGGGATCGGTGAAGCTCACGGCGGACGATGAGCAGCGGATGCGTCAAGCGGTCGCGGCGCAGCCGGGCATCACCGCCAAACAATTGATGGCGAGGCTGAGTGTCCCCGTGGTGGAGTCCACCGTCTGTCGGGCGTTGAAGCGGCTGGGGCTGTCGCTCAAAAGAAGTCGCTGATCGCCGCCGAGCAAGATCGACCCGACGTGGTCGATCGTCGCCGAAACTTCACGATCGCCCGTCGGTTCATCGATCCGGGGAGTCGGGTGTTTCTCGATGAATCCGGAGCCAAGACGAACATGACGCGTCGGTATGGCTGGTCGTCGATGGGTCAACGTTGCGTCGATCACACGCCCCACGGCCATTGGAAAACGGTGACGATGCTTAGCGTCATCCGACTCGAGGGGGTGGTTCAAGACGCGACGATCGTGCTCGACGGACCGATGAACAGCGAGACGTTCCTGGCCTACACCCAACAGTGCCTGGCCCCGGCGTTGCGTCGCGGCGACATCGTGGTGATGGACAACCTGTCGAGCCACAAGGTCAAGGGTGTGCGTGAGGCGATCGAGGCGGCGGGGGCTGAGGCGTGGTATCTGCCGCCGTATTCGCCGGACCTGAACCCGATCGAGAAGTTGTGGTCGAAGGTCAAGGCGTGGCTGTGTCGCGTGGGGGCCAAGACGTTGGACACGCTGACCGAGGTCATCGCCGACGCCCTGCGAGCCGTTCATGCCACTGAATGCAGAAACTACTTTGAATCCTGTGGCTATCAAGAATATTCACGCAATATGCTCTAGATGCAGGCATGCGAGGTAGTTCTCCGGCTTCTTGCACCATCGCACCAGGATCGCTCGGTAGCGGTTGAGCCAGCTGTGATCGCGTTCCACCACCCAACGACGGGCTTTGGCCCCGGGGTGACGCTGGAGATCATGGGCCTCTTCGCCGCGGCTACGGATGTGGGCTTCAAAGCCCAGGTCCTCAATCAACTCACGCACTTGCTTGGAATCGTAAGCCTTGTCCAGGCACACGCCGTAGGCCCGGCCCCGATTCGGCGGCGGGCACTCAACGACGATCGCTTGCAGCGTCGGCTCCAGGAGCTTCACGTCGTGACGGTTGGCCCCGTCGATCGCCACCGCCAAGGGCACGCCCGCCGCCTCACACAGCACCGACCGCTTCACGCCGTTTTTGCCGCGATCCGTGGGGTTGGGGCCGGTTTTTCCCCCCGCCCAACGGGGCTTTGTTCATCGCCCCATCCACCGACAGCCACGACCAGTCCAAACCCTTGAGCCCGTCGTATTCCAACAAGCCCGCTTCCCAGAATTTCAGGAACACGCCTTGCTTGACCCAGCGTTGGAAACGGTCATGAGCCGTGGACCCCGGGCAGATCCCCGTGGCGCTGAGGGCTTTCCACTGGCAGCCGGTGCGGAGCCGGAAGAAGATCGCGTCCAAGCAATCCCGATCCGGTATAGGCGGGCGACCACCCCCAAACTTATGCGTGTTGACCCGCGGCGGGATCAGCGGCCTGAACTTCTCCCATATCTCATCGGTCAACCGAAACACTCCGCTCATCGCTGAACGTGTCATCGCGAGCCTCCTTGCCCGTGGCACCATCGCCAAACACGCTATCGGCTAATCATGGGTTATTCCGATAGACTCTTAGATTCCTAAGAACCCTTGTTAATTGACTGAGGGTTTTGTTTCATGATCGTTTACGCTGGAATCGACGAAGCGGGGTATGGGCCGATGTTCGGGCCGTTGGTGGTGGGACGGTCGGTGCTGGCCATCGAACGCGATCGCGTCGACAGCCACCTAGTCGACTACCCGGACCAGCTGTGGGATCGCCTCTCTCAAGCCGTGTGCCGAACCTTGAGCGACCGCCGGGGGCGCATTGCGGTCAACGATTCAAAGAAGCTGCGGACCGCTGCTAGCGGGATCAGGCACCTCGAGATCGGCTCGCTGGCGTTTGCGGCGCTAGCGGGGCATCGGCCCGAATCGGTAGATCAGTGGCTGGACCTGCTGGGCGAGCGTTGCCACCATGACCTAGCTGCCACGCCGTGGTACCAGCCTGACCAGGATCAACCTTGGGCGGCGCTGCCGTGCACCGTCGCCCAGGGCGAGCTAGCGGTGGCGCGAGGGCTGTTGACCGCCACAGCTCGTCTGCAAGGCATCCAGGCGCTGGACCTCGGGGCGTCGGTCGTGCTTGAAGACCGGTTCAATCAGATGGTCGCCGCAACGCGATCCAAGGCTTCAGTAAGCTTTACGTTCGTGGCTGGTCACCTCCAAGCGGTCTGGGAACAGTATGGGTGTCACGGCCCGGTGGTGGTCGTCGATCGGCAGTCCGGGCGGGTGCGTTACCGGCGCTTACTGGCCGAGGTTTTTCCTCATGCGGCCATCACCATTCTTGAAGAGGGTCCTCAGCGTAGCTGCTATCAGATTGAATCTGAACCGGGGCATCCCCGGCGTGACCCCGGGCTGCATCGGAGCATGACTGTCCGGTTCGAGGTCGAAGCCGACACCATGCACATGCCCACCGCGTTGGCGAGCATGGTCAGCAAGTACACCCGTGAGCTGATGATGAGCCGGTTCCAGGTGTGGTTCGCAAAACACGCGCCCGAGATCCAACCCACCGCTGGTTACGCGCAAGACGCCAAACGATTCTGGCAGCAGATCCAGCCGATACTGCCTCGATTAGCCATTCGGGACGACCAGCTCAAGCGGCTGTCGTAGCTGTTTGTCCATAGCTACCCAATCTATTGAAAGGATGTCTATGAATCACACATCAATATTTCCCGCTCCATCTTCAGCCGCCGGTTCTCTTGTTGGAGTTCTCACAGATTGGTTTGCATCCCCTGGTCGGTCAGCCGACCGTTGGGCGCCAACTGCCGCCCCCAGGTACACACCGTCGTGCCCGCGACCCCCAACCGCCGGGCGACCTTGGACTGAGATAATCCCTCCTCGGTGACCATCCGCACCGCCCCGGCCTTGAACTGTGCGTCATACCGCTTGCTGATCTTGTCGTGACCCGTGGACTTCGACAGCTTGTGGACTCCTTTCGCCAGGTAGCCTACCTAGCAGTTGGGACCGTCCACTTTTCCTGGGGAAGCTCAATGTCTCCTTTCTGTGAGACGAATCGACCTTAACCACGCGCCCAGTTTTTGGGGAGTACCTCACTTCACCCGCTGACATCTATACCCATCGCGGGCGAAATGACGGCACGATTCGTGTACACAGCAAGTAGGTTTTCGGGATCCGGCGCGTGCCGACGCGGTATTTTTTTTACGCATCGCGTATCAAAATACCGCGTCGAGAATGCTTCGGACACCGATCCTTGTCTTGCGGTGCACACGAATCGTGCCGTCGTTCACCCGCGATGGGTATACCTCACTTATTGACCTGTATCGCCGAGTCCGGTACGTCTGTGGGGATCGGGCCGATATCCTGGGGCGAGATGGTGGGGCCTTGCGGCAGGCTGGTGATCGGCTGGCTGTTGTCGTTGATCAAGCCCAGCCACTGCCCGGCAGCGATGGCCCCGCCGGTGATGAACCCGCCCACGGCGTCGCCGGCAATCGCGATCCCCTGGCTGGCCGCGCCATAGTGACCGCTGAGGAACGCGTTGTTGACCGCGTGTAGCTCGTTGCCGGCTTGCGGGTCGCCGGTGACGAAGCTGTATAGGTCCGTGTAATACGCCCGCAACAGACGCACGTAATTGCTTAGCCCGATCACATCGGCGACGCCGGGGTTGTGGCCGGTTGCTAAGATACCGATCGTATCGATGGCCCCGCCGATCGCCTGGTTGATGCTTACGGGTGGGATGAAGCCAACCCCAGCGACGCTGATAGCATCGGCCGCCTTGCCGCCGGTCGTGGTCGCGACGGATCCCTGGGTGAACTCGATATAACCACTAAAAATGTTACCAGCCCACCCCAAAAAAGTCGCGAATTTACTGGCGCCGGGTGAGAGATCGAAAAACTCATCCAACGCGCCAGGGATCTGAGTGCCTGCTGTGGTTCCGGACACCGCGACATCTGGGACGCTGTTGTCGCTGGAGCCTTGGCCGTCGCCCTGCTGATCGTTGGAGTTTGGTTGCGTCGAGGCCGAGTCATCGGACGATCCGTCTGTGTTGGGGGCTTGATTGTCTGAGTCGGAGCCACCCGATGGAGCCGTCGACGACGAATCGGACCCGCCGGGTGCCGGCGTGGGATCATCGGCATTCCCAGAATCGCCTGCGGGGGCTTGGTCCCCCGTCCCGCCTGAATCGGTCGCGGCTGAATCCGTGCCTCCCGTTGGGCTAGACGGAGTTGTGTTATCCGACGAATCGGTCGATCCGTCGCCTTTTACCAGCGAGGGGTCATGGATCCCGTCGAGGTGATCGCGGAATTCCTCAACGCCCTGCTCGACGCCGTTGAGGATGTCATTCAAGTCTTCTGCCAGGTCGTTGAGGTCATTGACGAGGTCGTTGAGCTCATCGATTTCCGCTTGATCGTTGTCCGGGTCGTCGTTGGGGCTATCGTCGGAAGAACCGTCACCGGTGCCCTCGAGCTCGTCGAGCTGATCATTGAGCGCGTCGATCTTGTCTCCGTCTAACCCGCCGGGTTTGGCGTATTCGTCGATGAGCTGATCGATCACGCCGCCGATCTGTTCGTCGGTATTCTCATCCGTTTCTGAGCCGGTGCTGTTGCCGGTGTCCTCGGTTGAGTCAGATGGGGTGGTGTCGCCCGGTTCGTCCGTGCTGGGGTTATCGTTGCTTTCGCCCAGCGCGTCTTCGAGTAGGCCATCGCGTAGTGCTTCGAGCTGATCGAGATCGTCCATCAACGCGTCGATGAGTTCTTGATTCTCTTCGAGATCACCCTCTAATGCGTCGTTGAGCTGTTCGGTGAGGTCCTCGATCTGATCGTTGAGGTCGTCGAGATCGTCGTTGAAGCTGTCGCCTGTTGGGGCATCCGGGGTATCCGGGGTGTTGTTTGCCGAGTTATCTGGGGTGTTGTCCCCTGTGTTGTCCGGAGCGTCGTTCTGAGTGTCGCCGGCTGTGGGTGTGATGCCCGAATAATCAAAATCGCTGGCGAATATCGGGTAGTCATTGCCCGTATGGATATCGTACACGAGCATAAGGACCTGCGGCACATCTTGTGGTTTAGGCGTGCCGGTCGTGGTGGTGGAGATCACTTCGCCGGTGGAATCGGTTTTGGTTGTGGTTTTCGTGGTGTCGGGGTTGTAGGTGATCGTGGTCGTTACCCCGGTGTCGTGATTGGTCCAGGACGTCGCCTGCCCGGTGGGAGGGGAGGTCGTAGTCGAAGACGACTGGCCGTCGGGCGTGGTCGTCGTGGTAGTGATTGACCCGTTGGGGTTGCCCACAGCCGCGATGGTGTTACCCGTGTCCGGGTTGACCGTGGACGCAGAAGGCGATTTGACGACCGCCGAGGGGTCTAGATTCGCGAGGGGGACACCCACCCCAGCCAGCAACGCACTGGTGCTTAGCAACTGTCTAGACTCGAGCATCTCGAGACTGAATGGTTCGGCCTGATGGCCTTGGGGCTTGGTTCTTACACGACGTTGGATGAGTTTGGCGCAGCATAGCTGCCTCCTCTGAAAAAGGGTTTCGATGAACAAAACGGACTACTTCCGATTACGTTGGCCCCGGTGATGGGCCTGGTTACCTGCCTCGAATCGAGCAGCGCCTATTGATTGGCTTCGTGCTTGTTTTCGATCATGGTCAGCCGCATGTCACCTATTTTTACGGACAGGCGATCGCGTCAGATGTGGCAAGAGAGGAAAAATTTGAAGAAAGAGATTATTGGAGGCACAGGCGGCCACAAGACGAGGTAGATGCCTTAAAAGCTGTTTCAAAATCTGTGTCCCGTTGGTTTCCGCACTGGCTGACAAGCAGCTAGTGGCACCCGTCCATGGTTCTTGAAAAACAGCTTCTTAGAGCATTTTACTCAGTCGTAGTGGATTGGCACATCAAAGAACCCGCTTGCTGACACACACGGCTCGCTACGAGCACGCATGGATCAATATGGATGCGTATGGCCCCACTTGATTCATGTGGGGCAAAACACCATTGGCTAGGTTCACCTTTGATGGCTAGGCCGATTTCTTCCAAAGGAATCCAAAGACTCGCCGCTCGGCCATGCCTTCGGGTGGGCCTAGATCTTTCTGGCGTCGGGGGGTCCTGGCTTTGCGTCGATCGGTCATGCGGGCGGCGGGCCTTCGTCTCTGGTACGTCGTTCAAGATCGAACTGGGCCACGATGCTGTGCAGGCTCGCGGAGCTTTGGGATAGGGACTCAGCGGCTTGGCTGGCCTGGGCTGAACCTTCCTTAGCCTGGGTGGTCATGGCGCGGACACTTTCGATGTTGCGCCGCACCTGCCTCGCCGGTGGCGGATTGTTCCTCCGCAGCAGAGGCGATCACCTCGACCATCCGGGCGACCTCGGTGGCGTTGGTGACGATCTGACCCAGGCTCTGGCCGGCTGAAGAGGCCCGCTGGACGCCCTGGGTGACGCGCTGCGTGCCGCTGTTCATCTGATCGACCGCTTGTTTGGTCTCTAGCTGGATCTGCGTGATGGAATCAGCGACCTCGTCGGTGGCTTTGGTGGTACGGTCGGCGAGTTTGCGGACCTCGTCAGCGACGACGGCGAAGCCGCGGCCGTGTTCTCCGGCGCGGGCGGCCTCGATCGCGGCGTTGAGGGCCAGCAGGTTCGTTTGGTCGGCGATCTCGTTGATCACGTCGATGATCTGGCTGATCTGCTCGCTACGTCTGCCCAGCTCCTCGACGCTGGTGGCGCCGCTGGTGACCGCGTCGTTGATGCTGTTCATGTCATCGATGGTCTGCTCGACGACCTCCCGGCCCTCCTGGGCGACCCGGCCGGACTGCTCGGCGCTGGTAGCTGCCTCACTGGACTTACGTGCCACCTCGACGACCGAGGTGGCCATCTCATCGACCGCAGCGGTGATCTCCATGACCTGATCGGCCTGGTGGGACATGCCCTGGGACATCTGTTCGGAGCTGGCGGCGATCTCGGTCGCCGCGGCTGCGACGGATTGAGACTGCTGGGCAATGTCGACCATGAACCGGTTAAGGGTCTTGGTGTAGGCGTTGAACTGTCGGGCCAGATCGCCCAGTTCGTCCCCGCTGGAATCATCGAGCCGTTCGCGCAGGTTCGCCCCGCCCTTGGCCATTTTCGATACTTTCTCAATCACTTCTCGTAGCGGATTGGTCAGGGCCTGAGAAAAGACGACCGCGACCCCGAAGACCCCCGCGGCCACGAACAAGGCCATGACCAAGATTGAATTGCGCAGCGAATCAGAAGCGGCCAGCACCTCGGCCAGGTCCTTCTCCGCCAGCACCGCCCAGTCGAGGCCGTCGATCTGCAGCGGGGCGTAGGCCGAGACGACCGGGACCCCGCGGTAGTCGTCGACGATCTGGCAGTCGCTTTGGCCGCTGATCGCGGCCTTGGCGGCGTCGGTGTCGATCTTCTGAATAAAGATGGTCGATTCTTCGCTGAACCGGCTGTCGGAGCGCATCAGCAGGTCCGACCCGATGAGGTACGTCTCGCCCGACTCGCCCATCCCGGCGGTGTCGCTCATGACCGCGTTGATCTGCCCCACCGGCATCTGGAACACCGCCACGCCGACCTTCTCGCCCTCATGGAACACCGGTGACCCGATAAAGCTCGCGGCGGCGCCGTAACTGGGTTCATAGGGCTTGAAGTCTTCAAGGACAATCATTCCGGGACGATTGGCGGCGAGGGCCTGGCGGTAGACATCACCGAAGTTGGTACCCTTGTACGGGCCGTCGATGAAGTTCGTGGCGTAGTCGGTTTCCTTGAATACCGAATAGACCAGGTTCCCCTTAAGATCGAACAAGAAGATGTCGTAGTACCCGAAGGTCTCTAGGAATTGGCGGATCTTCGGGTGGTAGTGGGCGTGTATTTGGTTGTATTGGCAGTCCTGCTTCGCGGCGTCGAGCGCGACCTTTTCCCCGACGGGGTGGGGGTTGTTGGCGATGTACATCGCTTGAAGCAGCCGGCCCGAGGCGGACTCGGGGATATATGCCGATGCCCCGCGGAAGGTGACGCCGGCTTTGGCGGCCCGCGGTTTGAACTGGGTATCGAAGTAGCGCTCGAGGGCTTCGTACTCGGGGCTGCCTGGCTTGCCCGATTCCTTGAGATCGCTGGGCACCTTCCCGAACGCCTCGGAGAACTGGGCGGTGGCCTGAGCGATCATGTCACTATTGGCGAAGTTGAGCATCTGCCCGCGGATCGTCTGGAAATATTTCTCGATGTGGTGCTTGCGGCCGGTGGCGATCGCGATCAGTGATTTTTGCTGCTCTTGAAGCAGCGCGTCGCGGCTGCGGGAGATGCTCACGAGCCCAACAACCGTGATGGCGCCTAGCCCCAGGAACAGCCCCAGGGCGGTAATCTTGAGCTTGATGGTCATGCTCCGCCGCCACCACCATGCGGCAGCCAAAGCGACCGCGAATATAACGCCGACGAGCAGGATTTCAGTTTGCATGCCTGTTGCCCCAAGATTCAGTGATAATGTTTGCCACCGATGCAGATAGATCGTACCGATCAAGAAAAGACCTTAGTTGTCTTTTGAAATACGGCGGCCAGACGGCGTTTTTCTCTCTGGTTGGTTTCTTCAATCAATCCCGACCTGATGGTCGGGCAGCTGAGGTCTTTCATGTGGGTCGCACGGCGGCGGAGAAGAGCTCGGTTATCGGATCGTCGCCGCGCCGACACGCCCGGGCACAAGATGAACCAAGGCCGAACAGCGGGCGTAGAGATCCGGTCGGCAACGGTGACGGGGTTGGGCATCCTTCGTCATGCGGCCTGGTGAGGCGACGTTTTCGGAAGACCCGCAGCGCCGAATAACCGATGATGTGATAGAATTAAAGCGAAGCTTATGGATTTAGGGATCAATGCCATGCCCCCGACACTCGGCTTCTTCGGCTCGATCGGTCCGTGGGAGATCATTGTCATCATGGGCGTGGGCTTGCTGATCTTCGGTAAGCGGCTGCCGGAGGTGGGTAAGAGCCTGGGTAAAGGAATCGTGGAATTCAAGAAGGGGCTGGCGGGTATCGAGGACGATGTCGACAAGCCCACTGGAACCGGCGATCAAGCCACCCGCCCCCAACCTAAAGAGCAGACACCACCGATCACTCAACAGGATCAACCTGATCATACTCTAGAGGCCCGAAACCCCTCGAGTCACACGGCTCAGAAGACCGCTCCTCCGGCTGAATCATAAACCGGTTGCTTGACACGTTTGACGGGCCGCAGCGTTAAGAGGGGCTGGGGATTCGGCGATAAGCCATGGGTCCCGAGCCTCTAAAGAAACAGGTCTATCCTTCTTCTGATCCTATCCCCAGCCGTTCGACCCGTTCACGGAGATCTTGGGCGATCTGATCATGCGTTAGTGACGGATCGGGGCGGTAATCCTTTCCAAAAATGATCCGCGAACGGCTGGGCAGCAGAAAGTGCCAAAGCATACTCTTGGTCTGCGGGGTCCCTTCGATCCATACTGGGACGACCACCGCGCCGCTGCGTTTAGCCAGCAGGCCCACCCCAGATTGAAACTTTTTCAACACTCGGCTGCCACGCTGGGCCGCCCCTTCCGGAAAGATCCCTAGGACTGTATCTTCGTTTAGAGATCGCAGCATCTGCCGCAGCTGCGCCAACTGATTCCCGTGCCCATCGACCGTAATGGGCTGCACCACCCGCCAAAACGGCTCGAGCAGGCGGTAGCGATAGTTCTTAAGCATGACCCAAGTGATGGGCCGGGGGACCATCGCTTGGATGATCAGCGGGTCGATCCCTGTCGTGTGATTGGCGGCCAGGATCACGCGTCCGTGTCGCGGGACGTGGCTGCGACCGACCCATCTTAAGCGGTGCCAGACCAGGACAAACGCCCGGTCCAACCGCCACAGAAGGTTCTGCCACCTTGTCGTAAGCGGCCCAGACCCTAGCTGTCGCCCCAACCCCACCGCCGCGACCGCGGCCAGCAACACCGCCGCAACGCCCAACACGGTCACCATGTATTGATCCGCGTTCGGCAGCCGCCAGATCGCTAGGTTCACCAACACCGCCGATAGGGTGTTGAACAGGTCGCGCACCCCGAACACCCGCCCACGGATGTAATCCGGAGCCAGGCTCTGCGTTAGCGTCGCCACGCAGATCATCGCCGCGTTGCCGAAAAAACCGGTCACGACCGACAGTACGAGACCGACAGTGTAGCTGCGGTTGACCGCCATCGCCGCCATGCAAACCCCCGCCACCAGCAGCGCCGCCATCGTGAACCAGCTCGACTCACGGCGGGCGTTGATCCACGCCACCCATAAGCTGCTGGCCAGCATCCCTGCCCCCAAAGCCGCCATCATGGTCGATGTATGGCTGATCACCTGCGCCGGGTCGATCCCGTAAGCGGTCTTGCACATCGCCGCCACCGCCGCCAGCAGCACCGTCGCCGCCGCCCAGAACAGCACGCTAAGCCCGATCAGCTGCCCGATCGCGCGGTGGTCTCGGATGTACCGAACCGCTTCAACGAGGCGACCGAGCTGATTCCGCCCCCCGTCCGCCCTAGCCCGATCGTGAACGCGGGGGCGCATGAACGCAAAGAACGTCCCGCTGACCGAGTACGACAACACCGCCACGATCAACCCCGACCCCACCGACCCTTCGATGAGTTGGCCCCCGATCTGGAACCCGATCAGCGACGCGATCACCGCGATGCCCAACACGATCGCGTTAGCGGCCTGGAGCTGCTCGACCGGCACGATCTGCGGGATCGTCGCCGCCTTGGCCGGGCTAAACACCGCGGCTAGGCTGCCCACTGCCGCGATGACCGCGTAGACTTTCCAGTGGTGATCCCCGGGGATCGCCGCCGCCGCCCCCGCGGGGGCCAGAAAAAAAGCGACCAGCAGCACCCCCGCTCGCGCCTCATCGCAGCTGAGCATGATCCACTTACGGGGCAGCGTATCGGCTAGCCAACCCGCCATCGGCCCTAGCAGCACATAGGGGAGAAAAAAGAAGAAAGACACCCCCGCTTGGATCGCCGCCGCGTCGGTGCCCGCCAGCTGTACCCCCAGCAGCGACCACGCCGCCAGCTGGATCAGCCGGTCCCCGAACCCGCTAGCGGCCACGCTGGTCCACATCAGCATGAAGCTGGCGTTGCGCCATAGGGGTATACGGGATATCTGGGGCGTCCCGGTGCTAGGCCCTGTTGAACGCGTCGATTGGACGCTCATGGCCGGGCAGTGTAGCAGATCAACCCTGCGGGGATATACCGATCCCGGACGGTACCGCGGTACGAATCATGGACGCCGCTGGTCAATTCACGGTATTCGGTGTCGCACTTCAACTCTGAGACCGTCGTGCGTATCCGACGCGGTGCTTAGATAAGCGAGGTGTAGATTTTTTTTATCTTTGAATTGTTGGCTTAATACCGAGGTTTACCAGCATATAGGTTTTTCAGGACCGAGCTAACCCCAGAGCCGTTAAGTTAACAATTCAAAGATCAATAGGAGTGATGAGCGGGCATCATTGTAATACAGAACCTTCCACTTTGAGCGGGCTCAATCGGATCGCGGCGGTGTCGTGTGGTAAACTGACCCGTCTAACGAAGAAAGCGAGCCTGTATGACCACAGCTATCTCGATAAACGCGGACGCGCCCAAGGGTGCGGATCCTCTAACGGTCTGGACGTTGTGGCGGCGGGAGATGGTGCGGTTTTTCCGGCAGCGCAACCGGGTGATCGGGGCGATGGCCACGCCGCTGGTGTTCTGGCTGATGCTGGGGTTCGGGCTGGATCGGGCGTTCGTGGTCCCAGCGACGTCGGGCGTTTCAGCCGCAACCGGTACGACCCCGCTAACAGAGGGGGCGGGTCCGTTGATCCTGCCGGGGGGGGGTGTATCCACCGGGGATAGTGTCGGGTACCTGGAATACTTCTACCCGGGCACGGTGGTGCTGATCCTGTTGTTTACCGCTATTTTCTCGACGATCTCGGTGATAGAGGACCGACGCGAGGGGTTCATGCAGGGGGTGCTGGTAGCCCCGGTGAGCCGGTTGTCGATCGTATTGGGCAAGGTCTTGGGCGGGGCGACCATCGCGACAGTGCAGGGGGCGGTGTTCCTAGCTCTGTGGCCGGTGGTGGGAACGTGGCCGGGGTGGGCGGCGATGGCGGGGGCGGTGGTGGTCATGTTCCTGCTGGCGGTGTGTCTGACGGCGCTGAGCTTTTGTCTGGCGTGGCCGATGGACTCGGTGGCGGGGTTCCACGCGGTGATGAACCTGTTGCTGATGCCGATGTGGTTTCTGTCGGGGGCGGTGTTCCCGCTATCGACCGCGCCGTTGGGGATGCAGGTGATCATGTGGGCCAACCCGTTGACGTACGGGCAAGCCGCGTTTTCCGGGCTGCTGCGTGGGCAGGCGGCGAGCCTGTCGGCCCCGGTATCGGTCGCCGTAGCGGTGGTGGTGCTCGTGGGGCTTACGGCGGTGGCGGTCTTCTTAGCCAATAAGGTGGTCGACAGGCGGAACGGGGCTGGGGTGTGACGGCGGCGACCGGGTCGAAACTGCCTCGGCTGCTACTGGTCTTGCTGGCGATCGTGTCGCTGGGCACGACCGTGTTGGTGACGCTCAACGTCATGGCCGGGCGTGCGCGACAAGAGGAGATGACCCGTACGCGCCAGGCGGTAACCGATCCGCCGGTGATCTCGGCGCTACCCCCATTCGCGTTAACCTCGCATACGGGGCAGCCGGTAACCCTCGACAGGCTGAGCGGTAAGGTGTGGGTGGCGGGCTTCATATTCACCCGTTGTAGCGGGCCGTGCCCGGCGATGACGTCGCGGATGGCCCAAATCCAACGGGATCTAGGCCCATCGATAGGATCGGGGCAGGTACGCTTGGTGAGTTTCACGGTCGACCCGGTGCACGATACCCCGTCGGTGCTACGCGGGTACGCGACGCTTGCGCGGGCTGGAGACGGTTGGCTGTTCCTGACCGGCGACCGCGGAGAACTCTGGGACCTAACCAAAGAAGGGTTTAAGCTGCCGGTCTTTGAGAACGCCAAGGACCCGGCGATGCCGATCGCTCACAGCCAAAAGTTTGTGCTTATCGACCAGCAGGGCAGGATACGGGGCTATTACGACGCCCTGGAGGCGGAAGGGTACCGGGCATTAATCAACGACATGAAGCGGGTGCTTAAAGAATAGTGCGGAATCGACAAGTAGGTATTTAGAGCGTTTCCCGATTTCGTGTACGACGTCAAGTGGTCGGGGTATTCCGAGAAACCCGCTGCCTCACGGTCGCGGCTCGCTGGGAGCGTCGTACACCATTTCGGGATACGCTCTAAGGATCGGATAAACTTAGTCGACCAAGGTATAGGTCCCTCCAATGCGGCGCACACGATAACTGGGCCCGCCGCGAGATGACACCGTGACGGTCAGCGGCGACGATCGGCTAATAGAGACAGCCCCGGACATGAAGGCCGCCGATCGACGCGCGGGTGACTCGGTTCAGATTTCGCCGCCCATCCTGGGGCGGTTTACGCAAGCGGATCTCTCGGCGGCCTGAATCTCCGATGACGCGGCGGTACGCGCTGGGATGATCTCCAGGGCCGTCGTGGCCACGCCTTGTCTTAATCTCGGCGTGTCTGCGCGATGGTGTTGCGGGCAGCCCTTGGCCCGCAGAGGGACAGAAGGATCAGGCTCATCGCGAGGGTTGTGGGTTCGGGCATGGGAGGCGCCACGGAGGTGGTCCCGAACAAGTCCAGTTTCAGGTCCGACGCCCACCCGGCCTCGACCGTCATGGTGATCGAATCCACGTCAGTAAAGATCTCGTCGCTGTAGCCGACAAAATCTTCGTAGACCACTTGCTCGACGGTCTCTTGACGATCGGGCAGCATCAGTGTCGCTGTGCCAAATTTATCGGATTGCACTTCCCACGAAACGCTGACGGTGCCGATGTCGATCGAGATGACCTCCAATAGGAACGCGTTGGCCGTGCCGCCTTCGGTGAGATCGATCCCGCCCAGGCCCTGCCCCATCCCGTCCCACATGATCATGGACCGGCCGGCCTTGGCGAACGCGTCTTGGGAATGGCCCAGGACCCCATTCTTGACCTCCAGCCAGGTGCCTTCCGACACCGGGTCGGTATCCTCGGGGTAGCCCATTAGCTTCATCATACGGCCACCGCCGATCGCCCCCTGGGCCTGGACATACACCGGCCCAGGGTTTGACTTCCTTAGTAAAGCCCAGCCGTCATCAAAGGTATCGATCGTCAACGCCTCGGCGCCGCTCGCCGCCAGCAACAGCGTGATGCCACCACCGATCATTCTGCTTTTTCTGAGGATGCTTTCGTTCATGGAAACACACCTTTCGTAAATGGATTAAGAGGGGTTGAAGGAATATGCACCGCTACAAAACGGATCGTTCTTGAGAAAGGGCTCGGTATCTTTTGGCTACGGTCGATCGAGCCGCAACTTCCTATGGCTGGGACGGGGTTGGCTTGAGCACAGCGGTGACGAACAGCCACCACCCCGCTGCCGATCGATCGAGCGAAGGTCGGGGCCTTGCTCACCCGGTGTTCAAACCATGGAAGAAGTTGAAGACGAGGACAGCGGCCAAATCGACCCTGATACCGTGATGGTTTCGTTCATGGAAACACACCTTTCATGGACAAAGCGAACAGATAGGGAAACTTGATCAGTATTGAAAACGAAAGGGGGACATCGTTGCGGTCGCACTACCTTGCGATCCTGATCGGCCAAGGGTGAACTCGACACGGCGTCCTGGGAGCCAACCCCGGAAAAAACCGGGAATGAGTCGTGGATTTGATGATAAGAGACACAACACCGTCTTCTTGAGCATCTTCGGGATCAGGTTCGGCAGAGGAGACGTTTTGCCTTGAAACGGTCGATCCCTGACAAGACAGTTTTACTGAACGAAAAAAGGACTAATTTTTTATAACACCACCACACTAGATTTGTCAAGTAGTCAGCGGCCACCGATCGGGCCTCAAGCACCGCCTCGCGACTCTTTCGTTCATTGTCTATCGGCCCATCATCAGGCGTCGAACTAGTTTTTTTGATTGCGGGGTAATATACCAGTACGCAGCTCGTATATAGAGGTAGTAGTGGGTGAACGACCTGCTAACCCCCACAGAATGGCGGAGACGAAGCGACGTCGCGCTGTTCGCAAGGGTTTCAGATAAGCAACTATTGCTATCCATCGTGGGTGTTCTATAATAAGACTTCCAAGGTGGGTAATCATTGTCGGCTTGAAAGGGACTTGTTCGTCCGGTGGGTCATTCATAAATTTTGTAACCTTTTTTTGAGGAAGCTGCGATGTCACTGTCTACAGATAAGGCAACAGCGATACAACTAATTGCTTCTGCGGCGTGCTTGGTGGGTGTCTCGTCGGTGTCCGCGGTCAATCGGTCGATTGATGGAACCGGCAATCATCCGCTCGATCTCGGGGCGGCCAACTCTCAGTTGATCCGTCAAGCCCCTGCGGCGTACCCCGGTGACGGGTCGGGCTCGACGATCATCGAATCGCCCGCCCGCCCCAACCCGCGGGATATCAGCAACGCGATCTTTAATCAGGGCCCGATCTCGTTAACCAATGACCGGCAGCTGACCGACTACGTCTGGCAGTGGGGCCAGTTCCTCGACCACGATATCGATCTCACCGAAGCCGGCGCCTCCAACGGCACCGCCAACATCCCGATCACGGACCCGACCGATCCGCTGGGCCCCAGCCCGATCTCGTTCGACCGGTCTAATTTCGATCCGGCCACCGGCACGTCCGGGCTCAATCCTCGCCAGCAGATCAACGAGATCACAGCCTTTATCGACGGTTCGGGCGTCTACGGATCGGATACTGGCCGCGCGACGTGGCTACGGACCGGGACCGACGGGAAGCTCAAGACCTCTGCCAACAACCTGCTGCCGTTCAACGACGGGACTCAGAGCAACGCCGGCGGCCCCAGCACGAGCTTGTTCGTCGCCGGAGACGTCCGCGCCAATGAGCAGGCCGGTCTGGCCTCGATGCACACCCTATTTGTGCGTGAGCACAACCGCCTAGCCGACCTCATCAAAGCCCAAGACCCCACAGCCAGCGACGAGGAGATCTACCAGACCGCTCGGAAGATCGTCGGCGCTGAGATCCAGGCGATTACCTATAACGAGTTCTTGCCGGCCCTGATGGGTTCCTCAGCTCCGTCGGCGGGTGACTATGCCTACAGCACGTCCGTAGACCCGTCGATCGCCAACGAGTTCTCGACCGCTTCTTACCGGTTTGGGCACAGCATGTTATCACCCAACCTGAAGCTGGTGAATAACCTCGGTGCCACCGAGGGGTTCTTGGCGCTGCGTGACGCGTTTTTCAGCCCCGACATCCTGGCCCAAGACCCGGGGAACCTGGACCTGATCCTCAAAGGTCTCTCGACCCAGCTGGCCCAGGAGATCGACCTCAAAGTGGTCGATGACGTCCGTAATTTCTTGTTTGGCGCTCCCGGATCGGGGGGGCTCGACCTGGCCGCCTTGAATATCCAGCGCGGCCGCGATCACGGCCTACCCGACTACAACACCATCCGCCAGGCGTACGGCCTGCCCGCCGTGACGAGTTTCGCCGAGATCAGCTCCGACCCAGCGGTCCAGTCGCTGCTGGCCAGTGTGTACGGTAGTGTCGACAACATCGACGCGTGGGTCGGGGGCCTCGCCGAAGACCACCTGCCCGGCTCAAGCATCGGTAAGCTGCTCACCGAGGTGCTCGGGGACCAGTTCACCCGGCTCCGCGACGGCGATGCGTTCTTTTACACCAACGATTCGGATCTCTACACGTCCGACATCCTCTCGATCATCGACGTCACTGATGTGACCCTCTCAGACGTCATCCGCTGGAATACCGACATCACGAACATCCAGGAAAACGTTTTCATCTTCGACCCGACGACCGTCGTGCCTGTGCCGACAGCAGCCTGGACGGGGGTGGTGCTCTTGGGTGCCATGGGCGCGGGCAACACGGTGCGTCGCCGATTCAGCTAAACCCGGTCACACCCCCCATCACCCGTTCATCAACAGATGCATGCCACGCGGAGCAGGTCCCCGGACCGCTCCGCGTTTTTTTTGTTCTTGACGTGTGATACGCATCCAGATGAATCCGTGTGGACTCATGGCCGCGGCGAGGAAACGCTCAGTGCCCAAGAAATACCCGACGCGGTACTTCACACGCGATGCGCATACAATCAGCTAGAGCGTTTTCTGATCGGTCATACGGCGTGCGTGGCCAGCCGCCACCGCGAGGCAGCGGGTAGACCCCCAAAGGTGTCCGTGTCGGTCTTGTATTTACCGTACACCCGTCGAGAAGACTCTCTAGTCATGCTGGCGTCGGCCGATTCCGACGCGGAAATTTTGAGGATTGGCTAGGAAGACCACGCGCAGAGAAAACGCATGTCACAACAAATCGATGTCAGTAACCCATTGGCGAAGAAGGTGCTTCTAATCGGCTGGGACGCGGCGGATTGGAAGCACATCCAGCCGCTGCTCGAGCAGGGGGGGATGCCCACCCTCCAGCGCGTCATGAACGAAGGGGTCTGGGGCAATATCGCCACGCTCAACCCGATCCTTAGCCCCATGCTGTGGAACTCGATCGCCACCGGCAAACGGCCTTACAAGCACGGTATCCACGGGTTTATCGAGCCGATGCCCGATGGCAAGGGCGTACGGCCCTCCACCAGCACCACACGCAAATGCAAAGCGGTCTGGAACATCCTCACCCAGCAGGGCTACAAGACCCACCAGGTCGGCTGGTTCTGTTCCCACCCGGCCGAGCCGATCAACGGCGTGTACGTCACCAACATGTATGACCGCGTTTCCACGCTCAAGCCCGATGAATGGAAGCTACCCGACAACTGCATCCACCCTAAAGAAGTGGCCGATCAACTCGGGCCGCTGCGCCTGCACCCCACGGAGCTCGAGGCGTCGCACATCCTGCCGTTCATCCCCAACGCCAAGGACATCGATCAACGCAAAGACCGCCGCCTGACCATGTTCGCCAAGCTGCTGTGTGAGATGATCAACCTCCACTCCGCTACCACGTGGGTCATGGAAAACCGGCAGTGGGACTTTATCGCCACATACAACCCCGCGATCGACCACTTCTGCCACGGGTTCATGCCGTACCACCCCCCGAAGATGCCCAACGTCCGTGAGAAAGACTTCGAGATCTACAAAGACGTGATCACCGGCTGCTACCGGTTCCACGACATGATGCTGGCGCGCATGCTCCAGCTGGCTGGTGACGACGTGACCGTGATCCTCTGCTCCGATCACGGGTTCCACAGCGACCACCTCCGCCCGGTCGCCACCCCGCATGAGCCGGCCGGCCCGGCGGTCTGGCACCGCGAGTACGGGGTCATCTGCCTCAAGGGCCCCGGCATCAAGAAGGGCGATCGCCTCTACGGCTCAAGCGTGCTCGACATTACCCCCACCGTTTTATCTCTATTTGGGCTTCCTTGCGGGGCGGATATGGACGGCAAGCCGCTGGTCCAGGCGTTCGACCGGCCGGTGTGGCCCCGCCGTATCGACTCCTGGGAACGGGTCGACGGCGACGCCGGGATGCACGCCAAAGACAAGCGCGAAGACCCGTTCGAAGCCCGCGAAGCGATCCAGCAACTCGTCGAGCTCGGTTACATCGACAAGCCCGACGACAACCAAGAACGCGCCGCCGCCCAGGCCAAACGCGAAGCCGACTATAACCTCGCCCGGGCCTACCTCGATGGCGGCCTGGCCAACGAAGCCATCGAGCTGCTCGAAGCCCTCACCCAAGACAACCCCAACCAATTGCGGTTCGGCCTCCACCTCGCCCAGTGCTACCTGACCACGAAACGGCGAAACGAGGCACGTCGCATCGTCGAAAACCTGCTCCAACGCGCCCAGGAACATACCGCCTCGACGATCCACCAGCTCGAGCGCCAACGCGGGCGGATCCACCAGCGAGTCGCCTGGCAAGCCGACGCGGACCTGGCCATCGAACAGGGCCGAGCCCAACGGTTCAACCCTTTTCGACACGACCCGCAGCTCAGCACGACAGCACCTGCTGATGACACCCCTCCAGGCAACAACCCGCCGCACCAGCCCCCCCGCCGCGGGGTGCCGCGTATCACCCAAGACATGCTCAAGCGGGCCGACCAGCGGATCGACGCCCTCCAACGCCGCCTGCGCAACCTCGACGTGCGGGTCACCCCGCGGTCACTGCTGATGCTGGGGATCCTCGAATATTACGACCGTCGCATCGACCAGTCGCTGCAGTACCTCCAGAAGGCCGAGCAAGCCGAGCCGCGCCTACCGGGGTTGCACAACCAGATCGGCCGGGTCTACCTGCGGATGAAGCGGTGGGAAGACGCCCTGCGGTCGTTCCATAAAGCCTTGGAGATCGACGGCGACAGCGCGGTCGCTCACGACGGGATCGCCGCGTCGCTGCTACGCCTCGGCAAACCCACCGCCGCCGCCGAGCACGCGCTGATCGCGGTGGGGCTGCTGCACCACTTCCCCCGCGCCCATTTCAGGCTCGGCGTAGCGTTAACGAAACTCCGCATGTACGAGGCAGCGATCGAAGCGTTCGAGACCTGTATCAAACTTGCCCCTCAAGCGATCGCTCCTCGCCGCCGACTGGCGGCGATCTATACCCACCGCCTCCACCGGCCCGACCTGGCCGCTGAGCACCTCAACAAAATCGAGTTCATCCGTCGGGCCTGCGACAAGACGACCTCGCCATAGGCCCGTCAATCAAAAATAAGAGCACCGCGTCTGAGGTGTATTAGACGCTGATCACTTCCTGGCCGGGTTTATGAACGTGTGTCGCCCTCTCGTCCACAGGGAGTATCAGCTTTCCAGCTGCGGTCAGGCCTGGCCGCAGCACCACCGACGACGAACCCAAACACCACACACGAGCTACTTCAGCAGCATCTCAACCACATGCGAGGTCGGCAGCGCCAGGGCCCCGTGGGCCTTGGCGGCTTCTTGAGCCAGTTCGCCCCTGCTGGTCTTCACGAGGTTCAGCAGCGCCTCGATCTGGTTTTCCGTTAGCAGGTTCCCGTGCAGCTCGGCGGACTCGGCCAGGCTGCCCAGCAGCGCGACACGAGTGCGCATCGGACGCACCACGTCTAGTGCCGCTTCGACGACAGCCCGCTGAGCGTCGGGGTTGTTGATCATTGCCAGGGCCGCCGCGGCTTGGGTCACCACCGACGGCCTCTTATCGTCAAGGGCCAGCCGTAGCGCCGGCTGGGCGTCAGCCACATTGAAGACCGGGTCGTCACGGCGGGCGATCTCGCGCAGCAGCCCCAACGCCGTAGACGCGTACGACAAGGCTTCTTCGGAGGTGAACTCTTTGCCGGTGTACTCACGGATAGCCTTGAGGATCGCCCCATGCAGCTCGTTCTGGTCCGTGGACCGGATCACCGAAGAGATCCGGTCCGCGTCCTTGGTGGTCTGGGTCAGCTCGATCTGCACCCCCAGCGACACCACCGCGACGATCGGGACGTTGGACAGCTTGTAGTTGCCCGCGGTCTGACGGCGCACGAGCTGCAGCTCCTCGGCGCTGTGCTCAGCGGTGACGATCAGGTCCACCCCCGGCATGATATTGACCTCGTCAGCCAGGTCTTCGACGCCCATCCCCCCATAGGCTTCGAACCCCAGGCTCTGGAGGGTCGAGATCAGCAGGTTGATTGATTCCTGGTCCTTGGCCAAGACCAGCGCGTACTGGACCGTGCTCTGGCGGACCGCCTCGGCCAGGACGGGGACCACCCGGTGACTGCCAGGGAACTGCGACTTCGGCTGGGCGTCGGTGACCGCGAACGCCGCGGAGAACCTCACCCGCCGGTCGGGGTATGAGATCGCCCGCAGCAACGGGCCGCTGTCACCCTCTTGATCGATCAGGGCCGCTTTACCGGCGGTGACCGACAGGGCCGCGATCGCGTCCAGGGCCAAGTTCATATCGTTGTCTCGAAGCGCATGATTAAGAACATCGTGTTGACGCGGCGGCCCGGCCATCTCTAGATAGAACTGGGGCGGGTGCAGGTGTTTGGGGTAGCTAAGATCCTCGGCGCCGTCGGGCAGGCGGTTCTCGCGTCGCAGGTTGGCCATCAGCCACAGGCTCAAAGCCTCGTCCATATCGCGGTGGAGCGTCAGGGCGGATTTCGCCGCCTGCATCGCCAGGGCATCGCCAAAGATCTCGCCCGGCACCTCGATCGGGATCAACCCCGCCTCGTCATCATACCGCCACACCACCCCCGATCCGGTCTCCTGATCGACCTGCGGGATCGGCCCGGCGGTCGATGATTCGTAACGCCGAACACTCAACAAGAAGTAAAGATCCGCTGCGGATATGCTGGGAGGAGCCTGGTCCGCGAGTTTTTCATACGCCGCCTGAACCACAGTCCTCACGGTCGGGTCGGTATCCTCGGCCTCGAGCGTCTGCTTTAAAGACGGCAATGCTTCGGGATAGCCGATCTCAGCCAACACGCGGGCGACCTGGCCCATCGGCACCGGTTCGAGGTGGGGCAGGGCGATTGAGAGGGGGTAGACCATCGGCCGGCCGATCGCGGCGATCGCGGCGATGACATAAGGGTGCAGCTTCTCCTGGCGGTCGTCGAGCAGCACCGCTAGCAGGTGCGGCGCCGAATACTGACCCGCCGCACGGAGGCGCTCGACCGCGTTGAGGTTGGTGCGCATCCCTTCGCTGAGTTTCTGGATATCGGCGATGATCCGAGCGGGGTCGCGGCTGCGGCTGATCTGCGCAGCGAGGATACGTTCGGCGATCGCCGTGGCGGTCGTTTCGACCTGCGGCATCCGCTCGGCGCGGCGCAGGGTTTTCTCGTAGTCTTCGTAGTCGCTAGCCTCGACGATATCGAGCAGCTTCGGATCATCGACCCGGCTCAGTAGCGCGTCGCCCGCGGCCGCGGCCAGGTCCGGCCGGGCGATGCGGACGTAGTGATTAAAGTCGTTCCAGAGAGAAGCGGGGGCCGTGTCTTGTTCTTGTTGGCCCCAAGCTGTTTGCCCGCCGATAAGGATACATAGATAAAAAAAGATCCCTAGCGGTACTCGGTGATACACCATCGATACACTCCCAACAGGCTGGTCTTAGATCGTAGCGCGCAAATATCGCACGGAACATCAGCACTTTAGCACACCGCGTGGCGCCGTCAACCGCATCTTCATCGTGGCCAAGATCGGGTTGAACGGTGCTTGAAATACAGGGTCAAGCCGGTTCGGCCACGTCGCGACGTGACTGTCAGCCGGAGGTTATGTTCTTTCAGCCGTCATGATCGACCGATGATCCATCCATGTAATCACGGCAACTCATGACCGTGTGGCGGGTCGGCTGACGGGGAGATGTTAAAGGAAGCACGGTTTTTTCGTGCCCGGCAGGTATAATCTCATGGTAGGCCACCTGACGGTCTCGTTCGCCCGTCTCAGGATGGGGATGTAGCGGTTCACACCAAGCTCAACGCTGAATTGGATGTAGGTTTGCACTCTGGACAGGATCCATCGTTATGACAAGAAAACAGAGCCTCAACGCTGACGAGTTGTCGACCCATACCAGCCCGGTGACCGACCGCTTCGTCGGGATGACCGGGGCGCAGGTCTTCCATGAAATGATGCGTTTCCACGAGGTCAAACACATCTTCGGCTACCCGGGCGGCGCGATCCTGCCGGTGTTCGACGCGATCTACGAGAGCCCGCACTTTAAGTTCATCCTCACCCGCCACGAACAGGGCGCCGGGCACATGGCCGAGGGCTACGCCCGTGCCTCCGGCAAGCCGGGGGTCGTGCTCGTCACGTCCGGCCCTGGCGCGACCAACACGGTCACCCCCCTCCAAGACGCACTGATGGACGGCACGCCGATCGTCGTATTCTCCGGGCAGGTCGCCACCTTTGCCATCGGCACCGACGCGTTCCAGGAAGCCGACGTGACCGGCATCACCCGACCGTGCACGAAGTGGAACGTGCTGGTCAAAGACGTCCGCGACATCCCCCGCCGGATCAATGAGGCGTTCCACATCGCCACGACCGGTCGGCCCGGCCCGGTGCTCGTGGACCTGCCCAAGGACGTGACCGCCGCGATCGTCAACGAACCGGTGCGGTTCGACCCTCACTTGCCGGGGTATCACCTGCGGGAACTGGGCACCTCGTCAGAGATCGCACGGGCGGCGGAGATGATCAACCGCGCCCAGAAGCCGCTGCTGTATTGCGGGCAGGGCGTGATCCTTTCCGGGGCCAACGAGGTGCTGCGTCAGGTCGCCGAGAAGGGGCGGATCCCCGTCACGACCACGGTCCAAGGATTGGGCTGTTTCGACGAAACCTCGCCGCTAAGCCTGAAGATGTTGGGGATGCACGGGTCGGCCGCGGCCAACTTCGCGATGCAAGAGGCGGACCTGATCATCTCGGTCGGCGCCCGGTTCGATGACCGCGTGACGGGTAGAGTGGTAGACTTCGCCCCGGCGGCGAGGCGGGCAGAACGAAACGGCACCGGCGGGCTGATCCATTTCGACATCGCCCCCGAGAACATCAACAAGGCGATCCCGGTGACCCTTGGCGTCGAGGGCGACGCGCGGAAGAACCTGGAATTGATGCTGCCGATGATCGAGTCACCGGACCGAACCGATTGGCTCAAGCAGGTCAGCTCTTGGCAAGAGAAATACCCGTTCCGCTACCTCGACGATAGCCCCCGGCTCAAACCCCAGGCGGTGATCGAGGAGCTCTACAAGCAGACCCAAGGCGAGGCGGTGATCACCACCGGGGTCGGTCAGCACCAGATGTGGGCAGCACAATTCTACCGGTGGCGCTACCCGAGGCAGATGATCACCTCCGGCGGGCTGGGGACGATGGGGTACGGCCTGCCTTCGGCCGTGGGGGCGAAGCTGGCGTTGCCCGACAAGACCGTGGTCGATATCGACGGTGACGGGTCGTTCTGCATGACCGGCATGGAGATGATCACCGCCGCCCAGTACGGGATCGCGGTCAAGGCGTTGGTCCTTAACAACGACTTCCAGGGCATGGTCAAGCAGTGGCAGGACCTGTTTTACGAAGAGCGGTACAGCCACACCACCATGCACAACCCCGACTTCAAGAAGCTCGCCGAGGCGATGAACTGCAAGGGCATCCGCTGCGAGAAGAAAGAGGAGCTGCCTGAAAAGATGCGCGAATTCCTTGAGCACGACGGCCCGGTCCTGGGCGAGTTTGTGGTCGAAAAGAACGAGCACGTCTACCCGATGGTCCCCGCGGGCAAGGCGCTGCACGAGATGGAGTTCGGGGACGTGTACGATCAGTCGCAGGGCTAACAACCCGATGCCCCCTCGCGACGATATGACGCACAACATGGCGAGCTTTCCGTCAGTGTTTCATGAACACACGATCTAGAGCGTTTTCTGCTTGGCCATACGGTAGACGTGGCCAGCCACGACCGCGAGGCAGTGAGTCGACCGCCAAAGGTATCTGCATCGGTCTTGTATTCACCGTACACCCGTCGAGAAAACGCTCTAGCTTCTGTGAACAGCGATGGGTACAATACTCGCGTTCGCTAGGGGTGCTCGCCCGGTAGATCGTTGGATGGTCCCCAGGCACGTAGGCGCGGCGAGCTGAGAGCAGACCCTTGGAACCTGATCCGGTTGATCCCGGCGTAGGAAAGCGACCGCAAGACATGACCTCATCGGTGAACACGCGTCGGGGGACCCACCGATAACCGAACGCCGCCTTTCCTGCCGCTACCGTCCCGGAATCAGACTGGATCAGACAAGTTCCACCTCACCGTGATGGGTCTGCCACCCCGGTGATGACCGTACCCCTTAAGGAAACAAGTGATGATCAAACCAAGCAACAGCAATCCCCGCGGCAACGGCCTGACGGCCGATTCAAATCATGCCCTACCGCCTTTAGGCCACAATCCCGCGACGGCAGCCGAAGGCACCACCCCCGGCAGCTTCGCCAACCCGCCACGGATTGCGCCCGGCATCGAGGGCGCGGCGACCTATTCCTCACCCGATACGCCCGGGATGCCCGCGGTGTCCGGTAAAACAGCCTGGGACTTCATGCCTGCGGACTGGGACCGCGGCTCGAATGGTTCATGGACACTACCCGTGGGGTTCGAGCCCGTCACCCAACTCGAACGTGCCCGGTTGGGCATCATCACACCCCAGATGCATCACGTCGCCGAGCGTGAACCCCATCTGACCGCCCAACAGGTGGGCGACGAGGTCGCCGCAGGGCGGATGATCATCCCCGCCAACAAGGTGCACCTTAAATACCAGCTCGACCCGATGTGCATCGGCCGCGCCGGGCTGACCAAGGTCAACGCGAATATGGGCGCGTCCCCGGTGTCCAGCAGCACGGACGAAGAGGTCGAGAAGCTGCGCTGGGCCGAGAAATGGGGCGCGGACACGGTCATGGACCTGTCAACCGGCGGCGATCTCGATGCCTGCCGCGAAGCGATTATCCGCCACAGCACCGTGCCGATCGGAACCGTGCCGATCTACTCGATGATCATCGGCCGGCAGATCGAGGACCTATCCCACGAGATCATCCTCGACGTGCTCGAGCACCAGGCCCGCCAGGGTGTGGATTATTTCACGATCCACGCCGGGGTGCTGCGCGAACACCTGCCTTACGTAAAGGACCGGCTGATCGGGATCGTTAGCCGTGGCGGGTCGCTATTGGCCAAGTGGATGCTCCACCACAACCGCCAGAACCCGATGTACGAGTTATGGGACGAGATCTGCGACATCATGCGCCGCTACGACGTAAGCTTCTCGATCGGCGACGGCCTGCGACCCGGCGGTTTAGCCGATGCCACGGACGAGGCCCAGCTCGCGGAGCTGCGCACCCTGGGCGAACTCACCGAGCGGGCGTGGGCTAAGGGTGTGCAGGTCATGGTCGAGGGCCCGGGGCACGTTTCGTTTGATCAGATCGAATACAACATGAAGCTCCAACGCCGTCTGTGCCACGGGGCGCCGTTTTACGTGCTCGGACCGCTGGTGACGGATATCTTCCCGGGGTACGACCACATCACCAGCTGCATCGGCGCCACAGCCGCAGGGTACCACGGGGCGAGCATGCTCTGCTACGTTACCCCCAAGGAGCACCTTGGGCTGCCGAAAAAGGACGACGTCAAACAGGGATGCATCGCCTATAAAATCGCCGCCCACGCCGCGGACGTGGCCTTGGGCATCCCCGGCAGCCGGGACCGTGACGATGAGCTGACCAAAGCCCGCGCCGCCTTGAATTGGGAAAAACACTTCGAGCTGTCGTTCGATCCCGACACCGCCCGGGCGTACCACGACGAAGATCTCGACGTCGACACCGACTTCTGCGCCATGTGCGGCCACGACTGGTGCAGCGTCCGGATAAGCAAAGAGATCCAGGAATTCGCTTCGGGCAAGGATTCGCAGTACGCGTGGGATCAACCCAAAGTCGCCGCGGCGCTGACGCCCCAGCAGCG
>CBDCYN010000028.1:0-28032 GCA_965224205.1 Phycisphaeraceae bacterium
ATTGCCACGCCAACAGTTTCAGCTTACCGAGCGGCATCATGGTTTTTGCTCACAGCAACACCGGAACGTCTCGCAATTGAGGGGCTTACGGATGCGATTGATGACATTCAGGTGGTCCGTGAGTCTAACAATCCGGATTTGACGCTCCTGGGTGTGGTTCTTTCTTGCGTCAATAGACGCACGCGGCTAGCTACCGAGCTTTTGGGTTGGGTTGAAGAAAAGTTCTCGGCAGCTGGAAAGTTTGGCGACTTCAAAACCAGAATAAGCAGGGCGGTTGCGGTGCCGCACGCTCAAAAAGACGGTAAGACTATTTTTCAAACAGAACCGGCCCATAAGGTGGCAGAAGAATACCGTCAACTCGCACGCGAGGTCATGGCACGAGTGGCGGTTCCGGTGATTTCACCGGCCAACAACGCGAAAGACCAGGGGGATGAACTCGCAGTGGCGGAGGCGGTAAACCATGGCTAAAAGACGGGAGAGGCAAACAGAGAACCCGCTTAAAAGCGATGTGATAGCCAGCATTAGTGGGTCGGTGAGAACACCCCAATCTGTGTCAACGGATAAACAGGATGGTAACACGTTAACAAGGGTCCCCAAGCCAAAGAAATGGCCTCAGGGCAACGCAAAACCAATCAAAACCAAATTCTCCCCGCTTGAAGCCGAGGCAAATGATGAGTTTACTTCGTCCTTAAGGTTGATGATGGGTTCTAAGGTAACCGAGAGCCACATCACGCGGGCCTTGTGGTCATTGGCACGGATGGCGGGCGAGGAACTAGACGCTATTGCTGATAAAGCTCCAAAGATGAGGCGGCCATCGCACGGCGATAAGATCGGCACGGCGGATTATGAAGACGCGATCGCCAAATTTCTTTTGAAGGCATTGAAGCGGACGAAGATAGAGCCATACACAACGTTGGGGGCACAATATTGTGGGCACAACGATTAGCTTTCATGGTCTAAAAAAAACTGCATCGACGGAGAAAAACAACACGACGCCTGAACCATCGTGTGCGGTTGCACTCGTCCCTGGGGTGCAAGAGCCCCTTAGCCTACGATCAGCAGATCGCCTGATCAACGAAACCGACTGCCCACTTTTCCTGGGGAAGGTCAACCAAACTTTTTCGAGATAGAAAGATTGACCTAATATAGAGAACAGATATAAACTAGTTTATTAAACTAGTCGATATGTGATTGGAGGACCAGTCATGAAGCAGACGGAAAACAGAATTGGAGCGTTTGAGGCCAAGACGCACTTTTCGCAAGTGCTTAACCGGGTCGAACGCGGTGAAACCATAGACATTACCCGGCGGGGTCATACCGTGGCTAGGATTGTGCCTGTCGAGCAGAGCGACCGGGAACAAGCTAAGTCAGCTTTGAAGCGGATGAAGGACCGGCGCAAACATCTCAAGACAGCTCCCATTGCCGATCTTCTTGAGACGATCCACGAAGGCCATCGGTACCCGTGAAGATCGTCATTGATAATTCCGTGATCTTGGCTTGGTGCATGGCTGACGAGAATGACGTCAGAGCCGAGGCAGCTATGCAGGTGCTAGCCGAGCAGGGGGGTGTTGTTCCGGGCCTCTGGTGGTATGAATTCCGAAACGCCCTGGTGTCCAATGAGCGTCGTGGCCGACTGACACCAGCCGATATTCATGCCACGTTGACGGATGTACGGGCCTTGGCCTTGGAGATCGATCACAACCACGATGAGGGCGTGATGTTGGAACTGGCCCGACGTTATGAACTGTCGATCTATGACACCGCTTATCTCGAAGTGGCTCAACGTCGAGGGTTGAAGCTGGCGACTCTCGACGAAAAACTAAACCGTGCCGCCGAAGACGCCAAAATCTCTTCTTCATAACAAGCTTTCCCGGCCCGCCATCCTAACCTTTCAACTGGGGACATTTTCGGGGAGCAGGACAAACTCACTCGCCCGCCAGTTGGTCCCAGCTCAACGGCGTGCCACGGGGGATATCTTCAGTCACGCTTCGACCCAACACGTCGTTTAAGTACCGGGTGTGCAGCCCGTAGCCGGGTCGGATCGAGCGGATGTTGTCTTCGGTCAGCACGTCCCCAGCCCGGAGGTCTTGGACGATAAACAGCGACCGCCGGAACACACGGCTAGCTTGCTCTCGATCGGTGATGCCGTACCGCACCGCGCCTAAAGCGTCCTGGGCGGTCCGTATTGCGTCGACCATCGCCCGCCACTCGTCGGGCTCAACCGAGAACGAAGAATCGGGCCCGGTCTGGGAACGATCGAGCGTGAAGTGCTTTTCGATGATGCACGCCCCCACGCTCACCGCCGCCACCGGCACCGCCACGCCCATCGTGTGGTCCGAAAGACCCACCGGAACGCCGAACATCGCCGACAGGTGCGGGATCGTCCGCAGGTTGGCTTCATCAGCGGGGGCGGGGTAAGAGCTGGTGCATTGGAGCAACGCCAACTCCCGACAACCAGCCTCACGGGCGGTCGTGACCGCTTCTTCGATCTCCGCCAGGTTGGCCATGCCCGTGGACATGATCACCGGCTTACCGGTCTCGGCCACCCGTCGGATCAGCGGCAGGTCGACCAGCTCGAACGACGCGATTTTATAAGCCCCCACCCCCATCTCTTCGAGGAAATCGACCGCGGTAGAGTCGAACGGGCTAGAAAAGCAGTGCAGGCCCAGATCGTCAGCCACCTTCTTGAGCTTCGGCTGCCATTCCCAGGGCGTGTACGCTTCGCCGTATAGCTCGTACAGGTTCTTCCCCTCCCAAATCGTGCCTTTGCCGATGCGGAAGCACTCTTGGTCACAGTCGATCGTGATCGTGTCGGGGGTATAGGTCTGGAGCTTGATCGCGTCGGCCCCGGCCTGCTTGGCGGCGTGGACGATCTTCACGGCCTGGTCGTAGTCCTGATTATGGTTGGCCGACATCTCCGCGATGATGTATGCGGGCTGACCGGCCCCGATGGCTCTATCTTGGATCGTGATCATGGCCGGCATGAACTTCGTAGCGCCCTATGAGAGGTGATCGTGATTCAATGTGTGTCGGTTTCGGGGGTCAGTTCCAGACGGAGGTAAACCCGTTGGTTGTCCGCTTCAAAGTAAGCCCCATGGTACGGCGGGAACGTGCGGGCCCGCAAGAGATTGATCAGCTCACGCGCGGTGGTGGGGCGGTCGAGTTCGATGCGGTCGATCGATTCGATATCGCGTACCCGGTGGGTGGTGCCGCCTTGGGGCTGGGCGGTGCGGGGTGCTTGGCCATCACGCACCGAGGGCCAGGCTTCACAAAACAAGTCAAACGCGGCTGATTCGAGCTTATGGTACAAGCTCTGACCGGTATCGTAGGGCAACACGTCGACCTGCTTGCGGGCGATGATGTCGCCGGTGTCGACCCCTTCATCGATGTAATGCAGGGTCGCCCCCGCGGGCGTGCCGTCGATGATGCTCCACACATTGGGGTAAGCCCCACGGTTATAAGGCAGGTACGACGGGTGGAGGTTGATCACCCCCTGAGGGAAAACCCGGATCAGCGGGTCGTGGAGGATATACCCGAACATAACCGAGACCGCGATGTCCGGCTTCAATGCTTCGATAGCTTGGATGGTCTGTGCATCGCGTAGCTGCGGCCCTTCGAAGATCACCGAGTCCACCACCCCGGCGCAAGCGATGATCTCATCGCCGTAGCGTCGCTTTTCCGCGGGGTGGACCACCAAACCGACGACCGACTCCCCCAGCTGCTTGAGGTGCTCCAAGACCTGCAAGCCCAGCTTGTTGTTCGTTAGGTACACGATACGCATCTCACGGGGCTCCTAGTGTTCCGTCACGGTTAAATTTTCAACTAGGTATCACAGCGAGCCGCGACCGTGAGGGAGCGGGCTCTTATTCTTCACACCTGATCCGATGAAGAGCCCGCTCCCTCACGGTCGCGGCTCGCCTCGTTGTCCTATGGTGGATTTAAGCACTGGATCTGCTCGACCACGCGTACCGCCCCGTAGCCATCGACCAGCCGCCGGGCCTTGGACGACATCTTTTCACGCCTCGCCTGGTCATCGATCAACCCGATCAGCTGCTGGGCTGTCGCAGACACGGATACAACCTGGGCCCATCCCAGGTTGATCCCGCACCCAGCCCGGTCCATGCCCCCAGCGATCCGAAGTTGATTGTCCGCTAGGACCACGATCAGACACGGCAACCCTAGGTAGCATACTTCCCAGCAGGTGCTGCCCCCGGCGCAGACCGTGATATCCGCCCATTGCATCAGCTTGGGTATGTCGGTGGTGTTACGGATCAGCTGTACCACGGTCTTGCTGGCCCGGGCCGCTTCTTGAAGCGATTCCCAGTGAGGGTTGGCCGCCCCGACCACGAAAACCGCTTCAAGCTCCTGGATCCCCAGCGCGTCGATCGTGTGGATCACCTTCAGGGTCATATTCGGTGGGTCGGCCCCACCCAGGGTCACCAACAGGTTTCGCGCCCTAGTAGGGATCGTGCGTTGCCAGCCCTGGATGGAACGAAAATCATTGCGGAGTAGCGCATAATCCGTCCCTAGCAGCAGTTTGGTATGAGGGGGGCGGTGGGTGTAATCACCCTCCTCGGCCCCGAGGTTCTGGTCGAGGATCAGGTCCGCGTGGTAGGCGCCGATATGGCCGTGGTCGTCGATGACCATCACACGTAGATCTGCGTCACGGATCGCTTGCTGGTAGGCGGCGTCAAAAACATATCCGTCAGCCACGACACAGGCCGATCTAAACCGCTGGGCGACCCCGATGGTCTGTGCGGCATCAGAGGTGGTGCCCGGCGACGCCTCCATCGCGTGGACCTCACACCCGTCGCCAGTCAGTCGCGTCGATAAACCTGGATCGATCTGGTGAGTCACGAACACCACGCGACCCCCCTGTTCCCGCCAGGCCTGGGCTAACGCCAGGCAGCGCATCACGTGCCCGGTGCCGATCTGGGCGCTGGCGTCGGCGCGGAGGATGAGCGTATCGGTCACCTGGGTTACCCCTTGTGAAGGGCTTTCTGTTCGACGTGGGCGTTGATCGCAACCAGATGTGGGTGCTGGTGGAGCAGCTCTAGAACGTCGGTCCAGGTGAATCCGCCGTCGTGGCCCAGCCGGTCATATATCTCACGCACCAGCTTCAGGTCCTCGGGGGTGTCGACGGTCCAGCGGTGGCGGCTATGGTCTTCCTGCCCGGTGACAAGGTGGACGCGGAACCGATCGGGCGACAGGTAAAAGTATGGGGTCACGTGCGTGCGGTGGTGTGATTCGGTCGCCTCCCGCCACGCGGTCTCGAGGGCTGCCATCGTGAAGACCTCGGTATCGAGCCCCCTTGGGTAGTGGCGCTGAACCGTGTTGCTGGCGTAGTCGGGTTTTGCCTCTAGAAACGCCCCGATCACCCGGTCCATGACCCCGGGGTCGAGCAGCGGGCAGTCCGAGGTCACCCGGACCACAGCCCCGGCGTTGGCTTGACACGCGGCGCGGTAGTACCGGTCTAGGACGTCGTCTTCGCTGCCGCGGGATACCGGCACGTCGAGGTCGGCACACACTCGGACGATCGGGTCGTCGCGGTCGAGCGTGGTGGTCGCGACCATGACCGAGTGGGCGTAACGGGACCGTGCGGCCCGTTCGATCACCCGCGCCAGCATCGACCGACCGCCGATGTCTTCGAGCACTTTGCCCGGCAGGCGGGTGCTGCCCATCCGGGCTTGGATGACGGTCACGATCTTCATCTTCGATTCGGTTGGTGTCATGCCGCAGTGGGGTCGGGCTTCTCGAGGAGGTACATGGAATCGACGCTGTCGCTGTCGGCGTATTTGAAGCGTTGTTCCTGGATCAGTTTCAACCCCGGAAGCGTGTCGAGATAAAAGCGGGCGAAGTCCCGCTTCCACAATAGGTCGCTGTTGCCACGGTAATCGATCTCGGTCGGCTCGTCGTTGAAGTACTCAAAGCCCCAGATCCATCGGCGGCTGACACGGTGGATCTCTTGGAGCACAGCCGGCAGGTCGTCGGGGCGGATGTGGATCAGCACCCCGCTGGTGTAGACCAGGTCGAAGTAGCCGTCCTTGAAGGGGATATCGAACGCTGATCCTTGGATCACGTCGAGGTTCTCAAACAGCTGCTTGGACCGCTCGACCGCGTAGCGTTGGATCTCGATCCCGCAGACCGACTCGAACCCCATCGATCGCAGACACGCTAGCTGCAAGCCGATGTTCGAGCCGACCTCTAAAATCCGCATGGAGTGATCTATTTCGCCCAGGAACTTCTGGTTCATGTCGCTGCGGGATAGCCCGTACCGGTCGCGGTACAACGATTCAAGTTCTTCGAGAGATTGGGGGTTCCTGTCGGTGTACTTCTGACCGAAGTCGCTTTGCCACTTCTGGATCTGAGGGGTCGTGGTGCTCGTCATGGTTGCGATACTCCTTTTGTCGTCGATATTGATCTAAGGGTGTGCCGATCCAGTCACAACATAGCCCCGATCTTACGGCTCAGCGTATCGATGATTGTTTGAAGTTGCTCGTCGGTGAGTCCGGGGTACATCGGTAGGCTCAGGATCTGCTCGTAGGCCGCTTCGCTTTCGGGGCACAGGCCGGGGGTGGTCTTGAACCGGTCTCGGTAGAACGGGTGTAGGTGGACCGGCAGGTAGTGGACGTTGACCCCGATCCCGGCGTCACGCATATGTTCGAAGACTTCCTGACGGCCGGTGGGTCCGTTGGGGTCGAGGCGGATCACGTACAGGTGATAGGCGTGGGTGCGGTCGTCGTGGGTGGCTAGCGGGTGGAGGGTGTGCGAGCCCGCAAACGCTTCGTCGTACCGGCGGGCGATCTCTTGGCGGCGTTGGATCCAGCCCGGCAGCTTCTTGAGCTGGCTGCGGCCTAGGGCGCACTGGAAATCGGTGATGCGGTAGTTGTACCCCAGTTGGGTCATCTCGTAGTACCAGGTGCCGCGTTGGGCCCGCTGGCGGTGGTCGGTCTCGATGCCGTGGTTGCGGAACGACCGCATCCGCTGGGCTAGCGTCTCGTCGTCGGTGGTGATCATCCCCCCTTCACCGGTGGTGAAGTGCTTAACGGGGTGGAAGCTGAACGCGGATAGATCCGCTAGCGACCCGACCGGGCGGCCCTGGTACGTGGCCCCGACGGAGTGACAAGCGTCGGCGATGAGGGTGATATTGTGCTTGGTGGCGATCTGTCGTAGCGCGTCGTAGTCGCAGGGCTGCCCGGCGTAATCGACGGCAACGACAGCCCGGGTACGGGGTGTGATTTTTTGTTTGACCTGATCAGGGTCGATCAGCAGGGTATCGGGGTCGACGTCGCAGAACACGGGGGTGGCGCCCTGGTACACGACACAGTTGGCTGAGGCGGCGAACGTCATCGCGGGCACGATCACCTCGTCGCCTTCGCCGACGTCGATCGCGAACATGGCCGCGTGCAGCGCCGCGGTCCCGCTGGAGACGGCTACGGCGTGGTCGGTCCCGACTTCGGCGGAGAAATCCCGCTCAAAACCCTCGACCTGAGGCCCGGTGGTCAGCCAATCGGACCCGAGCACCCCCACCACCGCCTCGATGTCTTGATGGTCAATGGCCTGGCGGCCGTAGGGGATGAAGCTACCCAACGGTTTGCTCCGAGCGGTATTGATCGACCAGATCTCTAAGCTGATCGATGCTAAGCCAATTGCTGTTGTCTCCGCTGCCGTAGCAGAACCCGGTGGGGCAGAGCTTCCCGCCTGATTTCTTGAGCGAGTCTTCTTGGTCCCACCACGTCTGGGTGGGCTGGATCACGAAGTGGTCGTCGAATTCGAGCGAATGCCAGGCTTCGTCGGCGGGCACAAGGACCTCGTGGACCTTCTCGCCGGGGCGGATGCCCACGACCTTGGTTTCCGCGTCGGGGGCGATCGCCTTGGCGACGTCGAGGATCCGGTAGCTGGGCAGCTTGGGGACGAAGATCTCCCCGCCCCGCGTTCGTTCTAGGCAGCGGATCACGAAGTCGACCCCTTCTTGGAGGGTGATCGAGAATCGGGTCATGTTCTCGTCGGTGATCGGAAGCACGCCGTCGGTTTTCTTCTTGAGAAAGAACGGGATCACCGACCCGCGGCTGCCCAGGACGTTGCCGTAACGGACGACCGAGAACCGAGTGGACCTCACCCCGGCCATGGAGTTGCCGGCTACGAAAAGCTTGTCGGAGCACAATTTCGTGGCCCCGTAAAGGTTGATGGGGTTGGCGGCTTTGTCGGTGCTCAACGCGATGACCTTGGCGACCCCCTGGCTGATGGCGGCACGGATGACGTTCTGGCCACCAAAGACGTTGGTCTGGACGGCTTCAAAGGGGTTGTACTCGGCGGCGGGCACCTGCTTGAGCGCCGCGGCGTGGATGACGACGTCGACCCCGCGGAAGGCTTCTTCGAGGCGTTCTCGGTCGCGAACATCCCCGATGAAGTACCTCAGGCAGGGGTGCTGGGCGGGCGAATAGATCTGGGCCATCTCAAACTGCTTGAGTTCGTCCCGCGAGAAGACGATCAGCTTGCGGGGCTTGTAGCGGGCTAAGATGGTCTTGACGGTCCTTTTGCCGAAGGACCCTGTGCCGCCCGTGATTAGTACGTTTTTGTCATCAAGCATCTAGCTGGGGCTCCGTTTCTGTTGGCGCCGTCTGTAAGCGCTGGTTTCGACGGTCACGGGATTTTGTCCGTTAAGACGCGTACACGTCGCGTATCAAATGACCGCGTCGGGTACGCGCTGGACACCGGAAAATTATTGCCGTGTACACGGTTTATGCCTCATTTTCGTCCAGGAAGGGGGTATATGCCTTATCTCGTGTTTGGCCATTGCTCAATCGGTGTCATCGGCCTCTGTATCCGCTCTGTCGCTAATGATCACGTTGTCATGTGAAGGATATGGAACGTAGGGGGGTTGCGAAGGTTATTGTCAACATACTTATCGCGTTGTGGCCTGTATCCCGATTTTTCATATGCCGTTCATGTCTGTCTGAGGGGAAATGCATATGACATTGAGCGGATCCAAACCCTCTGTCTACGACGGGCCCCACGACCTCTGATCGCTAGGGAGGGGAGATCAGAGGGTTAATCCATCCCAACATATGCCTCGAAGTCTGCCCTATGCGTTTGCCCCGATGCCTGTCTTACGAACCCCTGTAAAAACAGGATTTTGCGGTTTGTCGCGTTATGATAGCGTGTTGCGGTCAAAAGCGAATGGCGGCCCTGATTTGCACCCGACGCTGAATATATTGCGATGTCCCAAAATATAGCCTTTTTGCAAAGGCTGGATGATCTCCAAGATCTCGACCGATGAATAATCTCTTGTCATCAACCCGGTGGGGTGGCTTCATCGGTTCTATTTGACTCTAAACCAAGGGGTCAATGGACGAACAACCCACCCTTGTTGAGGATGATAGTCGGATGATCTCCAGATGATTTCGATGGCTGGCCAACAAGATCACATGATGCATCTTTTTGGTTGTGTCACCCCGCTTCATATCCGTGTCGCGGAACAGATCGTGTGCTCACAGGCCTTGAGTGGGGGTAGTGTTCTATTAAACCCTTTTGGGTTCGATTACCACGAAAAACACTGGAAACAGGCGATTAATGGAGGTTTTTCCGCTACAAATAATCAGCAGAGCCTGTTTCATCGCCTAAGGTATCAGAGCCGAAAAGCCGGTTTCTACCGATCGTTTCTGCATCGGGTACAAGAAACATTGCCGTCGGCTACACACTACCGGATCTATCTCTATCACCTCGACGATATGCTCGGCAACTTCTTGTTCTTTAGCTTTCGCCCCGAATCCGATAGGCGGTTTTTTATCCTCGAGGATGGTATCCTCAACTACTACGACTACGACCGGACCCACGATCGGGCCCACCGCCGCAGGATGATGGGCAAAAAATGCTTTTATAGGTTGTTTGGGCTGCCTTTTCGTCCGTATCGTGGGTATATGAGCGGGATTGATCGCGAGGAGGTGATCTGCCAATACGTGCGGGCTCCGGCCCTGGCGGTGTTCCCCCAAAAGTCCCAAGCGGTGACGATCGACCGGATCCACTACGAGCCGATCCCGGGCTCGTACCTGATCATCGGCCAGGACGCGTATATCAATCTCTACGGCTGGCCGAGGTACCGTGACGGGATCGCGGCGATGATGCGGTTCATCGATTCACGGGGATCTAAGCCACGGCAAATTTTGTACAAACACCACCGGTATGGCGATAAATCATTGGTTGCTAAATACCTAAGATCTTTGGATCGCCCCATAACCTTGAACGACGACCCCGAGGCGATCGAGCAGATGGTCGAGGCGATGAAACCCCAGACGATCTTGTCGTTCACCTCTAGTGCCCTGATGAACATCAAGCTTGCGTTAGCCGAGGAGTTGCGAGGCCGGGTGGAGATCTACGCCTTTGATCATTACCCCAACCCCGCCCAACCGGTATTCGAGAAGCTGGGGATTGTGGTCCACCCATGCTCTTAACTGTCTTAAACATCCTGGCGTTGCTGCTCTTCCTAGCGACCACCGTCGTGCTGGCCAGACGCGACCTCGTAAAGACATACCTTTTGTTCCCTTTGATTTTCCAAGGGCTGGGATCGATCCCGTCACTGATCTATATCGAAAACGGCGGATACATCAGCGAGCAAGGGCGTTCCGGTCACTTCAACGGCGCGACGTTGTACTTCACGTTTTACATCGTGGCCACCCTGGTTCTGTCGTGGTTGGGGGTCGGGGCTTTTCAACGGTCGATGGGATCTGTAGGGACCGTGCGGCTGCGTAAGGACTACCCGGTGCTTGTCGTGTTCCTCCAGTCGCTCTTGGCGGTGGCTTACCTGAACCTCCTCTTATCGCCGATCCCGCTGCTGTCTGATCGCTTTGACCGATTCGACTACTGGAGCGTCGCCCAGTTCCCTTTCCTCAAACACCTCCTGGGCAACGTCTCGGCGTTCCTGGTCATCGGGGCCGGTGTGGTTTACCTCCACCGGCAGTTCATGGGCAAGCTGTTGTTCGTCTTGTATCTGGCCTACCTGATCCTTTTAGGCCACAAGTTCGGCAGCCTGATCATCGCCGCGTATATGTTCTATCTGCCGCACGTGGTGTTTAACGCCCCGCCGTTCCGTCTATCGTTCTTCCTGCGGCCTTGGATCGTGGCGGCGGGCTTAGGGGTGTTCCTGCTGATCTATATCCACTATGGGTACAACAACCCGTTGCGCCACGTGGTCGGTGATGACGTGCTGCTGGCGATCTTTTATCGGGCCCTGGGGCTCCAGGGGCATGTCTGGTGGGGCATGATCGAGCACGCCAAACTGCACACCCCGTCGTACAACATCTACGAGCTGGCCTACGGGATGCATTCGCTGATGTATGTGCTGAGCGGTAACCCGGAGCTGGTCGATCTAGGGATCGAACGGGGTGTGAGTTTTACCAATGGGTACCCCGCGATCCTGTTGAAGGTTTTTCCGCTGCATCTCGTGTTCCTTTTCCATCTCGGGATTATCGTGGTCACCGCCCTGCTGACGGCCATCGTCATCCGTCTGATCCAAGCCCGCCAGTGGCTGCTAACGGTGGCCTCGGCCCAGATGATCAGCTGGTGGTTCCATATGCTGCTGATGGGCTACTTCTATAAGGTGACTCAGATCGCGATCGTTCTGCTGTTCATCGCTGCCTACCTGATCATCCTCCACGCCGTGGGTAGAACCAGCCACTTTGAACCTGTCCCACGGGTCACGGACCATCCGGGTCGGTTTGGCCTAAACCCCAATCGCTTTGCGCGGCCGGCCTAGACCCTGTGATGAGCCATGCCGTGACCCATCAAGCCAAAACCCGCTTTGGCCGTGTCTTGACGAACAGTGCGCTGGTTCGAGCGGCTAGCCTGGGCTTACGGGGCAGCGGATTGGCCGGGAAACTGGTCTTGTTGCTATTAATCGGGAGGTACCTCGGGACGGTCGACCTTGGGGTGTATGGTCTATTTAGCGCCACAGCCACGATCATGATGTTCGTGCTGGGTTTGGATTTCTATGCCTTCAATACGCGAGAAATGCTTGCCCGGCCGATGCACGAACGCGGTCGGTTCATCAGGGATCAGATGATCCTGCACATGGTGTGCTACGCCCTGATCCTACTTCCGGTCGGTTTCTTGGTAATGCCCAGGTTCCTTCCGGCATCGGTCTTGGGGTGGTTCTTTGTGGTTTGCGTCTTGGAGCATCTCTCACAAGAGCTTTACCGCCTCTTGATCGCGCTACAACGTCAGATGGTTGCAAATGTTGTGATGTTTATGAGGTCGGGGTTGTGGATCGGGCCGGTGTTTTTGCTTTGGTGGCTGGACGTTCCGGGGACACGGCATTTGGGCGTGGTGTGGGTCGGCTGGTCGGCGGGTGGGTTGGCGTCTTTGGTCATCGCGGGACTGGCGCTGTGGCGATCGCCGTTGGGGGCGGTGCGTGGGGTCCCCATCAAGTGGGGATGGATCCTCAGCGGCATCGGGGTGAGCGTGCCGTTTTTTGTGGCGACGATCTTCGCCAAACTCATCGATCTGGCTGACCGCTACATGATCGACTGGTGGTGGACCAAAGAAGAGGTGGGCATTTACAGCTTATACGCCAACCTGGCCAACGGCGTGAACCATATCGTCTTCACCGCGGTGGTGATTATGGAGTACCCCGCGTTGATCGAGGCCTGCCGCAGCCAGGCACGTGAAGAGTATCACCGGCTTCTGCGTCGGTTCGCGGTGCATATTGCCGCGGTTTCTTTAGGGGTGTCGCTGTTCTTTGCGGTGGTTTTGAGGCCTGTGGTGAGTGTTACCGGCCAACACGACATCGCGGGGGATCTGCATGTGGGCCTGATCCTGATCGCGTCAAAGCTTTTTTTTAATCTTTCGTATATACCGCACTACCATCTCTACGCCCACCACCGTGACTTTCGGATCCTGTGGTCGACCGGATCGATGTGTGCGGTGAATATCGTTCTCAACGCCCTGTTGATCCCCGGGTTTGGCATCTACGGCGCCGCAGTGGCTACCCTGGTGAGTATGGTAGGGATGCTCGGGATCAAATTGACGCTGTCCCATGGCCTAACAGACAATGACCAGCGTGTATAAACCTAGGTTGATATGTCTTTAATGAATAACAAACCATAACGAGAAGATGGATCTCATTGAGCTAATCGAGGGTTTCTAGCCGATTCTAAACCAAATGGATACCTAAACTCCTAATCGTTTCTGTGGTTGATATATGCATCGCGTACCCGATCACCGCGTCGGTGACGTGTTGGACACCGAAAATTTCCTTGCCGCGTGCACGAGTCTTGCCGTATTTTCATCCGGGATCGGTCTACCTGCGTGGTCAACCCCCGATCATCTGTTCAAAATGACCGTTTTTTCCATAAATCGAGAGGATTCGTGACAACTTTATCCCAAAAAACTTCCATACCTCACGTTTCTTCCGTGAAAAAACGAGCTCTAAAGGTGCTGCTCGTTAGCGAACCGCTTAGCGGCGGGGTCGGGCAGCACGTTGTCGATCTGGCACAAGGCCTTACTCAATCCGGCCACGAGGTTCACCTGATCTACTCAAGCCTCCGGGTCACCGCGTCTTCATCCAAACGGTTAGAGGGCCTCCCGAAGATACAAAGGATGGAGCTGCCGATCCGCCGTAACCCACACGCTAGCGACCTAGCGGCAGTGTGTGCGATCCGCAGGTATATGAACCGACACCGATGTTTCGATGTGGTTCATGGGCATAGCTCGAAAGGAGGGGCCTTAGTACGATTGGCAGGGGTCGGGACCCATGCGGTCAAGGTTTATACCCCCAATGCTTTTGTCACACTCACCCCGGATCTTGATGAGCTCAAACGGTGGCTCTTCGGCGGGGCCGAACGGTGGTTGGCCCGGCTTGGGGACGGGGTGATCGTCGTATCACAAAACGAATATGAACACGCCGTCCGCTTGGGTCTGCCTAGTAACCGGTTATTCTTGGTCCCCAATGGGATCAATCCGCCGTTCTATGAGTCAAAAGAGAAGGTTCGTCGCGAATTAGGGATAGAACACGACGCGTTATGTATGGGATTTGTTGGACGACTGGCTGATCAAAAGGCCCCAGACGTTCTCATACGAGCCTTTGCTTTAGTTGTGAAGAAGCACCCACGGGCATGTCTCGTGATGGTGGGTAGCGGCCCGTTAGAGGCCCAAACGCGTGATTTAGCTAACCAACTAGGCGTACAAGACCGTATCCACTGGCTCGGTGAGCGTGATGGATGGCATTGCATGCCCGCCTTCGATATTTTTTCCCTCACAAGCCGTTATGAGGGATTGCCTTATGTCTTGCTAGAAGCGCTGGGTTGTGCGTTGCCGATTGTGACCACTCGCGTAGGGGGAACGAGTGAGCTTATCGAAGATCAAGTGAACGGTTTTGTGGTCGATGTGGACGATGTGGACGGGTTCGCTCAGGCTGTCGAACAACTATTCAACGATCCTGCCCTAAGAAAACGTATGAGCCAATCCTCTAAAGAAAAATCTTGTGATTTCACGTTAAGCCGTATGGTATGCAAGACCGTTGAGGTGTATCGGCAGCTAATCGCTCAACGAAGGGTGTAACTACGTATGGGTACGAAATTTCTCATAGGATTTGAGGGTCGGATGGGTCAAAACGCGGCTTGCGTTGCGGTTAATCGTCGGCGCTGAGGATTCTCCTCACGGAGGTTCTGCCGATTTCGAGGCGTCGGGCGATCTCAGATTTGCTTAAGCCCTTGGCGTAGAGCTGTCTGACTTTCTTTGCCTTTTTCGAAGCCGACGGCGGTCGACCATGAGGTCGCCCTTCTTTTCGAGCCTGAGCGATGCCCGCCTTGACCCGTTCGCGAAGGATCTCGCGTTCAAATTCGGCGAAGACGGCAAGCATCCCAGCCATCGCGCGTCCGCTTGGGGTGGTTAGGTCGAGCGCTTCGTTGATAGAGACAAACCCCACGTCCAGCTCATTGAGTTCTTTGAGCGTGACCACCAAATCGGCGAGTGATCGTCCCCAACGATCCAGCCGCCAAACCAGCACCGCATCGATCTCGCGTTTACGAGCGGCTTTCATCAGTTCATCGCGTTTGGGTCGTTCCCGAGCCCCAGAGCCGACATCCTTGATCTGCACGACGACGGTCCAGCCTCTGCGTTTGGCATAGGCTTTCATGTCTTTCATCTGCAAGCGTAGGGTCTGCTGGTCGTGGGTAGAAACCCGTGCATAGAGGCCGATGTTTTTGACTTTCATGCCGTAAAAGCCCCCTGGCCAAAAACCCTCGTGAAAATCGCGGTTTGCGACTCTTGATTTTCAGGGGTTTACGTATGCATCATGAAGGTGGCCAATATCTATAGATTTAGGCCATTACCCACACGGTATCATACCGCCTCTAAGATGGAAATGGGCTTTGTTGATGTGTCTTGCCATGGGTTTCAAGTGGACACGGGAAGAGGAGAACTGCTTCTGGGTGTACGCCAAGTAAGCGGCTTCCCAACGCTCGGAGGACCAGCCCTTGCCCTGCCTAGCGATGCGAGACGGATCAAGATCACGTCGTCTCTTGGCCACCTGAATACAAGCCAAGACAAACCGGTCATCATCGCTGAGCTTGACCGGATGAGGTTTCGAACCAGACAACGGATGATTATCACGGCTTGTGGTTTGGCGTGGGCCATTGCGGTATTCCCGCAGCCGGTGACAAGCGGCGTCTTCGTCAGCCAAGGTGATGAAATCGAACCGGCGGTGTTTCAACAGCCAGGCAAACATGGCCGGAGGATTGTTGGCCTGTGCCCTGCTTCTCTCAGCTAAGGCGATGAAATCCATCCTGGCGGCTTCGCTGGCATTGGATAACCCATGTTGTACCGCCTGCTCGTGAAGCTCAAGCAACCTACCTGTCTCTCGAAGGTCCTGACGGGTGATGTGACGGATCGAGGGGGGGCTAACACCTGTTTTTCTACTGTTTTTGAAAACTTTTTGAGAAATACCAGCCGTTCCTGCCCGAGATGGGGCGGGTTTACTGGTTTTTAATTCTTCCGAAGGGGTAGATTTGTTAAGACAAGGGCTAGCAGATTCAGTCCGATATTTCCGTGAAGGGCTGGCAATTTCACCGATGTTTTCACCCTCGGAAGCCTCAGATACGATACCCCCCTCCCCTACCGGTTGATCTACAGAGCTATCACCAGAACCATCTACAGCAGCTGTGTGGGCGTCTCCTGGCTTCCAATCGACGTTGATCCGGTAGCGTTGGCCCCATTTATTAAGTTCCCACTGCTTTGAATCAATCGGCGTAATCCAACCCAGTTCAATCAGCCGGGATCGAGCATTGGTCACGCTACGGCGTGAGACGCCAAACACCTCAGATATCCATGAGCATTTGGTGCGGCCGTCAACGCGATAATCCCCGCCCCCGGAAAATTCGGAGACGTTGGGAATACCTTCCTGCTTATTCCGGGGTCGGTGTCGGTGCCAGTAGAGCGAACGGATCATCAAGGCGATCATCATCGCCATGACTGCCGTGGGAAACCCGGCCGCCAAAGCACGGCAAGTACGCCGTGGCATGGGCAGGCGTCGGCCCGTATTGGGTAGTTGCTCGAAGAAATCCCAAAACCCGGTGACGTCTTCAAGATGGATCTGATCGATGCAGACCGCGAATTCAATAGCCTCTTTAGAGATGATGACCAGGCCAAGATGAGCCAGAGCCTTCACATCACGCGAGAGGCTCTGTTCCGCGGCTTTAGACCCCCTACCTCCTACTAGGCGTTTGATTTCATCAATCGTGTACAGCGATTTCTTGGGCCTGCCGGTGTCCGGGTCTGGCTTGGTGTAGCGGCGTTTTTCCGCCATTTCGTGGGCGGCAAAGTACACGCGAAGCTGACGCTTGGTGATGTGCTTTGCAGAAAACATCCACCAGGCCAGAGCTAGCTGATGGATGGTGATCTGGCGGTAGCGGCCCTGGATGTGATTGACCCGGAAGCCTTCGGGCCGTGATGAGGTTTTTTTGCGGATTTGAGCTTGTGTAGCCATGACGCGGTACTCCTTGATCCGCGTAAGGCACAGCGATACCGATCGCCAAAAGCATTTCCTCTTGACGAGTCGGGCAATCCTGGCTAAATTCAGAGGTGTAAGGACTGATTTTAGCCGGTGCCCGGCGTCAAGCCTGGATCGGCCTTTACCGAGAAGCCGCCCTACTCACCGTAGAGCGGTTTTTTTCATGGGAAGGGTGTATCGCTAAGCCATACGCCTCCTTGCTGGTTGATGATCCCCCTACCCGCCTGCTAGGCCGCAGAAACGAGATATTGAGGGAATGAACATTTCGTTAGGATTATCATCTTGATTCTCAGATTGGCCGTCAACCCACCTAAATAAACGGAAAACAAGTCTTTATATGACGTTGTGCCCACAACGTTGTGGGCACAACGTTGTGCCCTTTTCATTGTGCATGCAATATTGTGCTCACGAAAGCAAAAATTGTTGTGCCCACAATGATGTGGGCGATAGTCGTAATGTTATTGAATCATGATGTTTAGACATAAGACTATCAAAGAGAATATAGTGGACGTTGTGCCCACAACGTTGTGGGCACAACGCTATTCCCGTTTTGTTGTACCCACAATATTGTGCCCACAACGTTGTGGGCACAACGCTTTAGGCACACACCTATAAATCTATGGAGAATTTCATCATGGAGGATCAAAAACACCAAACGCACGTCATCGCCGTTGGAAATCAGAAGGGCGGTGTGGGCAAAACGACGACAACGGTGAATCTGGCAGCGGCCCTTGGGACGTTGGGAAAATCTTCGCTCGTCGTCGATCTAGACTCAAATTGCGGGGCCACCCGAAGTTTGGGAGTCCCGCCGCAAAGCTATCAGGGCAGCTATGAGGTTTTAATTGGGGTAGAAGACCCTTTAGCTGTGGCTTTGGAAACCGACCCTGACGAAGGCATTGAATTGCCGCAAGGTGTTTCATTGATTCCAGCTAACAGAGACTTGGAACGTGTCGATGTCGAACTGTCCAACAAACACCGGTTTACAGACCACCGCGATTGTCTACGCAAACCCATAGAACAGATATTGGAAAGCGGCAAATACGACTACGTCTTCCTGGATACGGCTCCGAACATTGCCACGCCAACAGTTTCAGCTTACCGAGCGGCATCATGGTTTTTGCTCACAGCAACACCGGAACGTCTCGCAATTGAGGGGCTTACGGATGCGATTGATGACATTCAGGTGGTCCGTGAGTCTAACAATCCGGATTTGACGCTCCTGGGTGTGGTTCTTTCTTGCGTCAATAGACGCACGCGGCTAGCTACCGAGCTTTTGGGTTGGGTTGAAGAAAAGTTCTCGGCAGCTGGAAAGTTTGGCGACTTCAAAACCAGAATAAGCAGGGCGGTTGCGGTGCCGCACGCTCAAAAAGACGGTAAGACTATTTTTCAAACAGAACCGGCCCATAAGGTGGCAGAAGAATACCGTCAACTCGCACGCGAGGTCATGGCACGAGTGGCGGTTCCGGTGATTTCACCGGCCAACAACGCGAAAGACCAGGGGGATGAACTCGCAGTGGCGGAGGCGGTAAACCATGGCTAAAAGACGGGAGAGGCAAACAGAGAACCCGCTTAAAAGCGATGTGATAGCCAGCATTAGTGGGTCGGTGAGAACACCCCAATCTGTGTCAACGGATAAACAGGATGGTAACACGTTAACAAGGGTCCCCAAGCCAAAGAAATGGCCTCAGGGCAACGCAAAACCAATCAAAACCAAATTCTCCCCGCTTGAAGCCGAGGCAAATGATGAGTTTACTTCGTCCTTAAGGTTGATGATGGGTTCTAAGGTAACCGAGAGCCACATCACGCGGGCCTTGTGGTCATTGGCACGGATGGCGGGCGAGGAACTAGACGCTATTGCTGATAAAGCTCCAAAGATGAGGCGGCCATCGCACGGCGATAAGATCGGCACGGCGGATTATGAAGACGCGATCGCCAAATTTCTTTTGAAGGCATTGAAGCGGACGAAGATAGAGCCATACACAACGTTGGGGGCACAATATTGTGGGCACAACGATTAGCTTTCATGGTCTAAAAAAACTGCATCGACGGAGAAAAACAACACGACGCCTGAACCATCGTGTGCGGTTGCACTCGTCCCTGGGGTGCAAGAGCCCCTTAGCCTACGATCAGCAGATCGCCTGATCAACGAAACCGACTGCCCACTTTTCCTGGGGAAGGTCAACCAAACTTTTTCGAGATAGAAAGATTGACCTAATATAGAGAACAGATATAAACTAGTTTATTAAACTAGTCGATATGTGATTGGAGGACCAGTCATGAAGCAGACGGAAAACAGAATTGGAGCGTTTGAGGCCAAGACGCACTTTTCGCAAGTGCTTAACCGGGTCGAACGCGGTGAAACCATAGACATTACCCGGCGGGGTCATACCGTGGCTAGGATTGTGCCTGTCGAGCAGAGCGACCGGGAACAAGCTAAGTCAGCTTTGAAGCGGATGAAGGACCGGCGCAAACATCTCAAGACAGCTCCCATTGCCGATCTTCTTGAGACGATCCACGAAGGCCATCGGTACCCGTGAAGATCGTCATTGATAATTCCGTGATCTTGGCTTGGTGCATGGCTGACGAGAATGACGTCAGAGCCGAGGCAGCTATGCAGGTGCTAGCCGAGCAGGGGGGTGTTGTTCCGGGCCTCTGGTGGTATGAATTCCGAAACGCCCTGGTGTCCAATGAGCGTCGTGGCCGACTGACACCAGCCGATATTCATGCCACGTTGACGGATGTACGGGCCTTGGCCTTGGAGATCGATCACAACCACGATGAGGGCGTGATGTTGGAACTGGCCCGACGTTATGAACTGTCGATCTATGACACCGCTTATCTCGAAGTGGCTCAACGTCGAGGGTTGAAGCTGGCGACTCTCGACGAAAAACTAAACCGTGCCGCCGAAGACGCCAAAATCTCTTCTTCATAACAAGCTTTCCCGGCCCGCCATCCTAACCTTTCAACTGGGGACATTTTCGGGGAGCAGGACAAACTCACTCGCCCGCCAGTTGGTCCCAGCTCAACGGCGTGCCACGGGGGATATCTTCAGTCACGCTTCGACCCAACACGTCGTTTAAGTACCGGGTGTGCAGCCCGTAGCCGGGTCGGATCGAGCGGATGTTGTCTTCGGTCAGCACGTCCCCAGCCCGGAGGTCTTGGACGATAAACAGCGACCGCCGGAACACACGGCTAGCTTGCTCTCGATCGGTGATGCCGTACCGCACCGCGCCTAAAGCGTCCTGGGCGGTCCGTATTGCGTCGACCATCGCCCGCCACTCGTCGGGCTCAACCGAGAACGAAGAATCGGGCCCGGTCTGGGAACGATCGAGCGTGAAGTGCTTTTCGATGATGCACGCCCCCACGCTCACCGCCGCCACCGGCACCGCCACGCCCATCGTGTGGTCCGAAAGACCCACCGGAACGCCGAACATCGCCGACAGGTGCGGGATCGTCCGCAGGTTGGCTTCATCAGCGGGGGCGGGGTAAGAGCTGGTGCATTGGAGCAACGCCAACTCCCGACAACCAGCCTCACGGGCGGTCGTGACCGCTTCTTCGATCTCCGCCAGGTTGGCCATGCCCGTGGACATGATCACCGGCTTACCGGTCTCGGCCACCCGTCGGATCAGCGGCAGGTCGACCAGCTCGAACGACGCGATTTTATAAGCCCCCACCCCCATCTCTTCGAGGAAATCGACCGCGGTAGAGTCGAACGGGCTAGAAAAGCAGTGCAGGCCCAGATCGTCAGCCACCTTCTTGAGCTTCGGCTGCCATTCCCAGGGCGTGTACGCTTCGCCGTATAGCTCGTACAGGTTCTTCCCCTCCCAAATCGTGCCTTTGCCGATGCGGAAGCACTCTTGGTCACAGTCGATCGTGATCGTGTCGGGGGTATAGGTCTGGAGCTTGATCGCGTCGGCCCCGGCCTGCTTGGCGGCGTGGACGATCTTCACGGCCTGGTCGTAGTCCTGATTATGGTTGGCCGACATCTCCGCGATGATGTATGCGGGCTGACCGGCCCCGATGGCTCTATCTTGGATCGTGATCATGGCCGGCATGAACTTCGTAGCGCCCTATGAGAGGTGATCGTGATTCAATGTGTGTCGGTTTCGGGGGTCAGTTCCAGACGGAGGTAAACCCGTTGGTTGTCCGCTTCAAAGTAAGCCCCATGGTACGGCGGGAACGTGCGGGCCCGCAAGAGATTGATCAGCTCACGCGCGGTGGTGGGGCGGTCGAGTTCGATGCGGTCGATCGATTCGATATCGCGTACCCGGTGGGTGGTGCCGCCTTGGGGCTGGGCGGTGCGGGGTGCTTGGCCATCACGCACCGAGGGCCAGGCTTCACAAAACAAGTCAAACGCGGCTGATTCGAGCTTATGGTACAAGCTCTGACCGGTATCGTAGGGCAACACGTCGACCTGCTTGCGGGCGATGATGTCGCCGGTGTCGACCCCTTCATCGATGTAATGCAGGGTCGCCCCCGCGGGCGTGCCGTCGATGATGCTCCACACATTGGGGTAAGCCCCACGGTTATAAGGCAGGTACGACGGGTGGAGGTTGATCACCCCCTGAGGGAAAACCCGGATCAGCGGGTCGTGGAGGATATACCCGAACATAACCGAGACCGCGATGTCCGGCTTCAATGCTTCGATAGCTTGGATGGTCTGTGCATCGCGTAGCTGCGGCCCTTCGAAGATCACCGAGTCCACCACCCCGGCGCAAGCGATGATCTCATCGCCGTAGCGTCGCTTTTCCGCGGGGTGGACCACCAAACCGACGACCGACTCCCCCAGCTGCTTGAGGTGCTCCAAGACCTGCAAGCCCAGCTTGTTGTTCGTTAGGTACACGATACGCATCTCACGGGGCTCCTAGTGTTCCGTCACGGTTAAATTTTCAACTAGGTATCACAGCGAGCCGCGACCGTGAGGGAGCGGGCTCTTATTCTTCACACCTGATCCGATGAAGAGCCCGCTCCCTCACGGTCGCGGCTCGCCTCGTTGTCCTATGGTGGATTTAAGCACTGGATCTGCTCGACCACGCGTACCGCCCCGTAGCCATCGACCAGCCGCCGGGCCTTGGACGACATCTTTTCACGCCTCGCCTGGTCATCGATCAACCCGATCAGCTGCTGGGCTGTCGCAGACACGGATACAACCTGGGCCCATCCCAGGTTGATCCCGCACCCAGCCCGGTCCATGCCCCCAGCGATCCGAAGTTGATTGTCCGCTAGGACCACGATCAGACACGGCAACCCTAGGTAGCATACTTCCCAGCAGGTGCTGCCCCCGGCGCAGACCGTGATATCCGCCCATTGCATCAGCTTGGGTATGTCGGTGGTGTTACGGATCAGCTGTACCACGGTCTTGCTGGCCCGGGCCGCTTCTTGAAGCGATTCCCAGTGAGGGTTGGCCGCCCCGACCACGAAAACCGCTTCAAGCTCCTGGATCCCCAGCGCGTCGATCGTGTGGATCACCTTCAGGGTCATATTCGGTGGGTCGGCCCCACCCAGGGTCACCAACAGGTTTCGCGCCCTAGTAGGGATCGTGCGTTGCCAGCCCTGGATGGAACGAAAATCATTGCGGAGTAGCGCATAATCCGTCCCTAGCAGCAGTTTGGTATGAGGGGGGCGGTGGGTGTAATCACCCTCCTCGGCCCCGAGGTTCTGGTCGAGGATCAGGTCCGCGTGGTAGGCGCCGATATGGCCGTGGTCGTCGATGACCATCACACGTAGATCTGCGTCACGGATCGCTTGCTGGTAGGCGGCGTCAAAAACATATCCGTCAGCCACGACACAGGCCGATCTAAACCGCTGGGCGACCCCGATGGTCTGTGCGGCATCAGAGGTGGTGCCCGGCGACGCCTCCATCGCGTGGACCTCACACCCGTCGCCAGTCAGTCGCGTCGATAAACCTGGATCGATCTGGTGAGTCACGAACACCACGCGACCCCCCTGTTCCCGCCAGGCCTGGGCTAACGCCAGGCAGCGCATCACGTGCCCGGTGCCGATCTGGGCGCTGGCGTCGGCGCGGAGGATGAGCGTATCGGTCACCTGGGTTACCCCTTGTGAAGGGCTTTCTGTTCGACGTGGGCGTTGATCGCAACCAGATGTGGGTGCTGGTGGAGCAGCTCTAGAACGTCGGTCCAGGTGAATCCGCCGTCGTGGCCCAGCCGGTCATATATCTCACGCACCAGCTTCAGGTCCTCGGGGGTGTCGACGGTCCAGCGGTGGCGGCTATGGTCTTCCTGCCCGGTGACAAGGTGGACGCGGAACCGATCGGGCGACAGGTAAAAGTATGGGGTCACGTGCGTGCGGTGGTGTGATTCGGTCGCCTCCCGCCACGCGGTCTCGAGGGCTGCCATCGTGAAGACCTCGGTATCGAGCCCCCTTGGGTAGTGGCGCTGAACCGTGTTGCTGGCGTAGTCGGGTTTTGCCTCTAGAAACGCCCCGATCACCCGGTCCATGACCCCGGGGTCGAGCAGCGGGCAGTCCGAGGTCACCCGGACCACAGCCCCGGCGTTGGCTTGACACGCGGCGCGGTAGTACCGGTCTAGGACGTCGTCTTCGCTGCCGCGGGATACCGGCACGTCGAGGTCGGCACACACTCGGACGATCGGGTCGTCGCGGTCGAGCGTGGTGGTCGCGACCATGACCGAGTGGGCGTAACGGGACCGTGCGGCCCGTTCGATCACCCGCGCCAGCATCGACCGACCGCCGATGTCTTCGAGCACTTTGCCCGGCAGGCGGGTGCTGCCCATCCGGGCTTGGATGACGGTCACGATCTTCATCTTCGATTCGGTTGGTGTCATGCCGCAGTGGGGTCGGGCTTCTCGAGGAGGTACATGGAATCGACGCTGTCGCTGTCGGCGTATTTGAAGCGTTGTTCCTGGATCAGTTTCAACCCCGGAAGCGTGTCGAGATAAAAGCGGGCGAAGTCCCGCTTCCACAATAGGTCGCTGTTGCCACGGTAATCGATCTCGGTCGGCTCGTCGTTGAAGTACTCAAAGCCCCAGATCCATCGGCGGCTGACACGGTGGATCTCTTGGAGCACAGCCGGCAGGTCGTCGGGGCGGATGTGGATCAGCACCCCGCTGGTGTAGACCAGGTCGAAGTAGCCGTCCTTGAAGGGGATATCGAACGCTGATCCTTGGATCACGTCGAGGTTCTCAAACAGCTGCTTGGACCGCTCGACCGCGTAGCGTTGGATCTCGATCCCGCAGACCGACTCGAACCCCATCGATCGCAGACACGCTAGCTGCAAGCCGATGTTCGAGCCGACCTCTAAAATCCGCATGGAGTGATCTATTTCGCCCAGGAACTTCTGGTTCATGTCGCTGCGGGATAGCCCGTACCGGTCGCGGTACAACGATTCAAGTTCTTCGAGAGATTGGGGGTTCCTGTCGGTGTACTTCTGACCGAAGTCGCTTTGCCACTTCTGGATCTGAGGGGTCGTGGTGCTCGTCATGGTTGCGATACTCCTTTTGTCGTCGATATTGATCTAAGGGTGTGCCGATCCAGTCACAACATAGCCCCGATCTTACGGCTCAGCGTATCGATGATTGTTTGAAGTTGCTCGTCGGTGAGTCCGGGGTACATCGGTAGGCTCAGGATCTGCTCGTAGGCCGCTTCGCTTTCGGGGCACAGGCCGGGGGTGGTCTTGAACCGGTCTCGGTAGAACGGGTGTAGGTGGACCGGCAGGTAGTGGACGTTGACCCCGATCCCGGCGTCACGCATATGTTCGAAGACTTCCTGACGGCCGGTGGGTCCGTTGGGGTCGAGGCGGATCACGTACAGGTGATAGGCGTGGGTGCGGTCGTCGTGGGTGGCTAGCGGGTGGAGGGTGTGCGAGCCCGCAAACGCTTCGTCGTACCGGCGGGCGATCTCTTGGCGGCGTTGGATCCAGCCCGGCAGCTTCTTGAGCTGGCTGCGGCCTAGGGCGCACTGGAAATCGGTGATGCGGTAGTTGTACCCCAGTTGGGTCATCTCGTAGTACCAGGTGCCGCGTTGGGCCCGCTGGCGGTGGTCGGTCTCGATGCCGTGGTTGCGGAACGACCGCATCCGCTGGGCTAGCGTCTCGTCGTCGGTGGTGATCATCCCCCCTTCACCGGTGGTGAAGTGCTTAACGGGGTGGAAGCTGAACGCGGATAGATCCGCTAGCGACCCGACCGGGCGGCCCTGGTACGTGGCCCCGACGGAGTGACAAGCGTCGGCGATGAGGGTGATATTGTGCTTGGTGGCGATCTGTCGTAGCGCGTCGTAGTCGCAGGGCTGCCCGGCGTAATCGACGGCAACGACAGCCCGGGTACGGGGTGTGATTTTTTGTTTGACCTGATCAGGGTCGATCAGCAGGGTATCGGGGTCGACGTCGCAGAACACGGGGGTGGCGCCCTGGTACACGACACAGTTGGCTGAGGCGGCGAACGTCATCGCGGGCACGATCACCTCGTCGCCTTCGCCGACGTCGATCGCGAACATGGCCGCGTGCAGCGCCGCGGTCCCGCTGGAGACGGCTACGGCGTGGTCGGTCCCGACTTCGGCGGAGAAATCCCGCTCAAAACCCTCGACCTGAGGCCCGGTGGTCAGCCAATCGGACCCGAGCACCCCCACCACCGCCTCGATGTCTTGATGGTCAATGGCCTGGCGGCCGTAGGGGATGAAGCTACCCAACGGTTTGCTCCGAGCGGTATTGATCGACCAGATCTCTAAGCTGATCGATGCTAAGCCAATTGCTGTTGTCTCCGCTGCCGTAGCAGAACCCGGTGGGGCAGAGCTTCCCGCCTGATTTCTTGAGCGAGTCTTCTTGGTCCCACCACGTCTGGGTGGGCTGGATCACGAAGTGGTCGTCGAATTCGAGCGAATGCCAGGCTTCGTCGGCGGGCACAAGGACCTCGTGGACCTTCTCGCCGGGGCGGATGCCCACGACCTTGGTTTCCGCGTCGGGGGCGATCGCCTTGGCGACGTCGAGGATCCGGTAGCTGGGCAGCTTGGGGACGAAGATCTCCCCGCCCCGCGTTCGTTCTAGGCAGCGGATCACGAAGTCGACCCCTTCTTGGAGGGTGATCGAGAATCGGGTCATGTTCTCGTCGGTGATCGGAAGCCACGCCGTCGGTTTTCTTCTTGAGAAAGAACGGGATCACCGACCCGCGGCTGCCCAGGACGTTGCCGTAACGGACGACCGAGAACCGAGTGGACCTCACCCCGGCCATGGAGTTGCCGGCTACGAAAAGCTTGTCGGAGCACAATTTCGTGGCCCCGTAAAGGTTGATGGGGTTGGCGGCTTTGTCGGTGCTCAACGCGATGACCTTGGCGACCCCCTGGCTGATGGCGGCACGGATGACGTTCTGGCCACCAAAGACGTTGGTCTGGACGGCTTCAAAGGGGTTGTACTCGGCGGCGGGCACCTGCTTGAGCGCCGCGGCGTGGATGACGACGTCGACCCCGCGGAAGGCTTCTTCGAGGCGTTCTCGGTCGCGAACATCCCCGATGAAGTACCTCAGGCAGGGGTGCTGGGCGGGCGAATAGATCTGGGCCATCTCAAACTGCTTGAGTTCGTCCCGCGAGAAGACGATCAGCTTGCGGGGCTTGTAGCGGGCTAAGATGGTCTTGACGGTCCTTTTGCCGAAGGACCCTGTGCCGCCCGTGATTAGTACGTTTTTGTCATCAAGCATCTAGCTGGGGCTCCGTTTCTGTTGGCGCCGTCTGTAAGCGCTGGTTTCGACGGTCACGGGATTTTGTCCGTTAAGACGCGTACACGTCGCGTATCAAATGACCGCGTCGGGTACGCGCTGGACACCGGAAAATTATTGCCGTGTACACGGTTTATGCCTCATTTTCGTCCAGGAAGGGGGTATATGCCTTATCTCGTGTTTGGCCATTGCTCAATCGGTGTCATCGGCCTCTGTATCCGCTCTGTCGCTAATGATCACGTTGTCATGTGAAGGATATGGAACGTAGGGGGGTTGCGAAGGTTATTGTCAACATACTTATCGCGTTGTGGCCTGTATCCCGATTTTTCATATGCCGTTCATGTCTGTCTGAGGGGAAATGCATATGACATTGAGCGGATCCAAACCCTCTGTCTACGACGGGCCCCACGACCTCTGATCGCTAGGGAGGGGAGATCAGAGGGTTAATCCATCCCAACATATGCCTCGAAGTCTGCCCTATGCGTTTGCCCCGATGCCTGTCTTACGAACCCCTGTAAAAACAGGATTTTGCGGTTTGTCGCGTTATGATAGCGTGTTGCGGTCAAAAGCGAATGGCGGCCCTGATTTGCACCCGACGCTGAATATATTGCGATGTCCCAAAATATAGCCTTTTTGCAAAGGCTGGATGATCTCCAAGATCTCGACCGATGAATAATCTCTTGTCATCAACCCGGTGGGGTGGCTTCATCGGTTCTATTTGACTCTAAACCAAGGGGTCAATGGACGAACAACCCACCCTTGTTGAGGATGATAGTCGGATGATCTCCAGATGATTTCGATGGCTGGCCAACAAGATCACATGATGCATCTTTTTGGTTGTGTCACCCCGCTTCATATCCGTGTCGCGGAACAGATCGTGTGCTCACAGGCCTTGAGTGGGGGTAGTGTTCTATTAAACCCTTTTGGGTTCGATTACCACGAAAAACACTGGAAACAGGCGATTAATGGAGGTTTTTCCGCTACAAATAATCAGCAGAGGCCTGTTTCATCGCCTAAGGTATCAGAGCCGAAAAGCCGGTTTCTACCGATCGTTTCTGCATCGGGTACAAGAAACATTGCCGTCGGCTACACACTACCGGATCTATCTCTATCACCTCGACGATATGCTCGGCAACTTCTTGTTCTTTAGCTTTCGCCCCGAATCCGATAGGCGGTTTTTTATCCTCGAGGATGGTATCCTCAACTACTACGACTACGACCGGACCCACGATCGGGCCCACCGCCGCAGGATGATGGGCAAAAAATGCTTTTATAGGTTGTTTGGGCTGCCTTTTCGTCCGTATCGTGGGTATATGAGCGGGATTGATCGCGAGGAGGTGATCTGCCAAT
>CBDCYN010000029.1:0-313517 GCA_965224205.1 Phycisphaeraceae bacterium
GAGGTCGGCTCCGAACATCAATCCCCGCGTGCCGTCCAAGATGTCACCGGGCGCGTCGGCCACAATGAGATCAAACCGCTTCTCCTCCTGGGAGCGGTCGATGAACTCGAATATCTGATCGTGTCGTTCCAGAGTTACGACGTGTACCTCTGGATTCGCTGCGGCTACCCATTTCGACGAGGACTGCTGACCGTCGGCGTCAAGCAAACACACCCGCAGGTCCTGCTCCGCAACGAACGCAGCCAGGTGCACGGCCAGGGTGCTCTTGCCTACCCCTCCCTTGCGATTCAGCACGGCGATCACCTTCATCATGGCCCGACCGTGCCATGCTCATAAGCAACCGTGCAAGCTTTTTTTTGGCAAGACGGCACACAAGCAAGCAATCGTGCAAGCATGCTTGCCAAGAGATGGCTTGCCAATGGCTGGAAGCAAGACCGAGACAAGTCGATCGACAGCCTTCGTGCATGGACACGCTGATCGGGTATCGGGCTCCCTGATTCTTCCTGAGAGACTGGTAGTTCAGACCGTAACGGGCACACATTGAGGAGCGGATCTCAAAAGGTGATGGATTGAAATACCTGGGGTGTGCTAGACCTGGGGTTAAAACGGTTGAAGTCCGGGCCAGTCTGAAAGGCGGACCGCCTGGGCTTCTTGAGCACGGAGGTGCTTATCGAGTAGCGACATCGAATTCTGGGCAACAAAAAAGCGACCTGCCGGGGTCGCTTCTTTTGAGTCCGCGGATTCTGTCTTGACTGCGGGGCCTAATGAATCGAGCCCCACACTATCAGGGTGGCTTGCCCCCCGTCAAGACAGATTTCACGAGGCTGACCGTCCGGTTGCGCCCCGACTTTGGCGCCGCGTGTTGATGAACACACACGTGGACGCGGATTCTGCGTGTCATGACGAGGCAAGGGATGAACGCACAGCCATCTCCCATGAACCAAACCCATGAGCCGACCGAAAAGGTCATCCCGTTTCCGGGAAATACAAACCATCGAACCAAACTCGCCACGGACAACGCCGTCTGGGCGATGTTTGATAGTGGGGTCTTCGCCGCCTTACGCAGCGTCCCTGTCGGGCCGGCCTGTCAGGCGGTCTACATGGCCCTGATACGACGACTACCCAACGTCCGCCCGAGCCTAAGCCGCCTGGCCTCAGACACCGGCTTGAACCGCTCTACGGTCGCTAGGGCACTGAATATCCTGGAAACGATTGGGCTCATCCAACGCCATCACAGCCACACCGAATGCGGCGATCCCGCCACCACGGCATATGAGTTGGCCGATCTGCGTGACCCCAAGGTTGCCAAGCGATGCCGTATCCAAATCCGTCAGCTCATCGATCAGAAATCAACGCCTAGCGAGGGGGGTAGTTGCACGGGTGCGACTACGGGGGGTAGTCGCATGGGCGCAACTAGGGGTAGTCGCACCCGTGCGCCGAAGGTAGTCGCACCGGTGCGACCCAAAGATCCAATAAAGAAACAAAACAAGCAGCAAGAGGCTTCGCCTTTGGTTGGTGGTGAAAATGTTGATGATTTCAGAGAGGAAATCATCAAGACCCTTCGGCGATGGGGGATCAGCAATCCAGCCTACCTGCTGAACCCTGACAATGAGTCAGCCATCCCCAAGTTGATCCAGCGACCCCACGAAGCTGCCAAGCTCATCGACAGAGCAATGAAGTTGCGTCAATGGACCCCGGACTGTGGCCCGGGTCTGCGGGTTCGCCACCTCCAAAGCCATATCCGGGAGGCAGCCGATCTGCTGGAGGCTGATCGACGAGCAGACGAGATTCGCCGCAGAAGGCTCTCTGAGAAGGCCAGAGCGGCGATCGACCGACTACCCCAGGCCGAGGTATCCGGAATCGACGAACTGCCTGTCAGCCGCCGTGACGAGCTTCTCAGACGGGGCCTGGAGGCGATAGGCGAACCGGAGGACGTGACAGCCGTAATTGCTGCTGATCAAGCCTCGTGCCGCCGTGTCGTCGCTCATGAGCTTCACAAGGAAGAACTCGGCCACAAACTGGACACCATGACCGACGAAGATCTTGACCTGCTCAAGCAAGAATTACTGATGCGTGTGCCCAATATTCGAACTTTCTTCAGGAACACGGACACTCGATCGAAAACAATGCGAGGATTGCTGATCAAGCAGCTAAGTATTCGACAGGCGGGGCAACGAGAACGTCATGAGTCAGTTGCTGCAATAGGCAACGATCAAGAGATGTGGGCATGAGGCCAGATTTGAGAACGACAGAGACAGCTATGCGGTTACTCCGAATCGTCGGGGATCGACGCGCGAACCATCGCCTCTATCCCCGCCTTGATGGCGTCGGGCAAGAGGTCCCATTTTTCGATCAGCAACGCCAGTCGTGGGGACTCGTTCTTGAGAAACGACAAGTAGCGCGCCAAGTCAAAATTATTGGATTTACAAGCCTTGCAAAGACAATGGGTTGACGAAATATCGCTTCGGTTTTCGAGACCGGCCCCTTCAGCCGCTCGGGCACCTCTCCTAGAAGTCGTTTTCGCTCTATTTTTCTCGGCTAAATCCTTGTTCTTAGAGAACTTTTCGGCACCGGCACAATCTGCTTTTTTCAACGGGCTCAGTATACCATAGTCGCCTGAAGTCTCACCTCGCCCTTGCTGGAAACGATCATTGAAAATTGAGCCGGACGATCACTGAAAAGTGAGCCACCTGGGTTCGAAGAATAACGCCGGGATCGGCGTTGTCCAAAGCCCTGAGTTTCTTGCTCAGGGTGTCCGGCTCAGGAGTTAGCTCTTGTCGGGGCTGTCACCTCCTTTTCGTCGTTGGGTTTTCTTCTTCCTACTGGCCTTGAGGCGATAGCTGTCGACGACCAGCTCCAGGATGTCCACGTGGTGAGTGAGTCGGTCGATCAAGGCACCGACCAACCGTTGATCGTTGGCGAAGACTTGAGGCCAGTCTGCGAAGGGTAGGTTCGTGGTCACGATCAGGCTGGTCTGTTCGTAGCACTGACTGAAGAAGCTGAACAGGTGTTCGGCCCCGCGTCGGTCCAGGGGGATGTAGCCCAGCTCATCGATGATGATCAGGTCATGGCGTTTGATCTGGCCTTCGAGCTTGGTGACCTGCCGCTCTTCTCGGGCTTCGAGGTAGAGGTTGGCCAGCTGCGACGCGGTGTAGAACCGCACACGTTGTTTGCGGCGACAAGCCTCCAAACCGATCGCGATCGCCAGGTGCGTCTTGCCCGTGCCTTCCGGGGCGGTGGCCCGTTGAGGGTGAGGTTGGACCGTCGTTCGATGAACAAGCACTGGGCCAGCTCCAGCACCCGGGGCTTGTTGAGCTTGGGCACCGCGGTGAAGTCGAAGGCGTCGAGTTCCTTGAGCACCGGGAACTTCGCGGCTTTGATCCGCCGCTGGATCGATGCGGCGTGACGCTGGTTGACTTCCAACTCCGCCAGTTGCTGGAGGAACTGTTCATAGGTCGCCTTTTGATCGGCGGCTTGCCGGGCTACCCCGGGATATTCCCGCAACATCGCCGACAGCTTCAGCGTCCGCAGATACTCGTCTAACAAGACCGTGGGGGTGGGATCACTCATCGTGCCACCTCCAGTTCCGCAGCTTCGGCTGCGACGCCCACCAGCTGGTCATAATCGCCCAGCGGGCGAGTGCCGTCGTGCATCTGGTGCAGATCGGGGCGATGCGACAGGTCCAACTTCGAGCACGATGCCAGCGGTGACCTTCCCCAGAGAAAGTGGACGGTCCTAACTGCTAGGTAGGATGCCTGGCGAAAGGAGTCCACCAGATGTCAAAGTCGATGGGCAACGGGAAATCGAGCAAGCGGTATGACGATCAGTTCAAGGCCGGGGCGGTGCGGATGGTCACCGAGGAAGGGTTGTCCCAGTCCGAGGTCGCCCGGCGCTTAGGGGTCGCGGGCACGACGGTGTGTGCTTGGGTTCGGCAGTTAGCCCCTAACGGTCGGCTCACTGATCAAGAGATTCGGATCAAGCTGCGGGAGTTGGAACAAGAGAACCGTCGGCTGAAGATGGAACGGGAAATCCTAAAAAAAGCCGCGACCTTCTTCGCGAGCGAAAGCCGATGAGGTACCGCTTCATCGACGAGCACCGCGACCACTGGCCGGTCCGCGTGATGTGCCGGGTCCTGTGCGTGAGCCCCAGCGGGTTCTACGCCTGGCGAGCCCGTCCCGTGTGCGAGCAGGCGACCCGTCGCGGGCAACTGGCGGAGAAGGTCCACCGGGTTTTTGAAGATCATCGTCGGGTCTACGGCAGCCCACGGGTTCATGAACAACTCCAAGCCGACGGTGAGCGTTGCAGCGTGAACACGGTGGCCAAGATCATGCAAGAAGAAGGCTTGCAAGCCAAAGGGCCTAAACGGTTCAAGCCGGTGACGACCGATTCGAAACACGATCAGCCGATCGCCGAGAATCTCTTGCAACGTGACTTCACGGCCACGGGTCCCAACCAGAAATGGGTGGCCGATATCACGTATCTGCCCACGCGGATGGGCTGGGTGTATCTGGCGGTGGTGTTGGATGTGTTCTCGCGCATGGTGGTGGGCTGGTCGGTCGCCGATCACCTGCGGGCCGACCTGGTGTGCGAGGCGTTGCGTCGGGCGGCAGGGAAAAGAAATCCTCTGACGGGGGTGATTCATCACAGCGATCGTGGGGTCCAATACGCCAGCGGGGTGTACCAGGATCTGCTGGGGTTTTATGGGATCTCCTGCTCGATGAGCGGCAAGGGCAACTGTTACGACAACGCGATGATGGAGAGTTTTATGGGCACGTTGAAGATCGAGCTGGTTCACGGATCGGATTGGGTCGACCTCGATGAGGTGGCCACGGCGTTGTTTGATTACATCGAGGTGTTTTACAATCGTGTGCGGCTGCACTCGTCTTTGGGGTACAACAGCCCCCTGGCCTACGAGCTGCAGACCGCATAACTCACGAAACCGACCGTCCACTTTCCCTGGGGAAGATCAAGCACCTATCTGGCCTCCGTGCAGGGGGTTAAATCCCCACACGCTAAGGCCGCTGCAGTGGCTCAATTTTCAATGAATGTTCGGCCCCCGTCCGGCTCAGTTTTCAATGATCGTTTCCACGGCCCTACTGTCCGCCAATCGTGAGCCACCGCACTTTGATCGAGACGGTCAACGATCAACTCAAGAACGTCTGCCAGATCGAGCACACCCGTCACCGCAGCCCGATCAACTGCATCACCCACCTGATCGCCTACACCACGCAACCCAAACGGCCTCACATCAATCTCGATCTCCCACGAGACCAACTAACCCTCACCTTCGCTTAAGCGCGACTGAGGTCCGAAGGTTACGAAACGATTGATCTCGATGGATTGGAGGCAAGCAACGGCTGCGGCTGGTCGCGTCGGAATGTGCGAACGATTGGACGCGTTGCCGGTGTGCGAGTGGGGCGATTACAGAGAGGCGATCATTTCGGCGTTAGCCTTACCAGCGTCCGAGGCTCGAACGGCATCGCGTCGATCAGGGCAACCACCTCGTCGACGGTCACCGCCATCAGCCGCTCTAACTCAATCTCGAGAGGGGTATACTCGTTAAGGTACACCCATTGCCCGCCTATGTTGCGCATGCGCCCACACGGGTTTTCGCCCTGGAGCACGGTCTGGGTGGCCAGCTTGTTTTTCGCCCGGTCGATCTCGTTAGCATCGACGCTATTTTTGAATCGATCGAGGGTCCCAAGCAAGATCTCCTCGACCTGCTGGGCGCGGCCGGGGTCGCACGAGGCGAAGGCCAGGTAGGCCCCGTGGCCGTCCTGAGGGCTAAACGAGAAATCGGCTTCATCCGCGAGGCCGGGGTCCACCAGGGCCCAGTAGAGACGCGACCCTTCATCGTCTCCCAAGACATCCGCTAGGATCCTCGCGGCGTAGCGACTTGGATCCTGAGCCGACGGGGCGTGACACATCATCGCTAGATAGTGACGGGTGATTCGGTCATCGCGGAGGGTCATCTCTTGACATACCGGGCGGGGTTGTTCATAACCGCGGCATGCCCCGCTGGACCGCCACGACTGGGTTGACGCGGTCACGTCCGTGAGAAAACGGTCGGGGTCGATCCGGCCCGCCGCAGCGACGGTGATGTTATCGGCGCTGTACCGGTCTTCGAAGTAGGCCCGCATCTGCTTCACCGAGAGCCCCTTGACCGTCTCCACGGTGCCCAGCACCCGGTGACCCAATGCCAGGCCCTTGAAGTAGTTTTCGACCAGCGTATCTTGGAGCCGCCATTGGGGGCGGTCATCGTACATCCCGATCTCTTCGAGGATGACGTTTTTCTCCATATCGAAGTCCGCCTCACGCAACGCCGGGCGGAGCATATCACCTAACAGGTCGACCGCTTGGGGCAGGTGCTCGGGCAGGACCTGGGCCCAGTAGACGGTATTCTCGTGGGAAGTGAAGGCGTTGTAGTTAGCGCCGATCTCGTCGAACTCTCGGTTCACATCATCGGCGCTGCGGCGATCGGTGCCCTTAAACATCATGTGCTCGAGGAAGTGGCTCACGCCCATGACCTCCCCACGCTCATCACGGGCGCCGGTCTTGACAAAGAAACCTACCGCGGCGGTGTGCGCATCGTCGTTAGACTCAGCAATCACATTCAGGCCGTTGGGCAGCTGGTGCTGGTGGAACGCGATGGTCATCGGATAAGATCCGTTGCTCGATGGGCCGGTCCGTGGTGGGTGGGGCCCGGGGTCAAACCGCGACCTTTTCCAGCTCGGCCTCGAGCTCTTGCTTCGGCTTCATGCCGGTCATCCGGTTGACCTCCTGACCGCCGCTAAACAAGATCAGCGTCGGGATCGCGGTGATCTGATACTTGACCGCGATTTCCCGGTTCCCATCGGTATCCAGCTTCCCGACCTTGATCTTACCCTTGTATTGTGTCGCCAGCTCGTCAATCGTCGGCGCCAGCATGCGGCACGGGGCGCACCATTCGGCCCAGAAGTCGACCAGTACCGGCTGGTCGGATTGGAGGACCTGCTCATCAAAGTTGTCATCCGTGAATTCCAGAACATCTTCACCGGCCATGGATCAACTCCTGCATAAGTTAGCTTGTGATCATTCGATTACCTAGAATCTCGATTCTAGACGTCAAGCCGGTACTGTTCAACCAAATACCGCTGGGGTTGGCCGCGACACGTATGTGCGGTCAACCGGCGACGCAGACCCTCCCGAGGCGTTCAACAACTCGTTGGGTAAAGCGGCTGGGTCGATCACCCGGCTCCGCATCCTTACGTCAGCGGGCTAAGAAAGGTTCAAAACCGGATCGGCGACGGTCAATAACGTATTGAGCCGCGACGCGGATCACCCGACAAAGGAAGAAAGAATTAGGTTCTGTCGAAAAATTTTGATCGGGTGCCACTGGCTGCTGGTCCGCCAGTGCGGAGACCTGTGTTGTTGGTGTCTGCACTGGCGGACCAGCAGCCAGTGGCACACCCATGGACCTCCAAAACGAGTTTTCCGACAGGGCTTAGTATGCCACCCGAACATGATGCAAACACGATGTAATAGATAGTTCAATGCGGGCTTAGCGGGCCTTCGATTACGGGGCACAAGCCCGTTGTTAGCCTCTTCCATCGTGAGGCGAACGATTCGTTATGGGACGTGCCGCCCATCTCGCTCATAGACCCGCGACGCCGCCAAGGAGTAGTACGGTGACTCTACCAAGCAAGATCAAGGACACGACCGCCACGATCGGGGTGGTCGGTCTCGGTTACGTCGGTCTTCCGCTGATGCGGGCGTTCTGGGCCGCGGGGTTTCACGTCATCGGGTTTGACGTCGACGCGAAGAAGGTCGAGCTGCTGCACCAGGGCAAGAACTACCTAAAGCATCTGGGCCAGAACCTGGTCAGCGACATGGTCGAGGGTGGGCGGTTTGACGCGTCCACCGATTTCGGCCGGCTCGGCGAGGCCGACGCGATCCTCGCCTGCGTGCCTACCCCCCTGGGTAAGCACCTTGAGCCCGACCTCAGCTACGTCGAGCAGACCGCCGACGCGATCGCCCAGACGCTGCGCCCGGGGCAGCTGATCGTCCTTGAATCCACGACCTACCCGCGGACCACGCGGGAGATCATGCTGCCGCGCTTCGAGGGCCGAGGCCTTGCGTGCGGGAAGGATTTTTACCTCGCCTATTCGCCCGAACGCGAAGACCCCGGGCGTAAGGACCATAACACCCAATCGATCCCAAAGCTCGTGGGCGGGATCGACCAGGTATCGGGGCAGGTCGCCTTGGAGCTCTACCGCAAGGCGATCCAAGAAGTCATCCTCGTGTCTTCTGCCGAGGTCGCCGAGGCTGCTAAGCTCTTAGAGAACATCTACCGAGCGGTGAACATCGCCCTGGTCAACGAGATGAAGATCGTGCTCACCAAGATGGGGATCGATGTGTGGGAGGTCGTCCGTGCCGCGGCGACCAAGCCGTTCGGGTTCCAGCCGTTCTACCCCGGCCCGGGTTTAGGAGGGCACTGTATCCCGATCGACCCGTTCTACCTGACATGGAAAGCACGGGAAGTCGGTCTGCCCACGCGGTTTATTGAGCTGGCCGGGCGCGTCAACCACGCGATGCCCGACTATGTCATCCAGCGCACCGCGTTGGCGCTTAACCAGCACAGCAAGCCGGTACGGGGTTCAAGGATCTTGGTCCTGGGTTTGGCGTATAAACCGAATGTGGACGACGTGCGCGAAAGCCCCAGCTTCGAGCTGATCGAGAAGCTCCAGGACCTCGGTGCCAACGTCTCTTACAACGACCCCCACGTGCCCGCCACCCACCGGATGCGCCGCTACGACCTGGGGATGACCAGTGTCGAGCTGACCCCCCAGAGCCTGGCCGATTACGATTGCGTCCTGATCGCCACCGATCACGCGGCCTATGACTGGCAGATGGTGGCCGACCACGCCCAGCTCATCGTCGATACCCGCAACGCCACCCGCGCGGTGACGGGGCGACGGGACCATATCGTTTCAGCGTGATCGTTTCGGCGTAGACCCCGCTCACGGAGTGTCCATTAACGGTGCCGCACTGTGGGCCGTTGGGTCGAGTGCGTTACAGGAGACCGATAACCTCAGCGATCTGGCGGTGCATGTCCGCGGCGGCGCGTTCGACCGCCGTTTTCCAATCCGCCACGTCGTTTTTTTCGTAGGCGAAGATCACCGATCGGCTGGCAGTGATCAGGGCTCCGGTCCCGTCGCTACGGAAGAATCCTCTAAGATCGTCAGCGGTGCCCCCCTGAGCCCCAAACCCCGGGACCAGGAAGATCTGTTGGGACATAACCCTTCGCAGCTTCTGGGCATCTTGTGGTTTGGTGGCGCCGACGACCGCACCCAGCAGGCTGTAACCGCATCCGGCGATGCACGTTGGGTCATCCCCCAGGGTGGCGATCATCTGCGCGACGGCCTCGGCGACGGACCGGTCGTCGGCTAACGGCAGGCCTTGAAGGTCGTCCCCGCCGGGGTTGCTGGTCCGCACCAGAGCAAACAGGCCTTTGCCTTGCGCGGTGGCGAGATCCAGGAACGGGCGTATCGAGTCGGCGCCGAGGTACGGGTTGATCGTCAGGGCGTCTGGGCTGGTGAGACGCGGGTGGGGCTCGGATAGGTCATCCCCGAGACAACCTTGAGCGTAGTGTTCAGCGCTGATCCCGATATCGCCGCGTTTCGCGTCGGCGATCACGATCAGGCCCAGCTGCTTGGCCCGTTCGATCGCCCGCTCGTAAGCTCGCACCCCTCGCCAGCGGTACCGTTCGTAGCAGGCGCTTTGGATCTTCACGCAGGCGGAATACGGGGCGACCACCTCGAGCAGCTGCGAGACGTACTGCTCGATCGCTTCGATCGCTTGCTGGGGGCCAATGGTATCCGGCTTCTCTGGCTGCAAGCAGCGGGGCAGGCGGGCGTAGACCGGGTCGACCCCCACACAGATCGGGGATCCTTTCACCCGGCAGGCGGCGACGAGTCGATCGGCAAAAGGTTCGGTCATTCAGGGCGGTCCGTGTTTTGAGCCATGCGTCCACGATATCATGATCTGCACAGCGATCATGGGTCAGCATCGCCGCCGTACGCGACGCGGCATTCCGGTACCCGGTGGGTATACTTTAGATCCGCAAGCCCGCCGGAGCAGCGAGTGAATCTATGGCTAACCTTTCGACCGTAGCACCGTTCGGCTTCGATCAGTTCGACCCGGCACAGCGGCTAGAATTGTTTCGCCGGCTGGGGTGCGGATCATGTCAATATTACCGCAATACCGACCAGCCGCACGACGCCGCCAAGGCCCGGCAGATGGTCAGTGATCTTGGGATGTCGTTCGATTCCGTCCACGGGGTCTTCGGCCCCAAGCACGACCCGTCAAGCCCGGATGACAAGACCCGGCACGCCGCGGTGGCGACCTATGAAACGGAAGGGCAGCTGGCGGTGGAAATCGGTGGATCGATGGTCGTCGTTCACCCCGCTCCGATCGCGGACGCGGATGCCTCGGGATATCCTGTCGACCGGATCGATCCGGTCTTGCGATCAATGAACGAATTGGCACGGATCGGCGAGCGGGTGGGCGTCACCTATCTTTTCGAGAATCTGCCGGCTAACTATGGGCTAGGGGCCAACCCACGCCAGCTGGCGCAGCTGATCCGTCGAGCGGATCATCCCCGTGTGCGGATGTGCTTCGATACCGGCCACGCCCGGATGACCGGGGGTGACGAGCCCGTGGCAGAAATCCTGCGGGCATGTGCCGACGTGGTGGCTTACGTGCACGCCCACGATAACGACGGGCGGGCTGACTTGCACCAGATGCCCGGCCGCGGCGTTATCGACTGGGACGCGGTGGGTGGCGTGATCAGGAGCTTGCCCGCGGCCACACCGGTGATGCTCGAGGTTTTTGAGTCTGAGTCGATGATCGAAAACGACCTATCGGACGGGCTGGCCAACCGGTTAACGGATTGGATGGGGGTCGGGTAGCTTCGGATCCCTAGCTGCGGGCAGGCTGCCCGCAGCCGTCACGTCGCCGTTCACCCTATTCACCATCAATGAACAGACCGTCCATCCCTGTCACGCGGTGGCTTTCTTGAGCCTGCGCTTACCCCCGACGGTACGCTGGTCGGCGGTCATGCGTCGGCTGGGCTGGCGGGCCATGACCCGTACAAGATCCAGCGGGCTCTTGGCCCACAGGTCGGCACCGATCTCTTCTGCCAAGCCGTCGGCCCTGTTGAAGACCCCTCCACCGATAACGATCTGTAGCTTCGGGCATACGCCGATCGAGTGTAAGTGATCGATCAGCAGACGCGTCATCGGGACGGTCTGCGGCACCGCCCCGAAGACGATGAGGATGTCGGCGTTCATCTGCCCTAATTCGTTGACGATCTCGTCGTTGGCGATCCCCCCGCCGGCGAAGAAGATCTCGTAGCCCTGCGCCTCAAGCAGGTCGCAGGCCATCTGTGCAGCCAGTTCCTCCGAAAACTCCTGCCCGCACACGAGCAGGGCGGTGCGACCTAACGGCTTGGCGGTATCGAGCTGAGGCTGCATCTGGTGGATGAGCGACTGCAACAGCCGGATCGCGTAGTGGTAAGCCAGCTTCGAGAGCTGGTCGGCTCGGTGCAGTTTCTGGATGTGTTCGAGGGTGGGCCAGAACAGTTCGTCATAGACCCATAGCGCCTTTTTCTTTTTTTTCATCGCCTCGCCGATCAGGGACCGCGCTTCGTTACGTTGGCCGCTGATCAGGGCCGTGAAGAACCGTTCGAGCAGGACGTCTTGTTTCATGGAGCTGGCTCTCCGAGTTGGGGCCCGCGGCCCGTTGGCTTAAGGGATCATTCGTTCGTACCTTCCAAGATCGGAAGCGGCGGTAAAATTCTCCATCGTTCCATCGAGATTCTTCGTTACCTGACCTAAGCCGTCGGGTCCCTATCGATCAAATTGTGATTTTGCATCAGGTTATGGCGTCTGCGCTGGCTTGCCGATAATCGCGAAATGATTCCCGGTCGTTATCGTATCTTCCGGGAGCGCCCGTCTTGTGTTATCCGGCCACCGCCCGACGAACGGGAACATTGAGACGAGTCGGTGGCCACTTGTAAGGGCCATGAAACCGTTGAGCCTCCAGTAGCGTATAACCTGAGTTTGGGTTAGCCGATGGATGTCTGGTGAGTGACTGCCCGACGTTCTAACGAGAGAGGCGATTCATCAATAACCGCTGGCATCTTTTGACCATCACGTCCCAATCTTCTTGAGCCAGTTGACGCATCACGATGATGTAGATCATCGAGCTGATACCGGTAATGAATAAGATTTTCATGATCTGCCCGATGGGGGTCTTGGGCCAGAACGAGCCGGCCAGGGTTACCATCCCAACCGTAAGGCCGCCTATCATGATGGGTTTGCTAAAGACATCCCAGATGTCTCGCCACCGCCCGCCGCCGGGACGAATCGCGATGTACATATGTGTGGGGATGGTGATCGTCAGATACACGACGACCATGCACGCCACCGCGACTTCTTGGCCGATCCAACCCCCGAATGCGACCATCCCCAAAAACGTCACTCCGTAAATGATGTTGGTGACCAGCTTCGTTCCGAATCGGCCTTGAGCATTGAGCAGGCTGCCGGAGAACCCGACGACTCGGAACATCATGCCCAAACTGAGGATCTGCAGCACGGGGATCACGCCGTGCCAGTCTTCTCTGAAGAATAGGTGAACCGCCGGGTCGGATAGAGCGGCCTGTAATTGGCACAAGGGCACGCCGATGAACGCCAGGAGCCTGGAGGTTTGCAGGAACGCGCGCACCTGGCGCGCGGGCTCGTCTTGGACACTGCTGAGGGCAGGGAAAATAACCCGCTTGAAATTCCGAGTGAATAGTTTGAGGGTCTGAGTCGAAAGATTGAAGGCAAAAAAATAGATCCCCACGACCTCTTCGGGGTGGAAAATCCCCAAGATGATGTAATCCCCATACTCCGTGATGCGAACAAAAATATTTCCTACAAAAATTTTGACGCTGTCTGTGACTAAGTACCGCCAACGGCGCACTTGCAGATCCCACCGTATCGGCGGTGAAGCCGCCCACCAGCTAACGGCTAGCGTGATTAAAGCCATCAACGGCCTTGGGATCACGAAGCTGTAGGCGCCCATCCCCCACCAAGCCAACAAGATGCATAGCGTCATCTGTCCGAGATTGGTGCCCACGCCGATGCCAGCGATCAGCCGAAACCGCATCTGGCTTTGCAGTTTAGCCAGGGGCACATTGTTCAGGGCCATCAGCGGCGCGGCCAGCGCTAACACAAACACCAAACCGGTGACCCGCGCGTTATCGAAGATCTCTGCGGCGATCGGGGCCAGCGCGGCCATGAACGATCCTGCCGCTAGGCCCGAAAATATCGCCATCCAGAATGCCGCGTTAGCCCATCTCCGATACTGAGAGGCGCGATGGATCAAGATCTCGCGGAGCCCGATGTTCTGCACGAGCTCGGCGAAGCCGGTGACGGAATAGGCCAGGCCGATCAACCCGAAATCACTGCGGGTTAACAGCCAAGCCAAAATGATATGCCCAACCGTTCCACTAAATTTGGACGCGAAGGTCATCGCCATGACCCACGTAAACCCGCTTAGGGTCCGATCACCGAGCCCTTTAGGTGAACCCGTGAGCTTTGAGTGAGGGGTCGTGTTGGACATGGGGTCACAGAGCAGCGTTGGACATGAAGAACGGCCTTGTGGCCGTTGGCGGGCCCTAAGAAGTAGATAGACGCGTCGTGCATTAACGCACCGCGTCGGTGATGTTGTAGGCCTTGGGAGTTTCCCCGCCGCGTAGACTAGGTCCCCCAACCACCTCGGGTCGGAGCTTTGCCTATGGCTTTCTCAGCCCACACCTCACAGTCTCAGCCCTTGCTGTTCAGCTAACGGTTGCTGTCGTCTCGGGCGGAAAAAAGCTTGGGCTTCCAAGTCCGCGTGCCGTGCCTGGCACAGCCCAAAAAAAGGGTGGACCATGGTCTGGCCCACCCTGGTGTATTTCAGTGGGGCAGGGCACGGGGGACAACCCGTTGCCAGCAACCCGCGGCCGGGAACGGCTAGTAGAGGTTCGTCGCTTCGTCTTCGTTGACCGGGCGGCTGAGCTGGTCGCTGTTGAGCGATACCTGGAAACGGGCGTCGCCGGCCTTGACCGCTTTGACGGTCAGCTGCCAGGAGACCTTCTGGCCCGGGGCTAAGACCGGCACCGCCGCGAAGCTCACGACCCGGTCCTTGACCGTGCTCTTGGTCGAACCGGTCGACGTGACGTATTCGAGGTATTCCTCAAGGGTGCAGTCGATCTGCACATTCGTCCCGTTGGCGGTGCCTTGGTTCGTGGCGGTGATGTTGTACACGACGTTCTGGCCCACCTCGATCGGGTCTTCGAGGTCGATGACCTCTAGGAGGATCGCGGGGATCCCCTCGAACAGGGTCTCGGCCGAGGCGGTCACGTCCGCGGCGCAGAACGCCCGGGCCCGAGCGGTGTTACGGATCAGCCCGGGCTGATCGCCCTTGAGGGTGATCGAGACTTTCTTCGACGCCTTGGGCGCCAGCGAGCCCAGGCTCCACTGGACCACGTTCCCGGATTGCTGGGCCCCGGCGCTGGCGCCGATGAGCTTAGCGTCCGATGTGAGGACGTCTTCCACCACGGTGTTGCGGGCTTCGCCGTCACCGGTGTTGGTCACGACCACGTCGTAGGAGACGTTGCGACCGAGAAAGGCTTTCTTGGGGCCCTGCTTGGTGATCGTCAAGACCGGTTTGCGGACCACGGTGGTGACCGGGTTGGACTTGGCGGTCAGGCCATCGGCGCTGGCGGCGGTAGCGGTATAGGCGTACTTGCCTGGTTTCGAAGCCTTGGCGGAAATGGTGAACTGCTTCGTCTCATCGGCTGTCAGAGAGGGGATGCTCATCTCCACGGCGCGTTGGCCGTCCTTCGTGGTGATCCCGTCGGGCAGCGGTTGGGAGACCCGGACGTTCTGCACCGTGCCGGTGCCGGTGTTGGTGACACGGAGGGTGTAGTTGATGTCGTCGCAGGCCATGACCTGCGACGGGCCGGCCAAGGCGATGAGCAGTTTGGGTTCGACGGCGGTGATGCTGGTGCACAGCGATGAGCTGTAGGAGACCGCGGCGCAGCTGCTGCCTGCCCCGGCTTTGGCGATGGCCGCGGTCACGTTGACGGTTTTGGATTCGTTGGGGCCCAGTGAGCCCAGGGGCCAGTTGACGTTGCCGTCCTTGGTGGCTTGACCACGGGGGGACGAGGCGGTGATCTTGAGGTTCTCGCCGATCTTTTCGCTGACGACCACGTCGCGGAGTGTTTGGTTCGTGAGATTCGTGGCCTTGAGGGTGTACGTGAACGGGTTGTTGACGCGGACTTCGCGGGGGACGGCCTTTTCAATCCCGATGGCGCTGGTCTGGGGGTCGCCGGTGGGGTAGGCCATGGAGACATAGATCATATTGCCCGAGGTGCGGGTGGTCGATGAGAAGGTCGTGGTCTTGTTCGCTGTCCTCGCGGGCTCGGCGGGCGGGGGCGTCGATCTAGCCGGTTTGGCTTGGTAGTGTTCCACCGGTTCGCTGGCCGCCTCGGGGGATCGGTCGGTCGTGGCGCAACCCGTGATCATCATCGCAGCGATGATCCCTATCCACAGTCGCGCTGATACCACCTGTCTAGCAATCATGCTTGACTCCTTAATAATAAGCCTGGTAGTCGGATGGCCTCTTGCCTAAACTCGTAAAGCATCCCTTCTTGAACCTTTAGCATACTCACAGGCTCAAGGGGATTCCACTCGAAGAAAAAGATTCGCCAGCGGTCACGAGAGACGCCGCGCTTAGGGGTAATCGGTCGTCGAGGTTATCCGCGATGCGTATCCATATCTTGGCCGGCAAAGGTTGCGTTGATCCTCCGTGAAGCCAAGGTCAAGGATAAGGCTGAGCCCGAAACGAGACGTTGTTTCTTTCCTCGGAGAATCCGGATCGTGGGTTGTCCTGTAGCGGTAAGGATGAGAGGGTATCCCATCACCGAAACCTTCAGCTGAGGGCAGGCTGCCCGCAGCTAGATCATTTTCAGAAACAGTCGATCCTTGCCTGTCAGGACTACCCGGATCGTCTAGACTATACGGCGTGAGTACCCCGCGGTTACGGAACGAAGACACGGCTTTGCTGGTCGTGGATGTGCAGGAGAAGTTGGTCCCGCACATGCGCGACCCGGAGGGATTGGTCGGCTCGGTCGGGAAGCTGGTCGACGCAGCGGGTGTGCTGGGGATGCCTGTTATCGTGACGGAGCAGTATCGCCGCGGGCTGGGCCAGACCGTGCCCGAGTTGCGCGGGCGGCTAGAGGCGGCGGTATGCATCCATGAGAAACTCGTGTTTTCGGCGTGCATCGAGCCCGTGCGGGAAACGCTGGCTGGGCTTAGGCGGCGGACGGTCGTGGTCTGCGGGATCGAGGCCCATGTGTGTGTGTTGCAGACATGTCTAGATCTGCTGGATCACGGGTGGATCCCCGTGGTCGTAGTGGATGCGATCAGCTCACGGAAGGCCCACGACCATGAGGCCGCGGTTTTAAGGATGGTTCAGGCTGGGGTGGTCCCGACGACGGTCGAGTCCGCGCTGCTGGAGCTGGTACATGAGGCAGGCTCAGAACGATTCAAAGCGGTCTTGCCGCTGATCAAATGAAAGGATCGTAGGGGGGCAACACAACCGGGTCAGGGGTCTGCCTGGCCTGGCGGGCTATCGCGGCTGCTGTGGATATGAGACATCCTCCGTCGTGACCCCAGCAGGGCCAGCGCCTTCCGAGGCATCCTTACTTCACCTCTTGAGGACGACCCTCAATTCATTTCAACCTCTTTCGAAACGGCCCAAAGTCGCAAGCTGCGGTCGTGGGGCCCGGCTGGATGGAGCGGTGCGGCTTGAGAACGTTCTCATCTATCGGTAGGCTTACGGGCGGTGTTGATAGGCAGAATCAGTCGTATCCAAATCACAGGAGTGATCCGGGATGCTAGAAACCTATGAACGGATGAAGGAAATGATCACCTCGGCCGAAGAAGACGTGCGCAAGGCGGCCGGGGGGAATAAATCAGCGGGGACCCGGGTGCGTAAGCTGATGCAGGACGTTAAGAACTGTGCTCAAGCTTTGCGCGTCAAGGTCCTGGAAACGCGCGAGCCTCCGTCTCAATAGCCTGCTGATCTCGTTGGGAAAATGATGTGGGAATGGCTTTATGGCTGTACGGAACAAGCAGGTGCCTGGTGAAGGCCGCGGTGCGGCGGGTTATATACGCGCAGGACGGCCGGGTCTTGGCAGGGACGTTTCACGGGTTTCGGGGTGACTTGGAGTGGTCTGGCTGATCGATGGTCCCGCCTCTTCTGTTTGATCTAACCGGGATTGACCTCGAGCAGGTCGTTTTCGATGTCGACGCGATCGAGCGTGTGAACCCCCACCGGGGGGCGATGCGCATGCTCGACGGGATCCATTACATCGATGAGGGCTATAGCCACGCAGTGGCTTACAAAGATGTCCGCGACGATGAGTTCTGGGTCGAGGGCCATATCCCTGGGCGGCCGATCATGCCGGGGGTGCTGATGCTCGAAGCAGCAGCGCAATTGGCGAGCTTCCTTCTGCTTCAGCGGATCGAGAAAGAGGAGTTTTTCGGGTTTGTGGGCCTCAATGACGTGAAGTTCCGCGCGCAGGTGGTACCGGGAGACCGGCTGGTCATCCTGGGTAAGGAGGTGAAGTTTCGGCCCAAGCGGCTGGTGTGCGACGCACAGGGGCTGGTGCGGGGGGCGGTGGTTTTTGAGGCGAGGATCTTGGGTATGCCGATGTGAGTCCAAGGTCAAAACAGTCTCTCGTCCGATGCGGTGTGTTCGCGGGCGAGTAGATGACCGGGTTCAGGGTCTATAGTTACGCGATAGTTGACCCGTGTTTAGCCTCGAACTATTCTTGGCCAAGCTTTTTCGGTCGGATCGATCACCCATGAGGTTCAACGGTGCCTACCCTCGCCCAAGCGATCTCTTCTAGCGAGCCATTGCGTCAGGCGGCCCCGGTTTTGTTTTACGCGTTCGCCGGGTTGGCGTGTCTAAGCGCCTGGGCGGTGGTGGTCAGCCAGAACATCATCCGGATGAGCGTTTTTTTGATGCTCACGCTCGGAGCGGTCGCGGGGCTGTATTTCATGCTCAACGCGGAGTTTTTGGCCGCGATCCAGCTGATTGTTTACGCGGGGGGCACGCTGATCCTGATCGTGTTCGGGATCATGCTCACCAGCAAGAACCCGTTCGCGAAGCTGCAGGTGGCGACATGGGAGTTCGTTGTCGGCTCGCTGGTGGCGGTGGTGATCGGGGCGCTGCTCGTTTTTGCGATGGTCAATAGCCCGATCACGGTGCAGAGTCAGGCCGGCACGACCGCGGGGTATGATCAGGTCCAGGCGATCGGGCGGTCGCTGCTGACTCGATTTTTGGTGCCGTTTGAGGTCGCGGCGGTGTTGCTGCTGGTGGTGATGATCGGGGCGGCGTTTATGGCCAGGCGGCGGGTCGCCTTAGCGGAGAATGAATCGGGCTCGGCTTCGGCTGAGGGTTAGGCCGTACGGCAAAACCATAGGACACGGGCCCGCGACGGGCGTCGATGAATTTAGAAAGGTTAGCCCAGCCGACTGGGCCGGTTCATGAATCCTGTCTTTGATATCAGCCTGACGCACTTTCTGTTGGTTTCGATCGTGCTGGTCACGGCGGGGGTGTGCACGCTGCTCACGAAGCGCAACCCGATCGGGATCCTGATCGGCGTGGAGCTGATCCTCAACGCCGCGGCGGTGAACTTTGTGGCGTTCAATCATTACGCCTGGCCGGGGGCGAGCGCTGATAACCCCGCGATCGACGGGATGATGTTCGCGGTGTTCATCATCGTGTTGGCCGCGGCTGAGGCGGCGGTGGCGCTGGCGATCTTTTTGAATTTCTACAACAACTTCGGGTCGATCGATGTGGAACGGGCCGGGCAGCTGAGGGGCTAACACGGCAGAACACCCGGCCCCCCGGACCGGTCGGTACCTAGAAACACTGACGGGAATCGACGTGCAGGCACAAGAAACCATCATTTGGCTGCTGACCGCGGCGCTCTTCGCCCCGCTGCTTAGCAGCGCCGTGATCATCCTGTCGACCCGCCGGGTGATGTTCAAGGGTGCGGGGGTATTCGCCACGGCGGTGATGGGGGGGGCGTTCGCCTGCTCAGTCGTGGCGTTGATGCAGTGGCTGGGGGTGCCCGAGGACCATCGCCACGCGATTGTGCGAAACGTGCCTTGGATCCCGGTGCCGGGGACGGCGGCGGGGTGGCTGTACCTGGGGATTATGGTCGACGGGCTGACCGTGGCGATGATGACCATGGTCACCGGGGTCTCAACTCTGGTGCACGTGTACAGCATCGGGTACATGGAGGGCGACAAGCGTTACAACCGGTTTTTCGCGTACCTATCTCTGTTTAGCTTCTCGATGCTGGGGATCGTGGCGGCGAATTCGGTGCTGATGCTGTTCGTGTTCTGGGAGCTAGTGGGGCTGACGAGTTATCTGCTGATCGGGTTCTGGTTTGAGAAGCGCGGGCCGCAGCTGGCGTGCAAGAAGGCGTTTGTGATGAACCGGATCGGGGACATGGGGTTCCTGATCGGGTTTGGGATCTTGTTCTATCAGCTGGGCGGCAAGCTGCTGTTGCCGGCCTCGGAAGGTGAGGGCGGGAACCTATTCGCGGCGGTGCTCACGCGCTTAAGCGAGCTGGACCCGGAGTTTTCGATCACGAACCCGCCGATGTGGCTGACGGTCGCGGGGATCGGGCTGTTCTTCGGGGCGATCGGCAAGAGTGCCCAGTTCCCGCTGCACACGTGGCTGCCCGACGCGATGGAGGGGCCCACGCCGGTGTCATCGATCGTGCACTCAGCGACGATGGTCGCGGCGGGGGTGTACCTCACGGGGAGGATCTACCCGATCCTTACGCCGGGGGCGCACCTGTTCGTGGCCACGATCGGGTTGATCACGCTGGTCATGGCTGCGTGCATGGCGATGGTGATGACCGATATCAAGCGCGTGCTGGCGTATTCGACGCTTTCGCAGCTGGGGTACATGATCCTGGGTCTGGGCGTGGGGTCATACACGTTCGCGTTGTTCCACCTGTTTACCCACGCGTTCTTTAAGTGCTGCCTGTTCCAGTGCTCGGGCAGCGTGATCCACGCGGCTCATCACGAGCAGGACATGCGTCAGTACGGGGGGCTGGGCAAGAAGATGCCGGTGACCATGGCGTGCTACGCGGTATGCACCCTGGCGATCTCGGGGGTGGGGTTGGGATCGCATAGCCTGTTCTCGGGGTTCTATTCGAAGGACGGGATCATTGCCGGGGCGGTCAATTACGGCGACGCCCTGGGCGGGATGGGCAAGATTTTCTACTGGGGGCCGATCATCATCGCATACGTGACACCGTTCTACATGGCCCGCAGCTTCTTCTTGACCTTTTTTGGCAAGCCCCGCAACCAGCACCTTTATGATCACGCTCACGAGGCGCCCAAGGCGATGGTGATCCCGCAGGTGGTGCTGGCGGGGATGGCAATCCTGGCGGTGCCGTGGCTGATGGGGTTCTGGTTCGATCTGGTGGAGTCCACGCGGGTCGACATGGAGCAGATGATGATCGGGGCCACGGGGCAGTCCTGGGTCCAGCCCGGGGACATGCACGCGATGGAACACGCGTCCCACGTGGTGCACTCGACGCTTCTCTACGGCTTGGCCGGGGCGCTGATGATCGGCGTGGGCGGGGCGATGTACCTGGGCGGGTTCAAAGTCAGCGAAAAGATCGTGCGTTTGCCGGGGGTGAATCTCCTGTATAAGTGGGCGTTGAACAAGTTCTACTTTGACGCGCTTTACGATGTGTTTACGGTCAACGCGGGGAAGGTGATCGCCCAGATCGCGTCGGTGGTGGATAAATACCTCGTCGACGGGATTGTGAACATGACGGGGCGGCTAACCCAGCTGACCTCGGCGATGGCCGGGTGGTTCGACCTGCGGGGTGTGGACGGGGCGGTCAACGGGGCCGCGGCCATGGCGACTGGCGGGGGGCAGATGCTGCGGGCGACCCACGCGGGCCGGGTGCGGGGATATGTATTGATGTTGTTCGCGGCTGGGGCGGTGGTAACGCTGTTGGTCGTGACCGTGACGCTGGTTAACCGGTGAGGCAGCGGGTAGGAGCAGAAGCGGAGGACTCGGCGGTGAACCGGAGCCGACAGACTCCTTGGATTGAGGCTTAGATATGGAAACCTTGGTCAATCTGATGATCTTTGTGCCCACGATCGGGGCGCTTCTGTGTTTGCTGGTGCCGGACGCCAAGCAAGCCAAAGTCGTCGCGTTGGCGATCTCGGTCGTGACGTTTATCCTCAGCGCCGTCGTTGCGGCGGGGTATTACGGGCTGGGGTACAGCGGGGTTCAGTACGAAACCGCGATCGAGTGGATCGGATCGATCAACGTCTATTACCGCACGGGGGTCGATGGGCTGTCGATGCCGCTGGTGCTGCTTTCCACGGCGTTGAGCGTGCTGGTGGTGCTGTCGGCGTGGACGATCGAGAAGGCGACGAAGGCGTTCATGGCCCTGTACTTGTTCCTGCTCACGGGGATGCTGGGGGTGTTCCTGTCGCTGGACATGTTCTTGTTTTATGTGTTCTTTGAGATTTCGCTTTTGCCGATGTACTTCCTGATCGGGGTGTGGGGCGGTCCCAGGAAAGAGTACGCGGCGATCAAGTTCTTTTTGTACACCCTGGCGGGGTCGATCTGCCTGCTGATCGTGATGCTGGGGTTGTTCTTCCTGACCCCGGAGGCGAATCCGTCAGAAGGCAATACGTGGACGATGGTGTCGTCAATAACCGGGTACACGCTCCAGTCCCCGCAGGTGCGGGCGTTGTTTGCTCAAGGCGAAGACACGTACTGGTCGTTTGCCCAAGCGGCGTTTTGGCTGACGCTGATCGCGTTCCTGATCAAGCTACCCGCTGTGCCGTTCCACACCTGGCTGCCCGATGCCCACGTCGAGGCCCCGACGCCGATCTCGATGATCCTGGCGGGGGTGCTATTGAAGATGGGCGGGTACGCGATGATGCGGATCACCTGGCCGTTTTTTCCGGACGCGGCAAGGTTTTTCTGGGAGCCGGTAGCGATCCTGGGGGTCGTGGCGATCCTTTACGGGGCGTTGTGCGCGATGGCCCAGACCGACTGGAAGAAGCTCGTGGCGTATTCGTCGGTGAGCCACATGGGCTACGTCACGCTGGGTCTGGCGGTCTTGACGCGGACCGGGTTTGACGGGGCGTACTACCAGATGATCGCTCACGGGATCACCAGCGCGATGATGTTCTTCCTGGTCGGGGTGGTTTACGAGCGGGCCCACCACCGGGAGATTAACCGGTTCGGGGGGCTTTGGTTGAAGTGGCCCGGTTACGGGGGCTGGTCGCTTCTGGGCTTCTTTGCGGGGATGGGGCTGCCGGGGCTGTGCGGGTTCATCGGGGAGATCATGGTGCTTTTGGGGACGTTCCAGGCGGCGGAGAACCCTGGGTTTAACCCCAGCGCGGTGTACACGCTGGGGATCCTCGCTGCGTCGGGGGTGGTGCTGACGGCGGGGTATATCTTGTGGATGTTCCAGCGGGTGTACATGGGGACCGAAAAGCCGGAATACAAGGAATACGCCCCGGTGACGAGTCGAGAATATTTCGTGATGGGGACGCTGGGCGTGGCGGCGATTATCTTCGGCGTGCTGCCGGTGCTGGTATTCGCCATGACCGGGCCGACGTTTGATTCGGTGATGCGGATCCTGGGTGTGGGGGGGGCGGCGGTCCGGTATGTGTTGGGAGGATAATGGGATGTTCGAGAAGCGAGATCATCGATCACGAATCTATGACGCAACCGGCTTGAGTTCGCGCATGATGGACAGGATCTACCTACGACAGGATCTGGCGTGACGACAACAATTGCGGAGATCGTGCTGCCCAGCGTGGAGACGCTGCGGCTGGTGATGCCCGAGATATGGCTGGTGGTGGGCATGTGTGCGGTGATCCTGGTGCCGTTTGTCCACCGTGCCAGCATCGCTCTGCCGACGGTCGCGGCCCTGTTGAGCCTCGTGCTGGCGGTTGTGACGAGCCTGGTGTCGTTGTCGCACATGCCGGGCCCGGGGCAGGCGGTGTTCGACGGGATGCTCACGATCGACCCGCTTTCGCAGTTCTTCAAGGTGCTTTTAGCGATCTTCACCATGCTGGTGTTGGTGCAGTGGCTGATCGTCAACCGCCGTGACACCGGGGTGGGGGTATACGACACGCCCGATTTTATGTGCCTGCTGCTGGGCGCGACGCTGGGGATGGCGTTGATGGCTTCGGCGTCGAACCTGGTGATGATCTTCGTGGCCACGGAGACGGCCTCGATGCCCAGTTTTGTGCTGGCGGGGTTCCGCAAGCGGCAGCGCGAAGGGTCGGAAGGGTCGTTGAAGTACGTGGTGTTCGGCTCTGCTTCGAGCGCGGTGATGCTCTACGGGATGTCACTGATCTACGGCAGCGCCGGGACGTTGAACCTGAGCCACGTCGCGGCCCAGGCGGCGACGGGGATGACCCCGCTTCTGGCGGTGGGGTTGGCGGCGATGTTCGCGGGGATCGCGTTTAAGCTCTCCGCGGTGCCGCTTCACTTCTGGTGCCCGGATGTGTTCGAGGGCGCTCCGATCGAGGTGACGACGTTTTTGTCGGTCGCTTCGAAAGGGGCGGCGGTGTGTTTGCTGATGCGGGTGCTGGATAGCTTCGGGGCTGTTACGGGGTCGGGTTTCACCGGTATCGCGACAGCGGTGGGGATCCTCGGGGCGGTGACCGCGACGTGGGGGAATTTACTGGCCTTGCATCAGACACGGATCAAGCGCTTACTGGCGTATAGCTCGATCGCTCACGCGGGGTATATGATCATGGCGGCCAGTCTGTTGGCGGTAGCCGGTGATGGGCAGGCGGTGGTCGGGGCGGTCCTTTTCTACCTGTTCGTGTACCTGTTTATGAACATGGGGGCGTTTACCGTTGCGGCGTTGATCAGCCAGCAGACGGGGCAGGAGGATATCCAGGGCTACGCGGGGATGATCAACCGGTCGCCGGCGCTGGCGGTGATGCTGGCCTTGTTCTTGTTGAGCCTGTTCGGGATGCCGGGGCTAGGCGGGTTTGCGGGGAAGGTGTACCTGATGGTGGCGATGTCCCAAGCGGGGGGGGCGCCGGCCTATGTATTGATCGCGGTGTTGCTGGTCAACACGTTGATCAGCCTCTATTACTACCTGCGGCCGGTGTACTTTATGGTGTTTGTGGCTGATAAGGAAGTGAAACCCGGGTTCACAGCCCGGCCCGCGGGTGTGGGGGTGCTCGTGGTGTGTGCCGTGATGGTGCTTTGGACCGGGCTATGGCCGTCTACGGTGGGGGACCTGACGCGTGACCAGGGCGTGGTGCTGCGGGCGGCATTGCCCCAGCCGATCGAAACGCAGCACGCTGCGGAAGAAGACGCCGGCGATGATCGGATGGTCTCAAGGCCGGTTCTTGCCCCTAGCGTGGATGGTTTTCCACGATGAACCCTCACCAGAAACTCGCTGAAGGCCTTAGTGGATTACTCACGAGGGAAGTGCGCAGCTTGCTGCGTCACCTAAGCGAAGCCCGGCCGTACCTGACGGCGGCGACGTACCCCGCTTGGACCCAGATCGAACACTTGAGTGAAGAAAATACCGATCACGCCCAGCGGCTAACCCGCCTCATTGAGGCCCTTGACCACGGTGCCTCGGCCGGCACGTTTGACCCTGAGGTAGCGACGTACCACTATATGGACCTAGCGTCGCTATTGCCGCTGGTGATCGATGAGAGGAAGCGGCAGATCACTTCTTACGAACACGTCATCGAGCTCGCTGAAGGTCATCCCAAGATCATTGAGGGGTTGAACCGCTTGCTGGACGAGAACCGGGCTATATTAGGGAAGCTCGAAGCATTTTTGAGATCGATCGAAGCCGAGGCCGACCATCCCAAGCCGGTCGCCGGTTAAACCTTGCCCACCTGAGCCTGGCTTTCGTGCACGTGGGCCGGGGTGGGGGCGTCTTGGGCCTGGATATATTTGCACATCCTCAGTCTTAAGCCTTCGGTGTCGGTCCGCTGGCTGTAGGTCACGTCGTCCATCATCTGCTGGATGATATGGACGCCCAAGCCGCCGGGGCGGATCTCATCGAGCGGGCGGCCCTTGATCTTGCTGATATCGACCCCCTGTGACTGGTCTTCGATTACGATTTCCAAACCGGCCCGATCGATACCGTGGATCGGGGTGAGCTTGATCCAGATCGGCTGGTCGTTCTTGCCGTGGTAGCCGTGGCGGATCACATTGGTGAGCGCTTCGTCGACCGCGAGGATGATGTGGCCGCTCTGTTCGTTCGAGAACCCCAGCTTGCCCGCCATGGTCTGGACCGCGGCACGGACCACGCCGACGTAAATCGGCTGGCTGGTCACCTGGATCTCGATATGGGGCCTATCGATCATGACAATCTTAAAACACCCAAGCCTTTGACGGCTTAGGCGATACATGCAAGACGCTTCTTTGCTATATATCGGCCGGGGCGCTAGGGACGTCAACATGAAAACCGGGCTTGCCGCGGCGGACCGGCTCGCCTTGCTTCGTCCGCACCCTAAAACCCTTTGACCCAGGCCATTTCTGTTTCAGCTGTTTAATCCATCAAAAACGGTTAATTTTAACAAAAAAAAGGGCTTTTCGCATTACATTTATCGGATGATTGTACGATTGCACGCCCGGCCCGGCCTCTTCCATTCGCTACGGATTTCAACGAAATAGGGTTCTTTCGCAATCTCCGTGAAGCACGATAACGCCTTGCAGGGGTGTGGCAACTTAGACCACAAGACCCCGTGCCTTTCACCCATAGCACGGAAGAACCCGAAATATACGCATCGCGTATCAAAATACCGCGTTGGGTATAGTTGTTTTTTATATGATCCGGATCTTCGATCCTCATGGCTCTTTCTGCCATTATTATATGCAGATCAAGGTAATATCTTGACTTATAGCTATTTTTTAGTGATAGTCGATTCGTTCTCGACCATCAGCACCACCACATGACACGCGATCGCTCGGCCCTGTCCGACCGCATCGACCTGTTCATGGGTCTTGCCTTTGAGATTCACCTGCGATAGGTCGCAATTCAGCAGTGAAGCAAGGTGCCGTCGCATGGCCAGCTTGTGGGTACTGATTTTCGGACGCTGGAGGATCACCGTCACGTCCAAGTTACCGATTCTGTACCCGGCTTGGGTCATTTTCTTCGCGGCTTTTTCGACAAAGATCGACGAATCAGCCCGGCTCCACCGGGGGTCGTTGTCCGGGAACAGCTGGCCGATGTCGTCCATGCTCAACGCGCCGAGGACCGCGTCCGTCACCGCGTGATAGACGACGTCCCCGTCGGAATGGGCGGCGCAACCAACATCGTGCGGGATCGTCACGCCACCGACCACGAGTTTGTGCCCGGGTTCCAACCGGTGCAGATCGAAGCCGTGACCGATACGGAAAGGTAGGCAGGTCATGATGATAAAGCTCGCCTAGGCTTCCGGGGCCGCGGCTCGCGACGCCATTGTCATTACTTAAGCCCGTACTCCTTGAGCTTCCTATAGAGCGTACGCTCCCCGATGCCCAACATTTTGGCCGCCTGCTCGCGGTTGCCTTTGTTGATGTGCAGGGCTTCGCGGATCGCCCGCTTCTCGATCTGGTCGAGGCTCAAACCACTTTCAGCCTTGGCCGGGTCTGAACCGAGGTCGACCCCCTCGCCGCTGCGGACCTCAGCCGGCAAGTGGCGCGGCTCAAGGACCGGCCCGTCGGCGGTGACGATCATGTTCTGGACCACGTTGCGTAGCTGGCGCACGTTCCCGGGCCAGTGGTACTGCATCAGCATCGTGAGGGTATCGTCGGCAAAGGGCGGCGGGGTCAGGTCGTTACGCTGGACATAATCTTGGATGAAGGCATCGGCTAGCAGGGAGATGTCTTCGCGCCGGTCGCGCAGCGGCGGCAAATGGACCTCGGCCCCACGGATGCGGAAGAACAGGTCCTCGCGGAACTTTTCGCCCTTGACCATCTCGTTGAGGTCGCGGTGCGTGGCCGAGATCAGCCTCACGTCCACGTGCTTGGGCGCGTTCGAGCCCATGCGCACCACCTCCCCGCTTTCGAGCACACGCAGCAGTTTCGCCTGCATCACCATCGGCATGTCCCCGACCTCATCGAGGAAGAGGGTCCCCTGGTCGGCGTATTCGAACCGGCCTTGCCTGTCCTTGTCCGCGCCCGTAAACGCGCCCTTGACATGCCCGAACAGCTCGTCCTCAAGGATCGATTCGCTCAACCCCGCGCAGTTCAGGGGTACGAAGTGCTTGGATTGGCGACGCGAAAGGTTGTGCAACGCCGCGGCGATTAGTTCCTTGCCCGTGCCTGACTCCCCGGTGATCAAGACCGGGATGTCGCTGGGGGCGATCCGCTGGATCGTCGCTAGCACCTGCCGGATCGCCACGGATGTGCCGATGATCCCGTGCGATATGCTGTCATCGTCCGCAGATTGTGAGGGCCGGCTCGGGTGGCGTAACATCACCGCGCGCAGGGCGTTGGTCACGAGCGAGCGGAAGACCTCTAGATCCAGCGGTTTTTCGATGAAGTCAAACGCCCCCTGTTTCAGCGCCGCGCGGCAGGTGGGCACGTCGCCATGAGCGGTCACAAGGACCGTCTCGGCGTGCGGGTGATCGGCCCGAGCGGCGGCGAGGACTTGGAGCCCATCATCGTCGCTGTCCATCACCAGGTCGGTGACGATCAGGTCGAAGTGGCCGTGCTTGAGCTCCTGCTGGGCTTCGGGCAGGCTGTGGACGATCGTGCACACGTGGCCCAGCCGGCGCAACGCCTCGGCCATGACCTCGGCGTGCTCGACCTCGTCTTCGACGATCAGGATCTGGGCGGTCGGGATGTCACTGGAGTCGGGCATGGCCGAGCGGCATCTTCGGCGTTACAGGTGGATTGGTCAAGAGGTTGTCCACCGCGTGTGGCCCACCGCGCGGACAGCGGCGTTGCGTGCCTCGGTGGGGCCCGCTACAAACGGGGTTTCGTTGAACAAGGTGCCCGTGTCATGTGCGACAAACCGTATAGCTTGGCGATCGATATGTCGGGTCGGCGGGGTTCAATCAGCCTCGGGAGGGGCGATCAGCTCCTGGGATCGGTGCTTCTGCCCGATCCGCGACAACCCCCACGCCACCGCATCGACCTGATCCCCTGTATCGATTCGCTTTGTCGTCAACACGACGTCGAGGCTGGACAGGTCGGGTCTATCTATATTTCGATCGGTCCCGGGTCGTTCACGGGCCTGCGGATCAGCATCGCGACGGCCAAGACTTTAGGCAGGGTCTTAAAGGCCAAGGTCGTCGCGGTCCCGACCACGGACGCGGTTGCCCGTCATATTTGGAAAACCCGACCGGAACGTGACCCGCTATTGGTGTGTCTTAACATCAAGCAGGACACTGTCTATGCAGGCATTTATGATCGTCATGACGAGGGGTGCACCCTCCGCGATACGCCTTGTGTCCAGCCTATTGAGACGTGCCTCGATTGTGCTCCGCGGCCGGTGACCATCGTCGTCGCCGACCCTTCCTTTGCCCCATCTGAGGCAGATGACCAAGTGGCTTGGGTAACGCTCGAAACCGATGCAATGCTCAGCGAGGCCGTGTGGCACCTGGGCCATGTAGCGGCCCAACGAGGGCAATTCGCCGAACCGCTTCAATTACTGCCGTTGTATGTCCGTGCCCCCGAAGCCCAAGAGCTGTGGGACTTACGCCACGGGTCAGCGAGTAAGTAGCCTATACTATGACGGTTAGCGTTTGTTTCGAGCTTGCGTTAAATTCAATGAAACTGTGGTAGGACATGGTGTGGCTCACATCGACGCATGCGATCCAACCTGAAAGCGGATTCAAATAATGGCCGCCCCCAAAGTCGTCATCGTCGGCCGGCCCAACGTCGGCAAGTCGAGTCTGATGAACATGCTCGCGGGCAAGCGCGTGAGCATCGTCGACCCGACCGCCGGGGTGACCCGCGACCGTCTGTCAACGTATATCGACCTGCTCAGCGGTGAACCGGGCCAACCCCCAAAGACGATTGAACTGATCGATACCGGCGGGCACGGGATCGAGGACGCCCAAGACCTTACCGCCCACGTCGAGCACCAGATCGCCCGCGGGGTGGCTGAGGCCGATGTGATCTTATTCCTCATCGATGCCCAGGCGGGGGTCGCGCCGCTCGACCGGCAGGTCGCCCAACTGATCCGCACCTCGAACGCCTCGGCCCCGGTCCTGCTGGTCGCCAACAAAGTCGACGGCTCTGCCCACGAACCCGCCGCGTACGAAGCCGCTACGTTAGGTATGGGTGACCCCCTCATGGTCTCGGCGACCAACGGGTATCGCAAGGCGGATCTCATCGAGGCGATCGACCAAGAACTCGAAAAACTCGACCCGCAAGGCGTGGTGACGACCAACGGGGATCAAGGCCTGCTCCTGGCCATCACCGGTAAGCGCAACGCCGGCAAGAGCACGCTGGTCAACGCCTGGGCCGGTGACGATCGGGTGATCGTCAGTGAGGTCGAGGGCACCACACGCGACTCGGTCGACGTGCGGTTTGAGATCCGTGGCAAAGCGTTTACCGCGATCGATACCGCTGGGGTGCGCAAGACCAAGAGCCTTGACGGGGATATCGAGTACTACAGCCGGCACCGGACCCTGCGGTCGATCCGCCGTGCCGACGTCGTCTTGCTCTTGATCGATTCAGCGGTCCCGATCAGTCAGGTCGATAAGCAGCTGGCCAACGAGATCCTCAAGCACCACAAGCCGTGTGTGGTCGTGCTCAACAAGTGGGACCTGGCCCAAGAAAACTACACGCAAGAAGAGTATGTCGAGTACCTCGACGATGCCTTGATGGGCCTGAACTTCGCCCCGGTCGCTTTTATCAGTGCCCAGCAAGGCGATGGGCTGATCGACCTGTTGGCGATGGCGTTGAACCTGTATCAGCAAGCGGGCCACCGCGTGGGCACCGGGGAGCTCAACCGGGTGATTGAGCAGATCCTGCGCGAGCGCACCCCTTCGTCGAAGATCGGCAAGCGACCGAAGATCTACTACGTCACCCAGATGGACATCCACCCCCCGACCGTGGTGCTGTTCGTCAACGACCCGGATCTTTTCAGCCCGTCGTACCAGCGGTTCCTGATTAACCGGATGCGCGACCTGCTGCCGTTTGCGGAGGTACCGATCAAGCTGCTGATCCGTAGCCGCAAGAAGATCCATCTCGAGCTGCGGTCACAGCTGCTGCCGGCCCAGTAGGGCGTTTATCGATCATTCTGGACAGGTCGGAGACGGATCCCGGGCGATAGGCGGCGTGACTCGTGGACGCGGCCGGGAAATCTTTGGGGTTTCATACTTCGGGGTCTCATACTTCGCCGACACCGTATTTTGAGGCGCGACGCATCTACCGATCCGTCTGCCGCTACCCGTCGATCAACTTGTAATCCTTCAAAATCGAACTCAATTGAAGGCGGTGATCATCAGACAGGTCGCACAGCGGCAACCGAAGCTGCCCGGTATCCACCCCGCACATGGCCATAGCGGCCTTGATCGGGATCGGGTTGGTTTCGATGAACATTGATTTGAAAAGAGGGAATAGCTCCAGGTGTAACTGCTGCGCCCGTGCGAAATCGGATTGAGACGCAGCGGTGACTAACGCCTTGACCCGATCGGGGACCAGGTTACTCAAGACGCTGATGACCCCCTTGGCGCCGATGCTCATCAGCGGCAGCGTCAACGAATCGTCGCCCGAGAGGATCACAAACCCGTCTGACCCCTCGCCCACCCCGCACAGGCAGGCGATCTCCGAGGCGATATCGATCGAACCCGTCGCTTCCTTGACCCCGACGATGTTCGGGTGCTTGGCCAGCCGGGCCACCGTCGCCGGCGACATGGTCACCCCCGTGCGTCCTGGGATGTTGTACAACACGATCGGCAGCTCCACCGCATCGGCGACGGTCATGAAATGCCGGTAAAGCCCCTCCTGCGTGGGTTTGTTGTAGTACGGGTTGACCATCAGCGCCGCGTCGGTGCCGACGTCCTTGGCGTGGCGGGTCAGGGACAGGGCTTCGTGGGTCGAGTTTGACCCCGTCCCAGCGACGACCCACACCTTCTTGCCCGACGAGCTGGCTTCGGCGGCCGCCTCGACCACCGCCTTGATCACCTTTTCGTGCTCGTCGTGCGAGAGGGTCGGCGATTCACCCGTCGTGCCCACCGGCACCAGGCCGTCGACGCCGCTATCGATTTGGAACTTGACATGGGCACGTAGCGCATTGAAATCGATCTGCCCGTCCTGATCGAACGGGGTGACCATCGCGGTTAGTAAGCCTTGGATCATAGCTGCACCTGGTTCCGGGTTTGTCGGGTCGTGTCTCGGCGGGACACAATTTAGACCATGCGTGCAGACCCGGCAAAGGGCATCAGCGGCTACGATTCCCTAAGGGCCAGGATCAGCTCGACCTTGCCGACATGTTCATCGAGCTGGCGGGCGATATCGACCGCGTTAAGGCCCCGGTCGGCAAGGTCGTACACCGAGCGGGCTAACGCATCATTTAGCGACGGGGCCGAGGCGTTGGGGTCGGCGGGCTCGGACGGCGCGGGCGACGGGTTGGTCCTCGGTTCTGAAACGGCATGGGCGGGATGAGTGGTTTCTCGCGGGCTATGCTGGCCGGGGTTGAGCTGCTCGAGGCGGGCGATCCGCTGATCGGCTTCGCGCATCAGTTTCTCGATATGAAACGACTTAGCATCGAGTTGGGCACCCAAGCGCCGGGCTAGCTGCTCGATTTCGACCATCAGGTCTTCAAGATCACCCCGCATCCCGCGTTGCTGGCGACTGAGCTCGAGCTGTTCTAAAGCGGTGGGCCGCTGGGCATCGGAGCGCCGCCGTTTGCGCAGTTTCGAGAACGCCCATGCCGTGATCAGCACGATGCCCAGGACCAGCATCATGTCGGTCACGACCGTACGCTCGGCTAGCGCGGGCAGGTAATCGAACAGCGGCTCCGCCGCGTTATGCGCCGGCCAGACACCACGGTTGAACACGAGCCCTGTGAGCAAAACAGTCCTCATCAGTACACTGTGGCGTAACTATATCGATGAGTGGTGACTAGACATCGAAATCTCCTAGCCATGATGCCCCCCAAAGACCGGTTCGTCAATAAAATCGCGCTGGCCTTACGCCGCAGGTGCGGGCTGCGCAAAACCTCACCCGGTTCGCGACCGCACCCGACCCGGCTGATCGTTGCCACCAGTGGCGGGGCGGATTCCGTAGCCCTGCTGCGGGCAATCGTCACCTTGGGTCGCACCCGGCCGTGGGGACACCTCCAACCAACGGTCGGACACGTCCAGCACAACCTGCGCGGCACCGCGGAAGCAGACGCCGCTTTCGTTGAATCTCTCGCACAAATGCTGGAGGTCCCGTTTCATCGCCGCGACCTGGATCTATCCGCAGCCTCGGGAAACCTCGAAGCCCAAGCCCGTACCCAGCGATACCGGGCCCTGGCGGATATCGCCGCGCAAGTCGACGCCCGGCACGTCGTCACGGCTCACCACGGTGATGATCAGCTCGAAACACTGTTGATGCGCCTGCTGCGCGGCAGCTCCGTGCGCGGGCTATCGTGCATGGCTTGGCGACGGCCCTTGGTGACCAACCCGACCGCGACAGACCGCGGATCGTCGACCGTCGTCATGAACGAACCCAAACGCTTGTGGCTCATCCGCCCAATGCTGGCGGTCGATCGGGCCCAGGTCCTGGCGTACCTCAACGAGATCGAACAGCCCTGGCGTGAAGACCACACCAACGCAGACCGGTCTCGCCTTCGATCACGGCTACGCCATGACGTGCTGCCGACGCTCAAGTCAATCCATGGCGGGGTCACCGCGCGGGCGGTTAAGACAGCCGACCACTTCCGGCAGCTTGATCGACTCTTGGAAAGACAGATTCATGAGGCTAAGACGTCCGTCGTGACAGGGGACAGCCCGCTCCAGATGGACCGTAAGAAAGCCCGGCTGCTACCCTCCGTGGTGCTGTCGGGTCTGCTGCGTCGGTGCCTCAAAGCCGCCGGGGTACGGGACGATCGTATCAGCCATCATGCCTTAGAGCCGATCATCACCGCGACGCGTGACAGGCATGGAGGACATCGGGTGTTTGCGCTTAGCGGAGGGGTTCAGGTCGTCGTCACTGCCGATCGGATCCACATCGAGCGGCGTGGTTCATCGCCGGCCCAGGCCGAGTGATCCCCTTACCGACACGTGGTTACGGCCCGTCGTATCGCCTCACGATCAGTGTGTCGTTCTGCCCGCCGAAGCCGAAGCTGTTGGAGAGTGCCACGTCGACTTTAGCGTCGCGCGACGCGTTGGGAACGTAATCGAGATCACACTCCGGGTCCGGGTCGTGGAGGTTCATCGTGGGGGGGACTTTCTGATCGCGGATGGTCAGGATCGACACGATCAGCTCCACCGCCCCGGCCGCGGCGATCAGGTGCCCGAGCATACTCTTGATCGAGCTCATCGGGATCTGCTTCGCCCGGTCGCCAAACACCGCTTTGACCGCCCGCGACTCGATCGAATCGTTCTCCTTGGTGCCCGTGCCGTGGGCGGAGACGTAGTCGATGTCACCCGGCTCTAGACCGGCGTCACGCAGGGCCTGGTGCATCGCCTCGATCGCCCCGCGCCCGTCGGGCTGGATGTCGGTGATGCGGTACGCGTCGGCGGAGCTGCCGTAGCCGACGACCTCGGCGTGGATCGGGGCCCCGCGGCGCGTGGCGTGTTCGAGGGTCTCGAGGATCACGATCCCGGCACCCTCGCCGAGGACGAAGCCGTCGCGCGTGCGGTCGAACGGGCGGGCGGCGGTCTGACACCCGTCGTTGCGGGTACTTAAGGCGGTGAGGCGGTTGAACCCGGAAACCCCCAGGGGGTGGATCATCGTGTGCGTGCCGCCGGAGATCATCACGTCCGCGTCGCCGCGGCGGAGGATCTGTGTCGCCTCCCCGATCGCCTGGGTGCTGGCGGCGCAGGCGGTCAGGCAGTTGTACGCCGGGCCGCGGGCTTCGAATTCCATCGCCAGGTGGGTTAGCGGCATGTTCGATTCCTGCTCGACCTCGCGCATCATGGACATGCGCGACTTGGCGATCGACGCCCAACGCACCGAATCGATCGCGTTTTTCTCCGCGTCCCACCCGCCGAGGTTTGAGGCGGCGTAGTTGTCGAAATCCAGCGACCCTTCGCCCGAGCCGAGGTAGATCCCCAACCGCTGGTGGTCGAGGTCTTCGTCGCCATCGAGGCCGGCCATCTTCCACGCCTGGGCCGCGGCGCCCAGCGCGAACCCGGTGTTGAGCCCGACTTCCTCGTGACACTGCGGGTAGGCCACCCAATCACGGTAGTCGTAGTCCTTGACCTGGGCCGAGAATTGCGTGGGGAACGTCGATGCATCGAAATGACGGGTTTGGCTGATCCCCGACTCGCCGGCCAGCAACTTCGACCAGACCGTTTCCAGGTCGTGGCCCAGCGGTGTGATCCAGCCCATCCCGGTGACGACGACTCGCGTTTGATTCATCGCTTGTTTCCTGAAAAACCTAGATGCGACGCGTTTCATTCCTCGATCCGCTTGAGCACCAGCGCCGCGTTTTGACCGCCGGTACCGCTGCTGTAAATCAACACGTGCTCGACATGATGCGACGTGGAAGGAGCCGTACCAGCCCGCAACCCCTCTAGCGGGCTGTCGCAATTGATTACCGCTGGTAAAGTTTGGTCCACGATCGCTCGGCACGCCACGCAAACGTCCAAGCTCCCAGACGCCACCCCGCAGTTGCCGACCATCGACTTGTTCGACGCCACCGGGACAGACGCCAGCGTGTTACCGAAGGCCGTATGCAAGGCCGTGGCCTCAGCCTTGTCGTGTGCGGGCAGACCCGATCCGAACGGCACAATCACGTCGATCTGGCCCGGGTCGATTTGGGCTTCGCGCATCGCGGCCTGGATCGCCAAAGCGATGCCTCGGCCGTCGGGCTCGGGCTGGAGGTTACGGGACTCGCGGTGAACACTTTGCGAAGCGCCGAACCCCAGGACCTCGGCGTACGCCCGCACCGGTTCGCCGTTCGCTTGGCGTTGCTCGTAGGTCTCCATCGCTTCGAGGATCACAATCGATCCGGCTTCGCCCAGCACCATGCCCGAGGCGGTCGTACAGAACGGGCGGACCGCGGTTTCGGGCTGGTCGTTGTCGGTGGTATTAAGCCGGCCCAGCATCTGCTGGCGCAGGTACGCCATCGGGTTGAGCTTGCTCTCGGCCCCGCCGCAGAAGCACAGGTCCGCGGCCCCGCGTTGGATGACACGCAGCGACTCGCCGATGCTTAGGGTCCCCGATGCCTCCCCACAGGTGATCGTGTTCGAGGGGCCCTGGGCGTCGTGGATGATCGTCACGTGGCAGGCGAGCATGTTCGGCAGGTACTTAAGCAGCCACAGCGGGGTGAGGTGGGTGAGGCCTTCGTTGCCCCATCGGCGGTAATCGAACCCGCCCTGGTCATCCGTTGCCTTGGATAATGCCGTGGTTAACTCGTTGAGTTCCGCGGCGATTAGCCCGGCGCCGATATGGGCACCCATGCGTGACGGGTTGTAGGAATCCTCTGCGGCGGGGTCAGTCTTCGTCTTCGTGCCCCGGGTGGTCAGCGACGCGTCCCGGGCGGCCAGGTCCGCGGCGACCACGGCCAGCTCGATATCCCGGGCCATGACCTTGATCGCCTTGCGGTAATTCTTGGGCACGTAGTCCTTGACGCTCACCCCGTTAACCTGGGAGGCGATCTGGCAGTCAAACCCAGCCGGGTCGAACGCCTCGATCGGCTTGAGCACACTGCGGCCGGCGCGCAACGAATCCCAGGTTTCATCCATCCCTACGCCAAGGCCGCTGATCGGCCCCAACCCCGTGATCACTACCCGTCTTGGCATCCCGTGCCCCGTTATTTCCCTTGAAGGAGTCTTGGTGTTGATAAGAATGATCGTGCGCTGCGAACCATGGCCAAAGTTCAGAACGAGATGCCTTAATCCGGGATCTGGTCCGCGTATTTTTCACGGAACTCCTCGAGACTGGCGATCCCTTCAGGCAGCTTGGCTTGATCGATGAGCAGGATCGGGATCCCCTCGCGGATCGGGTACCGCAGCCCGCCGGTTTCACCGATCAGCTCATCGCCTTCGAGCCGCAACGGGCTGCGGGTCAGTGGGCACACCAGGATCTGTAAATACTCCGGGTCGAGGGTGGGGGTGTTGGCTTGTTGTTGTGTTTCGGCCTGACTCATGATATCGGTCTCCATGATCCGTGATATTGGCTAAATATTCTGTACCTCTCGCTGCCTTACGGTCACGGCTCGCTGGCTGATGGAACCAGCTCTAAGCACTATCTTACGCATTAAATGTTGACGCGTTCGATCTCCGCGCCCAGCGACCGCAGCTTCTGGTCCATCTGGTTGTACCCACGGTCGAGGTGGTACACCCGGTTCACAACCGTTTTGCCCCGCGCTGCCAAACCCGCCAGCACCAACCCGGCCGAGGCCCGCAGGTCGCTGGCCATCACGGGCGCGCCGATCAGTTCTCGTTGGCCGGTGATCAGCACCGTCGACCCATTGCGGTACAGGTTCGCCCCCATGCGCAGCAGCTCCGCGACGTGCAGGAAGCGGTCGGGGAAGATCTTTTCCGTGACCATAGAGTTGCCGTCCGCGAAACACAACAGGGCCATGATCTGGGCTTGGAGGTCGGTGGGGAACCCCGGGAACGGCTGGGTGACGACCTGCACCGGTTCTAATCGCCGACTCGACGCCACGCGCACGGATTCAATACGGTTGCTATCGTCACCGGTTTGGGGTGACGCGTTGGTCTTTATTTCAGATAGGGGCTCGACCTCGACGCCGATCTGGTCGAGTCGGTCGAGCACCGCGGTCAGGGCATCGGTCGGGAAGTTGTCGATCGTCACGTCCCCGTTGGTGATGGCCGCGGCGATGGCGTACGTCCCGGCCTCGATACGGTCGGGGATGACCTGATGGTCGACGCCCTTCAATTCGTCGACGCCCGTGATGACGATCCGTGGCGACCCGGCGCCTGAAATCTGCGCTCCCATGGCAGATAGCATATTCGCCAGATCGACGATCTCCGGCTCACAGGCGGCGGATTCGATCACGGTCGTGCCACGTGCCAGAGTGGCGGCGCTCATCAGGTTCGCCGTGCCCAAGACGGTCGACCCGAACGACCCTCCCAGAAACACCCGCCCGCCTTGGAGACGATCGGCCTCGGCGACGATATACCCCTCATCGAGATGGATCTTCGCCCCCAATGCGGTCAGGCCGCGCAGGTGCAGGTCCACGGGCCGATCGCCGATGTTGCAGCCACCGGGCATCGAGACCTTGGCCCTGCCTCGTTTGGCTAACAGGGGACCCAGGACGCAGATACTGGCCCGCATGGTGCGGACGATCTCGTAATCGGCCAACGATGCGCTCTGGTCTGTGGCATGGATCCGGATCGCGCCATCGGGGGTAGCTTCCTGGGAAGAGTCGGGTTTGGCTGGGGACCCGGAGGATCCGGGATCGGGCATGACCACATCGCAGCCGAGCGTTCGCAGGAGCCTGCCCATGTTGTGCACGTCGCTGACCAACGGTGCATTGTGGAGGGTCACGGGCTGGTCCGTGAGCAGGCTCGCGGCCATCAGCGGCAGGGCGGCGTTCTTAGCCCCGCTGATGCTCAGCCGACCGCGTAGCCGGGTACCGCCTTTGATGACGAATGCATCCACGGGCCATGTTGTCGCAGATCGGGTTCAATACGGCAACCAGCGAAGTGTCAATCCACTGCAAGCGGGTGTTGGCGTGCGTTTGTTGTTGCTTAACCTGGGCTGCGGACTGAGGTCATCCATAACCCTCACGAGTCATGATTCGCGAAGTATCGATGGGTGCCCTGGGCCCCGATCGCTTCGCCGATCCTCGATAGCGCGTGGGCATAAGTCGCGGTGCGCATGTCGATCTTGTGGTCTTCCATGAGGTCAAAAACGCTGTGGAACTCACGGGACATGATCTCCTTGAGCCGGGTATGGACGTCTTCGAGGGGCCAGTAATAGCCCTGCTTGTTCTGGACCCACTCGAAGTAACTGACGGTCACCCCGCCGGCGTTGGCAAGGATGTCGGGGACGATGAGAATATCTTTGCCGTTAAGGACCTCATCGGCGTCGCTGGTGATCGGGCCGTTAGCGACCTCGACGATGACCGAGGCTTGGACGGCCGAGGCGTTGTCGGCGGTGATCTGGTTCTCGAGCGCCGCGGGGATCAGCAGATCGACGTCGAGCTCGAGCAGCTGCTCGTTGGTGATCGTGTCGGCGTCGATCGCTTCGCACACCGAGCCGTCACAGTACACCGCTTTAAGGGCACGGGTCTCGTTCTTGATCTTGATCAGGCTGGGGATGTCGAACCCCTGCTTGCGGTAGACCCCGCCGCGGGAATCGCTGGCGGCGACGATCTGGTACCCGTCGCTGTGCAGCAGCGCCGCGACGTGCTGACCAGCGTTGCCGAAGCCCTGGACCGCAACGCGGGTATCTTTCGGATCCCACTTGCGGCGTTTTTCGAGTTCCTTGATGCAATAGTACGCCCCCCGGCCGGTGGCGTCGTCGCGGCCAACACTGCCGCCCAGAGGCAACGGTTTGCCGGTGATCACCCCGGGGCAGTGCTGGCGGCGGATCTTGGAGTACTCGTCCATCATCCAGCCCATGATCATGGCGTTGGTGTACACGTCGGGGGCGGGGATATCGGTCTCAGGGCCCACGAAATCGGCGATCTGGCGCATGAACCCGCGGCTGAGGCGTTCGAGCTCCATGCGTGACAATTCTTTGGGGTTAACGATCACTCCGCCTTTGCCCCCGCCGAAGGGGATGCCCACCGCGGCGCACTTGCAGGTCATCCAGAATGCCAAGGCGCGGACCTCGTCGAGGCTGACGTCGGGGTGGTAGCGGATCCCACCCTTGGCCGGGCCGCGCGTATCGTCGTGGCGGACGCGGTAGCCGGTGAAGACTTGCAGTGTCCCATCGTCCATGCGCACGGGGATGGAGACCTCGACCACACACTTGGCGTGCTTGAGGCGTTCGAGGGTTTCGCTATCGAGGTCGGCGTATTCCGCGGCGCGGTCGAGGCGCTTGACCGCATCGGCGAAGACGTTGGAAGCGGGTTCTTCAGTCATGGTTTGAGTCGGCATGGTTTCATTCTCCGATACAGACCGGGGAGGATCACGGCTATTGTACAGGGTCGCCATGGAACGGGAAGCCCCACGTCATGAGAGCCGGGGACTACGGGGCCAGGGGACCACCTCATTGGCCGGAGGCTGAACGGACGGCCGATCGGGCTATCTTTCGGGTTGAGACGATCGTAACGGCCCTGGCTTCACACGGGGCGGTCGATGCCTTGACCAACGACGAGCGAAAGGTTAGAACAACATAAGCATTTTATTTCGGTGCAGCACGTTCTGCGGCTGCGCCCAGGGCGTGGCCAGAGACCGTTGAAACGTAAGGTGTGTTGTTCACCCATAACGTGCGGATCGTGGCTAACAGCGGTAGGCCAGAATCGACATCGCATTACCCCATTCCCCTACTCCTGTTTAAGCCTAGATTGGCCGATGGTCGGCTGACGATTAGCAGATAAAGCGGTTGGAGGACGGACCTTCCTTCCGATGGACCCAAGGTTCTTTTACTTTGAAGGAGACGACCCATGCATGTTAAACGAGTGATGACGCTGGCGGGGCTGGTCTCGTCGTGTTTAGCGCAGGGCACATGGGCCCAACCCCCGGGCAGCAGCGACGACCAGCTGCGAGCGGAAGTCGCGGCGCTGAAGCAGCGTATCGCCCAGCTCGAGCAGGGCCAAGACGACGCGTGGCTCAACGAGAGCCGCGCCGAAGAGGTCAGGGCGCTGGTGCGCGAGGTGCTTGCGGACTCCGAGGCCCGATCGAGCTTCATGCAGGGCGCGGTCACCGCGGGACACAACGGGGAGCAATTCTTCCTGGCCAGCGAAGACGGCGGGTTCCTGCTGAATATCGACGGTCAGATCCAGGTGCGGTACGTGTTCAATAGCCGTGACCGAGCTGACGACGCTGATACGGGCGGTGGCACCACCGCCACGGCTGGCGACGGGGCCACGGGCGACGAAGACCTCGCCGGCTTCGAGGTTCGCCGAGGCAAGCTGCGGTTCACCGGCCATATCGGCTCTCCGAGGATCTTATACGCGATCCAGCTGTCCGTGGACTCGACCAATAACAAGGTGAAGGCCGACGATATCGCCATCGCCTACAAGCTCACCGACAACTTCAAGATCTGGGGCGGGGAGTTCAAAGCCCCTTTCCTGCGAGAAGAGATGACCGAGGCAAAGTACCAGCTGGCCATCGAGCGGTCGCTGGTCAACGAGATCTTCACGCTCGGGTATATCCAGGGCGCGGGCGCGAAGCTATACCTCGGCGAGGTGGGCCGGCTCAAAGCGGTGATCCACGACGGGGCCCTGTCGGGTGAGAACGGCAGGCTGCCGGTCACGCAGCGGTTCCCGTTCCAGACCGGTGTCGGAGACGTGGACGGGGACGACGATACCGGCACGGACTACGGCGACACCAAGCCGTTCCACGGCGACCGCACCGATTTCGCGATCACCGTCCGTGGTGAGCTGAAGCTGGCCGGCGATTGGGAACAACAGGAAGACTTCTCGGCGTGGGGTGGGCAGCCGGCGGCGGTGTTCCTGGGCGGGGCGCTGCACTGGGAGGACGGCGAGACCGGTGACACCGCGTTCAACAATGACTTCCTGTCGTGGACGATCGACGGCTCGGTCGAGGTCGCCGGGATGAACCTCTTCGCGGCGATAGTCGGGCTGCACACCCAGGCCGAGAACCCGGCCGTGCCGGACGTTGATCTTTACGGCCTGGTCGTCCAGGGCGGGATGATGGTGATTCCCGACACGCTCGAGCCGTTCATCCGTTTCGAGTACATCGAGCTTGACAACTTCGCCGCTGGGTCGATCGACCCGACCATCGCCTTGCTGACGTTCGGGGCCAACTACTACTTCGCTAAGCACGACGCGAAGTTTTCATTGGACGTGGTGTGGGCGTTGGACACGATCCCGTCGCCTTCGCCCAGCGGGGCGTCGGACGGGGACATGAAGTTCTTCGAGGGCCTGGGCCTGCTGGGCGATTACAGCGGTGAGGATGATCAGATCGCGCTGCGTGCGCAGTTCCAGCTGCTGTTCTAGGCGACGGGCCGATGTGGCCAAGCTATTGAAAACAATACGAGAACCGGGTCATCGTGGGTGGCCCGGTTTTTTTGTTCATGGGATCCGCCCCTGAACGTTGATCGGGTCGGCCCGCTGGAGGGGGCGTCGTGATCGATATTGGTGTTGCGTCGGGGGTGCGTTTATGATGCAACGATGCCTGTCTATCTAGACGATGTCGCAATCGAGGGGCCGGTCGAGGACCTCAACACGGCTTTGGACCTGGCGACTGGTCGGTTGACGCCGTTGGGGCGGCTGGTGGTTGAAGTCCATCTCGACGGCCGGGAGCTTGTCGGTGACGAGCTTGAACGGCACCGGCACGTCCCGATCGATCAATCCGAGGTGCGCCTATACAGCAGCGACACACGTGACCTGGTGGGGACGGTGCTCGATGAATGCCGCGAGGGGCTGGACCAGGCAGCTGAGGCTCAGGCCCGCGCCGCCGATCTCTTGCAGCAGGATCACGAGGAGCGGGCCATGCGCCAGGTGGCCGAAGCGATCGAGACTTGGCTGAAGATCCAGCAGGCGGTGTCGGGATCGATCGGGTTGCTGCGCATCAACCTTGATCAGGTCTCGATCGAAGGTCAACCCGCCGCGGAGATCGTCGGGCAGCTGGCCGAGCGTTTAGGTCAATTGCGGGACCTGCTCTCCGACCGTGACGTGGTGGGGATCGCAGACGCGTTGGCTTACGAATGGCCCCGGAGCGTCGATCAATGGCGCCGGCTGATCCAGCACCTGGCCCAGATCGCCAGAGAGGCTGGCACAACGATCGAGACGGAGGATTAGGCGGGACTAGAAAGATTGAGTCAGCTGGTCAAATATCAATCGTGCGGCCGCACCCATTGAACGAAGGGCTTGTTGATGACGAAACCGAATCTCGATCACCCCAGCTTGCCTCCGATTAAAGACCGGTTCCCCGGCGTGGAGCTTCTCGCGGCTGAGTTCCGGGGCCAGACCGTGCTTGTGGTCGGTAAAGAGCACCTGCATGAGGTGCTTGGGTTTTTGCGGGATGACCCCCGGTGCGGCTATGACTTCCTTAGTGACGTGATCGGGGTCGACTACCTCAACTATCCCTGCCCCCCACGCAACGGGAGGTCTAAAACGATCGCCGAGGGGCGCTTCGCGGTGATCTATAACCTCGTGAGCACAGCCCACAACCGCCGGCTGTTGGTCAAGGTCACCCTCGATCCGTCCCTCGATACACGCGGGATCGAAGACGACCCGGCGTTGCACGTTCCTAGCGTATGCGATCTGTGGCCCGGAGCCGAGTGGCCCGAGCGCGAGGTGTTTGACATGTTCGGGATCCGTTTCGACGGCCACCCGGATCTGCGGCGGATCCTCACCTGGGAATCCTACCCCGCTCACCCGCTGCGAAAAGACTATCCCCTCCGTGGCCGTGGGGAGCGTGAGGCGTACCGTGTGATCCACCGCGACAGCGCCTGATCGAATGCAGGGGATGGACAGGTCAAAAGCCAGGGGGGCTTATAGACATCAGGTTGAGGAGGATAGTTGGACATCCCACGACGGACCGGAACCAATCCGGCGACCTGCAAAAACACACATGACGAGGCCCTAGCCGCCGGCGACCCCCACCACGAGTCTCCCGATCAAGACTGCCTCGACCCATTTCTGACCTCTTCTTCCAACGCGATCCGGTGTTTGTTGCGGGTTCGGCCGATATAAGAACATATCCCGCGTTTGCTTGCCCGGATGAAGCCCACTAATTCCATAAGCAGTTCAGCGCCGGGGCGGCCTTGCTGGGCGATCGCTTCGATCTCACCAGCGGCCACCGGGTTGCTGTGATGGGTGAGGTAGAGGATACGGAAGGCTTCGCGCAGCGCGTCGATGGCCGCCCGCTCGATCCCGTTTCTGCGCAGCCCCACCAGGTTCAAGCCGATCACCTGGTCATCGAACTTGCAGAGCATGAACGGGGGCACGTCCTTCGTCACGATCACGCCCCCTCCCAGGAAGCTAAGCCGACCGACGTGGCCAAACTGGTGCACCGCGGAATTGCCGCCGAGCGTCGCGTTGGCCTCGATACGCGCGTGACCAGCCAGCAAGGCCCCAGACGCGAACGTGCATCGATCGGTGACCACCACGTCGTGGCCGACGTGGGTATTGCTCATGAAAAAATTGTCGTTCCCGATCTTGGTCGGGCAATCGGGCCGCGACGAACCATGGACCACGACCATCTCCCGGAAGATGTTGCGCTGACCGATCGCGATCCCGGCGGTATCCCCCTGGTGACCGACGATCTGCGCCTCGAATCCGAGGCAGGCATACGGATAGAGGGTGTTATCGCTGCCGAGGGTCAACGGGCCGTTGAGGTAGACGTGGCCGATCAGGCGGCACCCGGGGCCGATCGTCACGGGTCCTTGGATGGTACACGCCGGGCCGATCTGGACGTCATCAGCGAGCTGAACCTGAGGGTCAACGATCGAGGTCGGGTGGATATTGGCCATAGCGGAACTTTACACTAACACGGCGTCGCCATGGTCGCGATCGACGTCGGTTCTCCCGCGGGGTCTTGGGGTTCGTGCCCGTCGCGGCACGTTGATTCGTGATGCGTATATATTAGTGGGCGGTTTGAATGCGCAACCGCTGCGGCTACGAGCCGTGATGGTGTTTTGCCCGGGATCGGTCGCGGCCCTGCTGTCGACTCAGCGGACGAACCCGCTCGTGCACGCGGCCAGGCATGACTCGATGGGTCGATCAAGCGTCATAAGGGCGATTGTCGTGATGAAATCCAAACCGCTTACAACCCTGATGGGGCTGGTCGCGGCGGGGTTGATCTGCGGCGCCGGCTGCGTCCAGCGGGTGATCCGCGTAACGTCGGAACCGACCGGGGCGTTGGTCTACCTCAACGATGAAGAAATCGGCAGGACCCCGGTGGCGGTGCCGTTCACCTACTACGGCACGTACGATGTCCGGCTAGAGCACGACGACTACCAGCCGTTGTGGACCCAAAAACAAGCCCACGCCCCTTGGTGGGAAGCACCCGGCCCGGACCTGATCGCCGAGGCGATCCCGGATGTCAGGGTCCAACTGGATTGGCATTTCAAGATGCAGCTGGTGCCGGTGCTCGACGAGGGCCGCCTGCTGGAACGGGCGTTGCAGACCCGGGCTAAACTCGGCGAGGCGGTGGAGACCGACGGATCCGGCGGCGACGAAGCGGCCTCCCGAAAAGGCTCATAGAACCCATACAACGCCGTATCGATTCGACTTAGCCCTCGCATGCAGTTCTTTTTTATCGCCGCATGAGTTGTGGTGACAGCTTCTCCACACGTCTTGCCTTTCATATCGGGTTCCTCGCCCCCTGGAGGTATCCTAACGGACGCCTCAAGCTGATGGGGCACCCCCGCCCGTACCCAGGAGACCGTGATGAAGTTCTATGCCGACCTGCACGTGCACTCCAAATACTCACGCGCCACCAGCCGAGACTGCGACCTGGAGCACATGGCGTTCTGGGCCGCTCGCAAAGGTGTAACGGTGATCGGTACCGGTGACTTTACACACCCTCAATGGCTAACCGAGATCAAAGAAAAACTCATCCCCGCTGAACCAGGGCTGTTCCGCCTCAAGCCGGATCTAGAAGCCCAAGTCGGCAGCTGGCTAGACGATCTGGGCGGCGTGGGTCGTGCTATCGCTGGAGAGGCTTCTCATTCTAGTGCTGCCGGAGTTCCGGGGGATCCGGGGGATCCGGGGGTGAGGTTTATGCTCGAGGTCGAGATCTCGACGATCTACAAGAAGGACGACAAGACGCGCAAGGTCCACCACCTGATCTACGCCCCGGACCTCGAGAAAGCCGGGCGCATCATCGACCGACTGAATCGGATCGGCAACCTCGCGTCCGATGGCAGGCCGATCCTGGGCCTTGATTCTCGCGACTTGCTAGAGATCACGCTCGACGCCGGCGATGGCTGCTACCTGATCCCCGCCCATATCTGGACCCCGTGGTTCGCGGTCCTGGGCTCCAAGTCCGGGTTCGACAGCATTGAACACTGCTACGGGGATCTATCCGGCGAGATCTTCGCGCTGGAGACCGGGTTGTCGTCCGACCCGCCGATGAACCGGCGGCTATCGGCTCTGGACCGGTACACCCTGGTCTCGAACTCGGACGCGCACTCGCCGCCGAAGATCGGCCGCGAGGCGTGTGTATTCGATACGAAGCTCGACTACTTCGCGATCCGCCGTGCGCTGGAGACCGGCGTCGGGTACAACGGGACGGTCGAGTTTTTCCCCGAAGAGGGTAAGTACCACCTAGACGGCCACCGCAAGTGCGGGGTGTGCCTGACCCCTCAGGAAACCCGAGACAACGACGGGCGATGCCCCGTGTGCGGCAAGCCGGTGACCCTGGGTGTGATGCACCGGGTCCACGAACTGGCCGACCGCCCCCCGCCCCCGGCCCCGACATCGGGTAAGGCCCAAGGCCCTTCATCGCCGGCATCTCATGAACCAGAGACGAACACAGCAGACCGTTTCCGCAGCCTCGTGCCGTTAACAGAAGTCCTCGCGGAGATCGAGGGCGTTGGGCCCAAGAGCAAACGCGTGGGACGGCGATACGATGAAATGATCTGCCGGCTGGGTTCGGAGCTGTTTATCCTCGAACACGCTTCGGCCGATGACCTCAAACAGCACGGATCTTCATTAGTGGCCGAGGCTCTTGCACGGATGCGCCAAGGCCGGGTGATCCGTGACTCGGGTTACGACGGCGAATACGGCACCATCCGTCTATTTGAGAAAAGGGAACTGCACCAAGGGTCCGCGGTGAGCCTGTTGTTCCGCGCTACGCCCGAGGACGAATCATCACCGACGCCGCAACCCGCTATCGAAACCTGCATAGCGGATACGACAAACAAAACGAACCCAAGCGATCGAGCACCGCGCGTGCACGTCGAACCGGTCGTGAAACATCAGACCCCTCCGGATGACCGCCTGCCCGGCCTCGACCTCGACCAGCAGGCCGCTGCGTCGACCGTGAATGGTCCGCTGCTGATCATCGCCGGCCCCGGTACCGGCAAGACCCGTACCCTCACCCACCGTATCGTCAACCTGATCCAGGACCACCAAGCCGATCCCCGTGGGTGCCTGGCCATCACGTTCACGAACCGTGCGGCCCAGGAATTGAAAGAACGCCTCAAGCAGCTGGTGCCGGATCGGTCCGACCTGATCCCCGTCATGACGTTCCACGCTCTGGGCCGATCCATCATCGAAGAACACCGCGAACGGTTGGGCCTGCCGCATGGATTCCGCATCGCCGATGATGCCCAGCGTGCGTCGCTGCTTAGCGAGACCCTGTCGGTTTCCTCGACCCAAGCCGCACGCTGGCTCAAACGGATCTCGCTCTACAAACGACAGCTTGCGGCGCCGGAACCCGAGCCACAGGGAAATCATCCAATCCATGATCCCGAGACCACACAAGTCGTCGACGCTTACCAGAAGCGGATGCTTGAACAAAAATGGATCGACTTCGACGACCTGCTTCTATTGCCGTTACGCCTGCTTAGGGATCACCGCGAGATCGCCGACGGGTACCGACACCGGTATCCGTGGGTGAGTATCGATGAGTATCAAGACATCGACCGGTCCCAGTACGAGCTGGTCCGGCTGCTGGTGCCGGCGGGGGGGAACCTTTGTGTCATCGGCGACCCGGACCAAGCGATCTACGGCTTCCGCGGATCGGACGTGCGGTTCTTCCAGCGGTTTGAGGACGATTGCCCGGGTGCGCGGAACGTTCACTTAACACGCAATTACCGCTCGACCCGCCCGATCATCGACGCGTCGATGCAGCTGATCGCCCCGGTGAGCCTGGTCCGCGACCGCCAGCTGGTGCCGCTGCTCGATAGCCCCGAGCGGATCCAGATCCACGGCTGCGCCACCGAACGGGCCGAAGCCGAGTTCGTCGTCCACACGATCGAACGGATGATGGGTGGATCGACGTTCTTTTCATTAGATAGCGATCGGGTCGAATCACACGAAGACGCGGCAGGCCTGTCATTTTCCGACTTCGCGGTGTTGTACCGTGCCGACACCCTGTCCCACCCGTTGGTCGAGGCGTTGGCCCGGTCCGGGATGCCGTTTCAGAAACGGTCCCACGCTGTGTTGGCGGATCAGCCGACGGTGCGGGCGATGCTTGAGGCGATGGGCGACCCCACGGACACGGATACCCGACCCGTATGGGAGCGACTTGAATCCGCCGCCCGGCAGATCAGTGATGACTATCCTCAAGCGGACCTGTACCTGGCGGGGCTCAAGACGTTGGCTCAACGGTCGGGCGAGGATCTGGCGTCTTTCCTTTCGGATCTAGCGATGGGGGTCGACGTGGACCTTTGGGACCCACGGGCGGATCGGATCTCGATGCTGACCCTGCATGCGGCGAAAGGGCTGGAGTTTCCGGTGGTGTTCATCGTCGGCTGCGAGGACGGGGTTGTGCCGCTGCATTGGTCGGCGAACGACGACGCGGACGTGGATGAGGAGCGACGGCTATTCTTCGTGGGCATGACCCGCGCTAAGCAACGCCTGATCCTCACGCACACCGCCAAGCGCAAGAAGCGGGGCAAGATTGAAACCGCACAGCCCTCGCCGTTTCTCCAAGACATCGAACGGGGATTACTAGAGATTCGTCGCCATCATCGCCCACGAAAGACGCGATCTCGCGATGAACAGCTCGCCCTGTTCTCGTCCTGACCACGCCTTGGGCATATGCGGGCTCATGGCTGGGTTTGACCTGACGTGGTCTGAGGGTTTACGCATCACGTATCAAAATACCGTGTCGGGCCCGTGCCGGACCCCGAAAAGTTACTTGCCGTGTACACGGATCGTGCCGCAATTTCATTCAAGATGAGTATATTATCGCGTGCTGCGATACGCGAGGCGTATACCGCTGTCTCAGGAACCACCCGATGCGTGTGATCGTGACCGGCCAGGTCGGCATGGACAAGAAAGGTTACCTCCAGGCCGTTGTGGACGTGGCACGGCAGCACGGCGAGCCGGTGACGCTCTACAACGTCGGGGACCGGATGTACGACGAGGCCGCGGACGTCAAGCCCGGGCGGATCCTCGACCTGCCGCTGAGCCGGCTTAAGACCCTGCGGCGAGCGGTGTTTCGGGACATCATCGCCGACGCTGAGGGCAAGCGGCACGTGCTGGTCAATACCCACGCGACGTTCCGCTGGCGACACGGCCTGTTCGCGGCGTTCGACTTCGATCAGGTCTCGATGCTCAAGCCCGACGCGCTGATCTGCCTCGTCGATAACGTCGAGGTCGTCCACCACCGCCTGCACGCCGAGCACACGATCGACGCCACGCTCAAGGACCTGATGGTCTGGCGGGAAGAAGAGATCATGGCCACCCAGCTCTTGGCCCAGGCGTTGGGCTGCGCCAACCGGTTCTACGTCCTGTCGCGAGGCCGGCACGTGATGACGACTGAGACCGCGTTCCGGCTCGTGTGCCGCCCGGAGATGCGCAAGGTCTACCCGTCGTTCCCGATGAGCCACGTGGTGGGCTTGCCGATAGTGGTCGAGCAGATCGACGCGTTCCGCGCTGAGCTGGCCAAGCACTTCATCGCGTTCGACCCCGGGGAGGTCGACGAGAAGATCCTTCTCGAGACCGCGATCGACGCGGCGAAGCAGGGCCAGGATTTTATCGATTTTCCCCCCGGACGGTCCGCCCAATCGGGTGATGGGCAGTCACCGGGGACGGGAGTTGCAGGGGTCCGCGTGTCGGTGAAACAGGTGTTGGACATCGCAGGGGACGTGGACGGGCAGATCTATGCCCGCGACTTCAAGCTCATCGACCAGTCGGACATGATCGTGTCGCTGATCCCGCAGCTCGACGGCGGGGTCCCGGGTTTGTCGAGCGGGGTCGAGCGGGAACTCCAGCACGCGTTTGAGCACGGCAAGGACGTGTACGTGATCTGGCAACCGGCCAAGAACCCCAGCCCGTTTATCACAGAGACAGCTACGAAGCTATTTGAGTCGACCGACGAAGCGATCCGGTATTTCGATCAGCGGGGGTTGTTCCATCCGGGGACGCTGTTCGGGCCTTAGGTTGAGGTCCTGCGTACCCCAAGCGTATAACTCTCCCAGATAAAATACGGCGTGATTCAGGTGTGGGGCAGGGAAGTTTTCGGGGCCCAATGTCTACCCGACACGGCACTTAGATACGCGATGCGCATAATAAACCCGGTGCCCTTGTTCTGACGGCTTGTCGATGTTGTTCTTCGATCCGTAGACCGTCTGGCTGTGAGGTTGTTCGTGGTGGATCTTCCGTCGCGGCGACTGTGGGGGCGACCCGGTGAAAAACGCTCGGCTGGCCCCTAGTTTTCCCACTATCGCTCGATAAATGCCGATATGGTCCGTATACGTAATGCGTATGCAAGTACCGCGTCGGGGGTGTCGTTGATCCCGAACATCTCCCCGCCGCGTACACGAACTGTGCCGTATTTTTATCCGGGAGGGGTATAGCTAGGACACTGAAATATTGCCCGTTAGGCTAGGGCGGGTCCACGGCCGTCCAAGGCTTCAAGGAAGACGATGATGGAATGGTTTAAACAAGTCTTCGACCCCTCTGATTTCCCCGCCCGGTGGTATTGCGGCCACTGGACCGACCTGCACGGGTGGGTTCATATCATCTCCGACCTCCTGGTCTTCGGGGCTTACGTGGCCATCCCGTGCGTGTTGACCTACTTCATCCGCAAACGAAAAGACGTGCCCTTCACCTCGCTTTTCCTATTGTTCGGGGGATTCATCTTTTCATGTGGGACGGTACACCTCATCGAGGCGACGATCTTCTGGCATCCATGGTATCGGCTATCGGGCCTTATCAAGGTCGTCACGGCGGTTGTGTCTTGGGCGACGGTGTTTGCGATGATCCCCATCATCCCCAAGGCATTGTCGTTGCCTGGGCTCGAAAAGATCAACCAGGAGTTAGAACGAGAAGTCTCTGAACGCAAGAGAGCCGAGGACACCCTGCGCCAAAAGACCAAGGAGCTAGAAGATACCAATCGAGACCTCGAACAATTTACCCAAGTCACCACGGGGCGGGAATCCCGAATCCTGGAGCTTAAAGAAGAGGTGGATGAGCTCCTGAAGCGGTTGGGTGAACCCCCTCGTTACGCCACCGTGACGGTGACGTAGGCAGTGGGCAGGGACACCCCGCGGTAAGCGGAGCTGGGACTCGACGATGAGCACATCTGACCCGACCTCTGCAAAACGCGCAGCCCAATCCCGCGTTGCCCATCCACGGAGCTGGATCGTTTGGCTGGTCGTGCTCGTCGGTGTCGGGATGTCTGCCGCGGTGTTGATCATCCTTCAGACACGAGAGAATCTCCACGCGGTCGAGCGGTTCAAGCGAGATGCACAAGAGCGCCTCACCTCGATCGAGCATGTCTTCTCGAAGAGCACCGAGACGCTCATCGCGTTGGAGGCGTTCTACGGGGCATCGCACGAGGTGGAGCGGAAAGAGTTCAAGCTGTTCTCCCAGACGATGCTCAAGACCTACCCCTTTGTAGAAAGCGTCGAGTGGTTGCCCCGCGTCCCGGCCCGTGGCCGCGATGAATTCGAGCGTGAACTTCGTTCTGTTTTGGGCGTGGACGCTGCTATCCAAGAACTGCGGGGAAAACGGGAATTGGTGCCCGCCTCGGCTCGCGAGGAGTATTTCCCTGTTCTGTTCACGGAGCCTTACCAGCGGAACAGGGTCGCCCTGGGGTTTGACCACAGCTCGATCCCCAAGCGGGGAGAGGTGATGGGGCACGCCCGCGACACGGGGCAGATCGTCGCCAGCGATCGTGTGACGTTGTTCCGCGTCGCCGGTGAGGTTCAACCCAAGCGGCACGACATCATCCTGTTTATGCCCATCTACCGAAATGGGGCGCCGCACGATACCCTCAAGCAGCGCCGAGAAAACCTCCAAGGGTTTGTCGCGAGCATCGTGTTGCTCGATGGCCTGGTGTCGTCGGCGTTCGCGACTTTTTCACCCGCTGAGATCGACGTTTTTCTGTATGAATTTCCCAAGACCGGTCCCCCTAAACTGCTCTACGGCTCGGCGTTGAGGGGCCGGCGGCGTGTGCAGGGGTCGCTGCCCCAGCTGAGGCAAGCCGCTCCGGGCGGGGTTTACCACGAGCACGCCTTTATGCTAGCCGGCAAGCGTTACGTGGCGGTGGGCGTCCCGACGCGGCTTTATTTTTCGCATGAGCTGGCGTCATGGCCGACGGTGATCTTTCTCGGCGGGTTGCTGGTGACGGCCGTCGTAGGGATCTACCTGCATCGCGTGGTCAGCGAGTCGGTTCACGTCGAACAGCTGGTGCTCAAACGGACGAGCCAGCTGACGCGGGCTAACGAGGCACTGCAACAGATCGCCCGGGAACACAAGATCGCCGAAGACGCAGCCAACAAACGGGCCAAGGAGCTGCGTGTCCGTTCGCGGATGGTTCTTAGCGTCACCCAAGACCTGGAGCGTGAACGGGCCAAGCTCTTGCAAGAAGCCCAGGAGCGGAGGAAAGTCGAGGCGCGTTTTCAAAGGGTGGTCGAGGCGTCGCCAACGGCGTTGGTGATGGTCAATCGACAAGGGGCGATACGGCTCGTGAACAGCGAGGCCGAGCGGTTATTCGGCTACGACCGGGCCGAGCTGCTGGGCCGCAGCATCGACGTCCTCGTGCCCCGCCGGTACCGCGAAGAACACCCGCGGTACCGGCGGGGGTTCTTCGCCAACCCCGAGGCCCGGGCCATGGGCAGCGGCCGAGACCTGTATGGGTTGCGCAAGGACGGCAGCGAATTCCCCGTCGAGATCGGGCTTAGCCCGATTGAAACCGCTGAAGGACCGGCGGTGCTCAGCGCCATCGCCGATATCACCGAGCGTAAGAGCGCCCAGCAGCGGTTGACTCAATACGCCAACGACCTCAAACGCAGCAACGAAGAACTCGACCAGTTCGCGTATGTCGCCTCGCACGACCTCAAAGCCCCGCTGCGTGGGATTGATAACGTATCGCAATGGATCGTCGAAGACCTGGGGGACGCGGTACCGGATCAGACACGTGGGCACCTCGAGAAGATGCGACAACGGGTCGAGCGGATGGAGAAGCTGCTCGATGACCTTCTGGCCTACTCTCGGGCGGGTCGGGTTAAGGGCGAGGTCGCCGAGGTCGATATAAACGATCTTGTCCGCGACGTCACGCACCTGCTTGCCCTCCCTGAGGGGTTCTCGGTGGAGACGGTTGGCCCGCTGCCCACCGTCCGGGCCTATCACACGCCCCTGGAATTGGTCTTCCGCAATCTCATCCACAACGCGGTCAAGCATCACGATCGGGCCCAGGGGCGTGTGGAGGTCTCGGCGCGTCGACGCGGCCGGTTTGTTGAGTTTTTGGTCTGCGATGACGGCCCGGGCATCGACCGGAAGTATCACGAACGTATCTTCGGGATGTTCAAGACCCTCAAGCCGCGTGACCAGGTCGAGGCAAGCGGGATGGGCCTGGCTGTGGTAAAAAAGACGGTTGAGAGCCAGGGCGGATTTATTCAAGTGGAGTCCCACAGGGAGCGTGGAGCCTGTTTCCGGTTCACGTGGCCCCAGAGTGTGCAAGACAAGGATCAAAAACCGTGACGCCAGGGGCACAGGAGACGACGGTTAAAATCGTGCTGGTCGAGGACGACGACCTCGACGCCGAAGCGGTCGAGCGGGCATTCCGTAAGCAGAAGATCGCCAACCCGATCCACAAGGTCACCGACGGGGTCGAGGCCCTGGGTCTGCTACGAGGGGCCAACGGCAAGCCACCTTTGCAGCGGCCCTACATGGTGCTGCTGGACCTGAACATGCCGCGTATGGACGGGATCGAGTTTTTGGAAGAACTCCGCAAGGACCCTGATCTGCTGGACACGATTGTGTTTATGCTCACGACCTCGGATGCCGAAACGGACAAAATCGCCGCTTATCGGAAGCAGGTCGCCGGTTATCTCGTCAAGTCCAAAGCAGGAGAAGAATTCGTCAACCTGACCAGGATGGTCGACTGCTACTGGCGTTTCGTGGAGTTTCCCCCGGAAAGGTAAGGATGCCGACGCAGCCCCTTCTCATTCTGCTCGTAGAAGATGATGACCTCGACCGGGAGCAGGTTCATCGGATGGTGGACGGCCAGTGGCGTGTGGCCGACGCGGGCACGGCCCAGGAAGCGGAAAGACAGCTTCAGCAACAGAAGCCCGACTGTGTGTTGCTGGACTTCCAGTTGCCGGACACGGATGGGATACACATGCTGCCGCGGTTTGTTGAGCGTGACGTGCCGGTGGTGATGATGACCGGCCATGGCGATGAACAAACCGCGGTCGAGGCGATGAAACAAGGAGCGTATGACTATCTGCCGAAGAAGAACCTGGCGATCGATTCACTGCGTCGGGCTGTCACCGGCGCGGTGGAAAGGGCCGCGCTCCAAAGAAAATTGAAGGACCAGCAAGAGGAACTGCGGATGTTTGCGTCCGTCGCGGCCCATGACCTCAAGGCCCCACTGAGGACGGTGATTCAGTTCTCAAACTTTTTAGAACAAGAAATCCAAGAAGAGAATTATGCGAAGGTCCAGGAATACTGCCAGCGACTCCAGGACGCTGGCCAGCGGATGAATCACCTCGTCGACGCCCTGCTTGAGTATTCCAGGACGGGCAGGAGCGGGGCGACGTTCGAACCGGTGGATCTGAACGACGTCGTCCGTGAAGCGCGCGCCTGGTGTGAAACGATGATCCAAGACAGCCATGGACGGGTTGAGGCCCAACAGCTACCCAAAGTCCACGGGGACCGGACGGGGTTGTGCCAGCTTTTTCAGAACCTCGTGGCCAACGGGCTTAAGTTTTGTCCCAAAGACAGACACCCGTGCATCCGGATATCGGCTCAACAACAAGGCGATACGTGGGAACTAAGGGTGCAGGACAACGGCATCGGCATCAGCTCGGACTCTTTTGAGAAGGTCTTCCAGCCATTTTGTCGGCTCAATTCCAGGTCAGAATATGACGGAACCGGCCTGGGGCTGGCCCTGTGTAAGAAGGTCATCGACCAACATGGTGGGAGGATATGGGTTGAGTCGGAAAACGGCCAGGGCAGTACGTTCTGTTTCACGTTACCCGCTAGTCCATAGTCAACCTTCTTAAAATGGACCGCTGGTGCCCCGGGAGGGTTGTCCTGTAGAGGTAAGGAGGCGTAAGAAGGGGTTGGTCCACCGAAATCCTTAGCTGCGGGCTGACAGACCGCAGCGAGAGACTGCTAAAACCCCCGATCCTTACCGATACCCGAAGCGGTATTTTGATACGCGATGCGTAGGCGATCCATCCACTTTGGCAGATACCCGAACTGATCGCTATCGAGGCAATGGGCATGAAAAAAAATCGTCGTGATCGGCAACGCGCGGTTCGTGGTCGACTGCTTAGCGGTGATGGGCCGCACCCCCGGGTCGGATGTGAAGCTGGTCATCTCTGATCCCGAACTGCGGACCATGGGCGGCTTGGTGCAGCGTTACTGTCAGCAGCGCGACCTGCCTTATCTTGAAACCACCCAGGTCAACGCCGATGAGACCCTCGCCGCCGTCGAGGCAACCGAGCCCGACTACCTCATCAGTGTTTACAACATGCGGATCCTCAAGAAGCGACTGCTGTCGATCCCGAAGCTGGGGTGCGTGAACTACCACAACAGCCTGCTGCCTCGGTACCGCGGGGTGAACATCTACTCCTGGGCGATCATCAACGGTGAGAAACAGCACGGGGTGACGTGGCACATGGTCGACGAAGGGATCGACACCGGGGACATCCTCGGCCAGAAACCGTTCGCCTTGGCCGACGACGAGACCCCGTTCACCATGGCCCGCAAGTGCTTCAAGGCCGGGGTCGAGCTGCTCGGGGAGATCCTCGCACCGTTCCTGCGTGGCGAGCTTCAACCCAAACCCCAGGACCACACCCAGGCCACTTACTTCTCATTCAAGGACACACCCAACGACGGGCGGATCGACTTCACCTGGCCGTTCGAACGGATCGAGCGTCTCGTGCGCGGCCTGGACTTCCGGCCGATCGAAAACACCCTCGCTTACCCCACCGCAAGCGTGAACGGTACCACGTTTCATCCTCAGAAGGTCACGTATCGATCGACGGGATCTAGGCAGGGCCAACCCGGGGAAGTTGATTCAGTGGATGACGAGGCCGTGACCGTTCTCATCGGCGACGGGTGGATGGAGATGACGGATTTTCTAGATTCTGATCATGAACCCATTGCCGCGGGGCAATTGATCAACCGGCTGGGGATCCGGGTCGGGGACCAGCTTGAATGACACGCCCCACCGGGTGTCACGTCAATCCACGATTTCTGTGACGACCTCGCCCCCGCGCGTCTCGACGATGATCTCCTTAGGCGGGTCGTGGCTGATAAAGTGAATCGGGCTGGCCGACAGGCCGTACGCCCCGCTACAGTGGACCGCGATGACGTCCCCGACGTCCAGGCCGTCCATCTTCACACCGTGGCCGAGGGTATCGATCGTGGTGCACAGCGGGCCGACCAGCTCGAACGCTTCGGTCGGGGCATCGGGCGGAGAATCGGTGACCTTGAACATCCGGTAGTTGCGGTGGATCACGCTGCCGAAATGGCCGCAGGCGCCCAGGTGGTGGTTCATCCCCCCGTCGCAGATGCAGATCGTGGTCCCGCGCGAGTGTTTCTTAGCGATCACGCTTGTGAGGTAGATCCCCGCCTCGCCCACGAGATACCGGCCCAGCTCGAGGACGAGGGTCGCGTTGGCGAACTTCGGGTCGGCTTTGAGGGCGTCGAGCTGCGGGTTGATCCGGGCAGCGACCTGAGACAGATCGGCCGCCTCGTCGTTCTCGTAGTAAGGGATCCCGATCCCCGCGCCGAAGACGAGCTTACTGGGCTTGAGGTCATGGGACTGGCACATCCGCTGGAAAAGCTCGATGAAGATCTCGTAGTTCTCTGCGATCGAATCGGCCTTGAGGCACTGGGTGCCCGAGTAGATGTGGAACCCGACGATCTTGAGGTGTTCCAGCCCTAGGATCTCTTCGAGGCCCGGGCCGATCTCTTCTTCATCGATCCCGAACTGCGACGGCTTGCTGGCCATGTTGACCCCGAAGCCGCGCGGGATCCGCTTCGGGGCCACGCGTATGAGGATGTCCTGCGTGACGCCTTGTTGCTGGGCAATCCGGTTGGCGATCATCGCCTCGGGCAGGGACTCGACGATCAGTTCACCCACCTGCCTGCGGACCGCTTCCTCGATTTCTGCGGGGCGTTTGCCCGGGCCGGTGAAGCTGATCCGCTGTGTTGGCCAGCCCGCGTCGATCGCTTGTTTCAACTCGCCCCCGGAGGAGATGTCCAGCCCGTGGACATGGTCCCGCATCCAGGACAACAGCGATCTGTTCGGGTTGCTCTTGACGGCGTAGCTGAGATCGAACCGGCCGCCGAAGTGATCCGCTAACGCCTCGACCCGCGCGCGCACGTCGTCGAGGAAGTAGACGTAGCACGGCGTGCCGTGTTCTTGGCTGATCTGTTGGAGCAGGGTCTTCAACGGTGGCTTCCTCAGATTTATTCAGCCTGGGCTTCGGCGAACGCGAGATCTTCCCGACCGAGTCGAGGTTGTCGAGGTTCACATCGCTGGGGTTCATCTTGAACCCGCCTCGGTCTCGATGAACATGATCAGGTCGACCATGCTAAACGAGTCGAGCAGGCCGCTCGAGAACAGCTCGGTGTCGTCGCTGGTGATCTGGGCGGGGTCGATGCCCTGCTTTTCTTCTAGATAAGTGATGATGTGCTCGTCCGTGTGAGGGCCATGGGGTCTTGCCTCCAATTGAGTGCTTTGGTGAAGCGTGTTCATTTAGATGGGGTTGGTGTTATTTACGCACGTTTTGACGATCGTGGGCCGGTCGAGCTTGCCGCTGCCGGTCCGTGGCATCTGCCCCTCCCACACGTGAATCTCACGCGGGGCCATGTAGTGGGCATGTTCTGCCGGCAATAGTTGAGTAGCTGTGGTGTCTCGAGCGGTTGACCATCGAGCGGGGTGACCGCAATCTCCACCGCCTGGCCCAGTAGCTCGTCCTCTGCCCCGAACGCGACGACGTGGGACACCATCCCCGACTTCGAGACGATGTCCTCCACCTCGGTGGGGCTGATGCGGAACCCGCTGGACTTGATCATCGCGTCCTTGCGGCTGACGAACCAGTAGTACCCGTCTTCATCGATCCGTACTAGATCCCCGCTGTAGCAGACTTTTTCGTCGCCGATCAGGTGCTTGAGCTGTGGGCAGGGGCGGATTTTTTCAGCGGTGATGTCGGGCCGGCCCCAATACCCGAGGCTCACGAGGCTGCCGCGGTGGACCAGCTCGCCTTGTTGACCCGGGCCGCACACGCCGTTCTCCTCGTCAACGATATAAGTTTCCACGTTCGGGATCGCTCGGCCCATCGACCCGGCTTTTTCATCGTAGAGTTCCGGCGGCAGGAATGTCGAGCGGAACGCCTCGGTCAGGCCGTACATCAGGTAGATCTCGACCCGGGGAACACCTTGGCATCTGTTCGAGCGTGTTGCCGGGATCTTGCCCCCGGAATTGGTGATGTACCGCAGGTCCGGCAGGGTGGTGGGGACCTCGCCGAGGTAAAGCACGACCGGGATCCAAGCCGGGGGCACCGCGGCGAACCCGGTGATCTTTTCCTTCACCAGGTTTTTGACGATCTCAGCGGGCATCATCACGTTCTGGACCACGATCGTGCCGCCGACGAGGCACATCGTTGTGAGCTGGTTGAGGCCGTAGTCGAAGCTAAACGGCAGCAGGCTCAGCAGCCGGTCGTCGGGGCGGTTCTTGACATATTCAGCCACGCTCCGCGCCCCGTTGAGCAGGTTCAGGTTGCTGAGCATCACGCCCTTGGGCTGGCCGGTCGAGCCGGAGGTATATAGCAAGGCCGCCAGGTCGGTGTCGATGCCCTGTCGAGGAGGAGGGTTGAGATCGGTCGGCAGCTGCGACCAGGAAGCCATGATCGCGTCGTCGGGGGCTTTGCCTTTGACGACCACGTGCTTGAGCGTCTCGGGCTTGTCCGCCTTGGCCAGGTCTGCCGCGGGTCGTGAGTCCATGATCAACGCCTTGACCTGACAATCGCGTAAGACGTAATCGAGCTGATGGGTCGTCCACTGGTGATTGATGTTGACCACCACCGCCCCGATTCTCGCGGCGGCGAACATGGCCACGACCTCTTCGATGCTTTTGCGCAGGTGCACGCCCACGCGGTCGCCCCGCTTGACCCCGCGGTCGGCCAGGTAGGCGCCCAGGGCGTCGGCCTGCTGGGCTAAATCGGCGTAGGTGGCCTGGCGGGGGCCATCGACCACAGCGGTGTGATCGGCGCGGTGATCGAGGTTCTTGCCCAGCAAGTCGTAAAAGATGATTTCATGTCGGTACATCAAGGACCTCAATATGATTCAATAACGGCCATTACGCTTCCTTCCTATAGCGCAAATCCGCCGCCGTTGGGAGTGTGAGTTGGGTGCCACTGGCGGCTTGTCCACCAGTACAAATCCCCGAGTTTTGGCCATCGCACTGGCAGACAAGCCGCCAGTGGCACCCGATCCACGGCTGAGGCATACCTTCTCACACCTATTCTTACCCCGGGGAACGCAGGAACAACATCGTGGCCAAGACCCGGAAGCTGTCGAGGACGCTACCCTTGGCGTGCACCACCGTAAACACAAACCCTCCGGTGATAAACAAAAACGTTATCGGCACACAAGTATATTTCCATACGGGTCGATCGAAAAACTTCCACTTTTTCTGGCGTCGCCACCGGCCCCACGATTGGTAGGCCACCAGCCCCGTGGCGTGCCAGACGCCCCACATCACCCAGTTGAGCGACCCCGCGTGCCACAGGCCCATCAAGATAAACGTCGCGTACGCTGCCAGGTAAGGGTTGCGACGCAGCCCCAGCACCGGCATGTAGATGTACGACATGCACCAGTTGGCCAGGGTCATGTGCCAGCGTTTCCAGAAGTCGGTGATATTGCTCGCGAAGATCGGCCAGTTGAAGTTTTCCTGAATCTTAAGGCCCATCAGCCGGCTGGTGCCGATCGCGATGTCGCTGTACGCGCTGAAATCCAGGTACATGATCAGGTACGACACGATCATGTACCGCCACAGGGTCGCGGCGCCCAATGCGGGGTCTTGGGCGATCTGCCACATCTCGGCGGGCCCCCAGCAGCAGGACCAGGAACATATCCGCAACGACAAGCTTCTTGATCAGGCCGTGGATGATCCGCGTCAAGCCCTCGACGAGCGACTCGCGAGTCCAGTGGTGTTCGCGTTGGGCTAGGAAATGATCGAACCGCTCGATCGGCCCGGCGGTGAAGATCGGGAACAGGAACACATAACACAAGAACGCCGATAGGGACCGGTCTTTGATGTTGCCTCGCCCCACCTCCACGGCGTAGTGGATCAGCTTGAACGTGAAGTAGCTGATCCCGATCGGGATGACCACGTTCTTTTCGACCTCGGTCGAGGCCAAAGCCGCGATCAGCGGCGGGACGTACTTGTAATACGACAGGTATCCCAGGATCCCCACCGTCAGCAACGGCACGACCCAACGCCTGGCCCCCTCCTTGCCCGCCCGCGGCGCCAAGATAAAGAACAACACGGACCAGCCCACCAACACCGGGAGATAGGTCGGGTGCAGCCGGTATAGGTCCTTGAACAGGTACGCCAACGACACCGCCGCTAAAAACCCCAGCCGCACACGGTGCGGGATCGCCCAGAACACCACGACCGCGACCCCGAGGACCGCCCAGTATGTCGGGGCCTGGATCAAGGGGCGTACCTCATGGTTACCTCATGCCCATCTCGAAGGTGGGGGCCGTGGGCCTCGCAGGGGTCATGACGTAAACGTGTGCGGCTCTCCATGGTGTTTGTCTGCTGCGACTGATTCATACGTCTTGGCCCGTTCGGGTGCAACTGGCTGACAAGCCGCCAGTTGCACACTCACTGGGATCCTGAGGCAAAGCCTAAAACCCCTGATATTGAAACACCGTCGCCCCGCTGATCTCGCCAAAGAGCTTAAGCAGAGCTTGAAACAATAACACCCCCAGGACCAACCCCTGGACCGTCACCCCGATGTAACGCGCCAGCTTGATCATGGGGCCTCCCCCTGCGTCGTGTCCCCCGCCAGAAGCGGCATGAGGTGATCCGCCAATAGTCCGGTCGCCCGCGACACCGCTTCGGGCGAGGTCAGGTGCGCATAATCAAAATAATCCCCCTCGGTGATCTGCGCTTCGTTCACAACGTCCCAGAATAGCAGGCCGTGGTCATCGGCGAACCGATGCATCCGTTGACGGTGTTCTCGCCACATCGGCTCATGGTTGAAGTCGGCTACGAACCGCGGGTTGATCGGGGAATCCAGCAGAACGAGCTTAAGCTGTGTCCCTTTTAGCCGCTCCACGATCCGCTCCAGCACGGCCACGTTATCCTCGACACACGACGCGTACTGGACGATCCGCTCGCTGTACGGCCCGCCCCCCCAACGCTGAACGTAAGGCGACGTGTCAGGCCCAAGAAACGGCATGGGCTCCATCTCCATGGGAACCCGGTGGATGCGAGTCAACCAGGTGCTAGCACGCGAGACAAAGAACGCGTAATTGTCTAGAAAATAATTCCCGAACCGACGGGCCGGCGTGAGGCCAGCCGCCTCGACCTCATCGTCGAACGCGTCCGACCGGACGCCCAGATGAGGATTCGACACCAACTCCGCTAGATATTCATGGTCATACGCATACGGCGACAACCCCGCCTCAACCACCACAATGCCCCTGGCCGTTTTCGGGATCAGATCCACCAACGCAACCATCTCCCAGATACTCTGCCGGGGTGTGGTGAATTTATACACCACAGCCGGGGGTTGGGCGCGGGTATGCAGCTGCTGTTCGAGGCTGCGGGCATCGATCAGAGCCAAGATCGAAGACCCCCCCAAGATCGCCACGATCGGCTCTTGAGTCCCGCCCATCTTCGCCATCGTCATCGCCTCAGACGTAACAAACATCTCACGGTCAAACGGGTGCAACGCCAGGTACCCGTCGCCGCCGTGCATCATCCATGTCTTGAGGAACCCCACCATCGCGATCACACCCGCCACGTTGATCACCACCGCGAGGATCACCGCGCCCAGCGACGGCCGCGTGGCCCCGTGCCAGAAAGCCTCAACGACCTGACGGGCCGATACCCCAGCCGGGATGGACACCTGCGCCCCGTCCCTCATGGGAAAGCCACTCCCGCCCCGGTCACATCGTTTCTTGACACTGGACCCACCCTCGACATCGACTAAAAACCCTGGTACTGAAACACCCTCGCCCCACCGACCATCCCCGCCAGCCGCACCAGCGCGATGAACAGCAACAGCCCCAAAACCACCGCTTGCAACACAACCCCGATCCAGCGTCCGAGGCTCATGGCCGCCCCTCCCTAGCCTGCCAACTCGAAGCCAGTTCCGCCACATGATCCATCAGAAGATCGGTATACCGCTGCCCCGCTTCGCGGGAGCAAAAGTGCACGTAGTCATGGAAATCCTCTGTGGCGAACGCCCCCTCTCGGTTGAGGTCCCAATGGTGCAGCCCTTGCTCTTGGATCCAGTTCTCCCAGTATTCTTGGTAGCCCTGAGCCAGCTCACTGTTTATTTGCTTATGCCACCTAGGGTTCATCGGGGTCTCGACGATCGCGATCTCGACCCGGCCTTGAGCCCGCAGCCGATCAATCAACCGCCCGAGGATCGCCAGGTTGCGGTCTCTTTGGGTGGGGTATTCCTTGAGGTACGCCAGCACGTTGCGGTCAGCGGTCTGCCACTGTTCCGTGGTCATCGGTTTGCTTGCTAGCGGCAGGGGGGTGGGGCCGAATAACACGTTCCACAACGCGTGTTCGTTGAGGCGGTACGCATAAAACCGCCAGTGGTCCAGCAGGTACACGCCCGAACGCCACGGCGCCGATCCGGCGACCCGGGCCAGCTCCTGGTCGTACACCGGCGTGTCGATCGCCATCCGGGGGATCTCCAACAAGATCGCCAGCTCCTTGGGCGTCTGGGCGATGTGGTACAGGCTCATCTGGATCACCACGACCCCGTTGAACCCCTGCCCGATATAGTCCATCACCCCCGCGTATTCGATCAGGTTCATCCCCTTAGCCGCTAGGTAGTGCACCGGCACGTCCCTGCCGAGTTCCTGAGCCAGCCTCCCTTGGATCGCGGACGTATCCGGCATCGCCGACCGGATCGCCGAGTCCCCGACCACCGCCACCGCGAACGGCTGGGGCCCGGCCTGCTTGGCCCGCATCGCCTCGAACGACAACTCGGTGTAGTCGTCGAGGTGGACCGTCATCAGGTACCGGTGATCGAGCTTCACGAGGTGCCGGGGCTTGACCCACAGCACACTCAACCCACACAGCAACCCCACCACCACGATAATCCCGATCGTCCCCGCCACCGACGCCCGCGACGCCCCGTGCCAGACATCGAGCCAGAACCCGCTCGTGCTTTCTTGAACCTCAGGTGTGGGGTGGGATGGCGTATTCATGGTACCGGTCTAACATAAAAAATTGGCGACCTTGCCATCTTAGGTTCCACGCAGGGCATTTCTCAACCCAGCCTGGCTCAAGCCAGCTTCCGCCGGGCGCTGGTCCCTTCTTTCGTGGTGAGCACCTCGTACCCATCATCGATGAGCGTCTGGCGGATCGCATCGGCCGTGGCGAAATCTTTCTTCGCCCGCGATTCGTCGATCTGCCGACACCGCCGATCCGCTGAGTCTTCGCCTGCTTGACTCTCGGCTTCGCCACCCACACCCTCCGCAGGCTCCAGCACCGCCAAGACACGATCGATCTGCTCGAGCACCAACCGTGACTCGGCCGTGTCGCTGGGTTTGTCTCGGACCCACGCGAACACAACCGCTAGCGCTTCACTAATATTCAGGTCATCCGCCAATGCCTCAATGAAGGGCTTGAGGATCGGGTTAGACAGATCGGCTGGTTCGGCGTTGAACCCCGGCGAAGGTGACGGATGACCCGCCATCAACCCCGCGCGAAACTCCCTTAACCGCCGCACCGCGCTGGCGGAATCTTCTAACCCCTTACGCGTAAAATTTAGATTCGACCGGTAGTGGGCCTTGAGCAGCTCAAACCGCAGCACCGCCGGGTCGACCGGCCGGCCGGTCACCTTCCCCTCAAGCACATCCCGCACCGTAAAAAAATTCCCCTTGCTCTTGGACATCTTCTGGCCCTCGACCAGCAGGAAACGGGTATGCATCCACAGCCTGGCCAGCGGCTGGCCGGTTACCCCCGTCGACTGGGCGATCTCGCACTCGTGGTGGGGGAAGATGTTGTCCTCGCCGCCGGTGTGGATGTCGATCGTGTCCCGCCCCAGCACCGCTCTCGCCATGGCCGAGCACTCGATGTGCCACCCGGGGTACCCCTGCCCCCACGGCGAGTCCCACTTCATCAGGTGTGACGCGTCGGGCTTCCATAGAAGGAAATCCGCGGGGTGGCGCTTGATCTGCTGATGTTCATCGCTCACCCGCCCCCCCGCACCGCCACGCAGATGCTCGAGCGTGTTCCCACTAAGCGCGCCGTACGACGGGAAGCTCTCGACGCTGTAATACACCGCCCCGTCGGATGCCCGGTACGCATGCCCGCGTTCGATCAGCTTATCGATCATCGCCTGCATCGCAGGCACGTGGTCCGTCGCCCGTGGCATACGCCCTGGCGATTCATGGGCGATCTTCAGCCCCAACTTCCTTGCGTCGTCAATAAACGCCCCCGCGAAATATCGGGCGACCTGGAAGGGATCGGTCGGGTCCTCGACCGCGTCGTTGGGCACCTGCCCGGATTTCTTGGCCTGCTGCATCCGCTCGACCGCCACGGTCATCTTGTCCTGCCCGCCCCCGTCGGCGAGCTGGTCCTCGGTCATGTGCCCCACGTCGGTGATGTTCATCACCTGCTGGACCTCATACCCGACCAGCTCTAGAAAGCGACGCAGCACGTCCGCGAACACAAACGCCCGGAAATTCCCGATGTGTGCGTAGTCGTAGACCGTCGGGCCGCAGTTGTACATGGTCACGACCGGGGCTGCCGACGGCTCAAAAGGCTCGGCCCGGTGAGTCAACGTGTTGTAAAAACGAAGCTCCATCCGACGCGGCAGTCTAATCCGTGAACCGGGCCTTGACCATCCCGACCCTCGATGCAAGCGCTGCCGCCGCATGGAGACCAACCCCCGTCAGCTGCGGGCCGACCCGCCCACAGCTAGACCCACCAGACCCGTGTCAAGGCCTGATTTTTATGACATCGCGATGACAAATCGGGTGGATCGTGGCTCGACCTACCGGTAGAGGAACACCGCGGTCAACCTCTCGTCGGGGGCTGCCGGCCCGGCGGCGTTGGACAAAAATGGTAGTTCACTTCACCGCCCGTCCCATACTTAGCGATGATCAGCCGGTAACGTCGGTGGGGACGACGAGATCTGCTCGTGGGTCGTCCATGACCCGCCTAGATGACAAAACGAGCTGCTCTAACGGGGGTGCACGCCTTCGACCAAGAGTTCCTCGGCGGTGAAGCCGAATGGCGGATCCAGCAGCAGCTGCCGCCAATCTTCGGTCTCGAGCATAACCCCGGGCCAGTTTTCGATGGCCAGCTCATTCTTGACCGAACCTGGACGGGGCGAGCCTTCGTCGAGCACGGTCTGAGCGACCCAGTTGAGGATCGAATCGGTCAATCCGATCATCTCGATATGGGCCCGTTTGATCTCGGCGGTCGGCGCGCCGATGTTTAGGATGGCCGCGGAGGCGACCTGGTAGCGGAAGGCGACCCGGGTCACACTGTCGATCACGTCTTTCGATAACTCCTTGCCTCGGGCGCTGGCTTGGATCAGGTTGATGTACATCATCCGCAACACCTGGGTCATCGGCGCCACGGGCAGGCTGGGGTCTGTTGTATATTGTGCGACGCGCTGATTAAATTGCTCCATCAGGTACACGGCTGCTTCCGGGACTTCGAGCGATACGATCCCCAGCAGCAGGCGGTGGAGGACTTGTTGGGATGACTCGGCTTCGGCCGCCTTCTTCATCGCCGCCAGCAGCTGCTGCTGGTTGTCTCGTGATAGCTCTCGCCTGGTCCCCGGGACATCGACGGTATCGGCGTCCCCCACCGCCTTGGCGGCGCAATACCGCATAGCGGGGTTGTCATCGGTGAGGCCGATCTCGATCAGCCGCACCACCCCGGGGTCGATCAGAGACGCGGCGACGATCATCGTATTGATCCGCACTAGCAGGTCGTTGGAGTGGATAACATTGATCAGACGCTTGCTGACCGCGGCCGAGTACGCGAGGGTAAAGATCCGTGAGGCCCCGACCAACCCGAAGGGCTCGATGAGCTCTTCGCGTGCCTGGGTCACCTGGTCCGACTGGCCCTTGAGCAACCAGGCCAGACGCAGGTCAACATAGGCCTCGATCCTCTCCCTTTGGTCCGCGGTCAATGCGGATTCGGTCGTGACGATGTCGTAAGGGATCCGGTTCTGGCCCAGCGCCGGTTGCGTCAACAACACCGCCACCATGCTCATGAACCACCCCGCGTGTCGACACAGTTTCATGGACAAGGCACACTCCGTATGCTGATCAAAGATCGGGGCCTGCGGTGGTTGATTTTGGGGCCCTGCCGCGACGAACGCAAAAGGTCGACACATGGATACGATTCATTTTCTGATTCATCGCGAACCGGATCAAACCGGGGAGCTCTGTTTCAAAAAAGCTTTTCCCCATCGGCTCTTACACCGGCCCAGTCCAACCCAGGAAGCCATGGATATTAGCCCCGCGGGCGCTCTTTAGAGAGTCCCTTGAGCGAAACTATCAGTGTCGGTATCCCCTGTCAAACATCGGTAGACTCTGATTTTGATCCCCTTCGGTCCCCCCCCGTCGGCACATCCTATCGGACACGTTCGGTGGGCTAAACGATCCGATGAGTCGTCGCGACTACTGATCGTCGCCCGTCATGGCGCTACCGATGAGGTGAACTAATTCGTGTCCAACGCCGCCGGGTCAGCCGGCCTCGACGAGAAGTTGACCGCGGTGTTCACCCGCTGGCAGGCCGAGCCACGATCCGTCCGATACCTCTTGGTGTGTATGTAAAAACACCATGGTTCGCCCCCCGTCGTTGACCAGGGGCTAAGCCAGCTGCTCATTGCGCGGTTTAGCATGGGTTGGTCGGCAGGGCTGTGGGTTGGTAAGATTGCGACCTAAATTATCCTTGCTCCGAAGCGAGGGCTGACACGCAACGAGATCTTGAGATAAAGGGCTAAATCGATGCCACTGATCCCCATGGTGATCGAAAAAAGCGGAAGGAGCGAGCGGGCCTATGACATCTATTCGAGGCTGCTCAAGGACCGGGTGATTTTCCTCGGCGGCCCGGTCACCGACGATAGCGCCAACCTTATCGTCGCTCAGCTGCTGTTCCTTTCGAATGAGAACTCTAAAGATGACATCCATTTCTACATCAATTCCCCGGGCGGGTCGGTGTCGGCGGGGTTGGCGATCTACGACACCATGGAGTTCATCCGCCCGAAGGTCGCGACGTACTGCGTGGGGGTGTCGGCGTCGATGGGCGCGGTGCTGCTGATGGCCGGGGCCGAGGGGATGCGCTACGCCCTGCCCAACAGCCGGGTGCTGTTGCACCAGCCGCTCATGGGCGGGGTGATCCAGGGCCCGGCTACGGACCTGGGCATCCAGGCCCAGGAGATGATCCGCACGCGCGAGAAGCTCTATGAGATCATGACCAAGCATACCAAGCAGGACCACGATACCATCGCCCTCGACTGCGAACGCGACAAATGGCTATCGGCTCAGGAGGCGGTCGAGTATGGCGTGGTCGATACCGTGCTCATGCACCTGCCCGAAACCACGACCGGCGATGCGGACCGCGACGGCGATGAATGATGACTAAGGCAGCCCCCTTCGCCCGGGGCACGCGCCCTACGGTGACAAGGACAACCCTGTGAAGCGGAACTGGCGTTGGCAGATGCGGCGGAGGTCGCTGTGGGTGGCGCTGCCGCTGGTGTATAGCGTTGGTTGTCAGAGCACAAAAACCAATTTCATCAATGATGACGATCGCCTGCGTCAAGAGAACCTGGCCCTGCATGAGAAGATCGATGAGCTCCACAAGACGCTGGCGACCGAGCGCTCACGGGTCGACGCACTCGAGCAGCGGCTCGATGACCGAGCGTCACGCCCGGATGTGCCGGCGTCGGTGCTGCTACGGTTGTCCTCGGTCGAGTTCGATCGGTACACCGGGGCGATCGATCAAGACGGCGACGGCCACGACGACGCCCTGAGGCTGTATATCCACACCCTGGATCAGCACGGCCGGTTTATGCTTTGCGTGGGGCAAGCGGTGGTCCAAGCGGTGACGATCGAGCCCGGCCACCCGGCCCAGGTGGTGGCTGAAGAAACCTTCGATCCCCAGGCTTTTGACGGCTGCTTCCGCAGCGGGCTCACCGGCACGCACTACAGTCTTGAGGTCCCCCTGCCCCAGCCGCTACCCGAGGCTCTCAACGAGGTGACCGTTAAAATCACACTCACCGACGCCGCCACGGGCGTGGTCCTTACGCACGCCCAGCCGATGAAGATCCAAGCTAGCCGGTAACCCCTCGCCGGGATGAAGGTACTTCATCGAGCCCCTCGATGGCTATCCGAGCCCGATTGACGCGTTCATAGGCCTTACCCTTTGGCTTATCGCGGTCCATGTAAAAGTTTAAGCCACGGGCTGGCCTTTGAGGAAATCGGAGTCTAAGCTCTGTCGGAAAACCCAGCATGGGTGGCACTGGTTGCTTATCAACCGGTGTTTCAACACGCGGCTCACGGGTTGCGAGCAACCCGTGCCACCTGGGTCAATCCAAAGTTTGGGTTTTCTGACAGAGTCTAATTTAATGAACATCTAGACCTGCTTGGGGTTTCCTCTCAAGTGCGGTTGGATCGGGGTGCGGAGCATCACATGGCTAGAAAATCGAAAAGGATCGTCCGGTATCTCGCGACCCTGACCGCTCGGATGTGGATGCGCTACCGCCGCGACGTCCACAAAGCCTGCGGCCGGGTGGCGCTGGGGCAGATCCGTCAAAAGGGCAAGGGTTGTCGGGTCCTGGGCCCGATCGACGTGATCCACCGTAAAAACCTGTGGCTGGGTGACCGGGTCCGGATCGGGTCGGGGTGTTACTTATTCTGTTACGGGGGGCTAAAAATCGGTGACAACACGTCGATCTCACGGTACGTGACGGTCTACACCGCCAACCATAATACCGAGGGCTCGGCGCTACCCTACGATACCTCATATAGGGCCAAGCCGGTGGTCATCGGCCGGCACGTGTGGATCGGGATGCACGTTTGCATCACCCCCGGGGTGACGATCGGAGACGGTGCGGTGATCGGGATGGGTGCGGTGGTCTCCAAAGACATCCCCCCCGGGGCGATTGTGGTCGGGGCCCCGACCCGGATCGTGCGCCACCGGGATATGGAGCACTTCGCAAGGCTCGATCAAGAAGGACGGTTCCTCGATAACACCAACGGGTTTGAGAAACCGCCCACGATCGATCTGGCTACACTCGGCTCCAGTGGGTCAGATCGCGGCCCAGAAGATCGCTGAGGCGTTGTACCTCCGGCTGGAACTGCTTGATCAGCTTTTGACGCAGATCGGGGGCCATGTGCTTGGGGCGGTTCGACTGCTTGAGCACTTTGAACAGCACGTTGCCCACGCCCCGCCGCCACGACAGAGGCACGTTGCGGCCCAACCAAGCCCCCAGCTGGGGCCGGGTTTTCAAGAACCGCCTGACCTGAAGGTTACGGCGGTTCCGGGCGGCGTTCTTGACCTCGAACCCCGGCTCAAAACCCGGGTCAACCCCGAGAAACCGGAGGGTTTTTTCATATTCATGGGCGGTATCAGCGATGAAATCGTCAAAGATGATCACGTGGACCGCGTCACGGCCGAACACATCAAAGTACCGCTGGACCTGCGGGCTGAGGGTGGCGACCTCGGTGTACTGTAGCCCCCCAGGAAAGTGAGCGGTTGGAGGGATCCGATGGCCCTTGCGGCGAGGTTCTTGGGTCTCGAGCGCCTGCTCAAAATCATCGATGTCCTCATTGCCGCTGAACAAGAACTGGCCGTGAAGGGAATACATCATGTCCACGGGGTTGCGGAGCATGACGATGATCTTGGCATCGGGGTCGAATGCCTTGATCTCGCGGGCGGCCTGCGTCGATAGCAGGCTCCACACCGACGCTTCGCCCACACGCTTGGCGTCGCCCGCTTCAGCAAACAGCGATAGGTACTGATCTCGATCACGGATCGTCCAATAATCGGCGATCTCTAGATCTCGTCCGAAATAATAAGGTTCCTTAACGGTCTTGCTGGTGACGAGCGGGCTGGTCCCGGCGCACATGAAAACCTCAGGGTGGTGCCGCAGATACTCGTGCAGCGAAGTCGTGCCGCACTTAGCCGCGCCAACAATGAAGAAATTGGGCTTGATCACCCTTGTTGGGGGCAACCCGCTGTGTGTCTGGGCGTGCGGAACGGATATTGTTTCGGCATTGTCGCTCATGAGAAGCCGCGCTATTATAGGCCGAAATTCGAACCGATCCGCATTCATCCTCAAAGCGATGCACGATGACACGCTATGAGGACGTGTGTGAAGCAGGTACGTGTGATGGATTGAGTACCCCAGCGTTGGCGGGGCCGTGTGGGGCAAACCCGCCGGGAACAGTGACTAGCCAGCAGTTAGGGGCACACCTTCTCTGGGGCTGTTGAATCATTCATCGAAAAGAAGAGTATTGAATTAAATTCGTTCATAAATTCTTAGTTTTTGTTGTTTTTTACCTGAAATTCAATCATTTATTAGCCCCTTTCCCATGCCCTGGGGCTCAACATCTAACGCGCGGCCTTGCTTGTTGAGTAAAAAGGAAAAGCCGAGCTTGTCGGGATCGAATCAACCAGATGCCCTTAAAATCGGAACAATCCGCATCTTCCGGTGGTCCAAGGCCCGTAAATATCGCGATCATATGTAATTCTTTGCCTCCCTACCGTGTGCATTTTCACCAACGCGTGGTGGCGGAAATGCCCGAGGTCAAGCTCTGGACGCTCTGCACCCATGAGGTGTCTCGTGGTCGGTGGAAATTCGATCCGCCCCAAGAGATCTCCACGGTTTCATTTGGTCAAGGTCAATTGGTCACCCCTTCGCACACGGCGAGAATCATTTATGGCGGCCGAGAATGGCTAAAGGCCAGAAGAATCATTAAGTTTATAAAAAACAATGATATAAGAGCGGTCGTGGTGCTCGGCTATGACGATTTAGGGCGGATCGCGGTGATCCGTTGGTGCCACCGTCATTCGGTGCCCTGCTTCCTCGGGGCTGACAGTAACATCCGCGGAGATCGCGCCACGGGGGTCTTCGCAGCGATCAAGAGGATCTTGGTCAAACGTGTGGTCTCTTGGTGCACCGGCGTGATGCCATTTGGTCGCCTAGGCCGGGCTTATTATGAAAAATACGGAGCGGATCCAGACCAAATTTTCTACTGCCCGTGCGAACCCGACTATGACCAGATCCGTGGTCTATCTCAAGCGTTCCTAGATCAAGTCGCCCAGAAATATGGCCTGGACCGGGAGCGTAAGCGTATGATCTACAGCGGCCGGTTCACCGCGGTCAAACGAGTGGATGTGCTCCTCGAGGCGTTCCGGCACATCTATAAAGAGAGGCAAGATTGGGATTTAATCTTGGTCGGGGACGGAGAACAGCGTGAATCGCTGTTATCCATGATGCCGGCAGATATGAAGCAACGTGTTATATCGACTGGATTTATAGGAGATCAAGCTACGGTCAGTGCGCTGTACCGCCTTTCGCATCTCATGGTCCTTCCCAGCGACTATGAGCCGTGGGCCCTGGTCATCAACGAAGCCGCCGCGGCGGGCCTGGCGATCGTGGCCACCTCTGCGGTTGGCGCAGCGTATGAGCTGGTACGGGATGGAGAAAATGGTAGAGTCTTTGCCCCTGGCGACAAGGAAACATTGACGCAGATCCTTCTCGAGGTCACCCAGCCCCAGCAACTCCAAGCGATGCGCCGGGCTTCTGCCAGGGTGCTCGAAGATTGGCGGGCTCAGGCGGACCCGGTCGACGGTCTGCGGCAAGCGTTGCAGGCCTGCGGGGTGGTCCCGGTCGCGTCATAAGCCGTCATTATCGTTAATTTTATAACCGTTTCGATCCAGGATGAGAGATTGAGATGGGCCATAAGTGGCTTTGGGGGTTTGCCGCCAACGGTGACCAGGCCAGCCGGAACAAACGCCTGTCAAGGCCGTCCTCATCCGAAGGTGAATGAGTTATGCGAGTATCGGTCATCATGCCCTGTCACAACGCCGGGCCTTGGATCCATCAAGCCCTGCAAAGCGCTGCCCAGCAGACGTACCGCCCCCACGAGATCATCGTGATCAACGATCGATCGACCGACGATTCGGTGGAGAAGATCCAGACCAGCGGAGTGGACGTCCAGCTCCTGCACACCCAGCACGGCAACGCGGCCGCGGCCCGCAATGACGGTCTCGACATCGCTACCGGCGACTGGATCGCGTTCCTTGACGCCGATGACTACTGGTACCCCGACCACCTCCAGCAAGCCGCCGAGCTGCTGGCCGGGTCCGGCGACGTGGCGTACATGAGCCTGTTCAAACGCAGCTACAGCGATGGGACGGTCCTTGATTACGGCAACCCCTGGCCGATCAAGAAACCCGCGACCGGCCTCACCCACGGCCGGTTTCTGGACTGCTGGCGGGCGGCCCTGCGGTTTTATATGAGCACCATGTTGGCGCGGCGCGACCGGATCAACGCCGTGGGGCGGTTCGATGTGTCCCAGTTGCGTCGCCACGACATCGAGCTGTGGCTGAGGCTGATCCACGGCCAGACCTGGACGTTCAACCCCGTGCCCACCGGTTGTCAGCGCCACGACAACCCCAACAGCGTCTCGCGGACCAGCTGGCCCAACAGCGCCTATTACATGCTCCGTGGCGTGACCATGCGGATGGAAGACTACACGGGCACCGCCATGCAGCAGATCGCCAGCCACGCCGCTCGTCAAGCCGTAAGTGTGGCGATCCTGTCGGGAACGAAGGATGACCGCGACCGGGTCTGGGACATGGCCTGGCCGCACCTGACCGCTAGCCAGCGGGCGGTGTTCCGGATGGCGGCGTTGTGCCCGCGGTTGTATCGTCAAGCGCATCATTTCCGCGCCGCGTTGGCGCACCGAGGCAGGGGATCTGAGGGCAACCCCGCATCCGCTACGCGATAGGTCCAACACCCTCTATGAAAGCATTCAACGGCGGCCTATCGAGTGTCATCGTTACAAGCTGCTTCGCGAAGGATTAGACGCCATCATGCCCCGCACCCGTCCCGGCCAGGCCGCCTCACCACAACCCGCTGCTTCCATCGGAGACCGCGCGACCCGGGGGTTCGCCCACCTGATGACGCAGATGATGGCGATCAAGCTATTTACCACGGCTCGCCAGCTGGTCCTGGCTTGGCTGCTGGTCCGCGAAGATTTTGGTCTGGTGGGTTTGGCCACGACGGTCTCGGCATTTACCGATCTCACCCAGGAGATGGGGCTGGGGGCGGTGCTGATCAAGCGTCACAAGTCGTTCCGTCGCTTGGCCAACCCCGCGTTCTGGATGACCGTGGTCTCGGGGATCAGCGCGGGGCTGGTGTTGATGGGCGCAGCGCCGATCGCCGCGGGGTTATACGACACCCCCCAGGTCGAGGGGTTGATTTATCTCTTGGCGATCGATGCACCGTTGGCGGCTATGTCCATCGTTCCTAACTACAGGCTACGGGGTCAGATGCGGTTCCGAGAGTTGGCCAGGATCGGGATCGCCACGTCCGCGGGGCTGACCGTGCTGAGCGTCATCTTCGCGGCGATGGATCTGGGGGCTTACAGCATCCTGCTTCCACGGCCGATTGTTCACCTGTTCCTGATCGTCGTGCTGTGGCGGTTAACCCGACCCCCGATACGCTGGTATCCCCAGCTGCGTCGATGGCGATTCCTCTTGAGTGATAGCGTGAAGGTCTTCCTGGGCAATCTGTGCCTGCGGTTTACCGCTCAAGGCGATTACATCGTCTTGGGTTACTTCCACAGCGAAGCAATCGTCGGGATTTACTTCTTCGCGTTCAACCTATCGATCCAGGCGGTGAACCTTTTCACCCGTAACCTCGCGGGGGTGCTCTTCCCGGCGCTGACGCACCTCGAGGACGAACCGAAGCGCCAGCTCCAAGCGTTCCTGAGGGCGTCTCGCCTATTGGGGCTGATCGGGGTACCCGCCTGCTTCCTGCAAGCGGCGCTGGCTGATCCGGCCCTGCGCCTGCTGATCCATCCAAGGTGGTATACGTCGATCCCGGTCCTGGTGATCCTGAGCCTAGGCATGGCGGTGCGGGTGATCGGCTCGTCGTCCGGCAGCCTGTTGCAAGCTCAAGGGCGGTTCGGGGTCAAACTGGTCACCAATGCCATCTACGCTGTTTTATTCATGGCCCTGGTGACCACCGCGGCGTGGCTGGGCCATGAAGACGGTGAATCCTTCTGGACACGGGCGGATATCCTGGTGGCGATCTCGGCGTCGATTTATTTCGTCGTCGTCGGTCCCGTGCACATGTACATCGCGATCCGGCCAGCGGGGGGGACGTGGCGCGACGTGTGGCACGTCTTCGCGGCGCCGCTGGCGGTCAGTGCGGGGGTCGTGGGGACGGCGGCGGGGTTGTCGAGCCTGATCCCCCCCATCACGGGGCGAGAGGTGATCAGGATCGTGGTGATCCTGGGGATCTCAGCGGCGTTATACCCATGGGTGGTCAGAAAATGCCTGCCGGCGGCCTATGATGATCTTGTCCAGCGGTTGGGCCGGTTGATGCCGGGGATCCAACGCCGCCTGGGCCGTAAGACCGGTGGGGAGTAATTGAGCTAAACGCAATAGAGGAGTACTCGTCAACATCACATGACCGATGACCACCCCGGATGAATAGACGGTGTCACGCTTGTAGGCGGCACCTCAGTTCCCGGGGCCGACGAGTCTACGAATCGGTATTTTGAGTTGCCACGCGTATAGATCAGTCATGGACGCGACGCAACACGATGACGGAACACAGGTTAGGGCCCGCGGTTGACCACGCCCCGACGCATCTTGATCATCTCGACGATGTTTTACCCCGCGCCTTGGGTCGCTGCGGTTCGCATCACCCAATGGTGCCGGTACCTGCCCCAGTTCGGCTGGCGACCGACGGTGCTGTGTCGCCACTACGGGCAGACGGCCACCCGCGAACTCCTAGACCAGCATGTGCACCGGGACGTCACGGTCGAGTATTTCAACCCCCCTCAATCGGCGGACCCGCCCCCCGATCCCAACCCTGCCAAGGCCAAGGGCCGTCCCAGCCGTCAATGGCTGCAAAAATACCTCGAGTGGGCGTCGGTGCCCGATACGTCGATCTTTTTCTGGCGGTCGGCCAAGACCCGGGCGACCGCGATGCGGGCCGTGCACGCCACACAGCCCCACGCGATCCTCACCACCTGCCCGCCCCACTCGAACCACGACATCGGGTTGTGGCTAAGCCGGCAGACCGACATCCCCTGGGTCGCCGATTTCCGCGACCCGTACGTGATCGACCCCCGGTATCAGCTGAGCGGGATCGGCGGGATGCTCTGGCCGCTGCACCGCCGGTACGAGGCGGCGATCTACCGCCATGCGTCTTTGACCGTGCACGCGATCCCGGTCCAGACACGGTGGGCGAGGCTGGCGTACCCCGACGCGCGGCAGCGTATCAAAACCCTGACCAATGGGTGCCCCCCCCAGCTGGCTGAGGGACGGGTCGATCCCGATCGCTCATCAAACGGGCGGCGGAGCGTGCGCGTCGTGGGGATGATCGCCGATGACGGCGCGATCAAGCTCGCCGAAGCGATCGATTCACTGGTCGCCGGCGGCGAAGACCTAGAGCTGCGACTGGTGGGATACCCCACGAAGGTCGAGGGCCAGCTCAAGGCGACCCTCGGCGATCGCGTGATCATCACCGGCTTGGTCCCCCACGACCAGGCGTTGCGGCAGATCGCCGGCGCTGATGTGTTGATTTGCTACTTAGACATGGAGCGGGCAAGGAACCTATTGTTAAGCAGCAAGCTTTTTGAGTACTTAGCGACCGGCAAGCCGACCCTCGTGATCAACCCGACCCTGCCCGATCGTCAGCTGCTTCGCCGCGTGCCGTTTGCCCGTGTCCTGCACCAGCCGCAGACGAAGCAGGTCGCCGATGCGATCCGCGACGCGCTGCAAACGGATGATTTGCCCGCGGATCAGATCGACACCTACCGCCAGCAATTCAGCCGCCGAGCCCAGACCCGGCAGCTAAGCCAGTGGCTCGATGAGCTGGTGAGTCACCTACCCCGCCCCGGCCGTGAATCGCGGGTTTGAGCCGTTAAGCGGTGGGTCTGGACAGACGGGGGGTATATACGCACCGCGTATCAAAGTAGCGCGTCGGGGATGTCGTTAACCCCGAAGATTTCCTTGCCGCGTACATGAAACCTGCCGTATCTTGATCCAGGAGGGGTATAATTGGGGTAGCCCATTGATATCCGTGAAGGGAAAGAGAACAACGACGACATGACTTTAACCCAAATATCCAACGAAACTCAGCTAGACACCACCCCGCCTGCTCGAGTCGGCCCGGTCTTCGTCTGCGGCCGCCAGCACTGCGGCAACACGGTGGTGGCGAGGATGATCGCCGGGTTCCCGGGTTGCTTCGGGATCACCAACGAAGGTATTTTCTTCGAGCACCGTGGCCGCCTCGACGCGATGAAAGACCCGATCGAGCGGGCCCGATGGATCGTCGAGCACCTGTGGCTCAAGGACGAGCAGCTGCTAGCCACAGCGGTCGAACACATCACCCGCTGGGCCGGGCAACACCGCGATGCCGACGCGTTAGCGGCGTATGTCGAGGCGATGCGGTTCTTGACCCATCACACCGGTGATCATTTTTGGTCCCAGAAAGCGACGAGTTACATCTTCTACGGCCACGAGATCCTCCAATCGATGCCCGATGTGCGGATTATTTACCTCATCCGCAACCCGCACGACGTGTGCGCATCGAAGAAGCGGCGTGACCCGGACCACGAACGGATCGTCAGCTGGGCGGTGAGCTGGAACAAGGGGCTACGCATCGCCAAGGCATTGGAACAGGCGTACCCCGATCGGGTGCTCCTGCTGAAATACGAAGACCTCGTCTCCCAGCCGCCGCAAACGGTCCGCTCGATCTGTGGGTTCCTGGGTGTCCCCTTCCGCGATGAATACCTCGACGTGCCGGTGATCAACACCGCTGAGGCCCAGTACAAGGTCGTTCAAGACGCCCCCCGCGGGTTTGATAAATCGCGGCTATTCAATTATCCCAAGCACCTGACCCCCGCGGAAATGGCGGCGTTGGACTTGGTCCTGGACAACCGCTTGGTCCGCACCTACTACCCCGATATGCCCCATCGCGAACAGCGTGTTTCGTGCCCGGCTCGGCTCGCCGCGTTACGTCTGGTGGCGGTCGGACCGCTTCGGTACCTGTGGGGGCAGGTCCAATTCGCCCGCACCTGCGGCGCACCGTTCGCCGCCCGGTTGATGCGGAGGTTAGCAAGGTAGGCCGGGCACGGCGGCCGCTGCACCACATGCCTGCGTGGGATGAACCGGGCCAAGTCGTGATCATCGATCGGGGCGTGTTTGTAGAACCGGGCGGGGGGCTACCGTTTTACGGCTCGGCCGCGGGGGAAATCACCGTGTCGATCGCGCCGACCACGTCTCGCGCCTCGAACGGCTTGGGCACGAACGCTGCGCCGCCCGCCTCCAGGGCCAATTGCCGGGCCGTTTCCCGGACGTTGGCGGAGATAAAGATCACCGGGATCGAAGCCAATTGGTCATCTTCCTTAAGCCGTCGGCACACCTCGTAGCCGTCTATATCCGGCATACGGATGTCGAGCAGGATCACGTCCGGTCCATGACGGGAAGCGGCCTCGAGACCGGTCAACCCGTCGGCTGCGGTGACCACCTCGTGCCCCAGTGCTTTTAGCCGCACGGACAGCGCCGCGGTGATCGCGAACTCGTCATCGATCAACAAGATTTTCAGCGCCATGGGTCTCTTTCTCTAGAGGGATCGCTTCCACACGTCCCGACGAGGCGTTGCACCTCGTGACCATCCCTATCCGGTGGGCTGGGGTGGCGTCACGACCAGGCTTATGTTCTCGAGCAGCTCTTCGATCTCAAACGGCTTGCCCATCAACACGATCGCGCCCAGACGCTCGCTGGCGGCGACCATCGCGTCGTGCCCGTCAGCACCGGTGATGTAGATCACCGGGATCCCGCTTAGCCCCGGGATCTCGTCCATCTTCTCGACGAGGCTAAACCCGTCGAACCCTGGCATGTTTACGTCGAGGATCAGCAGTTCAGGCGGGCGTTTGCGGGCCAGCTCCAAGGCGTCGGAGCCGTTGACCGCGCGCACGATTTCGAACCCCTGGGCCTCGAGCCGCACCGATAGCGCAAACAAAAGGCGTTCATCGTCGTCAGCCACCAGGATCAGAGGTTTATCCATCGGCGGTCCCCTATATCGCTTATCGCTTCGTGTTTCCTAGAAAATTATCGGCACATCCTCGCCGCCGCTCCACGTGGGCCTGAAGATTATTGGACGTGTGCCTCTTGGCCGGCCAGCTGCGACAATACGCACGCCCGGGCCTCGTCGCGGCTGCCGGGCCAGCCCCAGGCCCCCAGGCACGCCATTTCTAACCGCTGCAACGGCTGCCCATTGGCGCGACCCTCTTGAGACCGGCAACACGCTTGGAGACGCTTCAGCCAGTGGTCGGGTTGCGGGGTTGAGCCCAGCGCCACGATCGCACGCTGCGGGGTATCCCGCAGCAGCAGATCCATCGGGTAACACATCGCGGCCATAAACCGGTGGACGGTCTCGATCGCATCCTGCGGATCGTGGCCCACGGGCTCGATCCGCAGCACCGCAAGCTGGACGGGTTTGTTGGCTAGCTCCACCAGGCGATCGAAGTAGCGGTCCAGGATGACCCCCGGATCCGTGGGGGGCAGCGTGAACGAAAACGTGCTTCCCTGATCCGGTTGGCTGCGGACATGAACGGTCCCCAGGTTGAGCCAGATCAGCTCCTTGGCGATGTTCAGGCCCAGGCCGAAACCTTTCGTGCTCGCCCGCTCGACGTCTCCCACCTGCTTGAAGCGTTGGAAGATGACCTGCTGGTCCTTGGGCGATAGCCCGGGCCCTTGATCGGTAATGCCCACCTCGGCCCCACCGTCCTCGCAAGGCGACGCCCACAGCCGGATCTGGCTCGATTCAGGGGAGAACTTGATCGCGTTGACCACCAGGTTGATCACCACCCGCCCGGCCTTCTCGAGATCGGCGAACACCGGCCCTGCCGCGGGGTCGATCTCCTCGACCAGGGCGATGCCTTTCTCTGTGGCGCGGCTGATCAACGCCGGGCGGACGTGCTCAAAAATCTCTTCCACCCGATGCGATTGACGGTCGACGCGCAGCGACCCGGCCTTGAGCTTGCTGCTATCGAGAAAATCGCTGACCATCTGTGCCAGGTCGCGCGTCGCTGAGGAGATATACCGCAGGTATTCGGTTTGTTGGTCCGAGACCGGCCCGCCCAGGCCGTCAGCAATGATCGACGTGAACTCTTTAATCACGGTCAGCGGCGTGCGGAATTCATGGGCGACGTTGTCAACGAATCGGTGGGCGGTTTCGGTGAGATCCCGCAGCTTGTCGTTTTGTCGCGTCAGCTCGTGGTTGGCCTGCTTGAGCATCTCCTGGGCGCACCGCCGCTCGAGCGCGTAGCGGATCGACCGCTCGAGCTGATCGGCGTCGAGCCGGCCCTTCGAGAGGTAATCGGCGGCCCCCGACTTCATCGCGGCCACGTCGACGTCGTGGTCATGGAGCCCGGTGAGCAGGATCATCGGTGCCCGGCAGCCGAGGTCGACCGCCTGGCGCAGAAGCTCCAACCCGTCATGGGCCCCGAGGCGGTAATCCACGAGACACACGTCATGCTCATGCTTCTTGATCGCCTCGACGGCTTCGTCATAAGTCGCCGCGCGATCTAGCCATATACGCCAGGTGGTGATCTCGTCGACCAGGTCCCTCGTGATCAGGTAGTCTTCCTCGTCGTCCTCGATCAACAGGATACGGATCTGTAACCGGTCCAAAACTCGGTCTCCTAGGCTACCGGGGGAAGCTCGACGATATCAAACCAGTACTTCTCCAAAGCGCTGAGGACATCCAGGAGCTTTTCGAGCGCCACGGGTTTGGTGATAAACGAGTTTACCCCCTCGTTGTACATCCCGATGATGTCCTCCTCGGCGGTGGACGTGGTCAACACCACCACGGGGATGCACCGCAGCTGTGGGTGGCTCTTGATCTCGCGCAGCGCCTCGCGTCCGTCCTTGCGGGGCATGTTCAGGTCGATGAGGATGATCCCCGGCACGGGGGCGCCGCGACCGCCCTCATAGGCCCCGCGGTGCAGGAGGTAGTCCATCAGTTCCTCGCCGTCGTGGACGAACCGTAGGTCGTGTAATGGGTGCGCCTCCTCGAACCCCTCCTTGATGAACATCCGGTCCTCGGGGTCGTCCTCGGCGATGAGGATCGTCAATTGGTGGGGGTCGATACGCAAGGTTCATCCTCCGGCGCGGCGGGTTGAGTAGGCCATGTCACAGTAAACACCGAGCCCTGTCCGGGGGTGCCGTGGGCCTCGATCGTCCCCCCGTGACGCTCAACGATCTTCCGGCACACCGCCAGACCCACACCGGTGCCCTCGTACTCGTCGCGGCCGTGCAGCCGCTGGAACATCGCGAAGATCCGCTCGGTGTGTTTCGGGTCGAAGCCGATCCCGTTATCGGCCACGGTGATCCGGTGTTTAAGGCCATTGTCGACCAGTTGGGCATCGATCTTTACTACCGGGGGCACATCGGGGCGGTGATATTTCAGCGCGTTGCCGATCAGGTTCTGGAACAGCTGCCGCATCTGGGTCGCGTCGGCGGCGAGCGTCGGCAGGGTCGAGACCTCCACCCGCCCGCCGGTCTGCTCGACCCTGACCTCGAGGTCGGTGAGGACCTCCTCGACGAGGGTCGCAAGATCGACGCGGGTAAACGGCCGGGCCTTGGTCGTGACGCGAGAAAACGTCAGCAGGTCGTTGATCAGGTCCTGCATCCGCTGGCTGGCATTCTGCATACGCTGCACATAATCGCGGCCCTGTTGGGGCAGGTCCCGGGCGTACTTGCTCTTGAGCCGGTCCCCGAACGCCTGGACCTTGCGCAGCGGCTCCTGGAGGTCATGCGAGGCGATCCGGGCAAATTCTTCGAGTTCACGGTTACTTTTGGCTAGACGGGCGGTGAACAACCGCAGCTCATCACTCTGAGCGGTCAGCTGAAGGGTTTGCAGCTCCAGGCTCTTCTTGGCCGCCTCGACCTCATGAGTGTAGCGTTGCAGCCGCCGCGACTGGAGGACCTGAAGGCGATACGTGTACACATAGTCGAGCACCAACCCGGCGAACGGCACCCCGTACGCCACGACCTTGAGCACGTGGGCGGCGTTGAAGTGGTTGTCGAACAGCGTGCTGGACCCGAACGCCACGTGCAGCTGCGCCGCGATCTCGGGGATCATGCTGATCACCAGCGCGTGGGAGAACATCGTCTGCTGCTGATGGTGGAACGGGCGGTACACGAACACGTACCCGAACAGGAACATCGTCAGCGGGATCAGGTCGTAAGGCCGGGCGATCCACGAATCGGGGAACTGGGTCTGCGGCAGCGAGGCGCTGGTGGCGCTGTACCGGATCAACGCGTAGGCGATAAACCCAAACGCGAACCCGACCCCGATCGCGTACCGGACGGTGATCTCCCGCTTGTCCCGTCGTCGCACCAGCAGCAGCCCGACCCCCACGATCAGGATCAGCGCGTTGAAGATCCGGCTTAGCGCCCAGGTGAACGGGATCAGGTCACGGTTATCGGCGACCACCTCGATGAGGCGATCGGCGGCGAGGATCCGGAACGCATCCATGCACGCGGCGCAGAACAACGCCATGCCGATGATCGGGGTCGTCACGTCCCGCTTGATGGCGTAATGCACGAACGCCAAAACGACGGTGAGCATCGCTACGCTTACGGCACAGGCCTGAAGGATCGTGTGTACGAAACTGCCGGCCAGGGTGGTGTGCAGGGCGTCGGCGATGCCGGAAGCGGACAACTTGTGCAGATCGACCTCTTCCAGGGGCGCCGACCGCGAACCCAGGTCGACCCCGACCATATTCAGAAGCAAAGGCAGCGCGCTGATCCCGATCACGCCCCAAACCAACCGCGACGGCAGGCGACTGGCCGTCGCGCCGGATCCGGAGGCCTCAACAACTGGCAGCAACACGCGTAGAGCCCTTTCCTGCACAGGGTAACGGGACCAAACCGCAGATCCCCTACTGACAGATCGGCGTGAATCACCGCGTGCGTTAGGCTACGGATGGTCTGTTAGAAGGCGGCTTGAGACGCGGATCACGCTGGTCGTGACCTCATCCGATGCCCTCGCCTCATGGGGGCCTGGCAACCCATGCCGGATCCGATAATCTACGTGTTCGTGATCGATCCATGACAGATTCGGTGCTTACGGCAAGCCGGTTTTGAGCCATTGTCTTCAAATCGACATGATGACCTTGGCATCGGTAGATCCGTTCTAAGTCACGCTTTGACCACGCCGGCTTGCGACCGCATGCCCGATGGAACCCATGACCGATGAAACGACAACGCCCACCGCGCTGGCGCTGGGTCATCGCCAGCGTGTTCATCACCTCGACCCTCACGGTCCTGTTAGCGTGGCCGATCATCCCGCGCCTCAAGAAACGGGTCCTGCTCAACCAGCTCACCGCCCCGGACCTAACCGCCCGCGAACAGGCGCTCAGCTACGTGGTCGGCCACGCTCAAAACGACCCCGCCGTTTTACAGGCAGCGATCAGGCACCTCGACATCCCCGACCAGTCCAATTTCCTGCAACTCGTCAACGCCTTGGACCGTGCCGGGCAGTGGCGACGACCGCCCATCCCCGACACCGCGTGGCTGCGGTGGATCGCGATCATGGGCAACGACCCCTCGGCTGAGGCGAAGATCATGGCGACCCAACTCGTCGCCGACCTATCGAGCCTGGCCGACCATCCCTTGCTAGCGGATCTATTGAAACAATGGTTCGACGACGCTAACCCCGATGTTCGTTACAACGCCCTGATCGCCGCTGCGGAGCTTGCAGGCATCGCACGAAATCGTCACAGCTACGAGACCCTGATCGCCGCGGCCACGGGCGACCAGGAATCTGAAATCGCCCGCCACGCGTGGATCCTCCTGGGCCTGCTCGACCCGTCTAGCGGGATCTCCGCGGATTGGCGTGGGCAGCGACCGGAGGTGGCGGCGGCGATCCTCTGGGCCACAACCCGTACCAACCCCGACCACCCTCAACCGGCGATCGAAGCGGTCACGGACGCTAGCGTTGAGCCCGCCATCCGGGCCGCGGCGGTGTACGCGTTGCATCAAAGCGATTCACCTACCGCTCGAGACGCCCTTATCGATCTGATCCCACCTTCCGTCGATCAAGTCAACGATCAGAACCAGCCATTGATCTGGCGGGCGATCCTGAGTCTAAACGTTCAAAACGTTCGATCCAACGATCGTGCTCAAACAGCGATCGAAGCGTTTCTCGCGTCGGCGTTGTCGGCGGACCTAGAAGACCCGAGGCTCGCCCCGTTGATCCTCTCAGCGACCTTGCGTGTGCCGCGGTGGGGCGGGCAAGATCTCGTGAATGTTCTCCATAGCAACACGCAAACATTGCTTGACGAACCGCTCGTGACCCTGGCCGTGCTTGAGGGGTTGGAACAGGGCCGCACCGCCATCCAGATCCCCGACCCCATGCCCGATCTGCTGCGGTGGGCGGCGGTGGCGGTGATGAAAAACCCGTCCCCCGCCGACCTGCGTTACGTCTTCGCGTCGCCGAGACCGGCGATGCGTGACCTGGCATGCCTCGTCGCGGCCCAGCGGTTCTCGCCGCAACAAAACGAGGCGTTGGCCGCCTCGCTTTTAACCGACTTCAATGACGACGCTAAGTGTTCCGGAGCGATCCTGGCGGGGTTGACCGGTTCGCAGCCCAAGCTATTGGCCAAGAAACAGCGGCACGAGGACATCTGGCATGTTCAGCAGGTGATGGCGCTAGGGATGTGGATGCAGGGCCAGGCGCTACCCAACGGGGTCGACATTGAGCAGCTAGCTCCGAACCTGCTGCTGCGGCCTGACGTGCCCACGACGACGGTCCTGCTGGCCATGCTCCACAAGGGTCACCCCGCGGCGATGGATTACCTGCTCAACCCCAAAGGCGAGGAGCGGCTATCGCTGACCCAGCTGTTCGATCAATCCCGTTGGTGGTACGTGTTACGCTCATACTTGCCGCCTGATGCTCCGCTGTTTTGGGTCTGGGGCGATCCCGACCTGGCGCAGTTCCAGGTTGATGTCCTGCGAGACTGGTACCTGCTGGCCCGCCACCGGCTGCGGCGAGTACCCGACGATCCTTGACGGCCGCGAGCTTTACCATTCCCCACGTCCCAGCTGCGACCTCAGCATCCAGATAAACACAGGCCCGCCCAATATCGCCGTGAAGATCCCCACCGGCACGCGGCCCTGTCCAAAGTCGATCGTGGTGCTGGCGGTATCGGCAACCAATAGGAGGATCGCCCCGATCAGGACCGACCCGATCAGCAGTGGACGGTGGGCGGGCCCAACCAGCAGCCGCGCTAGGTGCGGGCAGATCAGCCCCACAAACGCGATCGGCCCCGCGACCATCACCGCCCCAGCGGCAAGCCCTCCCGAGATCACAAAAAGCAGCGACCGCAGCCGACGCAGGTCCACGCCCATGCTCACCGCTTCCACATCACTAAACGTCGCCACGTCGACCCCTTCGCCCAGCCACCAGAGCAACCCACCGCCGAGCACGACTCCGGCCGTGACCATCGTCACGCTCGAGGCGGTGATCCCCTCGTCGAGCTGGCCCATCATCCACCGGGTGATCTCCCGTTGTGGCCCCCCCGGGTCCGAGAGGTAGCTAAGCAGCATGATCAGCGCCCCGTTGATGGTCGCCAGCACCACCCCCACCAGCAGCAGCCCGATCGGGTCGACCACCCCACGCCGCCTCCCCGCCGCGTACACCACGGCCATACTGACCAACGCACCCACCAGCGCCCCGGCCTGCCCCCCGCCCATCTGCATCTGCAGACGCTGCCCCAGCCACGACTGGAGCATGATCCCCACCGCCGCCCCGCTCGACAGGCCCAAGATGAACGGCTCGGCCAGCGGGTTCCGCAGCAGCGCCTGAAGCCCCACCCCCGAGGCCGACAACGCCGCCCCCACCAAGACCGCCAAGATCACCCGTTTGATCCGGATGTCCATCACCGTCAGCCCGTGATCGGCTGCCAGAGGCCACCAGTCGCCTAGGAACACGTTGAACACCGCCCGCGCCGGGTTGCCGTCCGGCCAGCCGCTGTGATACCCCACACACAGCCGCGCACATCCCATTAAGACCAACAGGACCAGCAACGTGCCCAGCACCGTGACCGGTCGCTTGGAGGTGTTCTGCGTCGCGTTTACTCCACGCTCGCATCGGGTTGGGTGGTTAGCCACTGGACCTCACCGGCTTCGCCCGTGGTTAAAGGGGGTTGCTCTCTCGCCGTTGTGGCGACGCGCATCGCTTGGTCGATCGGATCGACTAAGTCCGGGTGGATCGCCTTGGACATCGCCGCGGCGATACGCACCAAGCAGCTGCTGGGAAGCAAAGCCAACGGGTCATCGATCAACACCACTCGATCGTGCTTGACCGCGGGGATATCTAAGCCACGCAGCTCCGCGAGCCGGCTGTCTTCCTCGATCGATCCCAGCGGCGGGGCGTTGGGAAGCAGAAGCAGGACCACGTCCGGGGCGGCGGCCAGCAGCAGTTCGCGGTCGAGGGTCGGGGCCTGGCCCGACCCGATCGCCTCGGCGGCGTTGATCGCCCCGGCGTATTGCAGGAGCTGATTATGGGCCGTGCCGGGGCCGCAGGCCATCATCGGCCGGGTGTTAAACACCATCAACACCCGCGGCTTCGGGGCATCTTCGGTGATCCGTTGCAGATCCCGCAGCTGGGTCTGTAACCGGGCCGCGAGCTTGAACGCCTCGAACGGCTTGCCCAGCACTTCTCCAAGACAAGGGTAGCCGGGGGTTGGCTGCGTCGACGGTTCTTCTTGGTCAAAAATAATCTGCGTGACCTGCTCGACCTGTAGCGGCGACGGGTACACCGCCAGCTCGAACCGGCCCTGGGCGGCCATCTCGGTCAGCAAACGGGGCACCGGATGACGATCGGACATGGTCACGACTACCGTGGGCTTGACCGCCAGCAGCGCTTCGGCATCGATCGCCTGGTAGTTGCCGACCACCGGCAGACCCGGGGGAGCGGCGGTGTCGCTTTCCGCGACCGCCACGAGCTGATCCCCACAGCCCAGGTCGACGATCATCTGCGTCAACGCCGGTGCTAGGCTGACGATACGAAGACGGGAGGTGGTTGTCGATCGGGTTGAAGGGCTTGACGCACGGCGATGATCGGGTTGTTCATCGCAGCCGATCGGTGCAATACACAATAACAGCACCAACCCCCAACCCACGAAAACCGAGGTACGCAGCCACATCTAGGGCATCGTAATGAGCCGACGATCGGCCTGTCAATGCAACGACGGGCCCTGCGGATGGGGCGCCGGCGCTAGGTTTGACGGGGCGTCTATCAAATCGTTAGCTCCATCGATGGATTGATCCATCATGGCGACGATCCCGTAGATAGCGTGCCCGCGGGTCTTCTGGCCGTGGGCCGGCGTCACCCATCTGCCCTGACCTGTCTAGCCCTTTAATCCGCTGGACTCCCATCGACAAGCATGCGAGACTACTGTCATAGCCAACCTCTTAGGTCTGTTGGCAGCGTGGGAACCGCACTCCGTGCTATCTTCTTTTGAGTTGGAAAGAGTTCTGGGATGTTTTCCTGTCCTCAAGGGGTTGTCGACGCAGCAGCTCGAGGTGCTGGGTCAACAGGGCGACCTGGTGGCGGTACCGGGTGAAACCACCGTGTTCGGGGTCGGCAGCCGGTGCGACGCGTTCTTATTCCTTACCTCGGGTTCGTTACGCGTGTTCATGTCTTCGCCGCAAGGCCGTGAGATCTTGCTGTACCGGGTCGAACCTGGCGAAAGTTGCGTCTTGACCACAAGCTGCTTGCTGGCCGATACCCCCTACCCAGCTCGGGGGGTTGCCGATACCCGGGTCACAGCGGTGGCTATTTCGAGCAACTTTTTCCATAAACTCATAGCCGAATCTGACGCGTTTCGATCATATGTCTTCACCACTTACGCCGACCGGATATTAATCCTGATGTCGTTGTTTCAGGAGGTCGCGTTCAAACGGCTTGACGAGCGGCTGGCGAATCATCTGCTGATGCTGGGCCCTCAAGCTCATGTCACGCATCAGCAACTGGCGTTGGAACTGGGCACGGCGAGGGAGGTGATCAGTCGCATCCTTAAACATTTTGAATCTAAGGACATATTGAAATTGAGCCGTCAACGGATCCAGATCGTCGATGTCGCCGCTCTGGAAAAAATCGCAAATTCCTGAGTTCAGTGACCCAGGTTACAGACCGCCGGATCTCAATGAGTATTTTACAAGGTTGGAAGAATTCTAATATGGATTGTGGATCGGTACCGCTATCAACCTTATTTACTGCAAGGAGAATGAAGTATGCTTATGGGTTTGACCTCGAAGACAGTGATCGCCACGGCGTGCGCAGCCTCGATGCTTGTAGGACCGGGGCTGTCTACCGCTGACGCTCAGACCGCGAAATACCGGGTTGACTTCGATGTCACCTGGAGCTCGACCACTCACCCCGGAGCCATCCTCCCAGTTTCCCACTTCGATTCGTTTTCCGGGGCCACGCACTCCGACGAGGTGACGTTCTGGGAAGAAGGTCAGGTCGCCAGCCCGGGGGTGAAGCAGGAAGCTGAGGCGGGCATCTCCCCGACGCTCGACGCCGAGTTTCAAAATGCCGTGACCGCGGGGACCGCCGGCAGCACCATCAGTGTGCCGGGGTGGATCTGCCCGGTCGGGGTGGACAACCCCGCCTGCATCGAACCAAGCTTCATGTTTGACATCGAAGAAGAATTCCCGCTGGTGACCCTGATCGCCATGATCGGCCCCAGCCCGGACTGGTTCGTCGGGGTCTCGGGGCAATCCCTGAGAGATAACGATCAGTGGGTCGACGAAGTCGTGGTGGACATCCTGCCCTACGACGGCGGGACGATCACCAAGGACGCGATGTCGCTGGGGACAGAACCTGGTGGCTCGGTCACCGACCCGCCGGATCCGATCAGCCTAATCACCGACACCACCGGGCAGGTGATCGGCGGTCAGTCTCTAGGCACCATGACGTTTACCCTGGTCCCTGAGCCGACCACAGCGGTCGTGCTGGCTCTTGGTGGCCTGGCGGTGCTGCGTCGCCGATCTTGATCCCACCGTTCGATAAGAACGTGAAAACAATCGAAGAAAGTGTCGGGACGTTCAATCCCGGCACTTTTTTTTCATGGCGCGCCTATATCGGGCGAGCCTGTGCGTATTTAAGAGTGTCGCAGGTTAGTCGACCGCTAGAGCGATCTCTCGATGAGCGTATCGCGCCCGCTGCGAGCCGCGACCGTGAGGGAGCGGGTCGGACGCCTAGAGCAACCCGCTTGCTGACGCGCGCGGCTCGCCGTGAAACGATACAGGTAATTCGAAAACGCTCTAGATAGATATGTCAGAAAGGAGTTGGCGATGAAGATGCAGAACAATCCACCTCATTCAAAACTACGCCGCTACCTCATGGGCGCCGCGATCGTGTTAGGGGCTTTCTTCATGTTCGGGATGATCTCGTCGTGGGTGTCGGGCCCGCCGGCGGATATGGGCGGCTTGGGGCCCGGGTATGGCTATCGGAACGGCTCTTACGTCAACCAGCCCGGCCCTTGGCTCAACGGAAACGAATGGAGCGGCCGCATCACCAGCGGGACCATCGACCCGAACGGCCCCAACAGCGTCTACAGCGTCGACGGGCAGGTGCTCACCCTTCCATAATCATCAAGAGATCCATCTCGTCGCCGCCCGCTGCGTGTGATGACGGAATCATCCCCAAGCGTCTTAGAAAGTGTGTGGGAAACATACAGATCCCAAAAAGGGTGTGCCACTGGCTGCTTGTCAGCCAGTGTTTTGAGCTGCCGCCTTTCGCACTGGCGGGCCAGCCGCCAGTGGCACACTTTCTCACACCCCGTACCGCTCCAGCAGCTCGTCCCAGCGTTTCTGGCCTTTGAGGATATGCTCGATCGCCTCACGGGCCGCGGCGCGCCCGCCCCGGGCGTGGGTGTTATAGCGTGCGATACCCTTGACTTCCTTGACCGCGTCCGCGACCGCGATCGGGTACCCACACCGCAACATCGCCGGCAGGTCGATCAGGTCGTCGCCGATAAACGCCGCTTCGGGCGGCTCGACCCCCGCGTGCTGACACAGCGTCTCCAACCCGATCGCTTTGTCCTTGACCCCTTGGAGCAATAAGTCGACCCCCAGCTCGCTCATCCGAAGCGTCACGCAAGCCGAGCTGCGACCGGTGACGACCCCGATCTTCAGCCCCAGCATCATCGCCGCGCGGATCGCGAAACCGTCACGCACGTGGAATCGCTTAGACTCGCGCCCTCGATCGTCGAGGATGATCGACCCGTCCGTGAGCACCCCATCGACATCGAACACGATCAACCGGATATCCGCTAAATCACTCATGATGAGATGTTCTTATGAGACGGGATGCGTCGTGGCCGGCCCGGGTCAACCTTCGATCACCTTCAAGGCGAGCAGGTCTTGGACGTCGATCAGCCCCAGCGGCTTGAGGTCGTGATCCACCACCGGGACCTCATCAATCCGGTATTCGCGCACCAGCTGCACCGCGTCGCGGATCAGGCTGTCCCCGGTCAGGTGTCGAGGGTTAGCGGTCATCACCTCCCGGATCGGAAGGTTCAGCGCGTTGTGACCGTCCTTAACGAGCAGCCGCCGCAGGTCACTATCTGTAAAGATACCCGCGAGGCGACCTTCACGATCGACCACGAGCAACGCCCCCGCCCGCCGCACCCCTCCGCGCCGCGTATCGGTCTGTAGCGCCTGTTCGACGGTAAGGTTGTTCTTTACAACGGGCAACCCTTCGCCGGCGCGGACGCGCATCGCTTGGACCACCGGCATCAGCTGCCTGCCGAGCATCCCCCCAGGGTGGTTCTTGCGGAACTCGTCGACCCCGAAATCGCGTCGCCGCCCCACGCACAACGCCAGGGCATCGCCCAAAGCGAGCATCGCCGTCGTCGAGGCGGTCGGGGCTAGGTTGTGCGGGCACGCCTCGGCCACGTCCCCGACGCTCAGACACACGGTCGACAGCCGCGCCAGGTCGCAATCCGGCTTGCCCACGATCGAGATCACACCCACCCCGTCCTGCCGCAGGATCGTCGCCAGTGACACCACTTCCTCTGTGTTGCCCCCAAACGACAAGAGCAGGACGACGTCATCGCGCCGAACCCGGCCCAGGTCGCCGTGCATCGCCTCCGTGGGGTGCAGGAAATGGCTGGGCGTGCCGGTCGAAGCCAGGGTCGCGGAGATCTTCTGCCCGATCAGCCCGCTCTTGCCCAACCCGCTGACCACGACCGCGCCGCCCCCGCGGCTTCCGGGAGACCCCTGATCAGAACCTGGGTCTCCACGAGTGTCTGACGTGGTTTTGAGGATCAGGTCCACCGCGTCGTGGAACGAGGGATCGATCTCGATCCGGCCCACCGCAGCGGCTTCTGCTTCGAGCACCTGCTTGGCGAATCCGGCTTGTTGGTCGCGTGGGCTGGGTACGTGCACGGCGGGGATCGGGGCTTTGACTTTATTCATGGGCGTGAGACGATTATGTTGACGTCATTATGGCTACGGCGATGCATTGCAGCAACCGCGAAAATAATCCATGACCTCATCCGCTACCGCCAGTGAGGCTTACCGGGTCGAACTGCCCAGCTACAGCGGGCCGCTGGACCTGTTACTGTACCTGGTCCGCCGTGACGAGATCGATCTTCACGACATCCCCATGGCCCAGCTGACGCAACAGTACCTTCATCACCTTAGCCTGATCCAACAGATCGATGTCGACCTGGCCGGGGAGTTCCTGTTGATGGCGGCCACCCTGCTTGAAATCAAAAGCGCGATGCTGATGCCCCCCGCCTCACAAACGCCCACCGACAGCGACGAAACCACGGCTCAAGCCAATCCACTCGACCCCCGGTACGAACTCGTCCAGCAGCTGCTGGCTTATAAGCGATTCAAAGACGCCGCGGGTGAACTCGACACCCGGCGTGAGGATTGGGAGGCCCGGTTCCCCGTCCAACCCTCCAAAATGCAACCCGTTTCCACAGAAGATGACCCGGACAACCCGTCAGAAGCGTTAGAAATCAGCCTCGAAGACGTCAGCCTCTGGGACCTAAGCGAAGCGTTCGCCCGGGTGATGGAGTCCGTGGGCCGCGGTCCGGTCGAGCATGAGGTCGTGGTCGACGATACCCCGATCGCACTGCACGCCGAAGACATCCTCGATCGGCTCAAACGCGACGGGCCGATGACGTTCGAAGCGATCTTCACCGGGCGCCGCACGCGTAGCGAATTGATCGGCCTGTTCCTAGCGATGCTCGAACTGGTCAAGCAACGGGCGATCCTGGTCACTCAAGCCCACGATAGCCCTACGATCCAGGTCGAGCTGTGCCCCCCGGAATCTCAGGATTCCGCCCATATCCCGTCAGAAAACACCACGGATGTGGGACAAAATCTCGGCCATGACCAAGATTTATCTACTTCAGGTGACGAAACGGGTGAAAAAGACGAATCCCTAGACCGGTGACCCTCGAACTCCGTATGAGCCGAAGCAACGGCTTGAAGATGACCCCTTTCACCTTACGAAGCCATGTCTGAAATACGTCGCTACGACGTTGCCCCGATCGCGCTAGCCATCGCGTGCGTGGCGGTGTGAGTGATGGAGACCCACCACTGATCGATCCCCAGCTGATCCGCGACCGCCAGGCCCTGTCCAGACATCACGACATACGGCTGGCCGGTAGGTTGCCTGAGGATCTCCGCGTCGGTCCACGCCACGCCTTGTCCCCAGCCGGTGCCCAGCACTTTGAAAATAGCCTCCTTGGCGGCAAACCGCCCCGCGAGGTGCTCGAGTCGCCGCTTGCGGCTTTGGGCGTAGGTTAGCTCCGCTTCTGTGAAACAGCGCTGCAGAAACCGATCGCCGTGACGCTCGAGGACCTGCTCGAGCCGGGCGATCTCGAGGAAATCGATACCGTGGCCGATGATCCGCATCCACGGTAGTGTGCGAGCCCTATGGACAATGTCAACCCTCCTTCAGTTGCCGATCCACATCACAGAGCCTAATGCCCGTGTAGTTTCAAGAACTTGTGCGGGTTCTCCGGCACACCCGTGCGGGCGGACAATAAAGACGCCAAGCAACAAGCGATCACTTGGGCTTCGTCGACCGGATCAGGGCCATCGGGCGGCGGGTTGACCTGGGCTAGGAGACGTTTCCACTGGAAGGCGATCAGGCGATCGATCGGGGGTTGCTCGGGTGGTGCGGGGTCATTTGTGGATGGTGCTGAGCCTTCAAGGCGTTCGCCGCGGGGGCCGTACAACGCGTAGGAGCCGTCACTGATCCATAGACGGCCGTTTTCGCTTTGAACGTCCAACACACGCTGGCTTTGATGATAGGACGGCTGGTCGCTACAGCGAAGCAAGGCGCAGCCCCCCTCGGGCAGGCGAGCGTGGGCCGATAGGTGACCGGCCAGTCCCCGCAGGCTTTCGGGGGCATGAGCTAGAGGCCCCGTTAGAGAAGCATCGATCGATTCCGGCAGCCCCGCCAAACCGACCACCGTGCGCCAGCCATCGGCGACGCGGGTATACAAAGAGCATTCTTGCCCCGGGCCGACGTTTGCCAAAGCAATAAGCTGGATACGGCCCAGGCCGTCCCATGGGTCGACCGCTTGCTCCCACCCGGGGCTAAACGCGAACCCGGGTACGGGGATGATCCTGCCGCTTTGAGTGTTCGGTGTTCTTTTGAAAATCGACGGGGACAACCCGTCAATGATCGGTTCCAGGGCCAAGATGTCGATACCCCGATCCAGGGCTGTTTCGAAGTCAGCTAAAGAGAGGCCTTCGGTGTTCGCCACCAGTAGATAACGCGCGCGGTAATCGAGGATCAATTTCCGGGCGTCATCGACGTAAGGGCAGCCCAGGCGGTCGGCCAGCTCAGCCACCTGCCCGCCGCGCGGCCCACCGATGGCGACGGGCCGCACACGATCACCCATCGCGTCGAACACCCGCATCACAAGCGTTACCCGGGCCGCGCCGGTCCAGAGCTGCACCGAAGGACGGTCATGATCCTCGGTCATGAGGCGTACAGGGTACTACGAAGACCCGTCGAGATGTAGCCGTGGTCCGTGATCCTGATCAACGACGGGATCCTCATCGCGGTCAGCCTGCTTCACCCGGCAGAGGCAGGGTCCCCATCGCAGACACCATGGCGGGGAAAATCTTGTACGCGGTATGTCCATTTCTCGGGGTCAGCGGGATCATCGACGCGGCACTTGGATACACGGCGCGTATAATCCCCTACGCGGCGTGGACGAGACGACCGCTCGGGTGATGGCCTCATCGAACCCGGGAGGAAAGTCCGAACACGGCAGGACACGGTGGTGGGTAACCCCCACCCGTCGGGCGATCGGGTGACCCGTCACCGCGACCACTCGGCGAGGGATAGCGCCACAGAAAACACACCGCCGATGGCCCGCCCGGCCCGATTGACCCCCATCTTCGAATCGGGCGGGCACAGGTAAGGTTGAAATGGTGCGGTAAGAGCGCACCGCTGGGTTGGTGACAACCCGGGCACGGCAAGCCCCACCGCGTGCAAGGCCAAGCAGTGAGGTCCCCGGAGGCGGTGCCCCCGCATTCGGGGATGGCTGGTCCGGCTACTCAGAGATCCTCTGGGCCTTGCGGGTAGGCCGCTTGAGCCCGTTGGCAACAACGGGTCTAGAGAAATGGTCGCCGCCCTGGGATGAAGCCGGTAAAACGCCTTTTACTAGGCGGTTTCACAGGCAGACCGGGGTGAACAGAATTCGGCTTACGGTCCACGCCGCGCTCATAGCCTCGCCCACCAAAGGCGGGGCTATTTTGATCCATCCTCCGTGCGGTCTTGGGTGTTGAGTTGGACCCGAATGCTCAGGGCTGCACGCAGTGTGCCCGCGGCGGCACCCTCGACGAATCATGATTTGTTGATGGGTCCTCTCGCCAGGGGATCACAATGCACGTGCGATGAAACCGCTATAGACCCAGCTTGTTGCGCTTGGCCAGCCATTCGTCGTTTTCGCGTTTGTTATCGGTCGCCAGCGGTTGCCCGGTACGCATCGCTTCGATCTCTAAACGGGTCAAATGGACCCCGCCGAGGCGATAGTCCTCGAACGCTTCGGCGGTTACGGGCACGATCGGCTTGATCAGGGCGAACATCGCGTGAGCGTATTCGCGGATCTCCCGCTGGGCGTGCTCGTCCATCCGCAGGCTAAGGAAATGCAGGGTGTTGTGCAGATCGCACTTCCAGTACCACTCGGTGTAGACATTCACCGGCAGGCCGATACGGGCCAACTCCCGGCTCACGCCACCATCAAGCAGCTTCTCGTACTGGGTGTATTGAGCCTGGCAGTGACGCAGGTACTCCAGGAATTCCTCGGCGGTCCCGGCGTCAACCGGCTGGGCGCCCCCCTGGCGATTGGCCGGTGATTGGATACAGATATTCTCTTGCGACGGGACGTAAAACCGATCCGGGACGACGGAGTACCTCGCCGAATACTCGTTCACGTTTGCGGTGCGGTGGCGGATCCACTGGCGGGCGATGAAAATCGGCATGACCACATGGAACTTGAACTCGATCATCTCAAAAGGCGTGGTGTGCCGGTGCCGCAACAAATACCGGATCAGGCCGCGGTCTTCGTTGATCTTTTTTGTCCCTTGGCCGTAGCTGACCCGGGCGGCCTGGACGATCGCGCTGTCGGCGGTCTGCCCCTCGGGCACGAGGCGCGGCATGACGTCGACCAGGGCGATCAGGCCGTGGTCGAGCACGCTTATCTCCCAACGCGCCGCTGCTTCCATGACGTCGCGCGTTGGCCCCTCGAACGCCTTGCGACGGATAGCGATCGGAGGGCTCTGGGTGACGGCTTCCATAGCCGACATCATACCGCATTCCTGGATCACGATTTTTGATCGTCACGATGGGATTAAATCGATCGCAGATGCGGCATACAGCAACGGTTCCGTCGGCGCCGGTGAGGTCGTCCATGGAGCGAGGGCGGGTCATCAGCAGACGCGGCAGGTGGCCGGCATCATGATGGACGGTGACTCGGGCACCGTGGATGTGGGTTGCGTCCATCGACGCATTGCGTCAGGAGGTAAAACGATACGGCCGGGTACGCGTTTGCCGATACCGAGCAGGTTGTGGCCGTTCGTTGAAACCCGCGATGCTAATCATGGCCCGGGGGGACCCGTAGCGGTAAGGCTGAGGACGGAGCCTGACGATCCCAACCCCCAGCTGCGGGCTGCCAGCCCGCAGATAGAGCCCGCATCGGTCCTTCATCGGGACGCTTCGATCTTCAATTCCTTGACTTTCTTGTTGAGTGTGTTGCGGTTGATACCCAGGAAATCCGCGGCGCGGACCTTGATCTGCCGGTTGAGGTTAAGGGCTTCGTGGATGAGGTGGCGCTCGATCTCGGTGATGACGCGGTCGTAGATCCCCCGGCTGCCCCGGCCCGTGGCGCCGTGGCGATCGTAGCCGTTGGGTTGCTTGACCGCCTGGCGGGCGATTCGCGTGGCCAGGGCTTGGATCGAGTCGCGGCTGGCGTTGGTGCGCCCTTGCGAGGCGAACAAGCGGATCTGCAGCGGCAATAACTCTTCGGTGAAGTGCTCGCTGGTCGACATGACCACCGCGCGCTCGACCGCGTTTTCCAGCTCCCGGACGTTCCCGGGCCAGGGGTACCGCATCAGCGTCGAGAGCACCTCGCGGCTTAGGGTTTGCAGGTGGCGCTGGTTTTCCTTGTTATACCGGACCAGGAAGTGGTCGATCAGCAGCGGGATATCCTCGCGCCGGGTGCGCAGCGGTGGTACGTGCAGGGCCACGACATTGAGCCGGTAGTACAAATCGTCGCGGAACGAGCCCTTGCGCACCTCTTCTTCGAGGTTGAGGTTTGTCGCCGCGATCACGCGCACGTCGACCGTGACGGGGCGGTGGTCGCCGACCGGCTCGAACTGCCGCTCCTGGAGGACACGCAGCAGCTTGATCTGAAGCCGTGGGGCCAGGGTCCCGATCTCGTCGAGGAAGATGGTGCCCCCGTCGGCGGCTTTGAACCGGCCGACGTTATCCCGCACGGCGCCGGTAAACGCGCCCTGGACGTGGCCGAATAGCTCTGACTCGAGGATCTGATCGCTCAACGCCCCGCAATTGACGCGGATCAGCGGCTTGTCTCTGCGAGGCGAGTTGTAGTGGATCGCCTTGGCGATCAGCTCCTTGCCGCAGCCGGTCTCGCCCAGCAGCAGGCACGTGGCCCGGGTGGGGGCGACCTGGGCGATCGTGCGCAGGACGTCGAGCATCGGCTCGCTGGTGCCGATGATGTTGCCGAACTTGTACTGGCTGTGGAGGTTCTCGCGCAGCTGCTGGGTTTCTTCGAGCCACTGCTGGCGCTCGAGTTGGACCACGTGGTGCATCCGAACAGCTAGGCTGATCAGCCCGGCGATAATCTTTAAGAGGCGAGCGTCGGCGGCGAGTGTGTCGTGATCGATCCAGGGCTTGAACACCGTCACCGCCCCGATGAACACCTCCCCGTCCTTAATAGGAACGGAGACCAGGCTAATCACTCGGCTGGTGCGTGGGTGTTGTTCTGAGCGCGGATCGTTCATGGATGCTTCGGCGCTCGAAGCGGTGGGGAGCTCTGGAGGGTGGCTGATATCCGCGATCACGCGGGGCTTGCCCGACGTGACCACCGCTGCGGCGATCTGGCTTTCCCATCCGCCCGGGGGGTTCTTTCTGCCCTGGCCTAAGCTCGTGGCGTCCGGGTTATCGCTGGTACTGTCTGCCTCAAAACCCGCTAGATCGACGGGTGGTGCATCGACCTGCGTCCCGACCGAGGCGAACGGCCGCAGCCGGTCCGTCGCCGGGTCGCGCAGCACCAGCGAGGCGTGCTGGATGTCCAGCTGCTCGGTGAGGACGGTCATTGCGTGCTGGAACACTTGCCCCAGCTCCAAGCCCTCGCCAAGGATCTGGCTGATCCGCTCGAGGATATTCAGCTCTAGCTCAAATCGGTCCATCTGTACGCATCGCGTATCTAAGTGCCACGTCGGTGATCGTGTTGACCCGGGGCATGACCTTGCGGCGACAAGAGCCACGTCGCCGGTCCATCCGGGATGGGGGGTAATCCAGACACTCAAAGCCTCTCTAGAACTTTAGCACAAGTACGCATCTGGTGGGAGAGGTTTGCGTTGGAGCACGCTCGCCACGCTTTGTGCCGGTGCGTCCTCGAGCGGATCCGGTGTGCACGCGTCACCAAGCATCACGTCGATAATCCGGTTGAGCCCGGAGAGGATCGTTCCGCGCACCCGGATCACACCGCGATGACACCCGAGAGGGGCATCAATCCAAACCCACGAGCGGTGACCCAGCCGTGAGGCAGCCTCTGTCATAGACAGCCTGCCATACCCGACGAGACGGGTTCACGTCTTCCAAGTGGTTGTGGCTTAGAGGTGTCGCTTGCCGGGCGCCTTCACGGCATCGACAAGCTGCTTGACGGTTTTTTCTAGCAAGGGGTTGCCACCGAACGTCATCCCCAGTGCGCGGATCTTGGAGGTGTCGATCTGGTGCTTCGGGCCCTGGTTGAGGTCGCTGATCGGGCTTGAGCTTGAGCCGTAGTCCTTCGCGACGCGGGCGACCTGCTCTTGGCTAATGTATACGTCGTAGCAATTAAACGACTGGCCAGCGATTTTCGCCGGATCGGCGGAGAGTAAGATCCCCACCGCCTGGGCGACGTCAGCGGCGTGGACCTCTTTACCGCCCGCTGCGGTCTCGATCGGTTTGCCGTTGACCACGTCTTGGATCAAGTTGAACCACCGGCTGTGTTCGGGCGGGTGGGCGACGCCATAGATCCCGGTGGGGCGTAGGCAGCAGATCGGCCAGCCGGATGGATTGCGGGAGTTGATCCCGGGGGTGGGCAGGCCGTAGCTGTGGACGAACTTCTCGATCGCGGCTTTGTGGGCGCCGTAGTGGCTAAGCGGCCACAGCGGGTGGGCCTCGTCCAGGGGGCGGTCGTCGAGGATCACGTCGTGGACCGCACAGGTCGAGATGAACACGAACCGCCCGATGGATGCGTGATACGCTGCGTCGATCAGCCTTAGGGACCCTAGGATATTGGTCTCGACGAACGGGATCAGCCGATCGGGGGTCGGGCTCCAGTGGTCGCCGCGCTCCAAGGCCGAGTGCACCACCGCGTCGACACCTTGTAGCAGAGCCCGTGTCGCGTCGGGGGCGTTGAGTTGGCCTTCGAGCCACTCGATCCCTTGGCCATCGTTGATAAACCCGCCCCTGTCGCTGCTAAGCCGGTGCCAACACCGGCAGGTGTGCCCCTGTTGTAGCAGGTGGTTGACGATATACCGCCCGAGGAACCCCGTCGCTCCGGTGACCGCGATAAGCATGTTGCGTATTGTACACGCGCCGGGCGGGAGGATTTGCGGCTCACGCCACAATCGCGGCCTTGATAGGTATACTGCCACCGATGAGCCTGGTCGGGCCGATCTTGATGCAGGGGATCACCTCGCCGCGACGGGTGGCGGTCGTTGATGATCGTCGTTCCTATACCTACAGCCAGATCCTCGGCGGGGCGATGTTCCTGGCTGACGCGATCGACGCGACAACGCCGGCGAAGCACGTCGGGATCCTGCTGCCCACCAGCGGGGCGTTCCCGATCGCTCTATTAGGGGCGTGGACCGCCGGTCGGGTGGCGGTGCCGCTTAACTACCTGCTTGCTCCTGACGAGCTGCGGTACGTTATCCAAGACAGCGACATCGACACGATCATCACCGTCGGGCCGATGCTCGACTATTTGGCGGGCGAAGGTAAGGCCGGCCAGCGCCCTGAGGCGATCCCCGATTCGATCAAGCTGCTACCGATGGATCAATGTGATTTTTCAGGGTTTCCGCCACTGCGCTGGCCGGCGTGGCACGGCCGCGATGATCTGGCGGTGATCCTGTACACTTCCGGGACCAGCGGCCGGCCCAAGGGCGTGATGCTCACGCATGGGAACCTGCGTAGCAACGTCGACGCAGCGATCGTACACGCGCGGATCAAGCGGGCTGATACGTTCTTGGGGGTGCTGCCGCAGTTCCACAGCTTCGGGCTAACGGCGCTGACCCTGTTGCCGCTGCGGATCGGGGCGAAGGTGGTGAACTCAGCCCGGTTCGTGCCCAAGAAGATCGTCTCGCTGATCCGTGAGCACCGGCCGGACATCGTCATGGCGGTCCCGTCGATGTACGGGGCGCTGCTTAGCGTCAAGTCCACGGGCCCGGAAGATTTCTCGTCGATCCGGCTGGCGATCTCGGGGGGCGAGCCGTTGCCCCAGGCGACGTATGATGCATTCATCGAGCGGTTCGAGTTGCAGATCTTAGAGGGGTACGGCCTGACGGAGACGTCACCGATCACGAACTGGTCGACGCCGTGGCGGTTCGTGCGTCAGGCCGTGGGGCCGATGCTGCCGGGGGTCGATGAGGTGATCGTCGACGCCGACGACCACCCGCTGCCGGCCGGTGAAGAGGGTGAGATCTTGATCACCGGGCCCAATATCATGAAGGGCTACTATAAGCTGCCCGATCAGACGCGGGATGTGTTCGTCGACCTGTCCAGCGGGTCCACCAACGGACACGGCGGGGTGTTGCGGTACTTCCGTACGGGCGATATCGGCAAGCTCGACGAGGACGGGTTCTTGTTCATCACCGGGCGCAAGAAGGAGATGCTGATCATCGGCGGTGAGAACGTATTCCCCCGCGAGATCGAGGAGGTGCTCAACAAGCACTCATCGGTGCACGACTCGGCGGTAATCGGCAAGCAGGACGGGGTGCGCGGGGAGGTCCCGATCGCCTTTGTCGAAGTCGAAGAGGGCTGTTCGTTCGACGATACGGCGTTGCGTGCCTGGTGCCGGGAATCACTAGCGGGGTACAAGGTGCCGCGCGAGATCCGGCGTGTCGATGCTCTGCCCCGCAACCCCACGGGCAAGATCATGCGACGCGAGCTTAAGGCGGGGTGAACGATCGTAGGAGGCGATCACCACCGACGTGAACGTTCCTGACCATGGCCATCACTGAGCCGCTTTGACGAGTCGAGCCATACCGGTCTCCGTGCCTCGCATATGCTCAAAGAAACCCGCTCCCTCACAGTCGCGGCTCGCGGTGGTCACACCCGGTTCATCGAGACTCGATCAAGGCGTCTTTTTCGCTGGCTTCGGCACAGGCATACAATCAATCTGTGGAGTGGATCTATCTCGACAACAATGCTACGACCCAGCCCGCCCCGCAGGTCGTCGAAGCGGTGTGCGAGGCCCATGAAATGTTGTGGGCGAATCCGTCGAGTGCCCATCGTTTGGGGCAGAGCGTTCGTCATCGCATCGAGCTGGCCCGTGCGTCGGTCGCGTCGTTGATCGGGTGTTTGCCGCGGGAGGTCGTGTTCACCTCGGGGGGCACCGAGTCGAACAACCTGGCTGTGCAAGGGGTCCTGGGGGGCGGCGACCGACCGTCCTGTAAGATACCTCTCAACGATCGCGATGATCGAACCGGCGATGCCAGTTATCTCGCTGGGACCCTGATCACGACCCCGATCGAGCACCCGTCAATCCTCGAACCGGCGGCGGCCTTGACCGGTGACGGGGTCGCGGTCCACCAACTACCGATCAACGAGGACGCAAGGGTCAGTCCCGGCAATCTCACCCGGGCTTTAGAAATGGCTGCGTCGCGTAGCCGGGTTACGCTGGTGAGCATCCAATGGGCCAACAACGAGACCGGTTCGATCCAACCGGTCCAGCAGCTGGCTGAGGCGATCGCCCGTTACCGCCGGGAGGCGGGTGAGGCGGTGTCCCACGCGTCGCGACGACAGGTTTTGTTTCACATCGACGCGACTCAAGCGGTGGGGAAGATCCCCGTAGACGTGCGCCAAATCCCGATCGATCTGATGACGTTTTCGGCCCATAAGTTTCATGGGCCCAAAGGGATCGGGGCGTTGTACATCCGCCAAGGTGTACCGTTAACCCCCCGCCAGCGCGGCGGGCCTCACGAGCGACAGCTGCGCGGCGGAACGGAAAACACCGCAGGGATTATTGGGATGGGCGTTGCCGCCCAGCTAGCTCAATCCTTCGTCGGGGACGCCGACAAGGTCAAGGTGTTACGGTCTTTACGCGACAATTTTGAACGGGCGGTGGTCGCAGCGGTCCCGGGAACGGTGATCCATGGCGGCCCGCCGACCGGCTCGGGAGGCAACAGGGCTGATTTAAATTTTTGCTCCTCGCGGCTGTGGAATACCTCAACTCTGGGGTTTGCGGGGCTAGAATCTCAAGCGGTCCTGATCGGGCTTAGCGAACGGGGATTGTGCGCATCGGCGGGGGCGGCGTGTTCGAGCGGGTCGTTGGAACCGTCACCCGTGCTAGCGGCGATGGGCGTGCCCGACGACGTGGCGCAGGGGTCGGTGCGGTTTTCATTGTGCAGGTCGACCACACGCCGGCAGATCGAGCGGGCGGTACACGACGTGGTCGAGGTGGTGCGGCGGCTCAATAAAGCAATGCCCCAGGCGGTGTGAGGCCGATAGAAAAGAGGCACGGATGCCGCGGTAGGGGTGCATGAAATCAAAAGACATTCTGTGGGCTTTGTTGTAATCCGCTACGATTTGCGCACAATGTTTCTTTCACCGCAGACGATGAGCCAGTGGGATAGCCGGTTATGTTGTTAATGACATGGACGCTGGCGCGGCTGGGCAGCCGCTTCAATCTCCTGTTCGAGCCCCACCAGCGGAGGGTAAGGCACTCGGCCCTGGGTCGGTTCCTTGATCGGCCCTTGGACCTGATGGTCGGCCTGGTCGAGCCCGACGGGACTGACCGGGTGTTGCCGTTTACCACACGCGGGTCGCTGCTTTACAACCCCGAGCAGTTCGAGCGGATCAACTCGATCACCTACCGCGGCTACAGTGAGCGGTACCGTTTGCGGTTCGAGTTCAACGTCCACAGCGTGTTTTACCCTCAGAACGAACAGCTGTGCACCCTGCCGGCGTTTTATTTAGAAATGCGCATCAGCGCGGCCAAACGCCTGCGTCGCACCCAGCCGGTCGGGCCCATCCCCGAAAAGGTGCTTCTGTTTATCCGGCTCGACCGGCCCAACACCCAGATCACCGCGACGTCCACCGACCAACCCCCCGGGTTTATCCCCAGGATCGCCTCGCGCCACGCCCGGTCGCTGAATCAAGACCCTCACGGCGGGCAGATCGATTTGAGCTACCACAACAGCCTCACGCCCCGGGAAGTCGATTATATCGATGAGCCGTCCGCCGCCGCGGACGGTAAGGTGACGGTTTACGAGCGGATCGTTAGCCTCAACCCCGGCTGCCAGCCCGACCCCGACGGCAAGGGGTTGACCCTGGAGCTACCCGTGACCGAGATCGGCAGCGGGATCAAGTGGCGGCTGGTGTGGGGTTCGCACTGCCGGGAGTCGGTCTTAAAGTTCGATACCGACCAACACCGCGGCCGATCCGCGCGGTTGCGATATGCCCGGTACTGGCCCGACCTCGACGCGGTGATGGACGACGCGATCGCCCATCGTGACGATTGGCTGGCCCACTCGCGCCGGTTCGAGAAGCTCATTGAGCAGGCCCCGCTGCGTATGGCCCAGCGGCACCTGCTGAACCAGAGCTTCCAGTCGTTTCTTAGCAACACCTTCTGGTGTGACATCATCCAGCAGGACTCAGCTGAAGACGTCGACGATTCGCTTGCCTCTAAGGAGTGGTTTAGTGTCTGGGAGGGCAGCCGGTATTACCATTCGACGGTCAACGTCGAGCACAACGTTTCTCTTTTCTACTTAGCGGTCTGGCCGCGGCTGCTGTGCCTGCAGCTCGATCAGTGGTCTGGCTACGAGAAGCCCCACCCCGAATCCGATGGCAGCTTCTTGAGTCATGACATCGGGGCCGGGATCAACATCACCGGCCAGGCGTACCCTCACAACCTGCCGATCGAAGAGAACAGCAACTACCTGCTGATGCTCCAGGCCTACTGCCATTGGGTGGGCAGCCTCGAGCTGGCCCGGCGGCATGGGGACCTGATCGAGCGCCTGGCCCGGTACCTGATCTGGACCGATCGAGACGGGTGCGGGTTCCCCACCGAGGGGACGATCAACCCGATCGACGACGCCACGCCGGCGATGCAGTACGGGCGAAAGCAGACGTCGATGGCGGTCAAACGCGTCGTGGCGCTGCAAGCCGCCGGTGACCTGCTTAGCCGGCTGGGCCGTGACGAGATCGCGGCCCTGTGTGAGAGCACCGCCCATGGCGACGTGGCCAAGATCGAGGATCAGGCCTGGCTGATGGACCATTACGCGGTGTGCGTCGACCGCACCGTCGCGGGGATCCGTGATATCTGGACCGGCCAGCCGCTGCCTTTTGTGGACATGCCCGGGTGGGACGCCTATTCGATTTACACCGGTTCGGGCCTGTTGCTGCCGGCGATCATCGGCCAGCCGACTCTCTTAGACACCAATCGTCTCCGACACGACCTGATCGGGGCCGCACGTGAAGCGCTGGGCTCGTACGGCTGCGGGCACAGCTCCGATGAGGTCGAGAACGTGTGGGTGAGCCAGAACCTTTGGCGCGATCACCTGCTGCGGTACCTGGGCGGCCGTGAAAGGACTTGGGCCCAACGCTACTGGGACCTACAGGTCATGAGCAACACGTCCCAGCAGAGCCTGGGGTACTGCGACGCTTACGTGAACAACAACCTTTCGTTCAACCCGCGCGGGGTGACCAGTTTCGGTTACATGCTTGCGTATCCGCGATTGGTGATCGATCGTCTCTCACCGGGCGGGGCGCGCATCAGCGTCGACCCGGACCGCCACGCCGCCCAGCGCTGGCCGCTGTTGCCCTTGGCGGATTGGAAAGCCGGGAAGATCCCGATTTGCGTGGTCGACGACGTCGGGCGGGTCTTCATTGAGGGCGAGTCCGATCCGATCATCATCCATCACCAGCAGCCCGAAGAATCGAGCGTGATCGGATAGAGTGTCACCCTCCCCCCAAGCCTCTACTTGTAAGCGATCAAGCATCGCTAAAAACAACCATCTTAGTGCGTTATCTCGACGGGTGTACGGTGAATACAAGACCGATGCGGATGCTTGTGGCGATCGGCCCGCTGCCTCACAGTCGCGGATCGCCATGCAGCGGGCTCGAACGTTCAAAACGGGGCAAAGCACTACGTAAGGCGCCACATCTTTCAACCGACCGTCAGCTCCCGACAGGCGCTACATTTTCTGGCCTACGTTCAAAGCTTTGATAACATGATCGTACCTCTATCGCAATAATTGAACTATTTTCGGCGTATTGGATATTAGAGGACGATCGTTAAGATGCATCGAACAATCAACCACCCAACCCATCCCGCCATGCCAAGTCTACAAACAAGGATAAAATCTTAGACGCAAATAGGTAACGATACAGCCGGCAAAGAAACGATCAGGGTTTCCCAGGCAAAAGATCGTCGATCACCTGCCCGATGGTTCTATATCGTTGACCTTGTTGGGCTTCTGAACTCGAAGTTTCGGCCAGTGGATCAAGCTCGTTGATGACCCAGTTCGGCCTCTTTCAACCCGTACGTGAGCTAGACCAGACCGGCCGCAGCACGGTCTGGCTGGCTACCCGTCACGGCGAACCGCCGGACACTCATTTCATTATTAAATCCGTTCGACCTCGGCCCGGTCGCGGCTCTGGGGCTGATCCCGTCGAACAGTTTCTCGATCAAGCCACGATGCAGCAGAAGCTCGCCGAAGGGGGGGCGCGGCACTGGGCACCGATCCATGAAGTCAGCCGTACCCAAGACGGCGCGTACTACGCCATGGACAAGTACACCCGTTCGGTGCGGAAGCTACTGGTCGGCAAGGCGAGGCTCAGTCCCACATCGCTCCATGCACTGGTGTGTGGAATCGTTGAGGGATTGGTCGAGCTCGAAAGGGAGTTCGACCGCGGCCACGGCAATCTAAAGCCCCACAACGTCTTGTTGCAGGAGTCGCCAGACAGCCCTCAGCCCCAAGTCAGGTTGACCGATCCCCGGCCATCGGCCCAAGTCAACAGCCAAACCTTCCGTGGTGACCTCCGTGCCCTGGGCGAGTTGATCTATAACCTGATCACCCACCAGCGGTTCCGGCCCAATCTCTGGCCTCTGCAAGCAGGCAAGCCTTGGGCGCACCTGGGCAAGAACGCCGAAGCATGGCGCAACCTGTGCAATGAACTGCTCAACCCCAACCTAGATCAGGCGCAGCTAACGCTCCGTCAGATCGCCGACGAAGAGCTGCCCAAGCTTGTCCCCCACCCCCCTCTGGTGACACCCACGAGGATCACCGCGGTGACGGTACTGGTCATCGCGATCGTCATCGCCGCGGTCCTTTCCCGTCCCGAGCCCAAGGTGATCCCATTCAACCCCGAGAATTGGGAGCGTCTCTGCTACGAGGGACCCAATTGGTTCTTGCCTCTAGAGGAGAAATTCGACGGGACCACCGTGCAAGGGTGGCCTAAAGACGACGCCGATCTACAGCCGATCTTAGCTCAGCTTAAACATATCGACATAGAGAAGATTGAGTGTAACGCCAGCGATATCGCCAACCAGGTTGGCGATATTAAAGGCCTTGCGAGCAACCCCCCCTCCGGTGCCAAAGATCCAACAGCCATCGCCGAAACAGAAGCCGCCTTACAAGCCATTGACAAGTTGAGGGACCGGTTCGAAGCTTGGCCACTGCCCGATGAAATCGACAAGGTGGCCGAAACCTTCGGGCAGTGGGTCACAACCACCCCCCCTCCGGGTAACGCCGAACTTACACAACTCTTCACAGCGGTGGCGGATTACCTGTCTCGGCTAGCCAATCAGGCACGCGTCCCAGCTACGATGAAGCAGGAAGCGGATCTCGTCGAAGGGGTCGCCCGAGTCTACAGCGAGTTTATCCCTCTCCGTGAGCCGGGCGGCGCCCTGGAACGGATCCATGAGGGGTACGACCTATTAGGCCTGGGGCAGCCCATCACGGTGGCCCCCGGCGACCCGAAAGAGATCACCAACCGGTTCCGGGAGTTTTCGGGTCAGTTCTTGGTGCAGGCCGCCATGCCCGGCCAGCAGATCGATCACCACACACTAAGCGATCTGGGTCAACGCATGGCCGACCTGATCACCCTAACCCCCACCATTGCCGGTGCTGGTGATCTGGTCAACGAAATCAGGAAAGAAATCGCTTGGCAACTTGAGCATCTAGGCCACAACCCTCAGACCGAAAGCTTCAAGCAAGAGCTCTCTAAGCGGATCAATGAGCGTTACCAATCGGTCCTTAACCATTGCCTCGCTCAAGATGATCTGCGACCCCTAAACCAATTATGCAACGAGTGGCCGGCCAGGTTACGCTCCTTCCTCGATACCGAGGTCGCCCAGCTGCCCGATCAAGAGCCGTCATCTCCCGATCCCCGCACAATATGGAAACCCTCGAAGGACGCCCTCGTTGATCGTATCGACGACTACCTGCGACTACTCAATGAATTCCCAGGTCAACAAGACACAGAAAAAATCACCCAGGACTTCGACGCCGTCACCCAGGAAAGCAATGAGATCGCCGCCCTACCGTGGACCATGCGGTATGAGCTGAAGGTCAACAGCGGGATCGAGTCGACCCAGCAGCACCTAACGGCCATCGAGCGCGAGGCGCAACAACTTCTCGCCCATCTCCGCCAACCGTTAGGTTCACCGGACCCGCGGCTGGCCTTGGCGGAAGACCTCGACAACGCCCGCCGGGCGGTCGACGCGCTATGGTCCCTGTCCCCCGACCACAGCCAGAGGTTTGCCGAAGAGCTAATAGCCCTTCAACAACTATACGAGCAGGTCCAAACCCTAGACTGGGTCACCGGCCATGAAACCTCGATCGTCTCAGCGGTCGGCGGGATCCGGCCTCGCCTCGACGGGTTGCGCCAACGGGTGTTTGAAGCCTCCGACCCCAGGCTGTACTGGGACTGGAAACAACGGGTCGACAAGATCACCGAAGGCGTCGAGGGGTTAATCGACACCGCCCGGAAACAGTCCGTCGAGCAGCAGCTCCAAGAGGTCACACAGCAGATCCAACAAGCCATGGCGCTCGACTGGAACGAACCCAAGCGTTGGCTCATCGAACAGACACTCGCCCAGCTCAACCAGAGTCTGGACGAGATCGCCGACCTGGCCGACGTCGACCCCCGCAAGCTCTACGACGCCAAGTGGCAGGACCTCATCCTCCGCAGCCAGCAAAGCCTCACCTTCTTGAGCGAGCTGACCGATCCTCAGCTGCCGCAACACCGAGACCAGCTGCAACAGATCCAGGCGCGCATCCAACAACTCACCCGGCTGCCCTGGCCCGACGAACCAGAGGAAAAATCGGCCATCCAGCGTGACGTTCGGGAGATTGATGCACAAGTGAACCAGCTCTTCGAGAGCCTCGACCCTCGCCCCGCATGGCTCGATGAGCAGCGACGGATTGAAAAGGAGATCGAAACAGAGATCGGGTTCCTCGAATCCCAAGCCGACCCCGACGCCGCCGGCTATCAAACCACGCTACAAGCTCTGATCCAACGCCGCCGCGAACTTGGCGACCCCACCAAGCACGAGTGGGACCCTCAGCAACAGCCAGGGATCGTCCAAGACATCAAGGCCCTACGCCAAGAGATCAGTGCGTTAAGGCAAAGCGTCATCCGCGACCCCCGCCAGCAGATCGAATGGGATCGGATCATCAGCCGGATCCGCGCCGAGGTCGATCCATCCGCCCCCGGGCAAAACCCGACCCCCGCAGCCCTGACCGCCAGCGTGGGATCCGCCACCCAACAGATCCGCCAGCTGCGCGACGCGGCCTGGGACCCCTCACGACGCGACCAGATCCAGGACCAGGTCGATCAAGGGCTCCAGGAGCTACGTGCCCTCTACTCCCAAGCCCTGCGAGCCAATGAGCAGATCGAGGGCGTGTCATCGAACGCCGTGAACGCCCAATGGCGCACCAGCCGCGACGAGCTGCTGGACAAGAACCCGGCGATGACCCTCCTCGAGCTCCAGGACACCGTCGACCGCCTGCGGGGCACCCTCATCGAGATGACGCACCGGCTACCCAAAGGGCTGCCCGACCGCGCCCGGCCGCGCGGGTGGGACGCCCAGCGGGCCACAAGCCTGATCAGCGCCGCCCGGGAAGAGGTTTTTACACAAATGATGCGTTCATTCCGGTTCGATCCCCAGGCCGATTCGCCGTTCGTCGGCGATGAAACCTGGCGAGATTCGATCGAAGCCTTCGTCGCCTGGCACCATCAGATCGGCTTGATGATGGATCAATTCCGATCGATCGAGCTGGCGCTCGACAACGGGTATGGCCTTGAGGACACCGTTGAGGCTCAGTCACGCAACATCCGAGACCTGGCCGGGTATTGGCGGCAACAGCCCCTAACGCACCCGTTCGATGTCGAAGACGTCTTCGAGCCGATCATTGATCGCATTGATCGGTTGATCGAGATCGACTCCGATCTAGACCGGTCGCGGCTGCTAGCGCTGGCTCAGGAAGCGGTTGAGGCCTCGGATCGGTCGGTCGCCATCGCCGCCTGGCGGAAGCTGGGCACCCTCACCGACCCACGCTGGCCCAGCAGTATCGCACAGCTCGACGATGAGCGGGCGATCAGCCAGTGGCTAGAAGGCGAGGAGTTCCAGGACATCGCCCAGAAACAACGCCTTCAAGAAGAGCTAGACCGTGAAAAGTACCGCCGGTGGGTCAGCTGCGTCGCGGCACTCTCGAGACGCGAACAGATCGATGCCGCGGTCCAGCGGTTTAATCAATCCAAGATGCAGCTGCAACGGGTTCAGGAGCCTTGGGCGCGGTATAACATCCAGCTCAGCAGCTTCCGGACGCAGATGGCCACAGCGAACCCCGCCGCTCCTGACCCGCAGCTGCGTGAAAAGATGGGTGCGTTTATCGCGGCATCCCGTGCCTTGCTGCCTCAATTAAACCAAGGGCAGGCCCAGATCGAGGCCTTCGTCGCCGAGCTCGAAGACCTGCTCAACAATGAACCCGCCTCTCAGGACCAGGCAGCCGATCTATCCAAAGTAGGCCCTCGATCCTCGCCCGTATGGGATGACAATTCCTGGAATGAAACCGTCTCACAGGACCAGCGCCAGATCGACTACCAGTGGAGCAAAGGCAAGAAGCAACACAAGCTCACGTTCTTGAAGGTCGAATCAGCTTCGGGTTCATTCTATTTATGCACCACGGAGGTTTCGGTCGACCTGTTTCGTGACATGATCGATAAAGCGGGCTACTGGCCTCTATTTAAAGCCTTGCTGGGCGTCGGCGACCCGCTTTGGAAGGGGCCCAAGGTCTGGGAGCCTACGCGCGATGGCAACGAGATTAAGAGGAATAGTGCCTGGACCGATACGAACCCGATGCTCGAATCGAGCAAAGGAAGGCACCCGGACCACTTCGATGACTACGACCCCGGCAAGCCGCTTGCCCAGCACCCGATGCAATACGTCTCGCCTCAAGCCGCCTACGGCTTCGCCCAGCTGATGGGCTGCCGGTTCGCCACCACGGCGCAGTGGCGTGAGGCGATGCGGCTTGAGCTCAATGGAGAATCTTTGGAAAGCTTTATCACCCAAAACGTCCCCAACCTCCGCGACACCACCTGGGTGCGGCAGTTCGACCACGTCCGAGACCTCATCCAAGACCGCGTGATGGTCGAGAGCCTGTTGGCGCCCTACAGCGGCAGCCTGTGGAACCAACAAGACCAAGACGCCTGGCCCCACGATGATCAAACCCTTTGGTTCGAGACCGTCGATTCGCGGCCGGCGCGACCCTTCCAGCACCTCATCGGCAACGTGGCGGAGTTTGTGTTCGACGGACCCCAAGAACCGATCGATTTCAACCAAGCCCCCGCCGCGGTGCAGGCCGAACTCCGCAGGAGCCTAGACGCCAGCCGGCTATCCGCGATCGGGGGCTCGGCCCAGTCACCGCGTGCCTCAGGGATCGATCAGCCGCAGGCGGTCGAGACCGCTGACGCATCGAGCGGGTATTCAGACGTGGGGGTCCGCCTCGCGTTCCCGACCCCGCGCGAGCCTCTGTTGGTGAAGCTGCGGAGATTACTGGATCAGCAATCCTACCTCGCCACCGACTCCAGCCCCGATCGCGGTTCATGATCTCTAGCAGGGTCACAGGGCGCCCGGTAGCCCGGTTAATCGGGTGCGGTGAGTTCGGCTTCGGCTCGTGCTTGCATCGAGGACGCCAGCAGCTGGTCCAAGGTATAGGCCGCTCCACACTCGGGGCACCTGGCCTCGTGAAGCCCCGAGAGGATGTACCCGCACGCCGGACACACGATCGCCTCGACCCCGACCCGCTTATATCGACCAACCTGCTCGGCGGGGGTCTCGCGCCAGATCACCGCGGTGGCGGCTACCCAAACCACGGCCCACAACATCCCGCCTAAAACGATTGCCGGTTCCTCCAAGTGCCTAGCTTGCGCTACGAGGATCAGGTACACGCCATACCCCGGAACGATCGCGATCAAGGCCGCCGCCAGTGTGAAGGCCACCCGGGCTTGCGTCCAGTGGACCTGCCGCCTCCAAACTGCCACCCACCCCGAGCCAAATAATAATGCCGTGATCAGATCCGCGACCAACAAAGCCTGCTCGTCGCGTCGGATCCATGATCGCTCGATTATCATGTAGACCACCGGGTAAACCACCGGGGTCGCGGCGATCACCGCGATGGCTAAGACTAGACGTGACAGAACAGCTGACATCAGGGCGACGGCTCCTCCCGGGGCGAAGCCCGTTTACCTCATGGGGAGACCCTCAAGACGAAGTATACCCATACCCGCGTTTCCGCGCGGTCACCGGCTGGGTCTACGGTGAGCCGAACGTGTTGTTGAACCTGCTCGACAGCTGCGACCTGACCAGCCGCTCGGAGCTCCACACGCGGCTGTACACGATCCGCCGCCCAAACGACTGCTAGGAATCAACGACCGGCCCGCAAACGGGGGCAGGTCACGGTCATGTTACGAGGAGGGCTTGGCGGTAGCGGTTCTCTTCTGGTACGGGATCTCAAAGAACCCGCTTTCGATCCGGGCGCCTAGCTTGACCTCCAGGCTTGGGGCCCGGCAGTCGCCCTTCCATTGAGCTTTCGAGCCAATCACCACCGGCCCGGCGCTGATCGCGTTGCCGTTCAAGATCCCTTGGACTTCGATGCCTTCTTGAGCTTCGATCAACCCAGCGACCACCCGGCCTCGCCGCTTGATGAGCACCCGACCGCAGGTCTGTAGTTTCTGGATGGTCTGGAACCCTTTGACGACCACGTCCTGGACAACGACGGGCTTGTAACACCCGGGGCAGGACGTGGACATCGCCCGGCCACTGACGTCGAAGCGGTGGCCGCAATGGTAACACTGAACCGTCTTGGTCGCGGTTGGCCGGGCCATCATTGCATAGGACCATGACCGCGCGTGGGCGCGGCGAGGGTCGGGCTTTTAGTGGGCGGTTTGATTATTTGCGTGAGGCGTCAGGGGCCTTGGGCTTGGGCGGCTCTTGGGGGATGGTCTTGATCTCTGGTTGTTTGATCTCGGGCTGCGCCGAGGCTTTTCTAGGGGCATCGGGGCCGACCGAGCAATGACCGAACAGCGAGGCGCCCTCGGCGACGATCAGCTTGGCGGCTTTGATATCGCCCTTGATCTTGGCCTTGTTGTTGAGCTGGACACAGTCCTGAGCCGAGACGTTGCCTTCGACCGCGCCGTCGACGGTGACCTTGACCGCTTCGACCTCGGCGTTGCAGGCGGCGCCTTCGGCGACTTGCAGCTCGCCCTTGGAATTCACCTTCCCGTCGAACTTCCCGAACAGCCGGGCGGTGCGCTCAAAGGTCATCTCGCCGCGGATGTGGGTGTCGGCTGCGATCACGGTGACTTGGTTGTCTGATTCTGCCATGTTGCTTGGGTCCTCGTGTTAGGGGTTAATAAAAAAACCAGACACGTCGGCCGCGATGGATACGGCCAGCCAAGAGTGTAGGGCTGACGACGCGATCTGCCTAGGACGGCTATGCCAGAAGGTAGAAGCTCAAAATAAAGAGTCTCCTAGTAAGCTCAATCCGAGTCATCCTTGTTGCCGGATAGATATCTGCGAGGGATACGAATGACAAGCCTCAAGGCTGATGGCATATGATGAATGTAAGCCGAATGCATGAAAAGAATTGGGTGACGAGATGGCCGCCATGAATTTTGCCTAAAAATCTGTTTAGGTGCCACTGGCGGCTAGTCAGCGAGTGCGACCAACCCAAAATCCTCGGTATCCACACGGACGGGTCAGCCACCGGCGGCACACCCGTGGACCGTCAAAGGGCCTAGGTGCTCTGTCGGGCCTGCAAGTCCAGAACGAACACGGTACCAGGGTCCATACGTTCCCCATCGTTTTTCCCCATATTTTGTATCATTGACCTCAACTGGGTCTGAGACTTCGGTATTAGAACGTGTGTGAGACGCACACACGTTCTAAAAGAGAAAGGGCACCGTGGCCATGTTTGATTGGCTGTCAATGCGTGTGGCTGTGGCGGGGTGTGCTGTCGTGACCGTCGGACTGGGAGGGTGCGGTGATCAGCCTCAGCCCAAGGGGGCGTCTCCACGGCCGGTCGCGGTGGCGGAGTTGGCTAAGACAGACCCCTCGCAGGCCCTTCGGATGACCGGCGTGGTCGAGGCTTGGGCCGATGCGGATATCGCGTTCGAGGTCTCTGGGCGCATCGACTACATCGCCGAGCAGGGCACCTCTTTAGAGGGGCGTTGGGTCGAAGACGGGAAGGTGGTGATTGAGGGCGACGTGCTGGCCGTGGTCGACCGGTCGCCGTACGAGGCGGCGTTGCAAGCCGCGCAAGCGGACGTCGATTACGCGAAAGTGACCCTCGAGAGCGTCGCGCCAGCGGAGATCGCCGAAGCTGAAGCCAACAAGGTCAAGCAGGACACCGAATACGACAAGATCAAGCAGCTTCATGAGAAGAAGTCCGCCACCGAGGTCGAGCTGATCGAAGCCAAAGCCGCCCGTGACGCGGCCCAAGCCCAGGTCGACCAGGCCAAGGCCCGGTTCGAAGCCGGCAAGGCCTCGCTAGCAAGATCCCAAGCGACGCTGATTCAGGCGCTACTCGATCTGGAACACACCCGTTTGCCCGCGCCTTTTACCGGGGAGATCGCGGAAGTCCACGTCCAGGCTGGGGGTTTCGTTTCTGCGGGGCACGCGGTCGCCAGGCTCGTGACCATGGACCCCGTGAAGGTGGTTGTGACGGTTTCAGCCGACACCCACCGGTCGATCCGCCTCAACGACCCGGTGCGTGTTTATGTCCCCGGCCACGACGAACCGCTGGTCGGAAGCGTCTACCAAAAATCCACCGTCGCCGACCCCGCGACGCGGACCTTCCCGGTGACGATCATTACCCGTAATCAGAAAACCCTCGATCACCCGACTACCGACCCGGATGTCTTGGCGCTTCCTCGTATACAAGACGTGATCCCCGCAACCCGTCCAGACCTCAATAAACCCGGGTCGTTGTGGGTTGAGGAACGACTGTCTCTGAAGAACGATGAGCAGGGTTACTTCATCTGGGCGCTTGAAGGGGTGTCCGTGCGGGACGGTATCGATCTATCCAATCCGGTGTTTACCCTGCGGAGGGTTCCGATCGAACTGGATCAGCGTCGGGTCAATTATCAGGGGCTGTATGTCATGCGGCAGCTCAAGGACGCCGGGGGGCTCAAGCTCTTTGACGCGATCGCGATGGGCGTGCCCGACGGGATCCGAGACGGGGACCGGGTGACCCTGTTACGAGAATCGTGGCTGATCCAGCCGGGCCAGCTCGTGGCGGTCCAGTTCAAAAATCACGCGACCCCGCAAGGGTACTACGTCCCCACGCAGGCGATTATGCCTACCGCTTCAGACTCGGGGTACATCTATGTCGTGACCGGCTCCGAAGGCCAAACCGAAGCGAGGAAAATCGATGTCGCTCTGGGCCGTAGCGTCGGGCAGCTTCAACAGATTGAAAGCGAGAAGCTCGACGGTTTAGCGGGCCACACCGCGGTTGTGGTAGAAGGGATTAACTATTTGGAGCCGGGCGAGCCGGTCAGGATCGTTCGAACCCAACCCCCCCGGGACCTCGGTCCCCCCGGGACCCCGCAGCCATGAGCCTGCCGCGCTTCTCGCTTCAGTACAAGACGATCGTGATCTGCACGGTGCTGGTGGCCACCGGGTACGGGCTCTTCCGGTTCCTGACGATGCCGCGCCGCGCCGACCCTTCGTTCACGATCCGCACGTGTCAGATCATCACCCGCTGGCCCGGGGCCGCGACCGAGCGTGTCGAGCAATTGGTCACGTACCCGCTCGAGGAGGAGATCTCGACCCTCGAAGAGGTGGACTACGTCAACTCGGTGACGACGACCGGCCAGTCCGTGATCTACGTCAATCTCGAGGGGACCCTAGCGGTTAACAAGGTGCCCCAGGTGTGGGACCGGGTCCGCGCCAAGGTCGACATCGTTAAACCCAAGCTGCCCGAAGGCGTTGAGGACCCGGTGGTGGAGGACGATTTCGGGGACACCGCGGTCATGCTCATCGCCCTGTACGAAAAAGCGGTGATCGATCGCGGCGACCCGGTAGCCGAGCGTGCTGAGGCATCGACGCTGGTCACGCAGCCGCCTTCCTATACCCCCCGGCAACTCGAGGTCATCGCGGATCGGGTGCGGGACCGGATCGCGCTGCTGCCGGCGGTCGCCCGGGCCGATACCCACGGCGTGCGCAAAGAGGTGATCTACCTGGAAACCTCCCGCAGCCACTGGGCCAACATCGACCTGACGATTTCCCAGCTCGAAGACCTGCTCCAGGCGAGGAACATCTACGCTTCGGGCGGCAGCATCGACACCGAGCGGTCCCGGTTCGGGATCCAGCCGTCGGGCGAGTTCGATGCGGTGGCGCAGATCGAATCCCTCGTGATCGGGCGGCAAGACTCGGGGGCCGCGATCCATCTTAAGGACCTGGGGATCAAAGTCCGCCGCAGCTATGAGGACCCGCCGGGCGTCTTGGCCCGGTACGGCCAGGTGGGCGGGGTGGCGCCGTGCGTGGTCGTCTCGTTCACCATGAAAGACGGGGCGAAGGTCACCGACCTGGGCCGGGAGGTGCGGGGGTTGATCCGCGACCTCAAGGACGCGGAGAAGCTGATCCCCCCGGATATCGCTGCGGAGGTGGTTTTCGACGAGTCCGTATTCGTCGAGGCCAAGATCTCGGACTTCACCGGCAACGTCGTGCAGGCGGTCGTGATCGTATTGGGTGTCGCGCTGCTGTTGGCGGGGTTGAGGCCGGCGATGATCATGGCCGCGGCGATCCCGTTCGTGATGTTGATCTCGATCGGGCTGGCCGCTTCGATCGGGATCGAGCTCGAGCAGATGTCGATCGCGAGCCTGATCATCGCGTTGGGCATGCTCGTGGACAACGCGGTGGTCGTCTGCGACAACGTCCAACGCCTCCAGCGGGAAGGGGCAAGCCGCAAGGAATCCGTGGTCCGAGGCGTCGAGGAGATCATGTACCCGATCCTCATGGGTACGCTCACCACGGTGTTCGCGTTTGCCCCGCTGGCGGTTTTCGTGACCGCCGAGGCCAAGGAGTACATTTTTTCGATCCCCGCGGTGGTGTCGATCACCCTGCTGACGAGCTGGGTCTTGGCGCTGACGGTGACCTCACTGATGGCGTACGCGTTTATCCGCCCCCGGGCCGACGGGCGCCCGGTGCGGACCCCAGCGGTATGGATCAGTGATCAGATCAGTGCCCTGCGGCGGCGGGATGCTGCCGTGAAAGCGGGGCCCACGCCCGCGGATCGGTACGAGGTGTTCCTCCGCACGTGCCTGCACGCTAAACCTTTGGTACTCGGGGTGGCGGTCGCGTTGCTGGTCGGGGCGGTGATGCTGCCTGTCGGTTCCGAGTTTTTCCCCGACGATAACCGCGACTACCTCTACATCGACGTTTGGCTGCCCGAGGGTTCATCGCTCGAAGCGACCGATCGGGTCGCACGTCGGGTCGAGCAGATCTTGCGTGATCTATCCCCCGCCGAGGAGGGGATGACCAGTCAGCGGCTGGCCCGGTTCTATTCGTCGGTGGGGCGGTCGGGGCCGCGGTTCGCATTGGGGGTCAATCCTCAGCCGGCGGTGTCTAACTTTGCTCAGATCATCGTCCAGACGATGGACCCCCTCGTGACAGACGAGTACGTGGCGCAGATCCTTGCCGCCACGACAGAGTCGATCCCGGGGGCGCGGGTTATCCCCCGTAAGCTCGCCCTGGGCCCGCCGGTGGATTCTCCGATCGGGATCCGGATCTACGGGTCGGGGTTCGCCACGCCCGGCTTTGCCGACGAGGCCGAGCTCCGGCACCAGGCGAAGCTTCTCAAGGACGCGTTTAATTCCCTTGACGGGGTGTGGGACGTCCACGACGTGTGGGGCGACCCGGGGTATCAGCTAGACGTACTCATCGACGAGGACCGCGCCAAGCTCGCGGGGGTCACGAACGCGTCGGTCGCCAAGACTTTCAACGCCTACTACGCCGGCCATCGCCTGACGACTTACCGTGAAGACGACCACCGGGTGCCGGTCTACCTGCGTCTGCCCCCGGACGAAAGAACGACGATCGCCGATCCCCGCACCATCTTCGTCGAGGCAGCGGGGGGGAAGGTGCCGCTCGACGCCTTCGCCCGGGTTGAGTCTCGCCGCACGACGACCAAGATCGAACGGCGTGAAAAGAAACGGATGATCGAGGTGCGGGCCAAGGTCGCCCCGGGGGTGTTGGCCAACGAAAAACTCGCCGAGGCGATGCCAAGAATCAGCCAGCTCGAAGACGCGTTGCCGCCCGGGTATTGGTACGAAACCGGGGGGACCCTCGAAAGCAGCGCCGACGCCTCGGCGGAGATGGGCCTGTCGTTCACCGTCGCGGTCGTGCTGATCGTCTTGTGCCTGATCGTGCAGTACAACAGTTTTCTCAAGCCGGTCATCATCCTCATGACCGTGCCGATGGGCGCCGTCGGGGCGTTGTTTGGGTTGTGGATCACCGGCAACGCGCTGGGGTTCATGCCGATGCTGGGGCTGGTCTCACTGGCGGGGATTGTCGTCAACGCCGGGATCCTCTACATCGAGTTTGCCGAGGTACGGATCAAGGAGAAGCTATCGGCTAAAGAGGATCTGGCCGGGCCCGGTGACAAGAGCTGCTGCGGGCTGACGCGAGAGGCGTTCCACCGGTGCCTCGCTGAGGCCGGGCGGCTGCGGCTGATGCCGATCTTCTTGACCGTGAGCACGACGGTCGGGGGCCTGATCCCGTTAGCACTTTTTGGCGGGCCGCTGTGGGAGGGGATGGCATACCTGCTGATCTTCGGGTTGATCGTGGCCACGATGTTGACCTTGCTGGTCTTGCCGGCGATCTACGCGGTGTTCGTGGAGTACTTTGGTGTGAACACGGTGACCATCGACGAGTCTTGATCGGTATGGATGATGTGTGAAGTCTTGTATGCGATCAGGGGGATTTTTCACCTCGCTGGGCATAACCGGCCAGCCCCAACAGGGCATCGAGTCGTACCGGTTCGAGCCTTCGATCCCGCAGGCCTAGGATCAGCGGCTCGACCGCAGCGACCGTCGCGGCGGGGTCGCGTTGGCTGTTGGGCTCGACCCCGTCGTGAAGGGCTAGCACATCCCCCGCGGTGGTGGTGGGGACAAGCCGGTCGAGGATGCGTTGCGGGTGCGTATCTACTCCGTCCATCGCCCTGCCCGACCAGGTCACTACCGAATGGCCCAGCCGGGCGGCCGACCGGTGGATCGACCAGGTCTTTACCCCCATCGGGGGCCGGAACAGTCGAGGTCGAAGGCCGGTGATGTGCTCGATCACCTCGTCGGTTTGCTGGATCTGTTGCCGCCAATACCTCCCCCCGTGCATTGTGCCCAGATGCGCGTGATCGAAGCTGTGGTTGCATACGAGGTGGTGCTCCTCGTGCATCCGCGCTACAAGCTGTGGGTGGCGTTGGGCGTTGGTCCCGATAACAAAGAACGCGGCCCGGACGCCCAGTTCACCGAGTTTATCGAGGATCGCACAGGTCGAGCCGGGGGTAGGACCGTCGTCGAATGTCAAGGCGTAGTGATTCTGAGAATTGTCGCCGCGGTAGTAGACCCTGCCCCACAACCGGCTCGTCGGTGAGATCGAGCCCCACGCTACCGCCGCGACCGTGGTGGCCGCCGCGGCGCCCGCAAGCCCGAAAGCCGCTGCGAGAGTCGTGTCCATGAACCCCCTAAGATAGCATCTGAGGCTACGAGTAGAGGGCTCAACGCTGCACACGCGGTACGAACCCGGGCTCAACCGTGTCCAGCACGTCCTCATGCGGGACCGGTTCTTTAAGCCTGCCTGTCATGGTCATGACGAAAGTGGCGCTGTTGACCTGATTGAGTCCGCCGTGTGTCGAGGCCATCTGGATGAAGTTCTCGTAGCTGGCGATCCCGGCGCAGTACCCGTCTTTGATCGATAGCAGCACGGTCGCTGGGTTGACCACGTTGCCGTGTAACGCGTCCCACACCCGCCGCGGGGCGTTGGGCCAACCATGGTCGAGGGTGCGGTGAAACCAGACCTCGTCGGTCGCGAACCCCTGTTCGTCCATCACCCCTTCGGACGTTAGCTTGTCGATCAGCGGGCTGTAACTTAATACGTCGCGGTCGGCGGGGATATACCGCAACTGCCCATCGCGACACTCGATCGCAGCGGTGCCGTGGGCATCGCGGATCACCGCCCGGTCGCCGTCCATGTACATGGCCAGCTCGATTGGCTCGTGTTGGCATAACGCCTCGGCCACCTTGGCTGGCTGCTTGGTGTGGACCCCGGCGTACGTGACGAGACCGTCGATCTCGACCACGACATCCTGAGGGTCTTCGAGCCGGTCGCACGGGTTGAAGCCGGCATTTTCGAGCATCGTGTCTAGTGAGATATTCGTCGACGGGCGGTAGTTGTGGCCGTGATCGGACATCAATGTGATCTTGATCGCACCGCGCCTTTCATAGAGCACCTGAAGGCACAGTTGTTGGGTCCCGTCGAGCACCCGCTGAGCCCCGGCTTGGCCGTACTTGCACACCATGCTCGCGGCGCTGGCGAAGTACGCGATCGTCACCCGATCCGAGGACTGTTCCAACGCCAAACGGGCCTGTTCGAGCTCCGCGGCAAACCAGGCGTCAGGGTCGAGGAACGTCAGCCCGTGCGTGAGGTAATCCGCGTGGTAGTGCACCCGCCGTTCCCACGGCTGCTCCCACCCATGGACGCGGTCCCAGAAGTTATCCGGCCAACCGGGAATCCGGGGATCGTAGTGCTGATCGATCGCACCCGGCAGTGGGGGGGCTCGCAGGGCACGGCTGTAGCAGACCTCGGTGAGTGTCGGGAACGGCGCGATCAGCTTCACGGGTGGCCCGAACCATCGGAAGTCCCCCGCCGCGTACCGAGCCGCTACCGTCTGATAGGGGATCGAGTCCAGCAGCAGGATGAGGTGGGGGACCCGGTCGTTGGTGTAGTCCGCCAAGCGGTAGGCGCGGTCGAACCGGCCGTCTTCATCGTCGTCGTAGAGCAGGCTCTCAGCTTGACCCGATCCGCCGAAAGTAACCCCGAAGTCGGGAACGCCGTTTCGGTCGACGTCGTACCGATGAAGTTTTTGCGAAACCCCGACCGGCTGGGCCGGGAACGACAAACGTGCCGAAGGCGGCCCGCACCCGACCAAAACCATCACGGCACAGGACAGGGCCCACCATCGCTGCTTAAGCCGCCTTGAACCTAACGATTGCATCATCACGCCCTCGACCGTTGCAAGCATACCAACCCTGGGATCAACAAGAAGAAGGTCCCCGCCACGCACGACACCACCCCGACCCCGACGGTCCAACCCAACGAACCGATCGCCGGCACCGACGCGGTAACCAGCGACCCGAAGCCCAAGACCGTGGACGCCGAGCAAAGCAGGATCGCGTGCCCGCTGGCCCGGAGATGGCTGATGAGTTCCTGAGGATCACTTCGACGGTGCGCCGCATTAACAATGAAAATCCCATAATCCAAGTCGATCCCGATCAGCAGCGGGATCGCGACCAGGTTGACCGGGTTAAGCCCCCGTCCGCTAAGCCTCATAAACGCTGCCAGGCACGCGAGGCTAAAGACCGCCGGCACTACGGCCAGTACCGCGGCCCTGATCGATCGGAAATGCACCAGCAGGTATGCCGTGACCGCTACCATCGCGACGCCCACGAGCCGCGGCAGGTCACGGCGCAGCGCCGTTTCGGTATTGTCACTGACGATCGCCATCCCCGTAAGCGTGGCCCCGGGGCAGTCGGCCAGCACGGCTCTTAAGCGGGTGATCCGGTCTTGACGGGCGGATCGATCGTTCATGGGGTGTGACAAAAAGATCAGCACGATCGATTCATGAGGCCCGTCGTGATCGAACGCTCCGCGGGGGAGGATCGATTTGGCCAATTGAGGATACGCTAGCAGGTCCTCGATCCCCGGTGCCCGAGGGGCAGTCAATACCCGCTTTAGAAAGTCAGCGTACTGCGAGAACGCTTCAGGGTTGAACCGGCTGTGTTCGAGGGCGGTGTAAAAATCACCGACCACCTGTTTGGCTAAGCCCGGACCGACCTGTTCAAGACGGTCGGGAACACTCATCGGATCAGGCAACAAGGAGGCTAACCCATAACTCGATAAAACCCCCGCTTCCTTGGCTTGGGGCCTGGCAAGCCGCTGTTGAACCTGGTGCGCCAAGCGGATAAGCCGCTGGGGGTTTTCTGCTTGGAGATGGACCAACACGGAGTCTGATCCACTGTTCATGCGGCCGGCGATATGGGCCTGAGCCTCGAGGGGAGGGTTGGGACGGGGGTGCATCACGGTCAGGTCCGGCTCGAATGCAAAAGGCGATCCCCCGCTAAATCCTATCACGGCGGCGGCGACCATGAACGGCAACGAGACAAGCATAAATGATCTGGGGTAGCGGCATACGGCTTCGACCACCCCTCCGGTATAGACGCGGGTGTCAGGCCGGTCGGTGGGTTCGGGGCATCGCCTTTCGATAAGGATAAGCGCCGCCGGCAGGAAGACCACCGTCGCGGCAAACGCCCCACCAAGGGCCCAACGCCCCGACGAGCGCGAAGTCTTGGATCGCCGGCAGTGAGGAACAAGACAGCGCCACGAACCCGATCACCGACGTCGCCCACGCCGCCAACAGCGCCGGGCCGATTGACCGGACCGTTTGGTCGGCTGCTTCGATCGGGGATCTGCCGTGTCTGCGCAGGTGCCTATAGTGGGACAGGTAGTGGATCGAGTAGTCGATCCCCATCCCCGCCAAGGACCCCGCCGATCACCGCTGTCAGCGGGGTGATCCGATGGCGAAGCATTGCGTAGATCCCAAACCCGTACAGCACACCGATCGCCACCGGTGCGAACGCGAGAAAGAGTTGACGGACCGGTTGGCGATACGTGACGCAGAACAGCGACGCCAGGAGCAACAACGAGGTGATCACGGTACGGATTGAATCACCCCGCATCGACCTGTGGCTGTGAGCGGCGATGGCGTAGGCACCGGAGATTTCGATCAGCAGATCGTCGTCATTGACCCGTTTCGCCGCCCGGGTCAACGTGAGTGTGATCTGACGTGAAAATTCGAGGTCGCTGGGCGGCCTTGCCCCGGTGACCCCGGATCAAGAGGCTACGCCCGTCGGGCGAGAGGTACGCATCGCGACCTGACCCCCGGCGCGGGCCCCAACCCAGCGGGGGTGAGCAGGCTCGGCTCTAAGAATTCGCGCAGGCGTAGCGGGTCGTGGATCAGCTGCTTGGCGATGACCGCGCTGGCGGGCCCCGGCGCCGCGAGCATCGCCTCATTCTGGTGGATCTGCCGGACCATCGCCTGAGGGGTCAATCGCTGTCGAGCTGCTTCGAATGCCTCGTCGCAGAGGTAGTACAGGGCCGAAGGGACGACGACCTGTTCAAAAAATCTTTGGCTGTCTCGGCTAATGCGGTATTCCGTGTCAAGGACGAGGGACGATGCCGACGGATCACTGGAGACGGCCGCCTCGAAACGCCGGGCGAAGCGAAGCAGCTTCTCAAACCGCTGGGGGATCATCTGCCTGGTCCCTGGGCAACGTGACCATCACCAGCATCTCGTCGATCACCGGGAAATGGTGCAGCACCGATTGCAACGCCTCGGCTGCGGGGTCTTCGGACGGGAAAAAGCTTTCCAGAGACGTGTCGGGGCCAAGCCGCAGGACCATCCCCGCTGACAGCGTGATCAAGACGACGCTGATCGTGAGACAGGCTTTTGGCCAACGTGCCGGCCAGTTTGCGGTATCGGGTATCAAATCTTATCCGGTCTCTGGGCAAGGATCCGGGGGCGGTGATTGAACCTCAGCGGCCCGTGGGATTCACGGTAGCCAGTGCCGTGTCACAAAAAATTTCGGGTCAGCCTCTCGGCGAGCTGTGACCGTGAGGCGACGGGTTCTTGAGCCACTCCCGGTGTTCGATCAAGAGCCCGCTTGCTGACACGCAGCGTGCCGAGCAGCTGCCCCAAAATTTTAAATGTGACAAAGCACTAGAACTATACCCAAACGTGAAGTCCATGTATGGACAGCCATCGGACACAGATAGATGCTTCGTGACGGTGTTGGGGAGCACCACATGGCCCTCCCCATCGAGTGGTCGGACAAACCTCCGCGTGACCGTTCACGGTCTTCGTCGTGACGTGCGGTTCCGCTCCGCGCGCGTGATCGGGTGGTGTTCCGCTGGGCGAGGCGGTCGCTAGAGGCGTTGTCGTTACGCAATAGCTCGGATTACGAAAGGTCCTCTTTGAACACGAATTTGCAGAACCGGCTGTCCGGCGCGTCTTCGTACAGGAATTTTAAATCTTTTGATTGGATGGTCTCGAAAAACTTCGCCCAGGTAATCGGTTCGAGATCGTCATCCATCGAGTCAAACTTCACGCGGAGCAGGTCTTCGGTCCCCCGCACCTTTGCGGGTCGCCCTTTGCGCTCGGTGATCCAGGTTTCGATCTGATGCAGGTCTTGGGTATTTTTCATAATGAAATCTCCGGTATCCTCTTCTCGTACCTGTTCTCGCACGGTCGTTGGAGTTTGATCCCAAAGGGTCGCTCAGCGATACGCCCCACAAACGCAGCCAGGGGAGGGGCATGGGATGAAAGAGAACGAGGTTTAATCGAGAAGCCCTAAGTTTAAAGGCCTGGAGCGTGTGGCGCGGGTGTGGGATCGCGTTTCTTTCTTCCCATGAAGCACTTCCTGATGGGCCCGGATGATCTTGAGGTTCTTAACATTAGCCCGGAAGAAAAAGTCGAACACATCACCCACCACCGGCAAGGAACCCAGAAGAGCATCAAGACCCAAGTTCCACAACATCTTCACGATTTTCCGCTTGGGCAGCCCCAGCCGCCACGCCCGCCAGACGATGTACCCCGAAATCCCCAAGCTAATCGCGTCCCCCCCCACTGGGATCAGCCCCAGTAGGGGGTCTATCCCGATACGGATCGACGTCCCGGGGATGCGGAACTGGGTGTCCAGTAGCCGTGTGAGTCGTCCCAGGCCACGAGTTCTTCTTCTGTCGTTCACGGGGTCAACCCTTGGATCTCATTCCTCCTCTTGTTTACCGCCTGCGACACAAGACCGATCGTCTGGCGGGCTGGGATTCGTTCAGGAACACTACTCCTTGGCGATGACCCAGACCGCGTGTACGATCCCGGGAATGTACCCCAGCAGAGTTAGCAAGATGTTGAGCCAAAAATGCTTGCCCAGCCCGACTTGAAGGAACACCCCCAATGGAGGCAACAAGATTGCTACTACAATTCGGATCAGATCCATCGTCGTCTCCTTGAGTCTTTAGTCTTATTAGAACCTTTGCGCCGCAAAAGTTCGTAAGCAGCAAAAAAAAAGCACGGAACAATTTTTACTGTCCCGCGCTTGGTCTCTATTCTCACTCCAGATTTCCTCTTTCTCTCTACCCGCTAAGCACGTCACCGTTTAGAGGAATACGGGCTAAGGACGAGTACGAAAAGTATATAAACCCCTTATTAAACAAGACTTTAGTGCGCAGCCACTTTTTGGGCATCGCTATCTTGAAGAATGCCTTTAGCTAGGTCCTCACGGCCTTTCTCAGCTTTGACACCGACCAGGATCCCGCCTTTTTTCACCTCTTCCTCGAATAACTTGGCTTCGTGTTCCGGTATCCCAAGCCCGATTAACCCGCCCACAAGACCGCCGGCGCCGCCACCCGCTGCCAGCCCCGCCGCTGCGGCGACCAACGGGCCGGTTGCAAGCACCCCGACCCCGGGGATCGCTAACGTCCCCACCGCCGCCACCCCCGCCGCGATCGCCCCTAGCGTCCCGCCTAGCGTAGCGCCTGCGGCTACTCCTTCTGGGGCTTTGGATTTCGCCACGACCGCGAAGTGTTCCCCGTGGTGAGATTCCGATACCAGCAGGCTGATGTCGTCTTGCGGAAAACCGTTTTCTACCAACCGATCGATCGCGACCCCAGCATCACGGTGAGTCTCAAAGATAGCCGTTACATTTTCTGACATCGAGCATTACTCCTTGCCTGACGCTTAGGCGGTATGTCACGTTCCACCAAAACGACAGAGTTAATCAAAGAACACACAAAATTGCTGTCACTTCGTTCGGGGGGGTTGATGATTGTGTCATCATGTCGCGGGGATAAGTCCAATCTATTTACGTAATAGTTCGTCCGCGATCAGTACCGATGAGTTACAGCGACCGATAAAGCACACTCGTTACACCTACGCAAATACGATACCCACGACTTCGTGCGATCACGGGAAAGTGGTTTGATTGTCGGTAGGCAGTGTTCTCAGAATCACTTACAAATTTGATGATTGAAGAGTCCTCGACGTGGGCGGCCCTGGTCTTGCGCTTTTTGCACAGACGGATGCAATTCATGCACACCCAGGCCGTTCTACCGGCACGGCTTTATCCACCGCTACGGGTTACACGCATCGTGTATGTTCTTAACGCGACCCCGATCTCACCACCCTTCGTTAGTTAGACTCAGTAGCCGCCGACGTCGACTCGGTTCTAGAGCGTTTCCCGATTTCGTGTTCGACGTCAAGTGGTCGGGGTATTCCGAGAAACCCGCTGCCTCACAGTCGCGGCTTGCTGGGGGCGTCGTACACCATTTCAGGATACGCTCTAAACATGAAGGGAATTGCTGATCTGATCCGCGGGCGCGTGGCGTAGCGTTCGGACAGCCTGCTCGTAGCGTTGGGAGATATCGTCGCGGTCTTCTTGAACGGGGACCGTCGCCATGGCGTCACGGTGGATCATATCCGCCTGCCGGCGTAGAGCCGCGTGCTGCGGGTCGGTGCGGGATTGACTCGCGATTATCGTAATCACCTCCAGCAACCGGATCACCACCGACGGATGGGTGCGCCCGGCCTGGCGGATTTGATTAAACACGGAGTTGACGATCCCGGCGAAATCGGAGGTGACCAGGATCACCCGCGGCTGCCCCTGGTCATCGCTCAGCACCGGGCCCCTCATCCGGCGCTGACTGAGTCGGGTCAACGCCGCTCCCAAGCGATCGATACACGAATGAGCCGTGAAGGGGTCGTTGATCCCCGGTGACAACGCCCGCAACGCCACCTCCACCAATTGGTGCACGGCGAATTCCACGTCTTGGGTGTCTGTTCTTCGGTCCCCCAAGACGATGGCGTTACGGACGTTCTCTATAACCTCGTCCGGTAGATCACGGTCAGGGTAGATCCGTGCAAGCCGGAAACCAGGAACGACAAAATAGCCGGCACGGCAATGGAGTTGGAAAACCATCTGGTGCTCGTGGGCCACTGACAACAGGTGCTCTTCATCGATCGCCTGAACATACCCCTCGGTGTTGGAACACACGTCTCGTCCTTCGGTCTTGAGCCGTTGGGCTACCTGCCCATCGAGATGATCCTGCGATCGCGCATCAGCTGAGTCGATAGAGTCGGGGTAGAACCGGTCGATCGCTTGACCCAGCGCTGCGCTGACCCGGGTGATCACGTTGGGGGCCTGGATCGACTCGGCCACGTGGTGGATGAAATAGATCAGCGTCCCGAGGCTGATGATCACCAGAATCAGCGAGGTGAACACCGACACGTGGGGCACCGAAGCGTGCTCGTGGGCTTGCTTGACCTGTTGCAGCGCCAGCAGGCTATAAAGGAAGGTGGAGATGAACACACCCAGGACGATCTGCGTGCCGCGGTCACGCATGAAGTTACGCAGCACGCGGGGCCCGAACTGCCCCGCCGCTAGGGTCAACGACACGATCGTAACCGAGAAGACGACACTGAAGACCGAGATGATCGACCCGATGATCGTGGTCAGCAGTGCGCTGACGCTCTGCGGGTCCCCGGCGAACAGCCAACCCAGCATCCCCGTGCGTTTGATCGTCACCCATTGATCGAGGCTCAGCGTCACCAGCGACAAAACAAGCGTCGCCATGGCCATGATCGTGGGGACAAACCAGAAGCTGGTTTTAAGGTTGTCCCAGGTCTGCAACAACCGCGCCCGGCTTGATGACCACAGATCAACGGCTTTCTTGACGGGATAAAATAGCGGCAATGGCGTCGCCTCCGAGTCGCCATGACAGTATTAACGGTTCTACGGTATCCCGTGGGCCGCGACTTGGCGCACCGTCAGTCCAGGGCCTTTGACCAGCTCGGGTCAATCGTCGTTTTTAAGCGGTGTGTTGCACCGGATGATGCTGCTTTGGATCTCGATTTCCAAGGTGTTGGTTCCCCACTTCCATTTGTCTTTATCCAGGGGCAGGATGCGTCGACGCGGGTCCGAATCCCCCGGTTGGTCCTGCTCGATCCCGGGCAGATTAACGATCACGTAGAGCCACTGAGCGCCCTTCGCGGTCCATTCTTTCCAGATGGCGTGGCCCTTCTCTAAGGTTTTGGGTCCCAGGTCGTCGTTCTTGAACGTCATCGTGTACCGGTCGGCGTCGCTGCGCAGCCGGTCGTTGGGGCTAAAGTACTTGCTGATCGGGTGCTGATCCCACGCGGATTTTTCGCTGTCGTTGACCCCGACCAGGTCGACCTCCAACGAAGGGATCGTGCCCTGCCCCTGCGGCCGCCAGCTGCTCTCATCGATCGACACCACCACGTGATACGCCGGCGAACAGCCGACCAAGACCAGGAACCCGAGGGTGAGCCACACCGCTGCTGCTCGAGACCGCCATTTCATCGATTGCTCCTTGTGTACCGATTATTCATGATAACAGCCCTATCAAACCCCTTGATCGCGGGTCGTGACGTGCGGGCCGACGCGTGCTGCATCAGCGTGCTTCGACATACCCGACGAGCACCCGACCCATCCCGCCCCAGAAAACCGCTCGGCACGCATCCGTCACTCGACCGATGCTCTATGGGGCCGAAGCCGCCACCCCGCTATCGGCCCCTTGTTCCATGCCCGTCCGGTACCTGCGGATGGCGGCGTGGATCTCTCGGTTAAATCGCCAGTCGATCACGATCAGGCTATGGGTGCGCACCAACAGTTGATCCATCGCTCGAAGCGGCTCGTCGAATACCTTGTGGATCCCGCCGGGCTGAGCGTCCCCGTAATCACCGGCCCAGCTCTCGGGCACGGCCCCGGGCAGCATCCTCAAGATCGTCGCCAAGGTCTCCCACCACAGCTCAATCGGGATCAAGTCGAAGGCCTCGTTAGGCGTGATCTCTTTGTGAAGCAGGCGGTGAGGCCCTAGTGATTCCTGCCAGCGACGGTCCGACTCAAACACCGCCCGCACCCGCTGGGGCAGGTCGAGCGGTTCGCCGTCACCGCCGACGACCTGCCTGGCCAGGCTCAACACCTCATCGAAAGCCACGGACAGCTTCGTCTGATGATTCACCAACAGCGTCCTCGTCGCCAGCACGGCCAGGGCGTACAGATCAAACGGTGAACTCAATAGAGGCACCACCTCAAACCAGACATCCTGGATCGGCACCCCCTCCGCCGCTTTGATGTCTTCAAGCGATACCCCTGCCAATCTCTGGCTAACGGTCCTGAACCGCCATTCTCCCGTCGCCATCGCGGTGTCCTGCTCGACGCGGGCGTAGAGGTCGACTTTGCTCGATTTGAGGTTCGCCCGCATCCACACCAGGTCGTACCGGGCCGGGCAGATCCGTTCCTGGGTCGTAAACGTCCCCTCGATGATCCTCTGGCCCCCCGACGTGTCGTGGACCTGTCGGATCCGGATCGAGCCCCGCCCCTCGACCGGCTGACCCGCCGACGCCGGGCGATAGATCGAGGCCTCGACCGCACCGCCGGGCAGGTAATACTCCGCGTCGCTGCTCTGGATCGGTAACGCGATCGCGTCCCCCGGATCCGTCAGGGCTGCCGACGCCGTCCACAAGACCGGCACCGCTCGGCCCGCCTGCCCGAGGCGGATCTGGAAACTATGGGGGGCTAGGTTCAGCACCGGTTTCTGGGTATTCAAAACCACCGACCGCACCGACGCGATCGCGTCCGAGACCAGCCGCAGCTTCAGGTGGAACGCCTCGATCAGCCGCCCCCACTGGCCGTGGCGGCCCAGGAACAACCGGCCGTGGCTGCTCAGCGGCGATTCGTACTCCGTGGCCAGCTCGGTCGCCAGTTCCCCGATCGGCACCACGGACCGGCCGTGATTCACGCCCTCCCACGTGTCACCGCCCAGCACATCGACGAACGTCTCATACCCGATCGGGCTAAACGGGCGGACCATCATCAGCCCCGCTCCGGGGTTGAACGGTACCAGCCGTTTGCCCCGCCCGATCAGCTGGCTCATCGGCAGGATCGACTCATTCGTCGGGGCCCCAGCCGTGACGGCCACGAACGGGGAGTCGTCGCCGAGTTCACGGATGTAAAGGTACCGGTGCAGCGACGTGGCGTAAATCGGCAGGCCCTTATCGCGGAGCAGCTGATCGTCTTGGCACAACGCCCACCGGCACCCGGAGTCCGGGTCCTGCGGGTGGACCGCTTCGGGGCCGCTTAACTCGATGAAGATCGGTGCCGGGTGCTGGTCCTCCCACCCGGTGTGGATCAGCGGGGCTTGGCTGGCCTCGTCGAACGCCCGCGAATGGGCCGCCCAACGGCGGTCGAGCACCTCATTGGTTAGGTTCTCGACATAGGCGGGCACCGCGTTGCTTAGCCCGTCGAGGTCCTGGACCCACAGCTCCACCCACTCGTGGACCCGCCCTTGAGCGTCACTGATACCACCAAGATAAACCCTCGCGTCGATGGTATCGCGTAGCACAACAAAGTGCCCCGCGACCGGGTCGGGCTCGCTACGCACGATCACACACAGCTGAACCGGCGAGCTGCTGGCATCAACGCTGATCGGGACCGCGTGATATCCCGCCGCCAGCTTCCCAGGGGTATCCGCAGCCGTCACGGTGGACATATCATCTCACCAAGTTTGAAACAGAGTCGCGTAGCGTTAGACCTTGTAGCGTTAGACCTAGATCCAACCGTGAGTGTCCGTGAGATCGTCGGTATCATACACCACGGTCCCTAATCGCTACTAACCGTATCTGGTGTTATACCATCCTATTGCGGTCAGTGTAGTCAATGGGTGATCCAAGTCAAAAATATTCAATTTTTATCGGCAAAGCCGACGGATCGTCCAAGTGGGTGGCGGTAGATCGCTAGGCGACATCGTCGATGCGCACGCCCCAGTCACTGCACGTATTCTGGCGGGGAACCCACAAACTTGACCGACACCCCGCACCAGCGTCATGGTTGATGAATCTTCTTGGATCGCTAGAGACGGGTTGTTTGTCTAAGTATCCCGATCTGTCCGATAAGAAGAAGACGCACCCACAGCACCCGATCCAACGGCGATTCGCAGCCGTAAGATCCACCAACGGGGCTGAGCCAAGGAGTCGTGGATGACGCGTGGTTTCATATGGCTGGTCATCACCACCGCGGTACTGACCGCGGGGACGCTGATGTACCAGTCCGCCCATTCCCGGATCACCACCCAGATCTACCGCGATCGCCTCCAGGCCCTGGATCACGACTATCAGCAGCTCCGCCGCACGTACAACGAAGCCGTCCGCAAGACCGCCGCCACCGAGCTGATCGTCCAAGGCGATCAGCTCACGGTCGTGATCCGCACCGCGGAGGGCGTCTTGGAGCGGATCCCCACCCCGTTCGATCCCACCCGGGAGATCTACGTCGACTACGTGGTGGCCGACGGTCGGCTGTGGATCCGCAGGGTCTTTGATGCCCAAACCCCACCCGGCCGTGGCCTGGTGATCGGCCCGCTCCACGACGCGTTCGATTGGTCAAAGCAGCCCCGGGCCTATGGGAAAGCCGTCTACCGCGCCTTGACGGATGGCCGCTGGGTCATCACCGTCACCGGTGACGGCTCGCTCGGCTTGGCGAAGATCGGTCATGACACCACGGTCGACCTGATCCAGTCTCCAGTCGTACGCGATTACGAACGCATCGAAAAGGACATCGGCGACCGGATCGATCAGATCAGCTTAGGCGAGGTGATCCGGCACATGCTCCCGTGGTGACCCCGGGTCGTTCCAGGACCAACCCGCCGCAACCCGGACGACCCGGAGGACCCGCTTAATCACCCCCCGTTTGTCCGTTCCATGCCGTATCTTCAATCCGGGACGATCCGACATAACATTAGGGCAGTCCCACCAAGCCCAGCGTCAACCTTGAAATGGACTATTGGCAACCCGGAAGAACGGTTCTAGAGGACTAAAATAACCAGGGGGTCCTGTAGACGTTAAAGATGAAGAGGACATCCGGCTTCCCAATCCTTACCGATGCAGGCGACGTGCAAAAACAAACAGGACGAGGTGCCCCGTACAGCCTTGCCGCGTACAACATCCATACCCCCAGTTCATCCGGGAAGGGGATCTACCCCTGCCGGATCAAAATACGGCAGGTTCCATGTACGCGGCAAGGAAATCTTCGGGGTCAACGACATCCCCGACGCGGTACTTTGATACGCGGTGCGTATATACTCTACGGCCTTGGAACCGGCTGCTTGCCCGCACTAGAATCGATCAGGAACAAACACCCCGAGATAGAGACCGAACATGAAGAAAAACCTCCTCACGACCCTGGTCCTGCTTAATCTTGTGGTCGTCCTGCTGGTCAGCGTCCAGGCGGGTCTGGCCAGACGGGCCAGCAGCGTGTTCGAAGAAATCGATCTGCTGGTCGATGTCCGACATGAGATCCTCGAAAGCTACGTCGAGCAGCCCGACCACGAGCAGATGGTCGAAGCCGCCGTGCGGGCGATGGTCGACGCCCTCGACGACCGGTACACCGTGTTCCTCTCACCCGATGAGCTCGAGCCGTTTGATAAGCAGATCCGCGGGTCGTTCTCCGGGATCGGGGCCGAGATCGATATCTATGAAGACCGGCTGCGGATCGTTTCGCCCCTAGAGGAATCCCCGGCGTGGGAGGCGGGCGTCATGGCCGGGGACATCGTCTTGGAGATCGAGGGCGAGTCCACCGAGGGCATCAAGATCACCGAAGCGGTCAACAAACTCACCGGGCCCGAGGGCACGCAGGTGACGATCAAGGTCCGCCACGACTCGGGCGAAAAGCAGGTCATCACGATCACGCGCGCACGCATCAACGTGCGCACGGTCAAAGGCCTCAAGCGGGCCAGCGACCACCACTGGGACTTCATGTTCAACCAGGACCAGAAGATCGGGTACATCCGGGTCACGCAGTTCACGACCAGCACGGCCGAGGACGTCCGCATGGCCCTGGATCAGCTGATCGAGGATGGGGTGCGGGGGCTGATTCTCGACCTGCGGTTCAACCCAGGGGGGCTGCTCGAATCAGCGGTGGCGGTGTCGGATATGTTCCTCGATGGAGGCAAGCGGATCGTCTCGATCAAGGGCCGATCGGTCCCGGAGCGCGTCGAGATGTCGACCGGTGACAGCACGATCGCCCCGATCCCGGTGGTGGTCCTGGCCAACGAAGCCAGCGCCTCGGCTTCGGAGATCGTCACCGGGGCGTTGTCGGACAACGGGCGGGCGAAGTTTGTCGGGGCCCGCACCTTCGGCAAGGGTAGCGTCCAGCAGGTCAAGATGCTCGAAAACGGCATGGGGGCCCTGAAGATCACCAACGCGTACTACTACCTGCCCAACGGCCGCAACATCCATCGCCGCAAAGACAGCGAGGTCTGGGGCGTCGACCCGGATGAGGGGTTCTACGTCGCCATGACCCCCGAGCAGGTCAAAAAGATGATCGAGGTCCGCCGCGAGAGCGATATCCTCCGCGCCCGAGAAGCCAACGACGAACCGATCAACCTTACTGCTGAGTGGATCGAGACCGAACTGGCCGACCCCCAACTGGCCGCGGGGCTGCGGGCGTTGGAGGGGAAGCTGACCGATGGCGACTGGCCGGTCGTCGGGCAGGGCGGCACGGAGGAGCTGGTGCGACGCGGCAAACGAGAGAGCCTGGTCCGCCAACGCGATCTGATTGAAGAACGGCTTGAAGAGATCAGAGAAGAGCTCACCAAGCTCGATGAAGAAACGGGATCTGCGGGCCCCGTCGCGGTCGACCAGGACGAACCCACGGAGATGGACACGGACATCTCCGAGGTTCAAGACGAGGTCGTCGGCGATCCTTTGTCTCCAACGGTGGTCCCTGCTGAAGATCTTGACGCGCCTGGTCCGTCCCGGGCACCCGTTAGCGATCCTCCTCTCGACGACACCCCAGCACCCCAGACCCACCCCGATGACGCGCCCCCGGATGCGCCTCAGGGTGCGCCGCAGCAACCAGAAGCACCCGACCCGGACCTCGTCCCTGCCGGCGCGGGGGCGGAAGAAGACCAGCCGTGATCACGACGGTCCTGGGGATCGAAACCAGCTGCGACGAGACCGCCGCAGCGGTCGTTGAAGACGGCCGGTGGGTGGGTTCGAACGTCATCGCCTCGCAACACGACCTGCACCGCCGTTACCAGGGCGTCGTGCCCGAGATCGCTAGCCGCGCCCACCTCGAACGGATCCTGCCCGTGATCGACGAGGCGTTGGAGGCCGCCGGCGTGACCCTCGACGACGTCGACGCGGTCGCGGTCGGGAACCGGCCGGGGTTGATCGGGTCGCTTATGGTCGGCGTCAGCGTCGCCAAGTCGATGGTGTGGTCGATGGGCAAGCCGTTGATCGGGGTCAACCATATCCAGGCTCACCTTTACGCGGGGTCATTAAGCGATCGGGAAGTTGGACCGGAGAGTCAACCCCCACCTTCATACCCAGCGGTGGGAATGGTCGTATCGGGCGGGCATACGAGCCTGTTCGACGTGCGGTCCCCAACCGACGTTCGTGTGCTGGGCAAGACGATCGACGACGCCGCTGGTGAGGCGTACGACAAAGCCGCGGTGATCCTCGGGCTGCCCTACCCGGGGGGACCGAACCTGGATAAGCTCGCCCAGCGTGGTGATCCTTCCAAACACGACCTGCCGCGTTCCCTGTTGGGCAAAGACAGCCTCGACTTTTCGTTTAGTGGTTTAAAAACCGCGTTGCTATACACGGTCCGCGGCAAACCCCAGGGTCGGGGCGCCGAAGCGCGGTTCGAGCGGTCGTCGGAAGATCTCACCGAAGCAGAGAAAGCCGACCTGGCGGCATCATTCCAAGCCGCGGTCGTGGACGCGTTGATCGTGAAGCTCGAGAGGACGATCGACCGGTACACGGATCAGGACAACCGGCCGCACTGTGTGCTGATGGGCGGCGGGGTGTGCGCGAATTCCTTGTTACGAGAACGGGGTGATCGAGCTGGGGCAACGGCGTGGCGTTGACGTGCGCGTGCCCCCGTTGCGGCTTTGCCTGGACAACGCGGCGATGATCGCGGGCCTGGCGTACCACGATTGGAAGCGGCAGCGGTTCGACGGCTTAGATTTGCCCGCCGTGGCGACGACGATGCGGTAGCGCTCTTGATCCCCTTTCATCACGATCCGAACCCCACGGGGCAGCTTTGATGGGGTTGGCCTGCGTTTATAAGGCGGATATCTTCCGGGGTGATGCCCAGGTGCTTCATCGCCATCTCAATCCAGCCCACCCAACCAATCCACGACCTAGTCCGCAAGCTCGAGGCGATGGACCGATCCGTGCGAGCGGTGCCCCAACAGAACCTGCACCTGACGCTACGGTTTTTAGGGGATGTCGACGAGCCGATTTTCGCGGATCTCGTTGGGGCGATCAAAACCGCGACACAAGGTTGTCACGGGTTTGACTTGGTGCTGCACGGCTTGGGCGCGTTCCCGCACGCGGGGCGGCCATCATCGGTGTGGATCAGGGTAAAGCCCCAGGCGATACTCGATAAGATCGTTAAGCAGTTAGGCGAGTCCTTGCACGGGCTGGGATTTCGATCGGGATCCAAGCCGTGGGTGGGGCACGTGACCGTGGGCGCGGATCAAGCGTCGTCCGCCGCAGGCTCTATTCGAGATGTTGGAGACGCAACAGCAAACCACCTACGGCACGGCCTGTGTCAAAAGCATCGAGCTACTGACCAGCGAGCTTGCCCCCACCGGGGCGCGTTATACCGTAGTCGAGTCGACGTCGTTACGTGGAGAGGGTTCCTGATCGAATACCGGCAATTTCTGAAGAACCCGCTTCCTCACAGTCGCGGCTCGCCGAGCCATTGACCCGAAATTTCAAACGTGACAAAGCACTAGGGATTGTCTCCCTCGCCACGCGTCTGAAGTTCTCGTAAGAGCGTTGACTTGACCTCGGGCAGCTTCGATAGATGCTCGTATACCAGTCGGGCCATGTATCGGTTGCCTTCGACCGTGAAATGGTGGCGCTCGTGGAGGCGCTTGACCTGTTGGGCGGTAAGGTACAGCTTGTCCATCGTCGGGTGGTCGAGCTGGCGCAGGTCTTCGATCAGGTCGAGATACGGCACGGACAGCTCATCGCAGGTCTCGCGGAGGAACCGGCGGATCGGTCCCGAGACGTTGCTGTTGTAGTCGAGACGGGTGGGGACGTGGACCAGGATCAGTGTGCTGGACTTTTCTTGGTTGACTCGTTTGAGTTCCTCGACGATCGCCCGGACCGTCTGGTGCATCTCCTGTTCGGTGAGGCGAATCCCGCCCCCGGACCCGCCGCCCTCGGAGGGTTTAGGTGGGACAAACTTGCCCATTAGCCGCAGTGTGCTGAACTGCTGAAAGATCTGGGGGTTTTGCGCCAACCAGCGGGTGATCCGTCCCGACCGGGGCACCGGCACATTTAAGGTTTCTAATTGCCCGTCTACGAGTTTGACCACCGACTTGGGGTAACCCGAGAACGTATCTTTGACCATCCGGTCGAAGTTGTGGGAGATAAACGCGAACAGGTGGATGTCGTGGTCGAGCGTCTGCCCGTCACGCAGGTACCAGAGGTAGGTCTGGTCGACCCCGAAGCCCTCGGTGCCCATGTTCACCGGGTCGATCCGGCCGTTGAGGGTTGCGAGCAGGCTCACCCACGTCTGCTGGGTATCGACGCCGGTCCCGAACGTGAACGAGTCTCCGCTGCATAGAATTCTCACCTTGCCTGGCGGGGTCTGGGTGGGCACCTCGTGCTCTTGGCGGAAGCCCTGGGCGTTAAGGGTCACCGAGGCGCCGGGGCCGAAGTAGTCTTCGGAATGCACGCCCGTCTGGTTTACCCAGCCGATGGTCGGGTCGTATTGCCGGAACTTGATCGTGTCCGAAGGGTTTGAATACAGCAGACTGTCGTAGGCAAACAACGTGAAGCTGCTGCACCCTTCGATGATGAAGAGAAGCATAACTACCGCGAACACCGCGAAAAGGACGAGTTTGCAGGTCCCGGTCCGCGCGGGGGTTTGGGGGGCCGGTGGGGGGGGTGAAGAGGGCGGAGGTTCCGGGGGCGGGGTCGCGTTGGGTGCAGCAGATTGGGGTGGGGTCGTCATCGTGGAGTTTATCCCGGACCGATCTTACGAATTTGTGTTCATCTTACCTGTTTCGATCGTCATTGTTTGTTTACGATCGCTTCATCGACCGTGAGCGTATACTGCTGGGTATGGTCGGCATTATCAACTACGGGATGGGCAATCTCCGCAGCGTGGAGAAGGCTTTCGAGCGGATCGGGGCCGAGGTTACGGTGTTAACTGAGCCGGGATCGATCGAAAAGGTCGATCGACTGGTCCTGCCGGGGGTCGGGGCGTTTGCCGATGGTATGGAACACCTCACCCAACAAGGGTGGATCGACCCGGTGCGGCGGTTTATTGATCGTGGCAGGCCGTTCTTGGGGATCTGCCTGGGGATGCAGCTGCTGTTCGATGGCTCGCAGGAAGACGCCACGGATACCGGCTTGGTCGCGGGGATGAAGATATTGCCGGGTCAGGTCGTTCGTTTCCCGCAGCCGGATCCATCGCAAGGCACGATGCGCGGCCAACGAAGACTCAAGGTCCCGCACATGGGTTGGAACATGATCCAGTGGTCACGGGACGATCCTCTTTTCGCGGGGCTTGACCCGAGGGCGACTCCGGGGGCAGCTCCGGGGGGCGTGGCGGTTTACTTCGTGCACAGCTACTACGTCCAGCCGACGCTCAATGGTGACCCCGCAGGATCGATCACCAGCGCGACCGCGGACTACGGCGGGTCATTCTGCGCTTCGGTGTGGCGAGAGAATATCTGGGCGACACAGTTTCACCCCGAGAAATCCCAGAAGGTGGGGCTGACGATGATCAGGAACTTCGCTTCACTGCGTGTGGGGTAGCGAGGTGCCCGCTAAACTCGATATCAAGATGCCTATGGACCGTTCGTCGCCCCAAACAGACGATTCGTTGTTGCACCTAGAGGTCTTCCCGTTGTTGGCTCATCCGGACCGGTACGTCGCCTGCGGGTTGGACCTGGGGGAAGATGAATCGTTCCGTGGGTATTGGCTGAACCTGTTCCGCAATCATTTCCCGTCGCTGCTCGACGAGGCCTATCGACAAGCGACCGGGTGGGGTGAAGACCCCGTCGAGGTGCGGGAGCGAAACGACGCCGCAGCCCAGCTTTTTTACGGTCACCTCGATGCCGTGAAGGCTGAGCCAAATCGGTTTGGCCGCCTCGATATCCTGGCGATCTGCCTCGAACGCGAGCGCGTGCTGCGTCGGTGCGGGATTGACGACCCCTACCGACAGACCAAAGCCAAAGAGAACGAAGCAGCGATGAAGCTGCTGCCGAGCCTTCTAGCGGAGCTAGATCAAACCCCTGCCCAGGACCTGCCGCGGCGGCTGATCGAGGGTGTGTTCGCCGGTAACATATTTGACCTGGGCGTCGAAGCGACGCTGGAGCTGTTCAAGTCTGGAGGGATCGATTTTCATGCGATCCGCGACAAGCTCAAACCCCGGCCGTGGCTGATCGACGACCTGGATCGGTGGGTCGACCGGTTGCTTCATCACCGGCCGCACCGTTGTGCCGTGATCTTTGTCGACAACGCGGGGTGCGACATTGTGCTGGGTATTATTCCTTTGACCCGGTACTTACTAAACCGCGGCACGGGGGTGATCCTGACCGCGAACTCAACCCCATCCCTCAACGACATCACGCACGATGAGCTGACGGGATTGATCGAATCGGTATGTTCATGGGAGCCGGTCTTACGTGACGCGGTCAACGACGGGTCACTGGAGCTGATCCCCAGCGGCAACGGGGCGCCTCTGATCGACTTGACCCGGTGCAGCCGGTCGCTCGTCGACGCGGTGCGGCAACGTGGGGTGGACCTGGTTGTGTTAGAGGGGATGGGCCGGGCGTTGGAATCGAACCACCACGCACCGTTCACGTGTGACGTGCTCAAGATCGCGATGATCAAAGACCTGGGCGTAGCCGGGGCGATCGGGGGGCAGGTCTATGACCTGGTGATCAAGTTCGAGCCCGGCGGGGATGGGCGTTGAAGCCCTACAGCGATTTCGAAGTTCGTATAGAGTCCCACAGCGAGCCGCGACCGTGAGGGAGCGGGTTTGAATATCGCTTGGCCGCCGGCCCGCTCCCTCACGGTCGCGGCTCGCTACGGAGATCGTACCCGCATTCAGCTATCAATTTAATCGTTCTTCGAAGCCGACGGGCTGGTGGTCTTTGTACCACCCTTGGACCCGCTGTCTGCCTTGGCGAGACTTGAGGTTTTGTCCTTCTTCGCGTCCGATTTTTCCGACTTGCCGGAGGCTTTCTCCGACTCGGCCTTGGCGGCTTTTTTGTAGCTGTCCGACCGGTAGTCGGTTTCGTAGAACCCCGAGCCCTTGAAGATGATGCCGGCTCCCGTACCGATGAGCCGCTTGAGCTTGAGCTTGCCGCAGTTGGGGCACTTGCGCAGCGGGTTAGCGGTGATGGATTGGAAAGCCTCATGCTCGTGGCCACAGGCTTCGCATCGGTAGTCGTATGTTGGCATCGTGGTATCTACCTCAAGAATCGGTTACGTCGGTCGGGGATATGGAATCACTCGCTGATCACGACCTTGGCGGGCCGCATGACCTTGCCTTCTAACGTGTACCCGGGCTGGTACTGGGCGGTGATATGATCGGGTTCGAAGCCTTCGACCTGCTGGCGGGTCAGTGCTTCGTGGCGGTTGGGGTCGAACGGCTCGCCGACCTCGGCGTCGAGGCGGCGGACCCCAAACTGGTCCAAGGCTTTGAGTAGTTCGTCGCGGACGATCTGCACGCCCTGGAGGATATCCTTAGCCCCGGTGGTTTCGGGGTCGACCCCCAACGCATGATCGAATTGGTCCAGAGGGGTCAGCAGGGCTTTGGCGATCGCCATGACCTGCTGCTGGCGAGCTTCTTCAATGCTCTGGCGCGACCGGCGGGCGAGGTTTTGGTAGTCGGCCATGATCCGCAGGACCTTGGCCTGGAGCTCGTCACGCTCGGCCTGTAGGGCGGCTAGGGCGTCAGAGTCGGCTGGTGACGGTTGTGTTTCGTCCGTCTGCCCGCCCTGATCGTCGTCGACGGTGGCTTCGATCGGGTCCTCTTCGAAGTCACCGACGCCGATATCCAGCAGGCCATCGCCGGCGTCGGCGGAGGGATCTTGCCTATGCGCGTCGCGAGCGATCGACGGGTCGTCGGGTCGTCGCGGGCTAAAGGGGTCATGTTCGCTGTCGTACTGGTTCATCGGTCACGCTTTCTCCCGTAGCCGGTCGTCATTGGTGCGTCCTGTTCCTCGGGATAGAGGCGGCCCCGAGGCGATCACCCGCGTGATCTTAGCGTATACCCCGTTGTCTTCTACTTCTCCGAGTGACAAAGGTAGTCCTTGATCTTGTCCCAGAACCCCCGGCTGTGGGGCATCACCTCATGATTTTCGGTTTCAGCGAACTCTCGTAGCAGGTCTTCTTGCTGGTCAGTAAGCTTCTTGGGGATCTCGATCAGGGACACGACCACCAAATCCCCGACCTGACCCGAGCGCAGGTTGGGCAGGCCCTTGCCCTCGAGGCGGAACAGTTCCCCATGCTGGGTGCCGGGGGGGATCGTCAACGGCTCGGTGCCGTCGAGCGTGGGCACCTCGACCTGGGCCCCGAGACAGGCCTGAGTGAAGCTAATGGGCATCTTCAGGACCAGGTGGTCGTCTTCACGCAGGAACAGCTCGTGCTCCACGACGCTGATCACCACGTGCAGGTCGCCGCGTCGTCCGCCACCGGTGCCCGGTTCGCCCTCGCCCTGGACGCGGAACGCCTGACCGTCGTGGATCCCAGGGGGGATCTTGACTTTGAGCGTGCGGTGCTTGGGTTGGCGCCCGGTGCCGCGGCACTTCTTGCATTTATTGGGGTTCACGGAGCCGGCCCCGCGGCAGTTGGGGCAGGTCGTGACCATCCGGAACATCCCACCAAGGCCGCTTTGAGCCACCTGTCCCGCCCCGCCACAGGCGACGCATGAGACCGATTCTGTGCCGGGTTGGTGCCCGGAGCCTGAGCAGGGTTCACACAGGTCCTGGCGGGTAAAGTCGACTTCTTTTTCGACGCCGGTGGCGACCTCGGCGAGGGTGAGCTGGACCTGGGTCTCGAGGTCGTAGCCACGCTGGCCCCGCGATCGACGGCCGTTGCGACCACCGGTGGTAAACCCGCCCATGCCCGCGAAAATATCCTCGAACATCGAGAAGATGTCGCCGGTGTTCATGCGGGTAAAGTCGTGGCCGCTGGTGCCGCGTAGGCCCGCGTGGCCGTACTGGTCATACAACTTGCGCTTCTTGGTGTCGGCGAGGACCTCGTACGCCTCGGCGCATTCCTTGAACGACCGCTCGGCTTCGGTGTCGCCGGGGTTGCGGTCCGGGTGGTACTTCATCGCCATCTTGCGGTAGGCGCGCTTGATCTGCTCGCCGTCGGCGGTCTTCTCGACGCTGAGGATTTCGTAATAGTCTCGCTGCGTCACCATCGTAGCGGTTGCTTTCCTAAGCCCGGATCAATCAACTGCCTGTGGTTGTGATCGGGCAATTGGAGACCGGTTCATCAAGAAACCCAGGGCGCGATAACCCCCTGGGTTTGATGAATATCGAGTGTTGCGTCGCACCTGTGTACGCTTGGTTTTACGCTACCGCGCCCTCGACCGGTTCGGTGTCTTCTTTGACCTCGGTGACCAGCACGTCGGTGGTGAGCATCAACCCCGCGACCGAGGCGGCGTTGAGCAGGGCTGTCTTGGCAACCAACGCGGGATCGATGATCCCCGCCGAGATCATGTCGATATAATCGCCTTTGGAGGCGTCATAGCCATAGTTACCGCCCTTTTCTTGGATGGCCTCGACCACGACGTAGCCGTCTTCACCGGAGTTGGCGACGATCTGCCTCGTGGGGACTTCTAGGGCCGCGGCGACGATATCGAAACCGATCCGGTCATCGCCACGGGCTTTGGAGCGGGCGTCTACCACCGCGGGGATTGCCCGCAGGAACGCAACACCGCCGCCGGGGACGTAGCCCTCGGCGTTTGCGGCCTTGGTGGCGCTAAGTGAATCGTCGACGCGGTCTTTACATTCTTTCATCGCGGTCTCGGTGGCGCCGCCGACGTAGATGATCGCCACGCCGCCGGTGAGCTTGGCGAGGCGCTCTTGGAGCTTCTCACGGTCGTAGTCGCTGGTGGTCTTGTCGATCTGCTGGCGGATCTGGTCGATCCGCTCATTGATCGCTTTTTTCTTGCCGGCGCCTTCGATGATCGTGGTGTGGTCCTTGTTGATCACGACCTTCTTGGCCTGGCCCAGGGCGGAGATGTCGAGGGTTTCAAGGTTTTGGCCGAGGTCTTCACTGACGAACTGACCGCCGGTGATGGTGGCGATATCGCCGAGCATGGCCTTGCGGCGGTCGCCGAAACCAGGCGCCTTAACGGCACCAATTTTGAGCACCCCGCGCAGGCGGTTGATCACCAGGGCGGCTAGGGCTTCGTTTTCGACGTCCTCGGCGATGATCAGCAGCGGCTTGTTGGCCATGGCGACCTTGTTAAGCAGCGGCAGCAGGTCGGGCAGGTTGCTGATCTTCTTTTCGTGGATCAGGATGTAGACGTCTTCGAGCACGCACTCGGCCGTGCCGGGGTCGGTGATGAAGTAGGGCGAGAGGTAGCCCTTGTCGAACTGCATGCCTTCGACGTAATCGAGGGTGGTGTCGGAGGACTTGCCTTCTTCGACCTCGACGACCCCGTCCTTGCCCACGCGGGTGATCGCATCGGCGATCAACGAACCGATTTCTCGATCGTTGTTGGCGGAAATGGTGGCTATTTTTTCGAGCTCGTCACGGCCCTTGTCTTTAGCTTTGACCTGGGTGGCCATATCGGAGATGGCGTCGGCGGCGACCTGGGCGGCGGCGTTGATGCCGCGTTGGATCGCTACGGGGTTGGCGCCGGCGGTGACGTGGCGGAGGCCTTCCTTAAAGATCGCTTCGGCCAGGACGGTGGCGGCGGTGGTGCCGTCGCCGGCTTTGTCGGCGGTCTTCTTGGCGACCTCGACGACCATCTTGGCGCCCATGTTCTGGAACGGCTCGGGGATCTCGACTTCCTTGGCGACGGACACGCCGTCTTTGGTGACCGCGGGGCCGCCGTATGACTTCTGGAGCACGACGTGGCGGCCGGTGGGGCCCATCGTGACCTTGACCGCGTTGGCCAGCTGCTCAATCCCTTTGCGGAGGTGGTTACTGGCGTCAGCGCCGAACATCATCTGTTTCTTTGCCATGGGATGGCTCCGGTGGTTGTGCTATGGGTTATTTGTGCGGCGACGGGTTTGAGAGGATTGTTGAGGGAACCGGGCGGTGCCTGGGGATTCGCCAGCAGGCGGGTGGCTTGACGGTTCCCGCTCCCTTACGGTCGCGGCTCGTTTTTTATTTCGTCATCCAATACGTTGCGGCGTACTCGTATCTAATAAAAGCGGGGCTACTCGATCACACCCAATAGGTCGCTTTCGCGGACGATGATCAGGTCCTGGCCGTCGATCTCGATCTCGGTGCCCGAGTACTTGCCGTAGACCACGGTGTCGCCCTTCTTGATGGAGACACCGGCTCGTTCACCTTCGTCGGTGAGCTTGCCGGGGCCGACGGCGATGACCTTGCCCATCATCGGCTTCTCCTTGGCGCCTTCGGGCAGGTAGATGCCGCTGGCGGTGCGCTCTTCGGCGTCGTTGGGTTTGATCACGATCCGGTCGTCGAGGGGCTGAATCTTGGTCTTCGTTGCTACTGCCGTTGCCATGGGTTTGACTCCAACTATGAACTATTCTCTCAAATAACTAAGTTTGTCCGAGGTTAAGCGTTTACTGACCGCATCTTTCATCCAATTTTCCGGTCTAATCACTAGAGGGTGCTCGACGGGTGTAACGGGTCACATCATCCCGCCCATGCCGCCCATCCCCATGCCACCCATACCGCCCATTCCTCCCATGCCGCCGCCCATACCGCCCATGCCACCAGGAGGGCCGCCGGGGCCGGCGTCGTCTTCGTCTTTCGGAGCTTCGGTGATCACGCAATCGGTGGTCAGCAGCAGTGTCGCTACGGATGAGGCGTTGAGCAGGGCAGTGCGATCGACCTTCGCGGGGGTGATGATGCCTTTGTCGAGCATATCCCCGTATTCGAGCTTCAGCGCGTCAAACCCGAAGCTGCCCTTGCCTTCGGCGACTTTTCGCACGACCACCGTGCCGTGTTCGCCGGCGTTGGAGGCGATGGTTTGCAATGGTATCGTCAACGCCCGGCGGACGATCTCGACGCCCGCGGCCTCGTCGTGTGAATCGGGTTTAACCCTCTTGAGGGTATCGACCGCACGGATAAAGCTCACCCCGCCACCGGGGACGATGCCCTCTTCGACCGCGGCCCGGGTGGCGTGCAGGGCGTCTTCGACGCGGGCTTTCTTTTCTTTGAGTTCGGCTTCGGAAGCGGCGCCGACGTTGATCTGGGCCACGCCGCCGGTGAGCTTAGCGAGGCGCTCTTGGAGTTTCTCGCGGTCGTAATCGCTGGAGGTGGTTTCGATCTCGCTACGGATCTGCTCGATCCGGCCCTGGATGGCTTTGGAGTCGCCGGCGCCCTCAATGATCGTGGTGTTCTCCGAATCGATCGACACCTTCTTGGCCATCCCCAGCTGGCTTAGCTCGACCTGGTCGAGCTCGACGCCCAGGTCCTTCATGATCGGCTCGGCGCCGGTGAGCACCGCGATGTCGCCGAGCATGGCTTTGCGGCGGTCGCCGTAACCGGGGGCTTTGACCGCACAGACGTTGAGCACGCCGCGGAGCTTGTTGACCACGAGGGTCGCCAAAGCGTCGCCGTCGACGTCCTCAGCGATGATCAGTAGCGGCTTCTTGGCTTTCTGGATCTTTTCGAGTAGCCCCACCAGCTTCTGGACCGAGCTGATTTTGTCTTCGTAGATCAGGACCAGGCATTTATCGAGGGCTGTGGTCTGGCTATCGGCGTCGGTGATGAAGTTTGGGCTGAGGTACCCACGGTCGAACTGCATGCCCTCGACCACGTCGACGTAGGTATCGAGGCTCTTGCCCTCTTCGACGGTGATGACCCCGTCTTTGCCGACCTTGCCGAACGCCTCGGCCATGATCTTGCCGATCTGCGGGTCGTTGTTGGCGCTGATGGCGGCGACGTTGGCGATGTCGTCCTTCTTGGAGATATCCACCGGCTTGGATTGCTTCTGGATATGGTCCGATACCTTTTCGACCGCCAGCTTCATCCCGCGGACCAGTCCGTTGGCTTCGATACCGGCCGCGATCTGGCGTAGCCCCTCTTGGAACAGGGCCTCGGCGAGCACGGTGGAGGTGGTGGTGCCGTCGCCGGCTTTGTCGGAGGTCTTGCTAGCCGCTTCCTTGACCAGCTGGGCACCCATGTTTTCGTTCTTGTCGCTTAGCTCGATCTCCTCAGCGACGGTGACCCCGTCTTTGGTGACGGTCGGCCCACCCCAGCTTTTGTCGAGCACGGCGTTGCGGCCGCGGGGCCCTAGCGTGCTCTTGACAGCGGCGGAAAGCTTTTTGACCCCCTCCAGAAGGCTCTGACGCGCGTCGGTTTCAAAGGCGAGATCTTTTACAGCCATGGTAGATACTTCTCCAGCGAGGTCGATGTATATGTTTTAAAACGTTTTAAAAGTTGAATTCGATCTTTCAAGCGGCACCAGGGTCCCTGCAACGTCCACCACCGCCCAGCAGAGTCACGAAGCTAACCGCAAGCATTCGTAAACGGCGATGATCCGCACGACTCGATCGGATAGAACTGCAAGACCCAGGCCAGATATCGGGGCAGCGGCGGCGCTTCTGTTAACACATAACATATTTTAAAATTAATACTTAAATCGATGATGCTGTAAGAACCTGTCTTTCGCTTCATCGCTCTGCCTGTCAGACTGGCAGCTAGTCTACGTAGAATATGACAGAAGTGCCACTACAGCGTTTTCTTAGATCGTGTAGCGCCTGTTTGGATGACGATCGGCCCAAAGTGCCCGCTGCCTCGCGGTCGCGGCTGGGGGTGGAGCTCTACACCAAATTCGTATCCGATGTAGCTTAAAGTTGGTGGGTGAACGTCAACAGCGAGGGGTATAAAAAAGGCTATCCCCGTTGCCTTGACGCCTCACAGCGACGCAATTATGTTTCGACCATAGCAGGAGTCAATAAACGTACCTCCACGGCATAGGTATAGATTGCTGAATCGCTGCTGTTGAAGACGTCTGCTCGGGGCGCGGCTTTTATTCGTTATCCATACATACGCTTGAGATGTGGGATTGGGGGGGCAAGCGGATCGGGATCATCAGGGATTCAGCATTGGGTGTGCTGTTCCATCGTATAGATCTCTCTACAGATGGGGAAAGAGCGGTAGCGCAGAAGCAATTTTATTTCTATTTCAATATCTTACGCGCAAGAACTCGGCCAAAGACTGCCGGCGCACCGCTCAACCCTCTTTGGCCACAATTTATCCTCACACCTAAATAAAAGGAGCGCCGGAAAGGTAGTGCCCGACCATGAACAGGATTGTTCATTTTGAGATCCACAGCGACGATCCCGAATCGACGCGCAGGTTTTTTGATGACGTTTTCGGCTGGCGGTTCACCCGCTGGGACGGGCCTGAGGAATACTGGCTAGCCGACACCGGGCCGGGGGAAGATCCGGGGATCAACGGCGGTTTGATGCGGTCTGACGACCGTCAGCCGAGGATCGTCAATACCCTCCAGGTCTCTTCGGTGGATCGGTACACCGCGAGGGTGATTCAACACGGGGGCAGGATCGTCACCCCCAAGGTGGCGATCCCGAAGGTCGGTTACGTCGCTTATTGCCAGGACCCCCGAGGGGTGATCTTCGGCATCTTTCAAGATGACCCCAGCGCCGGATAAGCTGGCTACTTGAAGTGTCAGCGGAGTCCGTTTTATAACGATCGCGGGCCGTTTGTGGAGGTCGCCAAACCTCTATCGTGGCCAAGCGGGGTGCGGGTGACGGTCGCGTCAATACGCCCCGTTGCCGCCTAAGACCGCGGGCACGGTTTTCATCAAGATGCGCAGGTCCATCCACGGCGACCAGTGGCGGACGTAGTAGATATCGAGGTTGACCCGCTGCTCATAAGTGGTGTTGTTCCTGCCCGAGACCTGCCACAATCCGGTGATGCCGGGCTTGACGCTCACGAACGTCTCGAACTGATTGCCGTAGCGTTCGATCTCGTCGTCGACGATCGGTCGGGGGCCGACGAGGCTCATCTCCCCGCACAACACGTTCCAGATCTGCGGCAGCTCATCGAGGCTGGTTTTCCGCAGCAGCCGCCCGACCCGGGTGATGCGCGGGTCGTCTTTGATTTTTTGATTCTCTTCCCATTCGCGCCGCAGGTGGGGGTGGGCTTGGAGGTATTGCTCGAGCACCTCGTCGGCGTTCGAGACCATCGATCGGAACTTCCAGGCTTTGAACCGGTTCTTATGGTGGCCGATCCGGTGGTGCCCGTAGAACACCGGGCCCGGCGAGTCAAGCTTGACCAGCACGGCGATCACGGCGATCAGCGGCAAGGTCACCATGCAAATCGCGGTGGCCAGGAGGATGTCGGATACACGTTTGATGACCAGACGGTCCAGCAGCTGCGGGCGTAACAGAGAGCTGGGGACCGAGGGCACGTGGATCGGGATCAACCGGGCATCGCGGGTGCTCAAGGCCATCGACGAAGCCTCCCGCCAGGTCCCGGCTACCGGCACGCCACGGATCAGCCCCGGGGCTTCAAGACCCTCGGCGTCTTGATCCCACACACAGACGGGCCGAAGCCCCAGCCAGGGCTGATGGTGGAGGCTCCTGATCGTTTTTTTTGCCTTCTGGCCGGGTCCTTCCACCACGACGGGCAGGCCCCACCACTGCTGATAAGCACACAATAGCCGCACCACGGCCCGGCCGGCTCCGATTAAAAGCGTGCTGTGAACCCACGCGATGAAGAACCACGGCTCGTACCGCCCGATCCCGTGGAACACCAGGCACGCGATCAGCGCCGCGGCGTAGACCAGCGCCGTGGACATCGTCACCAGGCGGAACTCAAGGGGCCAGATCAGGCCCACCGGTGGGTAGAGCCGCGCGGCCCCCAATGCTAGCAGCAGCAACACGGGGACCAGGCCGTGCCGGGCCAACGCCCCCATCGGGGCCTCCACCCCTTGGATCTGCACGACCCAACCGACCAAGACCATCGCTAAGAAGATCGCCACGACGTCAGCCAAAAGGGTGACCGCGGTCGTTAGATACGGCCGGGCGCTGCTCGTAGCAGAGCTGGGGTGCGTTAACGTGTCCCAATCGTAGCGGTGGAGACGATAACCGCTGGTGAAGACCATCCTTGTTGGGGCTGTAGTCATACGCGACTCCTAATTGAATCCTTCAAGTGCGATGGGCGCGGCTGGGGCAGGAAAAGGCCGTGACGACCGTGTAAGGATCGTCCGTTTCCGAATCCTGATTTTTTTGTCGTGGTTTTGAATATTTGTACCGTTATCGTTGTATTAGCCCGGGTTCTTGACCGTTAAACGATAAATCTCTCGTTTTTCACGGCATCGGCGACGCCGCTGCCATCCAGCGTTCTGCATCACGTCTTTGCAGCCATGGCCCGGTGGGGGTTTAGCAATTCACAGGCAACCCCGCGTCGGGGCCGCCCCCGTGATCGCCGGCCTGACCTGGGATTGGTGCCTGATCGCAGATTGCCTTGTGGTGTCTATTTTTAAGATTCATGGTCGTCTTTCTCACAACAAAGGTAACGCTAACCGTAACTGTCGCGCGGTTTACGTCACGTCATGGGAGGGCCACAGCGCGTGGTGTCGCCGATCATGAAAAAGACATCCACGCAAAGGAAAAATGGAACATCTGCCCTTTCGATGATTCATCGGCTGGCCTTGGCCAAGGTCAGCCGACCGACTTCTCTGTCTCCACGTCGGGAGAATGGTTCGATGATTGAACGCTCTAACGCCCCAATATCTGCTCACATCGGCTAACGTATCGTTATATTTTGCCCTGCACCAGACAGGCGATCTATTTTGATCCCTGCCCTGCCCGACGACGCGCGGAGTCGCGGGTGCTGCCTTTTACCTTCTAATTTATCGTTATCTCAGTCAATAATCCGAGATTTTATCGGGACTAATATATCGGATAATGCCCTTTAAAACAAATTTTTTGTACTTCAAATACGATTGGCCAGTAAATTTTTGGCGTTCAATTATTTATATCGCGATTACACATCAATCCGCAAGCGGTGACCGACCGATCTCAAGCCTTGGAACACTCCCAACCGCGTGGGTCACGAGTTGATCATGTGTCCGCACAGCGATCGCTACAACCAAACCCGATACCGGTAAGCGGCCAACTCCGCTTAAAACGTGTGTGATAAGCACATAAACCCAACATTGGTGCCATTGGCTGCTGGTCAGCCAGTGTTTTAAACCACGTCTGTCGCACTGGCGGACAAGCCGCCAGTGGCACACCACTACTCACGTACAGTCTAGAGTCACGCCCCAACGATCTCTGTGATTTCTATCGGGAAGTAAAAGTCCATCTCTTTAAAAAATAATATCTTATAGAAATATTTTGTTTGGTGATGTTCGACTTTTCCTGGTTGCACACCGTTCATGCGATACCCCACCAAACGAAGCCACCCGATGGATCAACCTACGCGATGCCTCCTCAACTCACGTCATCACGGACCGCCCTCGATCCGACCGAACCGATTGCCTGGCAGCGTGTCTCTTAAAAGCGGACTAAGGTCATCACCAAGATCATATACGAGTAAATGGGGCTAAATCGTGGGGAAAATCGCTGTTTATAGCTCATCCCTGCGATGAGCTGATTAAGTTCGGAAACGACGCTCGAGAACCCGAGGCTTTGAGACACCGCGTTGTTTTCCCCGTCAGCAGGTAAAAGTATACCCATCGGTTATCATTTTACCGCTTTGAAAATTGACTCCCTGCGAGCACAAGTCCCCTCGTGTTCGGATACGGGATGGGTGTACAGCGTGTCCAAAGGATCACCTATGAGCGTACGTCGAAACAGGTTCGTCGAGATCCGTTTTTTAAGTTTTCTCGTTGGGGCGCTAGGCATAGCGGGCACGCTTCTGGCCCAAATCCCTCACCCCGTGGTGTCCAAAGAAACGGATCGGCGTCAATGGCACCTGCCTCAGGGCGGAGCCGAAGCCATCTTCACCGGCGACGGATCGAGTCAAACCCCGACGCTGGTGATCCGCAAGGGCACGATCGCCCAAAGCCCCTTGACCCTACGGGTCACGACCGATGCCCAGCGTTGTGTGATCCAATCGGGCGGCTTTGAGGTCGCCTTCGCGGTTACACCGGGCAAGACCACTCGGCTCACCCTCGATGGTTCCGCGGATCCGCCCCGGCTGCTGATCGATGGCAGCGAATCACCCGCCCTGCGTGGGCATTGGATCCGCCTAGCCCTGCAGTCCCAGCAGGACACCTTGTCACTGGCGTGGGCTCACGCCACCTACGCGACGATCCGGTTCGGCGACCCCGAACCGCAGATACGCCGGTATGTCGCCACCGAACCCGGCGGGCCGCTGACGCTGGTCCAGGAAGAAGACGACCACCCCGCCCCGGTCGCCGATGACTCGGGGCTAATACGGGACGACGCGGGCCTGCCCCTGTGGCGTCCCTTCGTCCGCGCCGGGGTGGATTTCATGAACGCGTATTTCTACCACGGCATCGGGCAGGAAGACGACGATCTCGTCGTCCAGCCCTGGACCGAGGTGACCATCAACATGGTTCAAGACGACGTATTCACCTGGCTAGACGGGGTCGATTTCCGCACCTCGGCCCGCTCGAGCCACCACTTCGGAAACACGGGCAACACGGCCAACAGCGGCCGGGAGAAGTTCTACGAACTCGATTTCCGCGGCGAAGCGATCGTCCGGTTCTTAGAGCGATGGTCGGTCGCTGCGGCTTATATGTTCCGCGTGGCGATCAACAACCGATTCAATGACGTCCAACAGCTCGAGTTTACCCTCGCGTTCGATGATCACGACCCGGCGTACGGCTTCAAGCTTTCCCCCTATGCGCTGGTGATCCTCGAAGTAGAGGGCGAATCCGACGCCGGGAATCGGCTGCGGGGTCCTTTTAAATTAGGCACGCTCCTGGAGCTGGGGATCCGGCCGCGGTTCGACGTGCTACAGATCGCCAACCGCCCTTTGACCGTTGCGGTGCCGGTGAAGGTCGGGATCAGCTTGGACGACTACTTTGAGGGCCCCGATGGTGAGGACGGTACGTTCGGGTACGTCGATCTCGGGGTCGAGGTATCCTACCCCGTGCTGTTGGCCCGCAGCGACGGCAACCGACGCTTCGCGGTCAACTTGCTAGCCGGTATGGATGTCCTGTTCCTGGGAAATAGCGCCCAGGACATCAGTGACTTCAACGGCACCGGCGGCGATTCCGTCGAGCTGATCGGGAAATTCGCGGTGACGATGGAGTATTAAGCCCACCGTCCACCTTCTTATGTCGTACATGAAATCGGGATACGCTCTAGGTGTTTAGGGTCAGGGTGATGCCTGGCCATCTTCCGACCTCTAGCTTCGGGCTGTCATCCCGCAGCGAGTACTTCCGTTGGGCCTAACCTATGCATATCCACGAGACCCGCGATGAAGGGGCGAACCGTTCACTCCATGTTTCATGCCTTGATCACCGTTCCAGGTGAAGACTTCAGCTTTTTGCCGGCGTGGCTCTTCATCATCAACGTCGGGCGAAAATGAATCTACTGTCTCATCAAGCCCAGAATCGATATAACTCACATATTCATTAGTCTTAAGGTCGGCGGGGACGTGCCCGCTTAAGTCGATCACCTCAAGAATCCGATCAACTTCCCGGCCCCGGGCTTCTGGAGAAGCCAAAACCGCGGTGGGTCGGGCTATAATGAGATCCGTACTTGCCAACCCACCACCGCGCCGGGCGGCTTAGACCAAGGGACTAGATCGAGTCATACGTACCGCGTATCGAAACACCGCGTCGGTGATGGTTAGAGCCCTGAGAACCTCCTGGCCGCGTCCACGATTCACGCCGCCATGTCATCCTCAGTAATGGGTCATAGACAAAGTAATGAATCCGCCATGGTCTAATCGTGACGCCATCTGGGGTTTCGGGCTCATCCTGGCCTGGTGGGTATGCGCACCCCCTCTTGCTTGGGCCCAACCCCACGAGCCGCTGAGGTGGGAGCGCTTGCCCGACATGCCCCGGGGCGTGTTTGACGCCGCGATCAGCCGCCACGGCCAGCAAGTGGTCATCACCGGAGGGGTGACACAGTCCGGAGCCGCCAGCAACCTGGTCCAGGTCTTTGATCCCAGCAACCTCAAGTGGACCCTGCCGCTGCGCCTGCCCCAAGGCCTGTGCATGCACACCCAAGTCACGTTGGCCGATAGCCGGATCTTGATCGCCGGCGGGTGCACCGGCCAGCTGCCACGGAACCTGAAGGTATCGCCCGAAGCCTATCTGCTGGATCTGCAAACCCAGCAGGTCATCCACCTCCAACCGCTGCCGCGGCCCACTCAGTACCCGACCGCTCACCTGCTGCCTGACGGCAAGGCGGTCGTGATCGGGGGGCGGAACGCCATGATCTTCGACCCCGCCACCAACGCCTGGATGGCCGCGATCCGTCTTCGTCAAACCCGCAAGGGCCACGCCTCCATAGTGTTGGCCGACGGGCGTATCTTGGTCGCCGGCGGAGGCGGACGCAGCAGCATTGAGGTGATCGATCCCCACGCTGATGGAGGCGGGATCAGCCAGATGCTCAAGGCCCAGCTGCCCTGGCCGATCGACGACCTGAGGATGACCCAGCTGCTTGATGGACGGGTGTTGATCCTAGGCGGCCAGTCGTGCCTCAATGGCAACACCACCGACCAGAGCTGGATCCTCGATCTGCGCGACCCCAAAGTGTCGCGCATCGCAGACGGCCCGAGGCTGGGTATCGCCGGGGGGGTCGCCGACCACTGCATCCAAGACATCGGGCCCTGGGTCGTCGTCGCCGGCGGGGAGGCTCAGCAGGCGGGCCATGATATTGAATTAGCCTCGGCACGCCTGTTGAACCGGCAAACGCTGGCGGTCTGGTCGCTGCCCCTGATGAGCCAGCCCCACGACGACGCGGTATCGATCAGCACGCAACGGGGCGTGATCGTCTTCGGCGGCTACCTCGTGAAGTCCATGTCGTTCCCCCAGCTGCCGGGTCTAACCGTGCCCGGGGTCCACGACACGACGTTGCCCGAGATATCGGTGCCCTTCGCCGGTGCCGCGGTCGAGCGGCTAACGCTGCCGGAAGCTCTCGACGCCGCCCATCGACCGCGATACGACGGCCGCAACACATCCGCCGCCGCAGCGCCGTCGGCCTCTACCGATCGATAGCCTGCCGGCGCCCATCAGGCCCTGGTCCCCGGTATCCGCATCGCGTATCCCAATACCGTGTGGGTGCCCGATGGACCCGGCCATGATCGCGGCGCGACCCGCGGTGGGGTCACGCACGGGCGACCCGTCGATGACCAGGGGCGCCGTCTCATCATCCGCGATTGGCACAGACCCGTCGCCCAGTGTTCCGTTTGTATCAGTCGCATGACCGCTGAGACGGACAAGGTCTGCAACGGCTGCCCTAGATGCGATCGTTCTTTATATTTTGTCCGCGCATGACGCCTGATGCGGTGGCGCCTCAAACACCGCCGCGAACGGTTCTGATTCTCTTACCATGAGCACCGCTTGGCTGTGTCCTGCCAAGTAAGCCGGTCTTGACTCTCTGTTTATTGTAAATTATTTGTTCATACTCATCTCGAGGTGGATTTTATGGCAAACAGCGTCGATCACACCACAGCCGCAGGATCGGGCTTCATCGCCCGGCCTGTGATCGGCTCAGGGTAAATCGCCCGGGGGCAGAAAGAAGATCTGCATCCAGGTGAGTCCGGACACCCGTGTTTGCCACCAGGGCTGGCAAGAGCCGCTCGTGTTGTCCGTCATCTCTTGGGGGCGTCTACACCACGAGTGGTCCGTGTCGGCCCGCATAGACGTGAATCGGGAGGATGTGGTATGGGCTAGAAACGCACGCAGCACCTCGTTCATCGCGTGACGGTCACGCGCCACCCGGTTCGGGAGTAACGTCCGTCGGAGGCGGACACGGTCGAAACCAGAGTTCTCTTTAGGGAGGAAAGTTCGATGAGTCGGATCAATACCAATGTGAATTCATTAATCGCGCAGCGCACGCTCGTTCAACAGAACAAGTCTCTGACCAAGTCGCTCGAGCGGCTAAGCACCGGCCTGGCCATCAACCGCGGCTCGGACAACCCTGCTGGGTTGATCGCCAGCGAGAACCTTCGCTCGGAAAAAGCCCGGATCGGCGCCGCCCTCGACAACGCCATCCGCGCCGACCAGGTGCTCAACATCGCCGACGGCGGGCTCCAGGAGATCAATTCTTTGCTGCTGGAGGTCCAGTCGCTTGTGGGCGCGACCGCCAATGACGCGGGCCTAAGCCTCGAGGAAAAAGAGGCCAACCAGCAGCAGATCGACGCGATCCTCCAGACGATCGACCGGATCGCCTCGACCACCAGCTTCCAGGGCAATAAGCTGCTCAACGGCGGGTTCGACTTCAAGGTCGACGCGGTCGACGCTAATGTCAGCGACTTCAAGATCAACGCCGCCAAGATCAACGCCAACGATACCCAGGCCGTCAAGGTCGTGGTGACTCAGTCCGCCCAGCACGCGGGGCTGGTGTTATCCAACACCGCCGGGACGTTGGGCCTGGGTGACGATGCCGACGCCCGGTTCACCTTTGAAGTCGCCGGGAAGTTGGGGTCCAAGGAATTTAGCTTCGCCTCCGGGGCGGCGCTGACCGATATCGCCACGTCCATCAACTCCTTCAAGGAAGTCACCGGCGTGTCCGCGATCGTCAGCAACACCACATCCGTCGTGCTCAAGAGCACGGAATTCGGCTCGGATCAGTTTGTTTCGGTTAAGGTCAACGGCGGCGAGAGCGATATTGAGGGACCGGGCGTACACTTCCTCAGTTCCACCGACGAGGGCGCGACCTCCGGCTCCGGGGTGACCTACGCCAACTCGACCTCGGGTGTGCGTGACGACGGCCAGGACATCGGCGCCACGATCAACGGCGTCACCGCCCGGGGTAAGGGTCTGGCCGCTAGCGTCAACACCGAGATCCTTGACATCGAGATCACCCTCGACACGGCCGCAGGCGGCGCCCAGACCGTCGGCACCGTCAACGCCCTGACGATCTCCGGCGGCGGGGCGGCGTTCAACATCGGCCCAGCGGTGAATTTCAGTAACCAGGTGCGGATCGGCCTCGAGAATGTGGTCGCCCGCAACCTCGGGTCCAACACCGTCGGGTTCCTCGACGACCTGGGCTCAGGGAAGGATAACAACGTCATCGACGGCGACCTGACCACCGGCCAGAAGATCGTCGACGCGGCGATCCAGAAGGTCTCGTCGTTGCGGGGCCGGTTGGGCGCGTTCCAGACCAACGTTCTGGGCTCGACGATCAACGCCCTGGGTGTGGCCTTAGAGAACACCAGCGCCGCTGAATCGGCGATCCGTGATACCGACTTCGCGGCTGAGACCGCCGAGCTGACAAGAGCACAGATCCTCGCCAACGCCGCGACCAACGCGCTGGGCATCGCTAACAGCACCCCGCAGGGGGTCCTGTCGCTGCTCTAAGCGGCTAACTAGATAAACCAGCGGACGACTCCCGCCACAGCCCCGTTTCTGACTCAGGACGGGGCTTTTTTCTGCGCGTCAGATGTGATGGGACGAGCCGCGGCCGTGTTTTAACGGTCTACGAATGGATTAAATCAGTTGGCTGGATGTCTTGCTCCGGTTGAAATTGTTTGTCTTTTTGCGTTCTCAGCCAATGGTCTAGAGGGTATCGCAGGGCCATGGACGGATAGGCCCGCCATTTAAACGCCCTGCTTCTCAATCGTGTTCGAATTCCGGAGTAGACTTTCGGCGTCAATCCAGATTCATTGACCAAGGTACGAAGATCAACGGGTGCATTTTTGATGCCAGACGACAATTCTTTTCTTGATTGGGCTTTGTAATGATGCATCAGCTTGGGGATGGGGGGGTGCACCATGAATTTCCAACCGAGCTTCCATGCTTGGACGGTGTATAGAATCGGCGAACCATTCCAGGGGAATCTTTCGGCATCCAACGGGCCTAGGTTTTCAAAAAGAGATCGACGGATCATGTAGCACTGGCCATCAATGTGACCAAAGGTGGGGCCGATCCGAGACGGCCAATATTTCGTCCCGACAATGCCGATCCGAGGCTTATTTAGAAGGTAGAGCAATCGGTCGAGCCAGTCCTTACGGAGGATCTCGATGTCGGGATTAAGGAGCATCAACGCGTGGCTGCGAGGGTTGCTAGCGGCAAGGCCCTGATTACACCCCGCTGCCCAAAGCCGGTTCTCATCGTTGAGGATCAATCGGATATCCGATTGCGACTTCAGGAAGTCTCTCGTCGGGGCGTTGGACGCGTTGTCCACAATAATAAGCTCATACTTCTTCTTGTTGGTGTGTGCCCGGATGCTGTCCAAGCAAACCTGAACCGATCGAAGCGCGTTATAGGTCACGATGACGATCGATACTTCAGGGGGAGGTGACATCGTTTAGAACTCCTGAGGAACAGGGACAGACCGAGAAGACGTCAAGGGCCCGGGAATGTCAGGGATCGGGGTTCGCGTACGGCCGATCCTCCAACTCGTGGGTTGGGAGCGTGAACGAGCGGGGGCGGGTCCCCAACCAAGCACGGCGGTCATCGACAGCCAGTCGTTGAAGACCACGGAAAATAGGGCGGTGCAGCGGTGACGACAGGGGCAAGAAGATCAACGGCCCCAAGCGGTATTGCGCGACGAGCCGTGACGGTGATGCAGCGGGTTCTCTCGGTCTATCGTCATTCAATAAACTCTGCACGGATTAAGAAAACGCTGTAGGCATGCTTGCCAGCGAACGGATTGGTGCGATTGGCGATTGATTTTGTCCAACACCCCAACTTCATGTCCTCAATCGATCCCGCTTTGTAGGTCGTGCCGGGCCTTGTCCGATAAAGGCTTTCATGAGCCCACCGACGATACCCCGTGTTTCGATCCTGATCCCGAATTACAACAACGGGGTGGTCAGCTCCCAATCGGGGCAACTGGATTTCATCGCCAATCTGCTCCAGTCCCTCCATGACACGCTCAAAGACGACCCGACGCCGTTCGAGGTCATCGCCTACGACGACGGCTCGACCGACGACAGTCTCGAAACCCTCCGCACCTGGTCGAACAAGACCTGGCCCAGCGGCCAACCCTTCCTCGAACTCATCGAAGCCCCGCACTGCGGGGTGTTAGCAAAAACCGCTAATGTCCTAAGCCGCCAAGCCCGTGGCGATATCCTCGTCCGTCTCGACGGGGATATCGTCTGCCTCACCCCGAACTGGGTGACCCTGCTTTGCGAGGTCTTCGATCACGGCCCGCCGCGCCTGGGGGTGGTCGGGCCCAAGCAGCTGTTGCCCGACGGGCGGATCCACGCGATGGGGGACTGGGTCCTGCACCCGCAAGGGTACACCCACATTGCCCACGGCCTGGACCGATACGCCGCCCGCCACGCCATCGAGGTCGACCACGTGATGGGCTGCTTCTACTGCTGCAAGAAAGCGGTGTTCGAAGAACTCGATGGATACGACGAAAAATTTCTACGCGGCCAGACGATCGACTTCGGGCTCCGCGCCCGGCTAAAGGGCTGGTCGTGCATCGCGGTTCCGCATATCGAGTTTGTCCACTACCACGCCCTGCGCAAGAGCCGGTCGACCGAAGCCGACAGCCGCCAGGGTGTGAACCAATCGATGAAGGTGTTCCAGGACAAGTGGGGGTTCGATCGTGTCGCCCCGGATCTCGATGCGGTCCGGGATCGCTATAAGGGCACGCCGCTGCTGTGGAACGCCCGGTGGTTCGGCACCCCCGACCCGTACCTGGCCCAGACCGCGGCGACCCAGCCGGTCGATATCGCGACCTCCGATTGGAGCAGGTATTCAAATGATGAAGCATTTCGCAAACAGTTCGAGTTCCGGGCGATGGTGGCGTTGGACGTGGCGCGGCAGACCGGTCAGCCGGGTTGTGTGGCGGTGATCGGGTCGGGGGTGGGGTTGATGCCGCACCTGCTGGCAATCAACGGGCTATCATCGATCGGGATCGAACCGTCGAAAATCCTGCATGATTTTGCCCAAAAATGCACCGATACCCAGAAATACGAGGCGGGATCGGCGGGTTTTCTTCATCAAAGCGACCCTAAACGCCTGCCTTTAGACGACGGGCAAGCCGACTTGCTGCTGGTCTACGACCTGCTCGAACGCCACCCCAACCCGGTAGGGCTGTTGCGCGAAGCCCGGCGCGTGTTAGCGGCTGACAAGCCGATGGTGATCATCTCTCGCCGTCTGCCACCCTCCTTGCCGCAAGCCACCGACGCTGAACACCGCTACACGTGGTTACAGCTGGTACGCCAGGTCCAGGCGGTCGGTGGCTGGGGCTTGATGATGGACCCCAACAAAGACGACCCCGCCCGGGACATGGTCCTGATCGTGAAGCGGTTGGCTCAAGCTCAAACCGACGGGTCGGATCGATCCATCCCCGCCGCAGCTAAAGGGTCGTCGCCCCTATCTCAACGTGCCTGCGCGTGACAATGATCGGTGGACTGTGCGATGTGCGGGCGGGTTACGGCACCTGAGCGAGGTTGCTTAGGGCTTTGAGATCGGGCAGGGCGATGAAACGGTCTTGCCCGGGCCCCAGCATGGTCAGCCGGTGGGGCAGCAGGACGACACGGTTTTTGACAAAGTCATCGACCAATAAGTCCAAGCGCGGGTCTTCGATGAATTCGTAACCATTATTGCGTGCGTTGACCCGTGCAAACAACGGCTGCCACGCCACGCCGCTGATGTTAACCAGCTTCATCGCCTGGGCTGACACATGCTCGTCGTCGGGGTCGAACCGGAAGACCCCCTCGCCCGTGACGATGCAGTGCTCGTCGGCTTCGAGGCCCTGGCGGAGGCGCTTTGCCCGGTTGGCAGTGACCGTCAACTGCTGGATCACGTAGATCTGTGATACGTACAGGAACGACGCATCGGGGTGTTCACGGCGCACCGCGAAGATCTCGCGCTTGGTCGCTTCAGGCAGGGCCCAGACGGCTTCGAGCACGTCGAAGTCCTCCTGGTCGCTACGTGTTAGCCAGCCATAATTCTGGGCTTTCCAGCTCACCGAGACGGTATCATCCGGGTCGACCTCGCCCAGGACACTAGCAAACAGCGGGGCGTCTTCCTTGAGTTTTTCGAGGCTGTCGCCGTAGATCGCCGCCTGCCCGCCGGTTTGGTTCTTGGGGAATTCATCGATGGACCGGACGGTCGAGAACACGGACGCGGGCACCTCGTATAGCACTCTGCCCGCCTGTCCGGGTTCTTTGGGTAGCTTGACCATCAGCAGCGCTCCCCAGAACCGCCGGGCGCCCTCGTTGGCGTCGAGATCGGGGAAGTTTTCCCAAACCGGGCTGTGGTGTTGTGCTGCGTCGCTCAGAGCGGCGGTGTCTGCATTGGTGATTTCAGTCAATGGCGCGGCTAGGGGGTCGAGCACGATCGAGATGGGTTTCGAGTCGTCGGGCGTGTCACCGATTGTCACCCGCCCGTGGCGGTACACGGTCGCTGACCCGGGCACGCGGGCGAGCACATCGTACGACCACCCGGGCTTGGCGGTGAACTGATTGAAGGCCTGGCCGTGCTGTTTTGAAACCACTCCCAGCTCGACCGTTTCCTGGGCGTTGCCCTGATCATCGCTGACCTCGACCCACGCCTGCAGGTCGATCGGTTGGGGGTTGTGCACCGCCAGCTCCACGCTGTGGCAGGCGGTCAGGATCGTGACGAGAAGAACGGTCAAGGTCGTGGGGATCATCGCACGCACGTGTCATCTCTCCGGTTAGGGAACCCCGATCAGCAACAAAAACCCGTCTGGTCGGCCGACCCGCTGTTGAAACGTCCTCAATCACTCTGTTGGGCGGTCATGGCCCTGGGGGGCGTCGTCGGTGTCATGGAGACCGGCTGGCGTGGCGACCCTCGGCGGTAACTATTCTTTAGGGATCGGCCAACGGGGCACGACCCTTGAAATGGCCCGGGGCGGTTGGGTAAGAAAAGGGGCGATAACCCGTTGATATAGAGAAAATCAGCTGTCAAACGGGTGTCGTTGGCCTTCAGCCGCGGGGTGTGCAACGGCGGTCTACGCGACCCGGCACACGCCGCCGAGGTAGCGGATCAGCAGGGTGTTGGTCAGCCCCGGCATGCCGATGGGTTCGCCTGCTAGTAGCACGACTTCGTCGCCGGGTTTGCCCCAGCCGCGGTCGAGGATCAGCCGGTCGATCTTGAGGGTGAAGTCCTCGATGCTGGCCGGGCAGTCCATCTGGACGGGAATAACCCCATAATAGAGGTTCATCCGCCGCAGCACCGCTGGGTCGGAGCTGGCGGCGATGATCGGGATATTGGGCCGGTTCTGAGACAGATACCTCGCCCCGCCGCCACGCTGCGACCACACGCCCATCAGCTTAGCGCCCAGGTCGCGGACGACGACGTTGACCCCATGCGCCAAAGCAGCGGTTCGGTAATGGCTTTCTTGGAGCTTCCGCGGTGGGCGGTCGCGCGCGGTGAGTTTAGCAACGTCCTCCTGCGTGACCTTCGCGATCTGGGCCATCATCTGCACCGCCTGGATCGGGTATTGGCCCACCGCGGTCTCGCCGCTGAGCATCACCGCGCTGGCCCCTTCATAGATCGCGTTCGCCACGTCACCGACCTCCGCCCGGGTGGGGGTGGCGGCTTCGATCATGCTCTGGAGCATCTGCGTGGCGACGATCACCGGCTTGCCGTAATCACGGGCTAGCCGCAGGATCCGTTTCTGGATCCCAGGGACTTTGGCCAGGTCCATCTCAACGCCGAGGTCGCCGCGGGCGACCATAAGGCCGTCGGCGGCCCGGATGATCGCTTCGAGGTCGTCCAACGCCTGGGGTTTTTCGATCTTGGCGATAATGGGGATCGCGGCGTTGGGGTTGTCGTCGCCCGTACGGATCAGGCGCTGTTTGAGCTGGTGGATATCATCGGCTTGTCGCACAAAACTTAGGGCTAGGAAATCCAGGCCGTGCTCGATCGCCCACTCGACGCAACGGAGGTCATGATCGGTCAGCGATGGGGCAGAGACCTCGGTATCGGGCAGGTTGATCCCTTTTGAAGAGGTCACCCGCCCGCCGATCGTCACGTTACACACCAGCTGTTGTTCGTCGCCGTCGTCTTCCTTCTTGACGACGGCCATACGGACCGCGCCGTCATCGACGAGTAACCGCTGGCCGGGCTGCACGTCACCGATAAACGCGGGGTACGTGGTCGAGAACGTGACCGAATCATCGTCGGAGGGTTGTTCGCCGGTGACGATCGGTTTAGTCTGGAACCGCACGGTCTGGCCGATCTCTAGCTCCACACCACCGGGCACCACCTTGCCGACGCGGATCTTGGGTCCGGAGAGATCACCCAGCGCCCCGACCGCGATGCCCGTTTGATCCGACGCTTCGCGGATCAGCTTCAACGACCGCTCGAAGTCGCTGATCTGACCGTGCGAAAAATTGATACGGAAGACCCGCACGCCCTCCTCGATCAGCCGGCTTAGCTGCGGCACACTCGAGCAAGACGGTCCGACCGTGGCGATGATCTTGGTGAGGATAAACGGGATTTGGTGAGACATGACAAGAATTATAACTAGCTATGCAAACAGATGCTGCACTTTCTGAATAGCCCTATGGCCTGCGCGGCTAGAGCGTTTTCTCGACGGGTGTACGGTGAATACAAGTCCGATGCGGATGCCTTTGGCGGTCGGCCCGCTGCCTCACGGTCGCGGCTCGCCACGGATACCGTATGGCCAATCAGAAAATACTCTAGTTGACGGTGACCACGGCCCTAGGCCATGACTTCACGAGCGTGGCACCCATAGATCCGGCTCGTACATCGCGACAGGGGCCCCGATGTAACGCACCTGCTGCTAGACAACCTCCATGCCGCCTTCACATCGTGAAAGCCCTGCTCTATCGTTGGCCGTTGTGGATCGCCGTGGTCATCGCCTCAGTGACCTGTTCGATGACCCGATGCAACGGGGCGTTAACCTGTGCCCCCGCGGCTTTGGCGTGGCCCCCACCCCCGAAATGTTGAGCTAATTGAGAGACGTTCACCGCGTCCGGACCCGGCTTGCTGCGAAAGCTAAGCCGTACGGTGCTCGGTGCTTCGTCATCGGATGGCTCGGTCGCGCTGTTCGCCGGATCCCCCGATGAGGATTGACCCGGCACCTGGGTAATCAGGGCAACGACCTGCACACTGGCCACGGTCTGGGGCGTATCCACGAACCGTTCGGTCTCTTCAAGCTGCGCCCCGGTTTCGGCAAAATCCTCGCCTCGCAGCACCATCACCGCCCCGCGGTTGTCGGCCACCAGCCGCAGGCTCGACAGGGCACGGATCATTAACGACAACTTCTGAGGCCTCTCGTTCTGCTCCAGTTGGCTGTATAGCTTCGCTTGGTCTACCCCCGCTTTGAGCAGCCGCCCGGCCAACTCATGGCTTCGGGACGACGTATTAGAAAAGCGGAACCAGCCCGTGTCACTGGCGAGCCCCACGAACAACGCCTCATTGACCTCGGGTGTGAAAAACCCCGATCCCTCGGAACCGCCGGCCTGTTCCTGTATCTGGTCAATGAGCTGAGCGATAATCTCGCAGCACGCCGCCGCTTGCCCGTCGATCACTCGCCACGCCGCCGGTACGTCCCCGGTGAGGTGGTGGTCGACGATCAAGGTCTTGTCCAGCAACCGCGATAACTCCTCGCGCATCGCGGGGATCTGCGACCACGCCCCCGTATCCACGAGGACCACAAGGTCTGGCTGCCCCAGTGTCGCGGGCCCTTCGTACAAGCGGACGCGCCCCCACCCACGTAGTCTCTGGAACTGCTGGGGCACCGGCGGCATCAACCACGCTTGAGCGTTTTTCCCGGCCTGCTCCAACGCCGCGGTTAGCGCAACCACAGACCCGAACGCGTCGCCGTCGGGTTTCGAGTGGGTTGTGACCGCAATGTGACGGGCCTCGAGCAGCCTCGTCACTGCCTGGGGCTCGCTGAGATTCGATCGATAGTCCGGCATCATGGTTTACCCCGCCGCCTTGATGTCCTTAGGAGGTGCGATAGCCTGCAACAAGCCCATGCTGCGCCACCGCCGGATGAGTTCTATATCCAGCCGCAGCTGCTGCTTCAAAGCCTCGACGCCCGGGAACGCCTGCTGGTCTCGCACCCACCGAGCGAAACAGATCACGATTTCACGGCCCACGAGGTCTGCATCGAAATCAAGCAGGTGAGCCTCCACCGTCCGGCTGGGGTCACGAAACGTCGGTTTGGCCCCGACGTTAATCGCGGCGGTGTAGGGCCCTTCATCGCCAATGGTGACCCAACCCGCGTATACCCCGTCGGCCGGCACCGCGTATGCCTTCAACATGTCGCCATCGAGGTTCGCGGTCGGCACCCCGATACCCCGGCCCCGCCCCCGGCCCGTGGTGACCCTCCCGGTCAGTGAAAACAGCCTGCCCAAGCACCGAGCCGCGTCGGCAACACGGCCTTGGGCCACCAGCCACCGAACCAGGGTGCTCGAGACCGGGGCTACCAGCTGATCATGAAGGACCACCTCGACCCGATCAACCACATGGACTAAGAACCCCAACCGCTTGCCCTGCGATTCGAGCGTACGAATGTCTCCGGACCGGTCCTTACCGAAGCGGAAATCGGGGCCTTCGACGACCGCGATGGGCCTGTATCGTTCAACGAGCTCTTCGAGGAATTCACCGGGGCTTAGGTCCAGCAGCTGCGGGGTGGGTTGCATCTGCTCGATGTCTTCAGCGCCGCAGGCGACGAGGACCTGTGCCTTACCATCACGGGTCATCAGCCGCAGCGGGACCCGGGCGGGGTGAAGCAGGCTCATCGGATGTGGATCAAACGTTAACGCGGTGACCGTGGCTTGGTGTCGGCGGCCCAAATCCGCGGCGTGCTGAAGGATCGCCTGGTGCCCCAGGTGCACGCCGTCAAAGTTCCCGATGGTGAGGATGCTCGCGTTAGCCATCGGCCAAAGCATAACGGCCCGTGCAGCTGAAAGCGAAGCATCCGGAGACGATCCCGGCGGGTCGATTCAGTGGGTCAACACATACGCGAGGATGTTCGCGTTGATCTGCCGGGCGTTGCGGATCTCGTTGCCCCCGCAGCAGCAGCAGCCCATCCCCGCGTTCGCGGTGTCGTTGAGTCCGACCGGGCAGTAAACCATCACCAGCCGCCCGCCCAGCTCCAGCCCGTAGACCCCGGCCCGGTCGGTGGCTTTCTTGGCCACGACCCGGTCGATATCGAACAGGCTGTGGAAGATCGGGTGGGTATTGTCTAAAGACCGTACCGGCTGGCCGGGCCATAACTCGGCGATCAGGCTTTCGAAGCTCGCGGCCCAGGGTTCGTTGGAACAGCCCGCCGACGCCAGCAGGAACCCGCCCCGATGGAGATACGCTTTGAATTGGGCTTTCTCTTGCGGTGACAGCTCGAACCGCCCCTGCCCCGACATCACGAGAAACGGGTATTCAAAGATCTCCTCATCGGCGAGGGTTGCGGCCTCGAAGTGGGGCTGAACCTGGATGCGCGTGTGCCGAGCCACCGAGGTCAAGAACCCTGCAGAAAAACACACGCCACGCTGCCCACCGGCATAGACCAGCAGGCCCACGCGGACCTGACCCAGCGCACCGGGGGGGGGCGGCGATAACCTGGCATCGGGCTGGGGATGACCGGACGGGTCTGTGCTGCCGCCGTCCCCGGGATCTCCCTGAGATGCTCTCGTACCGGTTGTCTGGCCGGTGACGATCCCGAGCCCTAAAAACAAAACCATAATGGGAATGAATAAACGATAGATCTTCATGGGGATTCTCGAGGCTGGAACGCGGGCTCTTCTGAATGCGAGCCCGCGGAAGGGGTGGGCACGGGTTTAATCGTGTCATCGGCTGCTAGCCGCTGGAAGTATAACCCGACGACATGCCTGTATGGACCCGGGACCTGCTGGGTCCACGCCTCGGGCAGCTCGACGGGTGAGGCCCCTGACAACACCTCTTCTTCGCGGTGGCCGTGACGCAGAACGCCGCGCCCCACATCGTCGCCGCCCGCTTGCCCCGCATCAGCAGCCGAGATGAGCCGACCGCTCCTCGCGCCCAATCGCTGCTCGAGCATCCCGATCTGGGATCGTAGGTGATCGAGATCATGTTTAGACGCGTCTGCGACCTCGTGTAGATACGATCGCATCGTCTGCCCGTGGGTCCCGTCTCGATCCGGTCCAGGAGGTGCGACGCGAACACGGCTTAGTCTCAGCCGGCTCAGCTGCGCAAGGATATTTCTTAACAGCTGTTTGAATGGGTCGCGGTCCACCCTTAAGCCGTCACGAGTACCTCGATCTGCCTGTTGCTGCAGCATCTGGTTCAACGCGGCGACACGAGAGGAGAACCGCCGCAACCGGTCTGTGAGTAGCTGGGTTGATTCTTGAGAGGCGTGCGGTGCCTGTTGCGATCCAGGATCACGTTGCCCAGCCAGCAACCCGGTTGCCTGAGCCTGCAACCTGCGAGCCAGATCGGCCAGTTCGCGCATCGCGGCAAGCGTCAGACGGGTCGTTTCCACCCGCCCAGCCGGCTTTTCGGGGGCGATCCTTGTCGTATCCCTTCCGGGGCCGTGTTCAGTTCGTAGAGAGGGGTTGGCCTGGGCCGGTTGGGGGGTATGCGTGACGTCGATCGCCGCATGACGAGGCGAGACGTAACCCGGGATCGGGTCCACCAGCCGCAGCAAGCCATCGCGGACCAGCCACGGCTCAGACACCGCCACCACCATCCAGGCCGCGAGCACGGTGGCCAGCACCACCCCGTGACGGACCACCGCCCGACGATCGATCATCGAAGTGGGGTCGATCGCATCGAAGACTTCTAATGATTGGTTGAGACGGCGGGTAGCTAGAGATTGGTCTAAGGACACCGTTGCCGACCGGGCGATCGGTTCAAGCCAAAGCGCATTGATCAACGGGTTGTGCCCCAAGCCGTGTCGGTGTTCGAGGCGGTGCGCAAACGTCAGCCGTTCGGTGTGACCGTGCCGGCGACGAGGCCGACGATACACAAATCGCCACCGCACCACCGTGGTGACCAAGACCGCCACCGCTAGAATCAACCTCGCCGTACCGGGCATCGGATACCACGCATCGAAAAGGATCCAAGCCAGCATGATCGACGCGATCACCCATGCGGCTTGCAGTAGCGCCGCCCAGCCGGCCATCCTATGATGACGACGGACCAACCACGCGACCCTCGCCGAGAGGGTTTCTCCCGTGGAACGCGTGTCGGCTACAGAGGACAGGGTCATATCACATCCACTCACACCAAACCCACTCGACGGCGAAGCCACCACTCCAGCCCCAGCAGGACGAACACCGCGCCGATCACCGCAGGGGCGTTGAGCCGGTATTGAAATATAGGGTCGTTCTTGTGGGCTTGTTCAATCGAGTCCAGGTAATCAAGCAGCTCCCGTGTTTCGTCGAGCCCCCAGCAACGGCCCCCGGTCGCCTCGCTGATCGTCCCTAGAACCTCGGGCCTCGCCGAGGGATCAAGTTTTTCAACCGATCGTTCATACACTGCAAACCTTCTGCTGACGCTCGTCTTCATCGACCCGGAGCCGTCGCCTTCCGTGGTGAGATCCAGCTGATGCACCCCCGGGGCCGATGGCCGGACGGTCGCCACGAGCCGAGGAGATTGTTCATAGCTACGGACCAAGCCGACCGGGGTGGCGTGGCCGTGAGGATCGGTGAGGGTCAACCGCGGCGTGATATCCTTCGCAGCGACGTCGCGCATCGTGACTGATATTTCCAGCGGTTCATCCGGATGGACCGCTAAGCGGTTCAATTGAAGCGATACCGGTTCCCCCGGCAAGAACTCACCGCCGCCCACGAGCCACCGAACCGCCCGGGCCCAGAACAATCCGTACACCGAGTCATATGATCGATTGCGGCTAGGCAGAAATGCCCACCGCCACAGGCCGTCGGTGAGCACCGCGAACACCCGGCCACGCCCGACGTTCATGTGCGCGACCGCTGCCATCGCGTCGCCGGCTTCATAAGGTATCTGGTCCAAAAGCACCACAGAGGCAGCCTTATGGCGATCGATCCGGGTGGCCGCGAGCATGTCGGGCAGCTGGGTCAACACGGTCTCGTCCTCGAGAAGCCCGTGGGAACCGGTTAACGGGTCGATCCGACCCGCACCCGTGACCGCTAGCCGTAAACCCGATACCACTTGATCACCCCACTGCACCGGGGAAAGCGCGGCCATGACCTCTTGCGCCTCTCGACCCGACGCCCGGTCGCCCGCGAAAGCCTGCCCGCGGGCGAGGATCAGTTTGCCACCCCTTTGAATCACGTAGTCTGCCAACAGCTCAGCGCGGTGACCGGGGAAAAACGCTTCGGCGTGCCGGCCGAGGATGACCACATCAAACCGGTTGAGCCACGCGGCATCGATCACGGTCGGGTCTAAAGAGGAAGCGGGGTGATTTACGCGATGCCCCGACGACGTCTGCACCGATGTCGTCCGGCCACGCCCAAGACTAAACACCGCGGTCAGGTCGATCTGCGGATCATCCTGGAGCGCACGGGCAAGGAAGCGGGTATCCCAGTACGGCTGTCCCTCAAGAAGCGTCACGCGGATCCGGTCGTTCGAAACCCGTACGAAGACCCATCGGCTGTTGTTGCCTTGGAACGGCTCATCGTCAATCTCGTTTGCATGCCCTTGCCGGCTGGTGGACGCGGCGGGTGAAGGCCGTGGTTCTGGGGCCACCCGACGGACAGCCACACGGTACGCGTGGATCGTCTGGGCCTCACCTTGAGCGGTGGCCGGGGTGACCCTGAACCGGGTCGCGACCGACGGCTGACCCTGGAACGTCACCTGTCGAGACTCGACGAGCTGTTGACCGTCGAGCAGGTCCACGCGGACCGTCGGGTCAGCGATCCCCGTGGCGGTCACCCGGGCGTGGATCCACGTACTCTGGCCCTCGTGCACAAAGTCCGCCTCGGCCCACGCGGTCACCGCCAGGTCCGGCCAGCTTTGCGGGGCGCCGACCGGGACGGTCATCACCACCCACCGTGAATGCCGCAGCGGCTCGAGCACCGCGGGATCGATGGCCCGCTGGGTATCGTGGCCGTCACTGAGCACGACCATCACGCCCGCGGGTTGATGGTCTCGAGCATTCGGCCCCTGCCCACGGCTGGACGTGATCTGTTGGATCGCGCCTAGCAGGTTTGTCTGGGATCCATCCGGGACCAGGGTTTGACCCTCCGCCGCGGTTATCGATCGGAGGGTCTCGTCGAATCGATATAACTGGAAATCAGGAGCAGACCGTCGTACGGAGTCAAGAAACCCCGGTGCAAGCCACGTCTCCGCTAACGCGGCCCAACGCGTGACCCGGTCGCTGGGCGAATGTGTGCGTCGCGTGGGCGATCGCTGCGACGAGCCATCGTCTTGCGACATACTCGCCGATGTATCGACGAGAAACCGAACGGGCAGCGGCTTTGAGGAGACGTGCCTGGCCACAAACGCTCCGGGACCTGCCAATACCCACCCCAATGCCAGCAACGCCCCGCCCCGCGCAGCCAGCAGCCCCGCGAGTCGGCTTTTTGGAACCCCGCTGGGGTGTCGCAGGTACAGCCAACACGAGCTCGCTACCGCGATCGATACGATCCACACGGTCATCGTCCAGCCTAATGGAGGCTGAAAATGGGCCTGCACAAACTCGGATAAGAAGTTAGACATGGGGCACAACACGAACCCGTCGTGTGGGATCGGTATTTGTGATGATGCCCAGGACGGGTTCGAGGACCGCGAAAGCTAACGCGACCAAGACCCCGTACGGCCAGAGGGCTGTGCTCACGGGCCTTAGATTCACTGGGGGATCACCAACGTCAGGGCTTGGCGCGGATCGGCCCTCTGTACCCGGTTGTGCCCCCAACGCTGGGGTCACGGCACGAAGGTCACTCTCGTCCGGGTCGATCTGAACGTATGCCCCGCCTAGTAGCGTCTGTCGATCGGGATCTATCACGGAGTATGTCCCGGGTAAGGGCAACGGCGCGAAACGCAACCGCGGCGCGTCTGAACCGACGTATGACCACTCCACCGGCTGGCCATCGGGCCCGTGACACCGGATCTGCTGATCCGCCGCGCTGGGGGCGAGATCGACCACGGGCTGGTAGCCGGGGTGAACCGTAGAGGGCAGGGCTGGCGTCGGGGTCAGCCCCCTCATCAACTGGTGCACCAGCGGGACAAACAGTGGCCCCTTCACAAGATCGCCATGCCCGGGCGACCAGTCCGCGGCAAACACCGCCAGCCGCCCCGCCCCGACCCACCGCGTGGCCAGCGCCGGCGACCCGTCGCCGAATACGAGGACTGGTTCAAAACCGCCGCTCACACGGGCTTCTGATCCACCGGTGACGTCTCCCCAACGCATCGCCGCAGAGAACCGCAGCCGTAACAGGTTAGCACGGCTTGGCCCTTCAAAGATTTTCAGGATCGGGTCGTCGAACCTGCCCCAATGGATCGTTTGATCCGCCTGTTGTTGCCATCGCCAGTGCCGAACGCCAGCCACTGCGCCGGGGATCCTTCCCATCGCTTCGTGCAACAACCCAGTCAAAGCCGAGACCGACGGTTGACCGTCCATAACCCACACGACGCAACCGCCTTCCTCGAGGTACCGATTCAACGCGGCCAAGGCCGGTGACGTCCAGTGATCCGCCCCGATGATCAAAACCGTCTGAGGTTTCGTTGAAGCGTGACTCGCCAGACGCTCTTCGAATAACACGCTTGGCCAGATGGCTAAGCTCACGCCGGTCTGACGGCTTACCCACGGATATAGACGGTCTTGGTCACCATTGTTCGACAACTGAAAACCGTTCGTGGTGTCCTCATCCGGCACCAGGGCACGGGCTACGAAGAAGGCCGGTGATTGAGGGTCGTCTATACGGCCGCCCGTAACTAGCGCTACCGGGCGGGTCTCACGGGCGTCGATGATCAGCCCGGTCTGGTTGTCCGCCTCAAAGGGTTCGGACAACCCCGCCAGGCCAAGGGTCGCCCAGGAGCGGCCGGGTTTCGACGCGGTGACGCTAAAGCCGACGGTTTGGACCTGCCGAGGACCGAGGCGGACCCGTTGCGTCCATGACCGGTCTTCGTAATGCAGGACCAGGTCCACGTCCCGGGGCGGATCGCTGGGCGGGCTATAGTTCGCCACGTCCACGCTGACCGTCACGGGTTGACCGACGATGGGCCTGTCTGGGGTCACCATAGGCCCAGACACCGCTAGGTTGCCCGGATCACGACCGATCATGTGCAGCTTGATGTCGAGGCCTTGAGTCGCTGCCCCAGCGATCTTCTGCGTCGCCTGCATGTCGCTAAAGAGATGGACCTGGGGGGTTCGTCGTTGCCGATTCGGCCGATCGGATGTCTCGGGGGCCGGCAGGGCCGCCAAACGGAACGCGGCGTCGAGGTCGCCGCGTTCGTGCGTGGGTGGTGTTTGCTCGATCAGGCGGATCACTTGCCCGAAATTCGCCGAGGGCAGCGGCAGCAAGGCGCTAGGGTGAGCGTCGAGCAGGATCACCGAAACAAGGTCCCGCGACGGGTCCAGTGACCGGATGGCGTCAACCGCTCGCTGTTGGGCTTGATCCCACAGCGTCGACCCGCTATCCGTCCGTGTCATCGAAGCGGATCGGTCAAGGATGAGCACGGCCAACAGGCCGCGGTCGGCCCCACCGTGTTCGCTGCGGGATGCCCACACCGGCTGCATCATGGCGATCACGACCGCGCTGAGCAGAATAATCCGCCACGCCAGCATAAGCCCGTTTCGGGGCCGGCGCCACCGCCGGTACAAGACGGCCGCCTGCTCGACAAACCGGGCCGCGGGGAAGTCCAACTGCGTCGTGACCCGCCGACCCCGAAAGTGGATCAGCAGCGGCAGGCCCACCGCGACCGGCAGGGCCAACGCCCACCACGGGCTCATCCATTGCATCCACGCGAGGGTCATGATCATTGCCAGGGATCTTCCGTCACGGGCGTCACCAAACGGCGTCGACGCTTTACCTTGATCGGGCCTATACCATATTATGCGTCCCCAGCGTCGGATAGGTTCGCCTTCACCATCCCCAGGGCCCCGTGATGACCAAAAAGCCCGCGATCGACCCGAAGACTCCAGCCCCGGTTAGCGTTGGCCACGCTGTTCCACCGATTGATCTGCTCGACCAGTCGGGCAAGAGGCAACGGCTCAAGGATTACCGCGGGCGGTGGGTGGTTCTGTACTTTTACCCCAAGGACGACACCCCGGGCTGCACGAAAGAGGCGTGTCAGTTCCGCGATCGTCAAGCGGATTTTGAGAAGCGAGACGCGGCGGTCTTGGGGATTAGCCCCGACGACGCGGCCTCTCACACGAAGTTCATCGACAAACACAGCCTGCCTTTTGACCTGTTAGCCGATACCGACAAGACCGTGTCGAGTGCGTATGGCGTGTGGCAGGAAAAATCCATGTACGGCCGCCGGTACATGGGCGTGGTCCGGTCCACGTTTCTGATCGACCCCAAGGGGAAGCTGGCGCACCGTTGGGACAAGGTCAAGGTCCCCGGGCACGAACAGGCTGTGATAGAAAAGCTCGACGAACTTAGAAAGTAACGGTTGTCCCCGCCATCTCGTCCGCCCTGAAATTAACCGTTGGCGCCTCAGGACGACCGCGTGTCCATTGGCGATTATTAGAGCGTTTCCGAAGAAATCGGGGTACGCTCTAATCACTCGGTTATACGCATGGCGTGGAAAGACCTCACCCGATGCAAAGGGCTATAACCCTACGCTGTCGTAGCAGGCCAGTCATCCAAAGCCAATGAGGACCGCGTTCATCCCCCGGCGATCGCGGGCACGATCGACAGCTCATCGCCGTTTTTGACCGGGGTGTCGAGGTCGTCCAGGAAGCGGATGTCCTCGTCGTTGACATAGAGATTGATGAACCGGTTAAGCTCGTTATCAGCCTTGAACAACCGCTTGCCCAGGTCCGGGTACTTGGCCGTCAGCGACCCGAGTACCTCTTTCACTGAGGAGCCCGAAAGCGTGACGGTGTCTTGATTGTCGACCTGCGGCCGCAGGGCGGTGGGGATCGTGACGGTGATCTGGTCGGTCATGGGTCTGATTCCTTTTTTCGTGTCTCTTGTATTGCATTACGTCTTAGCCCCGCTTGGCGCCCTGGCTTCAAGACGAACCTCGGTCCGGGACGGTTCGTTTGGTTGTGCCAATCCACCGCTGATCTGCCCCACCACTTGGTCAAACTCCGCTAACTTGGCGTTGATGACTGGGGTTTCCTCAAATTGACCCGTCATCGCCTCAACCGTCTTGAGCCCGTTGCCGGTGATACATACGCAGATCGATTCATCCCGCGGGATCCGGCCCGACTCGATAAGCTTGATCGCGCACGCCAGGGTCGTGCCCCCCGCCGGCTCGGTGAAGACCCCCTCGGTGCGGGCTAAGAGCTTGACCGCGTCGAGGATTTCCTGATCACTGGCCGACTCGCCCCACCCCCCGGACCCGTTAACGACCTGGATCACGTAGTACCCGTCGGCGGGGTTGCCGATCGCGATGCTCTTAGCGATGGTGTTGGGCTTCTGCGGCTTGAACAGGGTCGTGCCGTCTTGGATCGCCCGGGACACCGGGTCGCACCCGCCGGCTTGGGCGCCGTAGATCTTGGGCGCGTTGTCCTCGACCAGTCCTAGCGTGACGAACTCCTCGTACGCCTTCCATACCTTCGGCAGCAGCGTCCCCCCGGCCACGGGCACGACCGTGTGCTGGGGTAGGCGCCAGCCCAGCTGCTCAGCGATTTCGAAGCCGTGGGTCTTGGCGCCCTCGGTATAGAACGGGCGCAGATTGACGTTGACGATTGCCCAGTTGTATTTATCCGCGATCTGGCTGCACAGCCGGTTCACGTCGTCGTAGTTGCCCCTGATCTTGACCATGTGCGTGCCGAAGACCAGCGACCCGATGATCTTGCCCTCTTCGAGGTCGTGGGGGATCATCACGAAAGCCCGCATCCCGGAGGCGGCGGCGTGGGCGGCGACGCTGTGGGCCAGGTTCCCGGTCGAGGCACACCCCGCCGTATCAAACCCGAACTCCATCGCCTTGGTCAGCGCCACGGCCACGACCCGGTCCTTGTAAGAAAACGTGGGGTAGTTGGCGCTGTCGTCCTTGATGTAGAGCTCTTGGACGCCCAGCTCCGCGGCCAGCCGATCGGCCTTGATCAGCGGGGTCATTCCGGACCTCAACCCGACGCGCGGCTGGCCGTCGATCGGCAATAGATCCCGGTACCGCCACAGCGAATCCGGCCCGGCCTCGATCGACTCGCGCGTCACCTTGCCCCGCATCGCGTCGTAGTCGTACGCGACCTCGACCGGGCCGAAGTCGTTATCACAAACCGTGCGCGGCTCGATCGGGTACTCGGTTCCGCATTCCTTGCATCTTAGGCTCTTGACAAAACTCATAAGGCACTCCGGTTGGCCGTTCGTTTCGATCGCGTCTGATCGATCTAGAGACGGCACGCGGCCAACAAAAAACCCCGTCTCATCTAGCGATAAGAAGGGGCGTCGGTTCCGGATCAGGAATTAGGCCGCTTCTTATCTTTCCTCGATTATCGGATAACCTGGTGAATCACCAATAGTTACGATACGAGGCGGGAGTTCGCACCATTTCCAGGTTTGATCGTCGCCCTGGCGGTTGCGGTGGCGTCACGGGGCCCATCCCTCAGCCACTCTCGATAAGTCGCATCTAAAATTGTCTACCGAGATAGTAGCTTTTGAACCGCGTCGAGTCAAAATTTTCGCTGGCGATCCCACCGCTCATGCGCTGTGTTGTACCGATTGGACGGGTTGCCACTGAGGGATACACTGCAACCATCGATCATCCATCGGTCAATCGTCACCCCCACCCGCATCGGAGCTAAGCCCCTATGCCCGACCGCTTCGTCCACCTCCACGTCCACAGCCAATACTCCCTGCTCGACGGGGCGTGCCGGATCCGTGACATGATCGACCGCGCCAAGGAGCTAGACCAAGACGCCCTGGCCATCACCGACCACGGCTGCCTGTTCGGCGTGATCGATTTCTACACCAAAGCCACCGCCGCCGGCGTCAAGCCGATCATCGGCATCGAAGCCTACATGGCCCCCGGCGACCGCACCGACCGCCAACACACCGGCGTTAAAGACGGCGGGTACCACCTGCTGCTGCTGGCCCAGAACCGCACCGGTTACGCCAACCTCCTCAAGCTCAGCTCCATCGCCTACACCGAGGGGTTCTACTACAAGCCCCGGATCGATAAAGAGGTCCTCAAGGCCCACAGCGACGGCCTGATCGCCACCAGCGCCTGCCTCGGCGGCGAGATCCCCACCGCTCTAACCAAAGACGACCGCAAGCTCGCCAAGCAGATCGCCGAGCTGTACCTCGAGATCTTCGGCCCCGACCGGTTCTTCATCGAACTCCAAAAGCACGTCTCCGAGCAGGACCGCGTCAACCCCGAGCTGATCGACCTCGCCGATCGGCTGGGGATCGGGGCCGTGGCAACCAACGACGTGCACTTCCTGCTCGAAGACGACCACGCCCCGCACGATGCCCTGTGCTGCATCTCCACCGGCAAACTGCTAAGCGACGAGTCGCGCATGCGCTACCCCAAGCAGCTATTCCTGCGGTCCACCGACCAGATGTACGCGGCCATGGACCACCCCAAGTGGAAAGAAGCCTGCGCCAACACCGTGCACATCGCCGGGATGTGCGACCTGGAACTCGACTTCACCACCAGCCACACCCCGATCGTCAAAATCGATAAAACCACCATAACCCCCAGCACCGCCCCCCCCGAAGCCCCCGACTGTGTCGGGGGTTCTCCTGAAAGTGCCGGGGACTCCCTGAAAACGGGTACCTCCGCCCCTCCCACCGGCTCCACCGCCTGGTACCAGAAATTCTGCGCGGGGTACGACCTCGAACCGTTCGATCAGCTCCACGACCAAGAGGTCACCCCCGACCAACTCAAAGCCGACAGCGACCAGGCCCTACGCGAACTGGCCGAGGCCGGACTGACCTGGCGGTACGGGGTCGACGGCGTCACCGACGAGCACCGCGCCCGCCTCGACCGCGAGCTCAAGGTCCTGGCCGACAAGAACATCTCCGCCTACTTCCTGATCGTCTGGGACTTCGTCAACCAAGCCCGCAGCCGCGGCATCCCCGCCAACGCGCGTGGCTCGGGCGTCGGCACCATGGTCGGGTACTGCCTGGGCCTATCGAATGCCTGCCCGGTGAAATATGGCCTGCTGTTCGAGCGCTTCACCGACCCCGACCGCTCCGAATACCCCGACATCGACATCGACATCTGCCAAGACGGCCGCCAGCAGATCATCGAGTACGTCCGCCGCAAATACGGCCACGTCGCGCAGATCATCACATTCGGTACCCTCAAAGCCCGCGCCGCGGTCCGCGACGTGGGTCGGGTCCTCGACGTGCCCCTCGATGAAGTCGACAAAGTATGCAAAGCGGTCGGGGATCAGCTGGGTATCACCCTCGATAAAGCCCTCGACCAGCAGCCCGACCTCAAACAGCTCTACGACGATAACCCCACCCATCGCCGCATGATCGATACGGCCAAACGGCTCGAAGGTTTAGCCCGCCACGCCGGGGTCCATGCCGCCGGGGTCGTGATCGCCACCCAGCCGCTCGACCGGATCGTGCCCCTCTACCAACCCCCCGGCACCGACCAACTCGTCACCCAGTGGGACGGCCCGACCGTCGAGAAAGTCGGCCTGCTGAAGATGGACTTCCTGGGCCTACGCACCCTCTCGATCATCGAGCGTGCCCGGCAGCTCATCCGCCAAACCCTCGACGAAGAAACCATCCATCGATCGGTCACGATCCACGATAACGATAGAAACTCGAGGGGTAAGGACCCGGTGGCCGGGGGCGGCAAGGATCCCCTCGACCTCGAGCGCCTCACCTTCGACGATCAGAAGGTGCTCGACCTGTTCCGCCGCGGCGAAACTTCCGGGGTGTTCCAGTTCGAATCCGGGGGCATGCGCAACCTGCTGATGCAGATGAAGCCCGACCGGTTCGAAGACCTCATCGCCGCCAACGCCCTCTACCGCCCCGGGCCCATGGACCTGATCCCCGAGTACAACGCCCGCAAGCACGGCCGCCAGCCCGTGCCCAAGGTCCACCCCATCGTCGATCGGTACACCGCCGAGACCTACGGCATCATGGTCTACCAAGAGCAGGTCATGCAGATCGTCCACGAGCTGGGCGATATCCCGCTCCGCGCCGCCTATACCCTCATCAAAGCGATCAGCAAGAAGAAAAAGTCGATCATCGACGACAACCGCGCCCGGTTTATCGAAGGCTCCCAGCAGAAGGGGCTCACCAAAAAACAGGCCGACGACCTGTTCGAGCTGATCCTCAAGTTCGCCGGTTATGGGTTCAACAAAAGCCACTCGACCGGCTACGCGATCGTCGCCTACCAGACCGCGTACCTCAAAACGTATTTCCCGCTGCACTACATGACCGCGGTGCTCACGTACGAATCGGTCTCGATCGACAAGGTGGTCGAGTACATCGACGAAGCCAAGCGGGTGCGCCTGCCTAGCGGCCGGCGCGGGGTCGAGGTCAAACCCCCGGATATCAACCTCTCCGACGTCGGGTTCACGGTCGTGTACGGAGACGACGAGCCACGCGCCCCCGAGTACGGGCACATCCGGTTTGGTTTAGGCGCGGTCAAGGGGGTGGGTGAGAAGGCGATCACGGCGATCATCGATGCGCGTGAGAAGGCCGGGCCGTTCAAGAGCCTCTACCACTTCACCGAATCCGTGCCGCTCAACGCCGTGACCCGCGCCACGATCGAGGCGCTGATCAAGAGCGGGGCGTACGACCGTCTCCACGAAGGCAGCCACCGCGCCGCCATGATGCAAGCCCTCGAGGAGGCGATCCGCGCCGGCCAACGCATCGCCAGCGACCGCAACAGCGGGCAGATGAACTTCTTCGATACCCTCGGCGATGACCCGGACCACGATACCACCTGCTCAACCCACGAACACGCCGCCGCTAAGCTGCCCGACGTCACGCCGTGGTCGGTCCACGAACAGCTCACCCACGAAAAGAGCGTGCTGGGGTTCTACGTCTCAAGCCACCCACTGGATCAGCACCGCGAGCTGCTCGACCGCTTCACGGATGTCACGATCGCGGACATATCGCGGCTGCCTGCTGATAAACCCGTGATCATCGGCGGCATCCTCACGCGCGTGCGCCCCACCCTGGTGAAAAAAGGCCGCAGCGCCGGGCAGAAGATGGCGATGATCACGGTTCAAGACCCCTCCGGCTCGATCGACGGGGTGGTGTTCTCCGATGCTTACGCCGTGGTTAGCCCGTTGCTCGAAACCGACCAGGTCTTGATCCTCAAAGGCAAGGTCGACCGCCGCCGCGAAGAACCCAGCATCGTGGTCGAGGAAGTAATCCCTCTCGACGAAGCCCCGAAGCGACTCACGACTACGGTCAAGATCATGATCCACAATGATGATTACGATCACACCGGCGCCGGTGACCGCCGTGTCACGGCTGACCGTCCGCCCGACCGGATCGACGCCACCGGGCTCACCAGCCTCAAAGCCCTGCTGCGTCAATCAGCCGCCCCAAGCCAACGCAGCGGCGCTGACGTGTTGATCGAGATTCTTGAACACGATTCCATCATACGGCTGCGTCTAGAAGGCCTGCGTGTCTGTGTGGATCACAGCCTGCCCGATCGGGTCGCGACCGTGCTACGCCGCCAGGATTGTTGCGACCTGCTTGGCCCTCAGAGGCTGGTGGTCCCTCGCCCTTCACGCGACGGCCAAGGGCCCGTGCTCGCCGCCGGACCTACGCAGCAGCCGTCACTTTACGCCGGCACATGATCCCGCGGAACGATTATTTAGTGCCAGCCAGGCGCTGTTTGCATGAGGTCGGTGTTGAGTCCCGGGTAGCACAGCTTGCTGGCAAGCCGTATGTGTCCCAGGTGGGCCGAGGGCATGGTTTGGCTAGCAAGCCGTGCCGCCTAACCTGATCATATGAGCCGGATGGTGTGCTAGATAGTCTGGCCGGGTCGTTTCTTTGAAGTGACCCCGAACAGTCCTGCGTAGTCCGCACTTACGGTCGCAGCTTTTTTTTAAGCGATGCGATCCGCTCCTCCACTTCTTTAAGTTGCTTTTCGATGACCTGCCGGTCCCCGTCACTGGTCGCCTGATCACGCTTCTCAGCCAGCCGACGGGCCTCGAGCTCCAGGGTCTCAAGCTGTGCGAATCGTTCGGCTTCGGGATTGTAAACTTCGCCCATCGTCGCTACCTCGCTATAGGTTGTGGTTCACGGTTGTGCCTGCGAATCAGCCGTAGCGCTGACTCACATGAAATCATACGGTTCAATACACCCTGGGGTTCAACCCCATAATCCGGTTTGTCGTGCCAAGAACCCGGCTGGTGGATTGCTTCATCGTCGATACGGCCAGGCCCCGTGTATTATTTTCCCTGATCCGGCCCGTCGTTCAAGCCCGTGACGCCGCCGATACACCCAAGCACACAGGCGCAATAGCCGGCGTGACCCATCACCAGCTTGCAGTAATACATGCCTCCCGAGCTGTCGTGTGGGGCCTTGCAGCCCACCCGCTGATCCGGCGGTGTGTTTTTCCCTCCAGGCGGGCAAGATTTGAATGATCGCCGTGTATTTTTATAAATAGACAGGCCTATGATTGTATCCAGGCCGGGCGGTATGGTGTCTAAAGTCAACGAAGCCGCACCACAGTTAAGGGATCCTTAGATGGTCACCAAGACCCAGGCGAATCGATTCGTGTCCGTCACGTCGCCCCTTGGCGCCGACGTTTTACTGCTGGTCTCCATGACCGGGCAAGAACACCTATCTCGCTTATTCACCTACGACCTGGAGCTGGTCAGCGAACACAAGGGCATCGACACGAACAAGATCCTCGGCGATACCGTTACCATCCCGCTGGTGATGCCCAACAATGAGAAACGGTATTTCAACGGGTTCGTCAGCCGGTTCACCAACGAGGGCACTGACGGCGGGTACACCCGGTTCCGGGCCACGCTCGTGCCGTGGCTGTGGCTGCTGACCCGCACCTCCGACTGCCGGATCTTCCAAGAAAAAACCGTGCCCGACATCATCAAAGAGGTGTTCCGCGATAACGGTTTTTCCGGCTTCGACGACCGCCTAACCGGGTCGTACCGGACCTGGGAGTATTGCGTCCAGTACCGCGAGACGGCCTTCAACTTTGTCAGCCGGCTCATGGAGCAAGAGGGGATCTACTATTACTTTGAGCATCAACAGGGCCAGCACACGCTTGTTCTAGCCGATTCGATCCGCGCTCACGGCGCCTACCCGGGCTATGAGATGATCAAGTTCTTCCCCCCCAGCGGCAGCGGGCGTCGCGACGAGGAGCACGTCAGCCAATGGAGTGTCAGTCACGAGGTGCGCCCGGGCAGCTACACCCATAAAGATTACGACTTCAAGGTCCCACGCAAGGCGATGAAGACCGTCAGCAAGATCGAGCAGGACCACCCCGCAGCCGAAGGAAAAATATTCGATTATCCCGGGGAGTATACGGAGTACAACGACGGGGAAACCTACGCCAAGACCCGCATCGAGGAGCTGCACGCCGGGTTTGAGGTCGCCCGCGGTGACACCGATGCTCATGGCCTAGCCTGCGGGTTCACCTTCGAGCTAGACAACCACCCCGACCCCCAGCAGGGTCGAGAGTACCTGGTGACGTCGGCGAATTACAGCATCAATTCCGATGCCTTCGGCTCCGGTGGCCAGGGCGGGGACCAGGCGTACACCTGCCAGTTCACCGCGATCGATACGAAACAGCCGTTCCGCCCGGCCAGGATCACCCCCAAGCCGATCATCCAAGGCCTCCAGACCGCCATCGTCGTTGGCAAAGACGGCGAAGAGATCTGGACTGACAAATACGGCCGGGTCAAAGTCAAATTCCACTGGGACCGCTACAACCCGCCCGACGAGAACGCCTCGTGCTGGATCCGGGTCTCTCAGGTCTGGGCCGGCAAGAGCTGGGGGGCCATGTTCATCCCCCGTATCGGTCAGGAGGTCATCGTCGAGTTCATCGAGGGCGACCCGGACCGGCCGATGATCACCGGCCGTGTCTACAACGGCGACAACATGCCCCCGTACCCGCTGCCCAATGACCGCAACTGTAGCGGTTTCAAGAGCAACTCCACCAAGGGCGGCGGGGGGTACAACGAGATCAAATTCGACGATACCAAAGGCACCGAGCAGATCGTCATCCATGGCCAGTACGACATGAACACGACGGTCAAGCACGACCGATCCACTACCCTCGAAACTGGCAATGACACGCTCGCGGTCCAAACCGGCACGCGCTCGGTCACGGTCAAGGGCGACACGAGCCTGACCGTCCAGGCCGGCAACCGGTCCGTGAGCGTCACCGGGGGCAACTACAGCGCCGACGTCAATGGCGGGGACTTTAGCGGCGTGGCCAGCGCCGCCGTCAAGCTCCACGGCAAGGGCGCCGGCGCCCAGATGACCGGCGACGCCGCGGGCGTGACCATCACCGGCAACGGTGGCCCGGGTGTGAAGGTCGACGGCACCCCCAATTTCGAGGCCACCGGCGCCTCCCTGGCCCAGATCACCAGCCCGTTGGTGAAGATCGGTGACACAGTGATCGAGGTCAAAGGTTCGACCATCACGATCGATGGCTCGTCGGTGATCAAACTCGTCTCCGGCGGGTCGAGTATCGAGATCACCCCGGGGGGGATCAACATCAACTCCTCGGGCCCGGTGACGGTCACGGGCGCCGTCGTCAAGCACAACTCATGAAAGTTTATTGAATGACAGTATCTGCGGACGTCTCCAAACCAACGCAAACCCAGCGTCAGACCGTGATCGACCTATCGGCCGGCCATCGGCTGGTGTTGGAGCGACATCGAGATGAGGATGAAATCCAGATCATGGCAGCTGACGGCCACATGTCGCTGTCTATCCGGGTGACCCCGCAAGGCCCGGTTCTGCGGTTCGACGGGCCGGGCTTGAAGATCGAAACCGCCGGGGAGCTGTCCGTCGAGGCCCAGCGATTGAACCTACACGGCCGGTCGGGGGTATCGGTGACCAGCGCCGGGGACGTGCACATCCAGACCCCCGGCGACCTGCATAGCCACGCCCGGATCCAGAACATCACCGCCGACCTGGGCAACGTCAACATCAAAGCCAACGACGACGTGAAGCTCAACGGCGAACGCGTCCGGGCGAATTGTTGAGGCATCACTATGGATCTGACGAACCACACGATTCTGCCCGCGGCGTTGTACCGTGGCGCGTTGGAAGGGGACGTGCTCTTCGCGTCGCTCGTGGTCCGGGCCACGTATGACCTTGTCGGTCACCAGCCGCGGCTAAGCGAGGAACAAGCCTGGCCGTTGTCGGGGGCCCCGTGGGAGTGTGAATACGGCCCGATGGACGGGGACGAGGTTTTTTATAAGGGCGGTGTGGATCTATTCGTGTTCGGCCACGCCCGCGCCCCGCGGTCGATCAAAACGACGCAGGGCGAGGTGATGATCGAGGTCGGTGAGTCGTTCAAACGCCGGATCGCGGTCTTCGGGGACCGTGTCTGGGTTAAACAGGGCCGACGCTTGGTGCCCAGCGAACCGCGGCCCTTCGAGGAGATCCCGCTGACCCCTCAGTTCGCGTTCGGCGGCAAAGACGAGTGGGACGAGCTCGACATCCCGTTCGCGCCCAACCCGGACGGCCGCGGGTTCTTCCTCGAGCAAGACCGCGCCGAAGGCCAACCCCTGCCCAACCTAGAAGACCCCGACCGTTTGATCCGCAACTGGGATGATCAACCCGACCCCGTGGGGACGGTGCCGTGCTCGATGCAGAACCCGCTGCGGGTCAAAAATGGGATGGAAGTGGATGATCAGGGGAACCTGCAGACGCTCAAGCCGGTCCTGTTCAATGCCGCGTATCCCAACATGATCGTGGATCGGGTGGCGCCCGGCGACCCGATCCGGGTTAGCGGAGTGACGGGGGACGGCCCGTTTGAGTGCCGTGTTCCCACCCCGTGCCCATCGGTTCGGTTACAGTTCGACGACGAGGTCATCGACCGTGCGTTGGCGATCGACCAGGTCGGGCTAGAGATCGACAAGCAGAGGATCTTCGTGACGTACCGCTACCCGTTTCGTTACGTGCTCTACCCGCTCCAGAGACGGTCTTGCGAGCTTTTCTATGACGACGCCGTGACAGCCCCGGCCCCTGTCGCCGAGAGGGTCTAAGCCATGCCCGAGCTGAATATCCTTAAGAACAACCACATCATGCTGGCGCCGTATGAGAAGCACGACGCCCTATTGCCGCCTACGGCGATCCCCGCCCCGAGCCTCCCCCATAGCGCGGGCGTGGTACCGCTCAAGTGGGGGCCTTGGGGCGCGTTGACCGGCAAGACGCAAGATGACGTCCTACACGACGGGGGCACGACCGTTCTGCGAGGGTCCGACATCGGGCCTCTGATCCCGCACATCTGTTGGGCACCACCGCTTCATTACCTGTTGCCGATCATCATCCTGACCAGTGGTTCGAAGTCACACTTCTGCTCACCGCGTGATCACGCCGGGGGTGAACCCAAGGCCGTCGCCCTCCTCAAAGTGGTCAACCTGAACCTCAACTGCTGCGGCGCCACCTGGCCGCCCCTACCACTCGGGTTTGTCTTAGCGTTCTGGAGCACACGCACGACCGACGTGAGCTGGGCGGAGCTGGGTAAGGGGTTCTTGCATATGGTCTTTGACCTCTTGCTACAATTCGCCATCAACCGGCTTCTGGGGCTCAAGGGGGTCTCTAATTTCTCTAACCGGATCCTCAATGCAACGCTGGGAAGATTAGCCCTTCGATCGAGCCTTCTAGCCCGGGTCATGAACATAGGGGGAGGTCGCTCCGCAGCCTCGACCATCAGCACGGCGCTGGATGATGGGATTATGAAGGTGATCCCAGCTGCCGCGCAGCCCGGGCGTTTGGCTAGCGTTTCGTACGAGCTGGCCAACTCGATCGGCCATGGGCTGATCGGTCAAGCACCCGCGGTTTTAACCTCGTTAGTCGTCGGCACCCCCCTCGGCTACGGGCAGCCGACCGTGTTTGAGGATACCCCGGTCGGCATGGGCAGTACCGCGGTGGGCAACTACCTCAACCCGGCCCAGGTTGAGCAGCACCCCAGCTCGGCGCCGGCCTCGTCAGGCGCTGCCGATGGCGGGCCCTCAGACGCAGGGGCCCCGGGGGGTGGGGCGCCAAGTTCAGACGCCCCCGACGGGGGGGGGCCGGACGTCAATTACTAACGAAAAGACCCAACGGCAGGGGGATCGCTCCGTGTTACCCTTGATCACGACTCCGACCCTCAACCCCTATTCAGAGGCCGTGACATGACCGTGATCGAAACGCCGTCCGCCACCGCGAGACAGGTTTCCGGGATGGACGCCGATAGCCGTTACTTTCTATCGGTCCTGGTCAAGCGGACCTATCGCTTAGGGCCGGATGGGCGATGCACACTTGCGGAAGAACAATCCCCCTTGAGGGAAGAACCAGCGGTCTACGGCCATTGTTCGGAGCTGCTTGAACACGATCTGGATCTCTACCCCAGCAAGCCAGCTACGGATGTCGTCATCAAAGGCCACGCCTACAGCTACACGCCGATCGGCCAGTTTGAAGTTTCTATCCGAATCGGGGGCCAGACCAAGAAAATAGCGGTGTTCGGGGACCGGTCGTGCGGGCGGTCACACTCCGGACAGATCGAGATCTCAACGCCGCAACCGATTGACAAGGTGCCGCTGCGGTACGACCAGGCCTACGGCGGGCGTGACGCCGTGGCCGAAGCACGGCTGGGCAACCCGCTCGAGGCTTTGGAGTCGATCCTGCCCGAGATGGTCGACATCAGCCTAGCCAGCCCCTTTATCTACCCCCGCAACCGTTGCGGGATGGGCTACCTTATCGAGGCGACGCCCGACGCGATTGAGCAGCTGCGACTGCCGCACTTGGAAGACCCCCTCGACCTGCTGTCACCCGATCGGATCGAAGTCGGGCACCCCGCGAAATGGCTGGACATGCCGCTACCTCAGGCTACCGATTGGGTGGACCTGAGTTGGTTCCCGCGCATCGCGTATACCGGCTTGTTGCCTGATTTTGAACCTCCTCAACAGGTGATCCGAGAGGTCCTGCGAGAACACGCCCCGAGCGATATCCTTGAAGAAAAGCCCTTGCACGAGAAATTCAGTGGCCGCATGACCAACGGTGCTTCCCTGGGCTTGCAGGTGCCTTACCTGACCGGGGGCGAGGGTGGCGAGCTGGTCAACATCCACCCGACGCAGCCGTGTTTCTCGTTCCAGCTACCCGACGAGCGACCCAAGATCTGGACCGATGGGCGCAAGGGCAAACTCAACACCACGAAACCGGTTATCCACGCCGTTGTGATCGAGCCCGACGAAGATTGCCTCACAATCGTTTGGCGAGGATCCGCCCCGGCGCTGCGGCCTTATATGCCCGAGGAGCTAGAGAACATGCCCCTGCGAGTCGAATGGGCTTAGCCCGGGCTCCCATTATAGCCATTGGCGTAAATAATCTTCTTTGACCGATAAGTGTGATTTCTGGCATGGAGGCCAAGGTCATGACCTATTCGATGGACTTGCGGCAGCGGGTGGTCGTGGCGGCGGGGTCGGGTGAACCGATCGCTTCGGTGGCAAAGCGGTTTTCCGTGGCGCGGCCGACGGTGCGCGACTGGCTGGGTCGACATCGACGAGGGGAGTTGTCGCCGGGCGTGCCGGGGCCCAAGGGGCCGGTGAAGCTCACGGCGGCTGATGAGCAGATCTTGCGTGAGAGGGTCGCGGCCCAGCCGGGGATCACGGCCAAGCAGCTGATGCCTCTGCTGAGCGTGCGGGTGGTCGAATCGACGGTGTGCCGGGCGTTGAAGCGTCTGGGGCTATCCTTAAAAAGAAGTCGCTGATCGCCGCCGAACAAGAACGTCCGGACGTGGCTCGACGTCGGCGAAGCTTCATGATCGCCCGGCGGTTCGTGGACCCGGGTTCGTTTGTTTTCCTCGATGAATCCGGGGCCAAGACCAACATGACCCGGCTGTACGGCCGGTCGCCGATCGGCGAGCGCTGCGTGGATCACACCCCGGACGGCCACTGGAAAACCATGACGATGCTCAGTGCCATCCGGCTCGACGGCGTGATCCAAGACGCGACGGTGGTGGTCGACGGTCCGATGGACGCGGCAACGTTCCTGGCTTATACACAGCAGTTCTTGGCCCCGTCGCTGCGGCCCGGGGATGTCGTGGTGATGGACAATCTCTCGTCGCACAAAGGCGCGGGGATCCGTGAGGCGATCGAAGCGGCCGGCGCGGACCTTTGGTACTTGCCGCCTTACTCGCCCGACCTCAACCCGATCGAAAAGCTGTGGAGCAAAGTCAAAGCGTGGCTACGTCGGGTCAGCGCCAAGACGTTCGACGCCTTGAACGACGCCATCGCCGATGCCCTGCGAGCCGTTCACCCCACAGAATGCCCCAACTACTTTCAAGCCTGTGGCTATGGAGAACATTGATGCCAGATGCTCTAGCTTATCCTGTCGAGGTAAGGTTGAAGTGGGTCGCTCGTCCTCGAAGCCCTCAGCTGGGGGTAGCCTGCCCGTAGCTAGATCGCCTTCGGGATTAATCGATCCCTGCCTCGACAGGACAAACCCCACCGAACATAGGCTTTGTAGAACTTCCCGTCGCTCGAAAAATTGAAGAAGGTGTGGGGGGGTATCGTGCATCTCCCCGCAGCCAGCCTCTATACTGAACTGAGTTACCCCGATACTGCGTCGACGATGAACCCCCGTCAAGGATTGCCGAAGGCAAGAAACATGAGCGTGAGCGTGACTCCCACCCCGGCCCCTCGAGGCTACGGATCAATCGAGATTAAGGGTCATCAGGAACTCAGCGTTGGTCTTGACCTTCTTGAGCCGGTTCTTGATAAGCTCCATCGCTTCGACCGGGTTCATGTCGCTAAGGACTTTGCGTAAGCGGTAGACCAGCTCTAGCTCCTTGGTGTCCATGAGCAGCTCCTCGCGGCGGGTGCCGCTAGCGGCGATCTCGATGGCGGGCCAGACCCGCTTCTCGACCAGGCGGCGGTCGAGGTGCAGCTCGCTGTTGCCGGTGCCCTTGAACTCCTCAAAGATGATGTCGTCCATCTTCGAGCCGGTATCGACCAGGGCGGTGGCGAGGATCGTCAAGCTACCGCCGTTCTCGATCGCACGGGCTGAGCCGAAGAATTTCTTAGGCCGCTGTAGGGCGTTAGAGTCCAACCCGCCGGTGAGGATCTTGCCCGAGTGGGGCATCTCGGTGTTGTAAGCCCGGGCCATGCGGGTGATCGAGTCGAGCAGGATCACCACGTGCTCGCCGAACTCGACCATGCGCCGCGCCTTCTCGATGACCATGTCGCACACCTGCACGTGCCGGGCGGACTGCTCGTCAAACGTCGAGGCGACGACCTCGACATCGTCGGGGGTGTTGTTGCGGAAGTCGGTGACCTCTTCGGGCCGCTCATCGATCAGCAGCACGATGACGTTGATGTCGGGGAAGTTCGTGATCACCGAGTTGGCGATCTTCTGGAGCAAGACCGTTTTGCCGGTGCGCGGCGGGGCGACGATCAGGCCACGCTGGCCGCGGCCGATCGGGGTCACCAGGTCCATGATGCGCATCTCGATATTGTCGGGGGTGGTCTCGAGGATCAGCCGGTCTTTGGGGTGTAGGGGGGTGAGGTCCTCGTAGTTCGACAGGTCGTTGAGCGCGTCGGGGGGGTGGTTGTTGATCGCGTCGACGCGCAGCAGGGCGAAGTATCGCTCGCTTTCCTTGGGCGGGCGGATGGTACCCTGGACGCGGTGGCCGACCTTGAGCCCGAACCGGCGGATCTGGCTGGGGCTGACGTAGATATCGTCGGGGCAGGCCAGGTACGAGTACTCGGGGCTGCGCAGGAACCCGAACCCGTCGGGGAGGATCTCGAGGATCCCCTCGCCGTACATCAGGCCCTGCTTGGTGATGCGGGACTTAAGGATCTGGAACGTGAGGTCTTGTTTCTTGAGCCCCGCGTAGTTCTGGATCCCCTCTTCGGTGGCCAGGTCGTGGAGCTGATCGATTGTCATCTTCTGGAGGTCGCGCAGGGACAGGTCCGACTTCTTGGCTTTTTCATAACGCTGCTGGGTCTCGGCGTCGAGCTGCTCATCAGAGCTTTGGGCGACCGCTACCGCGGCGCTGGACGCCTCGGCGTCGTCTGACTTGCTGGTATTTTTCTTTTTGCCGCGGGTGGTTTGGGTCTTAGCCATCGATAGGTACTCCTGGTGGGGCCATGCGTCCGGTTGGAGACGGACGGCGGGGTAAGAAAAGATTAACTAGTCACGTATTCGGGGATTGATTAATTGGCTGACACCGAACGATCGGGCCGGTTCTTACACCGCTACGGGAGCGGTGTGCGGCTTTGATCTCGATGATTAATACTGCTTCGCGAAGGCCATTTTCGCGGTCAACGCATCAGGGAAACTCTTCCTCACCGGTCTCTGAGTTATCAAGCGTCTCTTTGAAAAATCTGGGAAAAAACGCTGCGGACGTGCGAAAGACATTCCTCTTCGCCAGCGTTATTATCTACTATATAATCGGCCCTCCGGGCTTTGATGTCAAGCTCGAGCTGGTTTTTTTCTCTCCGGTCTAGCTCAGCTGGTGACCATCCTCTCGTATGGGCCACACGTTGGAGTCGATCCGCGCGTGTCGCTTGAATAAAGATAATCGCATCACAGTTCGCGTCAAGCCCGGTCTCCATCAGCAGCGGACAGTCTTCGACGATCGCTAGGCATGCGGGGTCGTGTTGATACTCCTGTCGCAGGTTCTCACGGGCCTCATTGACCTTCGGATGGATGAGCTGTTCGAGGCGTTTAAGCTGGGTAGGATCTTTAAAAACAATCTCACCCACGGCGCGGCGGTCGACGGTTCCGTCTGGTTTCAAGATACGCGGGCCCCACCATTGTTGCAGCTCCAATCGAACGGACGGTTCATCCAGCGCGTCCCCGGCCAGCTGGTCAGCATCGATCACCCCGCAACCCAGCCGCTTGAGTTCCCTGGCTACCATGCTCTTGCCCGACCCGATCCCGCCGGTTAACCCGATCACCCGTTTCTTGTATTGAGGCACCACCAATCGCTACCCCGATCGCAGACGAAGCCGGTATTTTTGGATGGCCAGCTCTTGATCAGACACATCCAAACGGATGGCTTAGCCACTGCCCGCAGCGTCTACCCGTCGAGTTCCTTCAACATCTGCAAGTACCGGCCCAGGCACATCACCGGGAAGTACAGCCGGTAAAGGTGATACCGCAGGTAGAACACCCGTGGGAAACCCGTGCCGGTGAACCACGGCTCGTTCCACGTGCCCGATTCGAGCTGGGTCTGACACAGCCACGCGATGCCGCGCTCGACCGCCGGGTCATCGGGGCCGTAGATCGCCATCAGCGCCATCGTGCCCCACGACGTCTGGCTGGCCGTCGATGGGCCCTTGCCTTTGAGCGACGGGTCCTCGTAGCTGTCGGCCGACTCCCCGAAGCTGCCGTCTTCTTTCTGCACGCTCTTGAGCCACCGCCCCGCCTTCTGGACCCAAGGCTGGGTCATGTCGACGCCGATCTTGCGCAAGCCCCCAACGACCTGCCATGTGCCATACAAATAATTGACACCCCACCGCCCAAACCAGCAGCCCTCTTCTTCTTGTTTCGATTTGAGGAAGGCGATCGCCTTGGCCACCGCAGGGGCGCTGGTGCGGTACCCGTGGTGGCCGAGGCATTCGAGCGTGCGGCCGGTGATGTCGGGGCACGAGGGGTCCTGGATCGCGTTATGGTCGGCGAACGGGATGAACTCTAGGATCGGGCGGTGGATGGTTCGGTCGAACGCCGCCCACCCCCCGTCGTCGTTCTGCATCGCCAGCATCCACTTCACGCCGCGCTGTGCGGATCGTACGGCGTTGTCTCCACCGGCACGACGCAGCGCCATCGCGACCATCGCGGTGTCATCGACGTCGGGGTAGTACGCGTTGTTGAACTCGAAGTACCACCCGCTGGGCTCAACGTCGTGCGAGACGTTGGCCTTCCAGTCCCCGGCCAGGCGGCATTCTTTAGAAACTAACCAGTCCACCGCCCGGCTCAGCGACGGGTTGCGGGCGTCTAACCCGGCTTCGGTCAGCGCGTAGGCGGCGATCCCGGTGTCCCAGATCGGGCTAAAGCACGGCTGGAACCGGATCGTATCGCCCTCTTCGATCATCAGCTCGTCGAGCTGGCGTTCGGCTTTGACGATGTGCTTGCCCGCTTGCTCGTAGCCGAGGCACCGCAGGGCGATGATGATGTACACCATCGGCGGGAAGATCGCGCCCAGGCCGTCGGAGTGGCGGGTGTGGCGCAGGATCCAGTGTTCGATGCGGCGGATCGCCGGGCGCCGCAGGGGGGTGAGCCTGGTCTTCTCCAAGACTTTCAGCAGCCGGTCGACCGCCAGGAACAGATTGCCCCAGCTTAGCAGCTTCTTGTTGAACTCGACGTGGGGCCGGTGGAGGTAGTCGTGGTCGGTGTACAGCTCCATGATGCCCATCGGCTCGGGGATCTGCCGCACCGGGCGGTAGCTGGAGATGATCGAGAGCGGCATGATCATGGTCCTCGACCAGGCCGAGACCTTGTCGAGGTGGAAGTAAAACCATTTAGGCAGCAGGACCATCTCCGGGGGGATCGCCGGCACAGCGTCGTAGTGCATCTGCCCCAGGGCCGCGAGGTAGAACTTGGTGTACGTGTTACATTTTTCGGCCCCACCCAGCGACAGGACCAGTTCACGGGCCTTGCGCATGTGCGGGTCGTTGATGTCGTCGCCGACCAGCTTCAGGGCGAAGTAGGCCTTGACCGTAGCGCTCAAGTCCGGCTTGGCCCCGGGGTACTGGACCCACGCCCCGTCGCTGGCGCGCTGCTGACGACGCAGGTAGTTGGCGATCTTCGGCAGGCGGGGGTCATCTTCTCTTTCCACAATGAACTTAAGCAGGATGTACTCGCTTTGGAGGATCGAATCGCCCTCGAGCTCCCCGCACCAGTGGCCCTCGGGCGCCTGGCAGGCTAGGAGTTGATCGACGGCTCGTGCCAGCGAGTGCCGCGCCGATGGCGTGACCGGGGTATCGGCCTCGGCCACCGGAGGCTTCACGGCCCGATGAGCGGCGGAGTCCAAGGCTTGTGAATAGTATCCTCCGGACGTGATGGTCATCGTGGTGCACCTATCTCTTCGACTCGTGCGACGAGTACACGCATTAAAAAATAAACATCCCTGCTACGAGTCTCAGATCCTTCGATTCAGTCTGACGTGGTTTATACGCATCGCGTATCGAAATACCGTGTGCATCCCATGGGCGAGACGACCATTCCTAAGGTCGACAGGGTCGTGGACGCGGTACTTGGATACACGATGCGTCTACATCATAAGGTTCATAACGGATTCATCATACCCACAACGTTTATCCCGCACCCGGGTAACGGGCTGTGTCCATCCACCCTCTTCATGAATGGTTCAACCCTCCTTACCATGAGATCGCCAGGGTACTTCATTTATGCGGTATACGCCTCGTGTGTCTCAAAACCGTTTCCAACCGGTAGACCGTTCAACAAAAATCCTCAATTCAGCCTGTCGCTTTGTCCATCCTCGGGTCCAACGACAGCTGCAAGGAGACCCATAAGATAAATTCATCTTACGCGCGATATCGTGACAACACTCTACTTCCTCACCGGCTCAGATCCACACCTCTAAGCACGGATGAACCAGGACTTTGTTATTGGTAGGGTACAGAATCAACCCCCCCCTCAGTTCCCACCTGACGACGCCCGGTGATAATGTGCACTGATATTATAGGCCCGGTACATGGGATCATACCAACCCCCACTTTGTGGCCAATAGGGTCAACCCGTACGCCAACGGGGCCACCAACATAAGCGAGTCGCATACGTCGAGTACCCCACCAAACCCCGGGATGGTCGCGGCTGAGTCCTTTATCCCCGCGTCACGTTTCAGCAGGCTTTCCAGCAGGTCGCCGGCCTGGCCCACCGCTCCTAAGCACGCACCGCCAGCTACCGCAAACCATAAAGAATACGGAAAGCCATCGGTAGAGTAGGACGGATCGACCTGACCAGCGACCGCCACGAATCCCACCGCCACCAACCCGCTGGTCATCACGCCCCCGGCCAACCCCTCCCAGGTCTTGCCCGGGCTAAGCCAGGCGATGAGTTGACGTCGACCGATCGCCCTGCCGGTAAAAAAAGCCCCGATATCGCAGCTCTTGGTGATCAACACCACCGCTGCGATCAGCCATGGGCTGTGATCACGGCGGATCGCTAAATAGAACCCCGGCAGTACCCCCAGGTACACCATCGCGAACGTGGTCGACCCGATCGATGCCATCGCGCCGTGCGGCGTCCCGCGCCACGCGAATCGTACCACCGCTAACAAGACGAATCCCGTCACGACGGACGCCGCGATGTAAAACGTCGCGGTGGCCGAGGTGTTGTGACCCGGCAAAAAGAAAAAGAATAAACACCCGGTCCAGCTCGATAGCGTTACGATCAGGGGGTCAGCTCGTATACCCGCAGCGCCGACCATCCTCCCCCATTCATAAGCACCGAAACCCGCGAGGCATAAGATCAAACCCAGCAGCACCACCCCCGGGGGCAGGTGGGATTGATCGCCCAGAAGGGGCGCCAGAAAAGTACCCGAAACGTCGATACGGCCCAGCTGGTCGTCGAGATACAGTAGCCCCACCAGCACCGCGACCATGATCGGGCCAAACAGAAGTCGGTGTCTTAGCATGGGAAGATGGTAACGCGATCCGCTGCGGCGTGGAGACTGCCGATCTACACCCGCGTGGTTCCGGGACGATCACGGGCTGCGTGGGCCTGGTCCGTCGGTATAGGCTGATCCCGCATGGAGATACGGCGTAGCTCACGGACGCGGCCGGTAAATTCTCGCGGTTCGATGCATCCCCGACGCCGTATTTTTGTTATACGATGTGTACGCAAGCCTTATCGCCATCTCATCCCAGACCGGTCGAACCATGCTTGGACAACCGAAGCGATTGAACTAAGGTGTAGGAGTACAGCGGGAATTCCGACATGAAATCAACGCACGCAATCGTGACGTCGTAAAGGATTAAATTATTTCGTATTCGGCTTTGGCCAAGAATCGAAATAACGGCCACGCATCGGTCTGTATCGGATCCGTCCGTGTGCGAGTTTTGGTGATGACCGGGCCGATAGCTAGCTATGGGCTTGTGGATAGGGGTTCGACCGGGGGTAGACAGACGATACGCGTCACATATCCAAGGACCTCATCGGAAACCTCACGGCCTCTAGGAATTCACTAGTCACGGACACGACTCGTACCGCGATTTCATCCGGGATGGGTATAAACCCGGATGGGGGGTCCATCAGTTGGTGCCGATTCAGTTATGATGGATTGGCCTGATAGGGCGTAGCGATCGAGCCTCGAAGCGTTGGCTTAACACACCGCGCTTGAGCCCAACGTCAACGACATGGCCCTGGGTGGACGAAGAGCTGAAAAGTTCAATTTGGGCCGTGACTTTAGTATTTGATGAGCGATGTAGATCGATGATCGACAGCCAATCTCCCCTCCCCGAAGCTTCGATTGACTGGTTCATGAAGTAACTGTCGCCGCCTATGAACTCACCTTCCGCACGGATATGTGATGCGTCGTCCTCTATTCCTTCTGGGATGAAGTGGCGGCGTGAATCTTGTAAGCGGCACGACGATCCCCGCGGTCAACCGCAGCCCCGACGCACCCCTTGGACACGCGATGCTTACGTCGGGCCGTGGGTATTGAGTGCGGTCGTGCTCCTGGTGTGTTTTTTGACCCCCACAGCGGCCGGACAGCCCCTGCCGATCGCAAGCTGCGACGATGGGATGTGGATCCTCCAGCCCGATGAGGACCAAGCCCTTCGGGTCTTACACCGGCAGGTGTCCGATCCGCCGGATCAGCTGAGGATGGTCAAGATATTACACGGTGGCCAGGTGGCGCCCGGGGGGGTGGCCTGTTGGCGAGATCGGCTTTGGGTCGTTTACAAAAATACCCCGTCTCACCCTCAATCAGCTGTGGTGTCGATCCGGTCCTCACAGCAGGGCAACAACGCGACCCCCGCAAGTGAGCCCAAACCCTCGCTGCCGATCGGGAGCATTTTACGGGCGGTGGCGGCCAACCCGTCGGGGCTGTGGGCCCTGTTACGGATCGAGAAACGTGAAACGCTCACCGAGCTTGACCGCCCGAACCCGGACCCACTGGCAGCTGGATCGGCCCCGGTATCCTCCGCCGACCATCCCCTCCCTCCCGCCACCCCAGCGCCATCGATGGCGCTGCAGCAGACCACAGCGGAAGATTCCGAAACCTTACCTGCGGCACGTCGTCGGATCCCCGCCGATCGGCTCGTTACCCTTCGCCACAACCGATGGGTCAAGGTCGCCCTGCCCGACGATTGGCCCCATGACACCCCTTCTTGGTTACTGATGCGCGACGATGACGATCCCTATCCCTTGCTCGTGACAAGCCCCAAGACGGAGGGCATTTTTGGGGTATGGGTGTACGAGTACGACGGGACCTCTTGGTCCAAGCAACGATTCGCCCCCGAACCGCCCGGTGAGGGGCAACCCACGGTTGGGCCCTGGGGCCCCGCGGGCCCGGCCGCGGCGATGGCGATGCTCTGCGTCGACGGCCAGCTCGTGCTGGGACGGATCCAGCGCGACGCCGACCGGCTCGTCGCGGGCTTAATGATTCTTCGATCGGGATCGATGATCCCGCTGGGCCGTCTAGAGCTCGGTGGGTCGGCCGAATCTCGGTGGGGGTTGGCGCGGCACGGCTCGGCGGTGGCGTTGGTGGTCGGGGACCCGCAACAGCCGATCCGCTGGTCTCAGATGGACCTGCGGGGCCAACTCACTGCTGCCGAGACCCCGCTGGTGGTCTCGATCCCTAACCCCCTCACGGAGACGGCCGACTACCTCGTATTCGTGACCGTGTTGATCCTGGCGACGCTGATCATGTACGTCGTGTGGCGCCGCGATCAGTCGGAAAACCGCCTCGACCTGCCCCAAACGTTGGAGCTGGCGGACTTGGCCCAGCGGATCATCGCGGCCCTGATCGACCTGTTCCCTTGTGTGATCCTGTCCATGGTCACATTCGCGATGCTGCCGTTACAGATCGTCTTCAATCACTGGCCGGGGCGCAGCGGCGGTTGGCAAGAGATGTTGCCGGGGGCGTTGATCATCGTCGTATTCGTGGTTCATACCACGGTCACGGAATCGATCGCCGCGACCACGATGGGCAAAAAAATCATGGGGATCCAGGTGGTGACCCTGACCGGCCAACAGCCCCATTTATGGCAGAGCCTTGCGCGCGGAGGGATGAAGGTGTTCGATCTGGTCGCCTGGCCGCTGCTGATTCTGCCCGTCATCGGGCCGTATCGGCAGCGGCTCGGCGACTTGGTAGCCAAAACCGTGGTGGTCAGCCGCGTCGAGCTTGAGTCTGGATCCGAAGAAGAAGACAGCAGCGATCCCCGTTCCTGACCACCGGCTTGCGTTGCCGGACGCTGAGAATCTGCTTGCCGCGTATCCGGGTCTCGCTGTGATTTGATCCCGCAGGAGGGCAAAGCAGGCTTTGGAGCGAACCGTGGTTCAAGAAAGTAGGGTGGTACGCATCGGATTGGTCCAGCACGCATGCGGACCAGACCCCGCGGCCAACGTTGACCAGACGATCGAGGGGATCCGTGATGCCGCTTCCAGGGGCGCCCAGATCGTTGCGACGCAGGAGCTGTTCTCCAGCGTCTACTTTCCCCAGACCCAGAACGAACGCTATTTCGGGTTAGCACAGGTAATCCCAGGCCCCACGAGCGGCCGGTTTTGCAGCCTAGCCAAGGAGCTGGGGATCGACCTCGTCGTCTCCTTATTCGAGCAGCGAGCCCCAGGCCTGTACCACAACGCACTGGTCACGATCGATACCCGTGGACAGATCGTTAACGTTTACCGGAAGATGCACATCCCTGATGATCCTGGGTTTAACGAGAAATATTACTTCACCCCGGGCGATGGGTTGGGCGGTCCCGGGGGATCGGGGGAAAGCCTGGACCGGTCCTCGTGGCAGGCTGTCCCCACCAGCCACGCCCAGATCGGAACGCTCGTGTGCTGGGATCAGTGGTTCCCCGAAGCCGCCCGCCTAGCCACTCTCCACGGGGCAGAGATCTTGTTTTATCCCACCGCGATCGGATGGCACCGCGACGAACCACCCCAAGAGCGGCAGCGGCAGCGGGACGCCTGGCAGGTGATCCAACGCGCCCACGCGATCGCCAACGGGGTCTATGTCGCCGCGATTAACCGTGTGGGAGTCGAAGGCGATCTAGAGTTCTGGGGCAGCAGTTTCATCGCCGATCCGGGCGGGAAGGTGATCGCCGAAGCTGACGCGCAGGACCCGCAAATCCTCGTTGCGGACTGTGATCTATCCTATATCGAACGGGTCCGTCAACACTGGCCGTTCCTGCGAGACCGCCGTGTCGATGCTTATCAAGGACTGACCAGCCGGTACTTGGAACCGACACGGGTTCTATGAATGCTCCTCCCCTCCGCAAGCAGCGACGACGAGCGTTCGCCTCATAATGGTGTACCGATCTCGGATGGGAATTATGACGCGGGCACGCGAGGAGGACATTGTCGGTGTCCAACGCATCACCGACGCGGTATTTTCATACGCGATGCGTGTATCCATGGCCGATCCAAAAAAAAAGCCCTCGCCGGCGCGAGGGCTTGAGTGGACGTGGAGGGGTATCGAAGGTGGTCTAGATCTCTGTCTCTCTACAAACTCAACACGGTGTTAGACGACCGTTAAGTGAATCGGTCGTTGGGCATTAAGCTGCCAAACGGCGACGCGTGGCTAAGCTCAACGTGCCTAGCCCCATCAGCCCCAGCACCGCCGTCACCGGCTCGGGAACACCATTAGTAGGATCAACGATGATCCCGAGCTTGGCTTCAAACGCGTCGGGCAGATCATCAAAGCTGGCCACCGGCAACACGAATCCCTGGGTGAAGGGGTTCGGGAACGGCGGGGCGATCACCCCGGGCCGATTCGGGAAAACAATCGACTGCAAGAAGGGGATGTCTACGAACGAACCAATCGCCTCAGCGCTCATCGCGTCGATCCCCGCGGTGATCGCGTCGTTGGCAGCGGTGAGCGTGTCGGGTCCGATGGTGGGTTCACCATCGGTGACCAGGTTAAAGATCGACCGATTACCCGTTTGGCCGAACTGCGGTGAACCGGTGATCTGGCTGGTCGCCTCAATGATCCCGCCGCCCATATTCGTGAACCCGGTGTCTTGGACCAAGTTGCGGAACGCATCCGAGACCGTGGTACGCGTGGCCACGGAATCGATCAGGGTCGGGGTCACGAACGTCACCGCGTTATCGCCAAATTGAACCGCGGTGATCTCGACCGTGGAGTTCACCGGGACCTGCGAATCGATCGCGTCAGCGATCCCGTTCTTCGCGGTCGTAAACTCACCGCCCGAAATACTGCCCGACCCGTCGAGCAGAATCCCTAGCTGGGTCACCATCGCCTGAGCCTGGCTAGCCAGACCGGCCACAGTGGCCACTAAACATAAGACAAACAAATACCTGCCTGTTTTTGCCATCAGAAACCTCCTATCTTGTGAATGTGACGGGTTGTTGTCCACCTAGTGCCTACACCCGATTCTATCCCACTCCGGAGATATGACTCCACGACTCCACGCTATCCGGCTTCGGCAGCGAAACCGAAATTCATATATACCTGAAAGCGCCTATGGGGTCAAGGAGAATTTCAAAAAATATGTGTGATTCTCGCGATCGCCAGGGCGGTTGTGTTTTCCCGGTTCGCCCTGTCACCAGGCCCGCGAACCCCGCTTCACGAGTCAGAACGAAAGTTAACCGCGTTCATATAGGTAGGCTGTCCCATCCACGATCTATGGCACTGTCGCACACAATGCAATCGCTTGGGATACCTGTCATGACGTCGCATCATGATTTTGTGAAAACCCTGGTGATCCAGCCCGACATGACACTTTGGATTTTTAGCCCTGCTTGGCTCAGCACCGCCCGCCGCAGCTTGAATCGCAGCCGCCTCGCCTGGGCATCTCCCGGCTGAACCCGGGTGAGTCGATCCAGCCAATACCCCGCCCGGCGTACCTGGCCCAACTCTAGGTGGGCGATCACCAGGTTGCGGATCGCCTGGGCATGGTGGGGCGCTAGCTTCAAAGCCCGGCGGCACTGCCGCACTCCATCCGTGACCCTGCCCATCATCATCAACGCCACCGACCGATAGAGCATCGCCGTGACCAGATGGTCGCGACGGGCAAAACCCCCGCACAAAGGGTCGAGCCTTTCGGACAACAGCCTCGCGGCCCGTCGCGGCCAATGGACCTCGATCAGAAGCCTCGCTAGCTCTAAATCCGCCCACGCGCAGCGGCCCTCCCGCCCGAGCTCTACTTCGAGGTATCCCCGGGCTCGAGCCCGGTTGCCCCGCTGCCACGCGACCTGAGCCAGCCCCAGGTTCACCCCCGCCAGGTCGCCGTCGAGCCGATTGGCCAACTCCAGCGCCGCCGCCGCCGACGTGAGGTGCCCCTCGCGTATCGAAATCAACGCCAGATAGAGGTGCGCTTTGGCGGTCGCGGGGTCCTGTTCGATCACCCGGCTAAGCCGCTGCCGCGCTTCGGGGTAGCGCCCCATCTCGATCTGCAGTTCCGCTAGCTGTAGCTGGATGTCCAGATCGTCGGGGTCGTGACGGAGCTCTTGGTGCAGGCATCGTTCGGCCTCTTTGCCCTGGCCGCGCAACCGGTAAACCCGGCTAAGATTGACCCACGCCATCCGATACGCCGGGTCCAGATCCAGGACTTTCTGCCAGCACCAGATCGCCCGGTCCAGCTGCCCCCGTGCCGCGAGGCTGTGGGCGATGTAGTCAAAGCACTTCGGGCAGTGCTCGTCGACCTGTTGCGCTAGATAGAACATCTGCTCGGCCTGCTCGTGATCACCCAGCTGGGCGTAGGCGACGATGCGCAGGCAGTAGCTCGGTTCGCAGGCCGGGTCCAGCTCGCTAACGCGCTCGAGGACCTCGATCGCCTGGCTGTAACGCTGGATGCGGATCAGGTCCTCGGCCAGGTAGAGCATCACCTCCGGGTCATCGCCGCCGAGGTCCCAAGCCGCCTGGAAACTACGGACCGCTTCATCGAACCGATCTAAGGCATCCAAGATCAGGCCCAAGCCGAAGTGCCAATCGCTATGGTGCGGATCGGCCTCGACCGCCATCAGGAGCTTAGAAAGCGCCTCTTCCCACCGCCCGGCCTCGTACAGCTGCCGGGCCTGTTGGGCGTATTCTTGTGCACTGGTCCAATCGTTGATCATGGTCGTGTTGAATGAAAAGCCGGACAGGTGGCCCCGCGGCCGCGTCCCTAATCGACAATCAGTGTATCGGCCTCCTGCCTTTTATCGCACCAGTAGAAGCGAAAGATGATAGCGCTTATGATACGTCATCTCCAAGGCAGGCGTACGATCTGTCGTTTTTTAAGCATGTGGATTCCGTGATGAGGGTGCATAAATCCCAGATTTATAACCGGATGTCATGCCTCTTCCCACTGGGCGGCGGCTCGGCTGGCGGCAACGGGGGCCGTCCGGTAAGTCCAGACCCTCGCTTCAGGAAACGGCCACGGGCGTTGCGTTGGCTGGTCGTGGCGTGCATCCTATCGTCGGTGTCCTGTTCCCAGGGCCAGCCTTCACCCCGTGTCGGCCACAAGTCTAACGGATCAAAGGATACCGCCAAGCAGAATATCGCCACCACCCGCTCCTCTAATCCGTCGGCTCCTTCGGTCACGCCAACCCTAGCCCAACCGACCCCTCTTAAGCCCGAAGACGAGGGGGCCCGAACGCCGATCGAAAAGGCGATCGACGCGTCGCTGGACCTGGTCAGCCGCCTCGACGCGATCACCGCGCTGGGCCGATACCGCGACCGTGATGCCGCTGAGGCGTTAATCTCGTTGATCGACCCATCGCAACCGCCCCCAATCCGTCAGGCCGCGTTCGAATCCCTGGCAACGCTTACCGGCATCAGGACCTTTGGGCACAACCCCTCGCTTTGGCTGCATTGGTGGGCCCAGCACCGTGACCTATCGCAGGATCAATGGTTCGCGGGCCTGATCCATAATTATCAAGAGGGTCTTAACGACCTCGCGGCCCGCAACCAGAACCTGGTGACCCGCCTGGTCGAGACCCACCGCCAGTTGTATCGGCTGCGGCTGCAGCTCCAGGACGGACCGGTCGACCCCCACAACCGACCCGCCCGCCCACCGCTGCTGGCGAACATGCTCGACGACGACATCCCGCAGATCCGCCTGTTGGCCTTGGAGCTGACCACCCAGCGATTGACCGATGCCCAGGCCATCGGGACGCAGCTACGCACCGCGTTGCGCAAGCGATTAGACGACCCCCTGCCCGAAGCGCGGCAGCGGGCCATACGCCTGCTGCACGATCTAGGCGACGAGCAGGGCGGTCAGATCGTCGCCCAGCGCCTGCTCAAGGGCCAGGAGCAAGATATCGTGGTGCTGCGAGCGTCGCTTTCGATGATGGCTACGATGATCGCCACGCTCGATGAGCCCCGTGTCGTGGAACGAGCCCTAGAGCTGCTCGCCGACCCGCAGCTAAGCGGCCACGCCGCCGGCGTGATCGCCGCCGCCGCCACCACCGGCAAAGAACAGCTGCTGACCACAACCCAGAAAACCGACGCCGCCCGCCGCGTGCGGCAACAGCTGCGGGGCAACGGGCCACCCGATCCACGATCCATCCAGCTTCTAGGCAAGGTCGGCACACCCGAAGACTGGCCACACATCCAGCGGTGGCTCAGCAGCGACGATCAAGCGGTCAAGCAGGCCGCCGCCGAGGCGTGGGCGGCGGACGAGAAACAACCCCTCCATATCCTGGCCAATAAAGCCCAAGACCCAGTCATCCAGCCGATCGTGATCGAAGCCGCCCGGCGACGCGGCCGTGACCAGCCCACCCTCATGGCCCTCATCGAGCACAAGCCGCAACAAGAACAGGCCATCGAGGCCTGGGCACGGGCCGTGGGGTCGATCTACGCCCGTGTCGATGCCTCGGCGGTCTATGAAGCCGACAAAGTCCTAGCAAACAAACAAGAACCTTTGGCTTTGCGGGAACAGATCCTAACGACCGCGATCGATGAACGGATCCGATCGTTTCCTCAAACTGAGGCCGGCGGCGACGCGGCTTCCTCGCCGCTAGCCCCGAGCGACTCATCCGCGACCCCACCGCAGCAAGCCCGGGACGCCCTGCTGGTCGATCTGCGCCTTTTGCGGGCCGAACTAAGGATCGCCAACGCGGCGGCAGCTCAGGCCCTAGCGGACTTGCAGCTGATCGATGCCATGATGGCCAATTTGTCCCCCAGCCAACAGCAACGCTATGACATAATCAGGGTTAGGGCCCCCTTGCTAGCCGGCAGTGACAAAGAGGCGATCGCCTACCTGCGAGGCCTGGTCTCGTCCCTGCCCCAACGGTCCGATCTCGAGCCCCTGATCCAGCCGATCGTCGATGCTTTGATCAACGCTGCGAAACGTGCCAATCAGGCGAACGAACCCGAACGGGCCCGTCAGCTGCTCACCTCGGCCACCGAGCTGCTTTCACCCTACCTCGACGAGCCTTTACGCCAACAGATCGACACGGTGCTTTCGCAGCTAGACGCCGCGACCCGACAGGCCGACACCGGCCCGCAACCCAAGCCCGCGGCCACCCCTACCTCGCCGCCGTCGACCACCCCGCGCGCTCTCCCCTCGGCCCCGAGCGACCCGACCGTTGAACCCACGGATCAGCCGCCGCCGCCCGCTTCATAGGCGTTAGACACCGTGTCGCCTTATATCAGACGGCACACACTCGATGGATCAAGAGATATCGATAGAAGGAAGACCCAACCTCATGCAGACCCAGATCACCGGAACAGCTTTTGTCTTAGGAGACGACGTCGATACCGACCAGATCATCCCCGCTGAGTATCTCTCCTTTAACCCCGCCAACCCCGAGGAACGCAAGTATTTCGGGATGTACGCCATGGCCGGGGTCCCGCCGCGCCAGTGCGGGTTGCCTGACGGGGGGCACCGCTTCGTGCCTGAGGGGCAGTTCACCAGCGGGTACACGATTGTGATCGGCGGCAAGAACTTCGGCTGCGGTTCGTCGCGTGAGCACGCCCCCTTGGCCATCGCCGAGGCGGGCGCCACGGTCGTCGTCGCCGAGTTCTTCGCACGCATCTTCTACCGCAACTGCGTCAACGGGGGGTACCTGCTGCCATGCGAGTCGCAAGACCGGCTGATCGATCGGATCAAGACCGGCGACCGGTGCAGCGTCGACCTCGAAGCCGGCACACTCACCCACCATCAAGACAACCAGACCTACCCCCTCAAGCCGCTGGGCGACGTCAAGCCCATCATCGAAGCCGGCGGGGTTTTCGCCTACGCCAAAGCACAAGGGATGCTCTCCGGGGCATAAAGGATCCACACCACGTATGGACGCAGCCTACCTCAAGACGAAACACGAAGCCGGCCTGCCTTTCGAGGCGTACCTCAACACCGGCAAGCCCGATCAGCAAGCCAACTGGCAGAAGATCTACGACCAGGCCCAGCTCACCGACGCTCAGCAGAGCTTGATCAGTGGCTTCGTGCGCCGGGTCAACATCATCGGCCTCTCGGGTATCTGGTGCGGGGATTGTGCTCAGCAGTGCCCGCTGATCCAGAAGATCGCCCACGCCAACCCCGATCGCTTGAACCTACGCTGGCTCGACCGTGATGAGCACAGTGACCTTCAGGAAAAGGTCCGGATCAACGCCGGCCATCGCGTGCCGGTGATGCTCTTTTGCGCCGAAGACTACGAGCTGGTCGGGTGGTACGGTGACCGGACCCTGTCGCGGTACCGCGCGGTGGCGGGGCGACAGCTGGGCGCCAGCTGCCCGCTGCCCGGGGCGCCGGTGGCGAACGACGAGCTGGCGGCATGTCTCCAAGATTGGCTGGATCAGATCGAGCGCGTCCAACTGCTGCTAAGGCTTAGCGGGCGGCTGCGACAGAAGCACGGGGACTAACGTCACGTGGTTGACCCGGTTCAACACCGCGCTACCTCGATGGTGGCTGAGGTGTGTCCGCGATCCGGAAGGTGGCGACCACCGGGGCGTGGTCGGAGCCGGTGAGGGATGCCGGATCGAACGCAGCTTTCCCCGAACCCGAAACGAAACCTTCCACCAACGCGGGGCTGGCGAGGATGTAGTCGATCGTCTGCCCGCGGCGGGGCGGCGCTAAAAAAGTAGTGCGCTTCGATCGCTTAAGCCCAGCGTGAAGATCCGTCAGCCAGCCGGCCAGACCGTCAGGCGGTTGTAAAAACGAATGGAGGATTTGGCTGCCGGGCGTGTCGTTGAAATCGCCCACCACCAGCATCCACGCGCCAGGGTCACCTCGCATCGCCCGCGAGACGATCCGCTTGGTAGCCCGCGCCTCGGCCTCTCGCCATTGTTTAGAACGCGCATCGTCGCCGTGCTTGAAGTGGACGATGAACAGGTCGAGGCTGCGCTCGTCGGTCACCTTGACCCGCACCCGCAGCAGATCACGGGCAAACCGCCACACGCGTGTTTCGCCCGGTAGCTCGAGGTCCAGTTGCCGGTGGCTGGTGAGGCTAAGGATCGGCAGCCGGCTGATCACGCCCAGGTTCGCGCCGTGGTACGAGTTCGTGGGCTCGACCGCGGTGTACCCGTAACCCATCCCCCCTAGCAAGTCATGCACCAGCACCCGCAGCAACCCCTCGTGCTCGACCTCTTGGACGGCGATGACGTCCGCATCCAACGATCGGATCACCTTGGCGAGCTTCTCGATCTTCTCGCGCGGCTTAACCGGGCTTTTTTCATCCAAGGTATAGGGGTCGTCAAAAACGTCTAGCAGGTTCTGGACGTTGTACGTGGCGACGGTCAGGCGTTGAGGCCCGGGTCGATCCTGGTTCGATGGCCCTTGGGCCCTGAGATTCGAGCAAAGGCACAACCCTATAACAAAGAAAATCTGACGTCGCACGGTGTGGTTGCTTCTGCGTTTCATGTATACGCATCGCGTATCAAAGTACCGCGTCGGGGATGCCGTTGATCCCGAATATTTCCCTGCCGCGTACACGAATCTTGTCGTATTTTCGTCCGGTAGGGGTATATGCACAATGACTCGCCGAACCGCCTTGCCAGAGGCCTAAGGCAGCAGGATGACCGGGGCGTCGTCCCGCGGTTCATCGACAGTCCCGGCGGTCGGCTGATCGGCCTGTTGCGGGTTGGGGCCAGGGGCGTCGGGTGACGGCGGGACGGTCCTGCCTGCGGTTGCGGGCCGGGGCCGGCTGGTATCGATCTTGGATGCCTTGGCGATCGCCGCGGCCAAGGGGTTGAGCTGGACCTCGAGCTCGGCGCCGACCAGGTCTTGGCGGGACAGTTGATGAAGGACATCCGTGACCTGGCTAAAGGAGAGATCCAGGCCGTCGTCGGGGGCGCTTTGCGTGGGGCGATGGGCCAAGAACAACACAAGGTCCCGCACCAAAGGGGTGATCTCAAAGGTGCGGCCTTCGATCTGTCCCTGCGGCTGATAGAAGACCGTCATCGCCGCTCGCGGGCCCGAAGCGCGGATCATCAAACGGTTGTCCCACATCCGCGCCACGAACGGGGTGTTGAACGTGGCGTCGGGGTTGAACACCACCACCCGAGGCAGCCCGGTCTGGGCGATATAAATCAGTGGCTTCATCGCCGGGACAATATCGAGGACGAACTTAAATTCTTCACGCTCCCCGATCGCCACCCGTTGCAAGATCGGGTCGCGTATCGTGGCCAGGGATTCATATGCCTGGATTCGCACCGCGGTGTCGGGGTCGTCGAGCAGGGTGTGGAGGGTGCGCGCGGCCCGCAGGCTCCGCGGCAGGCGTGCCAGAACCTGGGCGGCGCGGCGTCGCAGCGCCGGGTCGGGCTGCTTGGCGATCGTGTTCAGGGGATCGGTCGTCATCTCGTCTTCGAGTCGGGCGCCGGCTTCCAAGGCGGCGAGGCACACGTCCATCTGCGGGTGGTCGTAGTAAGGACGGATCACCGGCAGGACGGTCTTGCCCATCGCCTGCCAAGCTAGGACCACCGATCGCGCGTGCCGCCCGTCACCCGCCAGCAGGTCCGCGAGGCGCTGAGCTTGTTGTGGCTCGAAACGCGGGCCGCGCTGGGTGTATAAGTGCCTGATCAGGCCAAGCAGGTCCATCGTGTCATGGTTAAAACGCGCGGGGATATTGAGCTCGATCAGCGAATCATTGATCGGCACGGCCGTATCGCGTCGGTCCGACGGGGCTTTGGGGAACCGTTCATTGATCCGGTCGGCGATCATCCGGCTGCGCTGCCAACTGGCCTGGTTGAGGACCAGCTCCAGCTTGCGCTCGGCGGTCGCGACCCCGCCTGACAAGACAACCGCCCGACGCTCTAATGGCTCAGCTGACAGCCCTTCCTCGCTTCGGGCCAATGGGTCGAGAAACAGCGGGCCGCGGGCCGAGGCCAGCTTCTGGCTAAACCGCATGGACGGGTCGGCGCCTTGGAGCGATAAATCCACCGTCCACAGCTGCCCGCCCTCGAGGCTGGTGGTCTGCGTCTGGGGCAGGGCCGAGACCATCACATCGAACCGTGTGCCCTTGACCGCCCCCGGGGGGATCAGGCCTTGGGTCATCACGACCGCGGTGTTGGGGCTGGCTAGGACCTGCTCGGGGGTCATCCATTGCGTACCCAACCGGGCGCTGCCGACCCCGCGCTTGCGCATCTGGTTGAGCATCCACTGCCGCAGGTAGGCGGGCACTTCCGACGACCCGGTGCCGGGCAGGTTCACGACCAAGCCGAAGCCGCTGACCAGTTGCGTGTGGGCGCCGCGCAGGCGGGTCATCGATCCGACCGTGCCACGCAGGAACGGCGGGCCCGTGTACACCGGCGGCGGGGTCGAGGGGGTCGGCTGGTCGAGGACCTTCTTGCCGCAGCCGATCAGCAAGGCCACAAGCATGATCCATGCCACTGCCGCTGATCGGCATGGGTGAAGCATGCATTGAATCTGAGCGGAATGTTGCATCGAAGTCTTGGTCACAGGTACATCTGGTACAGTAGGACGCCTGACATGATAGCAACCCGTGATTCGATACAGGACCCGACCCGTGTGCGCCCGCCCGCGCGTACACCCCCATGCGACCAGCGTCCCGCGGCCGCGGCCGGCGAAGCGGGGGGCGCCGAAGGGGCCCCGTCCCCGGAGGGGACGGTCTGGGACCACCCGCGTGCCGCGACCCTGCTGCCGGCGGAGCTGCTCCAGGGTGGGGAGACGATCGTGTTGCTCCTCAAACCCAGCGCGTGGTGGATTTTACTGCGGTCGTTTCGGGCGTTGACCGCGATGGCGGTTTGTTTCGCCCTGCTGATTTGGATGCGGATGAACAGCTACTTCACGGTCGTGGCCAGGCGGGACCTGATGATCCTGTGCTTCGGATTGGTCACGGTGTTTCTGTTTTGGCAGTTCCTGGATTGGCTAAGCCGGGTCTACGTGCTCACCGACCGCCGGGTGATCCGGGTCAAAGGGGTGGTGCGGGTGCAGGTGTTTGAGGCGGCGCTACGGCGGATCCAGCACACGGACACGACGTTCTCGTTGCCCGAAAGGTTGCTGGGCCTGGGCACCGTTAGTTTTTCCACCGCGGGCACCGGCGGGGTCGAGGCGTCGTGGCAGGCGATTGCCAACCCGTTGGAGGTCCACCAGATCGTGGTCCAGACGCTCAGCCGGTATCGATAACGGTCGCGGACCACTGAGACGACGGCTCAAAAATAACGGCGGACCCGGCCCTAGCGCGGTGCGGTAGCGCGTCGGCTTTCGTGAGGTCCGCGGGGCGCGTAAACTGCCGGCGATGAGGTCGTGTACATCTGGGAATGAGCGTGAGCCACGGGCCACGGAGCCCGGGACGTGGCGAGCACGATTGCATGAGGTGATCTTCGAGGCCGACACCGCCGCTGGCAAGGCCTTCGACGTCGCTTTGCTGGTTGCGATCTTCTTGAGCATCCTGGTGGTGATGCTCGAGAGCGTCCGCAGCATCAACGAGGAGCACCGGGTCAGCCTCCAGGCCGCCGAGTGGGCGTTCACCCTGCTTTTTACCGCTGAATACGTGCTCCGACTTTTGTGCGTGCGCCAGCCATGGCGGTACGCTCGCAGCTTCTTTGGGATCGTGGACCTGCTGGCGATCCTCCCGACGTATCTGAGCCTGATCCTGCCGGGGTCGCAGTCGCTGTTGGTGATCCGGGGGCTGCGCTTGCTGAGGATCTTTCGGGTCTTCAAGCTGGCGAGGTTCTTGTCCGAAGCCAGTGAACTGCGTGCGGCGGTGTGGGCTAGCCGAGCGAAGATCACGGTATTCCTGGTGACGGTGCTGATCCTGGTGGTGATCTTGGGTTCGGCGATGTACCTGATCGAGAGCGGGGCCGGCAGCGGGTTTACCTCGATCCCCCAGAGCATGTACTGGGCGATCGTGACGATGACCACCGTGGGGTACGGCGACATCGCCCCGGTCACGGCGCTGGGCAAGACCGTGGCGGCGGCGATCATGATGCTCGGGTACTGCATGATCATCGTGCCCACCGGGATCATCAGCGCCGAGCTGGCCCAGGCGAGCGTGAAGCCGGTCACGACCCAGTCCTGTGCCAACTGCCTGGCCGAGGGCCACGACCCTGATGCGCGTCACTGCAAGTATTGCGGGCAGACGCTGCGGTCGACGTAGCGGCCTGGGGATTATTTCATCATCTGGGCTTACCCGGGCCGACGGTTGCATCGGTCTTGGGTCGCCAAGAGGTGTTTTTGATCGGGCGATGCAGCCGTATGCCGGTTTCCGTCGCCGCACGATCCGACTATATTGAGTGCCTCCGGGCGAGGTTCCTAACGAACTGGATCTGACTTCCGTGAAGGGCTGACATGATGAGTGTTCGCAGAAAGTATGTGCAGATGCCAAGGGGCATCGGGGGGCGTGCCTTTTGGCTGGTGGTGATCCTCGGCAGTTACGCGGCAACGGCCCACCCGGCGTTAGCGGATTCCCCCGGCGAGGCGGACACCCCTCAACAGCTTGCGGCGGCGACGGTGGAGATCTTCGTAGCCAAGTGCGCCCAATGTCACAGCCCCGATTCAGGCAAAAGGCGGGCGATCAAACACTGGGCCGACAGCCGGGACCTGGCCGAACTGGTCAAGAAGTATGTGGAACCCGAGACGCGCACCGCCGAGGGTTATGAGGACTCCACGTTGTGGTTGGTGTTAACCGACGATCCTGAACGGCGTATGCCCCCGGTCAAGTCGGCCGGGGGCCAGCTAACGCCCGGAGAGTTCGAGACCATCGGCCAGTGGATTGCTGCCGGAGCCTCGACGCAAACGCATGACACGGTGGAGTCTTCGGGTGTGGCCCCACCTCTGCCGCAGGCCAAAGAGCTGGGATTCTCCCGCCGCTTGCAGCGCTGGTTGGGGAAATTCCACCCCGCGGCGGTGCATGTGCCTATTGGTTTGTTGCTGGCTGCGGCCGTCGCGGAACTGATTTGGTGGTTGACGGGTCGCGACCCATTCGACTTCGCGTGCCGCTTCTGCACGGTGGTCGCGGCAGCGGCAGCGGTTCCTGCGGCCGCGATGGGGTGGATGGCTGGGTCGTTCGAATCGGATATCGGCTATACGCTTACCCTCCATCGTTGGATGGGTGTGGCGGTGGTGGTGCTCGCACTCGTCACGGCGGGCCTGAGCTTAGCGGTGGGGCAGTCACGAGATCAACTCACGCCTCGTCCCCGGTTGATGATGCGGTGGTTGGTGCTGATCAACGCGGTGCTGGTTAGTGTCACCGGTCACTTCGGCGGCGAACTGGTGCACGGGCATGACTACTTTGCGTGGTAACCTCGTGACTCCGCCCCTGAAGTAGCCACTACTTGATTTGTCAGGCGCGTATGGATCAAGTCGAGGCGCATTTTTTCTCTCCCTCAACTCCCCACGGCGTTGGGCGACGCGTGCGGTGGCCCATCAGTGGCGGACTCCGGATGAAGCCGGGAAGATACCCGGCCAAGGAGTCCTGCGATGTCTCAACCTCAATCGCGAATCCCGACCCTTCCCTCGGATCAGCGATCGCTCAAGCCGTGTCGGCGGCGGTTCACCGAGCCGTTCAAGCGTGAGACGGTTCGGTTGGTGACCCACGGGGGCTACACGTTCAAAGCCGCGGCCCAAGCGGTCGGTATTTCTGAAAAAAGCCTTCGTGAATGGCATAAGCAGCTCGTGCCCGCCCCGACGCCTTGTGGACCCGATGCGACCCTTGAGCAGTTGCGGCAGGAGAACCGCCGCCTGCGTGGCCAACTCAAACAAGCCGAATTGGAACGAGCGATTTTTAAAAAAGCGACGGCCTGCTTCGCCAAGGAGTCGTTATGAGATACCCATGGATCCAACAACACCGCGACACGTTCCCTGTCGCGGCCATGTGCCGGGTGCTGGAGGTATCGGATTCGGGCTATTACCCGTGGCTAGGCCGTGATCCCAGCCCACGGGCGGATCGCACCGCCAAGATCCGCGAGGATGTCCGCGAGGTGTTCGAACAAAGCCAAGGCATCTATGGCTCGCGCAAGATCGCCGAGGCCCTTGAGCAACACGAGCAACTCGAATCGGCCTGCCGCCACACGGTGACGAAAGCCATGCGAGAGATGGGGCTACGCAGTCGCGTGGCCAAGACGTTCAAACCCACGACCACCCAGGCCGACCCCGATAAGGCCCCGGCCCCGAACGTGCTGGATCAAGACTTCCAAGCCGACGGCCCTGATCAGAAGTGGGTCACGGACATCACCTACCGGCCCACGTCTGCGGGTTGGGTCTACCTAGCGGTGGTCTTGGACCTGTTTAGCCGCAAGATCGTCGGCTGGGCGATCGACACGTCGTTGGCCACGGATCTGGTCGCCGAGGCGTTGCGACAGACGATCGAGTCGCGTCAGCCCAACTTCCGGGGGGCGGGATTGATCTATCACTCCGATCGTGGTTGCCAATACACCCGCGACCGGTATCCATCGATCCTGCGTGGGCTGGAGGTGACGGTGAACATGAGCCGCACGGGCTGCTGTTATGACAACGCCGTGTGCGAACGATTTTTCTGGTCACTCAAGCATGAGTGGACCAACCACCAGTCGTACGCTGATCTGACGGATGCCCGTGGAAGTGTGTTTCAATATACCTTCCTCGGGTGAGTTTGTCTGATCGGTAGAATAGGCTGACGTTAGCGGTTTGATTTTACTACGAAGTCACTGGACACAGGAGGCATGGATGCTTCAGATCACATTGACGGACGATGCGGTGGCGGCGTTGGATCGGGGGCGTTTTAGCGATCCAGATCCGCGGGTGCGGCGGAAGTTGCAGGTGGTTTGGCTCAAGAGCCATGGGTTGGCACATCGGCAGATCGCGGCCTTGGCAGGGGTCAGCAGCCGGACGGTGCAGCGTTATTTGAATACGTACCTCGACGGTGGGATCGAGGCGTTGAGGCAAAACGGCTACCGGGGTCAGCCCAGTCAATTGAACGCGCACGGCCCGAAGGTCAAGGCGTCTTTGGAACAACACCCGCCGTCGACGATCCACGAGGCGAGCCATCAGATCACGCAACTCACCGGTCTGCGTCGCGGCCCGACGCAAGTGCGAGCTTTTTTGAAACGGCTGGGTCTGCGTCGTCGCAAGCTCGGGGGTGTGCCGGGCAAGCTTGATCAGGCCAAGCATCAACAGCAGCGTGAATTCCTTGAACAGACCCTCGATCCGGCTTTGGACGAAGCCGAACGGGGTGATCGCAGGGTTTTTTTGTAGACGCCTGCCACTTCGTCCATGGCGCGTTTCTGTGCTACGTGTGGTGCGTGGTGAGGCTGTTCATCCGCACGCCCACCGGCCGCCGCCGGCTGAACGTGTTGGGGGCGTTGGATTTCGTGACCCGAGAGTTGGTGACCGTCACGAACACGACGTACATCACGGCCCAAACGGTCTGCGAATTACTCGAGACGCTCGCGGGGCGTTACCCCGGCCAAGCGATCACCCTGGTGCTGGACAACGCGCGGTATCAACGCTGCCGGTTGGTCCAAGATCGGGCCGTGGGGTTGGGCATCGAGTTGATGTTCCTGCCGTCCTACTCGCCGCACCTGAACCTGATCGAACGGATCTGGGGCCTGCTCAAGAAACGCTGCCTCAACGGCCGGTACTACGAAACGTTCGATCGATTTCAGCAAGCCATCCACGACGGCATCGCCAAGCTGGCCACCGACGACAAACCCAACGTCCAAACCCTCATCACCCGCAACTTCCAACACTTCAACAATCGGACAATCTTAGCCGCGTGAGGTATAAATCGAGCTGTTCTACAACCCAACCCGTTTACACCAGGCCCTGGGATATGTCTCCCCCGAGGCCTTCGAAGCCGATCACGCCCCGGTATTGAATGTGGCGTAATATACGAACCCCGGAGTCCGTCACTGACGGGCCACCGCAGGGTTCAAGCTCCACCTGGTCATCAACGAGCAAGGCGACCTGCTAGCTTTCGCGTTCACCACCGGCAATGTCGACGATCGAAAGCCCGTCGAATTGATGACCCGAAACCTCTGGGGCATGCTGTTCGGGGACAAGGGCTACATCAGCCAAACGCTGTTCGAACGGCTGTATCAGCGAGGGGTGAAGCTGATCACCCATATCCGTAAGAACATGAAAAATAAGCTCATGGCGATCCACGAGAAGGTCCTGCTACGCAAGCGGTCCTTGATCGAAACGGTCAACGATCAGCTCAAGAACGTCTGCCAGATCGAGCACACCCGTCACCGCAGCCCGAACAACTGCATCACCCATCTGATCGCCGGCCTGATCACCTACACCAAGCAACCCAAACGACCTCACATCAACCTCGACATCCCACGAGACCAACCAGCCCTCACCTTCGCTTAAGCGCAACTGAGGTGTGAACGCTTGCACAAGATGATGCAGGACGAGTTCTCTAGAGCGTTTTCTGGGTGAGTGTATCACGCGTGATGCGCCCACCACTGGGGAAAAAACAGGGTCTATCACAGGAATATTGAGATCGTGCCATGATACACCTATTGAGAAAACGCTCTAGCATCGCGTTCCGCAAGAAGATCTACACGAGCATCGAGCAACTCCAAGCCGACCTCGACCGTCCAATGAACAACGACCCCATAGCGGTCGTTACTGCTACGGCAAAACGCCCCTGACGACGTTCAAGGATTCGATCCCACTGGCCCACGCCAAACGGATCGATGGCTCTTCACTAGAGCATCTGGCATCAATGTTCTCCATAGCCACAGGCTTGAAAGTAGTTGGGGCATTCTGTGGGGGTGAACGGCTCGCAGGGCATCGGCGATGGCGTCGTTCAAGGCGTCGAACGTCTTGGCGCTGACCCGACGTAGCCACGCTTTGACTTTGCTCCACAGCTTTTCGATCGGGTTGAGGTCGGGCGAGTAAGGCGGCAAGTACCAAAGGTCCGCGCCGGCCGCTTCGATCGCCTCACGGATCCCCGCGCCTTTGTGCGACGAGAGATTGTCCATCACCACGACATCCCCGGGCCGCAGCGACGGGGCCAAGAACTGCTGTGTATAAGCCAGGAACGTTGCCGCGTCCATCGGACCGTCGACCACCACCGTCGCGTCTTGGATCACGCCGTCGAGCCGGATGGCACTGAGCATCGTCATGGTTTTTCCAGTGGCCGTCCGGGGGTGTGATCCACGCAGCGCTCGCCGATCGGCGACCGGCCGTACAGCCGGGTCATGTTGGTCTTGGCCCCGGATTCATCGAGGAAAACAAACGAACCCGGGTCCACGAACCGCCGGGCGATCATGAAGCTTCGCCGACGTCGAGCCACGTCCGGACGTTCTTGTTCGGCGGCGATCAGCGACTTCTTTTTAAGGATAGCCCCAGACGCTTCAACGCCCGGCACACCGTCGATTCGACCACCCGCACGCTCAGCAGAGGCATCAGCTGCTTGGCCGTGATCCCCGGCTGGGCCGCGACCCTCTCACGCAAGATCTGCTCATCAGCCGCCGTGAGCTTCACCGGCCCCTTGGGCCCCGGCACGCCCGGCGACAACTCCCCTCGTCGATGTCGACCCAGCCAGTCGCGCACCGTCGGCCGCGCCACGGAAAACCGCTTTGCCACCGAAGCGATCGGTTCACCCGACCCCGCCGCCACGACCACCCGCTGCCGCAAGTCCATCGAATAGGTCATGACCTTGGCCTCCATGCCAGAAATCACACTTATCGGTCAAAGAAGATTATTTACGCCAATGGCTATAGAAGGGGCTGGGGTGAGCGAAGCGAACGAGAGCCGAGGATCTGAGCGCCACCCAAGGCGTGACCGAGGCGCGGACGAAGGACGCTCGAAGCGGCAGTCTTGCAGATGTCAGATAACTCTCACGCGTCAGATGAAGTGGTGGCTAGCACACTTGTATCTGTTTAGCGGTTAGCCGGTTGAATCTGGGCGGTTGAGATGAGTCGTCTCAGGTGATCGGGGTGCTGATCGGAGGCAGCACGCAGGAGGTGGGACAGAAAAGCCAACGCGTCGTGGGCGTGTTGATCACAAGTCGTCAGGACGCTGCCCAGAATTTCCTGAGCACGAGCACCCGCAGCCGTACGGTTGCCGCCGAAGACCTTGCGGTTGACCACCGCCGGGCGGATCGCCTGCTCGGCGGGCCAGTTGGTCGCTTCGATCCCCGGTTCATACAGAAACGTGAGGATCTCATCGGCGTGGCGAGCCAGGTGATTGCGAAACGTTCGGTTGCCACGATGCGATAGACGCCAAGCCAGCAAGCGGTCCAACCGCTTACGCAATCGCCCGCGGGCACAGGCCAAGCCATGCTCGCTGATCGTTCCCGCGTCGCGTCGATCACGAAGACGCAGCGCATCGAGCAACAACGCCTTGACCTTCCGCGGGAAACGCACCGCCCCACGCGTGGCTTGCTCCAGCAACATGCCCGTCCGCCGAAGCAGATGCGCCAAGCATTGCTGATGCGTGGCCTGTTCCAAAGAATCGTAAGGCGACCAGCCGTCGTGGATCATCCGCCCGGCATAGTCCTTGCCCAACACGTCCCGCACCACCTCGCCGCCGCGGCTGGGGCGGATGACATACAGCGTGACTTTCTTCGTCACGAACACCCACATCCACTGCAGCCATCCGCCGACTTTCCAGCCGGTTTCATCGGGGTAAACCGTGTCGCTGTGACGCACCACGTCACGCAGGCCGTCGTAAACAGATTGACCGCGTCGGGCCGTACGTAGCACGACGTGCGTCGCACCGCCACGGGTGATCGAGATCCCGAAGACCTGCTTGAGCAAGCCTTGGATGTCGCCATAACTCAGCCCGTACTTGTCCTTCATCAGGACGATCATGGCTTGAAGGTCCGGCCCCAGCTGGGAGGCCGCCGCCCCCGTGGCATCTGAGGTCTGCAACGGGTGGCGGGGGTGAAGGCGTCGACCACACCGCGTGCATGAACCCACGTGCAGGTCGAAACGTCGCACCACCGGCCGGCGGGGGATCTCGACCTGGAACTGATGGGTCACGTGATCTTCTTGGGCCTCGCCGCCGCAGCCGGGACACCGCGGGGTCAACGGCACGTCGATGACCTCGTCGGGGGGTTGCGGGGGTGGGGGCCGATGGGCTTTGGGGCCGTACGCCTTGCCCGCCTTGCGGCCGGGCTTCTTGGGCTGGGTTTTGGGCGATCCCTTGGAGAACGGCGCGGCTTGGCGTTGGGTCGAACGCGTGGCTTGTTCGAGGCGTTGTTCGAGTTGGCCGGCCCGAGCTTCGAGTTGAGCCACACGCTTCTCGAGTCGCAGGATCTGCCGGTCTTTCTCGGCGATGATTTCAAGCAGTTGATCGTAGGTGGGTCGAGCCATCCTGGCTGTTCCTGTCGTGTCGTCCTGACCGATGGTGAAGCGGGCACCCCAGCCCTTCGAACGCCATCTTATCCCTTTATACCTCACGCGGCTAAGATTGTCCGATTGTTGAAGTGTTGGAAGTTGCGGGTGATGAGGGTTTGGACGTTGGGTTTGTCGTCGGTGGCCAGCTTGGCGATGCCGTCGTGGATGGCTTGCTGAAATCGATCGAACGTTTCGTAGTACCGGCCGTTGAGGCAGCGTTTCTTGAGCAGGCCCCAGATCCGTTCGATCAGGTTCAGGTGCGGCGAGTAGGACGGCAGGAACATCAACTCGATGCCCAACCCCACGGCCCGATCTTGGACCAACCGGCAGCGTTGATACCGCGCGTTGTCCAGCACCAGGGTGATCGCTTGGCCGGGGTAACGCCCCGCGAGCGTCTCGAGTAATTCGCAGACCGTTTGGGCCGTGATGTACGTCGTGTTCGTGACGGTCACCAACTCTCGGGTCACGAAATCCAACGCCCCCAACACGTTCAGCCGGCGGCGGCCGGTGGGCGTGCGGATGAACAGCCTCACCACGCACCACACGTAGCACAGAAACGCGCCATGGACGAAGTGGCAGGCGTCTACAAAAAAACCCTGCGATCACCCCGTTCGGCTTCGTCCAAAGCCGGATCGAGGGTCTGTTCAAGGAATTCACGCTGCTGTTGATGCTTGGCCTGATCAAGCTTGCCCGGCACACCCCCGAGCTTGCGACGACGCAGACCCAGCCGTTTCAAAAAAGCTCGCACTTGCGTCGGGCCGCGACGCAGACCGGTGAGTTGCGTGATCTGATGGCTCGCCTCGTGGATCGTCGACGGCGGGTGTTGTTCCAAAGACGCCTTGACCTTCGGGCCGTGCGCGTTCAATTGACTGGGCTGACCCCGGTAGCCGTTTTGCCTCAACGCCTCGATCCCACCGTCGAGGTACGTATTCAAATAACGCTGCACCGTCCGGCTGCTGACCCCTGCCAAGGCCGCGATCTGCCGATGTGCCAACCCATGGCTCTTGAGCCAAACCACCTGCAACTTCCGCCGCACCCGCGGATCTGGATCGCTAAAACGCCCCCGATCCAACGCCGCCACCGCATCGTCCGTCAATGTGATCTGAAGCATCCATGCCTCCTGTGTCCAGTGACTTCGTAGTAAAATCAAACCGCTAACGTCAGCCTATTCTACCGATCAGACAAACTCACCCGAGGAAGGTATATATCGATGGCCGATTATAGACCGCGATCAGCAGATCAGAATTTCAAAATCCAACGCCCTCCCGTGCCTGGCTAGACGCTAAACAGATACGCACACTTTTTACTTCCAAATGAGATCGCCCTGCGCCGCCACCGAAGCTACAGTGGAAGCTTTACATTGCACATGATCACAATAGGATAGAGATGTAGCGACAGATGTAACGACGCAGGAGAGGTGTCCGAGTGGCTGAAGGAACGCGACTGGAAATCGCGTGTACGGGCAACCGTACCGTGGGTTCGAATCCCACCCTCTCCGTTTGCACAGATTGATCTTCGGTGCCAGCAGAGACGTTGTGCCGAAAAGCGTCGAAATCCCCGTAATCACCGGGGATTTTCGCGTTTTGGAGAGTGTCTCTGTTGCAAGAGGGATACGAATTTGACGGCGGACTTGGGCTGAATGTGCGAAACGTCTCTTTCGCGTTTTTCGGCGGTGCGCTTTCGGTGGATCCATTCCGTGCACGAGACGATTTTAGCTTGACTTTGCCGGGGAATGACGGCTTGAATCGATATGTGCCAGCCCGAGGAAGTGGGCTTGGTGTTGCCAGTCCAGGTTTCTTACCGCGGCGAGCAGATTCAACATTGTGACGGATGGTGGTAGATGGCCGGTTAAAGCCCGTCTGAGGATGTCTGGGGCGAGGTTGATTAGAGGCAGGTACTTACGGATCTGACTTTCGGAACGTCCGATCTGACTCGCCAGTTGAGCCATGGTTAGATTGCCTTGCGTGAGCAACTCGCGCCAACGGTACGCGTTGCCGATTGCCAGGACGATATGGTCCTTGGGTTCTGGATTGGCGGGCATAAATAGGTCTTGGCCGTCGGGGGATAGGAGCAAACGTTTGCCGTCAAGGCGTTTGATTTGAAGGGCGAGGGTCAGGGTGACCTTTCTTCGGTGGTGTTGGATCTCGGGTTGATAGAGGCAGGTTGAGGTGTTGTCGGGTTGGGCTGGCTCTTGATCCGTGGCGTCAGGTTTGGGCCAGTCGTGATCTTGGTAGGCTTGGATCTGATCCTTGCTGAGTTCGATGGTGAGTTGGTCGGGGGCGAGTATGACTCGGTCGATGATCTCGCGTAGCCAGTGGTCTTGGGTTTGAGGATCGCGGGATCGCAGGTGTTCGAGTGAATCACCTTTGAGATAGTCGAGCACCAAGGCTCGGATGAGGTCGTCAAGATGGTGGGCGTTGATCGTTTTGATCGGGCAATGCTTGTAGCCCAGCTGCAGCGCCTTTTGGCTTACGTAGTAGCGGACGAGTCGTTTTTCACCTTTCCTGGAAGCGGGTCGGTGGACGGCACCTGGGCTCATGGCGAAGTCTTCGTAGGTTCGGAGTTTGCCTTTGAGCAGATGGGGGTGGGTCCAGCGGTGACGCGTCTGGCGTTGTTGCTTGTCGATGGTCTGCTGAACTTGACTCCATAACTTCCGGGTGATGATCGGTGCGTGTTGGCCTTTCCAGGTTGTGTCTTTGTGGACGATCCTGCCGATGTAGAGCGGGTTGGTGAGGATGCGGTGGAGGTACTTGGGCGTGAGTCTACGACCGCCGTGATCATTACCCTTGCGGCTTTGCCATCGCTTGGTCGTGTGGCCTTGTTCGTTGAGTTCTTCAGTGAGTTCGATCAGTGAGGGGTTGTGTAGGTAACCTTCGTAGATTTTCCATATCAGGTTGGCTTCGTCGGGGATGATGTGCAACTGGCGGTCTTCGAGTCGGTATCCCAGTGGCGGTTGGCCGCCGACCCACAGGCCCTTCTTCTTTGTGGCGGCGAGTTTGTCTCGGATGCGTTCGCCGGTGACCTCGCGTTCGAACTGGGCGAAGCTCAGCAGCATGTTCAGCGTCAGCCGGCCCATGGAGGTGGTGGTGTTGAACTGCTGGGTGACGGAGACGAACGAGACCTTATATTCGTCGAAGATCTGCATCATATGGGCGAAGTCGTGCAGTGATCGCGATAGGCGATCAACTTTGTAGACCACCACGACGTCCACCCCCCCGGAATGGCCGTGCTCGATATCGGTCAGTAGCTGCTTGAGTGCCGGGCGGTCCATGTTGCCGCCGGTGAAGCCGCCGTCGTCGTATTGTTTGTCGATGACCTGCCAACCCTCGTGTTTCTGGCTCTTGATGTAGTCGATGCCGGCTTGGCGTTGGGCGTCGAGCGAGTTGAACGCTTGCTCCAATCCTTCTTCATTGGACTTACGGGTGTAGATCGCACAGAGCTTGACATCGGAGTGTTTCCGGGGGTTCCGGGAATTGCGAGGCTTCCGGGGGGTCATCGGATCGACCTCACGCGGTGTAGCCCGAAGAACCGTGGGCCGGACCAGTGGGTGCCGGTGATCTGTTGAGCGATCTGGGTCAGGCTGCGGTATTCCTGGTCACCCAACCGGTACCGCTTACGCCCGTTTCGGTCCTGTACCACCTGAACCTCGTAGGTTTTGCCCCGCCAGGTGCGTACAAGCTTGGTGCCGGTGCGCAGCTGTGGTTTGGCCCAACGACTCTTCTTGCGAGAGCGGGGTTTGCTTGGATCACTCGACGTGGCCAAGCTTTGGGGGCGGGGTTTCCGGGGTGTTGGGTTGTTTTGGGCTTGCTTGATCGCGGTGCGGAGCAGCGACTGGGTCTGGGCGTCGAGCCCGCCGTGGGTTTGTTGCTGGATGTGCCAGGCCAGATCGCGAACCAACAGACTTTTGATTTCCGGGGGTTCCTGTCCACGGGCCTTGCGGCCCGGGTGTTGGCGCCACATCTGCTGTAACTGGGCGATTGGCAGCCCTTTCAGAGCGGCCAGGTCGTGGATATCCAAGGGATCGGCCATCCCTTGTATACACGCATCATTTCGCCGGAAGATCAAGTCGGATTCCGGCAAAATCGGCAGATTTTTATAGGGATTTCAAGAGTTGGCGGCGCGGCTCATGCGTCGGCTCAATCCGAGGCGCGCTCCAATTGGTTACGGCCGTTGATAAGGACGTCGGATCCCGTCTATCCGACACAAGTGTCACCCCCATGACGGTGGTTTGGCGCAGCCCATTGGATAATTGTCTTGCCGCATCTGCTCGTTAAACGTTGACGATGGTATCCGTCCTTCGAGTTTCCATCGGTGATACGCTTCCCGCATACTCTGACCGACCTTGAGCTCTCCAAGAAGAGGAAGGAATCTGTCATCCATGGGCGGCGGTGGGCCCGGCACGATCCCGAGATACTCCCCGAAGACCTTCTCGAGCACGAAGTCTTCTTCACGCATTCGCCCGAAAAAGTAGTCGGCAAAGCTCATGTCGTCATAGGTGGGTTTGTCGTTGGGCAGGATCGTGAAGCAACCGCTTCGTTCCTTAAGCTGGCCCGGTGGATAAGGTTCTTGCTGGTACTGGGCCATAAACTGGACCGCGCCCATGCGGCGCATGGCGTCTCGGAGTTGCTGGCAGTTCTCACGGTGAAGTTGAAGCGGCTGGCCTTTGTGGCGGATGATCCGATTGCCGTAGAGCGGCGGGTATCGCTCGTCTTCCATAGCGATTGCCGGGAGGTTGAGGTGTTCCCATCCGTCTTGCTTCAATAGATGGCCCGTGAGGTCTTCGACGTGGAGCCGCTGCATCACCACGATGATCGAGCCCTTGGCCTTGTCGTTGAGACGCTGATAGACGTTTTGGTCGTACCACTTGTTGACTCGCTCTCGCTGTTGGTCGTTGTCGGCATCGCTGGCGGACAGCGGGTCGTCGATGATGATCAGGTCGGCTCCTCGGCCGGTGATCCCTCCGCCGGCAGAAGCCGTGTACCCACTGCGATACCCGCCATGGGGCAGCCGCAGGTCACGGCCGCTCTCGATGACACGAACATGAGGGAACACCGCCCGATACCGGCGGTGGGTCATCAGCGACCTGCACAGCACGTGGTGGTCCTCAGCCAATCCGCGGTGGCCGCTGACGCACATGATCTTTGTTTCGGGAGCGTTGCCCAGCACCCATGCGGGGAAGGCGATCGAGGCACACAGCGACTTCAAATACCTTGGCGGCATGTTGATGAACTGTATTAGTTAAGACTTCATCTGACGCTTCCGTTAATCTTTGTTTCTCACAGAAGGAGACCGTCAGATGACCACCGACCAGAAGATCATTGCCAACAAAGTGGGGTTGCTCAAGCTGGCCCAGGCGCTGGGCAGCGTGTCGCGGGCGTGCAAGGCCCTGGGGTATTCTCGAGACAGTTTCTACCGGTTCAAGCAGCTCTACGACCAGGGCGGGGAGTTGGCCCTTCAAGAGATCAGCCGCAAGAAGCCGATCCTGGCCAACCGCGTCGACCCCGAGATCGAGCAAGCCGTGGTCGCGTTCGCGATCGAGCAGCCCGCTTACGGGCAGGTGCGGGTGTCGAACGAACTCAAGAAGCAAGGCAAGCTCATCTCACCGGGCGGGGTGCGAAGCGTGTGGCTGCGGCATGATCTTGAGACGTTCAAGAAGCGACTCAAGGCACTCGAAGCCAAGATGGCTCAGGACCCCGACCACACCGTGCTGACCGAAGCCCAGGTCGTGGCGTTGGAAAAAGCCAAGCAAGACAAGCAGGCCCACGGTGAAATTGAAACCGAACACCCCGGCTACCTCGGGGCTCAAGACACGTATTACGTGGGCACGATCAAGGGCGTGGGCCGGATCTATCAGCAGACGTTTATCGATACGTATACGCGGGTGGCGCACGCAAAGCTCTATGATCGCAAGAACGCCCTCGTGGCCGCGGATCTGCTCAACGACCGGGTGATCCCGTGGTACGAACAGCACGACGTGGACCTGCTACGCATCCTCACCGACCGCGGCACGGAGTACTGCGGGAATCGTGAGCACCACGAATATCAGCTGTACCTGGCGATCGAGGACATCGATCACACCAAGACCAAAGCCCGAAGCCCGCAGACCAACGGGATCTGCGAACGGCTGCACAAGACGATGCAGGACGAGTTTTATAGCATCGCGTTCCGCAAGAAGATCTACACGAGCCTCGAAGAACTCCAAGCCGACTTGGATGCGTGGCTGGTGACGTACAATGAACAGCGACCCCACAGCGGCCGCTACTGTTACGGCAAGACCCCGATGGCGACGTTCAAGGATTCGATCCCGTTAGCCCACGCCAAGCGGCTCGATGGCTCTTCTCTAGAAGGGGTTCGGGTGAGCGAAGCGAACGAGAGCCGAGCCGAGGATCTGGGCGTCACCCAAGGCGCGATCGAGGCGCGGACGAAAGACACTCGAAGCGGCAGTCTTGCTGTTGCCAGATAACTCTCGCGTGTCAGATGAAGTGGTGGCTAGTACAGATGATCAACCTTTTGATCTCACCTCGCTGGCACCGCATCAGGGTATCGCCGAGCACCTCGAGGTATGCCCCGTGCCGATACGTTTCATTCGGGTATAGCGCACCAAACGCCATCCGGATAAAGCTGGTGAAATGGCTGCGGTACATCTGCTTAATCGCCTGTGCGGTCACGTCCATGTGAGTCGACTCCTTGTGAATGCTTCCTCTGATCCAACAACGCCTCGAAGGCTTCGAGGTCGCCGGACTCAACCTCGATGTCATCGAACCCGCCATCCCTCATGAACCCGATCGCCAGCTTCTGGGCGCGGTGATCACCCTTCATCGCCGCGTTGATCACGCCCTTGACGATGATCTCCCGTTTCGTGAGGGTGTGGAGCTGACCGTCTTCTTGGATACGCAATGTCCGATTCAATTCCTGATCGAACAGCTTGTCGATGTCTTTGGTCTTTTTGGGTCTGCCCCGAGGATTACCCGATTGACCGGGCTTGAAGCGGGTATGTTTAGGCGGCTTGCCATACCCGACGTCGTAATTCTTGTCTTCAAAATCATCAGCCATGATCTTGCTCCTGACTCCTTTGTTCTGTGACCCGGGCGTACGTCTGTCCCGTAGTCTGGTGAATCGCCTCTTGCCCGGTCCACGCCTGCCAACGTTGGACCGCCACGTCCACGTAACGCGGTGATAATTCGATCCCGTAACAAACCCGCTGCGTCTTCGTGATCGACGCGACGCGGGAACGATCAGCGAGCATGGCTTGGCCTGTGCCCGCGGGCGATTGCGTAAGCGGTTGGACCGCTTGCTGGCTTGGCGTCTATCGCATCGTGGCAACCGAACGTTTCGCAATCACCTGGCTCGCCACGCCGATGAGATCCTCACGTTTCTGTATGAACCGGGGATCGAAGCGACCAACTGGCCCGCCGAGCAGGCGATCCGCCCGGCGGTGGTCAACCGCAAGGTCTTCGGCGGCAACCGTACGGCTGCGGGTGCTCGTGCTCAGGAAATTCTGGGCAGCGTCCTGACGACTTGTGATCAACACGCCCACGACGCGTTGGCTTTTCTGTCCCACCTCCTGCGTGCTGCCTCCGATCAGCACCCCGATCACCTGAGACGACTCATCTCAACCGCCCAGATTCAACCGGCTAACCGCTAAACAGATACCTAATACATTTATGTCAGTCCCATAATGGTTCAACCTCAAGATCTATAGCAGGTATTCGTGATATAGACATGAATGGTGTCCACAGCAGATCACTATGGTGAACTTCACGCCAGGTGCTAGCTTAGCTTATGCGGACAGTGACGAAAGGTTCATTTTTCTATTAAGAAGGTCAACCATGCCTAATCCATTCCTGGGCACGAAAATCACTCAGCCACATCAAATACTCGTCGTCATCATGGCCGTCGTCTGTTTGGTCTCTTCTTACAGTTCCGCTCAAACCGCACCCGACGCGGGATCGCTACAGCAGCAGCAAAGGCAGACCGAAAGAGACCGTCACGGCAAACTCCCCGTCCAGGCACCGGATGATTTATCGCCTCGCCACGAGCCTCGCGAATCTGCTGTCACCATCTTGGTGACCGAATTTGCGTTTGAAGGCAATACGCTATTGACAGATGAGCAACTGCGCACGGCGGTTGCTTCGTTCACCCATCGCCAGCTTGATCTGACTTCACTCAGGCAGGCCACTGCCGCAGTGGCTGAAGCCTATCGAAAGGCGGGGTGGGTCGTTCGCGCTTACTTACCGAAGCAAGACGTCACCAGTGGCCAGGTGGTGATCAATATTGTGGAAGCGACGTTGGGACAGGTCAAACTAGAGGGGATGCCGCCGACCCGGGTGAAACTCGAGCACGTCCTCGGGATCGTTAACCACCGAATCACCCCCGGAGAACCGCTGAACGCCGATGGGGTCGACCGTGGGCTTCTGCTGGCTGATGACCTGGCGGGGGTGCGGGTTTTTGGATCTCTGGAAGCAGGGGCTCAACCCGGGCAGACCGACTTGTTAGTCACCGCGGAAGACGACCCGTTGCTCCGCGGCACCTTCGTAGTGGATAACGGTGGGACACGCGCCACGGGGTCCATACGGGGGTGGGCGGACTTGAGCTTAGATAGCCCTCTACACGGCGGGGATCAGCTGTCACTTACCACGATCATATCGGAAGGCAGCCAATATGGGAGCGCGTCGTACACGCTTCCTATAGGTTACGACGGGTGGGAGATCGGGGTGAACGGGTCGGTGCTTGCATACCGCTTGGTCGCCTCGGATTTCGATAACCTCGATGGCGAAGGTGACTCTTTTACTCTTGGATTGGAAGCCTTCTACCCTCTCGTCCGTGCCCGGAACCATAATTTACAGCTGCTGATGAATTACGACTTCAGATCGTTCGAGAACCAAACGCTTAACGTCGTCCAGTCCGACTATCACATCAACGAGGTTACGGTTGCCTTGGCCGGCAACTGGTTTGAGGATCTCTTGGGAACATCGGCTTCTAACTTCGGGAGCCTGGAGATCGTGGTTGGGGATGTCGATCAAGGTCGGCTTGACCCAGGAGAGAATCCCGGCGTAGCAGGGACGTTCACCAAGATCGAGGGGCACATAAGCCGTCAACAGGAGCTCGTCTCAGGCTTATCACTCTATATCGCGTTTACCGGGCAAGCGTCGTTCGGCGAAACCCTAGACTCGGCTGAGCGGTTCTATCTGGGTGGGCCTCACAGTGTGCGGGCTTATCCGGTGAACGAGGCCAGCGGGTCTTCGGGCTTGCTAACATCCTTAGAGTTGCGGGGCCAGCTCCCACTGGGATTCAATCTTATCGGGTTCTACGACATCGGTTACATCGAAAATGATCAGAGTGTCGGGAGCAGTTATCTGCTCCAGGGCGGAGGAGTCTCGTTGCTCTGGTACAGCCCTGAGGGCTTCACGGTGGAAGCGACGTGGGCTCATCGGGTCGACGACAACCCCAACCCCGCACCGAACGGTGATGATCAGGATGGATCCTTCGAAAAGAATCGTTTCTGGTTATCGGCGAGTTTCACCTTCTAGACATCATCTCTTACTGAAGCGTTAAAGGACTTGCTTGCTACCGGTGCGACCTGGTGGCGGGGAGGGAGATGTCTGCGCACGTAAACCCAGTCTCGGACTGGCTGTCCGTTTTTCTGTCGATATCAAATTTCACTGGTGTCCTAGGTCTCAAGTTTGCAAATTTCAAACCCGATGAGTGAACCAAGTGCTGCACCCATTGCAGCCGAAGTAAATGGCATAAACGTGGTAGACCGGCTACGGGGCGGAGGATCTGGAGCTTGGCCGATCTGACCCGGGGAAGCACATACCCATGACTTCTGAGTTAATTAGTTTAGTAGTAAGAAGTCGCTGTTCCCCGTGGTGTAGAGACCTACACCGATCCTACTCCACTCAAGACCGAACGATTCTAAACATCAAGTATTCACTCCTCAATGAATATTCCTGGAGGACATACCCATGAAGGTATCGCGACCCTCTACCCTATCCTCAATGTCAGCCAATGACCGCCTTCGCGCTTGGTTGCGCGTTTGCTCGATGGGGTCGGCAGCGACGCTGGGCGGTTTCCTCGCGAGTTCAAACACCTGCTTGGCGAGCCCTCCAGCTCCCACTCAACTTCCGACAGGCGAGCAGGTCGTGGGTGGGCAGGCCCATATCAGTCGCCACAACGCGACGATGAATATCCACCAAGGGGCGTCGCGCGCCGCCATCGACTGGCAGACTTTTGATATCGGACGCCAGGCCCAGGTCAACTTCCATCAGCCCAGTTCTAAGAGTGTCGCCCTCAACCGCGTCCAAGGTAGCCGTGCAAGTCAGATCTTCGGGAAGCTAAACGCCAATGGCCAGGTGTTCCTTTCCAATCCGCACGGGATCTACTTCGCCCCTGGCGCTAGCGTCAACGTCGGCGGACTCGTGGCCACGACCCATACGATCAGCGTCGACGACTTCATGGCCGGCAAAAACCAATTCAGCCGTGATGGAGCCACGGGTAGCATCATTAACCAGGGTGAACTTCAGACCAGCTTGGAAGGCTACATCTCCCTGCTCGCGCCCGAGGTGCGCAACCAAGGCGTAATCATCGCCGAGATGGGGACCGTCGCCCTGGCAGCGGGTGAAACCTTTGAACTGCATTTTGCCCGTGATCACAGCCTCACCGCGGTGCGCGTCGAGCCGGCCACGATCGAAACACTCGTCGAGAATCGCCAAGCCGTGCTCGCCCCAGACGGGCTGGTGATCTTATCAGCCCACGCGGCGCACCAGGTCCAGGCCAGCGTCGTGCGCAACGACGGGACGATCGAGGCGTCGAGCCTGGTCAGCAAAGGCGGCCGCATCCTCCTGGAGGGTGACGACATCACCCTCGGGGCGAATTCCTCCATCGTCGCGACCGGAGCCACCGGCGGCGGAGAGGTGCTTGTGGGCGGGGGATGGCAGGGATCGGGTGATATGCACCAAGCGACCCACGTGACCATGGACGCCACGGCGACGGTCGATGTCAGCGCCATAGAAAATGGGGACGGCGGGACGATTGTGCTGTGGTCAGACATCTCGAACCCGGAATCCTCAACCCACACCCACGGCGCCCTGCTGGCACGTGGCGGCAAAAACGGCGGCGACGGCGGGCGCATCGAAACCTCGAGCTCTCATGTTGAAATCGATGGGATCGAGGTCGACGCTGGCGCCTCCCACGGCCTGGGTGGGCAGTGGCTGATCGACCCGTTCAACTGGATCATCGGCCCCACCAATGCATCGCGGATTGTCTCCGCCCTCGACGCCGGCACCAGCGTGACGATCGACACCGTTAGCACCACGGGCCCAAACTCGACAGCCAACAACGATGGCACGGCCGACACCGGGCTGTCCGGGCTGGGTGACATCACCATCAACAACGCCATCCAGAAAACCACCGGCGGAGACGCCACGCTCACATTCAACGCCGCGAACAACATCGTGGTCAACGCGGCGATCGAGAGCACGACCGGGGCCTTGAACGTCGTCCTCGATGCCGACAACGACAGCGGGACGGGCGACGGGGCGGGGATCGTGATCCTCGGGGCCGACATCACGACCAACGGGGGTGACCTGCGCTTCGGGACCGACCGCACCGCGACGATCAACACCGTGACGACCAAGGTCGGTGGGGATGTCTTTGTCAATGCGTCGACCACGCTAAGCACCTCCGGGGGCGACGTGGAGGTCAGCGGTGAGATGATCATCGCCGCGACGTCGGGGCTAACGATCAACAGCGGCAACGGGGATGTGACGTTTGACGGGGTGCTCAACTCCGGGAACAGCTACGCGTTTATTCTCGGAACGGCCGGGACGGGGTCGTGGGAGCAAGCCCGCACCGACGCCAGGAACGGGACATCCGGTGGTTCGGCAACCGGTGACAGCTACCTCGTGACGATCACGTCACGCCTGGAAAACTCGATCGCCAGCAGCGCCACCGTGGACAACGGCGCCTACCGTGGGGCCTGGCTTGGAGCGAATCGTGATAGGACCGCCGCCAGTCCCGGGAATCAATTCTGGTATTGGATGGACGGCCCGGAAGCAGGGCAGCATTTCTTCACGGAAATCGACGCCGGTGGTGGTTCGGCGCAACCCGGGTGGTACGAGAATTTCGACGCGAATGAACCCAACGGTGGGCCCAGTTCCACGGGTGAATATGTACTACAGTTCTTCGGCAGCGAGGCGCAGTGGAACGATCTGCCGAGCAATACTTATGCAGCCGACATGAGCTCGGTCTATAACGTGATGGGTTTCGTGCGAGAAACCAACCTCGCTGACTCCCCGCTGACGATCAACGCCGGGACGGGCAACGTCCACTTCGCCAGCGACGTCGGCGCCAGCAAGACGCTTAGCAACCTGACGATCAGCCCGGCCGGGGCGGTTACTGCCGACGGGGCGGTGAACCTAAGCGGTAACCTGGATGTCACGCTCGACGCTACCGCAACGACGTCGATCACCCAATCAGACAGTTGGAGCGTAGGCGGCACATCGTCGTTTACCGTCGGGAGCAACAGCGTCACGCTCAACAACGCGAGCAATGATTTCGTCGGATCCGTGACGATCACCTCCGCCCACGACGCCACCCTCGTTGACGCCAACACGATCACGCTCAACGGCGGCACGCTGTCCGGCTCGCTATCGGTCGAGGCGGGCGACATCATCTCGTCGCAGGACTACACGTTCACCTCAGCCGATGACGAACAACTGCTGCTTAAATCCGAAGGCCGGATCCAGGTCACCAGCGGCTCCACGATTCAAGCCACCGGGACGGGCAAGCTTAACGCGATCTTCTGGGCCGAGTCTGATGGCGGGAACACTCGGGGCGTTTGGGCCAATATCACCCTTAACACCAACGGCGGCCACTTCTGGATCGGCGGCGGGGGCGGCTCAACTACATGGAACGGGCTGGCCGTCGGGGACGGCGCCGCCGGTGGCGCCAACGATGCGAACTGGAACGGGATAGACCTAAGGGGGACCTTTACCACCAACGGCGGAGACATGTACTTCGCCGGCAGCACCACTGAGAGTTCAGGTTTCGGGATCGCTAGCGCATTCGGTGGGAACTTAATCCTCAACGCCGGCAGCGGTGACGTTACCTACATCGCGGACACGACCGAATTCGATGGGGACAGCACCTTCACCACGACGATCAACTCCACCGGCGTCCTCACGATCGCCCCGCTCACCACGGTGTTTAGCGACGTTGGGTTTCAGCTCGATTACGACGGGACCATCACCAGCGACACGTTCACCGCGGCCAACGCCGATATCGGCGGTCTGGTGATCAACAACTACAGCACGCTGGGGGGGGTGACGCTGGGCAAGGACGGGTTGACGACCGGGATGCGTGTCTACGACCCGGTGGACGTTGACGGACCAATCATGGTCTATGGTGGGATTGTCTCCATCTCCGAAAACCTTGACACCACCGGTGCTGGGGCAAACGGCGATGTATTGGTTAAGGCAACGGAAACCCTTTTCCTGAGTTCAGGCAAGTCGATCACGACCTCTGGCAGCAAAGTGACGTTGTGGTCAGACGCTGATGTAGATTCCAACGGAGCCGCCCAACTAGGTAGTGGGAGCAGTATCGTCTCCGGCGGGGGGGATATCGTGATCGGTGGAGGGGCCGACCCGTTAAGCGGCAACGCGATTGGAACTAGTTTTTACAACAACGGCGTCTCACTGAGCGGGACATCGATCGACGCGGCCGGTGGTGATATTTCAATCCGAGGAACCGGAAACCAAACTCAAGCCAACAACGCCAACGGCGTGCGGGCAAGCTCGTCTGCGACCATCACAACGACAGGATCCGGAACGATCACCATCGTTGGGCTGGGCGGGAACGTAGGAAGCGCCAATCACGGGGTTTCGATTGATGGGGGCTCAACCGTGGTCGGTGGCGCTAGCGGCACCATAAACATCAGCGGGACCGGTGGAGGAGATACACCTACCAATGCGGGTGTCAATATTAGCGGCACAGGCAGCAAGATCGAGTCGACGGGCGGGGAGATCACCGTGACCGGGACGGGCGGAGGCGGCTCCGGTGCGGCTAATCCTGGCGTTCAGGTGACCGATGGCGCGTTGATCACCGCAGCCTCTACAGGAAATATCACGATCAATGGGACGGCGGGAAGTGGCACGACCAATGTGGCCGTCGATCTAGCTAGCACGGGTGGAGGGATCGTCGCCCAAAGCGGGAATATCTCAGTGGTGGGCACAAACGGCGACGTGATAGCCGGCTTCGGGCTTGATTCTAGCGGTGCACTAGGCGGAGACGTGTTGGTCAAGGCGACCGGTGACATCATATTTGAATCCACCGCGTCGATCGCGACTGACAGCGGGGACGCGATCCTATGGTCCGACAGCGATAACAGCGGTCAGGGCGGGATCCAATTAGAGCCAAATGCCTCGATCGATACACGCACCGCGGCCGACCGTACGGGCGGGACACACACCACTGGCGGCGGGCTGATTGTCCTGGCTGGTGGGCTCGATGACGCGGGGGTGGACTCCGGGATCGGGAATGGGACGGCCAGTGATGGTGTGCCCGACGGGTACGCGGTGAATCTCACGGGCACCTCCGCGGGGGTGTTGCTGGGGAATTTCGCGACCGCTGAACACGACACGAGCATCGATCTGTTCAGCGGCGGCGGTGACATCATCATTAACGGGCAAACGACGCAGAGTGCAAACAGTCTCGGGCTGGCTGTGCAGGCTTTCCAGGGATACACCATCGACGCCGGGCAAGTCGGCGACATCACCATGCACGGGCATTCGGACGTCGCCACGACGGGCAGCGCTGCGTTTGACTTGGCGTCTTACCGCAATGATGCAACCAACACCGACGTCTCGATGATCCGCACCGTCGACGGCGCCATTTCCCTAACGGGCTTTTCACGGAACGGAACCACCCAGAACGTGGCGATCGCGATCGACGGTGACGCGGTCGATCGGGTCGTGATTCAAGCCACAGGGACCGGAAGCGTCCACCTTGAAGGAGACGCCGCTGGGACGGGCGCGCTGGGGGTTCGACTCAGCGCCACTGACGTGTTGGCTAGCAGCGGTGATATCAATCTGATCGCCACCTCTGGAGAGATCGAACTCAACTCGACCGGTGCCCATGGTGTCACGATCGGCGCCAAATCAGGGACCGACGTGACCGCCTCGACCAGCGATGTCTTGCTACGCGCCGACAGCATGACGATCAACAGCTCGGTGACCGTCGACACCACCGGTCAGCTCACGGTCGAACCGGCGTCGACAAGTTTCACTTCGACGCTCAATTGGGCAGGCGCGAACCTCACTACGACAAGCTCTCTCGGGGGGCTGACACTGGGGAAGGTGGGCAACACGGCTGACATCACCGTCGATAGCGCTCAAACGGTGGCTGGAGATGTCAACGTCTACGGTGGTGACATCACGATCGCGGCTGACCTTAACAAGACGACCCCGGCGGACACCGCCATCAACCTCATCGCCTCTGGGAGCATCACCGTCAACAGCGGGGTGACGATCTCCTCAACCGGTCACACGATCGACCTGGTCATGGAGTCGTACACCGATTCCCAGTTCGACGGGACATTCACGGGTGACGGTAGCCTGACCAAAAACGGGGGCGGGTTCCTCCAGATCAACACCGCTCAGACGTACACCGGTAGCACGATCGTCAACGGCGGGATCCTCATGCTTGGGGCCGCGGACGTCATCCCGGATACGACACGGCTGATCGTCAACACCAACGGGATCTTCAGCCTCAACAGCTTGGACGAAACGGTGGGGTCCATTGAGGGCGACGGGATCATCGAGAACGGTTCCGTGGTGCGAGACGGGATCGTGCTCTGGCTCGACGCGGGCAACGGGGCGTCGTACGACGGGACCGGCGCCACGTGGTTCGACCTCAGTGGTAACGCCTACGACGGGACGATCAACGGCAGCCCGACCTACGACGCGCCGAACCGGCAGTTCGTGTTCACCGACAACACCGAGTTCGTGCAGCTGACCTCGCTCCCGGCCGACTACCTGTCACAAGGCGATAGCGTGCTCGATGGGCTGACGGTCTTCACCGTCGCTGACTTCGAAACGGCGAATTTCTGGGAACGCATCGTTGACTTCGGCAACGGTGATCCGAGCGATAACATCATCCTTTCACGTTTCGCCAGTTCTAACGCGGTCAACTTTGAGATCTATGCCGGCGCCACGGAGCACAAGGCTGATATCAGCGGCAGCAATACGCTCATCCCCTCGGGTGGTGGGTTGCGAAGCTACGCGGCCACTGCCGACGGGACGAACTTGATCCTGTTTGCCGACGGGGCTCAGAGCCTGACCACGGCCGACAGTGTGTTGCCCAATGAGGTCCTGCGGACAAGCAACTTTATCGGCAAGAGCAACTGGGCGGTCGACGACACGCTGCGGGGCAAGATCGGCGTCGTGCTGGTCTACGACCGGGCCCTGTCAGAAACCGAGATGCAGCAGAACCACGCCGCGTTCTTCGGGCGGACCCCGGCCACGTTGACCGTGGGGGCGAACAACCTCGACACGACCTTCGCCGGGAAGATCGAGAACGGGGCCGACACACTGAACCTGACCAAGAGCGGCACCGGCACTCTCAAGCTGACCAACACGAACAACTATTCGGGCACGACCACGATCAACACCGGGGTCCTCCAGGTTGGTGATACCGGGACGACCGGGACGCTGGGTGGCGGAGATGTTGTAAACAACGCGTCGTTGGTGTTCGACCGCACCGATGACCTGGTGATCGCCAACGATATCTCCGGGACCGGGACGCTCACGAAGGTGGGCGGCAACTCCCTCACACTCACGGGCGCTTCGAGTTATACGGGCTCCACATCGATCAACACTGGATCGATCACCTACCAGAACAACGTGGCCCCGTCGACATCAGGGATCTCTGGCAGCGGGTCTGTGGCCATCGAGCCGGCGGATGCGAGCTTCTCAAGCACCGCGAATATCAACACCACCTTCGACAACACGATCTCGGATCTGAGGGTCGGCAAGGACGGGAACACCGCCGGCGTCACGGTCAGCGGTGCGATCTCGATTGCCGGGCCCATCGAGATCTACGGCGGGGATGTTAACGTCAACGCAAATCTTGACTCTTCGGGTGGAGGGGTTACTGGCGACATCCTCATCAAGGCAACCAGCAACATCACCCAGGCCGCTGGCGTGGATGTGTCGACTAACGGGGCCGACACGATCTACTGGGCGGATGCCAACAACGATAGCAGTGGGTATGTCTCTCTCGCGTCAGGCTCAAGCATCGCCACCGGAGGGGGAGATCTTGTCATCGCGGGTGGGGCAGACACCGGTATGGACGGGGTCCCCGAGGAGGCTGCGTCGGGTGCTGCATTACTGGCTGACACTGTCAATTTCTATTCCGGTATTTCGTTGCATGAGGCGACGCTTGATGCACGAGTCGGTTCGACTTTGGATGGAAGTGCGGGGGACGTGACGTTAATCGGAGAGAGCACCCACACAGGCGGAGGGTCGGATCGTGCAGTAGGGATTCTACTGTTTAGCTCAAAAGTCTTTGCTAACAATTTTAGCGCAACAGGATCCGTCACGGATACGGGTGGGACCACGACGCGTTTTGGTATTTCATCCAATGGGGCTGCTTCCCCTAACAACACCAATCTGAGCACCTTTAGCGGGATCACATTGACGGGAACCGCAGCGACACCGACAGATCAGTTCTCGATCCGCTGGGGGACCAACCATGAAATGAGTACGGTCGATGGTGACATTACCATCAACTCGAACGGGCAACTTCTATACCTAAGTAGTCAGACCCTCACGCTCGCGTCAGGCCGATCGTTAATCTTTAACTCCGATTACAGCGCGGATTGGAGCAATGTGATCGCCGGTCAGGGTGGTCTGATCAAGCAAGGCACCGGGACACTGACGCTAACCGCTGCGAACACATTTGCAGGGCCGGCGACGGTCTCGGCCGGGACACTGGCCAATGGCGCGTCAGGGGTTCTTCATGATTCAGCCACTGTCACATTAGCTAGCGGCGGTACCTGGGACCTTGCCAATTTCAATGAAACCGTCGCCTCGGTGGGTGGCAGCGGTAATATCACCTTCGGGAGCGGAACCTTAACCGTGGGCGGGGATAATTCGTCCTTCACATTCGATGGGGTCCTTTCCGGAAGTGGCCATGTTGTCAAGCAGGGGACCGGACAACTGACGCTGACTAACAATAGCACCTATACCGGCACCACGACTGTCAGCGGTGGGACACTCCTGCTTCAAAACGATGCACCGACCACTGGCAGCAGCGGATTCAATGGTTCTGGCGTAATCATCATCGAGCCGGTCGGCGCTAGCTTTACCAGTGATCTCGATACCACCGGGACGACCTTCAGCGGCTCCCTAGCCAGCCTAACGCTCGGCAAGTCTGGCAACACCGGCAACATCACCATCGGCGGCACGACGACCATCGCCGGTCCCATCGACATCCACGCCGCGAATCTAACGATCAATGACACCGTGACCGCCACCGGGACCAACACCATCACCATCACCCTCCACACCACCGGGAACGTGACGGATGGCGCAAGTGGATATTTTGTAGCCGATAGCTTGGCGGTGTTGGGTGGTAATGTCACGCTCGACCATGCGGATAACGACGTGAACACGCTAGCGGCCAGCGGAGTGGGTACGTTCTCATATACCGACAGCAATGCGTTGACCATCGGGGACGTCAATCCTACCGGTGTCACCGCGACCGGTCCGATCAGCCTCACCTCGCTTTCAGGCGATCTGAGCATCACCGAAGCCGTCACCACCACCGACACGTCGAGTTCAGCGATCACCCTGACCGCCGACAGCCTGACATTAAGCGCCAATGTGTCGTCCACGGGCGGGCTAATCATCCAGCCGGCGACGGCGGGGGCCAGCGTCGGGGTCGGGACAGGATCGGGGACGCTCAGCATTACGGACACCCATTTCGGGTTCCTGGTTGACGGGTTCGCATCGATCACGATCGGGAGCATCAGCGCCGGTGACCTCTCGGTCGGGGGTGTATCTAGCCTACAAGATGACCTCGTCTTACAGGCAGGGTCGTCCTCGGACCTGTTTGTCACAGGTATGGTCAGTTGGACGACCGACGACACGCTAACGCTATCAGCGGGTGACAACATCTTTGTCAGCGGTGATATCGACGTCGACGGTTCCGCCGCCACGCTCAACCTCTTCTACGGCGGAACCAACGGGACCACCGCCCCCACCGCCGGGACCAATTTCTTCATCAACATCGCACAAGAAAATACGATCGACTTTGCGAATACGACCGCGAACCTCAAGATCGGGAATGAATCCTTTACCCTGATCGACGCGGCGGCCGACCTTCAGAGCATGTCCACTACGGGCCTTGTCGCCTTGACGACCGATCTGTCTTTGGCCGGGACCACATACTCTGACGCGTTTTACACCAGCACATTCGAGGGCAAATTCGACGGTCTCGGGCACCAGATCAATGGGCTCACCATCGAAACCAGCACCGGCGGGAACCTGGGCCTATTCGCCGAGCTCGATGGCGCCTCCATGCGCCACATCGGCGTGACTGAACTGAACATCACCACCGATTCGAGCAGTACGTCGTCGGAGTACCGCATCGGCGGCATCGCCGGCAACGTCGGCGGCGCCGGCACACCGGTCAGCAGAGTCACCACGATCGACGGCGTCTGGACCACCGGCGTGATCTCCACCGAAGCCGGCTCCACCCAGAAGTTCATGTTCGCCGGCGGGCTGGTCGGCAGCCAGAACGGCGGGACGATGAACATCAGCCGTTCCTTTAGCCGGGCCAACGTCAGCTCACAGGGTTCCTTCTCCAACAACCTGGCGCTGGGTGGGTTGGTTGGCGACCTTGGGATCAACACCAACCTGAGTGGACATACGACAACGACCAGCAGCGTCGTGGACTATGGCATCGACACCTCGTACGCCACAGGCTCCATCGTTCAAGGGACCAAAGGGTTTTACTTCGGATCCGGTGGTCTTGTCGGCGTGGTCTTCACCTCAGGCGGATCGATCACCGACAGCTACTCCTGGAGCAACGTCGTAGGCACCGGGTCGTTCGGGGGGATCGCTGGTTTTGCCCTGACCGGCACATACACCAACCTCTACACCAAACAAGCCAGTGTCGGCTCCAGCAACCTAGTGAACTCCAACACCTACACCGGACCAACCATCGTCACCGCCACGGGTGATGGCGCCATGCTGCCCACAGGCTGGTCGTCCGACGTCTGGGCCATGGCCACGTTCCCCACACTCCAATCATTGCCGATCCCACCGGCGACGCTCTTTGTCAAGATCAACAACGGCTCATCGGTCTACGGCGACTCCCTGGGCATCAGCTTTGACGTTGTCGAGTCCGACGGTATGCCGATCACCTTCGGTTCGGGCGACTACGCTAACCTCACCGGGACCACCGGCTCCGGCAACTTTACGATCAGCGACGGGTCTTCCGCGGGGTCATACAGCGTCTCGTACCTGTCGGGCCTGGACCTCACCGGTAGCGACGCCGACCTCTTCGAACTCAACCCCTTCGACACCGCCGGTGCCCACACCGTCACCCCACGCCCTTTAACGGTGATGCTCGCCAACACCGGGATCACCAAGGTGTACGACGGCAACACCGACGCCCCATCCGGCTTCACACCGAGCTTCTCGATCAGCAACCTGATCACCGGTGACACCGCCGCCACGATCAGCCACACCACCATCGCCTACAACGACCCCGACGTCCCCGACGCCACCACCTTGACCGTGTCAGGTCTAAGTCTTGCCGGCATCACCGGCTCCAACGGCTCGCAGACCAGCGACTATTCGTTAGGTTCGACATCCCTCGACGCCACGGCGTCCATCACCGCCAAGGCGCTGACGGTCTCCGGCATCACAGCCAATAACAAAGTCTATGACGCCACCACCACCGCTGCCGTGGTGACCGCAGGCGCCTCGCTCACCGGCCTCATCACCGGAGACGATGTGACCTTTGCCACGGCAACCGGAACCTTCTCTGACAAGCACGTGGGAACTACCAAGACCGTCACCCTCGCGACGACCTACGGCGGGGCCGACGTGGGCAACTACGCGATCACCGACCAGGCCACGGCCACCGCCGACATCACCGCCAAGGCCGTGACGGTCTCGGACATCACCGCCGATGACAAGGTCTACGACGCGACGACCGCGGCCACGGTCGATGCCACCGGGGTGACCTTCACCGGCCTGATCGCCGGCGACGACCTGACCGCCTCGGGCACGACGGGCGCGTTTGGCGACAAGCACGTGGGCACCGCCAAGACGGTTACGCTGGCCTCGACCACCTACGGCGGGGCCGACGTGGGCAACTACGCGATCATCGACCAGACATCGACCACCGCCGACATCACCGCCAAAGTGCTAACAATCAATCTCAGCGGTGAAGGGACCAAGGTCTATGACGGGACGGCGTCAATCAATCTTAACGGCGTCACACCTACCGTCGATGGGGTTCTATCAGGAGAAAGTGTGACTATTGGATCCGGTAACGTAACCGGCTTCGTCGATAAGAACGTCGGCATCAATAAGCCCGTCACCTATACCGGCTTCACTCTCTCCGGCACCGATTCCAGCAACTACTCACTCCCTGTCGGCGGGGCTGAATCGACGGCTTCGATCACCGCCAAGGCCGTGACGGTCTCGGGCATCACCGCCGATGACAAGGTCTACGACGCGACGACCGCGGCCACGGTCGATACCACCGGGATCACCTTCACCGGCCTGATCGCCGGCGACGACCTGACCGCCTCGGGCACGACGGGCGCGTTTGGCGACAAGCACGTGGGCACCGCCAAGACGGTTACGCTGGCCTCGACCACCTACGGCGGGGCCGACGTGGGCAACTACGCGATCACCGACCAGGCCACGGCCACCGCCGACATCACCGCCAAGGCCGTGACGGTCTCGGGCATCACCGCCGATGACAAGGTCTACGACGCGACGACCGCGGCCACGGTCGATACCACCGGGATCACCTTCACCGGCCTGATCGCCGGCGACGACCTGACCGCCTCGGGCACGACGGGCGCGTTTGGCGACAAGCACGTGGGCCCAAACGCGCCCGTCGTGCCCGAGGCGGTCAGGTCGTCGCCGGCGATCAGGCCGGTGAAGGTGATCCCGGTGGTATCGACCGTGGCCGCGGTCGTCGCGTCGTAGACCTTGTCATCGGCGGTGATGCCCGAGACCGTCACGGCCTTGGCGGTGATGTCGGCGGTGGCCGTGGCCTGGTCGGTGATCGCGTAGTTGCCCACGTCGGCCCCGCCGTAGGTGGTCGAGGCCAGCGTAACCGTCTTGGCGGTGCCCACGTGCTTGTCGCCAAACGCGCCCGTCGTGCCCGAGGCGGTCAGGTCGTCGCCGGCGATCAGGCCGGTGAAGGTGATCCCGGTGGTATCGACCGTGGCCGCGGTCGTCGCGTCGTAGACCTTGTCATCGGCGGTGATGCCCGAGACCGTCACGGCCTTGGCGGTGATGTCGGCGGTGGCCGTGGCCTGGTCGGTGATCGCGTAGTTGCCCACGTCGGCCCCGCCGTAGGTGGTCGAGGCCAGCGTAACCGTCTTGGCGGTGCCCACGTGCTTGTCGCCAAACGCGCCCGTCGTGCCCGAGGCGGTCAGGTCGTCGCCGGCGATCAGGCCGGTGAAGGTGATCCCGGTGGTATCGACCGTGGCCGCGGTCGTCGCGTCGTAGACCTTGTCATCGGCGGTGATGCCCGAGACCGTCACGGCCTTGGCGGTGATGTCGGCGGTGGCCGTGGCCTGGTCGGTGATCGCGTAGTTGCCCACGTCGGCCCCGCCGTAGGTGGTCGAGGCCAGCGTAACCGTCTTGGCGGTGCCCACGTGCTTGTCGCCAAACGCGCCCGTCGTGCCCGAGGCGGTCAGGTCGTCGCCGGCGATCAGGCCGGTGAAGGTGATCCCGGTGGTATCGACCGTGGCCGCGGTCGTCGCGTCGTAGACCTTGTCATCGGCGGTGATGCCCGAGACCGTCACGGCCTTGGCGGTGATGTCGGCGGTGGCCGTGGCCTGGTCGGTGATCGCGTAGTTGCCCACGTCGGCCCCGCCGTAGGTGGTCGAGGCCAGCGTAACCGTCTTGGCGGTGCCCACGTGCTTGTCGCCAAACGCGCCCGTCGTGCCCGAGGCGGTCAGGTCGTCGCCGGCGATCAGGCCGGTGAAGGTGATCCCGGTGGTATCGACCGTGGCCGCGGTCGTCGCGTCGTAGACCTTGTCATCGGCGGTGATGCCCGAGACCGTCACGGCCTTGGCGGTGATGTCGGCGGTGGCCGTGGCCTGGTCGGTGATCGCGTAGTTGCCCACGTCGGCCCCGCCGTAGGTGGTCGAGGCCAGCGTGACCGTCTTGGCGGTGCCCACGTGCTTGTCGCCAAACGCGCCCGTCGTGCCCGAGGCGGTCAGGTCGTCGCCGGCGATCAGGCCGGTGAAGGTGATCCCGGTGGTATCGACCGTGGCCGCGGTCGTCGCGTCGTAGACCTTGTCATCGGCGGTGATGCCCGAGACCGTCACGGCCTTGGCGGTGATGTCGGCGGTGGCCGTGGCCTGGTCGGTGATCGCGTAGTTGCCCACGTCGGCCCCGCCGTAGGTGGTCGAGGCCAGCGTAACCGTCTTGGCGGTGCCCACGTGCTTGTCGCCAAACGCGCCCGTCGTGCCCGAGGCGGTCAGGTCGTCGCCGGCGATCAGGCCGGTGAAGGTGATCCCGGTGGTATCGACCGTGGCCGCGGTCGTCGCGTCGTAGACCTTGTCATCGGCGGTGATGCCCGAGACCGTCACGGCCTTGGCGGTGATGTCGGCGGTGGCCGTGGCCTGGTCGGTGATCGCGTAGTTGCCCACGTCGGCCCCGCCGTAGGTGGTCGAGGCCAGCGTAACCGTCTTGGCGGTGCCCACGTGCTTGTCGCCAAACGCGCCCGTCGTGCCCGAGGCGGTCAGGTCGTCGCCGGCGATCAGGCCGGTGAAGGTGATCCCGGTGGTATCGACCGTGGCCGCGGTCGTCGCGTCGTAGACCTTGTCATCGGCGGTGATGCCCGAGACCGTCACGGCCTTGGCGGTGATGTCGGCGGTGGCCGTGGCCTGGTCGGTGATCGCGTAGTTGCCCACGTCGGCCCCGCCGTAGGTGGTCGAGGCCAGCGTAACCGTCTTGGCGGTGCCCACGTGCTTGTCGCCAAACGCGCCCGTCGTGCCCGAGGCGGTCAGGTCGTCGCCGGCGATCAGGCCGGTGAAGGTGATCCCGGTGGTATCGACCGTGGCCGCGGTCGTCGCGTCGTAGACCTTGTCATCGGCGGTGATGCCCGAGACCGTCACGGCCTTGGCGGTGATGTCGGCGGTGGCCGTGGCCTGGTCGGTGATCGCGTAGTTGCCCACGTCGGCCCCGCCGTAGGTGGTCGAGGCCAGCGTAACCGTCTTGGCGGTGCCCACGTGCTTGTCGCCAAACGCGCCCGTCGTGCCCGAGGCGGTCAGGTCGTCGCCGGCGATCAGGCCGGTGAAGGTGATCCCGGTGGTATCGACCGTGGCCGCGGTCGTCGCGTCGTAGACCTTGTCATCGGCGGTGATGCCCGAGACCGTCACGGCCTTGGCGGTGATGTCGGCGGTGGCCGTGGCCTGGTCGGTGATCGCGTAGTTGCCCACGTCGGCCCCGCCGTAGGTGGTCGAGGCCAGCGTAACCGTCTTGGCGGTGCCCACGTGCTTGTCGCCAAACGCGCCCGTCGTGCCCGAGGCGGTCAGGTCGTCGCCGGCGATCAGGCCGGTGAAGGTGATCCCGGTGGTATCGACCGTGGCCGCGGTCGTCGCGTCGTAGACCTTGTCATCGGCGGTGATGCCCGAGACCGTCACGGCCTTGGCGGTGATGTCGGCGGTGGCCGTGGCCTGGTCGGTGATCGCGTAGTTGCCCACGTCGGCCCCGCCGTAGGTGGTCGAGGCCAGCGTAACCGTCTTGGCGGTGCCCACGTGCTTGTCGCCAAACGCGCCCGTCGTGCCCGAGGCGGTCAGGTCGTCGCCGGCGATCAGGCCGGTGAAGGTGATCCCGGTGGTATCGACCGTGGCCGCGGTCGTCGCGTCGTAGACCTTGTCATCGGCGGTGATGCCCGAGACCGTCACGGCCTTGGCGGTGATGTCGGCGGTGGCCGTGGCCTGGTCGGTGATCGCGTAGTTGCCCACGTCGGCCCCGCCGTAGGTGGTCGAGGCCAGCGTGACCGTCTTGGCGGTGCCCACGTGCTTGTCGCCAAACGCGCCCGTCGTGCCCGAGGCGGTCAGGTCGTCGCCGGCGATCAGGCCGGTGAAGGTGATCCCGGTGGTATCGACCGTGGCCGCGGTCGTCGCGTCGTAGACCTTGTCATCGGCGGTGATGCCCGAGACCGTCACGGCCTTGGCGGTGATGTCGGCGGTGGCCGTGGCCTGGTCGGTGATCGCGTAGTTGCCCACGTCGGCCCCGCCGTAGGTGGTCGAGGCCAGCGTGACCGTCTTGGCGGTGCCCACGTGCTTGTCGCCAAACGCGCCCGTCGTGCCCGAGGCGGTCAGGTCGTCGCCGGCGATCAGGCCGGTGAAGGTGATCCCGGTGGTATCGACCGTGGCCGCGGTCGTCGCGTCGTAGACCTTGTCATCGGCGGTGATGCCCGAGACCGTCACGGCCTTGGCGGTGATGTCGGCGGTGGCCGTGGCCTGGTCGGTGATCGCGTAGTTGCCCACGTCGGCCCCGCCGTAGGTGGTCGAGGCCAGCGTGACCGTCTTGGCGGTGCCCACGTGCTTGTCGCCAAACGCGCCCGTCGTGCCCGAGGCGGTCAGGTCGTCGCCGGCGATCAGGCCGGTGAAGGTGATCCCGGTGGTATCGACCGTGGCCGCGGTCGTCGCGTCGTAGACCTTGTCATCGGCGGTGATGCCCGAGACCGTCACGGCCTTGGCGGTGATGTCGGCGGTGGCCGTGGCCTGGTCGGTGATCGCGTAGTTGCCCACGTCGGCCCCGCCGTAGGTGGTCGAGGCCAGCGTAACCGTCTTGGCGGTGCCCACGTGCTTGTCGCCAAACGCGCCCGTCGTGCCCGAGGCGGTCAGGTCGTCGCCGGCGATCAGGCCGGTGAAGGTGATCCCGGTGGTATCGACCGTGGCCGCGGTCGTCGCGTCGTAGACCTTGTCATCGGCGGTGATGCCCGAGACCGTCACGGCCTTGGCGGTGATGTCGGCGGTGGCCGTGGCCTGGTCGGTGATCGCGTAGTTGCCCACGTCGGCCCCGCCGTAGGTGGTCGAGGCCAGCGTAACCGTCTTGGCGGTGCCCACGTGCTTGTCGCCAAACGCGCCCGTCGTGCCCGAGGCGGTCAGGTCGTCGCCGGCGATCAGGCCGGTGAAGGTGATCCCGGTGGTATCGACCGTGGCCGCGGTCGTCGCGTCGTAGACCTTGTCATCGGCGGTGATGCCCGAGACCGTCACGGCCTTGGCGGTGATGTCGGCGGTGGCCGTGGCCTGGTCGGTGATCGCGTAGTTGCCCACGTCGGCCCCGCCGTAGGTGGTCGAGGCCAGCGTGACCGTCTTGGCGGTGCCCACGTGCTTGTCGCCAAACGCGCCCGTCGTGCCCGAGGCGGTCAGGTCGTCGCCGGCGATCAGGCCGGTGAAGGTGATCCCGGTGGTATCGACCGTGGCCGCGGTCGTCGCGTCGTAGACCTTGTCATCGGCGGTGATGCCCGAGACCGTCACGGCCTTGGCGGTGATGTCGGCGGTGGCCGTGGCCTGGTCGGTGATCGCGTAGTTGCCCACGTCGGCCCCGCCGTAGGTGGTCGAGGCCAGCGTGACCGTCTTGGCGGTGCCCACGTGCTTGTCGCCAAACGCGCCCGTCGTGCCCGAGGCGGTCAGGTCGTCGCCGGCGATCAGGCCGGTGAAGGTGATCCCGGTGGTATCGACCGTGGCCGCGGTCGTCGCGTCGTAGACCTTGTCATCGGCGGTGATGCCCGAGACCGTCACGGCCTTGGCGGTGATGTCGGCGGTGGCCGTGGCCTGGTCGGTGATCGCGTAGTTGCCCACGTCGGCCCCGCCGTAGGTGGTCGAGGCCAGCGTGACCGTCTTGGCGGTGCCCACGTGCTTGTCGCCAAACGCGCCCGTCGTGCCCGAGGCGGTCAGGTCGTCGCCGGCGATCAGGCCGGTGAAGGTGATCCCGGTGGTATCGACCGTGGCCGCGGTCGTCGCGTCGTAGACCTTGTCATCGGCGGTGATGCCCGAGACCGTCACGGCCTTGGCGGTGATGTCGGCGGTGGCCGTGGCCTGGTCGGTGATCGCGTAGTTGCCCACGTCGGCCCCGCCGTAGGTGGTCGAGGCCAGCGTGACCGTCTTGGCGGTGCCCACGTGCTTGTCGCCAAACGCGCCCGTCGTGCCCGAGGCGGTCAGGTCGTCGCCGGCGATCAGGCCGGTGAAGGTGATCCCGGTGGTATCGACCGTGGCCGCGGTCGTCGCGTCGTAGACCTTGTCATCGGCGGTGATGCCCGAGACCGTCACGGCCTTGGCGGTGATGTCGGCGGTGGCCGTGGCCTGGTCGGTGATCGCGTAGTTGCCCACGTCGGCCCCGCCGTAGGTGGTCGAGGCCAGCGTGACCGTCTTGGCGGTGCCCACGTGCTTGTCGCCAAACGCGCCCGTCGTGCCCGAGGCGGTCAGGTCGTCGCCGGCGATCAGGCCGGTGAAGGTGATCCCGGTGGTATCGACCGTGGCCGCGGTCGTCGCGTCGTAGACCTTGTCATCGGCGGTGATGCCCGAGACCGTCACGGCCTTGGCGGTGATGTCGGCGGTGGCCGTGGCCTGGTCGGTGATCGCGTAGTTGCCCACGTCGGCCCCGCCGTAGGTGGTCGAGGCCAGCGTAACCGTCTTGGCGGTGCCCACGTGCTTGTCGCCAAACGCGCCCGTCGTGCCCGAGGCGGTCAGGTCGTCGCCGGCGATCAGGCCGGTGAAGGTGATCCCGGTGGTATCGACCGTGGCCGCGGTCGTCGCGTCGTAGACCTTGTCATCGGCGGTGATGCCCGAGACCGTCACGGCCTTGGCGGTGATGTCGGCGGTGGCCGTGGCCTGGTCGGTGATCGCGTAGTTGCCCACGTCGGCCCCGCCGTAGGTGGTCGAGGCCAGCGTAACCGTCTTGGCGGTGCCCACGTGCTTGTCGCCAAACGCGCCCGTCGTGCCCGAGGCGGTCAGGTCGTCGCCGGCGATCAGGCCGGTGAAGGTGATCCCGGTGGTATCGACCGTGGCCGCGGTCGTCGCGTCGTAGACCTTGTCATCGGCGGTGATGCCCGAGACCGTCACGGCCTTGGCGGTGATGTCGGCGGTGGCCGTGGCCTGGTCGGTGATCGCGTAGTTGCCCACGTCGGCCCCGCCGTAGGTGGTCGAGGCCAGCGTAACCGTCTTGGCGGTGCCCACGTGCTTGTCGCCAAACGCGCCCGTCGTGCCCGAGGCGGTCAGGTCGTCGCCGGCGATCAGGCCGGTGAAGGTGATCCCGGTGGTATCGACCGTGGCCGCGGTCGTCGCGTCGTAGACCTTGTCATCGGCGGTGATGCCCGAGACCGTCACGGCCTTGGCGGTGATGTCGGCGGTGGCCGTGGCCTGGTCGGTGATCGCGTAGTTGCCCACGTCGGCCCCGCCGTAGGTGGTCGAGGCCAGCGTAACCGTCTTGGCGGTGCCCACGTGCTTGTCGACCGCCAAGACGGTTACGCTGGCCTCGACCACCTACGGCGGGGCCGACGTGGGCAACTACGCGATCACCGACCAGGCCACGGCCACCGCCGACATCACCGCCAAGGCCGTGACGGTTAGCTATACATCAGCGGGGAAGGTCTATGACGGGAATACGACCGCACCTGTGACGGTTACCGCCACGGGTATCGTTCCCGGGGATACAGTCTCGATTAGCGAAATAGCGACATTTGATAGCAAGAACGTCGGAACGAACAAGACTGTGAGTATTACGGGGATCAGCCTGAGCGGGGGTGATGCTCAGAATTACGGCCTGCAGGACATGACCGATACATTGGTTGCGGATATCACTCGCCGTGCGTCCGTCACTTGGGTCGGGAGCACAATCGGGGATTGGTTTGACCCAACCAACTGGGAAGACGGTGCGGTACCTGATCTGAACAACGTCGCCTCGGTGAACATCCCCACGGGGGTCATCGTCACCTTTGATGATACGAGCGCTACCGGTTCAGCGCAGGCTGGGCCGGTCGATATCGATAGCCTGGGTATCGCGGGTGACTTGCAGATGTCTACCGGGACGCTGGCCGTCGGCAGCGGTGGGATCGCTCTAAATAAAATTAATCAGACGGGGGGTGCTCTCAGTAGCTTAGGGTCGATGATGCTCGCGTGTTTCACACAGTCGGGTGGGACCACATCAACCTCGGGAGACTTTACAACGGATATATTTGACCAGACAGGGGGAGAAGTTTCCGTCGGTGGCGACATGGTTGTACGTGAGGACTACTCTCAAAACGGCTCCGGGACCGTCACGGTGACGGGGCGCGTCACGCTCACAGACAATAATGGCGGCTTGGTCTTGGGGAACCTTAACAGCGGAGGAAATCTGTCTGTCACGAGCACCGATGGGCCGATCACTCAGACACCTAACACGTCCGTGATCGCTCATGACACCAGTCAATTCAACGCCACGAACGACGGTCAGCCAGCGGATATCCTTCTCGATAATCCCGGGAATGATTTTACGGGTGTGGTGGACCTCGATGGGGCGAACATCAGCGTCACCGATGGCGACGGGGGTATGGTGGTGGGTGACATCAACGCCAGCGGGCACGTGTCGGTTGAAGGATCGACTAACTTCCGACAACAGGACGAACAGCTCGACACAGCGATCGATGCGGCTTCGAGCCAGGTCACCCGGGGTGTGGACCCACAGACCGGCTCTGCTCCGACCCTCCCTGCCAATCAGCCCCAAATATTAGAAGTTCCGATTCAGAACGGCAGTGCTCCCGAGATGACACCTCAAGACCTTCAAGGGTCTGAGCCAGCTAACTCCACGAATGGTCAGAACAGCGGGTCGAACGCCATCACCATTGAGATCAACCGTCAGCCCACACCGCAAGACCCTGGGCTCATCACGGTCTTTGTACCCCAAGAGATCATTACGAGCAGCCAAAGCCTGGTCATCGAGTTCCCCGAAGCAATCCGACAAGAGTTTGAGGGCGCCGATGGTCGTTTCACACGGATGGATGGTAGCCCGTTACCGTCATGGGTGGATTACGCCGCCAACCCGCCACGATTTATCTTGAACGACGCCCCGCTAAACCAATTGCCCTTGCAAGTGATAGGTGAGTTTCAGGGTCGGCAGTTAATGATGGTCATTACGACCAACTCGACCCGCTAGCGGAATATTTCGCAGGCGGAACATTCCACCGGTCCCACGGTATGAGATTCCGATTCTTGATGATGTGGTTCAGCTTGGAACCTCAGCACGCGATTACCCATCCGTTGATGTGGGCGATGATTGATATAATACTGATCAAATCCTTAACGTGGTGATTGAGTTCACGGCCGATAGTCAGAAGCCGGGATCGCTCCGCGGGCGACAGGATCAATCCTGCCTTTTGGTCCGGGATCGTAGGATGCGGTTCTCTTCCTTCAAGAACCGGACCTGAGCATCGCGGCGAGCGGAAAAGGATTCGAATAAGAGGTGTAGCAGCGTGTAGAGATGATGACTCAGGGCAATTCAATACAGCCTGTAACTTCAACATTAGCAAGGTGCCAACAATATGGAACGCCCCTGGGGCAGCTCTGATAAGAGCGTACAGTAATCAATGATTGCCTCATTACCCGAAACGCTCCACGGGTTGATGAATGGATGGGCAATTCCCTGCTCGTTCCCTGTTAAGGGCTGTAGGGAATTGACAAGCGGGCCGTCGTAAGACGAAATCAATCAGACACTAACGTTGGGCAGCTTTCGATCCTTTGCCCAATCATCCCTGTAATCTGCAGAACATCCCTGTAAACAGCTCAAAAACAGGGAAATCTTACAGAGACTGATTGTCGTATCCCAGAGAATACTCCGCGCTTGCTCGATTTCCCGTTGCCCATCGACTTTGACATCTGGTGGACTCCTTTCGCCAGGCATCCTACCTAGCAGTTAGGACCGTCCACTTTCTCTGGGGAAGGTCAGATCTGACGGATGCCCGTGGAAGTGTGTTTCAATACATCGAGCTGTTCTACAAGCCAACCCGTTTACACCAGGCCCTGGGATATGTCTCCCCCGAGGCCTTCGAAGCCGATCACGCCCTGGTATTGAATGTGGCGTAACATACGAACCCCGGAGTCCGTCACTGATGGGCCACCGCAGCGTCTTCGATCAGCTTCGTTTAGAGCGTTTTGCGTCAATAATCGCCATATCCGCAAGAGGTGAAGTAGTTTTGGCACTCGGTGGGCGTGACGTCTGTCAGGGCATCGGCGATGGCGTCTTGGAGCGTGCCGAAGGTCTTGGCGGCGACGCGGCGTAGCCACGCCTTGACCTTGCTCCACAGCTTCTCGATCAGGTTCAGGTCCGGGCTGTACGGGGGCAGGTACCACAGGTCGGCGTCGACGGCCTCGATCGCTTCGCGCACCGCGGCGGCTTGGTGACTCGAGAGATTGTCCATCACGACCACGTCACCCGGGCGCAACGACGGGGCCAAGAACTGCTGGGTGTAGGCCAGGAACGTCGCCGAGTTCATCGGGCCATCGACCACGACCGTCGCACCTTGGATCACCCCGTCGAGCCGGATCGCGCTGAGCATCGTGAGCGTCTTCCAGCGGCCGTGCGGGGTGCGGTCCACGCAACGCTGCCCGATCGGCGACCAGCCATACAGCCGGGTCATATCCGTCTTGGCCCCAGATTCGTCGAGGAAAACCAGATGGGCCGGGTCCACGAACCGCCGGGCGATCGTGAAGTTGTGGCGGCGTTGGGCCACGTCGGGGCGATCTTGCTCGGCGGCGATCAGCGACTTCTTTTGAGCGACAGCCCCAGCCGCTTCAACGCCCGGCACACCGTCGATTCCACGACGCCCAGGTTCAGCATCGCCCTCAACTGCTTGGCCGTGATCCCCGGCTTGGCCGCCACCGCCTCACGCATCCGTTGCTCATCGGCCGCCGTAAGCTTGACCGACCCCTTGGGCCCCGGCACCCCCGGCGTCAACACGCCCCGGCGGTGCCGATCACACCAGTCGCGAACCGTCGACCTCGCCACCCGAAACTGTCGTGATACCCCCGTGATCGTCTGACCCGACTCGGCGGCCCATACCACCCGCTTACGTAGATCCATCGAATACGCCATGACCTTGGCCTCCTTGCCAGAAATCTCTCTTATCGGCCAGCGGCGATTAATTACGCCAAGCGCTCTAGAACGAGTGACCGAACAAGAAATAAACCACGAAGACCTCATCGACGGGTCGGCCGGTCAGGTCGTAGGTGACGTTCTCAAACCGGAATAACGGCCGATCCCGCGTCGGTCCCGGGGCAGAATTATTTGGCTCGCCGAATCGTGGTGCCGATTGAGAAGGGGGGTCCCATAAAATCATCCGGATTGGGGCTTGAGGGGAGAGATCGGTCGTTGGATCGGTCCAGTATTCGGGCAGTTGATCCGTCGGAATGAGTTCAAATAACCGCTCGTGGGTGGGGGGGGGTTGCTCGGGTTGCGCCTGCGCCGACGCGACGAGCGCGATGGATACCATCGACACCGTAATAACCCGTAGGATCGTGGCTCGGGATGGTCGCAAAGGTCGGTCCGATCATTTCTGGCTTGCGATCACGCGCTAGCTATTTCATCGATTCGGACTCTCGGACGGCCTCCTTTAGTGCTCTTGACCCATCACCGCGTCATATCGTGAAATGGAATACCGCTTGCACTACGAATACCGAGGGCATCGGAAAGGTTCGCTGCGCACAGGCGGGGTTCCCATCACCGCGTGATATGCGCGAGCCCTTGATCAAGATCAGGTGTTCGTCACGAAAAACGATGCCGAAGCATGCGGGTATCTGAGGGACTATCTCGTGACTGGGGAAAATGTTCCGCGAATGAAGCCGGCGGAGGATCGGTTCGCGGCCCCAGAGCCCGCTGGGTAACTCATCAGTTTGACGCTGAGGTCCTGACCCGGTCACGCACCCCCGGTCATTGGGCATCCATCGCCCGCTTCGATTCCATGCCGCAGTTCGTGTAGACTCTGCCTTCCCAATCGGGGGCTCGTTAGGTATTCGATGCGACTATGAACTACACACAAATCACACCCGATCACCAGAAGGAGATGCTCGCCGCCCTTGGGGTTGGCGGTGTTGAAGAGCTTTATGCGAACCTGCCCCGTGAGCTGCGTCTGGATGGCCCGCTGCAACTACCCGGCCTCCCGAACGGGGGCAGGTGCGAGCTTGAATTGCAGCAGCAGCTCCATGAGCTCGCTGGGTTTAACCGCCCCGCGGTGGGCTCTGGAGCGGCCTGTTTTCTCGGCGCCGGGGCGTACGACCACTTCATCCCGGCGGTCGTCGATGATCTAGCTTCTCAAGGCGCGTTCGTCACGGCTTACACCCCGTACCAGGCCGAGGCGTCGCAAGGCTCGCTCCAGGCGTTTTTCGAATTCCAGACACAGATCTGCCGGCTCACAGGCCTCGACGTCGCCAACGCTTCCTTATACGAAGGGGCCACCGCCGTGGCCGAAGCCGTGCTGATGGCCGTCAATGCCACCGGTAAGCGACGCGTCCTGGTCGCGTCGTCATTGCACCCCGATTACCGGGCGGTGCTGGGGACCTACCTCGCGGGCCTGCCGGTGGAACTGGTCGCGTTGGCCCACGATCCGAGGCGTGGTTGTGTCGATCCGGCCACCGTCCGGCAGGCGATGGAGGGTCCACGGTCCGCTGGGGGCGGGGGTGACGTGGCGTGTGTCGTGATCCAGTCGCCCAATGTTTTTGGCGTGATCGAGGACTGGTCATCACTTTTCGACGAGGCGCGTGGCCAGCAGCCCGACGCCCTGGCGGTGGCGGTGATCAACCCGATCGCCTGCGGCCTGCTCAAACGGCCCGGCGACTGCGGGGCGGATATCGCCGTCGGCGAGGGCCAGCCGCTTGGGGTGCCGTTACAGTTCGGGGGCCCGTATCTGGGCCTCATCGCGGCTAAACAATCCCTGATCCGCAAGATGCCCGGCCGGCTCGTGGGCCAGACCCACGACCAAACCGGCCGCCGTGGTTACTGCTTAACCCTCCAGACCCGTGAGCAGCACATCCGCGGAGCTAAAGCCACCAGCAACATCTGTACAAACCAGGGGTTGTTGGCGATCCGGGCGACGATCTACTTAAGCACCATGGGCCCCCACGGCCTGCGAGACGTCGCCAGCCACAGCTACCACAAAGCCCACCACACCGCCCAACGCATCACTGAGTTAGAGGGTTATTCCATGGCCTATCAAGGGGAGTTTTTCCATGAATTCCTCGTGAATTGCCCTGTTCCCGCAAGAAAAATCATCGACGCGGGCCGTGGAAGAAACCTGCTGCCCGGTCTCGACGCCGGTCAACTCGGGATCGGCGACAGCACTCAGCTACTGGTCGCGGTCACGGAAAAACGCACCGCCGCAGAAATCGACCGCTTGGTTCAATGGCTCCAGGAGGCTGCCACGGATGAATCATGACCCGCTCGACCCGGTCCCGCTGATCTTTGAAAAATCGACCCCTGGGGCCAGGGCGGTCGACCTGCCGGCGTTGGATGTCCCGGCTGCGCCTCTGCCGCAGGAATTGACCCGCGACGACCCGCCCGCTCTGCCGCAGCTGGGGCAGCTGGATGTCGTCCGCCATTACACGCACCTGGCGGCCCGAAACTTCTCGGTCGACGCGAACTTTTACCCCCTCGGGTCGTGCACCATGAAGTACAACCCGAGGGTCAACGAGGCCGCCGCGGCGATGCCCGGGTTCACCGGCCTGCACCCCTATCAGGACGAGGCGGATGTACAGGGCGCCCTGCGTGTGCTTTATGAGCTGCGCATTTGGCTGGCCCAGATCGCGGGTCTCGATGAGGCCTGCCTCCAACCCGCCGCCGGGGCGCATGGGGAGTACACCGCCTTAAAAGTGATCCGCGCCTACTTCCGCGACCCTGACGGCGGTAACGCCCCGGGGCGGGATAAGGTCCTCGTGCCCGACACCGCCCACGGCACGAACCCGGCCAGCTGTACCCTTTGCCGCACGAACGTGGTCACGGTGCCGTCCAAGGACGGGCTGGTCGACCTCGATGCCCTGCGCGGTCTTGTCGACGACCAGACCGCAGCGATGATGATTACCAACCCCAACACCGCAGGCTTGTTCGACGGGACCATCGCGCAGATCGCTCAGATTCTCCACGACGCCGGGGCATTGCTTTACCTCGACGGGGCGAACATGAACGCGATCGTGGGGGTCTCTCGGCCCGGGGATTTCGGGGTCGACGCGATGCACTTCAACACGCACAAGACGTTCACCACGCCCCACGGTTGCGGCGGCCCCGGCGCCGGGCCGATCGCGGTCCGCGGGTTCCTTCGCCCGTACCTGCCCGTCCCGCAGGTCGAAGCCAGGCAGCGGCCCGCGGCTGGCGACGGGGATTGCCAGCAGGTGCAGTTCTATTGGGACCACCACCGGCCCAGGTCCATCGGCAAGGTGCGCAGTTTCTACGGGCAGTTCGGGGTATTGCTGCGCTGCTGGGCGTACATCGCCGCGTGTGGGGCGGACGGTCTACGAGAGGTCGCCCAGACCGCGGTGCTCAACGCCAATTACGTCGCGGCCAAGCTGCGCCATCGGTACGAAACGCCTTTCTTCGACCCCGACCGCCACCGGTTCTGTGCCCATGAATTCATCACAGTGCCCCAACGATTGTTGGCCCAGGGGGTAACCCTGACCGACATCGCCAAGCGCCTGATCGATTACGGCATCCATCCCCCGACGATGCATTGGCCGGTCCACCACTGCCTGATGATCGAACCCACGGAGACCGAGAGCCTGGCCACGCTCGACCGGTTTATCGAGGTGATGCTCAAGATCGCTGATGAGATCGAGCAGGACACCGCTTGTCTCAAAGAGGCCCCATCCCTAGCACCGGTGCGCCGGGTCGACGAGGTCGAAGCGGCGCGGCGACCGGTTCTAGCGTACAGCGGGTCGGATGGTTAAATGTGTCCAAGCGTGTCGTGTGCCCAAGCACAGCGTCGGTCATAAGGGGGGGTCCGAGAATGGTTTTGCCACATCCATGAGCTACAGCGGATTTCCATCCGACATCGGACAATAATGAGGTGTTTGCCAGCCCCCGCTTACGACGACTAAGGGCATCAAGGCGAAAAGGAACCATGCGACTCGCCCACGCGATGTTGGACCGTAGTGAGAGAGATGGGCTTCCCCAAGAAAAAGAGTTTGCCCCCGTCAGTGGAGCTCAGTCGCGGTGGACGTTCTCGAACGCTCCGACTTCAAACTCGAAACACGCTATAATTAAGTTCTTTAACCGCAACATCGTATCCATTGGAGCCTTCTTGTGAAGAAAAGACTCATGAATAGGTGGCGTCGTGCGGTTAAAGCCGCAAGCAAACCCCTTCATCTTCATCCTATGATGCAAACGACGCTCGGGCCGTGGCGGACAAGCGATCGGTCGGCTCGGTCAGATCGGGTGGTGTTCGGGATCGAGCCGCTTGAGCCACGGGTATTGCTATCGGCGACGCTTGATATTGCGACGGGGCTTCTGACGATCGAGGGCACCGAGAATAACGACGCGATCACCGTCTCTGCCGGCGGAGCACCGGGTGACGTGAGACTCCAAGGCGTGGACGGGGTCGACAACGGGACCGTGTTTTCGGGCGTCAACGGGATCGAGATCAGCAGCCTCGGCGGCAACGACAAGATCACGATCCGCAAGAGCGTCACCGATTCCGTCGGCGAGCTGATCGGGGTGGCGGTCTCCGCCGGCTCCGGGGACGACACGATCAAGGTCGGCCACGGCAACCACATTATCGATGCCGGCGACGGCAGGAACAAAGTCACGGTCAAAGACGGCAACCACACCATCACCGCCGGCTCCGGGGACGACACGATCAAGGCCGGCCACGGTAACCACGTCATCGATGCTGGCGACGGCCAAAACAAGGTCATCGCCAAGGACGGCAACCACGCCATCACGACCGGCTCCGGGGACGACACGATCAAGGCCGGCCACGGCGACCACGTCATCGATGCCGGCGACGGCCAAAACAAGGTCATCGCCAAGGACGGCAACCATACCATCACCACCGGCGACGGCGACGATACCGTCAAAGTGCGCCACGGCGACAACACCATCACCACCGGCAGCGGCGACGACAAAATCAAAGCCGGGGACGGCGCTAACACCGTCGACGCCGGCGAGGGCAAGAACAAGGTCACCACCGGCAACGGCGATGACACGATCACCACCGGCGACGGCGACGACCGCATCAACGCCGGCCACGGGGATAACACCGTCAATCCTCATGAGGGCAGTAACATCGTCTTGGCCGGCCGCGGCGACGACACGATCACTACCGGCAGCGGTGATGACACCGTCAAAGCCGGCCATGGGAACAACGTCATCGACGTCGGCGAAGGCGAAGACACCGTCATCACCGGGAACGGCGACGACACCATCACGAGCGTTAATCGCAGCGACGATGCACTGGCGGCAGGGACGGGAACCAACCTGTTCCTCGAACCCGATGACGGATTTAACATCACCTACAAGACCACCGGGCCCATGAGCCAGAAGGTTCAAAGAGCGCTGTTCGCAGCTGCGGAACGGTGGTCGCAGATCATCATCGAAGACCTGCCCGAAGAAACCGTCGACGACTTCGGGGCCGTGGACGACCTGTTGATCGACGTAACGGTCGATCATGTCGACGGGCATCGAGGGATCCTGGCATTCGCTGGTCCCGATACCTTCCGAGAGGGTTCTCACCTGCCCAGCAGCGGGTCAATCACGATCGACCGGGGCGACCAGTTCCACGGCCGGATGGTGGAGATCGCGATCCATGAAATCGCCCACGTCTTGGGCCTGGGAACGCTCTGGGATCAGCTGGGCTTGGTCGTCGGGCTAGATGAAGACGACCCGCTATTCGGGGACCCGCAATACATCGGCCCTAACGCGGTGGCCGAGTACAGCCAGCTCACGGGCCAGACCGAAACCGGTGTCCCGGTCGCCAACACCGGTGGCCCCGGCACCTTCGGGGGCCATTGGCGCGAGTCGGTTTTTGGCAACGAGCTGATGACCGGCTTCATTAACGCCGGATCGAACCTGCTAAGCCGGCTGTCGATCGCTCAGTTTGCAGACCTCGGGTACACGGTCGACCTCGACGCCGCCGACCCGTATTCATTGTCCCAGCCGTCCGACCCCGATTTCGTCCCGCGTTTTGGACCTAAGTTGTAAGGGCGGGCGGTCCCAGGGTTTCACTTCAACCCTAAACCGCCGAGGGAACACGATCGCCCGGATCGACTCTAAGGAAACCGCTTGCTCACACGCACCGCTCACTCCCTCACCGTCATGCCTTGCCGGTAGGTTTTGTTGCGGGTTGAGATCCACACGGTTCTGTCCTACGCTGCTATAGCGTTAGCCTATCGGTTCGTATAAACACGCCAGGGAAGGCTCCATCGTGGCCAAACGACGCGGTAGACCATCCGATCAGACCCTGTTTGACAGCCCTGACCGTTCGGGGGACGCCGCTGCGCGCCGTGCCGACGGCGGCGGCAACGGCCACGTCGTCGCCCTCGACGCCGCAGCCCGCAGCCGGTACCTCAACTACGCGATGAGCGTGATCACCAGCCGGGCCCTGCCCGACGTGCGCGACGGGCTCAAGCCGGTCCAAAGGCGGATCCTCTACACCATGTGGCTGGCGCGGCTCACGTTCGACGCCAAGCACCGCAAGTGCGCCAAGGTCGTCGGCGACGTGATGGGCTCCTACCACCCCCACGGCGACGCGGCGATCTACGACGCCCTGGTCCGCATGGCCCAGCCGTTCTCGGTGCGCGTGCCCGTGGTCGACGGCAGCGGCAACTTCGGCTCGCTCGACGGCGACGCCGCGGCCGCGATGCGCTATACCGAGTGCCGGCTGGCACGGGTCGCCGACGAGCTGCTGACCGAGATCGGCCAACGCACCGTTGATTTTCGCCCCAACTACGACGGGACCCGCGACGAGCCGGTCGTGCTGCCGGCCAGGCTCCCGAACCTGCTGATCAACGGCGCCACCGGCATCGCCGTGGGCATGGCCACGAACATCCCTCCGCATAACCCCGGCGAGGTGTGCACCGCGCTGGTTAAGCTGCTCGATAACCCCGAGCTTAAGACCCACCACCTGTGCAAGTACATCAAGGGCCCCGATTTCCCCACCGGCGGGCAGATCCTTAACAGCCCCGACGAGATCAAGGAGATCTACAAAAACGGCTCGGGGTCGATCCGGCTGCGCGCCACGTACGAGGCCGGTCCGACAGGTAGAGGGGGCAAAAAGATCTACATCAACAGCGTCCCGTACACGGTCAACAAGGCCACGCTCGTCGAGCGGATCGCCGACGTGGTCGTGGGTAGGAAGATGCCCCTGCTATTGGACGTCAAGGACCTCTCGACCGACGACGTGCGGATCGAGCTGGAGCTTAAAAAAGACGCCGACGAGCAGAAGGTCATGGCGTACCTGTTCAAGCACACGCCGCTGCAGGTGAATTTTGCGGTCAACCTCACGTGCCTGGTCCCCACGGAGAACCCGCTGGTAGGCCGGCCCCAGCGGTCGGACCTGCGCGAGATCCTCTGGAACTTCCTTCTGTTTAGGATGCAGGTCGTCACCCGCCGCCTCGAGCACGAATTGCAGCAGCTCAACCGGCGGATCCACATCCTCGAGGGGTTCGAGAAGGTCTTCGACGCTCTGGACCAGATCATCAAGATCATCCGCGCCTCTGACGGCAAACAGGACGCGGCCCAAAAGATCATGGCCAAATTCGACCTCGATGAGGAGCAGACCGACGCGATCCTGGAACTAAAACTCTACCGCCTCGCCAAGCTCGAGATCCTGCTGATCCGCGATGAGCTCAAAGACAAACGCAAACGCGTCAAGGAGATCAACCGCCTGCTCAACCGCGAGGACGACCGGTGGTCGATCGTACGAGACGAGATCGAGCAGGTCCGCGAAACGTACGGCAAGCCCGACAAACGGCGGACCCTCATCGCCGCGGTCGAAGACGAGCCGGAATTCTCCGCCGATGACTTCATCGTCGCCGAGGACAGCGTCGTGATCGTCACGCGCGACGGCTGGGTGAAGCGACAGAAAGAAGTGCGCGACTTGTCGACCACGCGCCTTCGTGAAGGCGACTCGGTGCTGACCGCTGAGGCCGGGTCGACGCGGTCGTGCATCGTGTTCTTTAGCAGCTTCGGGGTCGCGTATACGTGTCGCATCGCTGACATCCCCGCGACGACCGGGTACGGCGAGCCGGTCCAGAAATTCTTCAAGCTCAAAGACGGCGAACGGATCGTCGCCGCTGTGAGCCTCGACCCGCGTACCACCCCCGGAATCGCCGAAGAAACGTCCAAAGCCAGCCGCGACCGTCAGGGAGCGGGTTGCGATCTAAATGCCCCACCCACCCACGCCTTGGCCGTTACCGACGACGGTTACAGCCTGCGCTTCGGCCTTGCGGGTTTCGCCGAGCCGTCGACCCGCAACGGCCGTAAGTTCGCCAGTCCCCGCAAGGGCGCCGCGGTCATCGGGGTCGAGGTGATCCGCGGCAGCGAAACGATCATCGCCGCGTCGCGCAAGGCGAGGGCGATCCTCTGCCCGGCCAGTGAAGTAAACTTCTTGTCCGGACCGGGCAAGGGGGTGATCCTGATCAAGCTTGCCAAGGACGACCGGTTGCTGGGGTTCATCGCCTCGACCGGGGACCGAGACCTGATGACGGTCGAGACCTCCCGTGGTGGCACCCAGACGATCAGCACCGCCAAGTACGAGGTCACCTCGCGTGGGGGCAAAGGCCGGGAGATCCTCAAACGCGGCTCGTTTAGCCGTGTGGTGCCGCCCGAGCCGGCGGTGCCGGTGATGCTTGATGAACTTTCAGCGACATGAAAACCCGTTAAGGATATTTATGCAGCGTGGATTTTTACAACGAGCCGCGACCGTGAGGGAGCGGTCCGGGAATGAAAAATCTAACGGGCGGACCGCTCCCTTACGGTCGCGGCTCGTAAGAGTTTGACGATGACCACGACTTACACCGCCAAAGACATCACCGTCCTCGAAGGCCTCGACCCGGTGCGCAAGCGCCCGGGGATGTACATCGGCGGGGTCGGGTCGGCGGGGCTGCACCACCTGGTGTGGGAGATCCTCGATAACGCGGTCGACGAGGCGATGAACAGCCACGCCACCGAGATCGCGTTAACGCTCCACAGCGACGGCACGAGCATCACCGTCACGGACAACGGGCGCGGCATCCCGGTCGACCGCCACCCCAAGCACAAAAAACCCGCGTTGGAGATCATCCTCACGACCCTCCACGCGGGGGGGAAGTTTGATACGGATGGAGGCAACTACAAAACTTCCGGGGGGCTGCACGGGGTAGGTGCTAGCGTGGTCAACGCTCTGTCGAAGCAGATGGTCGCGACCGTCAAGCGGGACGGAACCACGTGGCAGCAGAAGTTCACGCGGGGCAAGCCGACCGGGTCGCTCAAAAAACTCGGCGCCGCGCGTGGCACCGGGACCACGATCTACTTCCACCCCGATCCGACGATCTTCCCCAAGACCGAGTTCAACGCGGGCCTGATCCGCGACCGGCTCGAGGTCGTCAGCTACCTGCACAAGGGCGTGAAGGTCACGTTCGAAGATGAGACGACTAAAACCAAAACGGCGTTCGTGCATCAGGAGGGGATCGTCGATTACCTCAAGAAGATCATCGCCGCCCGGACCGCCAAACCGGTGCACGACGCCCCGTTCACCCTTGAGAAAAACAACACCGTGCGCATCGAGCTGGCGATGCAATGGACCGAAGCCACCGACGAGCACCTGCGCAGCTACGTCAACGGGATCCCCACCGGCTCCGGGGGCACCCACGAGAACGGCCTGCGCGCCGGGCTGGGCAAGGCGGTCCGTAATTACATCGAGACGCACAACCTCTCGCCCAAAGGTGTGACGCTCACCACCGACGACCTCCGCGAGGGGCTCGTGGGGGTGTTGTCCGTATTCATCGCCGAGCCGCAGTTCCAGGGCCAGACCAAGGACCGGCTCAACAACCCCGAGGCCCAGGCGATGGTCGACTCGGCGGTGCGCCCGGTGCTCGAACACTGGCTCAACCACAACCGCACCGCGGCCGAGGCGATCGTGGCGCGGATCATCCTCGCCGCCCGCGCCCGTGAGGCGTCACGAGCCGCCTCGCAGCAGGTCACCCGCAAGAGCGCCACGTCGAACCGGCTAAACCTGCCCGGCAAGCTCAGCGACTGCACCGGGTCGGGCAAGTCCGATAGCGAATTGTTCATCGTCGAGGGCGACTCGGCCGGCGGCTCGGCCAAGCAGGGGCGCGACCGGACGTGTCAGGCGATCCTGCCCCTACGCGGCAAAGTCCTTAACACGGAGCAGGCGTCGCTCAAAAAACTACTGGAGAATAAGGAGCTTTCCGACCTGGTGACCGCCCTGGGCTGCGGGATGGGCAAGCACTTCGAGCCCGCCAAGCTGCGGTACCAGCGGGTCATCCTTTTGGCCGATGCGGACTCCGACGGCCACCACATCACGACGCTGTTGCTGACGTTTCTGTATCGCCACATGCCGGGCTTGATCCAAACAGGCAAGGTGTACCTCGCTCAGCCGCCGCTTTACCGGATCGACATCGGCAAGGAGACGCATTGGGCCAGCGACGACGACGACCGCGACCGGATCCTCAAGCAACACGGCAATGGTCGGTCTCAACCGTCGATCACCCGGTTCAAGGGGTTGGGCGAGATGATGCCCAAGGTCTTGTGGCAGACCACGCTCAATCCGAAGACGCGCCGGCTGCTGCGCGTCGAGATCGCCGACGGGTTGCAGACCGATCGTGTGATCTCGGAGCTGATGGGCAAGGACCCGTCGGCGCGGTTCAAGTTTATTATGGATCAGGCGGATCAGGCGATTGAGTTGGATGTGTAGCGTGGTGTAGATCCGGGCCTGCCCGGATCTACTGGACTGAGCAGGCCGGGGGAACCCGCTTGCTGACGCACGCGGCTCGCTGGGGTCGACCCTGTTGAGTCACGCCACCTGCTGCTGCTTACGATCTTCGTCGAGTTGGATGTGGTGCTTGATCAGCTCGAAGAACGGCTCGAAATCGAGTTTCACGAAGGCGTCGGCCAGTTGCGGGTCGAATTGTTTGCCCGCACACCTGCGGATTTCTTCGAGTACTTGGCTGTGCTCCAACGCGGGCCGGTAGCTTCGGTTGGAGCTCATGGCGTCGAAAGAGTCGGCGAGGCAGATCAGACGGCCGTAGAGCGGGATGTCTTCACCAGACAGGCGGTGGGGGTACCCGCCGCCGTCCCACCGCTCGTGGTGGTAGAGCACGCCGGGGATCAGGTCCTGCATCTGGCGGATGTTGGCGAGGATGTGGGCGCCGATCTCCGGGTGGCGTTTGATCAGCTCAAACTCGTCATCGGTCAGCGGCCCGGCCTTGCATAGCACCGCTTCGGGCACGCCGATCTTGCCCACGTCGTGCACCAAGGCTGACAGGTACACGCGTTCGGCTTCCTCGGTATCGAGGCCGATGGCGAGTGCCAGGTTCTTGGCCATCAGCGCCACGCGTTCGGAGTGGCCATGGGTATAGCTGTCCTTGGCGTCGATCGAGTGGGTCAGCGCGTGGAGCGTGCCCATGAACATGGTCTGCATGTCTTCGTAGAGCATCATGTTCTGGAGGAAGATCGAGATGCTGTTGGCGAGGGTGTTGCAGAGTTTGGCGTCGGCGCTGGTGATGTGCCGCCCGTCTTGTTTGTCGGCCCCGAACAGGACCCCGAACGGGACCCCGTTGCGCATCAGGGTCACCACCAGCAGATGGTCGGCGACCCGCGACAGGTGGGGGATGCCCAGCTCTTCAGTGTTTTCGATGATCAAGGGCTCGGTGGTGGCCCGTTGCTGGAGCAGGAGGATGTGCCCGAAGCGTTTGATCAGGTTCACGTCCGAGCCGACGTAGCCCGCGGTATAGATCTGCCCCGATAGGCCGTTGAGCCGCTGGTCATCGTCGACTAGCAGCAGGGCCAGCCAGCGAAGGCCGATCACCTGCTGGAGCTCGCGGCACGCATCGGTAAGGAACTGGGCGGGGGAGTGGTTGACCGCCATGTGTACGGAGAGCTTGTAGAGCAGGCTCAGCTCTTCGTAGGAATCGCCCAGCTGCTGGCTGAGGGTGCGCAGCTCCAGGTGGCGGCGGTCGATCTCGACCGAGTCGTGGTGCATCCAATCCAGGACCCGGGCCAGGCGTTGGGCCTCGGCGCGACTCACAAGGGCTTCACGGTCGATGCGGTCTAAGACAGACGCGTGGTCGAGCTGACCGTCGTCGCAAAGCTTCTCCAGCCACGGGCTGTCGAGGATCTCACTGCTGAGGAAGAACGCGACCATCAACGGGGGATCGACCGGGACCATCCCGACACGGCGGTGACGCTGGACCCGCAGCGGCGCCAACCAAACCCCGGGCCAGATCTCTTGGGCCGTGCCCGTGGCGATGCGTAGGTTCTGGAGTTGCTTCTTTAAAGCCTCGGCGAACAGGGGCGAATCTGTGATCAACCGTTCGATCCAGCGTGACGTGCCTTGGATCGTCGCCCACCCATCGTCGGCGACCGATGCGACCGTTACCCCAAGGGACTCGACCCGCTCGGCCAACCGGGGGTTGAGGGTCGTCTGGTTGACCGAAGCGATCACCGGGTCGTCGTGTTGTCCCTTAGGCAGATGCAAACAATCAACCCACCTTCCGATCCGCATGGGGGGTCACGAGTTCCTCGACCCGCACGAGCACCTCACGAGGGCTAAACGGCTTGGTGATCACGCCCGCAAGGTTGGTCAGCCGCAGGCAGTCGCCGGACAAGCTCGAGCTGCGAGCGGTGATCATCAGCACCACGACATGGCGGGTCCGTTCGTCTTCATTGAGTTTTTGGCACAGCTCAAGGCCATTGATGAAAGGCATCTGCAGATCGGTGATGACCATATCCGGGCGGTGCTCCAGGGCGGCCGCCCAGCCCTCCTGCCCGTCCTCGGCGGTGATCACCCGGTACCCGGCGCTAGTTAACCTTAGACTTAAGACGTGAAGGATGTGCGTTTCATCGTCGACGATCAAGATCAACGGTCGGTCTTGGTTCATATGCAATGATCTCCCCGAGCCAGGCAGATGGCCCTAAATTATTTTTTCGGATCAACGCCTGGCCGCGTTGATGAAAGGTCGCGGTTGCCCGTTATTCCGTGATGACCCAGGCGTTGGATCCGGAAAAATCGGACGGACCGATCGGGAGAATGTCAGCGCGGCGGTTGACGGGAAAGGGATAGGGAGGGGGGTTTGTAAGAAGAGGATTTCCAGCGCGGGGCGGCCGGCGGGGGGTGTGCCCCAATGACCGGCGCCCGGGGATCCAAGCAAATTCGGACGAACCGATAAAAGCGACAGTCGCGGATAGGCCTGCCGCTTCACACGTAGAGCTTTTTCTCAACGGGTGTACGGTGGATACAAGACCGATGCGGGTGCCTTTGGCGGTCGGCCCGTTCCCCTCACGGTCGCGGCTAGCCACGTATGCCGTATAGCCAATCAGTAAACGCTTTAGCCCAAGGGTTAATGATCAACGGCGGCGTCATTGACCGTCATTGACCTGGGCGACGGATTCGGCGGACACCTGATCGAGCAGGGTGCGGGCGTGCTGAGCGGTCGGTTCACGGCGAAGCGCCTCGGCGTAGGCGAGGGCGGCTTCTTCGGGTCGCTTGGCTTGCTCGAGGGTGATCCCGCGCAGGATCATCGGCACGGCGCTCTTCGGGGCGTATTCCGCGGCCCGGTCGAACATCGATAGCGCCCGGTCGAGCCGGCCACGACGGTGCCACACCATCCCGGCTAGTAGGTACCCTTCATGCCGGTCACTATCCATAGCCATGACGCGGTTGGCGGCCAGCAACGCTGAGGCGGTATCGTTACTAGACCAGGCGATCTCCCCGAGGCTGATCCACGCGTCGACGTCGCTGGGGTCATGTCGGGTGAGCTTCGTGTAGATATTGCGTGCGTCGCCGCTGCGTCCGGTGGCGATGTAAGCCTTGGCCAGCGCCTTGCGCAGATCAGGGCGGTCGGCGATGGCGGTCTGGGAGCACAACTGCTCGAGGTTCAGCGAGGCGATCTCGGCCTGCCCGCTGGCCAGCTGCGCCAACGCCAGCTCTTCGAGGATCATCGCGTCATCGGGCGCTAGCAGGGCGGCTTGCTGGAAGTACTCGGCCGCCTTATCGAACTGCCGCTCCATGACGTGCAGCTGACCCAGGGCCATGCGGATACCGGTGTCTTGATCAAAGTAGGTGGCCTTGGCCGTGAGCTTCACCATCGCCTCGTCGGCGCGGTCGAGCGCCACGAGCATCTCGGCTTGGGCGATGAGATACGCGGCGTTATCGGACACGAGTTCGTAGGCTTTTTGATAGTTGGACAGCGCCTGCTCGAACCGGCTCCACCGCTGCTGGACCACGCCCTGGAAATAATAGGCCTCGGCCATGTCCGGGTTGATCTCGATCGCCGTGGCGAACCGTTGGTAGCTGCGCTCGAGCTGGCCCCGCTCCAAAGCGACCCGCCCGGCCAAGATGTAGAGCTGCGGGTTTTCCGGGTCGACCGATAGCGCCTCGAGGAGGGTGGCCTCGGCCCGGTCGAGGTCACCGGTGTCGAACTGTGTCTGGGCCATCGGCAGCAGCAAGGACCCACGCATCGCCTTCCAGCGGTCGTTGGCTTCGCGGATATTCTTCTCGTGCCCGGCCTCGGACGTGCACCCGGTCCACATCCCGGCTAGCAACACCGCCCCGAAGAGCCCCATCCGCATCTTGAGTCGAAGAATCATTGGCGTCTGCTCCTTGCCAACCCTGTGGCGTACCGTCTGAGAGTAAACCGTCAACACCAGGGGCGAGATCACCGGCCGTGGGGCGGGTGAACGGTAACCCGCGACCCACCCGCGCCGGGGCCCATCGAGCTAGAACGAATCAGAGTCGACTTCGGCGGTCGACTCGGCCGCCCCGTCCTCTTGCGGAGCATCAGCGGCCTGTGAGCTATCTACATCATCCGGGTCATCCCCATCGGCGTTGTCTGCTGCGGCATCGGTGGCGACCTGTTTTTCTAGGTCCTCGCTGGTGACCTCGATGCTCTCGATATCCGTGATCGGGGTTTCGGGGATCACCTCGTATTGCTCATTAACGACCTTGAGCGGTTGCATCTCGACCGTTGGCTGTTGAGCCTGAGCTTGCGGCGCTTGGGCCTGAGCCTGAGCCTGTGTCTGTGTAGCTTTTGAGCTCTTTGGCGTGGCGGCCGCCGCGGCGCGGTCCTTGTTCTTCTTGATCACGATGGCATTGACGGCTTCGCTCGCTGGCGCGTCCGGCTCGGTGCCCATCCCCACGTTCTCGATTGAGCTCGACTCGACCGGGCGGTTGCCGGGATCTTGATTAGCCTGCCGGGGCTCGCCGCTGTCGAGGGCGCTTTCGAGAGCGTCCTGGTCGGACCAGAAGTCCGAGGCCGATGGGTCCAGGTCCGCGGTTGGGGCTGGCGTGTTGCTGGACTCGGTGGCCGCTGACGGGAACGGGGCCGACGGCGGTGTCTGAGAGGACGAGGACCAGTGCTTCGAGCCGTTGAGCCGGTTATTGATGATCTGCTCGACCGCGTCCTTGAACACGCTGGACCCGGGCCAGTCATCGAGATTTTCCCCGGTTAGCTCGGCTTTGAGCCGGCGTGCCTCGGGCATCTTGGGGTCCAGGGATAGGGCCAGGTTCGTGCACCACAGGGACATGTCGTAGTCGCCCTCGTGGTAGTGGTCGATGGCGTTGCGCATGTGCCCGGCGATCAGCTTGCTGCGCGACCAGGGCAGCAGGCCGTGGCGGATCCCCAAACGGGTGTGCTCGACGCTGTCCTCGCCCCGTTCGCCGGCGGCGTAGAGGGCTTCGTCTTTGACCACGGTGGGCTTGATCAGGAAGATCACTTCCGACCGCTGGGTTTGGTCGTCGTGCCCCTTGAACGCCGCACCGGCGATCGGGATGTCGCCCAGGAACGGCCACTGGGAGCGCGACACGGTGGTGTCTTCCTTGAACAAACCGCCCAAGACCACGGCCTGGCCGCTGCGGACCATGATGTTGGTCGTGATCTCCTGAGTGGTCTCGTTGGGGATCACGACGCCGTCGGCCACGGCGGTCGAGCCGTCGGAGATCGACGGGCGAAGCTCGAGCCGCACGAAGTCGTCTTCCCCGACGAACGGCCGCACCGACAGCTGGGTGCCGATGTCGAGGAATTCGACGGTCTGGGTCGTGGCGGTGTCGGTGGCGGTTGTGGACAGGTACCCCAGCCGGCCGCCGACCAGCAGGTCAGCCCGCTGACGGTTGAGCACCAGCAGTTTCGGGTTGGCGACCACGGTCGTGTCGGTCACGCGGTCCAGGGCTCGGATGAAGACCGAGAACTCGCTGCCGAGGATACCGATCTTCAGACCCGACTCGCCCGCCAACGCGCCGCCAACGGTGCTCTGGATCGCCTCGCCTTCGCCGATCGCCCCGAAGACGGTCTCGGCGTCGCCGGAGATCGAGTCGGGGTTCATGATCGTGTCGACCACGTTCAGCGGGGTTTCGAACGAGCCCATGGAGTACTCGGCGAGGATGTTGAAGTCGACCCCCAGCGCGTTGGCCTCATCGAGGGTGGCCTGGAGGATCGTCGCTTCGACGAGGACCTGTTTGGGCCTCACGTCGAGTTCTTTGATCAGGTTCACGACCTCGTCGACGACTTCCGCGTAGTCGCGTACCACGAGGGTCTCCATGTGGGAGTAGCTGTTCGATCCGGCGTCCCCGGCCGAGGGGGTGATCCCGCCGGGGGGGGCCCCGGTGGCTGAGATCGACCCGGCGGACGACAGCAGGGGCGTGGCGAAGGCTGAGGCATCGTCTGCGGTGAGATAGTTGAGGCGCACCACCCGGTAGGTGAGCTGGCGCTCGGACTCTTCGATCTCTTTGAGTTCCGAGGCGGTGTAGACGTACACGAAGTTGCCCTGCTCGCGGTAGCCGAACCCATTGGGTTGGAGGATCGCGTCGAGGGCTTCGTAGAACTCCACGCCGTAGAGGTCGGCCGAGATCGACCCGGCGACGTTGCGGCTGGCTACGATGTTGCGCTGGGACTGGATGCTCAGCAGCTGCAAGACCCGGGAGATTTCGAGGTCTTTGACGTGCAGGTCGATCTGGCCGGCGTTGCCCACGGACACGGACTGCCCGTCGGGGATGTCCTCGAGGCCCGCGTCGGCGCCGGCCGGTTCGTCAAAGAGGCCGGCGTCGTCCATCGGCGGGTCTTCGGCCCGTAGCGCCGGCCCGGTGCCGAGACAGCCGATGAAGGCCCCTACCATTGTCCACGTTGTCCAATCTGTTCGCTTGATCATGGTTGACTCCCCGGCCCTAAGATCGTCTGGCAACCCGCGGGCCTCATTCGTTTTGAAAACCTACTGCCTCTAGCTCGATCTGGGCTGCGTCTTTTTCCAGTATGACACGGTCCTGTTTGATCTCTCGTAGCACATATCCGTCGATCTCTTGCCCGGCCGCGATCGTCTGACCGTTGATCACGGCGGTGGGCGGGTTGCCCCCGATGATGTCCTCCAACACCATCGAGGACCCGGCCGCCTGAGCGGCGTGAGTATCATCGGCTGGTTCGGTGTGCGACTTTTCTGCCTCTGGCGAGGTTGGTGCAGGTTGTAAGATTTGCGGCTGGTTCCCGTGGGGCAGGGAGGGCGGGGGGGTGGTCTGGCGCTGTTCGGGCAGGGCCTCTGCGGTGCGGGGGACTTCCTTTAGCTGTAGCTTGCCCCAGATCAGCAGGCCGATGACCAGGCCGCTGGCCACGATCGACACGATCGCTCCCTTGATCGCTATCTTTTCGATTTCCTCGCGTGTATGACACTTCATGGTGCATTGCCTCTCTTGTTTGCCGCTGTTGGCATCGGTCGGTCTTGAACCACGGATGAGCAGGCGCCGGCCGCAGACCCGACTGGGTTGTCGTGGCGCGGACCCGGTGAGCGGGCCGTCGGATGGTGATGAAGAGCGCCTGCGTGGTGTGGGTTGGCCCGTGTTACGGGACCTGGTCCACGGTTACCCGGCCCGTAAACGGCGCGACCGTGACCCTTAACCGTGTGTTATTGAACACCACATCGACACTGCCCCCGTTGGTCGGCCCGCCCAGTGCGTCAAACTCCAGCGTGGGGAACCCTCCGAAGCCGGGGTTCTCGAGGGTCACGCCGTCGAAACGCTCATCGGTATTAAAATTGATGAGGTAGTTGGGGCCGCTGGCGGCGCCTTTCCACGCGACGGTCAGCGCATTGGTTGGTGCCGGGATGACGTTGAGGAGGAACGAATCGTCGGCGGTCAGCCAGTAGCGGTTGTTGGCGACGTCAAAGACCACACGCCGGGTGTCCTGGGCGGCGATCGCGTCGTTCTGGGCATAGAGGATGTCTGCGATCACCGAACGGGCGGCGGCCTGGACCCCGAGGGTGCCCGCGGTGAGCAGGTGCGGGACGACGATCGCCCCGGCTAGGCCGATGATCGTGACCACGACCAAGACCTCGACTAGTGTAAACGCTCGATCCGGCCTGCGAACGGTTCGGTCCATCGGTTTGGACTCCCACGCCCCCTTAGTCGTCTTTGGCTCGGCGTTCGACGCGAACCCTCGCCTGCCCTGACTTGAACATGTCTGCTAGCGCTTCGGTCTGTTGGACCTGCTTCTTGAGCAGGTCGACGATCTGTTTACGCTGGGCGCCGGCATTGGGGATGCCCGACGCGTACGCGGCCCGGGGCCCGAACGCCTGCTGGCTGGTGGTTGGATCGGTGGCGGTATTCCACGACGTCCAGAGCTGCACCGACAACAGAACCGCTAAGATCGTCAAGATCGTGTTGAGGTAGCGTAAGGAATGCATGTGGGGTCTCCTTTGTTGGCCCCGGTCGGTTTGCCGGGTGTGCTTCGACGCCGCGACCACGCCGATCCCGCGTCAGCCGACGCGCGGCGACGGGGGTATGGAATCTTTTCATCGGTTCGATCAAGGCCCGGCTTTGGGCAGATCGATCGAAAGGTTTTGAGGGTAGGGGCGTTTGTACGAAATAGACGTGTTGCGCCTCGAAGCGCCACGGTGGGGGCGATGTTGACCCCGGGGAGGGTCGTGTTGTGTTTAAGATCTACGCTGCGCGTTGATCCGGGGTGGGGCTATCGATGATGAGGTAGGGGGCTGGCTGCTTCTGTGAACTTCGGTTGATACGGATCTGGATTAATTCATACGGGGTATATGGAAGAGAAGAGCCCGCTTCCTGACGGGCGCGGCTCGCTGCGATCACGCACGGATTAATCCAGATCCGTATGATACGCTTCCAGAATAATTCTGAGTCGATTTAGTAAGATGCGGCAGATGGCCTGACTAGGGACGGTCGGGCTTGAGTGATCGAGCGATGATGGCATGGAGGCCGACGATGAAGATCTCTTTACCTGTACTAGCCACCACTTCATCTGACACGCGAGAGTTATCTGGCAACAGCAAGACTGCCGCTTCGAGTGTCTTTCGTCCGCGCCTCGATCGCGCCTTGGGTGACGCCCAGATCCTCGGCTCGGCTCTCGTTCGCTTCGCTCACCCGAACCCCTTCTAGAGAAGAGCCATCGAGCCGCTTGGCGTGGGCTAACGGGATCGAATCCTTGAACGTCGCCATCGGGGTCTTGCCGTAACAGTAGCGGCCGCTGTGGGGTCGCTGTTCATTGTACGTCACCAGCCACGCATCCAAGTCGGCTTGGAGTTCTTCGAGGCTCGTGTAGATCTTCTTGCGGAACGCGATGCTATAAAACTCGTCCTGCATCGTCTTGTGCAGCCGTTCGCAGATCCCGTTGGTCTGCGGGCTTCGGGCTTTGGTCTTGGTGTGATCGATGTCCTCGATCGCCAGGTACAGCTGATATTCGTGGTGCTCACGATTCCCGCAGTACTCCGTGCCGCGGTCGGTGAGGATGCGTAGCAGGTCCACGTCGTGCTGTTCGTACCACGGGATCACCCGGTCGTTGAGCAGATCCGCGGCCACGAGGGCGTTCTTGCGATCATAGAGCTTTGCGTGCGCCACCCGCGTATACGTATCGATAAACGTCTGCTGATAGATCCGGCCCACGCCCTTGATCGTGCCCACGTAATACGTGTCTTGAGCCCCGAGGTAGCCGGGGTGTTCGGTTTCAATTTCACCGTGGGCCTGCTTGTCTTGCTTGGCTTTTTCCAACGCCACGACCTGGGCTTCGGTCAGCACGGTGTGGTCGGGGTCCTGAGCCATCTTGGCTTCGAGTGCCTTGAGTCGCTTCTTGAACGTCTCAAGATCATGCCGCAGCCACACGCTTCGCACCCCGCCCGGTGAGATGAGCTTGCCTTGCTTCTTGAGTTCGTTCGACACCCGCACCTGCCCGTAAGCGGGCTGCTCGATCGCGAACGCGACCACGGCTTGCTCGATCTCGGGGTCGACGCGGTTGGCCAGGATCGGCTTCTTGCGGCTGATCTCTTGAAGGGCCAACTCCCCGCCCTGGTCGTAGAGCTGCTTGAACCGGTAGAAGCTATCCCGGGAATACCCCATCACCTTGCACGCCTGCGACACGCTGCCCAGCGCCTGGGCCAGCTTGAGCAACCCCACTTTGTTGGCAATGATCTTCTGGTCGGTGGTCATCTGACGGTCTCCTTCTGTGAGAAACAAAGATTAACGGAAGCGTCAGATGAAGTCTTAACTAATACAGTTTTACGACACCCCGAAGACCTTGATGAACTCAAGCGGCGGATCGGCCGTGAACGCAACGCCAAGCAGCGTGATCGATATCGGGCGGTGAGGTGGGCGTTGGAAGGTAAGAGTTCTTACTGGATCGCCGACACGCTCGATCGCGGCCGGGCTTCCGTGCAGCGTTGGGCCTACGCGTACCGCGACGGCGGGATCGACGCGCTCGTCATCAGGCCCCAGCCAGGCCGCCCCACCAAGCTAGGTCGAGATCAAGAAGACGCGTTCATACAACGACTCGACACCGGGCCCACCGACGCCGACCAGGGCGTGTGCACCTTGCGAGGCAAAGATGTCGTGCGGATCCTCGATCAAGAATTCGGCGTGCCCTACAGTCTCCAAGGCGCCTACGACCTGCTGCACCGGTTGGGGTATTCATGCCTGACGCCGCGGCCGAAGCATCGCAAGAACGATCCCGAAGCGATGGCGACGTGGCGGCAAGACACCCCCCTTTGATCCAAGAGATTCAAGACGAACATCCCGATCAGCGGGTCGAGGTGTGGTTCCAGGACGAAGCCCGTTTCGGCCAGCAAGGCACGCTCACGAAAGTCTGGGCCCCCAAGGGATCGCGTCCCACCGCCGTGAAGCAGACCGAGTATGAATGGGTCTACCTGTTCGCGGCGGTCAATCCGGGCACCGGTCGATCCTCGGCTCTGTTGGCCCCGACGGTGAACACCGACTACATGAACGAACACCTGCGGTTCATCTCCCAGGAAGCCGGCCCCGGTAAGCACGTGGTGTTGGTGTTGGATCAAGCCGGGTGGCACATGGCCAAAGCGTTGGTGGTACCCGACAACATCACGCTATTGCACCTGCCGCCGTACTCACCTGAGCTCAATCCCATCGAACGGGTGTGGGCCTATCTCAAGAGCCACTATCTATCCAACCGCGTGTTCCATGACTACGACGACCTGTTCGATGCATGTCGACAAGCGTGGAATAGATTCACCCAGGACGACCTATGCTCCATCTGCCACACATCATGGATAACGACTCAAAATTAAGCTGGATACGTATGATTTGTCAATTAGGCACAAGCGCGGGGGTCTTGTGTCGATGGGTAGCGGAGCTTGTTGTACAGGTCGAGGTTGAACGACGTATCACCAAACCGTTTGACCATGTAGCCGGCTGCCCCATTGGCGTAGGCGATCGCTTTGGTCGTTTCGTCGCTAAGCGCGGACAGCATCACCACCGGGATCTGCTGTGAACTGGGATCGCGCTTGACCCGTTTGAGAACCTCTAACCCAGAAAGCTTCGGGAGGTTGATGTCGAGAAGAACAAGATCGGGTCGGGGGGACTGTGTAAAGGGCCCGTGATGAAGCAGGTAGTCCAAGGCCAGTTGGCCGTCTTGGACATGGGCGATCACGTTGCCGAGGTTATCGCGGGTCAACGCCAATCTCATAAGATCGGCGTGATCTAAGTCGTCTTCAACGAGTAGGATTCTAGAAGGCCTAAGACGGGTAGCGACCATCGGTTGCTCCACATTCCCTCCAACCGTTTATATCGTCTTAGCTGCCCTTGAGCTTGAAGAAAGTGGTCGAGGATCATTGGAAGTTTTGAAAACCTTAAATGACAAACGAACGGATCGTCAACCATCCATACTCAGCATCCACGAAGTCGATCCTTAAAAAGGATGAGATTTCTCACCAAATCCATACGTTTTGTGGCTGTGATCCAGTATTTGGGCCCAAATCCTTCTTTTTTCTGCAACAAGAAAGAAATGCGGTAAAGACATTTATTCGATAGTCAATATATATTTATTGTCAAGCATGAATATCTATAGATAGAAGGAAGTGGGTCCAAGAAGAGTTATGCATGCCACCGAGGCGGGTCAAAGATATGAGAAAAGCAATCTTCCACCGCACTTTAACCCTAACCACAGAGTGGGAAGGGCAACGGATCTTGATTGTAGTATGAGATGCTTGAATGGATCAATAATTTATGCAGATTACGATTAATATAGAGAAATAGCCAAACAATTCCGTCATTTTTTCATGATTTACCATATAATGTAAAGATTTATTGGAAAACAATAAAGGTAAAAATTTCAAATTCATGGCGAGCTTGCGTGAGGTATTTCACGACATGTTGAAGCATGTGAAGCATAAAAATTTTTTGTTGCGTGGGTTTGACACCACGCTGGGGATCAAGTATGATGCTGTGATTGAGTGAGAGAGGTGATCCCTGTCGAGGTCGTCTCCCTCTTCGCGGGTAGTGAAGATCTATAGTCAACCTTCTAACAATGGAGAGAAAGGAAGAATGTTCATGTCTGGATGTAAGAGGTTTATGGTTCTAGCGATAGCTGCGGTGTGTTTGGGTGTGGGGGCGACTTCAGCTCATGCGGAAAAGCTTCTAGTTGCAGGCGGGGCGACAAACCCAACGGATAGCGAAGTCACGATTACTTTCGAGTTCACCAAACCGATTGCTTTAACCGATACAGTGCTGATGGCGAGTTCGATGATCAGCTACACCCTCACCGACGGTGACAAGGACGGCCAAGTGACCCTTCAAGCCGTAAGTCCGAATACCACCTTGCTCGTGGCGTCAGTTGACGATAATTCGATGGTGACCCATGATTTAGGGGTTGGTAGCGGCGATGATGGAACCTTTGCGGTTGGGTTTGGTGGCCCGTTCACCGCGTCGAATGCTTCTGCGACACCCAAAGGCACCTATGAAAGGCTCGATGCTGTTGTTTCGTTTGTGATTTCTCCTCATGACGCCTTTAGCTTCTCGGGTTATGTTGAGGTCACCGCAGCAGATGTCGTTATCCCCGAGCCGGCGTCATTGAGCCTCTTGGCGGTCGGGTTGGCCTCGATGTTCCAACGCAGGCGTCATCATTAATAGCTTTGCTAGTCGTCGTGTGGCACGCGAGCGCGAGCACGCGTCAGTCACTCACTCTAACCTGATATAGTTATATCAAAGGGCAGGGATTATTTCCCTGCCCTTTCTTTTTAACCGTTCACGCACGAGAGATCAGGGGGAAATGCTCTTGACTGTGGTCTAGATAGTATGAATGAGATAGGCAAGTAATGAGTGGGCTTGCGGACGGATCCATGTGGCTGAGGCAGTTCGACTTCGCGGGCAGGCGGCGATTGGCGGACGCACCAGGTAACTGTGTAATCCCCCCTCAAAAGTGAATCACTTAAAAGTAGAGGCTCCTGGCAAAAACCTTAAGTGTACTAGCCACCACTTCATCTGACACGCGAGAGTTATCTGGCAACAGCAAGACTGCCGCTTCGAGTGTCTTTCGTCCGCGCCTCGATCGCGCCTTGGGTGACGCCCAGATCCTCGGCTCGGCTCTCGTTCGCTTCGCTCACCCGAACCCCTTCTAGAGAAGAGCCATCGAGCCGCTTGGCGTGGGCTAACGGGATCGAATCCTTGAACGTCGCCATCGGGGTCTTGCCGTAACAGTAGCGGCCGCTGTGGGGTCGCTGTTCATTGTACGTCACCAGCCACGCATCCAAGTCGGCTTGGAGTTCTTCGAGGCTCGTGTAGATCTTCTTGCGGAACGCGATGCTATAAAACTCGTCCTGCATCGTCTTGTGCAGCCGTTCGCAGATCCCGTTGGTCTGCGGGCTTCGGGCTTTGGTCTTGGTGTGATCGATGTCCTCGATCGCCAGGTACAGCTGATATTCGTGGTGCTCACGATTCCCGCAGTACTCCGTGCCGCGGTCGGTGAGGATGCGTAGCAGGTCCACGTCGTGCTGTTCGTACCACGGGATCACCCGGTCGTTGAGCAGATCCGCGGCCACGAGGGCGTTCTTGCGATCATAGAGCTTTGCGTGCGCCACCCGCGTATACGTATCGATAAACGTCTGCTGATAGATCCGGCCCACGCCCTTGATCGTGCCCACGTAATACGTGTCTTGAGCCCCGAGGTAGCCGGGGTGTTCGGTTTCAATTTCACCGTGGGCCTGCTTGTCTTGCTTGGCTTTTTCCAACGCCACGACCTGGGCTTCGGTCAGCACGGTGTGGTCGGGGTCCTGAGCCATCTTGGCTTCGAGTGCCTTGAGTCGCTTCTTGAACGTCTCAAGATCATGCCGCAGCCACACGCTTCGCACCCCGCCCGGTGAGATGAGCTTGCCTTGCTTCTTGAGTTCGTTCGACACCCGCACCTGCCCGTAAGCGGGCTGCTCGATCGCGAACGCGACCACGGCTTGCTCGATCTCGGGGTCGACGCGGTTGGCCAGGATCGGCTTCTTGCGGCTGATCTCTTGAAGGGCCAACTCCCCGCCCTGGTCGTAGAGCTGCTTGAACCGGTAGAAGCTATCCCGGGAATACCCCATCACCTTGCACGCCTGCGACACGCTGCCCAGCGCCTGGGCCAGCTTGAGCAACCCCACTTTGTTGGCAATGATCTTCTGGTCGGTGGTCATCTGACGGTCTCCTTCTGTGAGAAACAAAGATTAACGGAAGCGTCAGATGAAGTCTTAACTAATACACCTTAAGTAATGACGTTATGTCTGTGAAATTTTCATCAGGGTATCTTCAGTTGTATCTGTTTAGCGGTTAGCCGGTTGAATCTGGGCGGTTGAGATGAGTCGTCTCAGGTGATCGGGGTGCTGATCGGAGGCAGCACGCAGGAGGTGGGACAGAAAAGCCAACGCGTCGTGGGCGTGTTGATCACAAGTCGTCAGGACGCTGCCCAGAATTTCCTGAGCACGAGCACCCGCAGCCGTACGGTTGCCGCCGAAGACCTTGCGGTTGACCACCGCCGGGCGGATCGCCTGCTCGGCGGGCCAGTTGGTCGCTTCGATCCCCGGTTCATACAGAAACGTGAGGATCTCATCGGCGTGGCGAGCCAGGTGATTGCGAAACGTTCGGTTGCCACGATGCGATAGACGCCAAGCCAGCAAGCGGTCCAACCGCTTACGCAATCGCCCGCGGGCACAGGCCAAGCCATGCTCGCTGATCGTTCCCGCGTCGCGTCGATCACGAAGACGCAGCGCATCGAGCAACAACGCCTTGACCTTCCGCGGGAAACGCACCGCCCCACGCGTGGCTTGCTCCAGCAACATGCCCGTCCGCCGAAGCAGATGCGCCAAGCATTGCTGATGCGTGGCCTGTTCCAAAGAATCGTAAGGCGACCAGCCGTCGTGGATCATCCGCCCGGCATAGTCCTTGCCCAACACGTCCCGCACCACCTCGCCGCCGCGGCTGGGGCGGATGACATACAGCGTGACTTTCTTCGTCACGAACACCCACATCCACTGCAGCCATCCGCCGACTTTCCAGCCGGTTTCATCGGGGTAAACCGTGTCGCTGTGACGCACCACGTCACGCAGGCCGTCGTAAACAGATTGACCGCGTCGGGCCGTACGTAGCACGACGTGCGTCGCACCGCCACGGGTGATCGAGATCCCGAAGACCTGCTTGAGCAAGCCTTGGATGTCGCCATAACTCAGCCCGTACTTGTCCTTCATCAGGACGATCATGGCTTGAAGGTCCGGCCCCAGCTGGGAGGCCGCCGCCCCCGTGGCATCTGAGGTCTGCAACGGGTGGCGGGGGTGAAGGCGTCGACCACACCGCGTGCATGAACCCACGTGCAGGTCGAAACGTCGCACCACCGGCCGGCGGGGGATCTCGACCTGGAACTGATGGGTCACGTGATCTTCTTGGGCCTCGCCGCCGCAGCCGGGACACCGCGGGGTCAACGGCACGTCGATGACCTCGTCGGGGGGTTGCGGGGGTGGGGGCCGATGGGCTTTGGGGCCGTACGCCTTGCCCGCCTTGCGGCCGGGCTTCTTGGGCTGGGTTTTGGGCGATCCCTTGGAGAACGGCGCGGCTTGGCGTTGGGTCGAACGCGTGGCTTGTTCGAGGCGTTGTTCGAGTTGGCCGGCCCGAGCTTCGAGTTGAGCCACACGCTTCTCGAGTCGCAGGATCTGCCGGTCTTTCTCGGCGATGATTTCAAGCAGTTGATCGTAGGTGGGTCGAGCCATCCTGGCTGTTCCTGTCGTGTCGTCCTGACCGATGGTGAAGCGGGCACCCCAGCCCTTCGAACGCCATCTTATCCCTTTATATCGATGGCCGATTATAGACCGCGATCAGCAGATCAGAATTTCAAAATCCAACGCCCTCCCGTGCCTGGCTAGACGCTAAACAGATACCTTCAGTTTTGTCACTCCTTATGCGCTGCTCCAGTTAAAGGGACTTTTGAATCATTCATTGAAAAGAGGATTTTAGAGCAGATTGCGACAATATTTGCCACGCGTTTCGCAGCGGTTTTATCGAGGGTCGTAGAAAACAAGCCTTGGTTCTGACCGTAAGTATGGAGGAGGCGGCAGAAAATCACGCAATCTGCTCTAGAAGCAAATCCGCTCGTGAATTCTTATTTTTTTGTGTTGATTTCACCCGAAATTCACTCATTCAACAGTCCCTTAAAAGCAAATAGCGGTGGCCGTTTCCGACCACCGCTATCCATCAGTCACCGAGTACTAGACTCGAGCTTCTCTCTGCGGGTTTATCCGCCCAGTAGGGCCAGGACGCTCTGCGGCTGAGAGTTGGCGATCCCCAGGATGTTCGTCGCGGCGTTGACGAGGATCTGGGAGCGCGTGAGCCGGGCGGTTTCGGACGCGAAGTCGGTATCGCGGATCGTGCTCTCGGCGGCGCTGGTATTCTCAAGGGCAACGCCCAGGGACCGGATCGTGGCGCCAACAACGTTTTTCTGGAACGCCCCGAGACGGCCGCGGAGGGTCGAGGCCTGACTGATCGCCTCATCGACGATCAGCTGCGCCGTTTCGAGATCGCCGTCGACGAGGTTGGACGTGTTGCCCGACCCCAGGTCGTCGAGGAAGCCGATGGTCTCGGCCCCCAGGTGCCTCGAAGCGACATTGCCGATCCCGATGCTCACCTGATTGTTGACGTTTACGTCTGGACCGAGCATGAACTGCCCACCGCCACCGGTGATGGTGAACGCGTTGACGCTGCCCAGCGTCTGAGCCCCGGTGGCGGTAAGCTCAACGCTTAGGTCGAGGAAATCGGTGTTGATCCTGGCCACGGCGCCGGTGCTGGTGGCGGCGATGGCGTTGATGATCGCGGCGATGTCCTGCCCGTTGTCTCGGATCGGGTTGGTCGCGTTGGCGAAGGTCGAGATCAAGGACCCGATGGCGTTTTCATTGGCGGTGGCGAGGCTGGCGATCGCGGCCCCGGCGCCGGCGCCGGCGGCGTCGTTGATCCCGCCGTGATCGTTGACCTTGATCGAGACGAACTGGTTGGACCCGAATTCGTCGCTCTTAAGGACGATCCCGCTGTTGAGGGTCGATCCCACCCCGCTCAGCGACGCGGACACCCCGGTGACCGAGGTAAAGGTGTTGACCCCCGCGACGATGGCGCTCAGCGCGGTGCCCGAAGCGAAGCTAAACTCGCGAGACCCCTTGGCCCCGGTGACCTCGAAGACGAATCGTGCGTCAGCCGAGGACAGGTTTAGGCTCGGGCCGGTCGTGGATAGGAACAACCCGCCGTGTTGGGCCGACTGGGTGACCACGAGCTGGATCGGCCGCTCCTCGTTGTGGCCCAGCTTGGCGGCGTTGATCTGGAAGTCGGCCACGGTGGTCGCCTGGCTGGTGATCGTAAAGTCGAACGTGCCGTTGAGCAGCTTGGTGCCCTGGAAGCTGGTGTTGCCGGCGATCCGGTCGATGGTCTGGAGGATCGAGTCGACCTGGAGCTGGTTGGCGTCTTTTTCAGCCTCGCTTAAGCCCGCGTCGTTGGCGGTCTCGGTGACCAGGCCCTGGATTTCTAATAGCAGGGCGTTGATCTCCTGGAGGCCACCCTCGGCGATGTTGACCACCAGGTCGGCCCGTTCGGCGTTGCCGATCGCCGCGGTGATGGCTTCTTTCTCCGACCGCAGGTTCTCACTGGCGATCAGACCCGCGGGGTCGTCGCCGCCGCGGTTGATGGCCAGGCCGGTGCTGAGCCGTTCGAGCGAGGTGCGCAGGTCCTTGTTCTGCTGACCAAGGATACGTTGAGCGAGAAGCGAGGAAACATTGGTGTTGATGCGACTCATGACTGTGGGTCCTCCATGAACCTATTAAAGACGTTCATTGCGAGTGCCGTTTGTTCCGTGCGTCCTGCGCTAGCCAGACCCGATGCTCCGATCGGCTCCCTGATCATTCCGTGGCCCGCCGCGTCCGTGCCGGGTTCCACGAGCTGTCTTGGCCCGTTAGCCTCGGCGGTGCCGCTGGCGTGGGCGTTGTTGTTTTCCATGACCTCGAGCATGTTTTGATTGCTGCGTCTCATGGGCCTTGTCATTGTTCGGTGGTTATCAGTCCCGAAGAACACTTTGCCACCGGGCGTTTCTTATCGGACCGGTCCGGGTTCTGCCTCGGGCCGACGGGTTTGTCTACCCGCTTAGATGATGCAATCGGCACAAACGGAACAACCCTTAACTTCGGCACGACCCGGATGAACAAAATTTCTTTACACCGAGGATAAAGAGGCTACAAATCACAAGCTGGCAAGGGGCTATGCCTGACAAGAGCGGTGCGAAAGAATCGTGATGACGATCGTGACCGGTCCATTTGATGGCGCCGGGCTGTCTATTTTTGTGCTAACGACCTTCGCTTAGCCCGTCGAGGGTGAGCCGGGTGCTAGAGCATTTTCTTAACTCGTGTAGACCCTCAATGGATGACGACGGACCGAAAGAACCCGCTGCCTTCCGGTTACGGTTCGCTATAAAGGTCTACACCGACTTCAAAGCCGCTGTAGAGCTGGAGATGGAGGATCTACGTATCAACGAAGATGATGCTTAGCCCCCGTCATTGATGCGGGTTCAATGGGCACAAAGACAAAGATCCGCTGTATCCCACGGTCGGGCCGACCAGTGAACCATGAAAGCTTAAGGGTACGCGACGTGCCGTCGGTGGTGGAAGCATAAAAAAAGCGACGGCTGTTACACCGTCGCTTCTCACGACCGATCTACTCTCGATCTTAAAAACCCGTGAAGGTTGGTCTGGTTACCCTAGTAGCCCCAATACGCTTTGTGGCTGAGAGTTGGCGATCGCTAAGATGTTCGTGGCCGCGTTGACGAGGATCTGTGACCGGGTCAATTGGGCGGTTTCCGAAGAGAAGTCCGTGTCGCGGATGGCGCTCTCAGCGGCGCTGGTATTCTCGAAAGCTACGCCCAGGGACCGGATTGTGGCCCCGACGATGTTCTTCTGGAACGCCCCCAGTCGGCCTCGGAGGGTCGAGGTCTGGGCGATCGCCTCGTCGACGATCTTCTGGCCGGCGGTCAGGTCACCGTCGACGAGGTTCGAAGACTTACCGGACCCCAAGTCGTCGAGGAAGCCCAGGGCCTCATTGCCGAGATTCCGTGAAGCGACATTTTCTAGGCCCAGGCGGACCTGGTTATCGATGTTGACCTTCGGCCCGAGGTTGAACGCCGCTCCCCCGCCGGTAATACGGAACGCGGTGCCGATCGTCGTGAGGGTCTGGGCCCCTGAATCGGTGAGCGTGACACTGAGGTCGAGGTAATCGGTGTTGACCCGCGCGATCTCCCCGACGCTGGTAGCGGCGATCCCGTTGATGATCGCCCCGACGTCTTGGCCGGAGTCCCGGATCGGATTGGTCGCGGCGGCGAACGTGGACAGGGATGAACCGATGGCGTTCTCATCCTGGGTCGCGAGGCTGGCGATGGCGGCCCCGGCGCCGGCGCCGGTGGCGTCGTTGATCCCGCCGTGGTCGTTGATCTTGATCGAGACAAACTGGCCGGACCCGAACTCATCGCTCTTGAGCACGACCCCGCTGTTGAGCGTCGAGCCCACGCCGCTTAACGCCGCCGAGACGCCTGTCACGGAGGTGAACGTGTTGATCGCGTCCACGACGGCGCTAAGCGCGGTACCCGAGGCGAAACTGAATTCGCGTGAACCCCTGGCCCCGGCCAGCTCGAACGTGAGCCGGGCGTCGGCGGAGGACAGGTTCACCGTCGGTCCGGTGGCGGAAAGGAACAGGCCCGCGTGCTGGGCCGATTGCGTGACGACGACCTGGACGACCTGATCATCGTTGTGCTCGAGTTTGGCCCCGTTGATCTGGAAATCCGAGACGCTGCTAGATTGACTGGTGACGGTGAAGTCAAAAGTCCCGTTGAGCAGCTTGGTGCCCTGGAAGCTCGTGTTGTTGGCGATCCGATCGATGGTTTGTAGGATCGAATCGACCTGGAGCTGGTTGGCGTCTTTCTCAGCATCGCTTAGGCCCGCATCGTTGGCGGTCTCGGTGACCAGGCCCTGGATCTCTAGCAGCAGGGCGCTGATCTCCTGTAAGCCGCCCTCGGCGATATTGACCACCTGGTCGGCCCGCTCGGCGTTGGTGATCGCCGCGTCGATCTGCGCCTTTTCTGATCGCAGGTTCTCGCTGGCGATTAGGCCAGCGGGGTTATCGGCTCCGCGGTTGATGGCCAGGCCGGTGCTGAGCCGTTCGAGCGAGGTCTTGAGGCTCTTGTTCTGTTGACCCAGGATCCGCTGTGATAGTAACGATGATACGTTGGTGTTGATTCTGCTCATCTGTCATCATCCTCCCTTGTATTAGTGCCGCTAGGTAACGCGACGGGTTTCTCTCCTCCTTGATGCCAACACATGGTTTCCATGGTTATATAGCCCATAAAAAGGTGTTCATTGGTTCATTGACCTGCCCTCCCTGCTCCTGGGTCCCGTTGACGCCCTGCCTACGGCGTTGCCGAAACGGGCTTGGTGTTCGCCCGTATGTCTGGAGGACTCATCACAGATCCTCTGTCGGACACAACCGTCATACCTAGGTCACCCGCTCTTGGGGTTTTACCCGTCTGATCGGAACCATCGGCACAAACAACAGTGCCCTTAACCTCTGCGTATCCCCTTGGCCAAGAAGAATCAGATTTTGAGGGATAGCCGACCTTTCTCACCTACTCGATACGGACGAAATGATGGCGCAATTTGCGCCGCCCCCACCAAAGTGATCAGACGGCATGTTTCGTGTAAAACGGCCCTTGATCGCGAGGGGTGTACACACTGAGCCACGGTGCGTTAGAAGGCAACGCTGGGGTGATTTGTCACGCCGACATTCGCACCAGCCCCAGGCAAGTCCGTACCATAGACGGTCAACCGTGATACTGGACCTACTCGATTTTTACGCGGTGGCGCAGCTGGTCACGCTGGGCCTGCTAGCGGGGACGCTGGGCGGGATGCTGGGTGTGGGCGGCAGTGTGGTCACGATCCCGGGGCTGACGTTCATTTTGGGTTACAACCAGCACGTGTACCAGGCGGCGGCGATGATCACGAACGTGGCGGTGTCCGTCCCCGCGGCGATGCGGCACCACCGCGCCGGTGTTCTGGTGCTTAGCCGTCTGCGATGGATGATCCCGGTGGCCTTGGTGGGGGTGGCCGCGGGGGTATGGTTAAGCAACCTGACGGTGTTCCGGGGTGCCGAAGGCGGGCGCTGGCTGGGCAGGATCTTGGCGGCCTTCCTCTTGTACGTGATCGCTCGCAACCTGTTCCGCTTGGTCTGCGATCGTGATCAAGGCAGCGACCCCGGCCATTCACAGGATTTAAGCGAGGCCCCGCAGTGGCGATTCGTAGCGGTCGGGGGGATCACCGGGACGATCGCAGGGCTTCTTGGGATCGGCGGTGGAGCCGTCGCGGTGCCCCTGCAACACGCGTGGCTGGGCTTGTCGCTTCGGGCGTGTATCGCCAACAGCTCGACCCTGATTTGCATCACCGCCGCGGTCGGAGCGTTTTACAAAAATTCGACCCTGTATCTGCATAACCACCACTGGCACGGGAGCTTCGCCGTGGCTTTGGTGTTAGCGCCGACGTGCTGGCTAGGCGGCCATCTCGGCGCGTGGCTGACCCATTACCTGCCTATCAAATATGTCCGGACCGCTTTTATCGGGCTGCTGATCTTCGCCACTGTCAAGATGGCGTCGATCCCTTGGGCACGACTTATCGGGTAGTGGGAGTGTCCATCAAGTTGCGCACTTTCGATCAGGCGGTCTCCGGGGGATAGGAGGTTGGCAGGGCCGCAGCATAGATTTAGAACAAATATCAGACCAGCAGTTAGCTGCGGTCTGGGCTCAACTCAACAACACCCCAGTAAACGCCTGAATGACAGGACACCGAAAGAGGTGTTTATGTTTGGTGTGCAGAACTAGATGAGTGTATGTCTGGGTCAAATGCGGAATGAAATCTAACTTCCCCTTTGGGAACTGGTGGTATAAAGACAAGCCGCTGAAAATATTCTGCTGGAGCCTCTGTATACTTTAGCTCTGGATCACACGCGAATCCGAAGCGATTATAGTAATCTGGATTCCCTAACAAAACGCATCCCTTTGCTCCTAGGTCTTTCAATTTTTTCAGTCCCTCGCATATCAGGGATGATCCAATGCCTTTTTTCTGACAATTCGGCCAAACAGATACTGGACCAAGCCCATACCAACCATCCTCAATTTTATTGATGCTAACAGGTGAAAAAGCAATATGACCAACAATTTTATCCTCTTCAACAGCTACAAGAGAAACAGTTAATGCGTTTTTCTCACGCAGAGAATCAATAATAGCGGCTTCAGTCTGGTTGCTGAATGGCATATCGTTAAATGCGGCATTTGTTAGTTGCCGGATAATATCAACATCATCTGCTTCTTCAAGGCGGAGTTCCATGGGTTTTGCTCCTAATGTAAGCAAGTCGGCATGTTTACATTAACCCACCATCAAATGATGGCCTAGCAATAGTCCTGTCGCACTTCAGTTAGAGCGTTTTCTAATTGCCTGTCTCGTCTCATGGCCAGCCGCGCGCGTCAGCAGGCGGGTTCTCTGCTGGCGCCCGACCCGCTGCCTCACGGTCGCGGCTGACGGCGGACGCGATACGTTCGTCGAGAAAACACTCTAGAATTCATTAGATCCATACCGAATGGAAATGTCGCGTGACTTGGATACGCGGCAAGAAATTTTTCGGTGTTCTATGCGTCCCCGACCCGGTGTTCCAGAACCCGATACGTTTACCCCTCTGGAGATCTCGACCGAAAGCAAGATTCGCTTCATCAGGGCGCGGCCCGCGACGGGATAGTGGGCGCCCCGTGAGCCGAAACACCTAACCCTCCCGGGCCATCTGTTCCAAGGCAGCCTTCGGGCAGATGTGGTTGTGGATGTACTCGATCAGCCCGCTAGCGCCGCGGCGGATCCGCTGCTCGACCTTCTCGTCGAGGCAGCGGCCCTCGTCGTCGAAGACGTGATTCACCCCGGCGACAGAGACCGGGCCCGGCAGCACGACCGCGCCCACGTGCGAGCAGACACTGCGCAGGTGCTCCAGGGCCTTGATCGCCCCGATCTGCCCCGCCGCCACGCCCAGCAGTGCCACCGGTTTGCCCGAGATCACCGACGGGAACCCGAGGTTATCGATCACCAGCTTGATCACGCTGCTGTAGCTGCCGTGGTACTCCGGGGTCGCTAGCAAGACACCCGTGGCGTCGTTGACCGCCTGGTTGAGACGGTCGAGCGACGACCCATCGCCCGAAGCCTCCGCCCCGGGCAGGGGCAGCTCGATCTGCGCGGGGTCGAAAGCGCCCACGGCCACCCCGTCGTGCTTCTTGAACTCGTCGACCGCGAGCGCCATCGCTTTGGACGTATGATTGCCCGGGCGGACGCTGCCAGAAATTGCCACGATCCGGATCGGGTGAGCATTCGTCTGATTCATCGCTTATTCTTCCTTGGAGCCGGTGGATGGTTATGGATCGATTCAGTCATATATCCGTGGGGTATCATTTTACCGCGTCGAGGATGAGTTTGACCCCGGGAGTCTCCCCGCCGCGTACACCCATGACCCCGTAAACTCGATCGGGATGGATATAGAGATGATAGCAATTACCCCGTGCCATGGGTTATGATCTGACGCTGATTCTGGCACGAAGCGGGCACCGGACGCGTAAGCCGCGGGCAGCCTGGTCGCGGTTGGAGAAAAAAAAAGACCTCAAAGACGCCATGAATGAACTCAATCGATACCAGAAAGGAGACGTGATCGTCCACCGCCGTCGCCCAGAGTGGGGGCACGGGGTCGTCGATCAGGTCACCGCGATCAAGCACGACGGCCGGCAGGCCCAGCGCCTCGTCGTCCGCTTCGTTCACCACGGCCGGGTCACGCTCAACACCGCCATCGCCCCGGTAGCGCCCAAGGGCTCGCCCAACCGTACACCCGATCCCGGCTCGCTACTCGTAGCCGAAGAAGACCAGCCGCGGTTCCGACAAGAACAGGACCTCAAGCAGCTCGCGTCGCTGCCGGAACCGATGACCGACCCGTTCGCGTCCCTGCCGTCGCGTCTACGGGCTACGCTCGACAGTTACCGTTTCAGCGCTGAACCCCATCACGCGTGCAACCCACGCGACCCCAAGCGGCTCATCGGCTGGGCCATCAGCCAAACCCATACCGAGGACCCCCTAAGCCACTTCACTCGTCAGCAGCTCGAACAGGCCTATGGACGCTTCGCCCGTGACCGAGATGCTCACTTGATCCAGCTCGTACAACTAGCGAAAAAACAGGGGCACGCCGCCCAGCTTGAACACATCGCCGCCCAGCTCCGCGACAGCGTCGCCCGTGCCGCCCTGGCGGCAGCGATGAAACGATAACGCCGCGTCAACCCCTATGTCGGATAATACCCATCCCGTATAAAATTGCGGCACGATCCGTGTACGCGGCAAGTCATTTCTCGAGGTCCAGCGCGTACCCGACGCGGTATTCTGATACGCGATGCGTATAAAATCACGCCTATGTCTGACGCTCAGAGAATCAACGATTTGCGTCGCCAGATCGACCGCCACAACCGGCTGTATTACGTCGAGGCGGCGCCCGAGATCTCCGACCTGCGGTTCGATGAACTCCTGGCCGAGCTGGTCGCCCTTGAAGCCAAGCACCCCGGCCTAGTGACCCCCGATTCCCCGACCCAGCGGGTGGGCGGCGAACCAATCGAAGGGTTCGAAACCGTCACGCATGCGACAGCGATGCTGAGCATCGATAACACGTACGACCGTGATGAACTGATCGCGTGGCACAAGCGTGTGGTCAAGGGGCTGGGCCTCGAAAAAGAAGGATCGTTGTGGGCTGACCCCGATCGCTTCGCGTATGTCGTCGAGCCGAAGGTCGACGGCGTGGCGGTGAGCCTGCGGTACGAGCGTGGCCGGCTGGCCCAGGCGGCGACCCGCGGCGACGGGCGACGTGGCGACGACATCACCCACAACGTGCGGACGATCCGGGCCGTCCCGCTAACCCTGCACGTAGACCCCGACACGGACGCGGCGATCGAGATCCCCGAGGTGTTAGAGGTCCGCGGTGAGGTGTTTATGCCCAGCGGCGAGTTCGAACGGATCAACCGCCAACGCCGGGACGACGGCTTGGACCTTTACGCCAACCCCCGCAACGTCACCGCCGGCACGCTTAAGCAGATCGACCCGCGCCAGGTCGCCAAGCGGAAGCTGCTGTTTTTCGCTCACGGCCGCGGCCAGGTCGAGCCGGATCGGTTCGAGACCTACAGCGGCTTCCTCGCTGCTCTGCGCGCCTGGGGGTTACCGACGAACCCACGGACCAAGCGGTGCCGGGGCATTGACGACGCGTGGGGGTTCATCGAAAACTTCGCCGCTCATCGAGCGGGCCTTGATTACGGGGTGGACGGGATGGTGATCAAGGTTGATCGGTTCGATCAACAACAACACCTGGGCACGACCTCCAAGAGTCCGCGGTGGTGCATCGCTTATAAATACGCTGCCGAGCAAGCCACCACAAAGCTGCTTAAGGTCGACTGGCAGGTCGGCAAATCGGGCCGGCTCACCCCGCGGGCGACGATGCAACCGGTGTTCCTCGCCGGGACCACGGTGCGGCATGCGTCGCTTCATAACCTCGGGGAACTGCGCAAGAAGGACGTCCACGCCGGGGATACGGTCGTGATCGAGAAGGCCGGTGAGATCATCCCGCAGGTGGTGCGCGTGGTCACCGAGGCCCGCACCGGTGACGCACGCCCGGTCGTCCCCCCGTCTCAGTGCCCGGTGTGCGGCGGGCCGATCGAGATCGAATACGACCAGGCTCGCAGTAAGCAGGTCAAGAGCTGGTCCGACCGGGTAGCTCAGTCGCCAGAGGAATCAGTTGACGATGTTGGACCTACCGGCTCGCCCGAAGCGCCCGCTCCATTGAGCGAACTCGACGAGACCGCCCGGTACTGCATCAACCCCGAGTGCCCCGCCCAATTCCGCGAGAAGCTGATCTGGTACGCAGCCCGCGGGCAGATGGACATCGACGGCTTGGGCGTGAAACTCATCGATCAGCTATTAGACCAAGGGCTCGTCCACCACTTCGCGGATCTATACCCACTGACCGTGGACCAACTAGCCGGCCTAGAACGAATGGCCGAGAAATCCGCCACGAACGTGGTCCAGGCTATCGAGCGGTCCAAGAAGCGCGGGTTGGCCAGGGTCTTGGCGTCGCTGGGGATCCGCCACATCGGCTCGGTCACGGCGCGTACCCTCGCGGGTCATTTCAAGGATATCGAAACACTGACCGCGGCGACCGTGGAACAGCTCCAAGAGGTGCCCGACGTCGGGCCAGCGGTCGCGGCGTCGCTGCATGCGTACCTGCACTCTGAGGTGGGGCAAGCCACCCTCGAGCTGCTGGACGACGCCGGGGTCGAGATGACCAGCCACCAGCAGGAACAAGCCCGCGCCACCCCGGATTCTGATTTCGCGAACAAGACCGTCGTGCTCACCGGGACGCTCGAATCGTATACAAGGCCCCAGCTGACAGAAAAACTCCTTGGCCTCGGAGCGAAAGTCACCGGCGGTGTTTCAAAGAAAACCGATATCGTGATCGCCGGTGCCGATCCGGGCAGCAAGCTTGATAAAGCCCGGCGTTTGGGTGTGATGATCTGGGACGAAGCCCAGCTGCTTGAAGCGTTACGCTCGGCCACTCCCGATGAATCGACTCGGTAACCCAAGAGAGTAGCCCCCTATAATGCTGCATTTGTGTGCGTGCCCGTTGTCCCACGAACTAAAGAATCTCTTGTGATGATCCGCCCCGCTCAGATCCCGGATATCCCTTTGGTGAGCCAGATCATCACCGACTGCGCCGAGCGCGGGTTGATGCTGCACCGATCGTGGTCGTTTCTGTATGAGCACACCCGGGATTTTTACGTAGCCATCGAGGACGACCGGGTCGTGGGCGTGTGCGGGCTGAGCATCGTGTGGGCGAACCTCGCGGAGGTGTACTCCCTAGCGGTGGTGGCCTCGCACCGGGGCCGGGGCATCGGCAAACGGCTGGTCGAGGCGTGCGTCGACAACGCAAAAGAACTGGCGATCCCCCGGCTGATGACGCTGACCTACGAGCAGGCGTTTTTTTCGTCGTGCGGGTTCGAGGTCGTCGACCGCCAGAAGCTGCCGCTGAAAGTATGGAGCGAGTGTTTGCGGTGTTCGCGGAATCAAGCGTGTGACGAGATCGCGATGGTGCGGGTGTTGTCCGATGTGCCTGCGCCAGCGGCGCCCCAGCCCGCCACCCCGGCGGAGGGTCGCTACGTCGTGCCGGTGCCGCTGTCGATCCAGCCCCGCCGCGTCGATCGCCGACCGGTCATGGACCCGGGTCCTAACGCGCCCGACGCTCACCGGCGGTGAACCGTCTTATCGATGGGTATACCGAGCCCGGATGAAACGACGGCATGGCCTGTGTACGCGGCAAGGAAATTCCCGAAGTCAACAGCGTAATCGACGCGGTAATTTGATATGCGATGCGTATATAATCCTCGGTTTTTCACGGGCGACCGGCACCCATGATGACCTACCGTCCTCGTGAGCGTTAACCCCACGTGAATCACGTGGGGCGAAGAAGACCCAAGGATGCAATCGTCGCCTTGCACCTCGATCGAAGCATCAAGTGAACGAACCAACCGTCACTCAAACTTGGCTAGACGATTTCATCGAATCGCAAGCGGTCCGTGCCGTGGCTCAACACGTTGCGGACGGTGCTCAATCCGTCGCACGCGGCAGTTTCGGGTCGAGCACGAGCCTGCTGGCCGGGGCGTTGGCGGTTCACACGAACCGGCCGGTCCTGCTGGTCGTCGCCCATGTCGACGAAGCCGAGGAGGCGGTCAATGACCTGGAATGGTTTGCCGCAGGCGGCCGTGAATTCGCGTGTCACCACCTCGTGGCGCTGGAGGTGCTGCCGGGTGAGACCGGGGTGAACCTGGATCTGCTGGCCAAGCGATTGGAGGTCGTGGAGAAGATCGATGCATTGCGGGCGGCGTCCCCCGGTGACCGTTCGCCCAGCGTCGTGGTGGCGCCGATCCAGGCTTTGATGCAAGCGGTGCCCCGGCCCGAGGCGGTTAGCGATCTAACCCTGACGATCCAGAAAAGGTCAGGATCTACCTCAAGGCAGGCTGATCGATTGGCTTACGGACGCCGGGTATCAGCGTGCCGACACGATCGAGCAGCCCGGGGATTTCGCGGTACGCGGCGGGATCGTCGACCTATTCCCCCCGGCGCTAACCGGGGCGGGGGAAACCGACGCGGGCGTGCGACTCGACTACTTTGGGGACGAGGTCGAGTCGATCACGCGGATCAACCCGGACACCCTCGGCTCGGGCACGCCGCTCGACCGCTTGCAATTGATCGGGGCCACGGCGGACCAGCTGCTATCCGAGGATCGCACCACATCGTTCTTGACCAACACCCTCGTGGTCCTCCACGAAATGCTCGAACTCGCCGAGCAGGCTAGGGGGTACTACGAACGGCTCACCGACCCCCGCGGGGTGCTGTCGCCACCGACGGTCTTTAAGAATCTCACGGCGATGGTCCACGTCCAGGTCAATCAATACACGGCGATCCAAGGCAACCAGCCCCCGATCGACCTGCCCGTGACACCGTTGGTTTCATTCGATCGCAGCGCCGCCGGAGCCGTGACCGAACTGGCGGGGTTAGCGACGGGGCAAACCCAACAAGCAGGTCGATCCGCGTCATCGCCGCTGTCACCGCGTGACCGGGTCGTCGTGCTCTGTAGCCAGCCCGCGGAGCGTGATCGTCTCATCGAATTAATCCGGGAGCACACCCCGGGTGCCGAACCTTCGATCCAGATTGAAGTCGGCTACCTCCATCGTGGGTTCGTCTGGGGCGATGAAGACGGTGGCAAGCTGCACCTCGTACCCCATCACGAATTATTCCACCGTTACCAGACGCGCCGCCGACGCCCGATGCGTTTGATCTCACCGGCCAGTTCCGAAGCGAGCCGAGCTACTGACGCGTTCCTTGACCTCGACGTGGGAGACTATGTGGTCCACGTCGAGCACGGCATCGCCCGGTTCGTGGGTCTGCGTGCGATGAAACGACGCGGCAAGCTCGGCGGCAGCGAAGATTTCCTCACCCTCGAGTTCGCTAATCAGGCGTTGCTTCACGTGCCCGCGGCTCAGATCGACCTGGTGCAGCGGTATATCGGGGGGTTCCACGGCAATCCACCGTTGAGCACGCTGGGGGGTAAACGGTGGTCGAAGCAGAAGCAGCAGGTGGCTGAGGCGGTGCGCGACCTGGCCGCGGAGATGCTGAGGATCCAGGCGGCCAGGGCCAGCCTCCCGGGTGTGCGCTACCCCCCGGATACCGCGTGGCAGAAGGAATTCGAAGCCGAGTTCCCCTACGACGAGACCCCCGACCAACTGGCGGCGATCGGTGAGGTCAAAAAAAGCCTCTCGGATGAGCAGCCGATGGACCGGCTGATCTGCGGCGACGTCGGGTTCGGGAAGACCGAGGTCGCGATCCGGGCTGCGTTCAAGGTCGTCGAGTACGGCAAGCAGGTGGCGGTGCTGGTGCCCACGACGGTGTTGGCTGAGCAGCATGAACGCACGTTCCGCCAGCGCATAGCTGACTACCCGTTCCGGGTCGAATCCGTAAGCCGGTTCAAGACCGCGGCCCAGGCCTCGGCGGTGTTGAAGGATCTAGCCCAAGGGCGGGTCGACATCATCATCGGCACGCACCGATTGCTTTCCAAAGACGTCAAGTTTGCGGACCTGGGGCTCGTGATCGTCGACGAGGAGCAGCGGTTCGGAGTGGGGCACAAGCAGAAGCTGCTGGCGCTGCGGCTAACGGTCGATGTCTTGACCCTAAGCGCTACACCGATCCCGCGCACGCTGCACATGTCGATGCTGGGGCTGCGTGACATCAGCTCGCTGTCGACGCCGCCGATCGACCGCCGGGCGGTGGTGACCGACGTGATCGCGTACAACGAAAACCGGATCAAGGACGCGGTCTACCGGGAACTCAACCGTGACGGGCAGGTGTTCTTTGTCCATAACCGGGTGCACAGCATTCAGGGGGTCGCTGACGATCTCAAGGTGTTGGTGCCCGATGCACGGATCATCATCGGCCACGGTCAGATGCCCGCCAAACAGCTTGAGCAGGTGATGCTGCGGTTCATGCGTCGCGAGGCGGACGTGTTGGTGTGCACGACGATCATCGAATCGGGGATCGACATCCCCACGGCCAACACGATTTTTATCGATCAGGCTGACCACTTCGGCCTTGCCGACCTCCACCAGCTACGGGGTCGTGTGGGGCGGTACAAGCACCGGGCGTACTGCTACCTGCTTTTGCCCAAAGACCGGCCGGTGACCGACACGGCGGCGCGTCGGCTCAAGGCCCTGGAGCAGTACTCGATGCTCGGGGCGGGGTTCAAGATCGCGATGCGTGACTTGGAGATCCGCGGGGCGGGCAACATCCTCGGGCCCCAGCAATCGGGTCACATCGCCGCGGTCGGGTACGAGATGTACTGCCAGCTGCTGGATCGTGCTGCGCGGAACTTGCGTCATGAGCAGATCATCGAGCCAGCCCATACCCACTTGGAGCTGCCGGTGTCTGGGTACCTGCCGAAACGGTATATCAGCTCGGTGAAGTTGCGGATCGACGCGTACCGGCGGTTGAGCCGTGCGGCGACCCTCAAAGAGTACGAGGCGGTGTGTCGCGATATCACCGCGGCGTTCGGATCGCCGCCACCGCCGCCGGCCCAGCACCTGTTCGACCTCACGCAGCTGCGTATCGCGGCCAGCACGCTGGAGATCGATACCCTGCGCCTTGATGGCCCTGACCTGATCTTCCTCACCCGCAAACCCTTGCGGCTCGAGCCGTTGCTTAAAGATGCACCGGGGCGAGTGACCGTGCTCGACGAGCGGACGGTCTATTACCGACCCCCGGCGAACTATCTCGAACCGCCCACGCTTCTGGCGGTATTGCGGAAGGTGCTGATAAAAACGCCGAGTGTAGTATAAGTGAATGAAAAATAAAAACTTAAACTTTGTATTTAAAAAATTTTGCGAAAAAAACTAAAAATAACTTGAACTCATATCCCGGTTTGGTTAGGATGATACCGCGTTCTAGCAATAGGACGTATGATTTAAAGGGTTTGAGTAAGAGATCATTCACTGTTTTTCACTTGAAGGAGATGATTGATGCGGAGTTCACTGTTGTTGTGTATGTGTGGTGGAGTAGCTGCGGGTGCTATGGCTTTACAACCAGCCCACGCGGAGTCACTCGCTTTCGACGTATTTTCAAAGATCACCGGGGACAGTGCGGACGCTACGGTGCACGTGATCGTTGATGACGAAACGGAACCCGGTAAGCTGAAGGTGACAGCTGAGATCGTCAGCCCCCTGGCTGATATTCGAGGGCTGTTCTTCCACGTCTCTGATGAATCGTTGTTAGGCGGGCTGAGTGTATCGGGTGACGATGTAACCGATTCTCGGTTCTCGGCCAACGCTGTCGACGACCTGGGCCAAGGCGCCAATGTGCAGGGCGGGGGCGCGGTGAACCCGGGGCCGTTCGACCTGGGCGTGGAGATCGGCGGGCCGGGGCTCGGCGGTGGCGATGACATTATGATGACGATGTTTACGCTGACTCATGACAGCGAGGCGTTGACGGTCGATTTCTTAGCTGAGCAAGCCATCGGTGTGCGTCTGACCAGTGTTGGTTTCGACGGTGCCCGCGATGGTAGCAGCAAGTTGACGGGCCTTGTACCGCCACCGACGGGAGTTCCGATTCCCGAACCGGCGTCGGCGGCGTTGCTCGTGGCTGGCCTGGGGTGCGTGCTGGGATCCCAGCGCGGACAGCGGGCTTAATAGGAATGCGAGTTTCGTCGAGGCGCATGGCGCCTCCCAAGATTTGACTCTAATTGAGATTTAGCAACCTTTAGGGTTGAATCAACATATGTTGGATCGCGTGTATTGACACGCGATCCAACTTTTTTTTTTTTAGGGAGGGAGTAGTCCCGCATGGGCAAGTATCGATTGTTTCTTTGGCTGCGGCCTGCCAGTTAGAGTCTCTTCGGAAACAATCTGCCCTTATCTGTGCAGGGCTACCTCATTTTTATCTCTTCATGTTCAAAATTTTCTTATATAAATGCGTTGTAGATCGCCCGTACCGCTTTCTCAAAATCTTGGGTCTCGACGCCGACGATGATGTTGATCTCGCTTGAACCCTGGTCGATCATCCGGATGTTCACCTTTGCAGCGGCCAATGCGGCGAAGAGCTTGGCCGCGATCCCGGGGGTGTGGGCCATGCCCCGGCCGACGGTGGCGATCAGAGCCATGTGGGGGTGGACCTCGAGCGCGTCGGGTTCGCAGACACGGCGGAGGTCTTCGAGGGTCTTGTCGAGCTTGTCTTCGAGCTGGCGGTCTTCGACGACCACGCTCATGGTGTCGATCCCGCTGGGCGTGTGCTCGAAACTGATGCCGTTGGATTCTAGCGTGCCCAGGACCTTCCGCCCGAACCCCAGCTCCTGGTTCATGAGGGTTTTTTCGATCGCGATGACGGTAAAATTCTTGCGGCCAGCGATGCCGCTGATGGTCCCCAGGTGCGTCACCGGTTGGGCCTCGGAGACGATCATCGTACCCGCATCGGTGGGTCGATTGGTGTTGCGGATGTTGACGGGGATGCCCGCGGCCCGCACCGGGAAGATCGCCTCGTCGTGGAGCACCGACGCGCCCATGTACGCCAGCTCGCGCAGCTCGCGGTAGGTGATCGTGTCGATGGCTTTGGGGTTGTCGACGATCCGGGGGTCGGTCATCAGCAGGCCGCTGACGTCGGTCCAATTCTCGTACACCTCAGCCGCGACCCCGCGCGCGACGATCGCCCCGGTCACGTCCGACCCGCCACGGGAAAACGTCTTGACCCGCCCGTCGGGGGTGGTCCCGTAGAAACCGGGGATCACGGCGCGGTCGATCTGGCTTAGGTATTCACGGGTCTTTCCCTGGGTTTTTTCAGCGTCGAACCGCCCGGAGGTATTGAAACAGATCAGCTGAGCCGCATCGACGAAGGTGTACCCCAGCAGGGCAGCGATGATCGGCGCGTTGAGGGATTCACCCCGGCTGGCGGCGAAGTCGGCGCCCTTGGGGGCGGTGTCGGTGATGCCTTGCTTGGCCGCTTCGAGCTGCGGGTCGATATCGAGTGACAACCCCAGGTCGGTGATGATCTGCCGGTACCGGTCGGCGATACGCTCGAACACCTCATCGAAGGGCAACCGCTGGCGGGCGTGTTCGTGGCAAAGGTACAGCAGGTCAGTAATCTTCTGATCGTCGGCCGATCGTTTCCCGGGAGCAGACACCACCACGTACCGGCGTTGCGGGTCGGATTCAACAATGGCTTTAACTTTGCGGATCTGGTCCGCGTTAGCCAGAGAGGTTCCGCCGAATTTACAGACCTTGGTACTCATCTCGTTACCTTCGTCGAGGGTTGATGGATCAGGATTTTGAGCTATCGGAGCATCAACACTATATCCATCGGGTATCATTTTGCCGCGTCGGAGGTGCGTGTGCCGTGGGATGTCTCTTGCTGCGTTTACGAACCCCGCTGTATTTTCATCTGAGAGGGGGCGTTGCTGTCTGCACGAATCCAGAAAATACCTTGAGTTGAAAAGGTTCGGCGCAAGATTGATCGGTCGGACGTGTAAATATGGGTGGAGGATAACTAGCCGACCTTCGGGACGGCGCCGCTTCGATCGGCTGTAAAGGGTCGATTGAAGCGGGCCGTCCTGGTCGGCTACCTTTTTGGGGGGGGGCGAGGATCTTGAGCTGCCATGGAGAAGACCCCTCGCCGCCATGGCGGCGAGGGGCCTATCCCTTGTATGCCTCGTGTATCGACGTGCCGCGCCCCCTGCGCCTTAGGCGCCGGGCGTTATACGTATGACGTATCGAAAATACCGCATCGGGGATGTCTTGGGCATCGAATATTTCCTTGCCGCGTACAAAAGTCACGCGGTAATTTGATTCGGGATGGGTATACCCCGCGGCGTTCATGGTCTGCGTCGCCACTTCATCTGAAAAATAAGATATAATTTCTTTCTAATAATTCTCGGGTGGACGTTCCGCGACGTTTAGAGCCGTTTTATCGCTGTCCGAGCCCCGGCCCGGTCGCCAAATGACCGCAGATCGGTATATGATATTTATAGATCAGCTACGTAGAAAGTTGTGAGGATGACCCTTTCCACCAATGACACGGCTGACATCCACCCGCCGGACGCGCCGCCATCACGGGACGTACCGCTGGCGATCTTTACGATCATCACCGCGGCGGTGGTGGCGGTGGCGGTGGCCCGGCTAGACCTAGCCGGGGTGGTGGATACGGCCACGGAAGAAGCGGCTAGCCACGTCCGTTTCGAGGCCGCCCCCGCCCAGTTGCAGATCCGCCAACGGCTTGATGAACTTGAGCTTCGCTGGCAGGGTTTTGAATCGCAACTGGCTGAGATGAACCGCGATCTTCAGGAAAAGGGTCAGCAGCTCGAAGCGACCCTGACCTCGTTGCAAGCGGTGATGGACGGCGTGACGAATACAACTCAAACGCTGCGCAAGGAGCTGGCGGCCCAGCGGCAACAAGCCCGCACCGATCTGGACGTGTCGATGAAGACCCTGGAAGAATCGCTCAAAGCGTTGGCCGCTAACGAGAAAGTCGGCAGTGAGATCGCCGGGGCGGTGGCGAACATCAAACCCAAGCTCGATGCCCTGCCAGACGGCGCCACTCTTGGTATGATGAAGCAAGAGGTTGCGTTGCTGCGGAGCGAACTGGATCAGCTCCGGGCGCAGATCTCGGGTCGTTCCGGTCGGCCAGGTGCTGCTGCGGTCCCGCCGGGAAGCGACCTTCCACCGCCCACCGTGGTGGACCCGCCGCCGGAAGAAGACGACTACATGCAGAGAGTTAGGGAAAAACTGGAGTCACAATGAAATCGATCCAAGAAATCGTGGCTAGGGTAGTTCGCGTGAAGAGGAGCTTGGCCCGAGGCCTAGGTTACGCGGTGTTGGCGTTGTCCGTGTCGCTGCTGGGCCTTAGCGGGTGTGCGCCGGCGGCGGCGAAGAGGGCGGGTTCCCATAAAGGCCCACTCCAGATCGTGCACATCGACAGCTCGAGCCCGGACTATGTTCTGGTCCGCAACGCCGGGTCGCTGACGCTGGACTTGCGTGGGTACAAATTCGTCGAAGACAAGAACGTCTATGCGCCCGATGCCAAAAGCGGCCAGCGGGTGCTGATCGAGCCGGGGATGACGCGGCGGATCTACTTCCTATCGCGGAAAAACTCGGTAGCCCTGCGGACCGAATGGATCAATTGGATCAGTGAGAACTTCCCCAATGCGCTGGTTTGCGTCGAGTTTGGCCTGTCCAGCGGTGAGCGGCTAGAGGTCTGGGACGTCATCAAAGATGAGCGGATCATGGCGGTTCGGGTGCCGTAGGGCCGCTGGGGATGATGTCAGGCCATGGTTTTTACCTCTGGTGAGAAGATCCGCGGCCGGGCTTGACCGGGGTGCTCGGCGCGTTTCCTTCTATCCATTAATCTTTTCATGATTGCATGGTAAGAGTTTTGGTCGTCCTGCACAGGTAAGGACAGGTTATTATCGACGAGGCTCCAGCTGTGGGTTGGCAGCCCGCAGCTAAGGGTTTCGGTGGGCCAGCCCCTCTCACGCATCCTGACCTCTTCAGGCCTACCATTTTTTCTAGCGTTGCAGCTGTTGTGCCTGTAGGGACGGATCATGGATTGTCCCCAAGACGCCCCTTGAAACCTTTAGCGGGTACCATGATGGGTGCAAGGCCGACCCGGGGAGCTAAGCGAACTCAACCGTGGCCCATGGGGACCCGTATTGACCGGCTATCGCCAACTGCCCAATCAGGTGACGGTCCTGCGGCTGGTGCTGGCAGGGGCGTTTTTTGTAGCGCTTGAGCGGTATCGGTACCCGCACCCGGCGGGGGTGTCGTGGTGGCTGATCACAGCGATCATTTTGTTCATCGTCGCGGCGTTGACCGATACCTTGGACGGGTACCTGGCGCGGCGTTGGTCGGCCGAGAGCCGGTTTGGGCGGATCATGGACCCGCTGTGTGATAAGGTGTTGATCCTCGGGGCGTTCATCTTCCTAGCCGGGCCACGTTTTGCGGCCACGAGCGCCTCGGACGCAAGCGACACCGTCGTGATGGTCAGCGGGGTCTACCCGTGGATGGTTGTGGTGATGCTGGCCCGAGAGCTTCTGGTCACGAGTATCCGCGATCAGCTTGAGGGCGAAGGGGTGGCGTTCGCGGCCCGGTCGTTTGGTAAGTTCAAGATGGTGCTCCAGTCCGTCACCGTTCCGCTGGTGCTGCTGATCGTCGGGCTCGACCCGCAGAAGCCCGACCGCCCGTGGCTAGCACCGACACGCGACGTCTTGGTCTACGCGATGGTGGCGGTGACCGTGATCAGCGGCTGGCCCTACGTCAGCGGGGCGGTGCGTGCGGTGCGCGGGCCGTCATGAGGGTCGCGTGTGTTTAGCCTTGTGTGATCCACGCGGGCTTCATTCAGTTTTTCGCCCGCTTCCGGTGTTGATCCGACCACGTACACGTCGTAACGGATGCTCTTGCCTTTTTGGGTGAACGTGGGGTGAGCCATCATCGGTTTGGCGTGAAGGGGGCGCTTGATCACCACCCGTTTGGCGGCGGCCTGGATCGCTAGGGGTGCTAAGACCGCCGCGTCGTCGTCGTCTCCGACCAACCGTTTTAATAACCGGATGTTCTTTTTAACAGCAGCTGATTTCGATCGTGCCGGGAACATGGGGTCGAGGTAGACCACCTCGGGTTGGACGCCCGGGGGCAGGGCCGCTAGCCACGATCGGGCATCAGCCTCGATAAGCTTGATCCGGCTGGTGATGGTCGGGTGGGATCGGTCGGCCCGGGTTAAACCGTCGCGTAGAAGCGCGGCGATGACGGGGTGACGCTCCAACAGCGTAACCCGGCAGCCCCACGACGCCAGCAGCCAGGCGTCGTCGCCCAAGCCGGCGGTCGCGTCGACGACCCATCGCGGTTCGGCTGATCGGGCCTTGAGCCCGATCGCCTTGGCCAGGGGCTGGCTGAGCCTCGCGCCCGCGGGGGTCGAGGTATCGACACGGCACAGATCGACATAGACCGGTCGCCGGCCTTGCGAGGGCCAGCGGATCTCGATCCGATCAGGTGTGACCGCGATCAACAGTTCGAACCCCTGGGCGTCGGGCTCGACCCGGGGGAGGTTCAGCTGCGCGGCGAGGTGATCCGCTTTTTCGTGGGGTGAAGGGTCTTGATCTACGCGGGGGGCTGCGGTCACCGCGATCGAGACGGGGTCAGGGCTTGAATCGATCGGCCGACACGATCCGGGGCGTGCCTCTTCATGGGGTGGATCCGGGGTCATCCGGGGGTCATCCCTGCTCGACCATCTCGGCGGCGCGGACCTGTTGGTCGTACCGGGCCCGGTTGGCGCGGTTGTCCATCAGCAGGAAGATCCGGTTGAGGTCCTCGGTCGACATGGTTTCATCGAGTTGCTTGCGCACGGCCGCTAGATGGGTGCGTCGCGACAGGTGGGTGAGCACCACCGCCTCGGCGCTGGATCGCTTCATGAGGCGGACAATGTCGTCGAGGTGCAGGTGTTTGCCCACGTCGGCGCGGCGTCGGTGGTTGGGGTCGGTGAAGGTACACTCGGTGATCAAGATCTTGGCGGCCAGGACCTCTTCCCGATCGAAATGTTCGCCCCACGCGGTGTCACCAGTGTAGCACACCAGGGGGATCTCGAGGGTCTGGGTGATCTGCTGACCATTCTTTTTGAGCGCCACCAATTCCTCCTGAGGCCGCCCGACGAGGTCGGGCTTGAGCTTGCTTCGCCTCTCGAGGACGGTATACCCCTGGGAAGACGCGGTATGAACCGTGGTAAACGCTCTGAGGTAAAGATTGTTTTTGATCTCCAGCTCCTCGTCACTGGCTAGGGCTTTGAGGCGGAAGCTGGTCCGCTGACCTTCGAGGTCGACCCAGGCGGCCATGACCCGCTGGATCGGCTTCTCAAGCGCCGGGTGACAGACCACCGTGCCCGTTCCCATGCCCTGGAACTGGCGCTGAGAGAAGTAGTACGCGATCCCCGCGGAGTGGTCCATGTGCCCGTGCGATAGGGCGACGTATGGGCTGGTCAACGCCGGTCGGGGGCAGCTGCCGATATCGAAGCAGACGTCCAGCTCCGGGATCTGCACCGCGGTCTGTTCCCCGGCGACGGATAGGCCCTGGATCCGATAGGGGGGCAGGTACAAAAACCCGAGCTGCTGGCGTCTTGGCGGTGGTTTAGGGGTCATGGATGTTGATAGGCTCTTTCAAACCGGCCCGCGTCTGCCCCGCGTCGTGGCGGCGTTGCCTTCTCGGGCAAGGGGTGCCCAAACCGACGCCGCCTCTGCTTGGCTGTTGCGTCACTGGGTCCTCTTCATGTCGCTAAACTTCAAAACAAGCCGTGGCCGTTCAGCTACGGCTTACGTGGTTAACACTCATCTTTCCGACACGGCGGTCTTGTCGGTCGGGTTCACGGGGATTTTCGTGCCCACCGCGGTATCAACGATCTGGATCGATGCTCCGCAACGGTCACAGGCAACCGTCGGCCGGGTGGCATCCCATAACGGCGGCGGGCTTGACGGGCGGGCGTTTACGGTCGCGTCGAGGACGGCCCAGGCCGCATGCACGCACATCCCACCAGGCACAGCGGGGCCGAATCGATACGAATCGGTCGGTGCCGGTGCGGGGCAAGCGGGTCCGGGCGGCGACTCAAACGTCGCGGTCCAGGTCTGTGGGTCGGGTTGAACCGCCGACGGGTCCGGGGTTTCACGGGGCGCGTCGTCTGCGGCGGTGGCCCTGGCTCCTTGGGGGCGGATGTTAGGCGCCACACCCTGGGCCTCGCCACTGACACTGACAGGGATGGAGGTGACGATCACGTCGTCCCGGGCGTCCATGGCCATGTTGGCTAGTTCGTCGGCGCGGTGGTTGTGTTCACGGTAGACGTGGGTGATCTGCCAGCGGTCGAACCCTGACAAGAGGTCACGGACCCGGTCGTGCAGGGGTTTGAGCGCGGCGGATTTGACCTTGTAGGCCCCGGTGACCTGTCGGACCATCAGCTGCGAATCGCTGAAAATCGTCGCGGATCGGCCCCCGATCTCGTCGGCCAGTTCCAGCGCCCGGATCAGGCCCTGGTACTCGGCGGCGTTATTGGTAAGCCGCCCTAGGTAGTAGCCGCCCTCATGTCGGATTACCTCCTGATCCGTGTCTTGGATCACCACGCCGGCTGCGGCTGGTCCGGGGTTGCCGCGTGACCCACCGTCGACAAAAATCCGCACGTTCATCGTCTTTTCCCTATGCCCCTCCTAAGGTCTTACGACCGGCGACGCCTGTTGTGCCCTTGGACGAAACCGGCGGGCAGTTCGAGGGTCCACCTGGCGTGGTTTCACGGCGGCGCGATGAGCGACGCTCAACCCGGCAGCGACGCTACTTAGAACCGATCGACGTCTTGAGTTCTTGGTCGAGGTAAAGGATCCGCCCACAGTTGGGGCAGGTGACGACCTGGTCTTGCTGGATCATCAGGGTATTGACCCGTTCGACCGGGATGGTGATGTAACACCCACCACAGGAATATTCCATCGCCCTGCGGTTCTCCTCGGTGACCACCGCCATGGCCTCGCCTTCGTGGGTTTCTTGTAACCGTGAGAACAACGATTGCACCCCGGGAGGCAGCTGCTGCTGGGCCTGGGTGTGCTGGCCGGTGAGGGACGCCAGCTGGGGCTGAACCTCTTGCTGACACTCATCAACTTCTTTCTTCGCTCTAGCTAGAACCGCGGTTTGCTGTTCGAGTTTGGCGTCTAGGTCCTGGATCAACTGTTTGACCCGATCCACTTCGCCCATCTGGGTGAGGGTCTCGTCCTCGAGCTTGCTGATGTCTTCCTTGAGGGTATTGACCTCCAAAAGTAAAACCGAGTACTCTTTATTGCTGGTGACGGTGTTCATCTGCTGGCGGAGCAGCTCGATCCTCGCTTGTTTTTCTCGGATCTGGTTTTCCATCTCCGCGGCTTGGACCTGCAATTGTTTGCATTGACCGGTCAACTCCTGCCGCTGGCGGTTGAGCTGGGTGAGTTTGGTCTGTTGGGTGTCGAACCTGCGGCTGGCCACTTCCAGCCGCTTGTGCATCCCTCGCACCTGCCGATCGATCAGGAATAATTCGTACATCTGCTCTTGTAGGGCCATAGGGGTCTCCAGCTGTGCTTATGGAAGTATATCATCCATAAGCACAGCTGGCACGGTCACGGGCGGATCCATGGGTGGTTTGTTCCTTAGAGGAAGTGTGTAAGAAGTATGTGGATCTCAAAATCGTGTGCCACTGGCTGCTTGTCAGCCAGTGTTTTTAGCCTCCGATCATCACAGTGGCGGGCCAGCCGCAAGTGGCACACTCCTTTCTCACACACTTTCTTATACCGATCCCGGATGGGTGGTCCTGAAAAGGTAAGGAGGCGAAGCGCTCAGCGCGGGTGCCTGGGGCTAAGCGAAGCGTGCCCCAGCCGAGAAACCCCGGTCCTGGGGCATGTTCATCTTCGATGAACGTAGCTCCAGCCACCCTTCGCCACAAACTTGGATTACACCAAGAACCCGCTCCCTCACGGTCGCGGCTCGCTGTGAGTATGCTCGGATTAATCTGGATACATATTAGTGGTGTTCGACCTGCTCTATATCAGGCAGCGGGCCTTCACCCCGGGCGACGCCGCACCGCCGCAGCAACGGCCCGAGGGTCAACCCCTGGACCACGATCGAGAACACCACCAGGACGTACGTGACCGCCACAATGGCCTTACGCTCCGGGATCGGCTGGCCGTGTAAGGTCGAGGGGATCGATAGGGCCAACGCCACGGAGATCCCCCCGCGTAGCCCTGCCCAGGTCATGATCTTGACCGCGTGGTCGGTAAACGTGTGGAGCTTGAGCGCCCTGAGGATGCCCACCGGCAGGCCGACCGCCACGAACCTCGCCGACAGCGCCAAAGGGATCATGATCAACCCCGCCAGCAGGTGTTGCCCGGTGAAGGTTAAGGCCACCACTTCCAACCCGATGAGCACGAACAGCACCGCGTTGAGGATCTCATCGATCAACTCCCAGAACGTGTCGAGGTGGTCGCGCGTCCGGCCCGACATCGCCAGCCGCCGGCCGTGGTTGCCGATCAGAAGCCCCATGACCACCATCGCGATCGGCCCCGACAGGTGCAGGTGGCTGGCCAACGCGTACCCCCCCAACACCATCGCCAGGGAGATCAGGATCTCGACCTGGTAATTGTCCACCGTTTTGAGAAGCCCGTACCCGATCAGCCCGATCGCCAAGCCGAACACCGCCCCGCCACCGGTCTCCTGTAAGAAAAGGATCGCGACCTGGCCAGCAGTGACGTGGCTTTGTGGGTCCGCCCCGTGGCCGGAAAGCCCCGCGATCCCGGCGATGGTCAGGAACACAACCACGCCCACGCCGTCGTTGAAAAGCGACTCGCCGGTGATCTTGGTTTCGAGCGTCTTGGGCGCCCCTAAGCTCTTGAGGATCCCCAGCACGGCGATCGGATCGGTGGGCGAGATCAACGCCCCGAACAGCAGGCAGTAGATGAACCTGGCCTCGGCCCCCACCGCCCGGAACACCACCCAGGACAGGGTCCCGATGATCAGCGTCGACACCATCACGCCCAGCGTCGCGGTCAGCGCGATCACCAGTTTCTGCTGAGAAAGGTCGTTGAGGTTCACGTGAAGCGCCCCCGCGAATAGCAGCGACCCGAGCATCCCGTGCATCACCGTCTTGTTGAAGTCCACCCCCGCCAGCAGATCCACGGCCCACCGCTCTACCCCCGGCACCCACGACCCCGCGGCGCTGATGAAAACCGACACGACCAGCGCGATCAGCATCAACCCGATCGTCGTGGGCAGTTTTAGCCACCGGTGGTTGACGTACCCGAACACCGCCGAAAGCGTGACCAGGCTCGCGATCGTCTGCATCAAACTCATGGCGGGAGTATACCCATCCCAGATGAATCAGGACGGCGCCAATCGCGATAGGCAGCACGACGACCCCCCGGGACCAACGGGTCTGCGACGCGGTATCGGGACACCGAAAAGTACCTTACACCAACCCGGTTCACATTCGGGGTGTCTTGCCACGGGTTTCAAGCAGACACCTGGGATTCAGCACGGCAGACTCAATTAAAAACGGCGAAAATCGTACGAGTTACGAGCTGCCAGCCCACAGCTGAGAACCCCTCATCTTTAATTTGCACACCACGACCGTCGCGCTGCATTGAACTCAAACGAGGATCTGATCACGGTGTCGGGTCAATACATCGCCCGCCTGCCTTGGGAAACGGAAAAGGTTCGTCAGAAATAAGAAAATCGTATAAAAATGCCAGCGCGGCAAGGCAAAGGCTGGATCGTATTGGAGTAGGAATGCGTCAAAATCTAAGAAAAAGCGTTGCAATTGAGGTCGGTTTCCGTTACCATTCCTGTTAATTAGGGAAAAATTGAGATCGTGATATCGGGGTAAATCTGACAGGGATCAACCTTATGATTCCTGAAAGAACGGTCCGTAGTTGAAGGGGTTTTGAAGTAATAAGCATATTTTGGAGGTTAGAAGGTTCCAAACGTTGCTTTTGAAATCCGCTGAACACGAGCATCTGTCGCGCTCGAGTCATGATCGTGTCGGCTGAGTATCAGAGTTAAGTGTTTATTAGAAAATACTTTTAAGTTTTATCGGTGGTTTAGGTGACTGCAGCAGGTGGTGGGCAATCCTTCGGAAGTTAAGGGGTACGGTACGATGAGTATGAAGTTGAATTCGCGATGGATGGTCGGATGGGTTTGTTGTGCATTAGGTGCATTTTGGGCTAGCGGGCTGGATGCGGCCGTCCTGATAGACGACTTTGACGAGGGGTCAGGAACGGTGGGAACCGCTGCCCCCGGACCACTCAACGTCACGTCAAACACCGCGGTGGGCGGGTCGCGAACCATGGAGATTATCGGGTTCCCCACGGATACAGACCCTGTATCGGGTGGCAGCCGGCTTCAGGTGATTGGCGAGGACATCGGCCCGGGCCTGCTGGGCCATTCCCAAAACGCATTCTCTGAAGGCGGCCGGTCTAAGGTGACCTGGGACGCGAACGGATCCGGCCTGGGCGAGCTAGACCTTACCGGCGGTGGGCCTGACGACGCGATCAAGATCCTTGTCAACAATATCGCGATCCCGTCTGGGGCCCAGGTTGTGGTCGAACCCGGACAGGCCAACCTCACCATGACGGTCGAGTCCGATGCCCATGGCAGCGCGTCGATCACTGTTGAGGATATCCAACCCGGAGATGTGATCCTGGTTTACAGCGATTTCACCGGTTTTAGCTCGGATATCTTCGAAAATGTTGACCGCGTGGCCCTAGAAATCGAAGCAGGCACCGCCGCAGACGTGCTCATCGATCTGCTCGAGACCGCTGACACCCTTCCGCCGATCCCAGAGCCGGGTTCAGGGCTTTTGTTTGGCCTCGCAGCTAGCGGATTGGCGGTGTTGAGGCGGAACGTCAGAAAACCCGTCATCGTGTAACAAAACACACCAGAAACCGGGTTTTTTTTCGGAAAAAGCCGTAAAAAAAAGAAAGAACAAACGACCTCTCGGCTCGATCCGAGGGGTTTTTTATTGAAATGGCGTAGGGTTGGAGGCGGAGAGACCTCGGGGTATTAGCGGGGTCAGGGAGATTGTGGGGGGCGATGGTAGCCGTTTGAAAATAGTCTTCAAGTCCCGACAGGTGATCTTCCGCAGGCCCTGAGACGGAATTGATGGACATGAAGCCAAGGGCGGCCCGCACAGACACATCGGATACCGTTAACGATCCCTAAGTTCACTTAGCAGCAGTCAGAACCGGGCTGCGGACCGCCATTGACCATGGGTCACGTCCCACTCACCTCAATCGAATAGGGGGTGTTACCCCTCAAGGACGATTTGCAGCGATCTTCGCGCCCCTAACAGCTCACCGCAAACTCAAACACGTATCCCGATGAACTTCAAGTCGTTATTATTCTAGATCAATACCCGCAATCACAAGGCGGTTCAATCGATCTGGGCCAATGCCGACACCAGGACTCGAACCTGGAACCTAGGGCTTATGAATCCCTTGTTTTTTTCAATATTTTCCGAGAAAAACACCACATTTTTGATAGATGGGGGCGCTTTTCGTCAGGTTCAAAGACTATGGCCCGATACCTCATGACCGGTCATGACCGAACGATTCTTGATTGGCAAGGGTTTGCGTGTAGAATCGTGACCTCTTGAAACCAAGAAAGATGCGAATCGCAAAATATAGAACCAGGACCTATCTTGACCCCCCACATCTAGTGCGGTAAGATACTAAAAGCCTGTGCGGAGGCTGTATGGTGCCCCGCATGGCCATTTCTAAAGCGTATGCCTGGTCGAAACCCCTCCATGACAGCCCGTCGATCCTGCGCGGTGTGCGTCGGGTAAGGGTCAATCTCCAAGCCAAGCCGCGGTGGCAAGCGCGTAAGGCAATGGAGTTCTTTGAGGACCCCAGGTGCTGGCCCAATGTTGTGATCTTCACCCGGTGGCTAGCGTCGGGTGATAAGAAGCACCCTCTGGACGCCAGCGATATCCGGGACCTGGTCGTCAACGGGCCATATACCGAGGCCACGGCGTCGTGGGTCGGCCAGTTCGCCGCCGAGGTCGTGGCGATGGGCGGTGACATCGAGAAGGTCTTTTGCGATATCGAGACCACGATCGGTACGTACTACCTCCAAAAGATGACGGGCGATGAGCGGGTCGCGTTCGTCGAGGCCATGATGGGCGATGATCAGGCGGTGTCGCATCTGCCGGTTTACATGCGGCATGGTGTGGACCCCGGTGAATTCGCTTCACTCACGTCGCCGATCCGCAATCTTTGGAACCAGTTCGCTAACGGTTGGTTGCGGAACATCGCGGTGCGTCGGGCGTTCCAGGAGCCGATCGAGCAGGCGGTGGGCCACAAGATCGAGATCTCTAACTACAAAGCCACGCAACAGCGATTCGCGATCTATTCCAGCCACGACAAGATCGCCTACCCCAGCGGGACAGTCGACGGGGTCTCGTCACCCAATGTCTACTTCATCCGCAACGGCACCCGGTACGCGCAGATGGCCAAGGACCCCAAATGGGGCGGGTTCCAAGACGCCCTTAACCGGGTCAACACGTCCCTGGCCGCGGGGGTCAAGGTGGTCCCCTGGCTGGCGGGCTACCGCAACAGCGGGGTGCAGCCCACGGCCTGGGACGGGTCGGCGTTGGCCTGGCACGTGCACCTCACCAACCATCTGGCGGCGACGGGCGCAATCGAACAGGTGCTGGTGTGGAACCCCCAGAACACCGCCGAGTACGACCAGCAGATGGAATACGCGTTCGCGGCCACGCAAAACCTGCCCGTGGGTCCATACGAACCCACGGAATTCGCACGCGAGTCGTTTGATCGTGAACACGTCACGACGGGCGGCTACACCACGATCTACGGCGACCTGGTCGCAGCTTAGAGACCACGACATGCATCAACATGATCTTTGTACTCATCTCTGCCCTTCACCTCATCGCGATAAAGGTTGGTTCCCATGGCTAGCAATCAAACTTCATCGAGAAACATTGGCGAGAGGCTTGCCGTGATCGATCAAGCCATGGATTTCGCCAAAGCAGTCGGCCTGCCGGGTGTCATCCTCTTGGCGGGACTGTATGTCGTATACGAGCTAGGTGGCCGGTACGTTGACTATGTGATCGAGGCCGAACGCCTCGAGCGTAAACACCGCATCGAAACCCAGCGTGCCCAAGTTGAGATCAGTAAGGATCAACAGCAGATGCTTACTCAAACCCTCACGCAGTTCCTCAAGGCGCACATCGATCAGGCCTCGGCGGTTCAAGACATCGCCGATGCGTTACGCCAAGAACACAGGAGCACACCATGAAACCCGGCTACAAAACCACAGAATTCTGGCTGTCAACAGCCACCACGATCCTGGGCCTGCTGCTGGCCTCTGGCGTGATCCCTACGCAGAGCGTATGGGCTCAGGTCGTGGCCACCGCTGCCATGGTGCTTTCGCCCACGGCGTACACCGCCGGGCGGGCCAAGGCCAAGGCGGCGTCGGAGATCGGGGCGCCCAAGGCCGGGGTGTCCTAACCCGGTGCTGGTCATCGCGTCCATGGTGAAGGCTATTTTTGATGCGTTATGGCCCATCCTTTTTGAACGGCTCGACCGATCGACCATCGCTCAGGAAGCGGTGGGCGTGGACCCTGATCTTCGCCGCCGCCTGCTTGAGCGGGTGCGCGAATCCGAGGGTCGTGCTCGTGCCTCACGGTCAACCCGTCAAGATCGGCCCTGACGTGACGGGCCGGGTGTACGTGTTGACCGACCAGGGCTGGGAACTCAGCGCTAATGCGGTGCACCTGCCCGAAGGCTGGTACGCGTTGCCGGACGATGAGCAATAGTTATGGCTGACTTCTACGTAGACGGTGACAACGGCAATGACGCCAATGACGGCTCGACCGAAGCCCTGGCCAAGGCCACGATCCAGGCCGCGGTCACTGCGGCGGCCGACAACGACCGTGTCCTGATCCAGAACAACGGGTCGACCGTCTACAACGAGGTGGTCACGTGGTCTGACAAAGGGGTACGCTTAGAAGGGTACGGATCAACGGTCGGTGACCAGACAAAAGCCGTTTTGGACGGGACGACCGGGTCCCTGGCCAACGCTTTTAGTTTCACGAACACGACCGGTATCTATAGCATCCGGTTCCTTAATTTTGAGATCCGCAACTACACCGCTGATGGGATCGACTTGAACCGGACCGGAGGCGGCAACAACTCCGTCCTCTTATTCGAAAACCTTCACATCCATGACTGTGGGGGGCACGGGATCAGCATTGACACGAGCTTTGCCAATTCGCGATCGATCCTGGTCACCAGGGTGCGGATCAACCACTGCGCCGATGGGATCAGTGCCAATAATCACAGGATTATGATGGCGCTGTCCACGATCGTGGACAACTCCGGGTTGGCGGTGAATCTGGATAACGATAGCGGCTTGTTGAGCGCTGCTTACAGCATCTTCGCTCGCAATGCATCGAACGTCCTGGCCCAGGCGATGTTCGCCAACTGCGTCCTCGATAGCCCCGATGGGAACGACAACTGGATCACGCCGCTGGGGGCGTTGAATGTGGCCGTCGCCACAGGGTTCACCAACGCCCCGGCCGGCGGGTTTGGGATCGACCCCGACGACTTCAGCGAGTGGCTTGCTCTGTTCAACTGCGGTTTCTTTAGCAATGCGGCCGGGGATATCGACGGTACGGCGGATATCGATGTCGGTTCGATCACCGGATCCGATCCGGGATATCAAGACGCGGCCAACGATGATTACACCATCACCGGTACGAGCCCTTGGTATCAGCAGCAGCTAGAGATCGGGGTTCCCGGCGACGTGATGTCCACGTTCCCATCCACCGGTCCCAGCCAGCCGCAAGCTAGTGGTGGTGGCCTGCTGATGGGCAACCTCCGAGGCAACAAGCAATAGGTGTTCGACCATGATCAAACAAGCTGGCTCCACGGACGTGACCACCTACTTCAAGCTCATCGACGCCACCACCGGGGCGCCCAAGACGGGGCTAACCGTCACCGACCTGGATCTGACATACGTGCGTGCCTTGGAAGCCAGCGTCAAGGCCGACGCCACGGCGCTGGGTTCACCTTCTGGGGCCCACAGCGATAACGCGGCCATCGAGGTTGATTCAACGAATTGCCCCGGTCTGTACCGCGTGGACTGGCCCGATGCGGCGTTTGCCACCGGCCAGCAGGCCGTCGAGTTGTGCGTGAACGCCGCGGGTGTCGACCCGGCCTATATCGAGGTCGAGCTGGTCAATTACGATCCCCAGGACACGGCGGGCTTAGGTCTATCTAACCTAGACGCAGCGGTATCAACCCGCAGCACGTTCAACGCCGCCTCTGACACCGTGACGCTAGCCAGCGCCACCCACACGGGCGCGGTGATCCCCAACGTGACCCTGGTCGGTACGTGCACGACCAACACCGACATGCGGGGCACGGACAACGCGATCCTCGCATCGTCGGCCCCAACCAACTGGTCTGCTATGGTCATCGGGCCCGCCGGTGAGGTCGAATGTCTGGTCCAGGGCTATCTCAGTACCCTGCTAACCGAGACGACCCCCGGCCGGATCGCCGGGAACTTCGATACCTTCTTCGAGAATGCCGACGCGGTAACGACCAAGACGGTTGACGATGTGGGGACCGGGGCCGGAGGGTCATCGGATTGGTCGGTCACGGAGCGTAACCAGATCCGCTACCGGCTGGGCGTCGACGGCACGGCGGCAGCGCCGTCCACCAACAGCCCCAACCTCAGCGTCACGGTCGAGACCAACAACGACAAGAGTGGCTACGAGCTGGCCGCCAGCCAGGACGTCTACCACGCCGATGTTGTTTTGACCCTCGACGAGGCCAACACCAACGACGAGTACACGGTCACCTGGTTCAAGAACGGTCAGCGTCTGACCACGGGCATCACCTCGCCGCAGATCCAGGTGCTCAACCGCCTCGACGGCTCCGACTTGATCGCCTTAACCGCCATGACCGAGATCGGGTCGTCGGGATCCTACAAACACGACGAATCCACGAACCGCGTAACCGCTGGCGAGGCCGGGATCGCGATCGTCACCGCCAGCATCGATAGCGCGCAGCGAACCTGGTCGACCATCGTCTCGGTCGATAGCAACTCTAGCACCTAACGAATCATTGGAGATAAATATGGCCGCACAACTTCCCCTGCTAAGCCGGACCCTTAACCTCTCGGGCCAGCCGACCAACCCCGTCGATCTCGACCCCCTGTTCTTCCCGCTTGAGGGCGCCGCCGCGACCACCTTCACCTACGTCGCCGATCAGGGCGGGTCCAACCCGCCTCAGCCCGGGTTCACGATCCAGGGCGCTGGCGCCACCGCATGGATGACCTCGGCCATCCCTTTGGCGGCGTTCCACAACCACCCCGCCGCACCGGCCACGCAGCTATCGGTGGAGTGGGAACAGGACATCTCCGACCCCGCCACCATGGGTGGGGGCCCCTATTTCTATCATTACTCCGACAACCATTACGGCACCGACGGAGCCGGATACTTCTTCCGGTTCAACGCTAGTTCCTCGGTCACTAACGGCACCCTGTTCGAGGTTGATCAAGCCGGTGGGACCTTTACGCAGCTGGGCGGTGACTTCACCAACTTCGCCGATACCTGGGGCCGGTTCCGCGCCACCCTCAGCCGGGGCTCGACGGGTAACACCAAAAGGATCGTGCTCGAACAGTTCGTTTCCAACGCCTGGCAGCTGGTGAAGTTCTACGACAAACTCATCGATCGCGGGGATATGTTCGGCGTGGCCTGGCGCAGCACCAGCACCGACAGCCTGTCGATCCGTGGCCCAGGCGGCGCCGAGGGACCCGTCTTCCGGTTCAAAGCCCCGTCCTTCGTGGGCGTGGCGGTGGGCCAGAGCGAGATCTCGGGCCGGGCCCCCGGCTTGCAGACCGGAAGCAACCCGAACATCTACGCCGTCGACCGCCAGGGGGACTTCGTCTCGCCCATGACCGACCCGTGGTCCGGGGCCCAAGCGGCCCACGCCACCTGGTCGGGCATCACCTCGGAGTCCCAGCAGCCCGGGGGCAGCTTCGGTGTCGAGTTCGCCCAGCGGATCCGCCACGTCTACCCCGTCCAGGCTTGGAACGTGATCGCCCCCAAAGGGGGCCTGGCCGCCTCGGACTACAACCCGCCGGCCGCTAGCGACCGGTACAACACAGGTAACCGCACCGGGGCGATGTGCCTGATGACCACGATCCTCGCCGGCGACGGTCGCACGCCCGGCCAGCGGCTGATCCACTTCTACTGGCAGGGCACGCGTGACGCCAACCTGGGCACGGCCGAGGCGGCGTACAAGTCGGACGTCACCGCTCTGCTGGATCGGCTCGATGCCCTGTACCCCACGTCGGATACCTACATGGCGATCGCCGGCGACCGGCTCTACGCAGACCCCGGCATCAACGAGGCCGAGAGCCAGGCGATCCGAAACGTCCACCAACAGCTGATCCTCGAGGGCCGGGTCAAGATGTGGTTCGACGACTCGCTGGTCGTGGGGCCTGTGGGCACGAATGCGGGTTGGAACAACCCCGGCGATACCCTCCACCCCGGGGGGAACGACAACTCGGCCTTGACCGGTATCGCCGCCGAAGAGTTCCTGGTCGACCCGGGTCTGACCGCCGACTCCGCACCCAACACGATCCACAGCGTGACCACCACGCCGTTTCGGCTCGATGTTGACGGCAAGGTCGTGGTCCGTAACCGCGGCACCGAGAAGATCTACTGGCGTGACGCTAACGCTTCGGCGTCGTTCCTGGGAGCCGTGGCCGACCTCGAGAAGCTTGCAGATAACAAGCTGTTTGCCGGCGATGAGGTCACGCTCATCGGTGACGCCGAATTCGTCATGGCCAACGACGCGCGGGTGCAGGCCTCGTCGATCGGCGTGACGCTTAAGTAGGAAGGCGGTGGGTCCTTTTTTGGATTTAGCCCGGAGACTAACGACGGAAAAGCAGGAAAACACGGTTTTGTTTGTTTCCGCCATATGAAACCCGATCAACTGGACCAATTGGCGTTGCTTCTGATCAACGGACGTACGGTTGAACACGCCGAGTCGGTGTGCCTGCGTCAGTTCAAGATGAGCCGCGCCGAGGCCAAGTCCGCGGTGATCGACGCCCGCCAGAAGATCACCGCCGCGGCGGACTTCAACCGCCACGAGCAGTTCGGCCTGGCCGTGACGCGGGTCAACGACCTGTACATGCGGGCCGTCGACAGCGGCGACGTCAAGGATGCCCTGTCGGCCCAGAAAGAGCTCAACCGGATGATGGGGCTTTACGACCGCAAGGCCGCCTGCGAGGGTGAACCCGATCCGATCGGGTCGGGTTCGGCCACGGCCACCCTGAACCTGATCCGCGGCCACCTTCTGCCGCTGGGGCTGGCCAGCGAGGACTACCCGATCGAGGAGCACGCCCGCCTGGCCGCCGCGGCGGTGATGGACCGGTCCACCGAGGGAGGCGATGGGTGATTACCTGCTCAAGAAGCAACGGGCCGCTAGCCGGTCTCGGGTCGTGTCCCGTGCGGGCCGCGACATCGGGTCCCTGCCCCCGGTGCACGATGCCCACCGTCGATCTGCGGCACACGATGATTTCCGGTTCTTCTGTGAGTCCTATTTTCCGGTCAAGTTCTCACTGGCCTGGTCCCATGATCACCTCAAGGTCATCGACAAGATCCAACGCGTGGTCGTCGACCGCCAGACGTTCGCCGTGGCCATGCCCCGCGGCAGCGGCAAGACCACGCTCTGTGAGTGCGCCTGCCTGTGGGCGTTGCTAACGGCCCGTCACCCGTTCGTGTTCCTGGTGGGCTCGACCGCCGACCACGCCACCACCATGCTCAACAACCTCAAGGCCGAGCTATCTTGGAATGACCTTCTGTTGGAAGACTACCCGGAGGTCTGTTACCCGATCCGCTGCCTCGAAGGCGAGACGCGTCGGTGCATGGGCCAGCACCACCACGGCCTGCCCACGCGGATCGGCTGGGGCGCCGATCAGCTGATCCTGCCCACGATCCCCCAATCCCAAGCCTCGGGGTCTTTGGTCCGCGTGGCGGGGATCACGGGAAACATCCGCGGGGCGGTCCACACGCGCAACGACGGCCAGTCGGTGCGGCCGACCCTGGCCGTGATCGACGACCCCCAGACCGACGAATCGGCCAAGAGCCCCTCGCAGTGCGCCACGCGGTTAGCGACGATCAACGGGGCCATCGCCGGCCTGGCCGGCCCGGGGGTCAAGACCGCCGTGATCATCCCCTGCACGGTCATCTACAGCGGCGACCTGGCCGACACCCTGCTGGACCGCGACCAAAGCCCCCACTACCAGGGCGAACGCACCAAGCTGGTCTACGCGTTCCCATCGAACGAGAAGCTGTGGGACCAATACGCCCAGCTGCGTGACGACTCGTTCCGTAACGACGGCGACGGGTCGACGGCCAACGCGTTCTACACCAAGAACCGTTCAGCGATGGACCACGGGGCGGTGATCGCCTGGCCGGCGCGGTTTAACCCCGATGAGGTCTCGGCCGTCCAGCACGCGATGAACCTGAAGCTGCGTGACGAGGCCGCCTTCTGGGCCGAGTATCAGAACGAGCCCAAACACGCCGACACCGCCGACTCGATCGCCTGCACCGCAGCCGAGATCCAGGCCAAGGCTAACGGCCTCGACCGCGGCGTGGTGCCCTTAGAGCGCTTGGCGTAATTAATCGCCGCTGGCCGATAAGAGAGATTTCTGGCAAGGAGGCCAAGGTCATGGCGTATTCGATGGATCTACGTAAGCGGGTGGTATGGGCCGCCGAGTCGGGTCAGACGATCACGGGGGTATCACGACAGTTTCGGGTGGCGAGGTCGACGGTTCGCGACTGGTGTGATCGGCACCGCCGGGGCGTGTTGACGCCGGGGGTGCCGGGGCCCAAGGGGTCGGTCAAGCTTACGGCGGCCGATGAGCAACGGATGCGTGAGGCGGTGGCGGCCAAGCCGGGGATCACGGCCAAGCAGTTGAGGGCGATGCTGAACCTGGGCGTCGTGGAATCGACGGTGTGCCGGGCGTTGAAGCGGCTGGGGCTGTCGCTCAAAAGAAGTCGCTGATCGCCGCCGAGCAAGATCGCCCCGACGTGGCCCAACGCCGCCACAACTTCACGATCGCCCGGCGGTTCGTGGACCCGGCCCATCTGGTTTTCCTCGACGAATCTGGGGCCAAGACGGATATGACCCGGCTGTATGGCTGGTCGCCGATCGGGCAGCGTTGCGTGGACCGCACCCCGCACGGCCGCTGGAAGACGCTCACGATGCTCAGCGCGATCCGGCTCGACGGGGTGATCCAAGGTGCGACGGTCGTGGTCGATGGCCCGATGAACTCGGCGACGTTCCTGGCCTACACCCAGCAGTTCTTGGCCCCGTCGTTGCGCCCGGGTGACGTGGTCGTGATGGACAATCTCTCGAGTCACCAAGCCGCCGCGGTGCGCGAAGCGATCGAGGCCGTCGACGCCGACCTGGGGTACCTGCCCCCGTACAGCCCGGACCTGAACCCGATCGAGAAGCTGTGGAGCAAGGTCAAGGCGTGGCTACGCCGCGTCGCCGCCAAGACCTTCGGCACGCTCCAAGACGCCATCGCCGATGCCCTGACAGACGTCACGCCCACCGAGTGCCAAAACTACTTCACCTCTTGCGGATATGGCGATTATTGACGCAAAACGCTCTAGAGTGCGAACACGTCGTGGCCTTTATCGACGTCCAACGCAAGCTGCTCTACTACGTGGTGGCCGCGTTTAGCGACAAGCACTCCGGGGCGGTGATCGATTACGGCGCCTACCCCGACCAGGGACGCTCTTACTTCACGCTCTCGGACGCCAAGCGGACCCTGGGCCGTGCCAAGCCCGGGTCTGGGATCGAGGGCTCGATCCACGCGGGTCTCGAGACGCTCGTGGGCCGGCTGATGACCAAGGCCTGGAGGCGGGAAGACGGCGACGAGCTGACCATCGGTCGGTTGCTGATCGACGCCGGATGGCAGACGGACACGGTTGACCGGTTCTGCCGCCTGTGTGCCTACCCGGCCGTCATGGCCTCGATGGGTATGAGCATCCGCGCGTCGTCCAAGCCCTTTAGCGAGTACAAGAAGCACCCCGGAGACCGTGTGGGCGAGCACTGGCGCATCCCGCGGGCCTACGGGCGTGGCAAGGTGCGTCGCGTCCAGATCGATACCAACTACTGGAAGTCCTTTGTCCACGCACGGCTGGCCACGGCCCCGGGCGACCCAGGGTGTTTGAGCCTGTTCGGCAAACCGGGCACCGACCACCGGATGATCACCGATCACCTGCTGGCTGAGTACGCGGTGCGTAACGAGGCATTGGGCCGTTGCGTCGACGAGTGGCGGATCAAGCCCGGCTCGCCGGACAATCACTTGTTGGACGGCCTGGTGGGCTGTGTGGTGGCCGCGTCCACGTTGGGGGCCAGCCTGTTCGAGCCGGGGGCCAAACAAGCCCGCAAGCAGCGGCCGGCCCAGCGGATTGTCATGCCACGTCTATGAATCTCGATTGAGAGGTAAACCATGGCCAAGACCAAGAAACGACCCTCGCCCAAAGGCCGGCCCAGCGGCGCCAAAACCACACGCCTGGAAGTGGAAGCCAAGCTCACCCGCTGCCCGATCTGTCGCTCAACCGACCGTGGCCCGTACCTATCCAAAATGGAGCAGTTCTTCCGGGGCACCGACCCGGCCGGCAACCCTTACACGCACATCGTGCGTCGCCGCTGTCAGTGCTCGAAGTGCGGGCAGATGAGGATCGATCGGGCCTACGAGAACAGAAATTCGAGGAATTAATCCACGATATGGATTAACGGCGTTTTAGGCCTAGACGAGATGCCGGATCGGCATAAGATCGGCTAGGAGTAGTCAGACGAAGGCCGTGCGGGGCCGCACACCCGCACGGTCTTTTTTTATGGCCACGGCAAGTGAAATGGTCACGATCATCCTTGACGCGCTGGCGACCCAGCCGGCGGGCTTGGTCCAGGTGACCGTCGACGGCCAGACCACGCGCTGGGACCGCGGCGACCTGCGCAAAGAACTGGGGTTCTGGCAGAAGCGCGTCGCCCAAGAAGAGGGTGGCGCCGGAGGGTTGCGGTATCTGAACCTGGGGGGCGCGTTCTGATGATCCTGCCGGCCACGTTCAATCCCCATACCCGTCTGTTCGGCTACGACGCCACCGAGGCCAGCCCGCGTCGCAGCCAACCCGTGGTGAGCCTGCGCAGCGAGGACCGTGAGCTGGTGGCTCAGCGGCGGCGCAAGCTCGTGTCGTCGACCCGGGACGCCAGACGCAACTTCTCGATCGCCGCCTGGGCGATCCGCAAGCACCTCGACTTCGTGGCCACGTTCAGCTTCCAGTCACGCAGCGGTGTGCCCGAACTCGATCAACGCGTCGAGGAGCTGATCGGGTTGTGGTCAAGGCCGCTGAACTTTGACGCCGCCGGCTGCCACGGCCTGGCCAAGTTCATCCGGCTAGCCGAGGCGTCGCGAACCGTCGACGGCGACGTGTTCATGCTCAAACTGCGCGACGGCCGCCTCCAGGCCATCGAGTCCGACCGGGTGCGGACCCACAAGGATTTCAGAAGGCTCGACGACGATGAAGACAGGGTCGTCCACGGCGTGCGGGTGAGCCGAACCGGCCGGCCGTTGTCTTACCAGGTCCACCGCCGATCGCGGCGCGGCGTGGGGTTTGAGCACGAGCGGAACATCAGCGCCACGAACATGTTCCGGCTGGGGTACTACGATCGGTTCGACCAGGTCCGTGGCATCAGCCCGATCGCCTCGGCGCTGAATTCTTACCGAGACATCTACGAGGGTATCGACTACGCCTTGGCCCGGGCCAAGGTCTCGCAGCTGTTCGGCATGGCGGTCAAGTCCGAGCAGCCGGTCTTCGACGGGTCGCTCAACGTCGACCTCAACAAGGGCCCGATCACCCTCCAGCTCGACCCCGGCGACGACGCCCAGTTCCTTGAATCGCGTCAGCCGTCGGGCGAGTTCATGAACCTCATGCAGGTCACGACCGCCGCGGCGCTCAAGTCCCTGGACATCCCGTTCTCGTTTTATGACGAGTCGTTCACCAACTTCTTTGGGCCGCACGCGAACCAAAGAAGTTGGTGAACGACTCGTCATAAAACGAGAACGGGATGTCCAGGGACTTGACCGCCGCGGCGCTCAAGTCCCTGGACATCCCGTTCTCGTTTTATGACGAGTCGTTCACCAACTTCTTTGGTTCGCGTGCGGCCCTGATCCTGTACGAGAAGTCGGCCACCGCCAAGCGGGCCGACCTCAAGGAGCTGCTGCGCCAGATCACGGTCTGGCGGCTGGGCCTGTTCATCCTCGACGGCGCGCTGGTCCTGCCGGCGGGCATGACGATTTCCGACCTTCGGTTCGAGTGGATCCCCGCCGGCACGCCGTGGTGGAACCCCTCTCAAGAGGTCCGGGCCGACATCATGGCCATCGAGGCCGGGCTACGCACGAGGACCGAGATCCGCAAAGAAAAGTTCGGCGACGACTGGGAGCAGGACGTGTTGCCCCAGATCAAACGCGAGCAAACCCTCATCGCCGACAACCAGATCGCGCTAACCACCCCCGACGGGAGCCTGTTTGCGCCTGATCCCATCATGGTCGATCACGATGAACGCTAACCCCCACAAGACCAGGCAGGTCCCGGCCTCAGCGCTAAAGCTCGGCGGCGAGGTCTTCGAGCTGGCCTTCGGCGACCGACAGGACAGCCGCACCCCGATCACCATGACGGCGCGGTCGGGCCGGCCGATCGAGCACTGGTTCTGGGGCCGGGTCGTCCACGACCTGTCGGGCATGACCCTCCACAAGGACCGGCTGCCCATCGATTACGCCCACGATGAGAACCAGATCCTCGGCTACCTCGATGGCTTTGATACCAGCGGCGGTGACCTGATCGCCAGCGGGTTCATCGTCCACCACCACGAGGGCGACCGGTCCGATGACGTGGTCCACAAGGGCCAGAACGGTGTGCCGTACGAGGCGTCGATCAACTTCGCCGGCGACGGCATCAAGATCGAGGAGCTGGGCCAGGACCAGGTCGCCCAGGTCAACGGCTTCACGTTCGAGGGCCCGGGCGTGATTGTGCGTCAATGGCCGCTGCGGGGCGTGGCCGTGTGCCCCTACGGGGCGGATATGAACACCGAATCCACGTTCAAAGGGTCCGATCGGATCACCGTCGAGACCTTTTCTAACCAGACACAGGAGACCCACAACATGAGCGTCACCGATAAGGCCAAGAAGCTATTGGGCCTAAAGAACCAGGCCGACAAGACCCAACTGGCCGAGGGTGAGATCGACCCGGTTGAGCCCGAAGGTCAGGCCGATGATCAGCAAGTCAACGAATCTCAGGACCCCACCGCCGAGAACCAAGATTCATCGACCCCAACCCCAGACCCCACGCCCGAAGCACCGCGGGCTCAAGCCGCCGAGCTATCGGCGTGTGAGGGCCAGGGCGATACGAACGCCAGCGACGGCCAACGGTTCCTTGACGACTTCGGCGATCGCGGCGGCGTCTGGTTCGCCCAGGGCAAGACCT